>CAVWML010000017.1:0-28725 GCA_963756045.1 uncultured Actinomycetota bacterium
CCGCTCGACCTGAGGATCGCCCGCCCGTCGGCGGTGCGGACCTCCACCGAGGCGATGTCCTGGCGGCGCGACGCCGTGGCCGCGGAGAGCTGCATGGTGCGGCCCTCGACGGAGCGCCAGGTGCCCACTTCCTGGGTCTTCCCGTCGCGGGTGCGGACGTAGAGCGTGTACGTCGGCGCGTGCGGCGCGGTGGTCCAGCCGGCGTCGGGGGCGTAGGTGCACGCGAGCTGCAACCGGGTCCCCCACGCGACCGGCTCGAGCGCGAGCCGGGCGTGCACGGGTACGTCGCCGATCGGCGTCATCGCCAGGGCGGGGACAGCAGGGACCGCGGCGGGCGGCCGCTCCTCGTCCGGGCTGCGCACGAGCGGAGAAGGTCAGCGCGGCGATCGCCAGGATGGCCGCGGCGGCCAGCCCGGCGGTGGCGAAGACACGGCGGCGCTGCGACCGGCGTACCTCGCCGACCAGGTTGGTCAGGACGGCGTCGGGCACCGGCACCGTGTCGCCGGGCTCCTCGAGCACGGCCGGGTCGACCCGGGCCAGCAGGCCGGGCAGGCCGGCGAGCTGGCGCACCGAGCGGGTGCAGTCCGCACAGGTGTCCAGGTGCCGCTCGTACGCCAGCCGCTCGGCGGGGGAGAGGGCACCGAGGACGTAGGCGGCGTCGCTGTCGCCGAAGCTGCAGCTCATGCGGTCACCCCCAGCTCCTCGAGCGCGAGGCGCAGCGCGCGCAGCGCGTAGTGGGTGCGGGACTTCACGGTTCCCTCGGGGATGCCCAGTCGCTGGGCGGCCTCGGAGACCTGGCGGCCGCGGAAGTAGCACTCGAGCAGCACCGCGCGGTGCTCCGGGGAGAGCCGGGTCAGCGCGTCGGCCACCACCCACGACAGCAGGAGCTGGTCGGTGCGGTCGTCCACCCCGTCGTCGGGGACCTCGGCGACCGTCAGCTCGCTGCGCGCCCGCTTCGTGCGCCACTCGTCGATGACGATGTTGCGGGCCACGGTGAACAGCCACGACCGGACGGCGGGCTGCGGGCTGTCCAGCACCGCCTTGTGCCGCCAGGCGCGCAGCAGGGTCTCCTGGGTGACGTCCTCGGCACGGGCGCGGTCGTGCCCGGTCAGGCGCAGGCAGTAGCCCCACAGTGCAGCAGCGTGCTCGTCGTGCAGCTGCTGCATCAGGGCGACCTCGTTGCCGGACCCCATGCCTTTCACCTGAGTACCTCCACCTGGTGGAACGTCGGTGTGCGGTCGTGGGTTCAGTGTCGACCTCATCGGGCGTACGCCGCGAGGAAGCGGTCCCGGAAACGGTCCATCCGCAGCACGGGTGCCGTGGGCGAAGGGTGCAGTCCGGCCTCCCAGTGCCAGCCGTCGATCCGCCGCAGCACGCCCGGGTCCTTGGCGATCACGCTGATCGGCACGTCGTGGTCGGCGTCGCGGCCGGAGACGATCGTGGCGGGCTGGTGGTCGCCGAGCACGACCAGCACCGTCTTGTCCGTCCCGTGGTGCACGACGTAGGAGATCAGTGACTTCATCGAGTACTCGATCGACGTGCCGTACGCCGCCTTCACCTTGGTCGGGGACGGCCAGATGTCCTTCTCCGAGGGCAACGTGGCCGGCATGCCGTCGTACACCGAGCCGTCGCCGACGGCGCTGTCCGGCACCATCCGCGGCGTGCGCGACCACGGGGCGTGGCTGGAGATCAGGTCGATCTCGGCCATCACGGGCTTCCGGTGGGCGGGCGCGAGCTCGAGGCGGTGCAGGGCGTCGACGGTGAACTGGTCGGGCATCGTCGGGTAGCCGAACCGCGGCCCGCGGTAGCCGACGTTGCGCGAGTCGTAGAAGTGGTCGTAGCCGTAGAACCTGCCCTGGGGCCAGTCGTGGGTGTCGGCGGGGACGTCGCTGACCGTGCGCCAGCCAGCCCGCTGGAACAGCCGGGCCAGGGTCAGCCGGTGGCTGGTGACCAGCGCGTCGTAGCGCTGCTGACCGTCGACCCACAGCCCCGACTGGAGGGTCGAGTGGGCCAGCCAGCTGAGCGCGCCGAAGGTCGGGGAGGTGAGGAACGCGCTGCGCGAGTGGAAGCCGGCACCGGCGAGCTGTCGGTCGCCGTCGGCGAGCACGGCGTCGACGCCGGGGGCGAAGCTCGACCCCTGCACGGCCACCCGTCCGTAGCTCTCCACGAAGACGAGCAGCACGTCCTTGCCCCGCAGGCCGCGCAGCAGCTGGTCACCCGGTGCGTCGCGCATCGGGTCGTGCGTGGTGGCCAGGCGGAACTCGTGCTCGTCGTGGAGCAGGGCGGGCACCCTCGCCACCTGGTCCTCGGCGTACGACGAGGTGCCGGCCGTGGCCAGCCCGGTGCCGGTGAAGGCGAGGAGGAGCCAGGCCACCACCAGCACCGCGACCACCTGCAGCGTGGTGCGGCGGTGCTCCTCGGTGCCGCGTCGCAGCTGCAGCAGCGCCAGCGGGACCAGGGTGAGCAGGCCCACGATCACGAGGCCGAAGACGGCCAGGATCACGGTGCCGAGCACGCTGCCGAACGAGTCGTGCACCAGGCCGACCGTCGACCCGGCGTACCGCCAGTCCACGACCAGGTCGAAGGGCCGTCGCAACGCCTCGAAGAAGGCGATGTCGAGGATCTTCAGCACCGTCAGCACGCCGAGCAGCACGCCGGCGCCCACCAGCACGATCGTTCCGGCTCGCCGGGGGAGCAGCACGCCGACGGCGACCAGCACGACCAGCTCCAGCGGCAGCCGCGCGAAGGTGGAGGCGTGCACCGTCTCCAGCCGGTCGGGCAGGGTCAGGGCCGCCCAGACGAGCACGAGGGCCAGGACCGTGAGCAGCTTTCTCATCGGCGGGCCAGCCTGCTTCTGGACAGGTACAGCACGTCGCGACCGAAGGACTCGGCGAGAAGCATCAGCGCACCGACGAGGACGCCCGCCATCAGCTCGTGCGGCAGCAGCCCCGACGCGGCGACGGTCAGCGCGATCCCCTGGACGGCGGCCACCACCTTGCGCCAGTAGCGCGGCGGCACCGGCCGCCGGAGCCACGGCCAGACCTGCTCCGCGGCGAGCAGTGCGTAGCGGGCCAGACCGATCGCCAGCACCCACGGGCCGAACCAGCGGGCGACGTACACGCTGAGCACGAGGATGAGGAACGCGTCGACCTCCATGTCGAAGCGCGCCCCGAACGCGGTGACGGTTCCGGTGCGGCGCGCGACCCGGCCGTCGACCCAGTCGAGGGCCAGCGCGACCGTCGCCGTCGTCACGAGAAGGGCGGTCGGCACCGCGGCCAGGGGGGTGACCGCGACCATCAGGGCCACCGCGAGCGCGAGCAGCGCCCGGGTGGAGGTGACCTGGTTGGCCGGGCCTCGCACTACCGTCGGCAGCACCGGCGTTTGAACCGCGTGCACGTTCCCTCCGTTCATGGGGTTACCGAGGAGGACGCAGGAAGGGGTTCCGGGGTTCATGGCGCGTGCCTTCTGGCTCCGAGAGCCTGGCGTGGGTGAGATCCGTCCGGTCGCAGTGCGCGACCCGGACGTGGGTGAGGTGCGCGTACGCACCCTGCGCTCCGGGATCAGCCGCGGCACCGAGACCCTGGTGTTCGCCGGCAGAGTGCCCGAGTCGCAGCGCGAGACGATGCGCGCGCCCTTCCAGGAGGGGGAGTTCCCGGGACCGGTGAAGTACGGCTACCTCAGCGTCGGCGTCGTCGAGCACGGCGACCGGTCGCTGCGCGGGCGGACGGTGTTCTGCCTGCACCCGCACCAGACCGAGTACGTCGTCCCCGCCTCGGCGGTCTTCCCGGTGCCCGGCGACGTCCCGCCGGGCCGGGCGGTGCTCGCCGGCACCGTCGAGACCGCGGTGAACGCGGTGTGGGACTCCGGCGTGCTGCCCGGAGACCGCGTCACGGTGGTCGGCGGGGGGATGGTCGGCTGCTGCGTGGCGCGCGTGCTCGCGCAGATCCCCGGCGTGCGGGTCGAGCTGGTCGACGTCGACCCGTCTCGTGCCGCGGTGGCCGATGCGCTGGGTGCGGACTTCGCCCTGCCGGCGGACGCCGCAGAGGGGCGCGACCTGGTCGTGCACACCAGTGCGACCGGGGAGGGGCTCCAGCTCTCGCTCGACCTGCTGGCGACCGAGGGCTCCGTCGTCGAGCTGAGCTGGTACGGCGACGGCGAGGTCACGCTGTCGCTGGGCGGTGCGTTCCACGCGAGGCGGCTGGCGATCCGGGCCAGCCAGGTCGGTGCGGTCGCGCCGTCGCGACGAGGCCGCCGCAGCACGGCCGATCGGCTGGCCCTGGCGCTCGAGATGCTCCGCGACCCGTCGTACGACTGCCTGCTGACGGGGGAGTCGCCGTTCGACGACCTGCCCTCGGTGCTGCCGCGGCTGGTGCGCGGCGAGCTCCCGGCGCTGTGCCACGGGATCACCTACGAGGAGGGCGTCTGATGTTCACCGTCACCGTGCGCGACCACCTGATGGTGGCGCACAGCCTCCGCGGCGAGGTCTTCGGGCCGGCGCAGCGGCTGCACGGGGCGACGTACCTCGTGGATGCGAGCTTTCGCCGGAAGGAGCTCGACGGCGACGGGATCGTCGTCGACATCGGCCGGGCGACCGACGCGTTGCGGGCCGTGGTCGGTGACCTCACCTACCGCAACCTCGACGACGAGCTGCCCGGCGTGAACACCACGACCGAGGTGCTCGCCCGGCTCGTGGCCGACCGGCTGGCTGAACGGATCCACGCCGGCGAGCTGGGGGAGTCCGCCACGGGGCTCGACTCCCTGGCGGTGACCCTGCACGAGTCCCATGTCGCGTGGGCGAGCTACGAGCTGGTCTTGATGAGCTCCGTCCACGTCCTGGTGCCCGAGGGGTACGACGACCCGCGCCGACCCAGCGGCGGCAACCAGTACGACCTCCGGGTGATCGAGGGGCTTCGGTCGCTGGGCCGGGACGTGTGGGTGCACCACGCCGCCGACACGATCCCTCCGGGCGAGGTGGCGCTCGTGGACGGCCTGGTGGCCGACCGCGCGGTGCCGTACGCCGGACGCCTGCGCGTCGTGCTCCTCCTGCACATGCCGTACGACGGCCCGCTGCTCGCGACCGCGCGGGGGGCGATCGCGACGAGTGCCTGGACCGCGGGGCAGCTGGGCCGGCCGGTGACGTGGTGCGGCCGGGGGTGGACCGGGCGCCGCTGGCCACGGGCAGCGGCTCGTCCGGCGAGCTGCTGTGCGTCGGGGCGGTGATCCGCGACAAGGGGCACGACGTGCTGCTCGAGGCACTGGCCAAGCTGGACCATCTCGACTGGCGGCTCACCTGTGTCGGCAGCGTGGATCGCGACCCGGGTTGGGCGAGCGGCCTGCCCGCCGACGAGCGCGTGACCTTCACCGGGCCGCGGGTCGGGGCCGACCTGGCCGCGACGTACGCCTCGTCCGACCTGCTCGTGCTGCCCACGCGGCGCGAGAGCTACGGCATGGTCGTCGTCGAGGCCCAGGCGCGCGGTGTCCCGGTGGTCGCGTCCGACGTCGGCGGCGTGGCCGAGGCGCTCGGTGACGGCGGCGGCCTGCTGGTGCCGCCGGACGACCCCGGCGCGCTGGCCGACGCGATCCGCCGCTGGCTCGAGGAGCCCGAGCTCCGGGCGTCGCTCCGAACTGCCTCCCGGGCACGGCGCGCGACCCTGACCGGCTGGGGCGAGACGGCGGCACGGGTCGCCCGCGTGCTGGCCGAGGTGGACGGATGAGCCCGCGGTCGTGGGCCAGGCTGCGCCTCGGCGGCGGTGCCGTCCTGGTGGCCCTCCTCGTGTGGCGGCTCGGGACCGGCCCCTTCCTCGCGGGCATCCGGTCCGTCGACGCCACCGCCCTCGTGGCGGGGTTGCTCATCGGGGTGCCGACGACACTGTGCTGCGCCTGGCGCTGGAGCCTCGTGGCGCACGGCCGCGGCGTCGACCTGACCCTGCGTGAGGCGGTGGTCGCCTACTACCGCTCGCAGTTCCTCAACACGACCCTGCCCGGCGGCGTGCTGGGTGACGTGCACCGGGGGGCGCGGCACGGGTTCGCCCCGGTCGTCTTCGAGCGGGTGGCCGGCCAGGGAGTCCAGCTCGCGCTCACCGCGCTGGCGCTGCTGCTCCTGCCCTCGCCGCTCCACCTCCCGCTGCCGGTGCTGGTGGCTGCCTGTCTCGGTGGTCTGGCCCTGCTGGTGGGCCGGCCGCTGCTCGTGCTGGCCTCGACCGGTGCGATCAGCGGCTACGTCGCCACCTTCCTGGTGGCCGCCCACACGACCGGGGTGGACTCCTCGGTCTCGAGGATGGTGCCGCTCGCCCTCGTCGTGCTGGTCGCCATGAGCATCCCCGCCAACGTCGCGGGCTGGGGACCTCGCGAGGGGGTGGCGGCGTGGGCCTTCGCGGCGGCGGGGCTCGGCGCGGGCGCGGGCGTGGCCACCGCCGTCGTGTACGGCGTCATGTCGCTGGCGGCCGCGCTGCCGGGTGTCGCGGTCCTGCTGACTGATCGTCGACGAGCCGCGCAGCACCGACCCGTCGTCGGAAGGAGCCGGTCCATGCGTGAGCGCCCCTACACCCTGCTCAGCTGCGCGCTGTCGATCGACGGCTACCTCGACGCCGGCGACGGCGAACGGCTGCTGCTCTCCAACGCCGACGACCTCGCCCGGGTCGACGCCGTCCGCGCGGAGTCCGACGCGATCCTCGTCGGCGCCGCGACGGTGCGAGCCGACGACCCGCGGCTGCTGGTGCGCTCGCCCGAGCTGCGGGCCGCCCGGCTCGCGCAGGGCCGCGGCGAGTCGCCGGCCAGAGTGACGCTGACCCGTCGGGGCGACCTGGATCCGTCGGCCCGGTTCTTCACGACCGGCAGCGGCGACCGGCTCGTCTTCTGTCCGGGCGGGGTGGCCGGGCGGCTTCGACGACGGCTCGGCTCGTCGGCGACCGTCGTCGACGGCGGGCACCGGGTCGACCTGCACCGCGTGGTCGAGGACCTCCACGACCGCGGCGTACGCCGGCTCATGGTCGAGGGCGGTGGGAACGTGCTCACCCAGTTCCTCACCGCCGACCTCGCCGACGAGCTGCAGCTCGTGGTCGCGCCGTTCTTCGTCGGCGACTCGCGGGCGAGCAGGTTCGTGGGCAACGGCCGCTTCCCGTTCCACCCGGGCCGTCGGGCGACGCTCGCCGAGGTGCGGCCCATCGGCGACGTCGTGCTGCTCCGCTACGCCCTGTCCCCGCGCTTCGCCGAGACGGTCGTCCCGGCGCGTTGACCCCCTAGGGTCGGCGTATGTCGGTCTTCGACCTCACCGAGCGCCAGCTGGACGAGCGCTTCGCGGAGATCCCCGCCCTGGCTCGTGAGCCGCGCGAGATCGAGGACCTCTCCGGTGGGCTGACCAACCGCAACGTCAAGGTGACCACGCCCGACGGCGTCTTCGTCGTTCGCGTGAGCGAGGACAACGCCGAGGACCTCGACATCGACCGTGAGGCCGAGGCCGCGAACTCGCGGGCGGCGGCCGAGGCCGGGGTGGGAGCCCCGGTCTTCGAGAGCAGGCCGGACCTCGGCCTGCTGGTGATCGGCTTCATCGACGGCGTCACGCTGAGCAACGAGGCCTTCCGGGCCGACGGCTTCGTGACGCGTGCGGCGAAGGCGATCCGCCAGCTCCACGAAGGACCGCGTTTCGTCAACGACTTCGACATGTTCAAGCGCCAGCCGCGCTACCGCGAGCGTTGCGAGAGCCAGGGCTTCCGCATCGCCGAGGGGTACGACGACCATGCCGACACCTTCGCCGAGATCAAGAAGGCCCTCGCGGTGCGCGACGAGGGCACCGTGCCGTGCAACAACGACCTGCTCGCCGAGAACTTCATCGACGACGGCGAGAAGGTCTGGCTGATCGACTACGACTACTCGGGCAACAACGACGCCTGCTTCGAGCTCGGCAACTCCTGGGCCGAGTGCCGGCTCGACGACGAGCACCTCGAGGAGCTCGTGACCACGTACTTCGGCGGCCCTCGGCCGGACAAGGTGGCCCGCGCCCGGCTCCAGGCGGTGGTCTCGCAGTACGGCTGGTCCCTGTGGGGGTTCATCCAGAACGCCGTCAGCCCGCTCGACTACGACTTCTGGGAATGGGCGATGGAGCACTACGAGTGGGCGGTCGCGGAGATGGAGCGTCCCGGCTTCCGGCAGCTGCTCGAGGACGTGACGTGAGCCGTTCCCGACCGCGCGCGCGTCGTCGTCATCGGCGGCGGGGTGATCGGCACGAGCGTGGCCTACCACCTCACCCAGCTGGGCTGGGACGACGTCGTGCTGCTCGAGCAGGGAAGGCTGTCGTCGGGCACCACGTGGCACGCCGCCGGGCTGGTCGGACTGCTGCGCGCCTCCGAGAGCGGCACCCGGCTCGTGCAGTACTCCGCCGAGCTCTACGCCGGGCTCGAGGAGGAGACCGGCCTCTCGTCCGGCTACCAGCAGTGCGGCGGGCTGATCGTGGCCCGCACGCCCGAGCGGATGACCCAGCTGCGCCGTACGGCCGCGACCGCGGAGGCCTACGACCTCGAGTGCGACCTGCTGACCCCGGAGCAGGCGGGGGAGCGCTACCCGGTGATGCGCACCGACGACCTCGTCGGCGCGATCTGGCTGCCCGGCGACGGCAAGGCGAACCCCACGGACCTGACCGCCGCGCTGGCGAAGGGCGCGCGGATGCGCGGCGCCAAGGTCTTCGAGAAGACGAGGGTGACGAGCGTGGAGACGAAGGAGAGCCGCGTCAGCGGCGTCTCCTTCGCCACGGATGAGGGGCCAGGCCACATCGAGACCGAGTACGTCGTCAACTGCGCCGGCCAGTGGGCCTCGGCCGTGGGGGCGATGGTCGGCGTGACCGTGCCGCTGCACTCGGCCGAGCACTTCTACGTCGTCACCGAGCCGTTCGAGGGGGTGCAGCCCGACTTCCCGGTGATGCGCGACCCCGACGGCTACACCTACTTCAAGGAGGAGGTCGGCGGCCTCGTCGTCGGCGGCTTCGAGCCGGAGGCCAAGCCGTGGGTCTCGCCGTACGAGCTGCCCTACCCCTTCGAGTTCCAGCTGCTCGAGGAGGACTGGGAGCACTTCTCGGTGCTGATGGACAACGCCCTGCTGCGGGTCCCCGCGCTCGAGACCACCGGCATCCGCAAGTTCTACAACGGGCCGGAGTCGTTCACGCCCGACAACCAGTTCATCCTCGGCGAGGCGCCCGGCGTCGCGGGCTTCTTCGTCGGCGCGGGGTTCAACTCCGTCGGCATCGCCTCGGCGGGCGGCGCAGGTCGTGCGCTTGCGGAGTGGGTCGTCGAGGGCGAGCCGACCAGTGACCTGACGGGGGTCGACGTACGACGCTTCGCCGACTTCAACGGCAACGTGCGCTGGCTGCGTGACCGGGTCGGAGAGGTGCTCGGGCTGCACTACGAGATCCCGTGGCCCAACCGTGAGATGCGCACGGCCCGGCCTTTCCGCCGTTCGCCGGTGCACCACCTGCACGTGGAGGCCAACGCCGGCTTCGGCAGCAAGATGGGCTGGGAGCGCGCCAACTACTTCGCGCCGCCGGGGGAGTCGTCGGAGATCGAGTACTCCTGGGGCAAGCAGAACTGGCTGCCCTGGGTCGCCGCGGAGCAGGCGAGCACGCGCACCGGGGTGACGGTCTTCGACCAGACGTCGTTCTCCAAGTACCTGCTGCGCGGGCCCGACGCCGCGCCCTCGATGCAGTGGCTGTGCACGGCCGACGTCGACGTGCCCGTGGGTCGCACCGTCTACACGGGGATGCTGAACCGGCGCGGCACCTACGAGTCCGACGTGACGGTGACGCGCACGGCTGAGCAGGAGTACCTCGTCGTCTCCAGTGCTGCCACCACCGAGCGCGACCAGGACCACATCCGCCGCCACCTGCCGACCGGTGCCGACGTCGACCTCGTCGACGTGACGTCGTCGCTGGCCGTCTTCGGGGTGATGGGGCCGTCGTCGCGCTCGCTGCTGTCACGACTCACCGACGCGGACCTCTCCGACGACGCGTTCCCGTTCTCCACCTCGCAGGTGATCTCGCTGGGGCACGCCACGGTGCGGGCCACCCGGATCACCTACGTCGGCGAGCTCGGCTGGGAGCTGTACGTGCCGACCGAGTTCGCCGTCGGCGTCTACGAGGACCTGCTCGCGACCGGAGCCGACCTCGACGTGCGCCGCGGCGGCTACTACGCGATCGACTCGCTGCGCCTCGACAAGGGCTACCGCGCCTTCGGGCGCGAGCTCACCCCGGACGTCGGACCCGTGGAGGCCGGCCTGCTGTTCGCCTGCAAGCTCCGGACCGACGTCGACTTCCTCGGCCGCTCGGCGGTGGAGGAGCGACGTGCGGAGCGGCCCCCTGCGCCGGGTCGTCGGCTTCCGCGTCGACGACGCCGAGCCGATGCTGTGGGGCGGTGAGCTGGTCCTGCGGGAGGGCCGAGCGGCCGGCCAGGTGACCTCGGCCGCATGGAGCGACACCCTCGGCTGCTGCGTGGGGCTGGCCTGGGTGTGGGACCCGGACGGCTCACCGATCGACGTGGCCTGGGTCGACGATGCGTCGTACGCCGTGGACGTGGCGGGCGAGCGACACCCGGTGACGGTGTCGCGAAAACCCTTGTACGACGAGGGAAACGAGCGCATTCGGAACTGACACCAATCCGCCTACGGGGTGGTGGCGAAGTACTCCATGTCCGCTCGTAATCAATCAAACGGAGTATTTCGTCATGAATGCCCTCTTCTCTGGCAAGTCTCGCAAGGGCCTGGCCGCTGTGGCCCTGGCCGCCACCGCCACCCTCACGCTTGCCGCGTGCGGCGGCACCGACGACAGCAGCTCGACGCTCGTCGAGCTCGACGACGGCCTCGGCTCCCAAGCCGGTCGCCTCGATCGACTCGCTGACCGGTAACACCACGCAGGTCACCCTCGACCAGGGCTTCGTCGACGCGCTCACCGCGCTGAAGCTGACGCCCGGCACGGTCGGCACCGCCAAGCTCGCCAACGGCGCGCTGATCTTCCCGATCACCGGCGGCAACGTGACCGTCTTCAAGCCCGGCCAGGTCTCGCCGTACGTCATCGGCCAGATCCAGCACGAGGGCTCCGGTCTCTCGCTGGCTGCCGGCGGCACCAAGGTCGAGATCACCAACCTGAACGTCGACCCGGGCGTGTCCCGTGTCTACGGTGACGTGAGCGTGAACGGCAAGCTGGCCGCACCGGCCGCCTACGTGTTCAAGCTCGACGGCAACACCCTGAAGCCGCTGCAGTCCGGCAACGGCACTGCGACGCTCGAGGGCACCAAGGTGGAGATCTCCGAGGTGGCAGCTCCGCTGCTGAACCAGGTCTTCAAGACCGACGCCGTCAAGCCCGGCCTGCTCGTGGGGATCGCCAAGATCACCGTGAACACCACGCCTGGCAAGTAAGCGACACGCACCATCCCGCGACCCTCGAGGCACACGCCTCGGGGGTCGCGGTTTTCATGCCCCGCCTGTGGTCTGCTGGCGTCGTGAGCTCCAAGACCGCGGCGGACGAGCTTTCTCGTCGCCGTGTGGCCCAGGGGGAGAACCGCTTCCCCCCGCGGTCGCCGTGCTGGTGGCGCTCGTCGCCTACGCGTTGATGCCGCCCTCCCTGCTGTTCACCCCGCGGCTGGTGATCCCGGTGATCGAGGTGCTGCTCCTCGTGGCGCTGGTGGCCACCAACCCGCGGCGGATGACCCGTGAGACCCGGTGGTCGCGGTGGCTCTCCCTGGCGCTCGCGGGCGTGGTCATCGTGACCAACCTGGTTTCCCTCGGTCTGCTCATCGCAGCGTTGTCCACCACGAAGGAGAGCGGCGAGAACCTGCTGCTCGGGTGCCATGCAGGTGTGGGTGACCAACGTGATCGGCTTCGCGCTCCTCTACTGGGAGCTCGACCGTGGTGGGCCGGTCGCCCGGCGCCGCGAGCGGCGCGAGGACATCCCCGCGGCCGACTGGCGCTTCTCCCAGGACGAGAACGACGACGCCGTGAGCGAGGTGGCGCGGGGCTCCAGCAAGACCGCGGGCTGGATACCGGTCTTCGTCGACTTCCTCTACGTCTCGGTGACGAACTCCAGCGCGTTCAGCCCCACCGACACGATGCCGCTGACGTCGCGGGCGAAGGTGCTGATGGCGATCCAGGCGACCGCGGCGCTGCTCACCTCGTTGCTGCTGGTGGCGCGCGCGGTCAGCGCGCTGGGCTGATCTTCCGGGGCTTGGCTACATCTCTTCGTGGGTGTCCGGGTCGCCACCGAAGAGGCGGCCGTCGGGCTCGCCGAGCGCGGTGATCGCGGCGACCTCGTCATCGGTCAGCTCGAAGTCGAAGACGTCGAGGTTCTCTCGTTGCCGCTCGGGGTTGCCCGACTTCGGGATCGGCAGCGAGCCGATCTGGACGTGCCAGCGCAGAACCACCTGTCCGGGCGTGACACCGAGGCGCTCGGCCGGTTGCGCGACCGCCGGCTCGTCGTACGGCGCGTTGCGCTTGCCCAGGGGGCTCCAGGCCTCCGTCTGGATGCCGAGCTCCTCGTTCACGCGGCGCATCTGCTCCTGCGGGAAGCGGGGGTGCAGCTCGAGCTGGTTGACCGCTGGCGTGACGCCGGTCTCGTCGATGATCCGGCGCAGGTGCTCGTCGGTGAAGTTGGAGACGCCGACCGTGCGGATCAGGCCTTCCTTCTGCAGGTCGACCAGTGCCCGCCAGGCGTCGCCGTACTTGCCGACGCTGGGGTTCGGCCAATGGATCAGGTGCAGGTCCAGGTACTCGAGCCCGAGCCGCTGCAGCGACTCGCGGACGGAGCCGATCGCGTCGTCGTACCCGTGGTGGCGCCCGGGCAGCTTGCTGGTGACCCGGACGTCCTCGCGCGGGACGCCGGAGCGCCGCAGTCCCTCGCCGACAGATTCCTCGTTGCCGTAGTTCACCGCAGTGTCGAGGAGCCGGTAGCCGGCCTCGAGGGCGCTCGCCACGGCCGTGACGGCCTCGTCGCCGTCGAGCGGATACGTGCCGAACCCGATCGCGGGGATCTCGGTGCCGTCGTTGAGCGTGTACGTCGGAGCGCTGTTCATGTCTTCCACCCTGTCAGGTACACAGGGAGAGTGCCCGACCCCCGTCAGCTCCTGGAGTCCGATCGCGAGCTGACCCTGCAGAGGCTGGCCGCGCTCACCGACGACTTCGCCGGTGTGGTGGCGGCCTCGCGCGACACGAACGCCGACGACGAGCACGATCCGGAGGGCGCCACGATCGCGTTCGAGCGCTCGCAGGTCGACGCACTCGTGCGGCAGGCGCGGGCACATCTGGAGGAGATCGACGCCGCACTGATGCGAGTCTCGCAGTCGACGTACGGCACTTGCGAGCGCTGCGGAGAACCCATCTGCGCCGGCGCGGCTCGAGGCCAGGCCGACGGCGCGCACCTGTGTCACATGCGTGACGACTGTGGGCGCGCCGGGTTAGCGTGCCCGTCGTGAGACGCGCACCACACGAGAACGTCGCCACCGTGCTGGTCGACCCGCGCGTCCTCGCCGACCTCGAGCTCACCCTGATGGCGCTCGACCTGACCCTCTGGCCGGTGCGCACCGCGCCGATCTGTCCCGACGGCCCGCGCCGCGCCTTCCAGATCCGACGCACGCTGGTGGAGCGTCATCACGGCGAGTGGGACTGTGCGGCCGAGTGGACACCCGTCTGGGTCGGCTTCGGGCAGTCCTGGCACCAGGGCGATGAACCCCTGCCGTGGGCCGCGCACGCCACGCTCTGGCGCGTCCTCGATGCCCACGCCGAGCACGTCCGCTTCCAGCGGAGGCTCGGCGGGGTGCGTCGGCTGCCGGTGCCGGAGGGTCTGGGTTCCTGAGGGTTGGGTTCCTGATCCTCAGCTCGCGCCGAGCGAGCGCCAGTAGTCGTTCAGGGCGCCGTTCGTCTTCACGAACCACACGATCAGGCCGACGAAGAAGAACCACCCGAGCAGCAGTGCCCACAGACCGGTCACGGCACTGACCGGCTTCACCTGGCCGCGTCGCTCGTACAGCGCGCCCACCTCGTTGGAGCTGAGGAACGGCATCACGAAGCCGAGGAAGATCGCCAGGATCAGGGCCACCCCGCCGCCGATTCCCGTGCCCGTGTGGCGCTTCATCTCCTCGTGGGTCTTGAAGTACCAGTACCAGGTGTAGAAGCCCAGCGTCACCACGGTCAGCAGCACGCAGGTCCCGGTGTCGCGCACCTTCCCGAGCGGCTGTGGCACTTCCGGCATGTAGCCGTACGCCGGGCTCACCTGACCGGGAGCGGGCGGAGGTGGGGGCAGGGCGCTCGGGACTGCAGGAGTCGTGGGCTCGGGATCTTCGGGATTCGACATGGCGTTCCTCCGGATTGGGTGAGGCGCAGTCGACACCTTAGGGGGACGCGGAAGAAGATGGTGCCCTGAAGTGAAGGGCCGGTGGCGCTGTGGGCGTCCAGGGCATGGAGCGGTGGTGCGCGGCCACCGCCGCGGTGTTGCTCGTGACGCTGCCCGCGAGCGCCTGTTCGAGCTCGCGGCCCGACCAGAGTGCGAATGACGCGGCAACGTCGAGGACATCGTCGCCATCGCCGTCGCCGAGGGTCTCTGAGCCGCCGACACCGATCTGGGGTCCACCGGAACAGGTCTCGGACCACAAGCTCGACGATCCAGAGATCCCTGCCGCACTGGTGCGGATTCGCGGACGCGACGCGCTGGCGGCATGGGTGTCCCCGGAGGGCCGCTCGTCCAGTCGCGTGGAGGCATCGGCACGCCGGGACGACGGCCAGTGGGGACGTCCGAGAATCATCGGTGCCACCAGACCGGGTCACATCTACCAGGTCCGGGCAGCGCTCGGTCCGCGAGGCGCGGCTGTCGTGGCATGGACCGAGAACGACGCGGAGGGCGCCGCCTCCCGGGTGCTTGCCGCCTACCGCGCCAACGACCGCTGGCGCGCGCCCCACGATCTGGGAGCGGGCGAGATCGGTGACGTCGTCATCGCCGATGACGGAGCCGCCACCGTGGCGTGGACGGAGCCGGGAGACTCCTACGGCTCCGCGGCCAGGGTGGCGCGGCTGGTGGACGGTCAGTGGGGGCCGGGGGAGGTCGTCGCCGGGGACGCTGCGTCGCCCGAGCTGACGGTGAACCGGCGGGGAGATCTTGCCCTGGTCGCCGCGACCATCCAGGGAGTCTCCGTCGCGCTCCGCCCGAGAGCAAGCGGGCGCTGGGGACCGCCGACGAGCCTCAGGGGCATCCCCTACTCGGAGAACCCGCACATCGGCATCGACGACCGCGGGCGTGCCCTGGTCATCTGGGCACGCAGCCCTGAGGAGGAGAACGTCGTGCGCAAGCACATTGCCTGGGCGCGGACGAAGAACGACGGGACGTGGTCGACCGTGCAGTACCTCGACCTCCGCACGCACAAGGAGGTGGTCGGCGACGAGCTGGGCTTCTCCATGAATCCCCGCGGAGAGGCGGTGGCTGCGTGGAGCCCGGACTCTCTTGACGAGGGCGGATTCAAGGTGGCCCGCTTCACCTTCCGGGACGGGTGGACGTCGCCGAGACGGCTGGCCGACTTCGCCTACGAGCCGACGGCCTTGCTGACGGACTCAGGGTCCGCGGTCGTGACGTTGAACTTCGCCGACCAACCGGACTGGGTGTACCAGCATCCAGGTGCTGACTGGACCCCGGGAGGGCGGCTTGTCAGCAACAACCCTCTCGACGCGTACGGCGACGGGCAACAGATGGCGGTGCTCTATCGAGCCGGGCCCCACCTGACGGCCCGCTTCCTCGACGTGAAACCGCGTTGAAAGCGGCGTGAAAACGCTGGTACCTAGGTTCGGGCCATGACCACCACCACGATCACCCCGGCTCCGACAGGGTCGCGCACCTATTCGTCACTGAAGGCTGCGTGGATCCCGCTGGCCGCGCTCTGCCTGGCCTTCTTCGTGGAGATGGTCGACAACACGTTGCTGTCGATCGCCCTGCCGACGATCGGACGCGACCTGGGCAGTGGCACGACCGCGCTGCAGTGGGTCGCCGGTGCGTACTCGCTCACCTTCGGCGGCCTCCTGCTCACCGCGGGGTCCGTGGCCGACCGGTTCGGGCGCCGACGGGTGCTGCTGGGCGGGCTCGCCCTGTTCGGCCTGCTGAGCCTGTGCGTCGTCGCCGTCAGCACCGCGGGCGAGCTGATCGCCCTGCGCGCCGCGCTCGGGATCGCCGCCGCGGCCATGGCGCCGATCACCAACTCGCTGGTCTTCCGGCTCTTCGACGACAAGGCGCTGCGGATGCGCGCCATCACGCTGATGATGGTCGTCGGCATGTCGGGCTTCATCCTCGGCCCGCTGCTCGGTGGCACCGCGCTGGCCCATGTGCGGTGGGAGTGGCTGCTGGTCGTCAACGCCCCGATCGCGCTGCTCGCCTGCCTCGGCGTCCGTCTCGGCGTCCCCGCCGACCGGCGCGAGGACCTCACCGAGGACGTCCTCGACCTCCCCGGCGCGGCCCTGAGCATCACCACCATCGGGCTGCTCTGCTGGTCGCTGACCAGCGGCGTCCAGCACGGCTGGCTCTCCGCGGTCACCCTCGCCTCGATCGTCGGCGGCGTGCTCGCGGGTGTGGCGTTCGTCTGGCACGAGCGCCGTACCTCGTCGCCGATGCTGGACCTCGGTCTCTTCTCCAGCGGCACCGTCCGTGGGGCCGCGATCGCGCAGACGGGTACGGCGATCGCGATGGCCAGCGTGATGTTCGGCCTGATCCTGCACTTCCAGTACGCCTACGGCTGGAGCCCGGTCCGGGCCGGCCTGGCCAACCTGCCGATGATCGTCACGATGATCGCCGCGACCCCGCTCTCGGAGTGGCTGGCCAAGCGGTTCGGCCACCGGATCGCCTGCCTGGTCGGCGCAGCCTGCCTGGCCGGCTCGCTGGTCGGCCTCGCCTGGGGCGTCCAGCACGGCTACCTCGCCATCGCGGCCTGCATGGTCCTGATGACGATCGGGCTGCGGACCGTGATGACGATCTGCGCCGTCGCGCTGGTCGACGCGATGCCGAGCAACCGCACCTCGATCGGCACGGCGCTCAACGACACCGCTCAGGAGGTCGGCACCAGCGTCGGCACCGCCGTCGTCGGCACCATGCTCGCCGCACTGGTCACCTCCCAGCTGCCCGCCGGCGCCTGGACCCACCACCTGGTGGCGTCGTTCTTCCACGGCGAGCAGATCACCTACCTCGTCCTTGCGGTCGTCGTCGGGCTGGTCACCGCCTTCGGGGCACGCACGCTCACCGACTCCCGCACCGTCGAGGAACCTGTCTGACGGCCGCGTGTCCTCACCCGAAGGGGACGAGGCATCCGGCGCCTCGGCAGGGGATGCTCGGGGCGGGCATCGCGACGACGAGGAGCACCCATGGGACTGCGGGACAGGCGCGAGAAGCGCCGCGACGAGCGAGACACCTTCGGTCGCGGCGGCGACGCGCAGCGCTACCAGATGCGGCAGAAGCTGGTCTCCATCGGTGATGACTACTGGATCGAGAATGACGCCGGAGAACGCGTCTTCAAGGTCGACGGTAAGGCCGTGCGGCTGCGCAACACCCTGGACCTGGAGGACGCCGAGGGTCATGCGCTGTGCCGGATCCAGACACGGGTGCTGCACATCCGCGACTCGATGGCGATCGAGGACCCGGACGGAGAACGGCTCGCCCTGGTCCACAAGGCGCTCGTCTCGCCGCTGCGGGAGCGGTGGAAGGTCGATCTCGCGGGCGATCTCGAGTGGAAGGTGCAAGGCAACGTCGTGGACCACGAGTACGAGATCGAGGCCGACGGGCGCAAGGTCGCCGAGGTCTCGAAGAAGTGGTTCCGGGTGCGTGACACCTACGGCGTCGAGATCGATCCGGACCAGAACCCGGTCCTCGTGCTCGCCGTCACCGTGGCCATCGACACGATGTCCCACCCCGGGAAGTAGCCGCGCGACGGACTCGTCACGCGACGTCGTCGCGGAACCGGCGTAGTTGTTCCTCTGCTGATCCCGGAGGGCCGGTGCCGGGTTGGGCCGGGGTGCGCGACCGGTAAGTGTGACCGGTCGGGGTGGTGATCTGGATGACGTGCCCGGGCACCGAGATGCCGTCGACACGCCAGCCTGCGGACTCCTTGACGTAGTTGCAGGTCTCGCAGAGGCCCTGACCGTTCTCGGCCGTGGTCCGGCCGCCCCTCGCGACCGGCCGCACGTGGTCGACGTGGGCGATCGGCGCGTCGCACCACGGCGTGCGGCAGGTCTGGTCGCGCAGCACGATCAGGTCACGGAGCTTGCCGGAGAAGGCACGGCGGCGAGAGTCCATCGCGACGAGCTCGCCGGTGCCGGGCGCGGTGTAGAGGCGGCGCAGCCAGGCCCGGTGCGCCTGCCGGACGATCCGGCGCGCGAGGGCCGCCGAGACGGCGCCGTACCCCGGGACGTGCGCCGGCTCGTGGCTGCCGCGGAGCAGGGTGCGCTCGTTCATCACCAGCTGGATCTCGACGTCGGGGGTGCCGGCGGTCCGAGCGCCGCTGAGTCGCTCGTAGACGAGGTCGGCCATGATCTGGCTGCGGGTACGCGGGTCGCCCTGGAGCACCAGAGCCTTCGCTTCCTTCAGCAGGGCAGCGAAACAACCCACGCCCTGGGCGACCGGGAGCAGGGTGCTGAGGTTGCTCATGCCGTCGATTGCGGGGCGGAGGGTCACGCGGCGGTCCGCCTCCGCCTTCCGGTTTCGGCGCATCGCGGCGCCCGGGTCGAGGCGGTAGGCGATAGAGCGTGCCAGGTCGCCGATCTTGCGGTCGCCGGCGCCCGCGAGCTGGTCACGCAGCTCGAGGTCGACCTGCTGCCGGTGTTCGAAGGTCAAGGTGGCGGTCTCGCGCACGACCAACATGGCGGCCCACTCGCTGATGGTGCCGTCGCTCAGGGCGGCCAAGGTGTGCGGCATCTCGCGCACCAGGACCTTCGCCAGACCATGGTGCCGCTGCCCGCGGACAGGCGACTCCTGTCGCGCGAGCGCGACCTGGGAGGCGATGCTGCGCGAGACCTCTGCCGCCGGCTTCAGGGGAGGGGCCGCGGCTCGCTGGGAGCGGTCGAACTCCTCGGTCAGCTGCGCCTGCGCGGCGGCGGCCGCCGACTTCAGGTGCTCGAGCGCCCTGATCGCGTCGAGGCGCCCGGCGTCGGTGGTCGCCTCGCCCACGAGCTCCGCGATCGGATCGAACATACATTCGATTTTACTAGTGCTCGATACGCTGGCAAGACCTCCACGGAATCTGTGGAAAGAGATTGGGAGCGGTGGACATGCGAGTCGTGCTGAACGTCCTGTGGCTGGTGCTGTGCGGCCTCTGGATGTTCCTCGCCTACATGGTCGTGGGGGTGCTGTGGTGCCTCACCATCATCGGAATCCCGTTCGGGGTGGCGTCGTTCCGCATCGGCTTCTTCGCCCTGTGGCCGTTCGGGCGGACCATCGTCAGCAAGCCGGGCGCGGGCGTGGGCTCCGGCATCGGCAACGTCTTCTGGTTCGTCCTGTCGGGCATCTGGCTGGCCATCGGGCATGCGATCACCGGTGCCCTGCTGTGCGTGACCATCATCGGGATCCCGCTGGGGTTGGCGAACTTCAAGCTGATCCCGATCTCGCTGTTCCCGCTGGGCAAGGACATCGTCGAGGTGTAGCCACCCTTGCGCCGTGCACCTCCGGCCGACAGGCTCGGACAGCACCGGCGAACGAGGGAGACGAGATGGCGGACATCCAGGGCAGCGTCGTTCAGGGTTGGGCGGACGCGCGGCTCGAGCCGGTCAAGGACGTGCTGGCCCAGCAGCTCGACACCGGCGACGAGCTCGGCGCGAGCATCGTGGTCGACGTCGACGGCGAGACCCTGCTCGACGTCTGGGGTGGCTGGTGCGACGAGGCGCGGACGACGCCCTGGGCGCAGGACACGATCGTCAACGTCTGGTCGACGACCAAGACGGTGACCACGCTCGCGGCCCTGATGTGCGTCGACCGAGACCTGCTCGACCCGTACGAGAAGGTCGCCACGTACTGGCCGGAGTTCGGTGAGAACGGCAAGGACCAGATCGAGGTCCGCCACCTGATGAGCCACACCTCGGGCGTCTCCGGCTGGGACCAGCCGTTCGTGACCGAGGACATGTACGACTGGGAGAAGTCGACGGCCCGCCTCGCCGCGCAGGCGCCCTGGTGGGAGCCGGGCACTGCGTCGGGCTACCACGCGCAGAACCAGGGGCACCTCGTCGGCGAGCTGGTACGGCGCGTCAGCGGCAAGCACCTCAAGCAGTTCGTAGCCGAGGAGATCGCCGGGCCCCTCGGTGCCGACTTCCAGATCGGCGCGGTGGAGAAGGACTGGGACCGGATCGCGCCCGTCGTACCCCCGCCGCCGCTGGGGATCGACATGGCGGCCCTCGACCCCGAGAGCCCGATGTTCAAGACCTTCACCGGCCCGGCGGCCGACGCGGCCAGCGCCAACACCCCCGGTTGGCGCCAGGCCGACATGGGCGCGCTGAACGGTCACGGCAACGCGCGCTCGGTCGCGCAGCTGCTGCGCACGCTGTCGCTGGGTGGTGAGTCCGGCGGCGTCCGCCTGCTCTCGCAGGACACCATCGACCTGATCTTCGACGAGCAGAGCCACGGACCCGACCTGGTCCTGGGCGTCAACCTGCGCTTCGGCATCGGGATGGCGCTGCCGGAGACCGAGACCCTGCCGTACGCGCCCCAGGGCAAGGCCTGCTACTGGGGTGGCTGGGGTGGCTCGGTGATCATCTGCGACCTCGACTCGCGTACGACGATCAGCTACATGATGAACCGGATGGCGGCCGGCATCATCGGCTCGGACCGGTCGCAGGCCTACGTGACAGCGATCCACGACTGCCTGGCATGAGCGCTGATCGCGTCCTGCTCGACCGTCCCGCGCCCGGCGTCGCCGTGGTGACGCTGAACTACCCCGAGCGGATGAACTCGATGTCGTTCGACGTCATGCTCCCGCTGCGCGACGTGCTCCGCGAGATCGACGACGACAACGAGGTGCGCGCGGTCGTGCTGACCGGTGCCGGGAAGGGCTTCTGCTCCGGCGCCGACCAGAGCGGCGAGCGCGGCCGGATGCCGCACGTCGAGGGGCTCACCCAGGTGACGGTCGCCCTGCGTGCGATGGAGATCCTCGACGACGTGGTGCTGGCCCTGCGCGGGCTGCACCAGCCGGTGATCGCGGCCGTCAACGGCGCGGCCATCGGCGGTGGGCTCTGCCTCGCCCTCGCCTGCGACATCCGGGTGGCGGGGGAGGCGGCGTTCTTCCGGGCCGCGGGCATCAACAACGGGCTGACGGCCAGCGAGCTCGGCCTCAGCTACCTGCTGCCACGCGCGATCGGCTCCTCGCGCGCCGCCGAGATGATGCTGACCGGCCGTGACGTCGACGCCGCCGAGGCCGAGCGCATCGGCCTGGTCTCGCGGGTGCTGCCCGGAGGCGGACCTCGTCGAGCCACGCGGTCGGGATCGGCACCCGGATCGCCGGCTGGAGCCGACCGGGCGTCGAGCTGACCAAGCGCACGCTGTGGTCGAGCCTCGACGCGAGCAGCCTCCAGGCGCACATGCAGGCCGAGGGTCTCGGCCAGCTCTACGTGCGCCTGCTGACCGGCAACTTCGAGGAGGCCGTGGCCGCCCGCAAGGAAGGCCGCGACCCGGTCTTCGAGGACTGAGACCTACCTCTGGGCAGCCAGCCGCACGTGGGTGTTGGCGCTTCCGTAGCCGTCGTACCCGCCACGCCGCTCGAGCACCTCGACGTAGAAGCCGGTGGGCAGCACGTCGGTGTAGGCGTGCAGCAGCTCGCCGTCACCGATCCGGTCGTAGAGGAGGTGGTGTGCCTTGAGGTCGTCGAGCAGCTCGGGCGCCAGCCCGAAGCGAGCCTCGAGGTCGACGTAGTAGTTGTCCGGCACCGCCATCAGCGCGACCCCGCGCGAGCGCAGGCTGCGCACCACCGCGAACACGTCGTCGCACCCGAAGGCCACCTGGGTGACGCCGGTGCGCGAGGTCTCGAGGGGGCCGGTCTCCTCCACGTTCAGCACGACCCGCAGGTCGCCGCGCGCCGGCCGGAGGGCGCGGCTGCGCAGCCTGCCGTGCGGCTCGAAGAACTCCTCGATCGCGCCCGGCGCGAGGTCGAAGACGGTGCGGAAGAAGCCGACCTCGTCGTCGAGGACGTCGCGCGACAGCGCCACGCCGACGTGGTCGATACCCGTCAGGTGCCCGTCGTCGTCACCGTCGGTCGGGCGTGAAGTCGCCCTGCCAGTACGACGAGTCCGGCCGGCTCGCCGCTGACGAACACGTGCAGCCCCGACGGGGCGGTGATGCCGGGCAGGGGAGCCTCGTCGTGCCCGCGCGTCGAGGCCACCGCCGGCCAGAGCAGGGCCTTCGCCCGGTCGGCCACGTCGGAGACGGCCGGGCACACGACTCCGATCGCCGTCTGCGCTGACGGACCCGCCGTCCGGTTGACCACGACGTGCGCGTCGCCGTTGCGCCACCACTCGACCGGCTTGCTGCGGTGACTTCCAGCGGGCGCGAAGCCCAGTCCTGGCGAGGAGGTCCGGGACGGAGGAGTCGCCCGGCGGGCTGGACAGCTCGAGGAAGGCAGCGTCGGTCGACGTCGGCGGCGCCGCTGCGGTGGTCTCGCCGCGGCGCCGGGCCAGCTGGTCCTCGAGGAACAGCAGCGAGCGCATCGCCGCCTCGGCGGTACGGCGCGGGTCTGTCTCCCGGACGACGTCGCTGAAGACCTCCAGCGAGACGGGGCCGCGGTACCCGGCCTCGAGCACCGCGGCCACGACGCCCTCGACGTCGAGCATCCCCTGGCCGGGGAAGCAACGGTGGTGGCGGCTCCACTCCAGCACGCTCATGTCGAGCAGGGGGGCGTCGGCGACCTGGAGGAACGCGATCCGGTCGCCGGGGATCCCCGCGAGGGCCGAGGCGTCGTCGCCTCGCGCGAGCACGTGGAAGGTGTCGACGGCGAGACCGACGGCGGGGTGGTCGGCCCGCTGGACGATGTCCCAGGCGTCATCCAGCCGGCTGACGTGCCGCCCCCAGGCCAGCGCCTCGTAGGCCACGGTCACGCCGTGCTCGGCGGCGAGGGTGCCGACCTCGTGCAGCTGCTCGGCGGAGAGGTCGGGGTCCCGGACCGCGGCGGGGCTGACGTTCGAGCAGGCCAGGAACGTGGTCGCGCCGAGCTCGGCCATCACCCCGAGCTTCGTGCGGACCCGGTGGAGCACCTCGCCGAAGCGCTCGGGCGCCACACCCTCGACGTCGCGCACGGGCTGGAACAGGTCGATCGCGAGGCCGAGGTCGGCGCAGCGCGCGGCGACCTCCCGGGGCGCCAGCGGTGAGGCGACGAGGTCGTTGTCGAAGACCTCGATGCCGTCGAAGCCGGCGGCGGCGATGGCCGGCAGCTTGTCGGCGAGGAGGCCGCTCAGCGAGACCGTCGCGATCCCGGTGCGCATCAGGCCGTGAGCTCCATGAAGTGGCGGCCCATGCGCTCGGCGTCGGCGGGGTGGCCGGTGAACAGCTCGAACGCGGTCACGGCCTGCTGCACGGCCATGCCGCCGCCGGTCATCACGCGGCAGCCGCGCCGCCTCGCGGCAGCGACGAGCTCGGTCTCGAGGGGGAAGTAGACGACGTCGGCCACCCAGAGGTCCTCGCGCAGCAGCTCCTCCGGCACGGACGACCCGGGGTGGCCGTGCATGCCGAGAGGGGTCGCGTTGACCAGGCCGCCGGCCTCCTCGAGCGCAGCGGTGAGGTCGTGGGCCACGCCGACCCGCTCCTCGCCGTACCGCTTGGCCAGGCGTACGGCGCAGTCGTCGGCCCGCGCGACGTCGACGTCGTGCACCGCGACGTGCTCGGCACCCTGGGCCAGCAGGCCGTACCCGACGGCCACGCCGGCGCCACCGGCACCGACCAGCACCACCCGGTCGTGCTCGGCACCGCCGAGCGCCCGCTGGAAGGCCCGGCTGAAGCCGGACCAGTCGGTGTTGCGCCCCAACCGGCGGCCGTCGCGGAACACGACGGTGTTGACCGCGCCGAGGTCCTCGGCGTCGTCGGAGAGGTCGTCGAGCAGCGGCACCACGGCCTGCTTGAACGGGTGGGTCACGTTGAGGCCGTCGAACCCGAGGCGCTCGGCCCAGTCCAGCAGCGCCGGCAGCCCGTCGACGTCGAGCCCCCGGCGCCCGGCGTCGATGATCCCGTAGCTGACCGCCAGGCCCTGCTCACGGCCCTCACGGATCTGCATGGCCGGTGTCAACGAGGCCTCGATGTCGACGCCGACGAGGCCGAGCACGAACGAGCTCACGCGACGCTGGTGGCCACGCGGGCCCGGGGTGCGCGTCGTGCACCGATCTCGTGGGTCGGCACCTCGTGCGTCCTCGACGGTCCGGTCAGCACGGCGATCGCGGAGATGGCGCAGGCTGCGGCGAAGAAGAAGGCCACCTTGGTCCAGTTGTCCGGGTTGCCGTCGAGCAGCGACTCCGCGATGGTCGGCGAGAAACCGGCGAGGGCGAACCCGAACTGGGTGCCGATCGCCATCCCGGAGAGCCGGACGCTGGTCGGGAAGTACTCGGCGTACGTCGCCGGCCAGACGGCGTTGGACATGCTGTAGACGATGCCGGCGAGCAGCACGCCGAAGAGGAAGACCAGCACCTCGTTGCCGTCCGCGATGGCGCCGAGGAAGGCGAAGGTGAGCACCCCGCTGCCGAGCACGCCGGTGACGAAGATCGGCTTGCGGCCGACGCGGTCCGAGAGCGTCGCCCACGCCGGGATCACCAGGATCGCGACCACGTTGGCGACGATGGCCACCCAGAGCATCAGGGTGTCGTCGATCCCGATGTCGTCGGAGGTGGCGAAGCTCAGGGCGAAGACCGCGAACATCGTGTTGATCGAGGCGATGAACGCCGCGAAGAACACCCGCACGACACCGCGCCAGTGGTCGCGGAACAGCTCGTTGAGGGGAGTGCGCGGAACCTCGTCGCTCTCCGCCTCGACCTGGAACTCCGGGGTCTCGTCGAGGTTGCGCCGGATCATGTAGCCGACCAGGACGACGGCGGCGCTGATCCAGAACGGGATCCGCCAGCCCCACGACTGCAGCTGCGCGTCGGAGAGGACGGCGGCGAGCGGCAGGAAGATGGCGGGGGCCAGCACCTGGCCGCCCTGGGTGCCGCTCAGCGTGAAGCTGGTGAAGAAGCCGCGTCGCTCGTCGGGAGCGTGCTCGAAGGACATCGAGTTGGCGCCCGCCTGCTCGCCCGAGGCGGAGAAGCCCTGCAGCAGCCGGAGCAGCACGAGCAGGATCGGCGCGAGGATGCCCACCTGGCCGTACGTCGGCAGGCAGCCGACCAGGAACGTCGAGACACCCATCAGCAGCAGGGTCGAGATCAGCACCTTGCGGCGGCCCAGCCGGTCGCCGATGTGGCCCATGAAGAAGGAGCCGATCGGCCGCGCGACGTACGCCACCCCGAAGGTCGCGAACGCCGCGACGTGCGCCGCGGTGTCGTTGCCCTTGGGGAAGAAGATGTCGGGGAAGACGAGCGCCGCCGCGGTGCCGTAGATGGCGAAGTCGTAGTACTCGAGCGCGCTGCCGATCCAGGCCGCGAGCGCGGCCTTCTTCGGCGTCCTGATGATCTCGGTGTCGGCCATGCGCTCGGAAACTAGGGTGACTGCGCGTCACAGTGGCAATCGTTTGCCATTTTTTGCCATAGTGGTGCCATGGCCGCACGCGAGCGTCCGTCCCGCCCCGCCACCATCACCGACGTGGCGGCCGCCGCGGGTGTCGCCGCGTCGACGGTGTCGCGGGCGTTCACCCGTCCGGGGCGGGTCAACCACCGCACGCGCGAGCACGTCCTCGCCGTCGCCGAGAGCCTCGGCTACCAGCCCAACCCGGCCGCGCAGGCGCTCGAGTCGGGTCGCACCCGCACGGTCGGACTGCTGGTGCCGGACATCACCAACCCCTACTTCGCCGGGATCATCAAGGGCGCCGAGCACGCGGCCGCGGCGGCCGGGCTGACCCTGATGCTCGGCGACACCCAGGAGAACCCGGCCCAGGAGGGCGCGATGGTGCGGCGACTGGGCCGTGCCGTCGACGGCTTCGTGCTGAGTGCCTCCCGGCTGCCGGACGGCGACCTGCAGGCGGCGGCCGAGCGGGGGCCGATCGCCCTGGTCAACCGCGCGGTGCCGGGCATCGCCTGCGTGGTGGCCGACTTCGACAGCGGCACCCGGCAGATCGTCGACCACCTCGCGTCGTACGGGCACCGGTCGTTCGTGTTCGCCGGCGGGCCGGCCGAGTCGTGGTCGGGGCAGCGACGGTGGCGGGGCCTGCGGACGGCGGCCCGGCGACTCGGGCTGAAGGCGACGCGGTTCGGGCCGTTCCAGCCGACCCTCGCGGGTGGGCCGGCGGCCGCCGACGCACTGATCGCCGACGGCGCGACTGCCGTGGTCTGCCACAACGACATGCTCGCCATCGGCGTGCTGCGCCGGCTCGCCGAGCGGGGTCTCTCGGTGCCGGGAGACGTCAGCGTCGTGGGCTTCGACAACATCTTCGGCACCGACTTCTGCCAACCTCCGCTGACGACGCTGGCCGAGCGCACCGACGACGCCGGCGCCCGCGCGGTCGAGGCGCTCGTCCGGCTGATGCCCCGGCTGAGCACCGACGAGCCCGCCCGGGTGCTGCCGACCGAGCTGGTGATCCGCGAGTCCACCGGCCCGGCGCCGGTCCGATCCGTGTGATGGAGTGGGCGGGTGCCCAACCGCCTGGCGAGTGCCACGTCGCCGTACCTCCTCCAGCACGCCGAGAACCCCGTCGACTGGCAGGAGTGGGGGCCGGAGGCGTTCGCGGAGGCCAAGGAGCGCGGCGTCCCGATCCTGCTGAGCGTCGGGTACGCCGCCTGCCACTGGTGCCACGTGATGGCGCACGAGTCGTTCGAGGACGAGACGACGGCGGCGTACCTCAACGAGCACTACGTGAGCATCAAGGTCGACCGCGAGGAGCGGCCCGACGTCGACGCGGTCTACATGGAGGCGACCGTCGCGATGACCGGGCACGGCGGGTGGCCGATGACCTGCGTGCTCGACCACGACGGCAGCCCGTTCTTCGCCGGCACCTACTTCCCGGACCAGCCGCGGCACGGCCAGCCGAGCTTCGGCCAGCTGCTCGAGGCGATCAACGAGGCGTGGACGCAGCGGCCCGACGACGTCGCCGGGGCCGCGTCGCGGATCCGGGAGGCGCTGACGCGCAGCGCCGACCTGAGCGGGGGTGCGGCGTTCGACGAGGCAGCCCTGGCCGCTGCCGTCGAGACCCTGCAGCGTGACTTCGACGACGACTGGGGCGGGTTCGGTGGGGCGCCGAAGTTCCCGCCCTCGATGATCCTCGACTTCCTGCTCCGGCGGGGCGGCGATGCCGCCACCGGGATGGTCGGCAAGACGCTGGCCGCGATGGCCGCGGGCGGGATCCACGACCAGCTGGTCGGCGGCTTCGCGCGCTACGGCGTCGACCGGGCCTGGGTGGTGCCGCACTTCGAGAAGATGCTCTACGACAACGCCCAGCTGATGTCGGTCTACGCCAGGTGGGCCGCGCGGCACGACGACGAGCAGTCCGGACGGATCGCCCTGGGCGTCGCCGACTTCCTGCTGTCCGAGCTGCTCACCGCCGAGGGTGCCTTCGCGAGCGCGCTGGACGCCGACTCCGAGGGCGCCGAGGGCACCTACTACGTGTGGACCCCCGAGCAGGTCGCGGAGGCGGTCGGGGAGGACGACGCCGAGTGGGCGACGACGCTGCTCTCCGTCACGCCCGAGGGCACCTTCGAGCACGGCTCCTCGACCCTGCAGATGCAGGCCTCGCCCGACGACAACGACCGCTGGGAACGGGTGCGGCTCGCCCTCAACGACGTGCGCACGGGGCGGGTCCGCCCGGCGCTCGACGACAAGGTGGTCGCGGCCTGGAACGGCCTGGCCATCTCCGGCCTGGTCGACGCCGGCACCCTCCTCGACGCGCCCGAGCTGGTGCACGCCGCCTGCCGCGCCGGCGAGTTCCTGGCCGCCGTACACGTGCAGGAGGGTCGGCTGCTGCGGGTCTCGCGCGACGGCGAGCCCGGCGTGCACGCGGGCGTGCTGGAGGACCACGGCTGCCTGGCCACGGGCTTCCTGGCGCTCGCCTGCGCCACGGCCGACGCGACCTGGCTCGACCGCGCCGGTGAGCTGCTGGAGGCCGTGCTCACCCGGTTCGACGCGGGCGACGGCGGCTTCCACGACACCGCGGACGACGCCGAGTCGCTGCTGACCCGGCCGCGCGACCCCTCCGACAACGCCAGCCCGAGCGGGCACTCCTCGGTCGTGCACGCCCTGCTGGCGTACGCCGCGCTGACCGGGTCGGGACGCCACCGCGACGCCGCGGAGGCGGCGCTGAAGGTGAGCCGGCACCTGGCCGACCGGAGCCCGCGCTTCGCCGGCTGGTCGCTGGCCGCGGCGCAGACCGCGCTGGAGGGGCCGGTCGAGGTCGCGGTGGTCGGTCCCGAGGGTCCGGAGCGCCACGCCCTGGAGCGCGCAGCGCGGCGCAACGCGCCGTTCGGCTCGGTGGTGGTGGCCGCGGCCCCCGGCGAGAGCGAGATCCCGCTGATGCAGGACCGCGACGTCGTCGACGGGAAGCCCGCGGCGTACGTCTGCCGCAACTTCGTCTGCGAGCGACCGGTCACGTCGGTCGAGGACCTGGTCGCGCAGCTCGGTGGCCCGGGTTCCTGAGGAGG
>CAVWML010000018.1:0-15515 GCA_963756045.1 uncultured Actinomycetota bacterium
CACGACACGGGCGGATTGGGTGGGTACGGGACTTCATTCGCGCAGCGCCCGGTCCACGGCTGCCTCGACGTGCAGGCGGGTGGTGGGGAAGGTGGTGACGTCGACGTCGTCGGGCCCGATCAGCATCTCGATCTCGGTGCAGCCGAGGATCACGCCGGCGGCGCCCTGCTCGACGAGCCGGCCCACCACGTCGACGTACGCCGCCCGCGACTCGTCGCGGACCACGCCGAGGCACAGCTCGTCGTAGATCACCCGGTGCACGAGCGCCTGGTCCTCGGCCGAGGGGACCAGCACGGTGAGACCGTGCGACTCGAGCCGGGCGCGGTAGAAGTCCTGGGACATCGTGAACGCCGTGCCCAGCAGGCCGACCGACGTGACCCCGGCGGCGAGGACGGCCTGTGCCGTGGCGTCGCCGAGGTGGAGCAGCGGGATCGAGACGGCCTCCTCGATCGGGCCCGCCACCTTGTGCATCGTGTTGGTGCACAGCACCAGGAAGTCGGCCCCGCCGCGCTCGAGGCGCACCGCCTCCGCGGCGAGCACGGCGCCGGCGCGGTCCCAGTCGCCGGCGGCCTGCATCTCCTCGATCTCGGCGAAGTCGACCGAGGCCAGCAGCAGCCGCGCCGAGTGCAGCCCGCCGAGCCGCTCGCGCACGAGCTCGTTGGCCAGCCGGTAGTAGATCGCCGTGGACTCCCAGCTCATCCCGCCGAGCAGGCCGATCGTCCTCATGACGAAGGCGTCCGGGAGACCGCGGTGATGCGGTGGATCGCGAAGATGCGGGAGGAGTCGCTGCGCTCGTCCCAGGCGGTGAGCTGGCCGCCCTCCACGCGCTCGGGCGTGACCGTGCGCTCGGCCACCGTGCCGTCGTTCCCGACGTAGCCGATGACCAGCTCCTCGCGCGACTCGGCGGCCTGCCGCAGCAGCGCGATCACGTCGGTGGGGTTCGCGGCGCTGAGCACCCGCGCAGGACGTGTTGCGACCGAGCGGTCACCGACCCGGATCGCCGAGACGACGGCCGCCGTCCGTGCCCCGGAGCGGGCCGACGCCGGAGCGGTCGTGCGCCTCCTCGTCGACCGGGCGCGGTAGACGTCGGGGCGGGCGACCCGCACGGTGCCGTCGGGCCCCTCCACGACGGGCGCGAGGCCGAGCTCGCGGATGCGGGGGAGCAGGGTCGCGAGCGGTACGTCGGAGACCACCACGGTGGGCGCGATCCGGCGCAGTCGCAGGGACTCGGCGCCCGGGGCGTGCATCAGCTCGGTCAGCGCGGGCTCGTCGTCGCTGCGCAGGAACGACTCGGCCTGGCCGGCGCGCAGGGTGCCGAAGCGCCGCGAGACGTCGTCGACGAGGTAGCTCAGGGCCTGCGGCACGGCCGTGCGCGAGGTCTCCCGCACGAAGTCGTGCACCTCGGTGGCCGACCAGCCTGCGTCGAACGCGCGGCGCACGGAGTCGGCGCCGAAGCGGTAGACCGTCGCCCCTCCACGCGACTCCACGTCGGCCACGAGCGCGAGCTTGCGCGCCAGCTCCTGCTCGAGCGGACCCGGGGCGATCGCCGTGAGGTCCGCCTGGAGCAGCACGTGGTCGACCGGTGCCGGCAGCAGCCGCTCCAGCCCGGCGGTGGGGTCGTCGCCCTCGACGAGTGCCCGGCCGAACGAGGAGAGACCGTCGAGCCCGGTGATCCCCAGCACCGCGGCCTGGACGAGCTGGGCCGGCGCCTCGTCGTGCCGTGCCGGCGGGCGGCGTGGACGCAGCCAGCGCAGGCGCTCGACGAGCGACGGCACGCCGGTGCCTGCCGCGAGCACGTCACCGGGGGCGAGCTCGACCAGCTCGCGCAGCACGTCGCGGCGCAGGTCGAGCAGCCAGGCGCGAGCGAGGTCGGGAGCGAGCGCGTTCACCGGCTTGTCGCCGATCCGGCCACCGATGACGGAGATCTGTCGCGGCCCGGACATCCAGGCGCGGGCGAGGACGGTCCATCGTTCCGCGACGGACCTGGCCAGCCAGGCGTCGTACGCGTCGGTCGGCAGCCAGCCGGCATCGAGGTCGTCGGTCATGCCCTGGTCGAGCAGGCCCGCCGCCGAGGCCGTCTCGACGACCAGCGCCGCCACGTCGGGCTCGACGTGCAGCAGGGAGGCGGTCGCGCGCAGGTCGCGGACACCGAGGCCCCCGGCCTTCAGCGCGCCCGGCGGGTGGGTGCCCCAGCGGTCGAGCAGCAGCTCGGTGCGTCGTACCAGCTCGAAGGCGGCGCCGGCCGCCGCGCGGTCCACGAGCGACTGCTCGCGCTCGGAGGTGGCGAGCGGGGACGGCTTGTCGATCCCGTCGGGTCGCAGGGCCCGGCGCACCGACCAGGGCAGCGTCACGTGGCGTTCGTCGCGGCGCGAGAGCAGGCCCTGGGCCACCAGGGACGCCGTGGCGCCGGGTCCGCCGTTCCAGCGGCCGTCGACGCCGGAGCGGTCGAGCCTCGCGAGCACCGCGCGCTCCTGGTCCCCCAGGCCGGCGAGGAGCCGGTCGACCTCGTCCGCCGGTGGCCCCGGTGGGACGCGGAGCAGCTCGCCGACGACGACCACCGGCCGGCCGGGCTCTCCCCACACGAGTGCCAGCGTGCGGAGTCGCTCCTCGGCGGCGTGCACCGCCGCCGGGGCGGCAGGCAGGCCGATCGGCGACTCGCCCTGGACGAGCGAGTGCAGGACGAGCAGCTCGAGGGTGTCGAGCTGGTCGAGGGCACGCAGGACGGACGCCCGGACCACGACCCGCGCGGCCAGCTGCCCGGAGTCGTGCGGGGCCGGAGCGGCGAGGTCCGGACGCGCGTCGAGCAGCGCAGCGAGCCGCTCGTCGGACCAGCCGCGGAGCTGGTCGGCGAGCGTGCGCGGCCCCGTGGCGGACCCCTCGACTTCGCTCCGGACGGACATCCGGCCAATTCTACGGGGCCGCTGCTGAGGCCTGGTGGTCCCGCTAACCTCGCCGGATGCCCGAGGAGAGCGCGGAGGCGCTGCCCCGTTCCGGTGAGGTCTGGTACGTCAGCTACGGGTCGAACATGTCCAGCGCCCGGCTGGAGGCCTACCTCTCGGGTGGGGTGCCGCCGGGCGGCAGTCGGGCGAACCCGGGTGCCCGCGACGCAACGCCACCGCGGCGCAGCGTCCCGGTCGACCTGCCGGGCGCCCTCTACTTCTCCGGTGACTCGCCGCAGTGGGGTGGCGGGGTCGCCTTCTACGACCACGACGCGGCAGGCGGGCCGACGGCGGCCCGCGCCTACCTGGTCACCGCGGCGCAGTTCGCCGACGTCGCCGCCCAGGAGATGTACCGGATCCCCCAGGAGGGCGACCCGCTCGAGGAGGTCGTCATCGAGGGCATCGACGGCGGGCGTCACCACGTCGGCCCGGGTCGCTACGAGACCCTGGTCGAGGTCGGGCGCCTCGACGGAGCGCCGATGCTGCTGTTCACCTCGCCGCACGGCATCGACCACGTCGAGCACAGCCGCCCGTCGGAGGCGTACGTCGCGATGCTGGCGACCGGGCTGCACGAGTCACGCGGCTGGGACGACGACGAAGTGATCGCCTACGTCGACCGCGTCGTGCCCGGCGGGTGGACCGGAGCTACCCCACGGCGTCGTACTCCTCGACCCTGAGCAGCTCGCCGGCGCCCGAGCGGCCGTAGTCCGCGACGGTGACCTGCACCCGCGGCTGGTGACCCGGCACGGGCAGGAACGTCAGCGTGCCCGGGAGGAGGACAGTGGCGTCCCCGCCGTCGAACCGGACGCTCAGGGCCGACGCCGAGCTCGACCCCTCGGCTCCGACGAGGAGCCAACGGCGCCCGGACGCCGCCGACACCGTCGTGACGAGCGTGCGGCTCGCGACGTCGCGCTGGCGTACCGCCTGGCGGTGGCCGGTGGCGTGCTCGTACCGCGTGCCGTCGAGGTCGAGGACCGACGGCACGCCGCAGTGGGAGGTGCCTGCGGGGCACTCCGGCGATGCCCAGTCGCGGGTGCCGATGGTCTCCACCTGTGCCACGGGTGCGGGCGGAAGTGGCTGTCCCGGACCGCTGGAGCCGGCCGACGCCAGCCACCCGGGGACCGACAGCACGGTCACGACGGCCGCCACGCTCGCGGCCATGCACGCGAGGGTGAGGACCGAGCGACGAGCAGGGTCGTTCACGAGCAGCTGGTCCACGTCGAGCGCCTCCACGTCCAGTCTCACCCAGGACTCGCCGGACGACCACTCCCCGTTTCCCGGACGTGGCGACCGGGAACGGATGGCGCATGGGTGCTCTCCGCGGCCTGCTCGGCCTCGCCTTCCTCCTGTTCGTGGCCTTCGCGTTCTCCCGGCACCGGCGGGGGATCAGCCTGCGGACCGTGGGGGCCGCCCTCGCGCTGCAGGTCGGCTTCGCCGTCCTGGTCCTGAGGTGGGGGCCCGGCAAGGAGGCCCTGAAGTGGGTGGCCGATCGGGTGCAGACGCTGATCGGGTACTCGCAGGACGGGACCACGTTCGTCTTCGGGCCACTGCTGAAGGTGGGCAAGGACAGCGACACCATCTTCGCCCTCGAGGTGCTGCCGGTGATCATCTTCCTCGGTGCCCTGATCGGGTTGCTGTACTACCTGCGGGTGATCCAGTGGGTCACCTTCGTCATCGGTGGGGGCATCTCCTGGCTGCTGCGGGTCAGCAAGGTCGAGGCGATGTTCGCGGCCACGGTGATCTTCCTGGGCCAGAGCGAGGCTCCGTTGGTGGTGGCGCCGTACCTGACGCGGCTGAGGATCGGCCAGCTGTTCACGCTGATGGCCGGAGGGTTCGCCGCAGCGGCGGGGTCGACCCTGGTCGGCTACTCGTTGCTCGGGGCGCCGCTGGAGTACCTGCTGGCCGCGACCGTGATGAACGCGCCGGCCGGGTTGCTGATGGCCAAGATCGTCTGGCCGGACTCGACGCCCGAGCCGGACTGGGCGGCGGCCGAGCGGGCCGAGCGCGGCACCGCCGAGGACGATGACGGCGACGTGGACCCGGAGGACTTCGACGTCCGCGAGGTGCGCGACGAGGAGTCGGCCAACCTGATCGACGCGATCGGGCGAGGTGCCCTGGCCGGTGGGCGGATCGCGGTGACGGTCGGCGCCCTGCTGATCGCGTTCGTGGCGCTGATCGCCATGGCCAACGGCATCCTGTCCACGGCGGGCGGCTGGGTGGGTGTCGACGGCCTGACGTTCCAGAAGCTGCTCGGCTGGGCGCTCTCCCCGCTGGCGTGGCTGCTCGGCGTTCCGTGGTCGGAGGCGGTCCAGGCGGGCTCGTACATCGGCCAGAAGACGGTGCTCAACGAGTTCGTGGCCTACGCCTCCTTCGGCCCGCACGTCGACGAGCTCTCCCACGTGACCGTGGTGATCGTGACCTTTGCCCTGGCGGGGTTCGCCAACTTCACCTCGATCGCGATCCAGATCGGCACCTACTCGGCGCTCGTCCCCGCACTGCGCAGCCGGGTCGCCCGGCTGGGTCTGCTGGCGCTGCTCGCGGGCGCACTCGCCAACCTCGCCAACGCCGCCATCGCCGGAGTGGTGGTCTCCTTCTAGGAGCTCGTTGTCCGGGCTCGCTGCTAGATTCCGGCCGGGATCCGATCCCTTCCGGAGGTGCTGATGACGGTGCGGGTGGCCACGGCCACGTGCGTGCTCGTGATCCTGGCCGGCGCCGCCTCCGGGTGTGGTGGCGACGGGTCCGCCGCCGGCGGTCCGGGCAAGCAGTCCGGGCAGGAGCCCACGGCTGCGCCGGCGCCGGCGTGCGCAGCGCGGGCCAGGTGCTACGACTTCGTCACGACCTCCGACGGGTGGCCCGACGTGAACGACGACAACCACTTCGCTGGCCGTGACCCCTACCTCGACGGCAGCTACCGGCTGGGGGCGAGGCAGTCGGGCTCGTGGAGCCTCACCGCCCCCATGAAGCTCAGTGACGTCTCCTCCGACTACTCCGTGCAGGTCGACGCCGACGCGACGATGTCGCAGAGCTTCCCCGACGACGCGGCGTGGGGGTCCACCTGCTGGACGCGTCCGCTGGCCTCCGGCCGGGTCGCCGGGTTCGGCGTCTACGTCCAGACCAAGAAGATCACCCTCGGCGTCTTCGACCAGCTCACCGGCGCGTTCAAGCCCCTGAAGACCAACGACTCCAAGGGCCTCGTGAAGCCCGGGGAGAAGAGCCACCTCACGATGACCTGCCGCGAGGACACCGCCGCCGACAGTCCCGCCGCGGCAGTGAAGGTGCTGATCAACGGCAAGCCGACGATCGCGGTGACCTATGCGCGAAGCGTCAAGAACGTCGGCTGGCAGACGGCCGACGGTGTCGGCCTCCTGGTGGCCGGCAAGGGCGCGGACGTCTTCTACGACAACGTCGTGATCGCCGCAGGTTGAGACCCGAGGTCACCGGTCGCGTCCGAATGTAAGGTGTGGCAACTCCCCTTCGAGGAGGCGCAACTCACTGTGGAGGAGACGCGTTTTGCCCATCCGTGACGTTGCTTTCTCGCTGAAGCTGAAGACCGTGAAGCGCAGCGCTGGTCAGCTGTACGAGGAGCTGCTGCGCAACGAGCGACTCCCTGCGGACGAGCTGGCGCGGCTGAACGACGCGCGCGCGACGGCGATGGCTGCCCACGCCTTCGACCGCTCGCCCTTCTACCGCGACCTGTACACCTCGGCCGGGATCAACCGGTCGGACCTCGACGATCCCGGGTCGTTCGGTGAGCTCCCGGTGATCGACCGCACCATGGTCAAGGAGCACGCCGACCAGATCCTGCTGACCGACATCGAGGGCACCGAGGTCCGGACCTCGCAGACCGGTGGCAGCACGGGCGAGCCGCTGACGACCTACAACGATGCCAAGGCGCCGCTGATCGCGATGAGCTGGCGGATGTACAAGTGGTGGGGGATCGAGCCCTGGGACGACGTCGCGCACGTGGGCCGGATGCCCGGGTCGAAGCGCGCCCAGGTGATGACGCGGGTGAGCTGGTGGCCGACCAAGCTGGTCCACGTCGACGCCACCTACCTCGAACCGGCCGCGATCGAGAACTTCGTCGAGGAGATCAACCGCCAGAAGCCCCGGATGATCGAAGGGTTCGTCGGGTCCCTCCACGAGGTGGCCGCCTACGCGCAGAGCCACGGCCTGACGATGCACAAGCCGCACGCGCTCGGCACGACGGCGGCACCGCTCACGGCCGAGGGCCGGGCGCACCTCGAGGCGTCCTACGGCGCGCCGGCGCACGACCAGTACCGCTCGGCGGAGGTGCCGTGGATGGCCGGTGAGTGTGGCCGGCGCGACGGGCTGCACGTCTTCGCCGACGTACGCCGCATCGAGATGACCGACGACTCGGGCGCGCCGGTCCCCGTGGGGACGAGCGGGAACGTCGTGATCAGCGACCTGGTCAACCAGGTCTTCCCCCTCGTCCGCTACCGCCTCGGCGACATCTCCACGCTGCGTGAGGAGCCGTGCCCCTGCGGAGTCACGCTGCCGCTGATGGACCAGCCCGACGGCCGCACGGTCGACCTGATCCGGTTGCCCGACGGCACCACCATCGGCGCGGGGCTCTTCGGCATCTTCGCCGGGGTGCCCGAGGCCGTGCGGCTCTTCCAGCTGCACCAGAACACCGACTTCTCGATCATCCTGCGCATCGTCCAGGGGCCGTCGCCGACGGCCCACGAGCAGGTGGACGCGGTGGTCGTGAAGCTGCGCGAGCGGTTCAAGGGCCAGGTGCCGGTGAGCGTCGAGTACGTCGACTCGCTGCCGTTCACCGGCGGCAAGATCAAGTACGTCACCAGTGACATCAAGGCCACTGCCTGACCCTGGGCAGAGCCGTTGCTGCTCCGCACCGCCCTCGCATAGGTTCGCCAGATGGAGTCGTACGCCGCCGGGGAGACCGAGCCGGCCCTGATCGAGCAGACGATCGGGGCGAACTTCGAGGCCACCGTCGCGGCGTACGGCGGGAACGAGGCGCTGGTCGAGGTCGCGAGCGGACGGCGCTGGACCTACGCCGAGCTCGATGCCGACGTCAACGCGTTCGCGCGCGGGCTGATGGCGGCCGGCATCGCCAAGGGTGACCGCGTGGGCGTCTGGGCGCCCAACTGCGCGGAGTGGACGATCGCGCAGTACGCCACCGCGAAGGCGGGCGCGATCCTGGTCAACGTCAACCCGGCCTACCGCACCCACGAGTTCTCCTACGCCGCGAACCAGTCCGGCCTGCGGCTGCTGATCGCGGCGACGGACTTCAAGACGAGCAACTACCGCGCCATGGTCGAGGAGGTCTCGAGCAACGTCCCCGACCTCGAACGGGTCGTCTACATCGGCACCTCCGACTGGGACGACCTGGTCGCCGAGGGCGCGGGCCTGCCCGACGACGCCCTGCCGGGGCGGATGGCCACCCTGGAGCCGCACGACCCGATCAACATCCAGTACACGAGCGGCACGACGGGCTACCCCAAGGGCGCGACGCTGAGCCACGTCAACATCCTCAACAACGGGTTCTTCACCACCGAGCTGATCAACTTCACCGACGCCGACCGGCTCTGCATCCCGGTGCCCTTCTACCACTGCTTCGGGATGGTGATGGGCAACCTCGGCTGCACCTCGCACGGCGCCACCATGGTCATCCCGGCTCCCGGATTCGACCCGGAGACGACGCTGCGGACGGTCGCCGAGGAGCAGTGCACCGGCCTGTACGGCGTGCCGACGATGTTCATCGCGATGCAGAACCACCCGACGTTCGCCGAGCACGACCTCTCGTCGTTGCGCACCGGCGTGATGGCCGGCTCGATCTGCCCGGTCGAGGTGATGAAGCGCTGCGTCAACGACATGCACATGGCCGAGGTGTCCATCGCCTACGGGATGACGGAGACCTCGCCGGTCTCCTGCCAGACCCGCAGCGACGACGACCTCGACCGGCGTACCGCCACGATCGGGCGGGCGCACCCCCACGTGGAGGTCAAGATCGTCGACCCGGCCACGGGCGAGACCGTGGAGCGCGGGGAGACGGGGGAGTTCTGCACCCGCGGGTACTCCGTGATGCTCGGCTACTGGCAGGACGACGAGAAGACCCGTGAGGCGATCGACGACGACGGCTGGATGCACACCGGCGACCTCGCGGAGATGCGCGAGGACGGCTACTGCAACATCGTCGGCCGGATCAAGGACATGGTGATCCGCGGCGGGGAGAACATCTACCCGCGCGAGATCGAGGAGTTCCTCTACACCCACCCCGACGTCGAGGACGTCCAGGTGATCGGCGTTCCCGACGAGAGGTACGGCGAGGAGCTGGCCGCGTGGATCAAGCTGCGCCAGGGCGCTGAGTCGCTCGACGCCGACGGGGTACGTGCGTTCGCGACGGGCAAGCTCGCCCACTACAAGATCCCGCGCTACGTGATGCTGGTCGACGAGTTCCCGATGACCGTGACCGGGAAGATCCGCAAGGTGCAGATGCGCGAGGAGACCACCGAGAAGCTGGGTCTCGACCCGGTGGACCACGAGAGAGGACGTCCGTGACCGAGCAGGACCCCGGCATCGACCAGCTGGCCGACGAGTACTGGTCGTGGTACCTCGAGCAGCAACCCACCCACGCCCACCTGATCGGCGACTACACGCGCCCTGGTGCATTCGAGGACGCCACCCGCGCGGCCGAGGACGACCAGATCGCCACGCTGCGCGACTTCGTGCGTCGCGCCGGTGACCTCGACGAGGACTCCCTCTCCGAGCAGCAGCGGATCTCGCGTGACGTGCTGGTCACCGACGCCACGCACCGCGCCGACCTCACGAGCCAGCGCATGGCCGAGTTCGCCGCCGACCCGATCTTCGGGATCCAGGTCGACATGCCGATCGTCATCGGCATGCTCGCGCTGCCCACGCCCGAGGTCGCCGAGGCACTGGTCGACAAGCTGCGCGGCCTCGGTCGCTTCTACGACGATCTCGCCGAGCGCCAGCGCGAAGGGGTGACCCACAAGCGGCTGCCCGCCGAGTTCGCGGTCCGCGACACGCTGGCCCAGCTCGACGGCCTGCTGGCCACGCCCGTCGCCGACGACCCGCTCCTGCAGACCACCTCGCCCCCGGCCGGGCTCGACGTCGACGGCTGGAAGGCCCGCCTGCGTGCGGCCATCGAGTCCGACGTACGACCGGGCATGGCTGCCTACCGCGACGTGCTCCGCGACGAGGTGCTGCCGCTGTCCCGCCCCGACGACCGCTGCGGGCTCAGCTGGGTCGACGGTGGCGACGAGGCGTACGCCTCGACGCTGCGGTTCTTCACCACCACCGACAAGACCGCGCAGGAGATCCACGAGATCGGGCTGGCGCAGATCGAGAAGCTCTCCGCCGAGTACCGCGCGCTCGGCCCCGAGGTGGTCGGGACCGACGACCTGGGCGAGATCTTCCGGGCGATGCGCACCGACCCGAAGCTCCACTTCGAGACCGGTGAGCAGCTGGTCGAGGCCTCCGAGACGGCGATGGCGCGGGCGTGGCAGGCGATGCCGGACTGGTTCGAGGTGCTGCCGCAGGCGCCGTGCGCCGTCCAGTCGACGCTGACCGGGCCGAAGGCGTTCTACTTCCCGCCGGCGGGTGACGGCAGCCGCGGCGGCACCTTCTTCGTCAACGTCACCGATCCCGCCGCCTGGGGCACCTTCGAGCTCCAGTCGATGGCCTTCCACGAGGGCATCCCTGGCCACCACCTGCAGCTCGCGATCGCCGCCGAGCTCGGCGACGACGTGCCGGAGTTCCGGAAGCACCTGAACAACTCCGCCTACGCCGAGGGCTGGGGCCTCTACACCGAGCGGCTCTCCGACGAGATGGGGCTCTACACCGCTGCCGTCGACCGGATGGGGATGTACTCGGCGGACTCCATGCGGGCCTGCCGACTCGTCGTCGACACCGGGTTGCACGCGCTGGGGTGGACCCGCGAGCAGGCGGTTGCCTACATGGTCGACAACTCGCCGCTGGCCGAAGGCGTCATCCGGCCGGAGGTCGACCGGTACGTCGTCTCGCCGGGTCAGGCCACGTCGTACATGGTGGGCCGGCTGGAGATCCAGCGGATGCGGGCCGAGGCCGAGCAGCGCCAGGGGAGCGGGTTCTCGGTCAAGGGCTTCCACTCCGCGGTGCTCGACTCGGGCTCGTTGCCCCTCGGTGTCCTCGACGAGGTGGTCCGCGCCCGGCTGCCCTGATCGTTTGCCGCGGTTCCGGCCCGGGTACGACCCCTCAGGGGGTTCACGCACATCCTGGGAGGGACGCATGACTGACACGGTCGAGACAGGACGCATCACCACCGACATTCCCGCGCGGATGGACCGGCTGCCGTGGGCACGCTGGCACTGGATCGTCGTCATCGGGCTCGGGACGGTGTGGATCCTCGACGGGCTCGAGGTGACGATCGTCGGCTCCATGAGCGACGCCTTGAAGTCGCCGACCACCGGCCTGGGGATGAGCAGCTTCCAGGTGGGCGTCGCCGGGGCGACGTACGTCGCCGGCGCCTGCCTCGGAGCGTTGTTCTTCGGTCAGCTCACCGACCGCTTCGGTCGCAAGAAGCTGTTCCTGATCACCCTGGGCGTCTACACCGTGGCCACGGTGCTGACGGCCTTCTCGATGAACCCGATGTGGTACTTCTGCGCCCGGTTCCTCACCGGCGCCGGCATCGGTGGCGAGTACGCCGCCATCAACTCCGCGATCGACGAGCTGATCCCGAAGGCGTTCCGTGGGCGCGTCGACATCGCGATCAACGGCTCGTTCTGGGTCGGTGCGGCCGCCGGCGCGCTGCTGACGATCCCGCTGCTCGACCCGAACTTCATCGACCAGGCATGGGGCTGGCGCCTGGCGTTCGGCCTCGGCGCGATCCTGGCGGTCGGGATCTTCATCGTGCGCAGGAACGTGCCGGAGAGCCCGCGCTGGCTCTTCATCCACGGCCGCGAGGTCGAGGGCGAGGAGATCGTCCGCGACATCGAGCACACGATCGTCGAGGAGACCGGCAACGAGCTCCCGAAGGTCGACGAGACCATCACCATCCGCCAGCGGCGCGCGATCGGCATGGTCGAGATCGCCAGGACCGTGTTCACCCTCTACCCGAAGCGCACGGTGCTCTGCTTCTCGCTGTTCGTGGGGCAGGCGTTCCTCTACAACGCGTTCTTCTTCACCTACGGCGACACGCTCTCGACCTTCTTCGACGTCAAGCAGACCGGTTACTACATCGCGGTGTTCGCGGCCTCGAACTTCGCCGGAGCGCTCCTGCTGGGGCCTCTGTTCGACCGGATCGGCCGGGTGCGGATGATCACCGGCACCTACGTGCTCTCGGGCGTCCTCCTGGCCGCGGCCGGGATCGTGCTGGGCGACCTCAACGCGGTCTCGCTGACCGTGTTCGGTGCGGTGATCTTCTTCTTCGCCTCCGCCGGGGCCAGTGCCGCCTACCTCACGGCCAGCGAGGTGTTCCCGATGGAGACCCGCGCCCTCTGCATCGCGTTCTTCTACGCGATCGGCACTGCGGTCGGCGGGATCAGCGGGCCGTTGATCTTCGGCAAGCTGATCGACAACGCCTCGGCCGACAAGGACATCACGGCGATCGCGATCGGCTACTTCATCGGCGCGGCGCTGATGATCGGTGGTGGCCTCGTCGAGGCCTTCCTCGGCGTCAAGGCCGAGGGCCAGTCACTCGAGGACATCGCCGCGCCACTCACCGCGGAGGAGTCACCCGGCGACAAGACCGCGCAGCCGGCCTGACCGCCGCGCCAGCAGCGTCGCCAGCAGCAGCCCGCCGGTCGCCAGGGCGATCTCCTGGGGCATCCGGTGCGGCTCCTCGCGCTGGATGTCGGCGTGCCACTCGTCCATGGCCGCAGGGAACGGTGAGCCACCGAAGAACAGCTTGCTGGGCTTGTCGGCGTCGGGAAGGCACGCCCCGAGCATCCCGGCGACGACCGCGACCCGTCGCGCGGGCGAGGAGGCGCGGGTCAACCAGGCCATCGCCGCCAGCCCGACGAGGCCGTCCGGCACCGCGACCCGGAGGAAGCCCTCGTAGTCCGACACCCCCCAGTGCGGCAGTGAGTCGACCGCGAAGTGCGAGGCCACGCCCGAGACGAACGCGCTGACCGGGCCCGGGCACACGGCACCGATGATCGCTCCCTGCGCCACGTGGTTGGTGATCAGCACGTTCGCAGGCTAGGGGTTCGTGCTGAGAGCCGGGTGAGGAACGCCGCGGTCGCACCTCCCTCGTACGCTGGCCCGGTGGGTGATCAGCTGGTGGTGGGCTTCGACCTCGACATGACGCTGATCGACACCGTCGTGGGGTTCGCCGCGACCCTCGAGGCGCTCGGGGCCGAGCTCGGCGTGCAGTTCCCGATCGAGGAGATGACCACGAAGCTCGGGCCACCCCTCGAGCTCCTGCTCGAGCCGCACCTGCCTGCCGAGCAGATCGGCCCGGCCGCCGACCGGTTCCGGGAGATCTACCCGGACCTGGCGGTCGCGCCGACGCCGGCCTTCCCCGGCGTGGCCGGTGCCCTGGCCGCCGTACGACGCCATGACGGGCGGATCGTGCTGGTCACCGGCAAGCACACGCCCAACGCCCAGCTCCACGTCGACCACCTCGGGCTCGACGTCGACGTCGTGGAGGGGCGGGTCTGGGGGACCGGCAAGGGGGAGGTGCTGCGTCGGCACGGCGCGAGCATCTACGTCGGCGACCACGTGCACGACGTGGAGGGCGCCCGTGCCGCCGGGATCACCAGCGTCTCGGTGCTCACCGGCGGCTGCACCCGCAAGGAGCTCGAGGCGGCCGGGACCGACGTCGTCCTGGACGACCTCGAGCTGTTCCCCGCCTGGCTCGACGACCACCTGCTCGCGCTGCGGCTCCGGGCGCTCGACGAGCACCTGCGGTCGCTGGGTCGCGTGCTGGTGGCGTTCAGCGGGGGAGCCGACAGCGCGTTCCTGCTCGCGGCCGCCGTGCGGGCCCTGGGCCCGGAGCAGGTCGCCGCCGCCACCGCGTACTCCGACTCGCTGCCGATGGCCGAGCGCGGCCCCGCCCACGACTTCGCCACGCGCCTCGGCGTGGAGGTGCTGACGCCGCACACCCACGAGATGGAGCGCGAGGGCTATCGCGCCAATGCGGGCGACCGCTGCGCGTTCTGCAAGGCCGAACTGCTCGACGTGCTGGGTCCGCTGGCGCGCTCGCACGGGTACGACGCCGTCCTGACCGGCACCAACGCCGACGACGCCCGTGCGGGCTTCCGGCCGGGCATCGCGGCGGCCGCCGAGCGTGGTGCCGTGGCCCCTCTGCGTGACGCCGGCCTGACCAAGGAGCAGATCCGCACCGCCTCGCGGGACTGGGGCCTGCCGACGTGGGACAAGCCGGCTGCCGCCTGCCTCAGCTCGCGCATCGCCTACGGGATCGAGGTCACGCCCGCCGGGCTCGCGCGGGTCGAGCGTGCCGAGGCCGCGCTGCGCACCGCCCTGCACGACGCCGGCCACGAGGTGCGGAACCTCCGGGTCCGCGACGTCGGTGAGCGGGGCCGGGTCGAGGTCGACCGCGACCTGGTGGATGCGGCGGCCGAGCACCTCGACGTCGTACGTGCCGCCGGCTTCCCGGAGGCGGAAGTCGACCCGCTGGGGTTCCGGTCGGGGTCGATCAACGAGATGCTGCCCGATCCCGAGCGTTTCCGCTGACCAGGGCGGGGAACTCCATGGCGGGCCCCATGGGGTCCCGCGTACCCTGAGCAGTCGCCTGGAAGATCGAGAGAAAGGTCGCTGCCGTGCCCACCGGAAAGGTCAAGTGGTTCGACGCCGAGAAGGGCTTCGGGTTCCTCTCGCGCGAGGACGGTGAGGACGTCTACGTCCGCGCCTCCTCCCTCCCGGAGGGGATCTCCACGCTCAAGGCCGGCACGCGCGTCGAGTTCGGCGTCCTGTCGGGGCGCAGGGGCGACCAGGCGCACCAGGTGCAGGTCCTGGACGCGCCGGCGTCCGTCACGCAGAACCGCCGGGCCGCGCAGCGCAAGAAGCCCGAGGAGATGACGACCATCGTGGAGGACCTGATCAGGCTCCTCGACGGCGTGGGCGAGTCCTACCGTGCCGGACGGCATCCCGATGCGAAGACGGCACGGCCCACGGCCAAGCTGCTCCGCGGACTGGCCGACGAGCTCGAGCTCTAAGTCGTGCTGCGCGACCGCCGGGTGCTGGCCTGCCTGCTGGTGGCCGTGCTGCTCGCCGTCCTCAACGCGCTGTGGGACCCGGTGGCACATGTCCTGGCCGGGGACTTCGGCGACTCTGCGTTCTGGCTCTGGCGGCTCATCTGGATCGCGCCGTTCGCGATCGCCCTGGTGGCGGTCGTCAGCAGCGGCCGGCCGGGTTCCGGGGTGCTCGTGGCAGGTGCAGCCCTCGTGGCTGCCCTCGTGGCCGTGGAGATCGACACCGGCATCGGCGATCTTGCCGCGGGAATCTCGCTCGTCGGGGTGCTCGCGTACTTCCTCAACGTCCTCGCGCTCGTCCCGGTCGACCTGATGGCGGCCGCGCGGGCACGAGCCTTCGACACCGTGTCGGGGGCCGTTGCCGGCCTCGTCTGCGGCGCGG
>CAVWML010000019.1:0-34547 GCA_963756045.1 uncultured Actinomycetota bacterium
CCATGAACCGCCAGCGCTGGCCGATGTTCTACCAGCAGACGACCGGCGGCCTGCTGGCCACGCTGCTCGCGCTCGTGACCACCACGATCGACCCGAACCTGGACATCTCGCTGGTGATCACCGCGAACATCGTGATGCTGCTCAGCGGCATCGGCTTCATGGGCGCGATCCAGGACGCGCTCAGCGGGTTCTACCTGACCTCCGGTGCCCGGATCATCGAGGCGATGCTCGCCACCGCGGGCTGATCGCCGGGGTCTCGGGGGCATCGCGCTGGCGCCCAAGCTCGGGATAGCCTGGCGTACGTCGCGCCGGGCGACACCGGCCTCGGCGCCGCCGGCCTGGTCTGGCCGGGCGCGATGTGGCCGCGGTCGCCTTCGCGTTCACCACTACGCGCCGTGGCGGGCGCTGCCCGCGATCGCGGTGACGACGCTGCTCGGCCACGTCGTCTACCTCGGCGTCTTCGACACCCAGCAGACGATGCCGTGGGCGGCGGCGTGCGCGGCGGTGCTGATCGGGGCGGTCAGCTACTCGATCGCCGGCCGGGTCGGCGTACCGCCGCTGGTCGTGGTGGTGCCGGCGCTGGTGCCGATGCTGCCGGGACTGCTGATCTACCGCGGCCTGAGCTACATGTCCGCCGGCGACAGCCAGGGGATCCTGCTGCTCACCAACGCGGCGGCGACGACGATCGCCCTCGCGGCGGGCGTGATCCTGGGGGAGTACGCCGCGCAGCCGCTGAAGAGCAACGTCCGCCGCGTCGAGCAGCGGTTGGCCGGGCCGCGGATGGTCGGCGTCCTGCACGGACACCTGCGGCCGGCGCTGCCACGGATCGATCAGGCGCGCGGCGTGCGGGGCGCGTTGAACGCCCAGAGGGTGTGCGAGTCGAGGGTGCGGAGGATGCGTCGCAGGGTGCTCATGGGGTGCCTCCGTTCGTGGTCTGGTGTCCGATTGGATCGATCCAATTGCAGCACGCCGACCCCGCTGGGACCAAGCCGGGGCGACGTGTCGTCCCTCACGTGGCCCCGGGTTGGCCCGGCGCGGGAGACTGGGCGGGTGAGTCCGATGCTGCTGCGTTCCCCGTCCGGCCTCCCCGGCGTCGTCCGCGGCATCCTCGCGCGCCCCGGTGGGACTGCGCCGCGCCATGGGCGCGGGCAACCGACGGCTGAGCTACCCCGACTCGCCGCAGTTCCACGACGGCCTGTTCCACAACCGGCTGCCGGCCTCGGCGGCGCCCGAGGGCTCGGGCCGCGCCGGCATGGCCGCGAGTTCGCCAGCAAGGGCCGCACCGGCAAGCCGAGCCGCCCGGTCGACGGTGGTCCGCCCCGAGCTGCCGGAGCAGGCCGCCGACCTGGCCGCGACCTGGCTCGGCCACGCCACGGTGCTGCTCGAGATCGAGGGCCACTGGGTGCTCACCGACCCGGTGTGGAGCGACCGCGTCTCGCCGTCGCCGAGCATCGGGCCGCGGCGCAACCACCCGGTGCCGATGGCGCTGCGACGACCTGCCGCGGCTCGACGCGGTGCTGATCTCGCACGACCACTACGACCACCTCGACACCGCGCACGATCGACTCGCTCGTGCGCCGACCAGGACGCGCCGTTCGTCGTACCCCTGGGGATCGGTGCGCACCTCGCCCGGTGGGACGTGCCCGCCGACCGGATCGTCGAGCTCGACTGGGACCAGGAGCACCGGGTCGGCGGCCTGCGGCTGACCTGCACCGAGGCGCGGCACTTCTCCGGCGCGGTCGCTCGGCGGCAACACCACCCTGTGGTCGAGCTGGGTGATCGCGGGGGAGCGGCGCCGCGTCTACTTCGGCGGCGACAGCGGCTACACCCCGGCGTACGCCGACATCGGTCGCGAGCACGGCCCCTTCGACCTGACCGTGCTGCCGATCGGCGCGTACGACGCCCGCTGGCGCGACGTGCACATGGACCCCGAGGAGGCGGTCCGGGCCCACCGCGAGCTGCGCGGCGACGTGCTGCTCCCGATCCACTGGGCCACCTTCGACCTCGCCTTCCACGCCTGGGGTGACCCGGCCGAGTGGGTGGTCCGCGAGTGCGCCGAGCACGACGTCCGGCTGGCGATGCCCCGGCCGGGGGAGCGCGTCGAGCCCGAGGCGCTGCCGACGGCGCCGTGGTGGCACGCGTCGATGTGACCTGGGGTCAGGAGCACGGCCCGGAGCCAAGGATCTTCAGGCCCTTGAGGTCGCCGGGCCCGTAGTCGCTGATCCTGACGCCCTTCGCGTACATGACCTCGTGGCGGTCGTCGACGTGGGCCAGCCCCAGCACGTGGCCGAGCTCGTGCATCACCACGGCGCGCTGCTGGCTCCTGCCCCGGCGCGCCCGCCGATCTCCTCGAACGCCTCCTGCTCGAGGACGATCCGTCCGGTCAGGTAGCGCAGCGGATGTCCCTCGAGGGTGCGTCGAGCTGCCACCGAAGCCGTCGACACCACCGGCCAGGGCGGGGAAGTCGGCCTCGTGGGCGAACGTGATCAGGATCGGGCCCGCCCCGGGTGTTCCAGGCGGAGGCGGCCTCCGTGGTGGGGCCGTCGTAGACGAACTTCAGGCCGCTGGCGGCGCTGGCCCGCTTCACCGCCGAGAACACGAACGAGGCCTTCGGGTCGTTCGACGGCGCGCCGTCGAGGTTGACGACGTAGTGGAGGGGAGCGCAGCTGCTGTAGGTCACCGGCATGTCGGCGGTGCCCGGCTGGATGTGCTCGAAGGCGTAGCTGCCCGGTCCCGCCGCCAGCAGCTGGTGCCGCGGACCGAGCCCGAGCGCGTCGCGCAGGCCCGGCGGCATCAGTCCGGGGACGACCACCAGGACGATCGCGAGCAGGATCAGGGTCAGCGCGCAGATGAGCAGGTTCTGCAGCAGCCGGCCGGCCCGGGCTGGCAACGTGCGTCGGTCACAGCTCAGCTCCCCCCATGGACCCGACACCGACACCGATGATCTCCCGCGGCGGCTGCATTGTCACGGCATTCGGACACGGAGACGGGTGCCGGACCTGTCGCCGCCGGCACGTAGGGTTCGAGGAGAGATGAGCACGCAGTTCCCCCTCCCCGGCCTCCCCGTGGCCGAGGCCACCCCCGACGGCGACGGTGGGCCCGCGGAAGCGCCGCCGCCCCACCCGCGAGGAGCTGCTCGAGGGGCTCAACGAGCCGCAGCGCGAGGCCGTCGTCCACGAGGGCGCGCCGCTGCTCGTCGTGGCCGGCGCCGGGCTCGGGCAAGACCCGGGTGCTCACCCGCCGGATCGCGTGGCTGATCACCGAGCGCAACGCCCACCCCGGCTCGATCCTGGCGATCACCTTCACCAACAAGGCGGCCGCCGAGATGCGCGAGCGCGTGGGGGAGCTGGTCGGTGGCCGGGCGAAGATCATGTGGGTCAGCACGTTCCACTCCGCGTGCGTGCGGATCCTGCGCAAGGAGATCGACAAGTTCGGCTTCAAGTCGAGCTTCACCATCTACGACGCCGCCGACTCCAAGCGGCTGATGACGCTGGTCTGCCGCGACCTCGACCTCGACGTCAAGCGGTTCCCGCCGCGCGCGATCCTCAACTGGGTCTCCAACGCCAAGAACGAGCTGCAGGACCACGAGGACGCCGCCAAGGACGCCCGCAACAGCCAGGAGGAGACCTACGCCGCGGCGTACGCCGAGTACCAGCGCCGCCTGCGCCAGGCCAACGCCCTCGACTTCGACGACCTGCTGATGATGACCGTGCACCTGTTCCGGGCGTTCCCGGCGGTGCGCGAGAGCTGGCGGCGCCGGTTCCGGCACGTGCTGGTCGACGAGTACCAGGACACCAACCACGCGCAGTACGCCCTGATCCACGAGCTGTGCGCCGAGCAGATGGAGGAGGTGACGGGCGCCTCCGACGAGGACCGCACCTCGCCCGCCGAGCTGATGGTCGTCGGTGACGCCGACCAGTCGATCTACGCCTTCCGCGGCGCCAACATCCGCAACATCATGGACTTCGAGCAGGACTTCCCGAACGCGCGCACGATCATGCTCGAGCAGAACTACCGCTCCACCCAGACGATCCTGACCGCCGCCAACGCGGTGATCAGCCGCAACGACGGCCGCAAGCCGAAGAACCTGTGGACCGACGCCGGCGCCGGGCGAGGGGATCATCGGGTACGTCGGCGACGACGAGCACGACGAGGCCCGGTTCGTGGCCGAGGAGATCGACAAGCTCACCGACGACGGGCAAGGCGCGCGCCGGCGACGTCGCGGTCTTCTACCGGACCAACGCCCAGTCGCGCGTCTTCGAGGAGGTGTTCATCCGCGTCGGGATGCCCTACCGCGTGGTCGGCGGGGTGCGCTTCTACGAGCGCCGCGAGGTCCGCGACGCGCTCGCCTACCTGCGGGTGCTGGTCAACCCGGCCGACTCGGTCTCGCTGCGCCGCGTCCTGAACACCCCCAAGCGCGGCATCGGCGAGCGGGCCGAGGCGTGCATCGAGGCGCTGGCCTCGCGCGACCGGATCACCTTCTGGGAGGCGCTGCAGCGCGCCGAGGACGCCCCCGGGCTGGCCAGCCGGTCGCTGAACGCGATCAAGGGCTTCGTCGACCTGATCGAGCAGCTGCAGCAGATGGTCGAGGCCGGGGAGCGCGCCGACGTCGTGCTCGAGCAGGTGCTCACCCGCAGCGGCTACCTCAAGGAGCTCGAGGACTCCGAGGACCCCCAGGACGAGACCCGGGTGGAGAACCTCGCCGAGCTCGTGGCCGTCGCCCGCGAGTTCGCCGACGACCCGGTGGTCGGTCCGTCGGCCGACCCGGCCGACCCGACGACATCGGCGCCGCCCGGGCTCTCCGACTTCCTCGAGCGGGTGGCGCTGGTCGCCGACTCCGACCAGATCCCCGACGCCCCGACGAGGAGGGCGCGGGCGCCTCGCCCGGCGTGGTCACGCTGATGACCCTGCACACCGCCAAGGGCCTGGAGTTCCCGGTCGTCTTCCTCACCGGCCTCGAGGACGGCGTCTTCCCGCACATGCGCTCGCTGGGCGACAAGCCCGAGCTCGAGGAGGAGCGCCGGCTGGCCTACGTCGGGCTGACCCGGGCGCGCGAGCGGCTCTACGTCTCGCGCGCCGTCGTACGGTCCGCGTGGGGGGCGCCGCAGCACAACCCGGCCTCGCGCTTCGTCGACGAGCTGCCGGTCGACCTGGTCGAGTGGCGGCGCACGGCGGGCGCGATGACCTCGTGGAACCGGCCGCAGCTCGGCTATCCCGCAGCCGGGTCGCGTGGCACCGCAACGCCGCTTCGGTACGGCGACCGCGCGCTCCGACGCCGCGAAGAAGGCCAAGGCCGCTCGGCCGATCCCGTCGCTGGAGCCCGGCGACCGGGTCAACCACGACTCCTTCGGCCTCGGCACCGTGATCGCCCTCGAGGGGCCGGCTCCGACAACGCCGTCGCCTCGATCGACTTCGGCACCGAGGGCGTCAAGCGGCTGCTGCTGCGCTACGCGCCGGTGGAGAAGTTGTAGCGCCGCAACTCACAGGTGTCAGCACAGGTCGCGGCGAGGCCTGGGCTCAACCGCGGCGCGACAGCGTCCTCCTCCAGTCACTCGGCGCGAAGGGGAACGGATGGCTGCGACGGTCGCGGACGGCTCGCGCTGGGACGACGCGGCGTGCGCGCTGGTGGTCGTCGTGCTCCTCGCGGTCGCCGGCGTCGGGGCCTGGCTGCTCGCCCGCCCGCCGGGCGCGGCGGCCGCGCAGACGCTGACCGCGACGGTCACGCGCCGGCACCTTCCAGCAGACGGTCTCGGCGACCGGCACCCTGGCCGCACGCAAGCAGGCCGACCTCGACTTCGGCGTCGAGCGGCGGGGTCACCACGGTGCTGGTCGCGGCCGGCGACACGGTGCACCAAGGGCGAGTGCTCGCCACGCCTGGACACGCACCTCGCTGCGAGGCCGCCTGACTCGGCACAGGCCCAGCTCGACGCGCGCCGAGGCGCAGTACGACGACGACGCGGACGCCGGACGCTCCACCACGCCAGCTCTGGCGGCCGACAGCGCCTCAGTCGCGGCCGCGAGGTCGGCACTCAGCCAGGCCGAGGACGACCTCGACGGCGGCGACCCTGCGCGCCACGATGAGCGGCACGGTCGCCTCGGTCGAGCGTCGCCGTCGGCGACCAGGTCAGCGGCACCTCGAGCTCGAGCTCGGGCAGCTCGGCCGGGCGCGGCACCGGCGGCACCGGCTCGGCTCGGACGCCGTCTTCCGCCTGCGTCCACCGCGTCCACCACGACCAGCCGGTCGTCGCTGGTCTCGCCGCACCAGTTCACGGTCACCGCCGACGTGGCCGCCGACGACATCACCTCGGTCAGGAAGGGCATGCAGGCCACGATCACCCCGACCGGCGCGACCAGCCGGTCTACGGCACGGTGACCGGCGTCGGCCTGGTCGCCGAGGCCAGCTCGTACCGGTGCCGCGCACGTTCCCGGTGACGGTCACCGTCACCGGCCCGCAGAGCGAAGCTGTACGCCGGCACCTCCGCCACGGTCTCGATCATCACCAAGCAGGTGAGCAACGTGCTCGCCGTGCCCGCGCTGGCCCTGCACACCAGCGGCTCCACGACGTACGTCGAGAAGCTCGTCGGCGGCAAGCAGGTGCAGCACCACCGGTGAAGCTGGGCAACACCTACGGCGCCTCCACCCAGATCACCTCCGGGCTCGCAGCCGGCGACAAGGTCGTGCTCACCACGTTCCGGGTGCCGACCGGGCGGCACGACGGACCGGCAGCAACCGCGGCGGCTTCGGCGGCGGCGGGCGGCTTCGGCGGCGGCGCCGGTGGCGGCCGCCCGGCGGCGGCTTCGGCGGCGGCGACGGCGGGCGCCGTGAGCCTGATCGAGCTGCCGGGGTCCGCAAGACCTACGACACCGGCCACGTCACAGGTCGAGGCGCTGCGCGGCGTCGACCCGCGATCGAGGAGGGCGAGTACGTCGCGGTCGTCGGTCCCAGCGGGTCGGGCAAGTCCACGCTGATGCACATCCTCGGCTGCCTCGACGTACCGACCAGGGCAGCTACCACCTCGCCGGCGAGGACGTCTCGACGCTGAGCGAGGCCCGGCTGGCCGAGGTCCGCAACCGGCGCATCGGCTTCGTCTTCCAGCAGTTCAACCTGCTCGCCGAGCCTAACGCGCCTGGCGCAACGTCGAGCTGCCGCTGGTGTACGCCGGCGTGCCGCGCCACGAGCGCAAGCGAGCGCGCCTCGCCGCGCTGGAGCAGGTCGGCCTCGCCGACCGCGCCGAGCACCGGCCCGGCGAGCTCTCCGGTGGCCAGCAGCAGCGGGTCGCCGTCGCGCGGGCCCTGGTGACCGACCCGGCGCTGATCCTGGCCGACGAGCCGACCGGCAACCTCGACTCCGGCCTCGACCGCGCGAGGTGCTGGGGCTGCTCGACGAGCTCTCCGACCTGGGCCGCACGATCGTGCTGATCACCCACGAGCACGAGGTCGCCGCGCGCGCCGGCGCGGGTCATCACCGTCCGTGACGGCGAGATCACCGCCGAGGTCGCGGTGGCCGCATGACCTGGCTGGAGACCCTGCGCACCGGGCTGGTCCGCGATCGCCTCGCACCGGCTGCGCTCGGCTGCTGACGATGCTCGGCATCATCATCGGCGTCTCCTCGGTGATCCTCACCGTCGGCCTCGGCCAGGGCGCCCAGGACCGGGTGCGCGACGCAGATCACGCCCTGGGCAGCAACCTGCTCGTCGTCTCGCCCGGCAGCAGCACGTCGCGTCGGGCGTCCGCGGCGGGTTCGGCTCCGCCACGACGCTGACCCTCGCGGACGCCGCCGCGATCGCCGACCGAGCGTGGTGCCCGACGTCGACCGGGTCGCGCCGCCACCGGCGTCGTCGGTCGTCGCTGGTCGCCGGCACGACCAACTGGACGACCCAGCTCGATGGGCACCACGCCCGTCCTGGCTGCGACGGTGCGGGCCCGCACGCTCCAGTCGGGCCGGTTCTTCACCCAGTCCGAGGTCGACTCGCGGCGCCAACGTGGTGGTCCTCGGCTCCGACACCGCCTCCGAGCTCTTCGGCGGCCGCAGCCCCGTGGGCCAGACGGTCACCACCGACGGCGCCAGCCTGACCGTGATCGGGGTGCTCAAGGCCGCCGGCTCCTCGTCGGGAGGCACCACCTCGCAGGACGACGAGGCGGTGCTGCCGATCAGCACCGCCCAGCGGCTCACCGGCGCGACGACCGACTCGGTCTCCACGATCTACGTCGAGGGACGCAGCCAGGACACCCTCGGGGCGGCGTACGACGAGATCACCAGCCTGCTGCTCGAACCTGCACGGCGTCACCGCTCCAGCGCCGCCGACTTCACCATCACCAGCCAGGAGTCGCTGCTCGAGACCGCGAACTCGACCAACCGGACGCTGACCATCCTGCTCGGCGGCGTGGCCGCGATCTCGCTGCTGGTCGGCGGCATCGGGGTCATGAACATCATGCTGGTCTCGGTCACCGAGCGGATCCGCGAGATCGGCCTGCGCAAGGCGCTCGGGCGCCACCCCCGCGGTGATCCGGCGGCAGTTCCTGGTCGAGGCCTCGCTGCTCGGCCTGGCCGGCGGCCTGGTCGGCGTCGTGCTCGGCGCGGTCGGCGCCGCAGGTGCTGCCCGTCGCTGATCGACCAGCCGGTCGCGCTCTCGGCGGCTCGCCACCGCGGCCGCGATCGGCACCTCCCTCGCGCTCGGCATCGGCTTCGGGGTCTACCCCGCGAGCCGGGCCGCCCGCCTCACCCCCATCGACGCACTCCGCAGCGAGTGACCGACCCACCCGAAGAGAGAAGCACGATGAACGACACCCATGACCACGCTCGCCCGCGCACGACCCTCCGGCTGGCCTCGCCCTCGGCGCTGACCCTCGTCGCTGACACCGCGGCCTGCGGCTCCTCCGGCCAGGCCGCCGGCGAGCGCCGGCGGCCAGGAGGGCCAGCAGGGTCGGCAGGCGCCGGCCGGCGGCGGGTCGGCGCCCCGACCGGCTCGGGCAAGGTCGCGGCCGTCTCCGGCAAGACCGCCCAGGTGCAGAGCACGGCGGCCAGGTGGCGGTCATCTGGACGGCGGCCACCACGCTTCACCCAGCAGGTCGACAGGCGAGCGCCGCTGACCTGAAGGTCGGCGAGTGCGTGGTGGCGATGCCGGCCGACGCACTCCAGCTCCGGCAGCCTCGGCGAGCTCCACGGGCTCCACGACGGTGGCCGCCGCGACCGTGCGCCTCGTCGCGGCCACCAACGGCAGCTGCAGCATGCGGCGGGTTCGGTGGCCGGGGCGGGCGGTCCGGGCGCGGCCAGGCCGGCCTCGGGCGCGCCCCGACCGGCGCCCCGTCGGGTGCGCCGTCCGGCGGCCCGGCCGGAGCGGCGAGCGCGGCGGCTTCGGCGCGTTCGGCAAGGTCACCGCGGTCGTCGGGCGACACCTTCACCGTCGCCTCCGCGCGGCCCGGCGCCTCCGGCGAGCACGTCCTCCACCACCTCACGTCACGGTCACCACGACGTCCGCGCACCACCTGGACCGCCGAGAAGGCGGCGACCTCGGCCGCCGTCAAGGTCGGCGCTGCGTGGTCGAGCCGGGGCAGGACCGGCGTCGACCGGCGCGGTCGCGGCGACGACGATCTCGGTCAGTGACGCCGGTCAACGGCGCGTGCACCAGCGGCATGTTCGGCGGCGGCGTCCGGGTGGCGCAGCAGCGGGCGAGGGCCAGGGCTGATGAAGAAGGTCGTCGTCGGCGTCGTGCTGCTCGCCGTGCTCCTCGGGCACCGGCGGGTACGCCGTCGCGCAGTCCCGGGGCTCCGAGGCGTCGTACCGCACGGCCACGGCGAGGACCGCGAGCGTCCAGAAGCACGCTGAACCTGTCCGGCACGGTCAGCAGCGCCGGGCGCCGCGACCTCTCCTTCGGCGCGGCCGGCACTCGTGCAGAGCGTCTCGGTCAGGGCCGGCAAGCGCGTGACGCAGGAACCAGGTGCTGGCCCGCCTCGACCCACCGTCGCTCGACGCCACCGTGACCGCGGCCGTCGCGACACTCGCGAAGGCCAGGGCCCAGCTCGTCGACGACGAGGACGCCCAGTCCGACGCGGTCGCGGCGACCGCGGCCGCGGAGCGAGGCCGCGCGGAAGGCGAAGGCAGCAGGCCCGGAAGCAGGCGAAGGCGCAGGCCGCCGCCGACGCCCAGGCCGCGGCGGCGCAGTCGGCGGCCCAGGCCGAGCTGAGGAAGCAGCAGCAGGCGGTCACCTCGGCGCAGTCGGCCGCCTCCGACGCTCTCAGCGCGGCGGCCGCGGCGCTGAAGGACCAGCAGTCGGCGCTGCAGCCGCGACGGCCGACCGACCGGCACGAGCACGCGAGCTCCTCGGGAGCAGGCGTGCAGCACCGCGCTCGCGCAGGTCCAGGACGCCCAGCAGGCAGTTGCGGCGAAGCAGCAGGCGCTGCAGACCGCGATCGCGTCCCTCACCAGGACGGTCACCTCGAGCACGTCAGCCACTCGTCGTCGGGCTCCACGGGCTCCATCGGCTCATGGCGGAGCCCGGCGGCCGGTCGACGCCTGCCTCCGGGTCGTCGTCGGGCACCGCCGGTACCTCGGCACGGGGCGGCGGGACCGTCACGGCGGCGACCCTCGCGCGCGACCAGGCCTCGATCGACACGGCCACGGCCGAGCTCGCGGAAGCCCGCGCGGGGCGGGAGAGCGCGACCCTGCGTGCCCCCTTCGCCGGGCGCATCGTCAAGGTCGCCGTGAGCAAGGGCGACGCGGTCTCCGCCTCCGACGCCGCGTTCGTGCTCGTCGGCAGCGGCGTCACGGAGGTGACCACCTCGGTGACCTCGACGCAGCTGGCGTCGGTCAGGCGCGGGCAGCGGGTCGACGGTGACCCCGGCCGGATGGTCCAGGAGCCTCGAGCGGGGAGGTGACCCTGGTCGGTCTCCTGCCGGACAGCTCCTCGAGCTACCCGCTCGTCGTCACCGTGCAGTCGTCGCGCTGCGATCGCCGAGGACACCACGGCCTCGCTGGCGATCGTGACCGGGTCCTCGAGCGACGCCGTGACGGTGCCGACCTCGGCGGTCACCCGGGCGGGCACGCGCGCGTTCGTCCAGGTCCTGACCGGGACCTCCGACGGTCACCCGTCGCTGGTCACCGTCGGTGTCGTGGGCAACCGCGTCACCAGCCTCACCGCGGGACTGAAGGCGGGCCAGCAGGTCGTCCTGGCCGACCTCGACGCCGCGTTGCCCAGCAGCACCAGCACCACCGGCAGCCGACGACTTCGGCACGGGTGGCTTCGGTGGCACCGGAGGTCCTCCGGTCGGGGCCGGTCCGGGCCGCTGACCTACGGATGCACCCCGTGGACGATCAGTGCCTGGTAGGGGTCGACCGGGTCGCCGCCTCCGGGGCGGACCTCGAGGTGCACGTGCGGGCCGGTGGTGTTGCCGGTGCTGCCGACCGCGCCGATGGTCTGCCCGCCGAGGACCTGCTGGCCGGCCTTGACGCCGATGGCGGACTGGTGGGCGTACCAGAGCTCGGTGCCGTCGGGCAGCGTCTCGACGGTGCGGTTGCCGTAGGAGCCGGCCCAGCCGGTCTCGGTGATCACGCCGGTGGCCACCGCGAAGATGGGGGTGCCGGTCGGGGCGGCGAAGTCGAGCCCGGTGTGGTTGCTGACCCAGTGGCCGCCGGCCTGGCCGAAGCGCGCGGTGAGGTGGTACCCCCGGGTGGGCAGGTGCCAGGCGTTCTTCGGGATCTGCCGGCCTTGGCCTCGGCTGCCGGCCCAGCGACTTCAGCTCGGCGTTGGACTGGGCGCCCTGCTCCTCCGAGGCGGCGCGAGCTTGCTGAGCGGAGTCCTGCAGGGCCTGGCGCTCGGAGTCGCGGCTGACCGCGATGCTGCGCCGCGAGTCGACGTACCCGATGGCGTCGGTGCCGTCGGGCGACGACGGGGCGTGCGCCGACAGCGTGATCGCCCCGTGGGCGACCTGCGCCGACGGGGTGACCGCGCCGGCGCCGGCGACCGTCAGGGCGAGGGCGCCGAGGAGGGTCGGCAGACCGACGGCGACGCGGCGTCGCGTGGAGCGCGCGCGGTGGCGCGGTGCGCTGCGGCGGCCGGCGGCAGGGCGGAGCCCGCTCCGGTCCCCACTCCGCGGCCGACTGGGCTCGGCCCGGTGGTTGGCCATGCGATTCCTTCGCTCTGACGGCGACTGACTCGACACCATGTCACGGGGAAGTTGAATCCGAAACGGGGTCCTTCCCCGTCTGTGGACCAACGAAACATGCTGCTCAGGGGCACGCCGGGAGCGCTGTGGCTCGCCGTCACGCGTCCGATGCCGCGTCGGGATAACCTGCCCCCATGCTGCGCATCGTGGTCGCCAAGCCGGGGCTCGACGGCCACGACCGGGGGGCCAAGGTGGTCGCCCGCGCGCTGCGCGACGCCGGCCACGAGGTCATCTACACGGGCCTGCACCAGACCCCCGAGCAGATCGTCGAGACCGCGATCCAGGAGGACGCCGACCTGATCGGGCTCTCCGTGCTCTCCGGCGCCCACATGACCCTGTTCCGCAAGCTGATGCAGCTGCTGGAGGAGCGCGACGCCACCGACATCGTCGTCTTCGGTGGCGGCATCGTGCCCCCGGAGGACGTCGAGCCGCTCACCGAGATCGGCGTGGCGAAGATCTTCACCCCCGGCGCCACCACCGGCGAGATCACCGGGTGGGTGGAGGAGCAGTTCCCAGAAGGCTGACCCCGGCAGCGGCGGACCCTTCGAGACGGTCGCTGCGCGACCTCCTCAGGGACCCGACGGTCCGGGTCCCGAGGAAGGACGAAGTCCTGTCTCGAAGGGCCCGGACGGGTCAGAAGGTCAGGGTGCTCGTCATCGGGAGCCTCACGGTGCTCGGAGCCAGCCGGGCTGGTGGTGATCGTGACCGGCTGCGGGGGCCATGTTGTTCCGGCGTAGGCGGCGTCGCTGGCGGCGATCACGACCTGGATCCGGTGGCCGGTGGCGAAGCGGTGCACGATGCCGGGCAGCTTCACGGTCACCGGCTTGGTCACGTCGGTCACCCGCAGCGGCGAGATCAGTCGGTTCTTCAGCGTCTTGGTCCCGTCGGGCGCCACGTCGTACACCTTGGCGAAGAGCACCAGCTGGCCCGAGGGTCCCTGCGCCTGGCTCGGCCGCGGCGACGGGAGCGGTGAGGTGCAGCGTGCACGGTCGGAGCGCCGACGACCTCGGCCGGCGCCTTCAGCGCCGGTGAGGTGAACGCGGCGAAGGTCCCGGGAGCATCGGTCGGCGGGTTGTTCACCTGTTGCCCCTCGACGCCCGAGGTCTCGGAGTACGACGTCGGGGCCGGGCCCGCGTTGGCGTAGGAGGCGGAGCCGGCCACGACCTTCGACTTCGTCGGCGTCAGTGCGTTGCCGCCGGTGAAGTACATGGTGCGAGCGGTGCCCACGTTCACGGTGCTGCTCGACGCGTAGGCCTTGGCGATCGCCGTGCCGGCCACCGACGGGTCGGTGTCGTAGGACACCCAGTCGCGGAAGTAGGAGAACACCGGGCCCGTCGAGGCGCTGGTGCCCCGCACGTAGTGGTTCATCCAGTCCAGGAACCGGCGGCCGAGGAAGGAGTCGCGCAGCGACGCGGCACCGAAGTCGAGCTCGCCCGGGACGGGCGTGGAGTCGGAGTGGCCCCAGGACTGCCAGACCATCTTCACCGGGGTGCCCTGCGCCTTGAGCCTGGCGTAGGTGGCGGAGGCCTCGTTGAGGTTGAACAGGGTGTCCTTCTGGCCCTGCACCAGCAGCGTGGGGACCTTGATCTTGCTCATGTACGACGTCACGGAGGCGTGCTTGGCCAGTGCCACCGTCGCGGCGCCGGGGTAGCCCTGGGACTGCATCTCGGCGGCTCCGACGCAGGCCTGGTCGGTGAAGTTGGGGCAGCCCCCGACCAACGTGGTCGGGTCGTTGTTGCCGTTCTCGACGCCCGAGGCGATGCCGTCGGCGAAGAACAGGCCGATCCACTCCTTCTTGGCGACGTTGCCCGGCGCCAGGGAGTAGCTCAGGTCGTTCCAGGTGATGATCGGGATGATCGCGTCGATGCGCGGGTCCTGGCTGGCCACGGCGTACTGGATCTGGCCGCCGTAGGAGCCGCCGATCATGCCGACGCGCGGGTCGCCCTTGGACTCCATCGCGATCGAGCGCAGGTACTGCGTCTTGCCGGTGGCCTGGTCGGTGTAGGCGCGGGTACCGGCCAGCACGTCGTCCATCTGCTTGCCGGCCTTGCCGTCCCAGTCGGGGTCGTCGAGCTCGATCTTGCAGGTCGTCTTGCCGAAGCCGAGGCCGGAGTAGGACAGCACGGCGTAGCCCTGGCCGACGAAGCCCTTGCCGATGGCCTTCTGGTTGTCGTCGTCCTTGCTGCCGCCGAAGCCGTGGGTGCTCAGGATCGCCGGCACCGGGTGGGCGGCGCTGGCGCCGTCCGGCAGGTACAGGTCGGCGTCGACCGTGCAGGCCTGGTCGTTCTTCGGGCCCACCGTCACCGGCACCGTGATCGCGGTGACGCTGTAGCCGGGGGTGTCGTCGGTCGTGGCGGCGTGGGCCGAGCCACCGGCCAGGACGCGAGACCCCGGTCGCGGCGAGGGCGGTGGCGACGAGGCAGGTGAGGGTGCGCTTGGGCATGTCCTACCAACGAGTAGGAAAGGTTCTGGTCACGTGCCGCTCACCCAGTGACATCGCGCGCGAAGGTGGCGACCAGGTCGGCCAGCCGCTGCGGGTCGGCGCGGGGGAGCCAGTGGCCGGAGTCGACCCGGACCCGGGTCAGGGTCGCGGCAACGCGCCTCGAGCCCCTCGAGCGCACGGGGGGTGACGAACGCTGTCCCGCTCCAGGGTCAGCAGCTGCACCGGCAACGAGGTGCGCCACGGGACCGGTCGCCGCATCCGCGAGAGCACGTTCGCGCGGTAGAGCCCGACCGAGCCGGTGGCGTTGTCGGCGACCTCGCGGCCCCAGGGCAGCAGGTCGATGGTCGGGTCGAGGCGACGGGCCAGCCGCCGATTGACCTTCTGTCCGTACCGCCAGGAGAGCTCCGGGAGCCTGGGGACGAGGAAGAAGAAGATGTACCAGCTGTGCAGGTACTGCGGCAGCATCCGCAACCGGCCCCGCCAGCCCTGGCCGCGGCTGGCGAGGTGGTCGAGCGGCGGGCCGCTGATCGAGGTGTACGACGCCAGGCGGTCCTCGAGCCGCGGGTCCCACGTGGCCGCCGCGACGACGTCCCAGCCCAGGGTCGAGCCCCAGTCGTGGCCGACGAGGTGCACCTTCTCGCCGGGCGGGACGGTCTCGTCGAGCACCGCGATCACGTCCTCGACGAGCAGGGAGAGGCGGTAGGAGGCGCGTGCCGGCGGGCCGGGTCGAGCTGCCGGCGCCGCGGTTGTCGAGGGTGATGACGTGCCAGTCGTCCGGCAGCGCGTCCACCACCGGCTCCCACATCCGCTGGTCGTCGGGGAAGCCGTGCAGCAGCAGCGCGTGGACCGGCGCCGTGCGCTCGCCGTACTCGCGGACGGCGATGGTCACGGGCGGGACCACCTGCGGCGTCACCTGCGTCTCCGTGGGCTGCACGTGACGAACCCTACGTTTCCCCGCCCTCGGGCCGGGACTAAGGTCGGGCAGACCGCTGACCAGCCGAAGGAGCGCGTGACCCGTGGACCTGATGGAGTTTCAGGCGAAGGAGCTCTTCGCCAAGCACGACGTGGCGACGACGCTCGGTGTCGTCGTCGAGACGGCCGAGGACGCCCGGGCCGCCGCCGAGGAGATCGGTGGCGTGACGGTGATCAAGGCCCAGGTCAAGGCCGGTGGTCGCGGCAAGGCGGGCGGGGTCAAGATCGCCAAGACCGCCGAGGAGGCCTTCGAGCACGCCTCCGCCATCCTCGGCATGGAGATCAAGGGGCTCACGGTCAAGCGGGTGCTGGTCACGCCGGCGACCCCGCCGGAGGAGGAGTACTACTTCTCCTTCCTGCTCGACCGCTCCAACCGCTCCTACCTGTGCATCGCCTCGGTCGAGGGTGGCGTGGAGATCGAGGAGGTCGCCAAGACCAACCCCGACGCGGTGAAGAAGATCGCGATCGACGCCGGCACCGGGGTCGACGAGGCCAAGGCCACCGAGATCGTCGAGGAGGCCGGCTTCCCGGCCGAGCTGAAGGACCAGGCCGTTGCGATGGTCCAGTCGCTCTGGAAGGTCTTCACCGAGGAGGACGCCACGCTGGTCGAGGTCAACCCGCTCGCGCGGCTCGAACACGACAAGCTCGAGGCGCTCGACGGCAAGGTCTCCCTGGACGAGAACGCCGAGTTCCGCCACGAGGACCACGCCCAGTTCGAGGACAAGGACGCCGCCGACCCGCTCGAGGCCAAGGCCAAGGCGAAGGGCCTCAACTACGTCAAGCTCGACGGCGAGGTCGGCATCATCGGCAACGGCGCGGGCCTGGTGATGAGCACCCTCGACGTCGTCGCGTACGCCGGCGAGGACCACGGGGGCGTCAAGCCCGCCAACTTCCTCGACATCGGCGGTGGCGCGAACGCCGAGGTGATGGCCAACGGGCTCGACGTCATCCTCAACGACGAGCAGGTCAAGAGCGTCTTCGTCAACGTCTTCGGTGGCATCACCGCGTGCGACGAGGTCGCCAACGGCATCAAGGGCGCGCTGGAGATCCTCGGCGACGAGGCGTCCAAGCCGCTCGTCGTACGCCTCGACGGCAACAACGTGGACAAGGGCCGCCAGATCCTCGAGGACCTCGACCACCCGTTGGTCACGCAGGTCGACACGATGGACGGAGCGGCCGACAAGGCCGCCGAGCTGGCAGCGAAGTGAGGGGCTGAGATGTCGATCTACCTGAACAAGGACTCCAAGATCATCGTCCAGGGCATGACCGGCGGGATGGGCTCCAAGCACACCACCCTGATGCTGGACGCCGGCTCGAACATCGTCGGCGGCGTCAACGCGCGCAAGGCCGGCACCAGTGTCGAGCTGGGCGGCCAGGAGCTGCCTGTCTTCGGCAGCGTCGAGGAGGCGATGAAGGAGACCGGCGCGGACGTGTCGGTCGTCTTCGTGCCGCCGGCGTTCACCAAGGACGCCTGCATCGAGGCCATCGACGCCGGCATCGGCCTGCTCGTCGTGATCACCGAGGGCGTGCCCGTGCAGGACACCGCGGAGGTGTGGTCCTACTTGCAGGGCGCCAACAACCACGGCGGCACCCGGATGATCGGGCCGAACTGTCCGGGCATCATCACGCCCGGAGAGTCGCTGGCCGGGATCACCCCGCACACGATCGCGGACACCGGCCCCATCGGCCTGGTCTCCAAGTCGGGCACGCTGACCTACCAGATGATGTACGAGCTCAAGGACCACGGCTTCTCCACCGCCATCGGCATCGGCGGCGACCCGATCATCGGGACCACGCACATCGACGCCCTCGAGGCCTTCGAGAAGGACCCGGACACCAAGGCGATCGTGATGATCGGCGAGATCGGCGGCGACGCCGAGGAGCGTGCGGCCGACTACATCAAGGAGCACGTGACCAAGCCGGTCGTCGGCTACGTCGCCGGCTTCACCGCCCCCGAGGGCAAGACGATGGGTCACGCCGGCGCGATCGTCTCCGGCTCCTCGGGCACCGCCGCGGCCAAGAAGGAGGCCCTCGAGGCCGCGGGGGTCAAGGTCGGCAAGACGCCGTCGGAGACCGCCCAGCTGATGCGGGACATCCTGAGCGCCCTGGACTGAGGCTGCGAAGTCCCTGACAGCGCGACCGGTGATGGCCTAGGTTCCGCGACGTGACGGACCCGATTCGCAACGAGACGCTGCCGCGGCTGACCAGCCTCCGGTACGTGGCAGCACTCCTCGTGGTGGCACACCACGTGGCGATCCTGATGATGCCGCGGAGCGGTGTGGAGTCCGTGGCGAACTACGGGTACGTCGGCGTGGGGTTCTTCTTCGTGCTGTCGGGATTCATCCTGACGTGGAACCGCCGCGAGGACATGCCGGTCCGGTTCTTCTACGGGCGTCGGTTCGCCCGCATCTATCCGCTCTGCCTGCTGACGGCCCTGGTCGCCATCCCGATCTCGCTCGCCCTGTCCTACCGCCCGCCCTTGTGGCCGACGTTGTCGAACCTGTTTCTGCTGCAGGCGTGGGTGCCGTCGACGACCTGGGTCACCTCCCTCAACACGGTGAGCTGGTCCCTGTCGTGCGAGGTGTTCTTCTACGCGTTGTTCCCGTTCCTGGCGATGGCCCTGAGCAAGGCCCCGGCGAGATGGGTCATCGTGGGTGCGGCGGCGTACCTGGTCCTGGGCTACGTGCTCGCCGTGCTCGTGCTGCCCAACCCCCGCGCGGGCCTGGTGCTCTACTACAACCCCGCCTACCGACTGGGAGAATTCGTCCTGGGCATCGGCCTGGCCCTCCTGGTCCGCACCGGCTATCGCGGACGCGTACCCCTGGCCGTGGCGTTGGCAGGGTTGGTGCCGGCCCTCGTCCTGGTCATCGCCCTCGCGCACGCGACGGCAGGGATCGTCCCACCCACCCGAGGCATCTCCACCCTCGTCTTCGCCCCGGTCTTCTGCCTCATCATCGTCGCGGCCGCGACCGCGGATCTCGGTGCCCGACCGGGCTGGCTGCGATCGAGGACCGCGGTGGCCCTGGGCGAGGCGTCGTTCGCCCTGTACATGATCCACTACCTGCCACTCCTGGTCTTCCTCCACGTCCACGGCAGGCTCGCGTCGACCTCGGTGTCCATCGTGGAGGGAGCGATGTACGCGATCGTCATCACCGCGTCGGCATGGGTGGTCTATCGCTGGTTCGAGCGTCCGATCGAGTCCTGGCTGCGCGCCAGGATCGGCACTCCCGGCGCGAGGGGCACCCAGAGCGTCAGGTGACCGCGTTGCGCACCTGGTATGCCGGGTCGGCGTGCTCCTCGTTCTCGAGCACCAGGGCCAGCCGGTCGAGGGCGGTCGTCACGTCGTCGAGGGTGTTGTAGAGCGGAGCGAAGCCGAAGCGAGCGATGTCCGGGTCGCGGAAGTCGCCGATGACCTCGCGGGCGATCAGCGCCTGCACGAGGCCGTACGCCGAGGGATGGCGCAGCGAGACCTGCGACCCCCGTTGCGCGTGCGGGCGCGGGGTGACGATCTCGAAGTACGAGCCGAACCGCTCCGAGACCCCGTCCATGAACGCGTCGGTGAGCTCCAGCGACCGCGCGCGCAGCGTGGCCAGGGAGACCCCGTCGAAGGCGGCGAGGGCGGCCTCGAGCGCCGACAGCGCCAGCACCGGCGGCGTGCCCGACGCGAACGAGGCGATGCCCGGCGCCGGCGCGTAGTCCCGCGACATCGCGAACGGCGAGGCGTGCCCGATCCAGCCGGTGATCGGCTGCCGGGCCGCGTCCTGGTGCCGAGGCGCGACCCACAGGAAGGCGGGGGAGCCCGGTCCGCCGTTGAGGTACTTGTAGGTGCAGCCCACCGCGAGGTCGGCCCCGGCCGAGGTGAGGTCGACCGGCACCGCGCCGGTGGAGTGGCACAGGTCCCACTGCACCAGCGCCCCGCGGGCCTGGGCCTCGCGGGTGATCGCCTCCATGTCGAACATGGCGCCGGTGCGGAAGTCCACGTGGGTCAGCGACAGCAGCGCCACGTCGTCGTCGACGGCGGCCACGGGATCGGCCGGGTCGCACCACCGCAGCTCGAGGCCCATCAGGTCGGCGACGCCCGCGGCGATGTAGCCGTCGGTGGGGAAGGTCGAGGGCTCGACCACCAGCACCGTGCGCTCCGGCCGCAGCCGCGCGGCGGTCACCATGGTCTTGAACAGGCTGACGCTCGTCGAGTCGCCGAGGTGGATGTCTGCTGCCTCGGCGCCCACGAGGGGAGCGATCCGGCCGGCGACGCGCTCGCCGAGCTCCATCCAGCGGGCGTCGTTCCACGACCGGATCAGGCCCTGACCCCACTCGCGGCGTACGACGTCGGCAAGCCGCTCGGCCACTGCGTCGGGCAGGGCGCCGAGCGAGTTCCCGTCGAGGTAGACCACGCCGTCGGGCAGCTGGAAACCGTTCATCGGCGCTGACGCTACCCGCGTGCCTGCGGCCCGTGGCGGCCGCGCTGGGTCAGGATGGATGGCGATGACCGATCTGCTCAGCCGCCCCTCCGAGAAGAACGAGACCCGCGCCGAGCCGGGGCCCCGACCCCTGGCGGTGGGCGCGGCGCTCGGCGCAGCCGCGGCGGCGCTGGGCACGCTGCTGACCTGCATGGCCGTGTGCGTGGTCGGCTGGTTCCTGGCCGATGCCGGTGCCCACGGGCAGACCACCGACGCGCTGCGGGTGGGGGCGGACATGTGGTTGCTCGGGCACGGGTCCGGCGTGGACGTCGGAGGAGTGCCCGTCCACGTGGTGCCGCTGACGTTGACGGCCCTCTTCGCGCTCGCCGCGTGGCGGCTCGGCCGGTGGGCTGCCGCCAGCTCCGCCCCGGCCGAGGACGACCGCGCTGCCGCGCTCGCCGGCGTCGTGTTCAGCGGGGTCTACCTCGTCATCACCGTCGTCGTCTGCATCGTCGCGGCCGGAGCGGTCGCCACCCCGGGGCTGGGGCGCGCCGTGGTCGGCTCCCTCGTCGTCTCGGCGGTCGGCGCGCTCGGCCTGGCCCAGGGCACCGGTTACCTGCGCACCTGGCTCGACCGGGTGCCGGGGTGGGTGCGGTCGATCGGTCACGGCGCCGCGACCGGGCTCCTGCTGCTGCTCGCCGCGTCGACGATCCTGCTCCTCGTGCGGGTGGTGCTCGGGCTCAGCCAGGCTGCGACCGTGCTCTCCGAGCTGCACCTGCATCCCGGCGACTACGTGATGTACGCGCTGGTGACCCTCGCCGTCGTGCCCAACGCCGTGCTGTTCGGTGCGGCCTACCTGCTGGGTCCCGGATTCGCCGTGGGTGCCGGCACGGTCGTCTCCCCGAGCGTGGTCTCGCTGGGACCGGTCCCGGCCTTTCCGCTGCTCTCGGCGCTCCCGGACAGCGGTCCGACGCCCGCGTGGGTGATCGCCCTCGTCGCGATCCCGGTGCTGGCCGCCGCCGGTGGCGCCGTGCGGGCGCAGCGGGCCTACGGCGTCACCGCCTACGACTCCGCCGCCCTGCGCGGCTTCGGCAGCGGGCTTGGTGCTGCACTCCTCACCACCCTGGTCATCGCCGTCTCCGGGGGTGCGATGGGCACCGGTCGGATGGCCGTGATCGGCGCGTCGGTCCCGGACGTGCTGGTGGCTGCGGTCGCGTCGATGAGCCTGGGCGGCCTGGTGGCCGGGGTGGTCACCGCCTTCGTCCAGCGGCGGCGCGCGCGGGCCTCGGACCAGCCCGACGACCGGGCTGACGGGTGAGCTCCTCCGCCGGTTAGCCTGTCGCCGTGCCCGCCACCCGAGTCGTCGTCCTCGTGTCCGGCGCCGGCACCAACCTGCAGTCGCTGCTCGACGCCTGCGCCGACCCGGCGTACGGCGCGGAGGTGGTCGGCGTGGGCGCCGACCGCGACGGCATCGAGGGCCTGCTGCGCGCCGAGAAGGCCGGCGTCGCGACCTTCGTCTGCAAGGTCGGGCTGTTCGCGGACCGCGCTGACTGGGACCTCGCCCTGCGCGACGCCGTGGCCGGCTTCGACCCCGACCTCGTGGTGCTGGCCGGCTTCATGAAGCTGGTCGGGCCGGCCTTCCTCACCCGCTTCGCGGGACGGGTCGTGAACACCCACCCTGCGCTGTGCCCCGCCTTCCCCGGCACGACCGGCCCGGCGGACGCGCTGGCGTACGGCGTCAAGGTCACCGGCGCGACGCTCTTCGTGGTCGACGAGGGTGTCGACACCGGGCCGATCATCGCCCAGACCGTCGTACCCGTCGAGGACGATGACGACGTCGCCTCGCTGCACGAACGGATCAAGGTCGCCGAGCGGCGGATGCTCGTCGACACCGTGGGCCGCCTGGCCCGCGAAGGTTTCTCCATCACCGACAGGAAGGTGCGGATCGGACCATGACTCAAGCTCCGGTCAGCCAGGACAGGGTCCCGATCAAGCGGGCGCTGGTCTCGGTCTACGACAAGACCGGCCTCGAGGACCTCGTCCGGGGTCTGCACGAGGCCGACGTCGAGCTGGTCTCGACGGGCGGGTCCGCGAAGCTGATCGCCGACCTCGGTGTGCCCGTGACCAAGGTGGAGGACCTCACCGGCTTCCCCGAGTGCCTCGACGGCAGGGTCAAGACGCTGCACCCGAAGGTGCACGCCGGCATCCTCGCGGATCGCCGGATCCCCGCCCACGTGGCGCAGCTCCAGGAGCTCGGCGTCGCGCCGTTCGACCTCGTGGTCTCCAACCTCTACCCGTTCACGCAGACGGTGCTCTCGGGAGCCTCGCCGGACGAGTGCGTCGAGCAGATCGACATCGGCGGGCCCTCGATGGTCCGGGCCGCGGCCAAGAACCACCCGTCGGTCGCGATCGTCACCTCGCCGGAGCGGTACGTCGACGTCCTCGTCGCCCTCAAGGAGGGCGGCTTCTCCCTCGAGCAGCGCAAGCGGCTGGCGGCGGAGGCGTTCGCGCACACGGCGGCGTACGACGTCGCGGTCGCCTCGTGGATGGGCAGCGTGCTCGTGGACACCAGCGACGGGACCGGCTTCCCGGCGTTCACCGGCGCGACCTGGCAGAAGGCGGCGGTGCTGCGCTACGGCGAGAACCCGCACCAGCCGGCTGCGCTGTACCGGCACTGGCGCGGTGGACTCGCCGCAGCCGAGCAGCTGCACGGCAAGGAGATGTCGTACAACAACTACGTCGACACCGACGCGGCGCGGAAGGCGGCGAACGACTTCACCGAGCCCGCGGTGGCGATCATCAAGCACGCCAACCCGTGCGGCATCGCGGTCGGCGCCGACGTCGTGGAGGCCTACGTCAAGGCCAACGCCTGCGACCCGACGTCGGCCTTCGGCGGGGTGATCGCGGTCAACCAACCGGTCAGCGTGGCGATGGCCGAGCAGATGAAGGACACCTTCACCGAAGTGATCGTGGCGCCCGACTACGAGGACGGCGCGCTCGAGGTGCTGCAGTCACTGCCCCGGGGCGGCAAGAACATCCGGATCCTGCGCTGCCCGGCCGACGAGCACCCCGATCCCGTGGAGTTCCGTGGGATCAGCGGGGGGATGCTGATGCAGCGGGTCGACCACGTGGATGCGGAAGGCGACGACCCAGCCACCTGGACCCTCGCCACGGGCGAAGCGGCGTCGGCCGCCGATCTCGCCGACCTCTCGTTCGCCTGGAAGGCCTGCCGCTACGCCAAGTCCAACGCGATCCTGCTAGCCCACGACGGCGCCTCGGTCGGCATCGGCATGGGTCAGGTCAACCGGGTCGACTCGTGCCGGCTGGCCGTCTCGCGAGCCGGTGACCGGGCGGCTGGCTCGGTGGCCGCCTCCGACGCGTTCTTCCCCTTCGAGGACGGCCCGCAGATCCTCATCGACGCCCAGGTGCGGGCGATCGTGCAGCCGGGTGGCTCGGTGCGCGACGAGCTCACCATCGAGGCGGCCAAGAAGGCCGGCGTCACGATGTACTTCACCGGTACACGGCACTTTGCGCACTGATCTGGAGGACTTGTGACTGCACAGAAGCTCGACGGCTCCGCCACCGCCGCGGCGATCAAGGCCGAGCTCACCCTGCGGGTCGAGCACCTGCGCGAGCGCGGCGTCGTGCCCGGACTCGGCACCATCCTGGTGGGCGACGATCCGGGCTCGCGCTGGTACGTCAACGGCAAGCACAAGGACTGCGCCGAGGTCGGCATCGAGTCGATCCGCGAGGACCTCCCGGCGACGGCCACGCAGGAGGAGGTCCTGGCCGCCGTACGACGTCTGAACGAGAACCCTGCGTGCACCGCCTACATCGTCCAGCTGCCGCTGCCGAAGGGGATCGACGAGAACCTCGTCCTCGGTGAGATCGACCCGGCCAAGGACGCCGACGGGCTGCATCCCACCAACCTCGGCTGGCTGGTCCTCGGCAAGGCCGCGCCGCTGCCGTGCACGCCGTTCGGGATCGTGGAGCTCCTGCGGCGCCACGACGTCGCGATCAACGGCGCCGAGGTGGTCGTGGTCGGGCGCGGTGTCACGGTCGGGCGGCCGCTCGGGCTGCTGCTGACCCGGCGCTCGGAGAACGCGACGGTCACGCTCTGCCACACCGGGACGCGCGACCTCGCGGCACACACCCGACAGGCCGACATCGTCGTCGCGGCGGCAGGCGTGCCCGGCATCATCACCGGCGACATGGTCAAGCCGGGAGCTGCCGTGCTCGACGTCGGGGTCTCCCGCGTCGACGGCAAGCTCGCCGGTGACGTCGACGCCTCGGTCTACGACGTCGCCGGCTGGGTCTCGCCCAACCCGGGCGGGGTCGGGCCGATGACGCGGGCGATGCTGCTCTCCAACGTGGTCGCGAACGCCGAGGCCGCGCACCACGCGACCGCCGGGGTCTGAATGCTGATGGCCGACCAGGAGTCGCGCCGCCTGCCGTCGACGCTCGGTGGGCTGGTCTACCTGGTCGTGGTCGCCGCCTCCGGGGTGGGCCTGGCGATCGTGGCGTTCGGTCCGTGGCGTCGCGGCGTGGCCCTGATCGGCCTCAGCCTGATCCTCGCGGCACTGATGCGCGCCTCCCTCAGCGACCACGACGCCGGGATGCTGCGCGTGCGCCGGCACCGCTGGGTCGACGTCCTCATGCTCGGCTTCGCCGGCGTGGCGCTGCTCGTGCTGGCGAGCGTGATCCCGGACCAGGCGGGCTGACGGTTTCACCGGCCCACCAGTGAAACTGCGCGATGCGCGCGTTACTTCGCGCAGCACGCGAAGAAACGGTCACACAGTGGGATCGAGGCGGGCGTCGACCTGAGCCCCGTGATGGCGTACGGCGGCACCGCCGGCGGCCACCGCGAGGCGCAGCGCCGCCTCGTCGTCCTCGCCCGCGGCCAGCGCGGCGGCGAGCGCACCGCAGAAGGCGTCGCCCGCACCGGTCGTGTCGACGACCTCGTCGGCGGCGATCGACTCGGCGGGCACCGTGAGCTCGCCCCAGGTGGCGCCCTCGGCGCCGAGCGTCACCAGCAGCGAGCGCGGGGTCGAGGGCAGCTGCGAGGCCTCGTGCTCGTTGGCGACGACCGGGTCGCACAGGTCGAGGACGTCGCCGGGCAGGTCGGCGTACGGCGCCACGTTCAGCACGACGCGCGCCCCGGCCGACGCTGCCGCCCGGACCGCGTCGGCGACCGTCTCGAGGGGTACCTCGAGCTGGGCCAGCAGCACGTCGCCCGACTCCAGCTCGACGTCCCAGCCGACCGTGCCGTTGGCGCCGGGCACCACGACGATCGAGTTCTCGCCCTCAGCGGAGACGACGATCAGCGCCGTCCCCGTCGGCTCCTGAGGGTGTACGACGACCCGGGTCACGTCGATCCCGCGCGCACGCAGCCGGTCGAGGTAGGCGGAGCCGCCCTCGTCGGCCCCGACAGCGCCGACCATGACGACCGACGCGCCGGCGGCAGCCGCGGCGACCGCCTGGTTCGCCCCCTTGCCGCCGGCAAGCCGCTCCAACCCCTCGCCGAGGACCGTCTCGCCGGGGGAGGGGTGCCGCTCGACGCGCGTGACCAGGTCGACGTTCAGCGACCCGAGGACCAGGACGGTGCTCATGAGTGGCCGGTCACCGTGTCGAGCCAGAGGCGTACGTATCCCTCGCCGTCGACGGCCAGGGCCACGTCGATGACGGCCGGTGCCTGGCCGTGCGGGTCGTGGGCCAGGTTGCCGTCCCAGTCGCGGAGGTCGACGATCGTGCGGCCGCGCGACCAGGTTCCCCCCAGCTCGACGCGCACGGGCAGCTTCTTCAGCGTCAGCCCCTCCGGCTCGAGGACGGCGCAGACCGCCCCGGCGTCGCCGATCGTGGCCGAGGTCGAGCCGAACCGCTGGCACTGGTGGGCGATCAACCGGCCCGCGAGCCCGGCCGGTCCGGAGTCGTGGAGGGCGGCGAGGTCGGCGGCGACCTCCACCGCGACCTGCGGCCCGTAGAAGACGTCCAGCCCGTACATGAGCACCTCGACGCCGAGCTCCACGCACGCGTCCAGTGCGATCGCCGCCGCCTCGGGGTCGTGGAAGACGTTGAACTCCGCGGACGCCGTGGCGTTGCCGGCCTGGGCCGCACCACCCATGAACACCATCCGCTCGATGCCGCGCGCGGCCTCGGGATAGGTGCGCAGCAGCAGCGCGATGTTGGTCATCGGGGCGAGGGGAACCAGCGTGACCGGCTCACCGGCCGCGGCCGCCTCGAGGAGCACGTCGCGCAGGAGCTCGACCGCGTGCCGGGGGTCGGGTGAGCGGGTCGAGCGCGGCCAGTCCAGGTCGCCCATGCCGTCCTCGCCGTGGACGTGCCGGGCGTCGACGCGCTCCTCGAGCAGCGGTCGCCCCGCCCCAGCGGCGACCGGAACGTCCTCCCGACCGCACACCTCGAGCACGGTGAGGGTGTTGCGGACGACGTCGTCGAGCCCGGCGTTGCCGTCGACGCAGCTGACCGCCCTGAGGTCGAGCCCTGGATGGAGCGCCGCGAGCAGCAGCGCGCACGCGTCGTCGACGCCCGTGTCGACGTCGAGGACGATCGGGATGCGCGTCGTACTCATGTGGCCTGCCGAACTGTGTGACCGAAACGTGCGGATGTGCGCGAAGCTTCGCGCGCTTTTGCCAGTTTCACCGGCCAACCAGTGAAACCGACAGCGGACGACCTAGATCAGGCCGAGCTCCTTGACCGCGTCGCGCTCCTCGGCGAGCTCGGCGGTGGAGGCGTCGATGCGGGTGCGGGAGAAGTCGTCGATGTCGAGGCCCTGGACGATCTCCCAGTCACCGTCGGAGGTGGTGACGGGGAAGGAGGAGATCAGGCCCTCGGGCACGTCGTAGGAGCCGTCGGAGACGACCGCCATGGAGACCCAGTCGTCCGAGGCCGAGCCGAACAGCCAGTCGTGGGCGGCGTCGATGGTGGCCGACGCTGCCGAGGCCGCCGAGGAGGACCCCCGAGCCTCGATGATCGCGGCACCGCGCTTGGCGACGGTCGGGATGAAGTCGTTCTCCAGCCACCCCTGGTCGTCCACCACCGACGCGGCGTTCTTGCCGGCCACCTCGGCGTGGAAGATGTCGGGGTACTGGGTGGCCGAGTGGTTGCCCCAGATCGTCATCTTCTTGATGTCGGTCACCGGAGCGCCGGTCTTCGCCGCCAGCTGCGAGATCGCGCGGTTGTGGTCGAGCCGGGTCAGCGCCGAGAAGCGCTCGCGGGGAATGTCGGGGGCGTTGGTCATCGCGATCAGCGCGTTGGTGTTGGCGGGGTTGCCGGTGACGCCGATGCGCACGTCGTCGGCCGCCACCGAGTTGAGCGCCTTGCCCTGTGCGGTGAAGATCGCGCCGTTGGCCTCCAGCAGGTCGCCGCGCTCCATCCCCTTGCTGCGCGGCCGGGCGCCGACGAGCAGCGCGAGGTTGACGCCGTCGAAGATCTTCTCCGCCTCGTGGCCGATCTCGACACCAGCGAGGGTCGGGAAGGCACAGTCGTCGAGCTCCATCACGACGCCCTCGAGCGTCTTCAGGGCCGGCTCGATCTCGAGCAGCCGCAGCTCGATCGGGCGCTCGGCTCCCAGCAGGCCGCCACTCGCGAGGCGGAACAACAGGCTGTAGCCGATCTGGCCGGCAGCTCCGGTGACGGCGACCTTCAGTGGGGCACTACTCACGACGACTCCTGGGTACGGCGGATCAGGCAATCTGACCCGCCCGACGCTAGCAGCGACCAGCCGCCCGCGATCCCCCGGGTGAAGGCCCGTGAGAGGCTGAGACCGTGACGGATTCGACCATCATCTACACCCATACCGACGAGGCCCCGCTCCTGGCGACGTACTCGTTCCTGCCGATCATCGAGGCGTACGCCGCCAAGGCCCGCGTGCCCGTGGAGACCCGCGACATCTCCCTCGCGGGGCGCATCATCGCCCTGTTCGCGGACCGGCTGCCGGAGGACCAGCGCATCTCCGACGACCTCCACGAGCTGGGTGAGCTGGCCAAGACACCCGGCGCCAACATCGTCAAGCTGCCCAACATCAGCGCCTCGATCCCGCAGCTCAAGGCGGTCATCGCCGAGCTGCAGGAGGCGGGCTACGACCTGCCGGAGTACCCCGCCAACCCGCAGAGCGACGAGGAGAAGGACACCCGCGCGCGCTACGACAAGGTCAAGGGCAGCGCGGTCAACCCGGTGCTCCGCGAGGGCAACTCCGACCGCCGCGCACCGGAGTCGGTGAAGAACTACGCACGCAAGCACCCCCACTCGATGGGGACGTGGAGCTCCGACTCGCGCACCAACGTCGCCCACATGGAGGCCGACGACTTCCGCCACAACGAGAAGTCCGTGGTGATCGAGCAGGAGGGCGAGCTGCGCATCGAGCTGGTCACCGACGACGGCACCGAGGTGCTCAAGGAGTCGGTGCCGGTCCTCGAGGGCGAGGTCGTCGACGCGACGTTCATGTCGACGGCGAAGCTGCAGGCCTTCCTCAAGGAGCAGGTGCAGCGGGCCAAGGACGACGGTGTGCTGTTCTCGGTGCACCTCAAGGCCACGATGATGAAGGTCTCCGACCCGATCATCTTCGGCCACGCGGTCCAGGCGTTCTTCCCCGCGCTCTTCGAGGAGCAGGGCGAGCTGCTGCTGGAGCACGGTCTCGACCCGAGCAACGGCCTCGCCGGCATCGTCTCCGGCGCCGAGAAGCTGGGTGACGAGGGCCAGCCGATCCTCGACGCCGTCAAGCAGGGACTGGCCGACGGTCCGGAGCTGGCCATGGTCGACTCCGACAAGGGCATCACCAACCTGCACGTGCCCAGCGACGTCATCGTCGACGCCAGCATGCCCGCCATGATCCGGACCTCCGGCCACATGTGGGGCCCCGACGGCGAGGAGGCCGACACCCTCGCGGTGATCCCCGACTCCTCCTACGCCGGGATCTACCAGGTCGTCATCGACGACTGCCGCGAGCACGGCGCCTACGACCCCTCCACGATGGGCTCGGTGCCCAACGTCGGGCTGATGGCGCGCGCGGCTGAGGAGTACGGCTCCCACGACAAGACCTTCGAGATCGCGAAGGCCGGCACCGTCCGCGTCGTCGACCAGGACGACAACGTCCTGCTCGAGCACGACGTGGAGGCCGGCGACATCTGGCGCGCCTGCCAGACCAAGGACGTCGCGATCCAGGACTGGGTCAAGCTCGCCGTGACCCGCGCACGGGCCACCGGCGACCCGGCGATCTTCTGGCTCGACGAGGACCGCGCCCACGACGCCCACCTGATCGCCAAGGTCAACCAGTACCTCCCCGAGCACACTGCGTCGATTGAGGGGGGTGACGGTCTGGACATCTCGATCGCCACGCCGGTCGAGGCCATCCGTACGTCGGTCGAGCGGATCCGCAAGGGCGAGAACACCATCTCGGTGACCGGCAACGTGCTGCGTGACTACCTCACCGACCTGTTCCCGATCCTCGAGCTCGGCACGTCGGCCAAGATGCTCTCCGTCGTACCCCTGATCAACGGTGGTGGCCTCTTCGAGACCGGGGCCGGCGGCTCGGCTCCCAAGCACGTGCAGCAGCTGCTCAAGGAGAACTACCTGCGCTGGGACAGCCTCGGTGAGTTCCTCGCGCTGGCGGAGAGCTTCGCCAAGTTCGCCGAGGTCACCGGCAACGCGCGCTCGAAGCTGCTCGGCGAGGCCCTCGACAAGGCGACCGGCACGCTGCTGGAGGAGAACAAGTCGCCGCAGCGCAAGCTCGGCACCATCGACAACCGCGGCAGCCACTTCTACGTCGCCCTCTTCTGGGCGGAGGAGCTGGCGAAGCAGACCGACGACGCCGACCTGGCCGCCGACTTCGCCGACCTCGCCGAGCGCCTGCGCGCCGACGAGGAGACGATCACCCAGGAGCTGCTCGACGTCCAGGGCTCACCCGCCGATGTCGGCGGCTACTACCGCCCCGACGCCGACAAGGCGGCCGAGGTGATGCGTCCGTCGAAGACCTTCAACGAGGCCCTCGACTCGCTCTAGGCACTCCACGACAACTCCCGTGTGAACAACTCCACAACCGATCTCTGTGTCCATCCGGGAAGGCTGAAGCGGATCTCTTGTTGAGCCACCTGTGACCGCCCCGACCTCCGTGCTCCCCGAGCGCGCCACGACAGCTCCTTCGCGGGCGACCGTGACGCTGGCGCTGCTGGCCCTGGCGACGGGTGGGTTCGCGATCGGCACGACGGAGTTCGTCTCGATGGGGCTGCTCCCGCAGCTCGCCCACGGGGTCGGTGTGACCATCCCGACGGCGGGTCACGCGATCTCGGCCTACGCCCTGGGCGTGGTGATCGGTGCCCCGCTGATCGCCGTCCTCGGGGCGCGGCTCCCGCGGCGGGGACTGCTGATCGGGCTGATGGTGGTCTTCCTGGTCGGCAACGCGGCCACGGCGGCCGCGACCAGCTACGCCGGTCTGATGACCGCACGGTTCGTGTCCGGGGTGCCGCACGGCGCCTACTTCGGCGTCGCCTCGCTGGTCGCGGCGGGGCTGGTGCCGAGCGAACGGCGCGGGCGTGCGGTCAGCCGCATCCTCCTCGGTCTGGCGGTCGCCAACGTCGCCGGCGTCCCTGCCGCGACCTGGTTGGGGCAGCACGCCGGGTGGCGCGCGGCGTACATCCTGGTCGCCGCCCTGGCAGCCCTCACCGTCCTCCTGGTCGCCCTGCTCGTGCCGGGGTCGCCCGGCGACCCCACAGCCACAGGACGCAAGGAGCTGCGGGCGTTCAAGGACCCGCAGGTGGTGCTGACCCTGCTCGCGGGTGCGATCGGGTTCGGCGGGATGTTCGCGATGTACACCTACATCGCCCCGACGGTGACCCAGGTCGCCGGCCTGTCGGCGTCCGTGGTCCCGCTGTACCTGCTCGCCTTCGGGCTCGGCATGGTCGTCGGCACGCCCCTGGCCGGCCGCCTGACCGACTGGTCGGTGCTGTGGACGGTGGCCATCGGCATGGTGAGCGTGATGCTGGTCCTCCTGCTGTTCACCGTCACCTCCTCCTGGTTCCTGCCGGGCCTGGTGACGACGTTCGCGCTGTCGGTGCTCACCTCCTTCGTGGCGCTGGGGCTGCAGATGCGCCTGATGCAGGTCGCCGGGGAAGCACAGACGATCGGCGCCGCGATGAACCACTCGGCCCTCAACCTCGCGAACGCCCTGGGCGCCTGGCTCGGCGGCGTGGTCATCGCTGCGGGCTACGGCTACCGGGCTCCGGCGCTCGTCGGCGCCGGGCTCTCGGCCCTCGGGCTTCTCGTGCTGCTGGCCTCGGCCACCCTGCACCGCCGTACCAGGACGGTTCAGTCGGTGGCCGTGAACTCCGAACCCAGCAGGTCGTAGCGCGCCTGGTCGGCCCAGGTGCCGTCACCGAAGGGCTCGGCCGCGCGGTCGACACCGGTCTGCCGGAACCCGACGCTCTCCAGGATGCGGCGCGACGCGTGGTTGCGCACGTCGGCGTCGGACCACAGGCGGCGCATGCCCAGGCCGCCGTCCTCCCAGGCCACGAAGCAGTGACGTACGACGAGCCGTGCGGCCTGCCGGGTCAGCCCTCGCCCCCGCGCGTCGGGGTGGGTCCAGTAGCTCAGGGACGCCTGCCGGCGGTGCTGGACCGCGAACAGCGACATCTGCCCGAGGTAGGCATCGGTCTCGGGATCGGCGACCGCCCAGTGCAGCGCGGTCCCGGCGGCCGCCTGCTCGTGACGCACCAGCACGAAGTCGGCCTGGCTCTCGAGCGTGTGCGGCGCCTGCTTCCGCGGCCGTTCGTGCCAGCGCTGGGTCTCTGCGTCGTTCAACGTCTCCACGACGCGGGGGAGGTCTGCTTCGCGGAGTGCGCGGAGCACCACGTCACCGCCGTGGAGGGCGGGTGTCTCCAGCCAGAGCGCGCGAGGCGTCAGGGACTCACCGCGGCGCAAGGTCCCTGCCCACGCGTCGAGCATCTCACCGCGATGGTTCAGCCAGCCGCGCAGCGTCGCGTCGACGGTGAAGCCGACGCTCCACGCCAGCCGGCGCGATGCCCAGTTGCCCCGGTTGGCCAGCCAGATCACGGTCTCCAGGTCACGGCCACCGTCGGCCGCGGGGGCAAAACCCCAGGTGAGCAGCACCCTCAGGGCCCGCGACATCACGCCGCGACCACGCACGTCAGGGTGCGAGCCGTAGGCGATCTCCGCACGTCCCTCGTCACGGTTGCGCAGGCTCACCGTCCCTGCGAACCGGCCCTCGTGCTCGACCGCGAAGGCCCACTCCTGGTCGCTCTCCCAGCCGCCGGGCATCGCATGACGCACGAACCGCTTCGCGTCGTCGAGGGTGTACGGCGTCGGCACGATCGTCCAGGCGATGCTCTCCGGGTCGACGCACTGCTCCACGATGCGTTCGACGTCGTCCTCGGTGTGCGCGCGCAGGGTCACCACGCCGTCGCCGAGCAGGGGAACCCTCATCGCCCGGAATCTATCGGGCTGGAAAGATGGGCCCATGCCAGACCAGCCTGCTGCGCCCCAAGAAAAGACACAGCCGCGCATCCTCTCCGGGATCCAGGCCACGGGGGACTCCTTCCACTTCGGCAACTACCTCGGGGCGTTGCGTCAGTGGGTCGACCTGCAGGACGGCCACGAGACGTTCTTCTTCATCGCCGACCTGCACGCGCTGACCGTCCCGCAGGACCCGAAGGTGCTGCGTGAGCGCTTCGTGCGGTGCGCGGCGCAGCTGATCGCGATGGGCATCGACCCGGCGCGTTCCGCGGTGTTCCTGCAGTCCCACGTTCCCGAGCACGCCCAGCTGGCCTGGGTGATGGAGTGCCTGACCAGCACGGGCGAGGCCCGTCGGATGACGCAGTTCAAGGACAAGACGGCCAAGGAGGGCGAGGGGTCCGGCTCGGTCGGGCTGCTCGCCTACCCCATGCTCCAGGCCGCCGACATCCTGCTCTACCGGCCGAAGTACGTCCCAGTGGGCGAGGACCAGCGCCAGCACCTCGAGCTCACCCGCGACCTGGCGCAGCGGTTCAACCACCGGTACAAGAAGACGTTCCCGTTGCCGGAGCCCTACATCCTCAAGTCGACCGGCCGCATCCTCGACCTGCAGAACCCCGCCATCAAGATGTCGAAGACCAACTCCAGCCCGACCGGCATCATCGAGCTCCTCGACGACCCCAAGGTCTCGGCCAAGAAGATCCGCTCCGCCGTGACGGACTCCGAGACCGAGGTCCGCTTCGACGTCGAGACCAAGCCGGGTGTCTCCAACCTGCTGACGATCTACTCCGAGCTCACCGGCCGCTCGATCGAGGACCTCGAGAAGTCCTACGCCGGTCAGGGGTACGGCGCCCTCAAGGGTGACCTGGCCGACGTCGTGGTGGAGTTCGTGACCCCCTTCCGCGAGCGCACCCTCCAGCTGCTCGAGGATCGTGCCGAGCTCGACGACGTCCTGCTGAGGGGGTCGGAGCAGGCCCGCGAGGTGGCCAGCCGCACCCTTGCGGACGTCTACGACCGGATCGGGCTGGTTCGTCCCACCCGGTGACCAGGTCCTAGGCTCTTCCCGTGCCTTGGATCGGAGTGTCCATCGCGGTTCCCGAGCCGTGGGGGAGTGAGCTCCAGCAGTACCGCATCGAGGTCGGTGACGAGTCGGCTCGGCAGATCCCCACCCACGTCACGCTGCTGCCTCCCCTGGAGGTCGCCGACGGTGACCTCGACCTGATCACCGCGCACCTCCTCGACGCCGCGAGCCGCACCCCTCCGTTCCGGCTGCACCTGCGAGGCACCGGCACCTTCCGGCCGATCTCGCCGGTGGTGTTCGTGAACGTGGTCGAGGGGATCAGTGGCTGCGAGCAGCTCGCCCGGGACGTGCGCTCCGGGCCGCTCGAGATCACGACGGAGTTTCCGTACCACCCGCACGTCACGATCGCCCACCACCTGCCCGAGGGGCTGCTGGAGAAGGCGTTCGTCGAGCGCGAGCGCTACGACGCCTCCTTCGACGTCAGCCAGATGTGGATGTACCTCCACGATCCGCTGTCGGGGTGGCACCCGGTGCGCTCGTTCCCGCTGGGCCAGTGACCTCTCCACCGAGAGCTGCACGTGCCCGGACAGGCAAGCGGCCGACCCCCCGAGAGGAGCCGGCCGATCTGTGGGGTTTGTTCAGTGGTGGTCGGTGTGGTGGCCGAGGTGCAGCTCAGTGGCTGGGCGTGAACATCGACACGTGGTAGGTGTAGGAGTACCAGTGGCTGCCGGCGCGGATGCCGTGGACCACGACGGTGTAGGTGCCGCTGCGGGCCTGGCTGGCCGGGATGTCGAAGGCCATCGTGGGCTGCGCGTAGCCGTTCTCGACCCGGAGCTTCGTGGCGGCGATGCGGTGACCGTTGCGGTAGACCGCCACCGTCGACCGGGAGAAGCTGACGCCGCCGTTGCCGGCCGAGAGTGACCACTTGCCGCTGGGCTCGATCGTGTTCGGGAAGTAGCCCGCGGTCGGCCAGGAGACGAAGGTCGGGTTCGGCCGCGCCGAGGAGCTGGGGCCGATCACGGTGATCGCGTTGGCGACGTTGGTCGAGCCCGATCCCATCGAGGTGGCGAAGG
>CAVWML010000020.1:0-5614 GCA_963756045.1 uncultured Actinomycetota bacterium
GAGCCGTGGCCCACTACGTCTCGACCATCCTCGACCAGGCCTGATCCCGGGCCACCACGACCAGAAGCAGCGAAAGACGACACGTGAGCCTCGACCCCTACCAGATCCTCGGCGTCAGCCGCGACGCCGAGGCCGACGAGATCAAGAAGGCCTACCGCCGGCTTGCTCGCCAGCTGCACCCCGACGTCAACCCCGACCCCGCGACCCAGGAGCGGTTCAAGGAGGTCTCGGCGGCCTACGAGGTCCTCTCGGACCCCGAGAAGCGCCGGATGTACGACCTCGGCGGCGACCCGTTCGGGCGCGGCGGCGCCGGCGCCGGCCAGGGTGCCGGCTTCTCCTTCACCGACATCATGGACGCCTTCTTCGGCGGCACCGGCGGGGCTCAGGGCGGCGGTCGTGGGCCGCGGCCGCGGACCCGGCGCGGCCAGGACGCCCTGGTGCGGATCGAGATCGAGCTCGCCGAGGCCGCCTTCGGCGTCGAGCGTGAGCTCAAGGTCGACACCGCGGTCGTCTGCGGCGTCTGCCAGGGCAGCGGCGCGGCGGCGGGTTCACACCCGGTCACGTGCGAGACCTGCCACGGTCGCGGCGAGGTGCAGCACGTGCAGCGCTCGTTCCTCGGTGAGATCCGCACGCTGCGCCCGTGCGCGGCCTGCCGTGGGTACGGCGAGATCATCCCCGAGCCCTGCCGCGAGTGCTCCGGCGACGGCCGGGTCCGGTCGCGTCGTTCGTTGACCGTGAAGATCCCCGCCGGGGTCGACACCGGCACCCGGGTCCAGCTCGCCGGCGAGGGTGAGGTCGGACCGGGCGGCGGTCCCGCGGGAGACCTGTACGTCGAGATCCACGTCGCCCCGCACCCGGTGTTCCACCGCGACGGCACCGACCTGCGCTGCCAGGTCGCCGTACCGATGACCGCGGCAGCCCTGGGCACCACGATCCAGCTGCCCCTGCTCGAGGCCGACATCGCCGAGGCCGACTCCGACATGGAGCTGTGGGTCGACCTCGACGTCCGCCCGGGCACCCAGTCCGGCACCGAGACCACCCTCCGCGGCCGCGGCATCCCGCACCTGCGCTCGCAGGTGCGTGGCGACATCGTCGTGACCGTCGAGGTCGAGACACCGGGCCGGCTCGACGACCGCCAGCAGGAGCTGCTGCGCGAGCTCGCGTCGCTGCGCCACGAGGAGTCGCCCGACGGCCGCATCCAGACGCCGCACAAGGGCATGTTCGGCCGGCTGCGCGACGCGTTCAACCCGCGGTAGCGCGTGCTCCCGGTCTTCCTCGGTCAGGTGACCGACGCGAGCGTCGGCGAGACCGTCGTGGTGACCGGCGACGAGGCGCGCCATGCCGTCGTCGTACGCCGCGTGCAGGCCGGTGAGCACGTCGTCCTGGTCGACGGCTCCGGCACGGCGGCCACGTGCACCGTCCTGGCGACCGCGAAGACCTCGCTGGAGGCGCGCGTCGACGACGTGACCCGGTCACCGCGACCGACCCCGACCGTGACGGTGGTGCAGGCGATCCCGAAGGGGGACCGCGCCGAGCTCGCGGTCGAGGTGCTCACCGAGATCGGTGTCGACCGGATCGTGCCGTGGGCCGCCGCGCGCTGCGTCGGCGTGTGGCGTGGCGACCGGGCGGCGAAGTCGCTGGCGAAGTGGCGAGCGACGGCGCGGGAGGCGGCGAAGCAGTCGCGGCAGTCGTGGCTGCCCGAGGTCACCGAGGCGATGTCGACGGCCCAGGTCGTCGACCTGCTCGCTGACGCGGACCTCGGCGTGGTGCTGCACGAGGAGGCCACGTCCTCGCTGGCCGCCCTCGACCTCGCCGGTGCCGCTTCGGTGGTGGTCGTGGTCGGTCCCGAGGGCGGCATCACCGACGACGAGCTCGCCTCGTTCGCGGGCGCCCACGTCGTCCGGATGGGCGAGCCCGTGCTGCGCACGTCGACGGCGGGGGTCGCCGCGGTCGCGGCGCTGCTCTCGCGCACCTCTCGATGGGGCTGACCGCGACCTGAGCTGGCACTACGGTGTCGCTCGTGACTGTGGTGCAGGAGACTCCCCGGCTGGAGGCCCACTACATCGCGCACGCCGCCGCCAAGCTCGAGGACCGGATCCGGGCCCGGCTGCCCGGGCGGCGCCTGGCCGACGTGGCACACCGCCTGTCGGAGAAGGTGCCCGACATCCACGACCGGTTCAGCACGTCGTTCATCCGGTACCGCCGGACCAGGCTGATCGCGCGAGGCTCGAGCGCGGTCATCGTGGTGGCGACGCTGGTCGCCCTCGTGCTCGCGATCAGGGACTTCGTGGTCAACGGCGTGGGCACCAGCTCCGACTGGGTGCCGCTCGTGGAGAGCACGATCAACGACGTCGTCTTCGCGGCCATCGCGGTCTTCTTCCTCTGGGCGCTGCCCGAGCGTCGCGAGCGCCGTACCCTCCTGCTCCTGCTGCACGAGCTGCGGTCCCTCGCGCACGTCGTCGACATGCACCAGCTCGACAAGGACCCTGAGCAGGCCCGCGGCGACTACGTGCCGACGGCCAAGAGCCCGACCAACCGGATGAACGCCGAGGAGCTGCACCACTACTTCGACTACTGCTCGGAGCTGGTCTCCCTGATCGCGAAGGCCGCCGCCCTGTGCGCCGAGCACTCCTCGGACTCCGTCGTGCTCGGCACCGTCAGCGACCTCGAGACACTGGCCGCGCAGATGTCGCAGAAGATCTGGCAGAAGATCTCGCTGCTGCCCGCGCACTGATCCGGAGCGTCAGCGGATGCTGAACTCCTTGGTGTCCTTGGTGGTGCCGCCGTCGCCGAGGTCGGGCTCGCTGCCGACGACGAGCACGTACGGCGACCCGCGGGGCAGGTCCGGCAGCTTGAAGGTGAACGGCGTGAACTCGCAGCAGCGGCCGGCGGCCGAGGCGCCGTGGCCCGCGAGCACCAGGCCGTCGATGCGGTAGACGGCCCAGTAGACCCGCCCGTCGGGGGTCGAGGCACGCCCGCGCACCGCGGAGCCGGGATGGGCGAAGCTGTTGTCACCGGGGGTGTCGATCGAGACCGGCGAGTCGATGGTGGCGGGGTCTGCCGGCGCGATGGGCCGGCTGGTGTCCACGCCCAGGATGCTCTCCACGGGGTGGCCGGCGACGGTGAAGCCCACCGGGGCGGCGGAGCCGATCGCCTGGTCCGCCGTCCGCACCATCGCCTGGATCACGATGCGTGCGACGGCGTCGTCGACGTCGGCCGCACGGTGCGGTGTCCCCGAGAAGTCGATCGTGACGATGCCCGTGTGCTCGCTGGCCTTGGCCCGGACCCGGGTCGAGAGCAGGTAGTTGCGGTAGTCGTCGTCGCGCGGCCGGTCCGTCATCAGGGCGCTGATCGCGACGGTGAGTGCCGGTTGGCGCGTGTCGGGGACCTCGTGGGTCTCCATGAACAGTCGCGGCCCGGCCGGCGTCCGGCCGACGTAGGCGAGGTCGAGGTCGAGGTGACGCACCGGCTTGGGCTGGGGCACCCGCGGACCGGTGTCGCTGACCCGGTGGGCGAACGAGGCCACTCCGCCGGTGAGCGCCACGACGGCGACCACGACCGCCGCCGTCACGAGCAGGCCGCGGAACGCGCTGGTTCCGCGCCGAGGCGTCATCGGCTACCTGACGGTGATGTCCTTGGTGTCCTCACTCGTGCCTACCCCTTCGCCGTCGGACTCGTCAGTGTCGTGCACCACCAGTGTGTAGCGCCCCGGGTCGACGGACACGGTGAAGGAGTACGGCGAGAGGGTGCAGCACTGCGTCGCGGTCGTGAACCCGCGCTTGACGACCTGGCTGCCCTGCTTCAGCTCCCAGACGACGTTGCCCTCGAACGTCGCCGCCCGCCCACGCACCACGAAGACGGTGGAGATCTCGGCGCCCTGGAGCGGGTAGTCGACGGACACGGTCGACATCACGGAGTCGGCGCCTGCCTGCGCGACCGGCGTCGTGGTGTCCAGGCCGAGCACCTGGTCGGCATCCCGCGCGCCCTCGATGAACCGGACGGGCTTGGCGGAGGAGGTCGCCTGGTCGGCGGTCCACACCAACGACTGCAGCACCATCTGGGCGGTCTCCGCGCTCATGCCTGGCGGGCCGGTCGAGCGGTCCGTTGAGGATGATGCGGATCGTGTCGGGGTCCTCGATCGCGCGCGCGGTCACCCCGAGGTCGCGTAGGTCGTTGCGGTAGTCGGGGTCCTGAGGGGGCTGCGTGAGCGCCTCGGTCACCGCCGCCTGCAGCGGGGTGTCGATGGTGTGCAGGACCTCGTGGTACTCCGTGAAGAGCCGGGGTCCGGCCGCCGTCGCCCCGACGTAGAGGACGGCCACGTTGAGGTTGCGCTCGGCAGGGCCGTCCTGGAGCGTCGAGTGTCGAGGCCCGGACGGGCCTGTCGCCTGGCTCGTCTCCGAGGTCTTGCGCGCGATCCAGACGGTGCCACCGATGACCAGGGCGACGGCGGTGGCCGCCGCCACCGTCACGGGCAGCCACCGGGTCGAGGCGTCGCGGGTGCGCCGGCGCGAGGTGCGGGCCGTGATGGCGTCCAGGCCGTCCTTCGGCTCGACGTCCGAGACCGCGTCGTGGACGAGGGACCGCAGCTGGTCGTCGTTCATGGGCTGGTTCATCGGTCCTCCTGGAGGCTGGCGAGGGAGTCGCGCAGGGCGGCGGCGCCGCGCGAGGCGTGGGTCTTCACCGCGCCCTGGCTGATCTGGAGGGTCTGCGCGATCTCGCGCTCGGACAGCTCGAGGTAGTAGCGCAGCGCGAGCACCTCGCGCTGGCGCCGGGGGAGCCCGGCGAGGGCGTCGAGCACCTCGCGTCGGCGCGCGTCGGCGAGCACCCCCTCGTCGGCAGCCGGCGTGGATCCCGGTGCGTCGGGCCGGTTCCGGTCCACGACCCGCAGGTGGCGCCGGTTGGACCGGCACCGGTTCACCACCGTCTGGCGCAGGTACGCCGGCACCTTGGCGCCCTCGATCCGGTCCCACCGGCGGTGCACCTCCACGAAGGCGTCCTGCACGATCTCCTCGGCACGACCGACGTCGCCACCGAGGAGCAGCGCGCCGAGCCGGACCAGACGCACGTAGTGCTCGTGGTACAGGCGCTCCAGGGCGAGATCGGCTCGCGACTCGGCGGCGATGGGCACCCCCTCGCGACCCTCGGGACGAGGGCGGCCGGTCTCGGACAGGACGCTGGTCACGCTAGTGGGACGCCCGACGGGTCGGGTTGGTTGACACGGCGGTCACGGAACCCCGCGTCGACGTGGGTCGGCGCGACGCTCAGACGGCCAGGCGCCTGGAGATCACGGCTTCCGCGGCCACCCGCGACTCCTGGACGCCGACGACCGCCTCGAGGAAGTCCGCCCGGTCGAGGGCGAGCAGCGTGGTGGGTCGCAGGGCCGTGCAGGTCGCCGTCCTCGGGACGTCGCGGAGCAGACCGATCTCGCCGAAGAAGTTGCCGTCCCACTCGCGGCGGAGCAGCCTGCCGTCCTGGGTGACCTCGATGAGCCCGGACTCGATGATGTAGAAGCGGTCGGAGGGGTCACCCTCACGGACCACCGATCTCGCCGGCGGCGACCTCGATCCGCTCCAGGCTGCGCGCGATCGCCTCGAGCGTGGGCGGTGACATCGGG
>CAVWML010000021.1:0-12945 GCA_963756045.1 uncultured Actinomycetota bacterium
CTGGAGGGATTCGAACCCCCAACCTTCTGATCCGTAGTCAGATGCTCTATCCGTTGAGCTACAGGCGCCCGTCCGTGGGACCGCGCAATGTTAGCCGACCATCGCGATGCCCCAGAAATCGGTGGAGGATCGCCCCCCGGCGTGACCCAGGTCACGCTCCTGGCGGGGCTGGATCGATCCAATAGGCCGAGCCGTGCCGCCCGTCGTACATTCACTGTCACCTCGGGCCTGGCTGCTCGTTGAACGTGCATCGGCTCGGGGTGATCGGGCGCATGCAAGGGCGCGGCACCCGCTCCGTCAACTCCACGAGCAAGCTCTGCGAGGGATAGTGGCCATGACCACCAACACGTCCGCCCCCACGACGCACGCCGGCATCCTCGCCTTCGTCGAGGAGGTCGCCGCGATGACGACCCCCGACCGCGTCTACTGGTGCACCGGCTCGGAGGAGGAGTGGACCGAGCTCACCGAGGCGCTGGTCGGCACCGGCACCTTCACCCAGCTCGACCCGGAGAAGAAGCCGAACTCCTTCCACGCCGCCTCCGACCCCACCGACGTGGCGCGGGTCGAGGACCGTACCTACATCTGCTCGGTCGACGAGAAGGACTGCGGGCCCACCAACAACTGGATGGACCCCGGCGAGATGAAGGCCCTCATGCGCGAGCTCTACCAGGGCTGCATGAAGGGCCGGACGATGTACGTCATCCCGTTCGTGATGGGCCACCTCGAGGCCGAGCACCCGATGTTCGGCGTGGAGATCACCGACTCGGCGTACGTCACGGCGAGCATGCGGGTGATGGCGCGGATGGGCACCCACGTGCTCGACAAGATGACCGAGCTCGACGCGCCGTTCGTGCCCGCGCTGCACTCGGTCGGCATGCCGCTCGAGGAGGGCCAGGAGGACGTCGCCTGGCCGTGCAACGACACCAAGTACATCGTGCAGTTCCCCGAGGAGCGCGCGATCTGGTCCTTCGGCTCCGGCTACGGCGGCAACGCGCTGCTCGGCAAGAAGTGCTACGCCCTGCGTATCGCCAGCGCGATGGCGCGCGACGAGGGCTGGATGGCCGAGCACATGCTGATCCTCAAGCTGACCAGCCCCGAGGGCGTCACGAAGTACGTCGTCGCGGCCTTCCCCAGCGCCTGTGGCAAGACCAACCTCGCCATGCTCGAGCCGACCATCCCCGGCTGGAAGGTCGAGGCCATCGGTGACGACATCGCCTGGATGCGGATCGGCCACGACGGCCGGCTGTGGGCGGTCAACCCGGAGTACGGCTTCTTCGGCGTCGCGCCGGGCACCAACGAGCACACGAACCCGAACGCGATGAAGACCATCAACAAGGGCAACTCCGTGTTCACCAACGTCGCGCTCACCGAGGACGGCGACGTCTGGTGGGAGGGCCTGGAGAACCCGCCGGCGCACGCGACCTCGTGGAAGGGCGAGCCCTGGACGCCGGAGTCCGAGGAGCTCTCCAGCCACCCGAACAGCCGCTACTGCACCCCGATCAAGCAGTGCGACATGCTCGCCAAGGAGTACGACGACCCGCGCGGTGTCCCGATCGACGCGATCCTCTTCGGTGGCCGCCGCAAGACCACGATCCCGCTGGTGACCGAGGCCCGCGACTGGGTCCACGGCACCTTCATGGGCGCGACGCTGTCGAGCGAGACCACCGCCGCGGCCACGGGCGAGGTGGGCGTGGTCCGCCGCGACCCGATGGCGATGCTGCCGTTCATCGGCTACAACGCCGGCGACTACTTCGGCCACTGGATCGACATGGGCAAGAACAACGACGCCGCGAAGATGCCCAAGATCTTCTACGTCAACTGGTTCCGCCGCGACGACGACGGCGGCTTCCTCTGGCCGGGCTTCGGCGAGAACAGCCGCGTGCTCAAGTGGGTGATCGAGCGCATCGACGGGCAGGCCGCCGCGGTGGAGACCCCGATCGGCCACGTCCCGGCACCGGGTGCCCTCGACGTCGAGGGTCTCGACATGACCGACGAGGAGCTCGAGCAGGCGCTCTCCGTCGACGTCGAGGAGTGGAAGGCCGAGATCCCGCAGATCACGGAGTGGTTCGAGAAGTTCGGCGACAACCTGCCGACGGTGCTCTGGACCGAGCTCGACGGCCTCAAGGCCCGCCTCGGCGCCTGATCAAGTCTCAACCATCGATCGGACCCGCGCCGTGTGGTGCGGGTCCGGTCGTTTCTCGCCATGATGCTCTCCATGAGCCCTGATCTCGGAGCGCACCGTCGGGCCCTGCTCGAGGGGCCGGCGGGGGAGGTGTTCCGGGAGACGGTCCGGGCCGGTGGGCTCGGCTACGAGGACAAGCGCCTGCAGCGCGACCACGACGACCACGAGGCGACGGCCCTGCTGATCGACCTCGGGCTGCTCCGCGACGACCCGGCGGCCGGTTGCTGGGTGGCGGTGGACCCGGCCACGGTGCAGCCGAGCGTGGTCGCCCCGCTGGGGCGCCGGGTGGTGCAGCTGCTCGACGAGTCGGCTGCCTGGGCCGACACGCTCGGTGCGCTCGGCCAGGCGTTCCGTCGTACGCCCAGCGTCGGCAGCCCCCTGACCGAGATCCGTGGGCTGCCGGCCATCAACCGGTTCCTCGACGCCGCTGTCGACGACGCCGAGAGCGAGCTGCTGGCCGCGCAGCCCGCCGGCGCACGCCGCGCGACCGTGCTCGAGCAGGCGGTCGACCGCGACATCCGCGCGTTGCAGCGGGGCGTGCGGATGCGCACGCTCTACCAGCACACCGCGAGGCGCAGCAAGGCCACGCGTGAGCACGTCGAGCGGACCGTGGAGCACGGCGCCCAGGTCCGCACGCTCGACGAGTTCTTCGACCGGCTGATCGTCATCGACCGTCGGCTGGCGATCATCCCCGGTGACGCTCCCGAGGTGGCCCTGGCCCTGCACGAGCCCGGCGTCGTGTCCTACCTCGCCGACATCTTCGACCGCGCCTGGGAGCGCGCCCACGACTACGAGGAGCGCGGCGAGGCCTCCGAGAGCGACATCGCCGCCGAGGTGCGCCAGCTGACCGTGCGGATGCTCACCGAGGGGCACAGCGACCCCTCCAGCGCGAAGCGGGTCGGCGTCAGCACGCGCACGTACGCGTCGTACGTCGCCGCGCTCAAGGACGAGTACGGCGTGGAGACGCGCTTCCAGCTCGGGTACGCGATGGGGACCCGGGCGGCCGCGGGGCAGGGAAAGCCCTCCGAGCGCTGATCCCGGATCTCCGGGTCATGTCCCGGCTCAGCGGATCAGTTGTAGCCCCAGCCGGTGTCGGCGGCGTGGCGCGGGGCGGCAGTGGGGGCGGAGACGGCCGGCGCAGCTGCGGCGCCGAAGAGGCCGGCGGCCAGCAGGGTGGCCAGGATCGGCTTGGCGAATCGACGGAGCTTCATGTTCGCTCATCCTTCTCATTTGGGGGCAGAACCATCCTCCCCGGACCAATAGCCACCTAACAGGCTCGGATACCCACAGGATCGTGCAATGCAGGTATTCGCAAACCTCGAGGACGCCGACGGCCCGGGTCCGCGCAGGACCCGGGCCGGTGGCCGTGGGCGGAGGTGGCGGGATTTGAACCCGCGAGAGGGCATTACCCTCAACCCGCTTAGCAGGCGGGCGCCATAAACCGGACTAGGCGACACCTCCCGAACAGCAGGCCACAGGGTACCCATCGACGCGGGCGCCCGACGAATCGAGTCGCCCTACGTCGCGGGCACCGTCAGCACGACGCCCTGTCCGCCGGTGAGCGTCAGTCGGTCCGCGCCGGGGGCCAGCCAGACCCCGTGCAGGTGGACGCGCGCAGCTCCGGAGGGCGTCGTCACCGTCAGGTCCCCGTCGAGCGCGTTGTCGGCGACCGACCAGTGCAGCGACCCACTGACCGCGACGTCGTCGGTGAAGCGCACGCCCTCGAAGCCGAACACGTCCGCCTGCGCGTCTTCGTCGAAGCCCTGGTATCGCTCGGTGCCGCCGCGCAGGCCGGGTTGGGTGTCGAACGGGTTGTCGAAGCTGTGCCGGATCGAGTCGAGCGTCGCCCACACGGCCGAGGTCGTTGCTCGGCGTACGGCCGGCGTCGCCGCGCCGCTGCGCAGGGTCGCGGGCGGCAGCTGCGTCGACGTCCGTGCGAAGGAGCCGGGGAACCACTTGGGGTACTCGGGTTGCCGGGTGCACGTCGAGTGCGCCCGCAGGGTCCGGTAGAACATGCCGACCAGCTCGCTCGGGCAGCCGGACCAGCCCCACACGTTGTGGAACGCGGCGGGGATCTGCGCGAACGTGCTGTCGGTGAGCACCTCGGTGACGCGGCGTGCGTCCGGTGTGGGGACGACGGAGTCGTACTCGCCGCTCATCACCAGCGCTGGCACGTGCGGCACCGTCGACCCGGCGCGGTACGCCGGCACGTCGGGCCAGCTGTTGGCGATGCACGGGTCGGGCTGCGGGAGGCTCTGTGCGACGCCCGCGGTGTCCGGGCGAAGCCAGGCGTCCTTCGCGAACGGGCCGTAGAAGTCCGGCTGCGCGGCGCGAGCCCGTGCGTACTGCGCCGAGCGTTGCTGGAGACTCGCCGACTTGGTCCAGGGGAACGGCTCGTCCACGCAGCGACGGGCCAGGTTGTGACCGGTCGAGAAGAAGGCTGGATCGAAGCCCGCCGGGGACGGCTCGAGGTCGTTTTGCCCGGCGAGTCGGAGTAGCGCCGCCGAGTCGCCGCTCCGGTACGCGCGCGCGGCCTGGGAGATCTCGCCGGGGCCGGCCCACTCGTAGCCCGGGTTGGGCAGCAGCCAGTTCAGCAGCTTCGCCTCCGTGAGCAGGACGTCGTGCGTGGTGCCCTCGCCGTCGACGTAGGTCCCCTGCAGCGGGTTGTGCCGCAGCGTGGAGGCGAGCCACGTCAGGTCGGACGTCGGGGACGCGACTGCGGCGGAGCAGGAGGCCGAGCGCGCGCACAGCGTGCCGGTGATGCGTGGGAGGGAGCGCGGGATCGATCCCCAGAACGTGTCCTCGCCCGGGGTCAGCTCCGCCGAGGTCGTGACGACGGACCGGACGTGGGTCCGGTGTCGCACGGCGTAGGTCACGACGTCGTTGCCGGCGTAGGAGTTGCCAAACAGGTTGATCTTGTCGACCCCGAGCGCACCACGGACCGAGTCGATGTCGTCGGCGACGGCGCGCGTCGAGAACAGCCTGGCCCTGTCACCGAGGCTGCGGTGGCAGGCTGCGGCGGCGTCGTACCGCTCCTTCGTCGTGACCGCCTGCTCCAGCGCCTCGCAGTCGATGGCCTCGCTCTTCCCGACCCCCCGCTGGTCGATAAGCACGATGTCGAAGGTCTCCGGCAGGTCGCCCAACAGTGAGTCGAAGTACCCGTACTTGGTCTGGGAGATCGCCGTGCCCGGCCCACCGGCCTCGATCACGATCACGCCTCGCCGCGCCCCAGCCGCGCTGTGCACGGAGAGCTCGACGTGGATGCCGATCGTGCGGGTGTCGTGGGGATCGGCCCGGTTCAGCGGCACCTTCACGGTGCCGCACGCCAACCAGGCGTCGTCCCCGGGGCACGGCTGCAGCGCCACCCCGCCGTACGCACGCGGGGAGGCGGCGCGGCTGACCGAAGTCCTCGCAGCGGGGGTGGCAGCACCCGCGGGAGCCATGCCGACGCCGTGCGCAGCGCGCATCTCGGCGGTGGTCCGGGAGTGGTCGAGGTGGTCGGGGGCTGCATGGCCCGCGGGGGTGGCGGTCGCGACGGTGGCCGTCACGGCCACACCCACGGCGAGCAAGCGGAGCGGCTTCATGCTGGACAGCCTCGTCACGCCGGTATGCGTCCGACCTCGCCCTCGGTATGCAACCGGTATGCGCCACGACCACGGCGTCTTGACCGCCGGTGTCCAGGAGCAGACTCTCGTTGTCCATGGGAGTCTCAGTTCTCGGCCCGGTGCAGGTCGACGGGGAGACACGGCTCGGACCCCGCGAACGGACGGTCCTCTCGGCACTGGTGCTACGCGCCGGCCAGGCCCTCAGCCCTGACGAGATCGCCGACGCGTGCTGGGGCGGGCGTCGTCCGGCGACGTGGCCGAAGCAGATCCAGGCCGCGGTGGTGCGGCTGCGTCGCGTGCTGCCACGCGGGAGCATCGTGACGCTCGGCGCCGGCTACCGACTGGACGTTCCACCGGACGACCTAGACGTCGCGCGCTTCTCGGCACTGGTCGACCGCTCCCGCAGGCTCGCGCGTGACGGCGAGCCCGAACGGGCGGTCGTTGGCTTCGCCGAGGCCCTGGACCTGTGGCGCGGTCAGCCGTTCGCGGACCTCGAGGGCTGGGAGCCCGCTGCCGGTGCAGCCCTGCGGCTGGCCGAGCTGCGTCGCAGTGCGGAGGATGACCTCCTGGCGGCCCGGCTCGCCAGCGGTGACGACGAAGGCGTCGCCGTGGACGCCGAGGGCGGCGTCCACGAGGAGCCCCTGCGAGAGCGACGCTGGGCCCTGCTCGCCCTCGCGCAGTACCGCGGCGGGCGACAGGGCGATGCCCTTGCGACGATCCGCCGGGCGCGGGCGGTGCTCGTCGAGCAGCTCGGCGTGGATCCCGGGCAGGAGCTGGTGTCGCTCGAGACCGCCATCCTGCGTCAGGACCCGTCCCTGGCCGGCGTGCGGGCGCCTCCGCCGGCCAGCGGGTCGTGCCCGTATCCCGGCCTCGGCCCCTTCGACACCTCGGACCACGAGAACTTCTTCGGCCGCGACAGGGAGATCGCCGACGGGCTCGCCCGACTGGAGGCGTCGCCGGTGCTGGTGCTCAGCGGGCCGTCCGGATGCGGCAAGAGCTCCTTGCTGCGCGCCGGGCTCGTCGCCGAGCTGCGCCGTCGTGGGCACCGCGTCGAGCTGGTCCTGGGCGGCGTCGACGCGCTCAGGTCGGTCCGCGAGGCCAGCCTCGCCGCAGGACCCGAGGGCGTCGTCGCGCTCGACCAGGCCGAGGAGCTGCTCACCCGGGACGACGTCGGACCCTGCGGAGCCGAGCTGTCCCGACACGTCGAGGGTGGTGGTCGGGTGCTCCTGGCCGTCCGTGCCGACGCGCTCGCGGACCTCGCGATGGCCGCCGAGCTGACCGCTGCGGTCGAGAATGGCCTCTACCTCGTCCGTCCGCTGGGTGCCGAGGCAGTGCGGGCCGCGATCGTCGAACCCGCGCGGCGCTCGGGGCTGCGGCTCGAGTCCGGCCTCGTGGACCTGGTGCTGCACGACGTCGAGGACCAGCCGGCTGCGCTGCCGCTCCTCTCGCACGCGCTGGTCGAGACGTGGCAGCGCCGGCAGGGAGCAACCCTCACGGTGGAGGGGTACGAGCAGTCAGGAGGCCTGTCCGGCGCGGTGTCCCGCTCGGCCGAGCGCCTGTTCGAGAGCCTCCCGGTGCCTGACCGGACGCTGTGCCGCTCGCTGATGTTGCGGCTCGTGCTCCGTCCCGTCGACGGCTCCGTCCTCGCGAGGCACGTGCCGGTGACCGCCCTGCCGGCAGACCAGGACACGGCCCGTGTGCTGGGCCGGCTCGTCGAGTCCCGACTGATCACGAGTGGCGACGACGGCGTCGGCCTCGCACACGAGTCGCTCGCTCGCAGCTGGCCGCGGCTGCAGACCTGGCTCGACGAGGACACCGAGGGACTGCGGGTCATGCGGCATCTCGCGACCGCTGCGGAGGCGTGGGAGGCGCTCGGCCGGCCGGGCAGCGAGCTGTACCGCGGCGCGCGCCTCGACGCAGCCCTCGAGTGGCGCGAGGCCTCCGAGCCCGACCTGACCGTGCTCGAGGCGGAGTTCGTCGCCGCGTCGGTCGAGGGACTCACGGCCGAGCAGGAGCGGGAGACGGCGCGAGCGCGACGCGACCGCACGCAGAACCACCGGCTGCGGTGGCTGCTCGGCGCCGCGGTGCTGCTGCTCGTCGTGACCGTGGGTGCAGGTGCCGTGGCACGCAGCAACGCCTCCAGGGCCGAGCGCGAGCGCGACGCGTCAGCGGCCGCGCGCGACGAGCAGCGGGTCGAGGCGCTGACCAACGCCTCGCTCGCCCTCCGCGGCACCAACCGTGCCGAGGCCGCCCTGCTGGCGGCGGCTGCCTATCAGCGCTGGCCCGACGACCCGCGCACCCACTCGGCGCTGTTGGGGACGTTCACGGGTGGTCAGGGGTTCGTGTCCGACATCCCGGTCGCGAAGTCGATGAACGGTGCCCTCCTGTCCGGTGGCGATCGGGCGTTCGTCGCGATCGAGGGCAGGGTCCCGCAGGTCGTGGACCTGCAGTCGCTGGCCGTCGTCCGCTCGCTGCCACACCTCGACGTGGAGCACGGTCCGGGGGACGTGATCGCCGCGAGCGCCGATGGCCGCGTCGGCGCGCACCTCACCCTCGGCGACGGCAGCGACGAGGCGGTCAAGACCTGTCACGCCTACGCCGAGAAGCACGGCGGCCTCCGCGCGATCCGGGCGGCGTCGACGGTCGCCCACAACCCGTGCGTGACTCTCTCGACCTTCGACCTGACCACCGGCCGGCGGTTGATGGCCCCGGTCATGCTGCCCACCCAGATGGGCGGTCTCGCGCTCAGTCCCGACGGAAGAACGGTCGCGGTGGTCGAGGGCCACCAGACCGGCGACGTGGTGCTGTTCGACGTGCACGGGAAGGTGCTGGCGCACCTGCCCGGCCCACCGCTGACGAGGGCGGAGCCGGACTGGTTCGTCGGCGCGATCGCCTTCGGTCCCGACGGGACGCTGTACGCCGGCTCGTCGTCCGGCGTCGTACGTCGTTTCGACGGCCGCTCCGGGCGGTTGCTGCGCACGTACCACGGTTCGCCGTGGTCCTCCGACGTCGCGCTCGACGTCGGGCCCGACCGCCTGCTGGTCACCATCGGTGAGCAGCACATCGAGGCGATCGACGTCCGCACGGGGGCCCTGCGCTGGTCGGCCTCGATCGAGGGCAACCGCCGCTCACCGTGCGCCTGGCCGGTCGTGTCGCAGGTGGCGGATCGCATCTACTGCGGCAGCTACCACGGCAGCATCGTCGAGCGGGTCCGCTCCACCGGCCAGATGACCGGACGAGTCCTGCAGACGCAGCGAGGCAACGTCGGGACGCTGCAGGTCAGCACCGACGGGCGGGACCTGGTCGACTTCGGCGCCACCGTGCATGCCTCGATCGAGCGCTGGCGCATCGACGGGGCCGGCGCCGTCGCCGCGCTCCACGCGCCCGGGAAGATCCTGATGGGCGGCTACGGCCCGGGCGGCGACGCGCTGCTCGTCGCGCCTCGACCGGCGGGCGAGGACTGGTCGCGCGCGACCTTCCGTCCCTCGTCGGTGTGGCAGACGGCGCCCGGTCACGGCTCGGACAGGGCGCTGCGTCCGCTTCCGGCCGGCGCCGACGGGCTTCTCGCCCGCGCTGGGACGCTGGTGGCCGGGCCAGGCGACCAGTACCGATTGCTCGATCCGCGCACCGGCGCCATGAGGGCACTCACCGCGATCCGCCCCGGCGCCGGTCTCCTCGGCACGGCAGTCGGTGGACGGCTGGTGCTTGTCGGGGACGAGCACCGGCTCGAGGCCGTCGACCCGGCAGCGGACGAGGTCATCGGCAAGTCCCTTCCCGTGCGGGGGTACGTCTCAGCGGCCACCGCGACGCCCGACCTGTCCCGCGTCGTGGTCACGTCGTACCCCACGGACTTCGACAAGGACGCGGTCACCGACGTGTTCGACGGCCGCACCGGCAGGCGTACCGCGAAGCCGCTGACCGGCTGGCGGATCTCGGCCACGGCCGGTGACGTGGTCGCGCTCGCCGCCGGCTCGCGCGTCGTGGTGTACGACGCCCGGACGATGCGGCCGAGGACCGAGCTCGCGGGCATCACGGCCGAGCCGGCCGGACTGCAGCTCTCGAGCGACGGCAACCGCCTGCTGGCGACCTCGCGGGCCGGGACCGTTTCCCTCTACGACACGCGCACGGGGCTGCGCCTCGGAGATCCGATCGAGGTGAGCGCGTCCGCGTTCGGCCCGAACGGCGACCTGGTGTCGGCGACCCTGCGGCCGGACGGGAGGGCGCTGGCGGTCACGGGAGCGAACGGCGTGCTGGTGTGGAACCTCGACCCGGCCGCACTGTCGCGCGCCGCCTGCCGGCTCGCCGGACGCGAGCTCACGGCCGTGGAGTGGCGGACCTACGCCAGCGCCCTCGGCCGCCGTCGAGCGGTGTGCGCCTGAGGCGGCACCGTCAGGTGAGCCTGCGGAACCCGTGACTGCGCTGCAGGTGCTCGGTGAGCAGCTCGGTGAGCCGGACCGGCCCGCCCTCGATCGCGTCGACCGGCAGGACCGTCGTACGTCCGTCGCGCAGGCGCAGCACCACACACCTGTTCCCGGTGGCGTTCACGGCCTGGAGGTCGAGGACGTCGGTCCAGCGGGCCGCGCGCACCCGGGGTCGCAGCCCGCGCACGCGGTAGCCGTGCTGGTCGAGCCGCACCACCCAGTGCCGCAGCCCGAGCAGGAGCCCGAGAACCAGGACGCCGACGCCGCCGAGGACGACGAGACCGGTCACGAGCGCGGTGGCCGCGTCCACCAGCCACATCAGGAGCACGCCGAGCGCGACGACCACGCCGATGGCGACCAGGCCGGTGCCGAGCAGCCTCAGGCGCAGCGCCGGAGCGAGGGCGAGCTCGACCGGCGCGGTTTCCGCTGCCGATCGGGGGTTCACCTGCGCATTACATCCGTGCCTGGGTCGCACCACAAATCGGGTCTTGTCGGCGAAGGTGTCCTAGGTCACACTCAGAGGTCCAAGCGGCTCGCTCGTGAGAGGGGATCGGCGATGGCATCTCTCGGCAGCGTCTCACTGGAGCGGGCGATCAGGGACATGCAGCAGCTCCTCGCCTGCGACACCACGTCGCCCGAGTGGCGGTGGAACGTGCGCAGCCGACTGTCGGTCGTCAAGGAGGCGCTGACCGCGCCCCAGGCCCAGACCGAGGCCTGGCTCGCCGCCCGGGAAGGCACCTCGAACCGGGCCCGCCGCCAGCTCCAGGGGCGGGTGACCGCCCTCGCCGCCGGCGTCCTCGACCGGCTCGACGCCGACGTCATCCTCAGTGAGCTGCGCCGGCTGCAGACCGACCTCGAGCACTACGTGCAGCGGGTGCACGACCTCGTCTACGACTCGGTGTCCCTCGAGCTCGGCGGCTCGGAGTAGCGGACTCCTCAGCAGAGGGGGCGGGATTCGAACCCGCGGCTGACACTTCTGCCAGCGACCGCTTTCAAGGCGGTTCCGTTAGGCCTCTCCGGCACCCCTCCAGGCGGGGCCGAGTCTAGTCAGGACGTCATACGAACTGGTCGCTATGGCAACCACATCGCATGACGTCCCGCGCAACGTCATACGAACTGGTCGCCATGACAGCCAGTTCGTATGACGCAGGGCTCACATCCGGCGGTTGGCCAGCGACGGGTTGGTACGGCGGGCCGCGCTCACCGCGTCGCGGTCGAGGACGGCGTCGAGCACGGCCGGCTCCGTGCCGGCCTCGACGACCACGTCCCCCTCGGGGCTGACCACCATCGAGTGGCCGGTGTAGCGGGGGCCGGGTTGTCCGACCCCGACCACCCACACGGTGTTCTCGATGGCCCGCGCGCGCAGCAGCGTGCGCCAGTGCTCGACCTTGCGCTCGCCGGCCACCCACGCGGCGGGTACGACGAGTGCCTCGGCGCCGGCGACGACCAGGGCTCGCGCGAGCTCGGGGAAGCGCAGGTCGTAGCAGGTCATCAGCCCGACCGGGAAGCCGCGGACCTCGGTGGATGCGGGCTCGATGGCTCCGGCGCTGATCGTCCTGGACTCCTCGTAGCCGAAGGAGTCGTAGAGGTGGATCTTGCGGTAGGAGACCTCGTGGTCGCCGTCGGCGAGGACCAGCGTGTTCAGCGGGCGGGCCGGGTCCTCGGCCGTCTCGAACATGCCGGCCAGCCAGGCCACCCCGGTCGATCCCGCGAGCTTGCGGAGGTGCCCCGCGAACGGGCCGTCCAGCGGCTCGGCGTAGGGCGCGAGGTCGGAGCCGGCCTCGCCGAAGTCGCGGGCGAAGGCCTCGGGCAGCACCACGAGGTCGGTCCCGTCGACCAGCTCGGCGGCAACCTCGTCGAGGGCGGCGCGGTTCTCCGCCGGATCGAGACCGGAGGCCCGCTGCACCAGCCGGACACGCAAGGAGGTCATGCCCGCCAGACTCTCACTCGGGGCCGCCGGGTGCGAGACTGCCCGCGTGACCGAGCAGCGGCCGGAGCTAGGTGGGATCGTCCTCACCGGCGGGTCCGCGGTGCGCTTCCAGGGGGCCGACAAGGCCTCGATCGAGATCGGCGGGACGACCCTGCTCGAGCACGTGCTCGGCGCTCTCGCCGAGGTGCCCGACGTGGTCGTCGTCGGTGAGGAGGTGCACACCAGCCGCCCGGTCACCTTCCTGCGCGAGGAGCCGCCACAAGGGGGACCGGCCGCCGGCGTGCTCGCCGGCCTGCACGGGTTTCCCCGCGTGCCCCGGCAGGTGGTCGTCGTCGCGGTCGACATGCCGATGATCACCACGGCGACCGTGCGCCGGCTGATGCTCTCGGCGGAGGAGGACGGCGCGGTGCTGGTCGACGACGACGGGCGGCTGCAGTACCTGTGCGCCCTCTACCGCGCCGACGCGTTGATGGCCGCCGCCCCGTCGTACGGCGAGGAGCACGGCCTGGCGATGAAGGCGCTGGTGGCGGGGCTGATCCTCGGACGGGTGCCCGCGCTCGCCTGGGAGGCCCGCGACGTCGACACCTGGGACGACCTGCACGAGATGCGCGAGCGGCTCGGCGGCTGACGACGAGTTCACCGGTTCCTGTTGCACCCGAGCCGTCGAGGGTTCGACACTGGTGCTCGTGAACCTGCACGACTGGATCGACGAGCTCTGCGACGTGCTGGACATCGAGGTCGAGCTGGACGAGGCCCTGATCCTCGACGTGGCCCGCGACGCCGCCCACAGCGTCGAGCGCAAGGCTG
>CAVWML010000022.1:0-270751 GCA_963756045.1 uncultured Actinomycetota bacterium
AACGACACAAGACAAAACCCCGCGGCGCGAGCCGCGGGGTTTTTGTTTGGTCGGCGGAGGCCTCTCACCGCGTCATTGCGAGCGCAGCGAAGCAATCCAGAATCTTTCCACGGAGGCAGTCTGGATCGCTTCGTCGCCACGCTCCTCGCAATGACGCGGCGTCCGCTACTGCACGTCCATCTGCAGGCCTTCCTTCTGGATGATGCCGGCGAACTTCTTCGTCTCGGCGTCCACGAAGTCGGCGAATTGCTGCGGCGTGCGTAGTCGGCGCGGGCGCCCATGGCGGCGATGTCTTCTTGATGTCGTCGCGCTCCAGCATCGCCTTGACCTGGAGATTGAGCGCTTCCGCGCGGCGGGCTGCACACCCTTGGGCAGGAACGCCGAGAACCAGGACGACACATCGAAGTTCGCAAGGCTCCGGCGCGCTCTCGCGCATGGTCGGCAGGTTCAGTGCCAAGTCGCTGCGCTCGGTCGTGGTGACGCAGAGGCCGTTGAGCGTGCCGTTCTGCACCGGCGACAGTCTCTTCCCGGGGGGCGTCGGCAACACCTTCGGCGACGACTCCGCCTTCGCCACGCTCATCGGGGACGTGAGACGAAGGTCTTCGACCGGCTTCCCGACGAGACGTGGTTCTACCCCGGTCACGGCAACGACTCGGTGCTGGGCCGCGAACGACCGCACCTCGCGGAGTGGCGCGAACGAGGCTGTGATCCCGCCGTGCGGCGTGCGCGCTCGCCGGCGGCGCTGGCGCTCGCCCTCGTGCTGCTCGTGCCCGCCGCGTGCGGCGCCAGCGGGCGCAGCCGCGGCAGGGTCTCGACACCGCCGCGCTGACCGGCAGGATCGACCGGCTGCTCGCGCTGAACCCGGCACAGGGACGGCTGCGGGCCATCGTCGTCATGCAGGACGGCCACCTCGTCTACGAGCACTACCAGGACGCCACGCCGACCGAGCACTGGAACACCGACTCGATCACCAGCATCGTCGTCGCCACCCTCGTCGGCATCGCCCTCCAGGAGCACACCCTGCCCGGACTGGGCGCGACACTCGCCCAGCTGCTGCCGGAGCGGGCGCGATCGATGTCGCCCGCGGTCGCGCACACCGACCTGCGCCAGCTGCTCACGATGACCGCCGGGTTCGACGTACCGGCCATCGACCGGGCGCGGACGTTCGTGCGGTCACCGGACCCGGTCGGCGAGATCCTGGACTCGCAGAAGACCGCGCCCGGCCGGTTCTTCGACTACTCCGACGAAGGCGCCCACCTGCTGGCCGCCGTACTGACGCGGGCGACCGGGATGTCGGTGCTGGACTACGCCCGCTCGCGCCTGTTCCAGCCGCTCGGCATCGACTCGACCCCCGCCTCGCAGCCGCTGGGCACCAACAGCGCGCTGGCCGGCCACGGGCCCGACCTCGCCTGGACGGTGGACCGGTCGGGCCTCCAGGAGGGCTGGAACGGCCTGCGGCTCACCCCGCGCGACCTGGCCAGGATCGGCCAGGTCTTCCTCGACCGTGGTCGCTGGCACGACCACCAGGTCGTGCCGGAGCGATGGGCCGGCGTCTCGACGCTGACCCAGGTCTCCACCGGCTATGAGGTCGCCCCGGCCTACGGCTACGGCTGGTGGGTCGACAACGGTCCCGGCGCGAACGCCTACTACGCGTGGGGGTACGGCGGCCAGCTGCTCGAGGTGCTCCCCCAGGTCGACGCCGTCGTCGTGGTGATGACCCAGCAGGACCCGACCAACCTGGTCCGCGGGTTCTTCGCCGCCGAGCTGACGTCGTTGGTCGGCGACGTGATCCTGCCCGCGCTGCGTCAGGCCGGCCCGTAGCGCAGCAGGAGCACGCCGCTGGCCAGGGCGCGGCTCTCGGTGAGCCGCAGCGGCACCGTGCCGGTGTCCTCGAAGAGTCGCTGCCCCCTGCCGACAGCGATCGGGTGCATCAGCAGGGCCAGCTCGTCGAGGAGGCCCTCGGCGATCAACCAGCGCACGGTCGTCGCGCACCCGGACATCCCGATGTCGCCGTCGGTCTCGTCCTTGATGCGGCGTACGGCAGCGGCGTGGTCCTCGGTCACCACGGTCGTGTTGTTCCACACCTCGCCCTCGACGGGTCGATGGGTGAGCACGTACTTCGGCAGGTTGTTGATGTAGTCGGCGAACGGCATGTCGTCGCCGGAGTGGGACGGCCAGTACTCCGACCACTCGTCGTACAGGTGCCGGCCGAGCAGGAACGCGCCCTGGGTCTCCATGCCCTGCCCGATCACGTTGCCCATCTCGTCGTCGAAGTAGGGGAAGTGCCACTCGTTCGGCGCCTCCACCACGCCGTCGAGGGAGATGAAGAAGTTCGCGACGATGCGTCCCACGGGTGCTCCTCGGTGTCCGGGTTCACCCCATCCGACCACGCCGGGCGGCGGAACTCATCCCTTGCCGGGTGTCCTCACCGGACGTCATACGAACTGGCTGCTATGACGACCAGTGCGTATGACGTCCTGCTCCGACCAGGGCTAGCCGGAGTAGGTGATCTTCAGCTTCTCGCTGGCGGGCAGCGACTGGCAGACGAGCCGGAGGCCGTCGGCGAGGTCGTCCTGGTCGAGGACCTCGTTGTGCTTGAGCGTGACCTCGCCCTCGAGGACGACGCAGGCGCAGGCGCTGCACTGTCCCTCGCGGCAGGAGAACGGCGCGTCGATCCCCTTCTCCTCGAGGAACTCCAGCAGCACCTTGTCGCCCTGCCAGTCGTCGAAGGAGTAGTCCTGGCCGTCGAGCTCCACCTCGACCGCGATCGGACCGGCGATCGTCGGGGTGTCGCTGGCCGTGTCGTCGCCGGCCTCGTCGTCGCCCTCCTCGTAGTCGTCGAGGTCGTGCAGCTGGTCCTGCGCGCGTTTCATCTCCTCGACGTCGCCGAACGGGTTGCCGCCGAGGGAGACGAACTTCTCGACGTGCCGGCGCTCGCGCGGGAAGTCGAGCTCCTTGAGCGCCTCGGTCACCGCCTTCATGTACGGCGCGGGGCCGCACGTGAAGGCCGTGAAGTCGGAGAAGTACGACGCGAACACCCGGAGGTGCTGCTGTGTCGGCAGCCCTTGGACCGACTCCAGCCAGTGCACGACGGTGAAGCGGTCGGCGTACGCAGCCGAGAGCTCGGCGAGCTCCCCGGCGAAGATGACCGACTGCTCGTCGCGGTTGGCGTAGAGCAGGACGACGCGGCCGGAGCCCTTCTCCAGCGCGGTGCGCACGATCGACATCACCGGCGTGATCCCCGAGCCGCCTGCGAAGAGGAGCAGGTCCGCGTCGAAGTCCTTGGGGGTGAAGATCCCGCTGGGGGGCAGCACCCGCAGGGTGTCGCCCGCCTTGAGGTTGTCGTGGATCCAGTTGGAGGCGTAGCCCTCGACGGTCCGCTTCACGGTGATCTGGTGCAGCCCGGAGTGGGGTGCCGAGGAGAGCGAGTAGCAGCGGGCCACCAGGCCCGTCTCGTCGCTGGGCACGGCCACGGTGAGGAACTGCCCCGGCCGGTAGGTGAACTGCTCCGCGAGCTCGTCGGGCACCTCGAACACGACCGAGTGCGCGTCGTCGGTCTCCTCGATCACCTCGAGGACGTTCAGCACGTAGGACTCAGTAGCCATCGAGCGCCCCGATCTCGACGGCGCCCTCGGCGACCGCGCGCTCGATCGAGGCGCGCAGCCGCGAGCAGCTCGCGTAGACCGCCCGCCCACCCGGCTCACCCGCCATCCGTGCGAACTCCGCGCAGGCCCCGAGCGACTCGGCGTCCCACTGGATCGAGGTGTGGTGGTCGCTGTTCTTCTTCACGCGCACGCGCGCCAGGCAGTCCAGGCACGCGACCTCGGTGAGGCGTGCCTGGGTGTAGAGACGCTGGTCCTCCAGCGTCTCCTCGCTGGTCGGGACGAACGAGGCCATGGGTACCTGTCAGACCCCGCCGGCTGCGGTCGGGGCGGGTACGTCGCCCTCGGAGGGGGACTCGTCCTGCTCGGCAGCGCGCCGGGCGAGGTTCTCCTCGACCTCCTGGTGCCAGTACTCGTTGGCCTTGGTGGTGTCGACCTCGAACTCGAAGCGCTCGGTCATCTCCGCCGTGACGTCGCCGGCGTCGACGTAGAACTGCTCGTACCAGCGGCGCAGCTGGTAGACCGGCCCGTCCTCCTCGCACAGCAGGGGGTTCTGCACGGGCGCCTTGTTCAGCCAGATGTGCACGTCCTGGAGGAAGCCGTCGCCGAACATCTCGGTGTAGCGCTTGCCGATGTACTCGGTGGTCTTCTCGTCGACGCCCTCGGGCTTGAGCACCTTCAGGCCGTACATCAGCTTGAAGGAGTTCTGGCTGGTGGGGATGTGGCAGTTGATGAGCACCACGTCGGTGACGAAGCCCTTGTAGTCGTTCTTGATCCAGTTGACCATGAACGACGGCCCGAAGTAGGTGGCCTCCGACTTGAGCACCAGGTCCTCGTCGCCGTACCCCTCGCCCGCCATGTCCGGGCGGCCCGGTCGACTCCATGAACTGGGTGGCCATGTGGCCCTCGAAGACGTTGCGGAAGCTGGTCGGGAAGGCGAAGTGGATGTAGAAGAAGTGCGCCATGTCGACGACGTTGTCGATGATCTCGCGGCAGTGCGCCGAGGGGACGTCGAGGACGTTCCAGCTCCAGTCGGTGTACTTCTGCGGGTCCATGATGTCGTCGAGCTCGGGCGGCAGGACCTCGTGGTCGGCCGCGCTGCCCTCGTGGTCGTGCCAGACCATCAGCAGGCCGTTGCGCTCGACGGTCTCGTACTTCTGGGTGCGTGCCCGCAGCGGGATCCGGCGGGCGTACGGGATCGCCTTGCACTTGCCGTCGCCGCCCCAGCGCCAGTCGTGGAAGGGACAGGCGATCTCGTCGCCCTTCACGGTGCCCTGGGTGAGGTCGCCGCCCATGTGGCGGCAGTACCCGTCGAGCACGTTGAGCTCGCCGTTGCCGCCCTGCCAGACCACCAGCTTGCCGCCGAAGGCCTCCACGGCGTGCGGCTTGCCGTCCTCGAACTGCGTCACCGGACCGAGGCAGTGCCACCCGCGCGCGAACCGCTCCGGAGCCGTCCCGCGGTCCAGGGATCGGGCTCCGGTGGAGCGCGCCTCAGAACGTGTGTCCGGTTTGGCTGCTTTGCTGGGCGCCGTGCTGCTCGTCATGGGATCCTCCAGTGTGCTGTCCGGTGGACAGGTGGCCTTGTAGGGAAGGCCCAAAACAAGAACAGGTTATAGTTTTGCGCGGGAGAATGACAGCCTCCGCGCACCTTAGTCATCACCAGGAGCCCCCTTGCACATCGCACTGAGCCGGGATCAGGAGCGGTTGCGCAGCGAGTTGCGAGAGTACTTCCAGCAGCTCGTGACACCCGAACGCAGCGCTGCCCTGCAGGCGTCCTCGGGCGAGTTCGGCGACGCCGGCGTCTACAAGGACGTCATCCGTGAGATCGGCCACGACGGGTGGCTCGGCATCGGCTGGCCCAAGGAGTACGGCGGCCAGGACCGCTCGATGATCGAGCAGCTGATCTTCACCGACGAGGCGGCCGTCGCCGGGCGTCCCGATCCCGTACCTGACGCTGAACACCGTCGGGCCGACGATCATGCGCTTCGGCTCCGACGCCCAGAAGGAGGAGATCCTCCCCAAGATCCTCCGCGGCGAGATGCACTTCTCCATCGGCTACTCCGAGCCCGGCTCCGGCACCGACCTGGCCAGCCTGAAGACCCGCGCGCGCCTCGAGGGGGACGAGTGGGTGATCAACGGCCAGAAGATGTGGACCTCGCTGATCCAGTACGCCGACTACGTCTGGCTGGCCTGCCGCACCGACCCCGACCTGCCGCGCCACAAGGGCCTCTCGATGATCCTGGTGCCGGCCGACAGCGAGGGCTTCTCCTACACGCCCGTGCACACCGTGGCCGGCGTCGGCACCAGCGCGACGTACTACGACGACGTCCGGGTGCCCAAGGACAACCTGGTCGGCGAGCTCAACGGCGGCTGGGCCCTGATGACCAACCAGCTCAACCACGAGCGGGTGGCGCTGACCTCGGCGGCGCCGGTGACGCACTCGATCTCGCTGGTCCGCACGTGGGCCCAGGCGACCCTCAACGCGGACGGCTCGCGGGTCATCGACTCCGAGTGGGTGCAGGTGCTCCTGGGGCGCGCCCACGCTCGCGCCGACATGCTCAAGCTGCTCAACTGGCAGCTCGCCTCGGCAACCACGGACCTCTCCCCCGCCGACGCGTCGGCGACCAAGGTGTACGGCTCGGAGATGGCCACCGAGGTCTACCGCTCGCTGATGGAGATCGTCGGCCCCCGGGCCCTGGTCACCGCCAGCTCGTCGGGGGCCGTCCTGCGCGGCCGGCTCGAGCGCTACTACCGGTCCTCGCTCGTGATGACCTTCGGCGGCGGCACCAACGAGATCCAGCGCGACATCATCGGGTACGTCGGCCTGGGCCTCCCGGTGGCCCCGCGCCAGGCGCAGAAGCAGGGTTGAGGCGGACGACATGGACTTCGAGGAGACCCCCGAGGGACGCGCGGCAGCCGAGCTGACCGCCTCGATCCTGGACAAGCACGCCACGCCCGACCGGCTGCGCATCGTCGACAAGTTCGCGATCCGCTTCGACTACCAGCTGTGGCGTCAGTTCGCCGACTCACAACTGATCTCGCTCGCCGTGCCCGAGGAGCTCGGCGGCAGTGCGCTGGGCATCCTCGAGGCGTGCAGCGTGCTCATCGAGATGGGTCGAGCGGTGGCGCCGATCCCGTTGGCCACCCACCTGGTCACCGGCATGACGATCGCCGAGTTCGGCTCCGAGCCGCAGAAGGGGCGGTGGCTCCGCGAGGGCGGTGAGGGCGAGCTGATGCTCACCCCGGCGCTGACCGAGGAGCGCGGCTGGAACCCGCTGCGACCCTCGACCAAGGCCGAGAACGACGGCTCGCGCTGGATGCTCACCGGCAGCAAGATCCTGGTGCCCGTGGGCCCGCTGGCCGACCTGTTCGTCGTCCCCGCCTGGACCGCCGAGGGCCTGACCGTCTTCCTCGTGCACGCCGACGACCCGGGCGTGATGATCACCAACCAGGAGCTCACCGGCGGCGAGCTCGGCGCGCGCGTCGACTTCGATCGGGCCGCGATGCCGCTCGAGAGGGTGCTCGGCGTGGTCGGCGACGGCGAGGAGATCGTGCGCTGGCTCGGCGAGCACCTCACCGTGGCGATGTGCGCCCAGCAGCTCGGCACCCTCGAGGGCGCGCTGAAGCTGACTGCCGAGTACGCCAAGACGCGCGAGCAGTTCGGACGGCCCATCGGCACCTTCCAGGCCGTCTCCCAGCGCTTCGCCGACGGCTACATCGACGTCCTGGGCGCTCGGCTGACGATGTGGCAGGCCGCCTGGCAGCTCAGCGTCGGGGTCGAGGCCACCGAGGCCGTCGGGATCGCCAAGCTCTGGGCCGCCGATGCCGGTCACCGGCTCGCCCACACCACCGTCCACGTCCACGGCGGGGTCGGCATCGACCTCGACGGCGAGGCGCACCGCTACTTCACCGCGGCCAAGCGCCAGGAGTTCTTCATGGGCGGCGCCACGGACCAGGCGCGCCTGATCGGCGGGCTGCTCGCGCACGACGCCGACTGACCGGCATCGATGACATCGATCCGCGAGGTCCTGCTCGCCCGGTCCGACGAGGACGGTCCTGCGCTGCTGGCCGGCGAGCAGGCCTGGACGTGGCGCGAGTACGTCGCCGAGTCGGCCCGGCGCGCGCGCGCAGCGCGTTCCTTGCTCGACCAGGCACGTCCGCCGCACGTCGGCCTGCTGATGGACAACACCCCCGAGATGGCCCTGATGCTCGGAGCCGCCGGGTGGGGCGGGCTCGTCGCGGTGGGCCTGAACACCACCCGACGCGGCGAGGCACTCGCGGCCGACGTGCGCAAGGCCGACTGCCAGGTCGTGCTGGCCGACCCCCGTCACCTGCCCCTGCTCGACGACCTGCACGAGGTCGCGGTGCTGACCACGGACGGCCCGGAATGGCGTGACCGCGTCGAAGCCGCCACGATGGCTCCGCCGGAGGCCGATCCGGACGACGCGTCGCTGTTCATGCTGATCTTCACCTCGGGGACCAGCGGTGAGCCGAAGGCGGTCCGGATCACCCACGAGAAGGTCACCTTCCCCGGAGCGATGCTGGCCGAGCGGTTCGGGCTCGGCGCCGACGACGTGCTGTACGCGTCGATGCCGCTGTTCCACTCCAACGCGGTGATGGCCGGCTGGGGACCCTCACTGGCCAGTGGCGGCGCGATGGCCCTGGCCGAGAGGTTCTCGGCCAGCGGGCTCCTCGACGACCTACGACGCTACGGTGCGACGTACCTGAACTACGTCGGCAAGCCGCTCTCCTACGTGATGGCCACACCGGAACGGCCCGACGACGCCGACAACCCGCTGCGCATCGCCTTCGGCAACGAGGCCGGCGACCGCGACATCCAGGGCTTCGCCCGCCGGTTCGGCTGCGTCGTGGTGGACGGGTTCGGGTCCACCGAGAACGCCGTCGTCGTCACCCGGGTTCCCGAGACACCGCCGGGATCGATCGGGCAGCCGCTCGAGGGCGTCGCCGTGCTCGACCCGGAGACCCGCGAGGAATGCCCGCGCGCGCGGTTCGACGAGCGCGGGCGGGTGACCAACCTCGACGCCGCCACGGGCGAGCTGGTCAACACGACCGGGACCGGTCAGTTCGCGGGCTACTACAACGACGAGGCAGCTACCGCCGAGCGCATGCGCGGGGGCATGTACTGGAGCGGCGACCTCGCCTATCGCGACGAGGCCGGCTTCGTCTACTACGCCGGGCGCACCGCCGACTGGCTGCGGGTCGACGGGGAGAACCTCGCGGCAGCACCGATCGAGCGCATCCTGGTGCGGCACCCCGCCATCGGCGAGGCGGCTGTCTACGGGGTGCCGGACGAGTCCTCGGGCGACCAGCTCGTCGCCGCGGTGGTCCTGGTCGGCGAGCTCAGCCCGGCGGCCTTCGAAGACGTTCCTCGACGAGCAGCCCGACCTCGGCGCCAAGTCACGGCCCCGCTACGTCCGGCTGCTGCCGACGCTGCCCCGCACGGCCACCAACAAGGTGCTCAAGCGCGAGCTGCGTCTCCAGCCGCTCGACGACGGTCAGCTCTGGGTGCGCGACGACCGCGGGACGTCGTACGCCCCACGCTGACGCGGCGGATCCTCAGGACAGGTGCAGGACGGTGCGCACCTGCTGGGCCATCTTCTGCTCCCCGAGGGCGTTCGGGTGCACGATGACCGGGTTGGTGCCGCCCAGCACCGGCTCGACCCACCGCACGCCGATCGGCTTGCACGCGTCGTGGCCGTTCGAGACGCCGTTCATGTCCACGTAGGTCGCGCCCGTGGCAGCGGCAGCCCGCCGTACCGCGTCGTTGAGGGTGGCCTGCTCGTGCCGCAGGTACGGCACGTCTCCGGTGGCGACCGGCATCTGCGGGTAGCAGCCGCCGGTGGCCGGCAGGATCCACGGATAGCCGAGGATCGCGACCTTCGCGTGCGGCGCCTTGGCGCGCACCGCCTTGAGGGCCTTGACCAGCGCGGGGTACGTCGTGCTCTTGATCGTGTTCTCGAAGGACGAGCCGTACTTGTCCTTGCACGGGCTCCCCTGGCCCGCCGTGGTGAGCCCGGCCGCGCCGCAGTCGGCGATCGAGTCGATGAAGACGCCGCTGTCGTTGCCGCCGATCGTCATGGTGACCAGCTGGGTGTTCGCGCTGACCGCGTCGAGCTGGGGCTTCACGTCGGGGTGCTGCGCGGTGAAGTAGTCCTTGGTCTCGGCGGCTCCGCAGGTGACGTCGGTGAGCTGGGCCCCGATCTGGGCGGCGAGCACGTGCGGGTAGTTGCGGCTCGAGCGGAGACAGGTGGGCGCGCTGGCACTCGCGTCGAGCGGGAGCACGCCCGACGCGGCGCTGTAGGAGTCGCCCAGGGCGACGTAGCGCAGCGACGTCGCGGTCGAGGGCGCAGCCAGGGCACCGATGCCGGCCACCGCGGTGGCGAGGGCAGTCAGGACGACGGCGAGACGTGCGCGCACAGGGACTCCAGGTGTCGGGGGCGGTACCAACGTGCCCAACGAGGCACCGCGAGGTGCGGTTACGAAGGGTGTCCGGGGCTGCTCCTAGGCTGGAGGACATGCCACTGTTCGAGTTCGAGGGCAAGGCCCCGACCGTCCACCCGACCGCCTTCATCGCCCCGACGGCCGACCTGATCGGCGACGTGACGGTCGAGGAGGGAGCCTCGGTCTGGTACGGCGCCGTGCTGCGCGGCCGACTTCGGACCGATCGTGGTCCGCGCGGGTGCCAACGTGCAGGACGGCTCGGTGCTGCACACCCCCGAGCACCTGACCTGCGAGATCGGCGAGGGGGCCACCATCGGTCACTCCTGCATGGTGCACGGCGCGACCATCGGCGAGGAGGCGCTGATCGGCAACGGCACGACCGTGCTGGACGGGTCGAGCGTCGGCGCCCGGACCCTCGTCGCGGCGGGGTCGGTGGTCACCGGCGAGATCCCCGGCGGCGTGCTCGCGCTCGGCGCGCCCGCCCGGGTCAAGGGGCCGCTCGCGGGCACCAACGGCGAGCTCTGGGTCGCCGCGAACCCGCAGGTCTACCGCGACCTCGCCCAGCGGCACCGCGCCGGCGTGCGCGAGGTCTAGCACGACACGTGCCGGTCGTCGGCTTGCTGGCCGCGGTCGTGCTCGTGTTGCTGCTGCGCTCAGGACGTCATACGAACTGGTCGCCATGACAGCCATCGCGTATGACGTTGCGGGGCTCAGCCGGTCTGCCTACTTCTGCAGCGCGGAGACGTCGGACGGCGTGGCCGCCCGGCCGTTCGTGGCGGCGGTGGAGCTGGTGCCCTGGTAGTTGGTGCCGGCCTTGGAGCCGAGCGCGGACTTGAGCTGCGCCAGGGTCAGCGAGTCGATGTGGCTCGATCCCCTGCGGCCCATCCGGAACGGCATCGCCCCGGACGGCGCCGGCGCGAACCAGTTGCCGGCCACGCGACCCAGCATGTCCTCGCCGGAGTACGTGTGCTTGCCGATGTCGTAGGCCCACAGCTGCGAGCGGCCGTTGAAGTTGTTGTTGCACACCTCGTTGCCGACGGCCAGCCACGGCGCCACCTTGGGGCTGAGGTTGGCCTTGTCGGTGCCGGAGTTCCTGCGCGAGTCCTGGTTGATCCAGATGCCCTCGGTGTTGCCGCGCAGGTCGTTGTTCCAGATCCGCAGGTGGCCGGCATCGATGATCTTGATGCCGGCGTACTGCGCTCCGGTCAGCGTGTTGCCGGCGACGACGCCGCCCTCGGACAGCTCGATCTCGACCGCGTGCTTCATGGCGGCGCGCCCGCCGACGCTCTTGCCGTTCACGGAGTTGTCGATGACCTTCACGTTGGTCGAGGACACGTCGAACCAGATCCCGCACGAGCCGGGTACGTCGGAGACCGTGTTGTGCTTGATCAGCGCGTTGGAGGAGCGGGTGATCTTGATGCCCGCGGTCTCCGGCTGCGAGGGGTGGTTGTCGCGGTTCATGCCCGAGATGACGTTGTCGGTGAACACCAGCCCGTTGGCATTGGTGCCGATGACCCCGGACCAGCCGTTGGTGCTGAACGTGTTGCCGGTGACGTTGAGCGGGACGGAGAAGTCGAGGGAGGCCATCTTCGACCCGGTGAAGGTGCAGCCCGAGATGACCGAGCCGCCGGAGCTGCCGCCGTAGCACGCCATCCCGCGCGTCCAGCCGGTCTTCGGCGGGACGTAGTTGCGGATGCCGAGGTTGTAGAGGTTGACCTTGCCGGTCGCGATGAACGCGTTGACCAGCGAGCCCTTCCCGTCCAGCCACGCGGTCTCACCGGGGTAGGACTGGATGGTGACGTTCTTGCTGATGGTGCCGAGCGCCTCGTGGTAGGTGCCACCACGCAGGACGAGGGTGCCGCCGTTGGGCGCCTTGGCGAGCCCGGCCTTCGCGCCCCCCGGGGTCGCGATGACGGCTCCGGCGGGCACCGGACGAGAGCTGGCGGCGGCCGCTGCGCCGGCGGTGAGGTCGAGCCCGGACAGGGCTGCGACGGAGGTCAATGTGGTGCCGGATCCCAGGAGGAGGGCGGCGCGTCTGGACAAGTGCATCGGGACAACCTATGCGTCGGGTCCTCGGCTTCTCGGATCCTGAGAACGCGGTCTCGCCGTAAGTGGTGCCGGATTATCCTTATTTAGTATGACGTAGTCGTACTTTCTGGAACGATTTCCGAGACGAATCCCACAGGCCAGTGCCGTTGGCGAGAGCACTGACGGCTTTGTGAGCAATCGGTCCTATTTGCTCTATAGGCGCGTTTTCCGCCGATACACTCCGCTCATCGAACGCTGACGTCGTCGATGCGAATGGAGTCCTTCATGTCGACCACGGCAGCGCTTCGCCGGGGCATCGGTGCGGTCTGCGTGTCCGCCCTGGTGATCACGTGTGCGGCCGGCGTCGCGCAGGCGGACCCTGCGCCCGCTGACCCTGGACCGGTGATCTCCACCGTCGACACGAGCACGCCCGGTCATGCGACGGGCACCGTGTCGACCGATCGGCCCTACGTGCTCGTTCAGCTCGGCACCACGAGCATCGAGTCCGACGCCGAACCGGTCGTCGACGGCACGGCGAGCTTCGACCTGCCGACGTGGGGCTTCGACTCCACGACGATCCGCGCCGTCGGCTGCACCAGCACCGACCCGGCCAGCTGTGACACGGAGACCACCGAGTCGCCCGTCTTCACCGCGACGGATGTCGCCCCGACGGTCACGTGGCCGAGCGACCGCTCCATCCAAGGGGAGCAGGTCGACAAGATCACCGTCTCGGACCCGGACGGGGGCGGCGTGCTGCGCGTCGCTGGGTCCCGGACGACCCCGATGCCCGGACGGCCGAGCAGGACGTGAGTCGGAACGGCGTCACGAACCTGGGCCTGATCGACACCCTCGACAGCGACATGGACGGCGTGGGTGACAACGCCCAGGTCGACGACGGCACCGGCACGCTCGTGCTCGAGCGCTGCGCCGCTCCGCTCGGCGCGACCGAGTCCGACTGCCATGCGCTCTCCGTCCCTGACGGCAACGGCGGCCAGGTCCCGCTCAGCGTGCGGATGGAGATCGACCACAGCTTCTATGCCATCGGCCACGTCGATGCGCCGGTCTGCTGCGACGGGAACGGCTACCGACCGGTCGTCGCCGCCAACGCCGCGACCGTGCCGCTGGCGGTCACGTTCTCCGACCTCGGGACCTACCAGGTGGCGTGGCGCATCGTGAACGCGTCCAGCGAGTCGACCATCTGGCGCTCCGGGACGCAGACGGTGGAGCTCACGTCGAGCCGGTCGACCAGTTGAACCTCCCACGGAGTCGCTGCCCGGAACCACGCTGACCGTGATCGCCGACGTACGGCGAGCGTCGAGTGTCGGCAACTCGTTCTGGACGCAGGTGAACGAGAAGCCGTACGGGAGCTACCCCGGTTCGACGCCGCGACGCCGGACCGGCCGTCAGCGACCCGCTGTTCTCGACACCGGACCTGTTCCCCGCCAGGGACGGATCCGTGACTCCACCGGGATCAGCGTCAACGCGCAGAACGAGCCCTGGTACGACGTGTCGCTGAGCATCAGCAACGACGTCACCCACCAGGTCGTGCACACCCAGAGCGCCGGCGACTTCCTGCACCCGCAGCTGGGGCCGTCGGCTCCTCCTGGCGGGGACGGGGTGACCTTCACCCCGTGGGACGGCACGGACACCGGCGGAGCCCTGGTGGCACCCGGCTGGTACACCGCAACCGTGACGGCTCACGACGCGTTCGGGAACCCACGCCGGTCCTCCGCACAGCTGCACGTGGACGGCGCGGTGCTGGCCCGGCACACGTGGACCGGGACCGTCAGCGCGACGGGGTCCCGAGTGGCCTCGGCGGCCGGCCGCTGCTCGAGGATCGTGGTGCCTGCGTCGCGGCGCTGGACCGGGTCACTCATGCTCGGCTCGGGCGTAGTACCCAAGTGCAAGCCGCGGACGAGCGCCGATCGCAGCGTGCACACCACCCATCAGCTGACGATGCCCGCGCTGCCCATGGTCGACATGGTGAAGCAGCCGCTGCTGGTCGTCGCGAACCCTGGCCACTACGACGCGCTCACCGTCTCGGCGTACGGCGGAGGCGCCCTGAAGTCCCCGCGCGGCCTGGCGGCGATCCGGTGGGTGAGCGCGGCGAACCGCCTCGAGACAGGGCGGACCATGTCCTCGAGCCTGGGCAACCACGCCTCCTACGCGCGCGTCGCAGCAGGGTTGGTGCGCCCGGACAGGACCGTACGTTGGGATGCGTACACGAGCGGCGTGAACTCCTATGACCTCAAGGCGTTCACCGTGACGCTCTCGTACACGGCGTTGACCGAGCCTCCGGCCGCCTGATCCGCTCGACTGCGGGTCAGCCCCGGATCTTCTCCAGCCGGCTGACGGCCTCGTCGTACTCCCGCACGAGGTCGGCCATCACGTCCGCGACCGGGCGCACCTCGTTCATGCGCCCCACGATCTGGCCGATCGGCATCGAGATGACATCGGGGTCGTGGGCGGCGTTGATCCGGTTGTGGGCCTCGGCGACGAGCAGGTTCTGCAGCGGCATCGGCAACGGCTCGGGGGCGTCCTCGGAGGTCCAGGCCTCGGTCCACTTCGTCTTCAGCAGCCGGGCCGGCTTGCCGGTGTAGATCCGGGTGCGCACGGTGTCGGCGGACGTCGCGCGCAGGAAGGCGGTCTCCCAGGCCTTGTTGCTCGTCAGGTTGCGGTACTCCTCGGTGCCGAGCCAGATCGAGCCCGTCCAGACGCCCTGGGCGCCGAGGGCGAGCGACGCGGCCACCTGGCGGCCGGAGCCGATGCCACCGGCCCCGAGCACGGGTACGTCGGGGCCGACCGCGTCGACGACCTCGGGGGTGAGCACCATGCTGGCGATCTCACCGGTGTGGCCGCCGGCCTCGTGGCCCTGGGCGACGATGATGTCGACGCCGTTGGCGACGTGCGAGAGGGCGTGCTTGGCCGCGCCGGCCAGGGCGGCCACCGCGACGCCGTGCTCGTGCGCCTTCTCGATCACGTCGATGGGCGGCGAGCCGAGCGCGTTGGCGATCAGGACCGGACGGTGTGCCAGGGCGACGTCGACGTGCGAGCGGGCCACGGAGTGCAGCCAGCCGAGCACGCCCTCGCGCCCCTCCCCCTCGGGCAGCGGAGGTACGCCGAGCTTGCGCAGCGTCTCCTCCACGAAGGTCACGTGAGCCTCGGGGATCATCGCCTTGAGGTCGACGGCCTTGCCCTCGGTCGGGATCTTCATCGGCATCACGACGTCGACGCCGTACGGCTTGCCGTCGGTGTTGTCGTCCAGCCAGGTCAGCGTCTGCTCGAGCTCGTCGGTGTCGTTGAACCGCACGCAGCCGAGCACGCCGAGCCCGCCCGCTCGCGAGACCGCGGCGGCGACGTGCTCGGAGGGGGTGAACGCGAAGATCGGGTACTCGATGCCGAACCGGTCGCACAGGTCGGTGCGCATGCTCACGCCCCTGACGCGGGCGAGGTGGCCACCTTGGCCGCGAAGGCCGCCATCGCGAGCTCCTTGGCGCGGGGGTACTGGGCCTTGCCGGTGGCGTTGCGCGGGATCTCCTCGACGAGGGTGATCGCGCGCGGCAGCTTGTAGCCAGACAGGTGCTGGCGCAGGTAGGTGCGCAGGTCCTCGAGCTCGACCTCGGCGCCCTCACGCGGCTGGATCACCGCGGTCACGGACTGCCCGTAGCGCTCGTCGGGGATGCCGACCACGAGCACGTCGTAGACGCCGGGGTGGCCCTTGATCGCCATCTCCACCTCTTCGGGGAAGACCTTCTCCCCACCGGTGTTGATGCAGTTCGACCCGCGGCCGAGCAGGGTCACCTTGCCGTCGGGCTCGATGCGCGCGAAGTCGCCGGGCACGGAGTAGCGCTCGCCGTCGATCTCGAGGAAGACGCGGGCGGACTTCTCGGGGTCCTTGTAGTAGCCGACCGGTACCGAGCCGCCTCGACCGAGCCGGCCCACCTGGCCGATGTCGGTGGTGACGTCGAGGATGCGGTTGTCGTCGTCGATGACCACGCTGTTGGGCCCGAGGCCGACGACCGGTCCGTCGCTGCTGATCTGGTCCTTGTCCTGCAGGCCCATGCCCTGGAAGCCGGTCTCGGACGCGCCGACGGAGTCGGTGAAGACGGCGTTCGGGAACGCCTCCATCCACCGCTTCTTCACCGGCGGGCTGAAGATCGCGGCGCTGCTGGAGATCGCGAACAGGCTCGTCCCGTCGTACGGCGAGCCGGTGGCCGCCTGGCGGTCGAACTCCTCGATGAGCGGTCGCGCCATGGCGTCGCCGGTCATGAAGATCAGCTGCACCTTCTCGCGGTCGATGATCTCCCAGGTGCGCTGCGCGTCGAACTTCGGCTCGAGGATCGTCAGGTGCCCGGCGAAGAGGTGCATGAGTAGGCCGGCCTGCGCGCCGCCGTGCATCAGCGGGCTCAGCGGGAAGGTGACCATGCGCGGGTCGTTGGCCTGCTTGCTCTGGTCGAACTCCTCGAGCGGCTCGCCGGTGTAGAAGTCGATGCCGCCACCGAGCACGCGCCAGAAGTCCTCGTGGCGCCACATCACGCCCTTGGGGAACCCGGTGGTGCCGCCGGTGTAGATGATGTGCAGGTCGTCGGCGCTGCGCTCGGCTGAAGTCGCGCTCGTCGCTCTGCCCGGCGTAGGCCTCCTCCAGCGTGACCGCGCCGAAGCCGGAGACGTCGGCCTCGTTGTCGGGGTCGGTGACGTCCGGGAGGGCCACGAACGTGGTCAGCTGCTCGTGCTGCGGGGCACAGTTGGCCACGATCGGCGCGTAGGGGCGCTCGAAGAGCAGCGCCTTCACGTCGGCGTTCTCGAAGAGGTAGTTCAGCTCGGCCTCGACGTAGCGGTAGTTCACGTTGATGTTGACCGCGCGGATCTTCACCACCGCGAGGATCGCCACGACGTGCTCGACGCTGTTCTTGGCGTAGATGCCCACGTGGTCGCCTGGACCGACGCCCCGCGAGGTGAGGTAATGGGCGAGCTTGTTGGCGTCTCGCTCGAGCTCCGCGTAGGTCACTGACCGGTCTCCCACGAGCAGTGCTCGGTTCTCCGGGGCCGCATCGACGGCGTGCTCGAACAGGTCCGCGATGTTGAGGGCCATGAGCGCAAGACTAGAACACGTTCTTGTTTCTGACTAGCATCGCCCCCATGACCGAAGCGCCCACGGACACCGCCTCCCCGCCCAGTGGACAACCCCATGCCCTGGTCGAGCTCGAGGGCCACACGCTGGTCGTGACCATGAACCGCCCGGAGGCCCGCAACGCCCTCTCCGGCGAGATGCTCGCGATCATGGAGCAGGCCTGGGAGCGGGCCAACGCCGACCCCGAGGTACGCGTGGTGATCCTCACCGGCGCGGGTGGCTACTTCTGCGCCGGCGCCGACCTGAAGGCGATGTCGAAGAGCTCGCCGTCGGACCGATTCGAGAGCGGCGAGTTCGACCCCGCGGTGATCCGGTCGCTGCTGAAGGGCTACCGGGTCGAGAAGCCGCTGATCGCCGCGGTCGAGGGACCCGCGATCGCGGGCGGCACCGAGATCCTCCAGGCCACCGACATCCGGGTGGCCGGCGAGTCGGCCCGCTTCGGCGTCTCGGAGCCGCGGTGGGGTCTGTACCCGCTCGGCGGCTCCGCCGTACGACTGCCCCGGCAGATCCCGTACACGGTGGCGGCCGACCTGCTGCTCACCGGCCGGCACATCAAGGCGCCCGAGGCCAAGGAGCTCGGCCTGATCGGCCACGTCGTGCCCGACGGCGAGGCGCTGGCGAAGGCGCACGAGATCGCCGCCCAGATCGCCGCCAACGGGCCGCTCGCCGTCCAGGCCGTCCTGCGCACGATCCGCAACAGCGAGGGCAAGCACGAGAACGACTGCTGGAAGGACGACGCCGCGACCGGCGCCGCCGTGTTCGCCTCGAACGACGCCAAGGAGGGCCCTCGGGCGTTCGCCGAGAAGCGCACGCCGGACTTCACCGGCAGCTGAAGCGCTCAGCAGAGGGCGAGCGAGGTGATCGGCTTCGACGTCCTGCCCTTCGCGACCGAGACCCAGCCCGAGGTGAAGGGCCGAGGCCGCCACCGTTGTGGAGCTGCACGGCACCGCCCAGCGATGCCGATCGAGCATCACCGCGCCAGGTCACCCGTGAACGCTCCGCAAATTCGGAGCCGAGTTCACGCGGCTCCACTACCGTCCAGACGGTGAGACCCCCGCGCCTGGTGCCGCTCGGCCCCGAGCACCTGCCCGCATTGCGGGAGACGATGCGTGATCCCGACATCCTCCGCTTCACCCGCACGCCTGATCCGATGCCCGACGGCTGGCTGGAGAGCTGGCTCGGCAAGTTCGACCACGAGCACCGGTTCGCGTGGGCGATCGTCGATGACGACGGCCGGTTCCTCGGGTACGCCGTCACGGCGGGCGAGATCAACCGCGAGGACCGTCGAGGTCGAGCTCGGTTACGCGGTCGCGCCGGGTGCCCGCGGACGCGGCGTCGCCACCGAGGCGCTGCGCCAGCTGACGCAGTGGGCCTTCGACCAGGGGATGCTCCGGGTGGTCGCCCTGATCTCCACGGACAACCCGGCCTCCAGCCGGGTCGCGGAGAAGGCCGGCTACACGCTCGAGGGGGTGCTCCGCTCGGTGCACCACATCAACGGCAGGCGCGGCGACCTCCAGTCGTGGTCGATGCTGCCGGACGACCTGCCGGCGCAGCCGTGACAGACGGCATCCCCGCGTTGGACACCAGCGGCCTAGTCTCAGAGCATGGCGGGCACGATCTGGGAGCGCTTCGAGCACGACCCCCGCCGGCCCGAGAACGCACCGCTGCGTGCCTCGGACCGGGACCGGGACGTCGTCCAGGACGTGCTGGACAAGGCGTTCGCCGACGGGCGCCTCGACCGCGAGGAGCTCGACGAGCGCACCGACCAGCTGCTCGCCACCAAGACGCTCGGGCAGCTGCCGGCAGCTCGTACGCGACCTCGTCAGCACCAGCAACGCACCGGCTCGCTCGGCGCCGGCCGACCTGCAGGCCGAGGCCGAGCAACGCTACCGGCGTCGCGTGCGGGACGCGCTCTGGTCCTTCCTCACCCCGACCCTGATCTGCTGGGCGATCTGGGCGGCCGAGCGGCGGCGGCTTCCCGTGGCCGATCTTCGTGATGCTGAGCGGGCTCGGCCTGCTCAAGCTGCTCACCTCCCGGGCCGACACCATCGCCTCGATCGAGCACAACCTGCGGCGTCAGGAGCAACGCCGCATCGAGAAGCACGCGCGCAACCAGCGCAGGTCGCTCGGGCCCGGGCCCGTGGCCGTTCTCGGAGTAGCACCTGACCTCGACCGACGCAGTCCCGCCCGCATCGCTGCCTCGGCCGCCGCGCTCGTCGGGCCGGTGACCTCGTCGACCCGGATGGACGGTGGCCTGAGCGGCGCAGCCGTCCTCCTGCTGGTCGGGTGCTCGAGGAAGCGTCGTGGCCAAGGGGCCCGCCCACCCGAGGGAGCGGGCGTTCTACGAGCAGGTGCGCCTCCCCGGGGTGCTGACACCCCGGCTCCTGGACAGGTGGGACGGCGACGGCTGCTGGCTCCTGCTCGAGCACCTGCCCGCACCGCTCCCCCGGTCCCGGTGGTCGGCCGACCCCCAGGTGGCCGCATCGTTGCGGTCGCTCCACGGCAGCCTGCGGTCGGCGATCGAGCCGGTGCCGGACCCGTTCCGTCCGCGGTGGGACGACACGCTCCACACGGCCGGGGTCGGCGCGCTCGACCTCTCCGCGCGAGGTCGGCGGACGCTCGACCATCTCCGTGACCTGGCGACCCCGCTCTTCGAGGACGACGCCGTCATCTCCGGCGACACCAACCCCGGCAACTGGCGGGTCGACGAGCCGCGGCCGCCCGGTCCTGCTCGACTGGGAACGGATCGGGCTCGGTCATCCGGCCGTCGACCTCGCCATCTCGCTGCCGGGCCTGCCGTCGCGGCTCCGAGGCCGAGTCACTGGTCGCGGCGTACGGCGGTGGCATCGAGGCCTCCGACGTCCTGCTCGCGAAGGCCTGGTCGCTCGTCGAGTTCGCCGCCGAGGCGGCTGCCGACCCGAGGTTCCAGGCGAGGCTGGACAGGTTGCGGCCGCGCGTCGGGGACTGGCTGGCCGGTGTGGTGCATCCTGGACCCGGCTGAGCAGGAGATCCGCATGGACGTCCAGGACCTCGTTCGCACCCACTACGCCGGTGACGACCTCTCCGGCCACGTCCTCGCTGCGCTGTCGGCGGCCGGCGTCGACGTCGAGCGTCTCGGCCCGGCCGACCTGTTCCCGGTCGACCAGCTGCACGTCGGTGGCGCCGCGGCGACCCAGCACCTGCTCGACTCGCTGCACCTGGCGCCGGGTCAGCGGCTGCTGGACGTCGGCTGCGGCATCGGCGGCCCGTCCCGGATGGCGGCGATGTCCGGCGCCGAGGTCACCGGTCTGGACCTCACGCCGGAGTTCGTCGAGGCCGCGCAGGCCCTCACCGAGCGGGTCGGACTCGGTGACCGCGCCAGGTTCACGACGACCGCAGCCGAGCAGCTGCCGTTCCCGGACGACAGCTTCGACGTCGCGATCATGGTCCACGTCGGGATGAACGTGCCCGACAAGGAGTCGGTCTTCACCGAGCTGCGCCGGGTGCTGGTACCCGGCGGCCTGTTCGGGATCTACGACCAGATGCGCACGAGCAACGAGGCCCTGCCCTATCCGTTGCCGTGGGCGAACGACGAGCAGTCGTCGTTCGTCGACTCGCTCGAGGACTACCGACGACACCTCGAGGCGGCCGGATTCACCGTCACCGACGTCCAGGACCGCACCGACTCGACACGGGTCGCGCCTGCCCCGGGACCGGTGACCAACGCGGTGATCTTCGGCCCGGCGTTCGTCGAGCGCATCGGCAACAACGTCGCCGCGACGAAGGCTGGTCTGCTCACCGCACAGGTCGTGCTCGCCCGGGCGTAGGCGCTGGGAGCGGCCTTCGACCTACACTGAGCGGGTGCAGCTCCTGGAGCGCGAGGCATTCCTGGCCGCTCTGGGCGACTACGCAGCAGAGGCCGCCTCGGGCCACGGCAGGTTGGTGGTCGTCGCGGGCGAGCCGGGAATCGGGAAGACGTCCTTGGTGGACGCCTTCCGTGAGTCGCGCCCGGACCTGCGCTGGCTCTGGGGTGCCTGCGACGGCAGCTTCACCCCGCGTCCGCTCGGACCCCTGCGCGAGATCATCGACCAGCTCGACGGCAGCCTGGCTGAGCCGGCCAGCACCGACGACGACCGGCACCGGCTGTTCGCGGCCTTCATGGCCGACCTGGAGGCCTCTCCGACGACCACGGGTGTCGTCGTGGAGGACCTGCACTGGGCCGACGAGGCGACACTTGACTGGCTCGGTTTCCTGGCGCGACGCGTTGAGCGCACGCGCACGCTGGTCGTGGTCACCCTTCGAGAGGGCGAGGCGGGTGCCGACGGACCGCACCGCCAGGCGCTGACCCACCTGGTCGCCCACAGGTCCACGCGACGTGTGTCCCTGCCACCCCTGAGCACCGAGGCCGTCCGGCACCTCGCCGATGGGCACGCACGCGACGCCGACGCGCTCTTCGAGCTCACCGGCGGCAATCCCTTCTACGTCGTCGAGACGCTCGCTGGTGACGCCGACACCGTCCCCCGCTCCGTGGCCGATGTGGTCGCGGCCCGCGTGCTCAGCGTCCCCGAGGACGCGCAACGGCTTCTCCAGGCCGCAGCCGTGCTGGTGCAGCCCTCCAGCGCCGAGACCCTCGAAAGGGTCAGTGGCCTACCGGGATCCGTGATCGACGAGTGCCTCCTGTCCGGGACCCTCGTCGCCGATGCCAACATCTTCCGCTTCCGTCACGAGCTGACGCGACGGGCCGTCGAGGACGCCGTGCCGGCCTTCCGTCGCGCGGAGCTGCACCGCGCGGCGTTGCCCGTGCTGGAGTCCGCGGGAGCCGATGTGGCACTCCTCGCCCACCATGCAGCGGGTGCCGGGCTGGACGACAAGGCCACGCGGTACGGCACCGCAGCCGGTGACGCGGCCGCTGCTCTCGCCTCTCACCGGGAGGCCGCGTCCCAGTACGCGCGGGCGCTCCAGCATGCAGAGAGGGAGGCGGCAGCCACCCGCGCAGAGCTCCACGAGAAGCTCGGAGCCACGCATGCCCTCCGCGACCACTGGGAGGACTCGCTCATCCACCGCCAGGCTGCACTCGCGATCAGGCGCGAGCTCGGCGACCCCGTCCAGATCAGCAAGAACCTCCGGGGCATCGCCGTCTGTCAGTGGCGACTGTGTCGCGGTGCCGAGTCGAACGCCGCAGTGGCGTCCGCCTACCGGCTCATGGTCGACGAACCGGACTCGTTCGAGAAGGGTTGGACGATCGTCAGCTACGCCAACTTCGGCCTGGCCGAGGGACTCAAGGTGCAGCTCCTGTCGGAGGTCTGCTCGATGGCCGATCGACTCGAGGAGCCGGGGTTGTCGGCGTACGCGCTGGTGGGCCTCGGCTGCCACACGTACGCCTCCGGAGGCGACGGTTCCGCCGACCTGGAGAAGTCCTTGCAGATGAGCCTGGACGCAGGGGATCCCAACATGGCGGCCCACGTCTACACCAACCTCTACGAAGGCGCCATCAACAGTGTTCACCTCGACGAGAGTGCGTGGGTCTACGAGGAGGGAATCCCTTTCGTCATCGACCACGACATCGCCACCTACTCCTTCTGCCTCCGAGCCACCGAGGCCCAGAAGCTGGTGCGCCAGGGCCGCCACGACGAGGCGATCGCACTGGTCCGTGAGATGGAGCGCGAGACCATGTCTCCCATCAACCGGTGCCACATGCTGCTGCCACTGGGCATCTCGCGGGTACGCCAGGGCGACCGCGCGGGGCTCGACGACCTGCGGCAGGCCTGGGAGCTGGCGAGCGCCTCCGACGATCCTGAGTGGACGGCCCAGGCCGCGACCGCGGTCGCCCAGGCCGCCTGGATCCTGGACGAGCAGTCCCTCGTCGACGACGCCATGGTCGCTGCGCTGACCCGGCCGGACTTCGAGTACGTGTGGCTCTACGCCGAGCTCGCCGTCTGGCTCGCCCGGCTGGGTCGACTCGAGACCGACATCCGTGACGACCTGCCCGAGCCGTGGTCGCTCGGAGCTCGCCGGCGAGCACCGGCGGGCCGCGGACGCCTGGGAGGCGCGCGGCTGCGGGTTCGACAAGGCCGTCGTCCTGGCATGCTCCGGCGACCCCGACGCGGTGCCGTGAGGCAGTCGGTCTCTTCACCGCGCTCGGCTCGAACGCGGCCGCCGACCGGGCGAGGCAGATCCTCAGGGCCACCGGAGAGCGCGTGCCGGCGCGGACCCGCACACGTCGCACGACCAGAGATCACCCCGCCGGCCTCACCGCGCGCGAGGTGGAGGTCCTGGACCTGCTCGGAGAGGACCTGACCAACGCGCAGATCGCGAGTCGCCTCTTCCTCTCGCCCCGCACGGTCGACCACCACGTCTCCTCCGTGCTCACCAAGCTGGGCGCCTCCTCACGTAGCGAGGCCGTACGGCGCAGCGTCGCGTTCACCACGTAGGTAGCTGCCCTCACAACATGGGCAGCTCTCACCGATCCGCGCAGGTGCCGCCCGTTCATAACGTCATGTCATCGCTTCCCACCGAAGGAGATCGACATGACCATCTCTCGTTCCATCCCCGCCAGTGCGGCGGCCGCCTTCTGCGCCGCGACGTTGGCGCTCGGGCTCGCGGCCTGCGGATCGGCCCCGACGGGCTCGGGGACCACGCCGGCACCGGCACTCACGAAGGTGGACGCCCCGACGGCCCCCCACGCCTTCCCTCGCGAGCCGAGGTGCGGCCCCGTCCGGTGCAGCTGACGATCGACCCACCCTCACAACCAACAAGGAGAAACCGATGGCACTGTTCATGGATGTCCACCACATCAGCGGTGGAGTCACCGTCGACGATGTCGCAGGCGCGCACCAAGCCGACCTGGAGACGCAGGGGGCGCACGGCGTCGAGTACCTGCGCTACTGGGTGAACGAGCAAGAGGGCAAGATCTTCTGCCTCGTCGAGGCCCCGGACGCCGAGGCGGCCACCGCGGTGCACCGCGAGGCCCACGGTCTCGTCGCCGACGAGATCTACCCCGTCGCCGAGGGCGTCTGAGGCGCTGCCGGCCCGGACGGCGAGCCGGCCCTCGATGCCAGCCAGGCGTCCTGGGCCGGCCGCGACCTACTTGGTGCCCCAGACGCGCTCCTGCATGGCGGTGTCGCCGGCGCTCTGGAACCGCACCACCTTGCCGTCGCGGAACGAGAGGACGTCCACCTGGTCGGCACTCTCCCCAGCGGAGGTGACCTTCGTGAGGACGACCACGCGCTCGTCGTCGCCGAGGAAGTGCTCCGGCTCGGTCGTGAAGCCCTTCTCGGCCAGGCGGATCCAGAAGCCGATCACCTCGTCCCTGCCGCGGTAGGTGCCGCTGATCGTGCTGTTGCCCGGGACGATCCACTCGATGTCGTCGGACAAGTCCGCACTTGCGCCGTCGATGTCCGCGGTGGCGAAGGCCGCGTAGGCCTTCTTGGTGTTCGCGATGTTCTCCTCGGCCGACATGGCCGCCTCCCTGGTGGGCCCGGGCGGGCCCTCAGAGGGTCACGCTAGGCCGCTAGCCGACCCCGCGCGACTGTCCGTCCCAGTACTGCGCCCGCAAGGCCTTCTTGTCGGGCTTGCCGAGCCCGGTCAGGGGCAGCGCGTCAGTCGCGATCACCTGCTTGGGCGACTGCACACCACCCTTGCGGTCCTTGACCATCTGCTTGATCTGGGAGCTCACCTCGTCGGTCAGCTCCGCCCCGTCACGCAGGACGACGATCGCAGTGACGGCCTCGCCCCATCGCTCGTCGGGGACGCCGATCACGCCGACCTGCGCGACGGCAGGGTGCTCGGCGACGACGTCCTCGACCTCGCGCGGGAAGACGTTGAAGCCACCGGTGACGATCATGTCCTTGGTGCGGTCCACGATGTACCAGAAGCCGTCCTCGTCCTCCCGCGCCACGTCGCCGGTGTGCATCCAGCCGTCGTCCCGGAAGGTCTCGGCGGTCTGGTCAGGGAGCTTCCAGTAGCCGGCGGCCAACAGCGGCCCCGCCACGCAGATCTCCCCCGGCTCCCCGGGTGCCACGGGCTTGCCGTCCTCGTCGAGCAGAGCCGTGCGCAGGAACGCCGACGGACGTCCGCAGGACGAGAGCCGGTCGCCGGTGTGCTCACGCTTGGGCAGGTAGCTGATCGCCATCGGCGCCTCGGACTGTCCGTAGTACTGCGCGAAGATCGGCCCGAACCGGTCGATCGCCTCCTGGAGCCGCACCGGGTTGATCGCCGACGCGCCGTAGTAGACGGTCTCCAGCGACGACAGGTCGCGCGTGCGCGAGTCGGGGTGGTCCATGAGCGCGTAGAGCATCGAGGGCACCAGCATCGTCGCGGTGATCTTCTGCTCCTCGATCGTGCGCAGCACCTCGGCCGGGTCGAAGCGCGGGAGCACGTAGAGGGACCCGCCCTTGATCACCGTCGGCACGAAGAACGCCGCGCCGGCGTGCGACAACGGCGTGCACATCAGGAAGCGCGGCTCGTCGGGCCACTCCCACTCCGAGAGCTGGAGCTGGGTCATCGTGTTCATCGCCCCGGCCGTGCCGATGACGCCCTTGGGCTTGCCGGTGGTGCCGCCGGTGTAGGTGATCGAGACGATGTGGTCCGGAGCCAGCAGGACCGCCTCGAGCGGCTGCGGCTCGAAGGTGGCCGCGGTCGCGGCGAGGTCGGTGCCCACGTGCGCGAGCTCGTCGGGGACGGGCCCGATGGTGAGCACCTGGGTGAGGCCGGGCACCTTCTCCAGCAGGCCGAGCGCCCGCTCCACGAACATCGGCACCGGGTCGATGATCAGCGTGGTGATCTCGGCGTCGTCGAGCACGTAGGCGTGGTCGTCGAGCGAGCCGAGCGGGTGCAGCGACGTACGCCGGTAGCCCTGGGTCTGGCCGGCGCCGAGGATGAACAGCACCTCGGGCCGGTTCAGGGCCAGCAGCGCGCCCGGCGTGCCGCGGCCGGCGTCGAGCGCCTCGAAGGCCTGGACGTACTGGCTGATCCGCTGCGCGGTCTCCCGCCCGGTGAGGGTGGTCTCCCCGAGGAACATCACGGGCTTGTCGGCGTGACGCTTCAAGGCGGCCACCATCAGGTGCCCGTTGTGCGTGCCGGTGCGCAGCCCGACGCTCGATTCGGTCATGCCCGCGAGACTAGAACGTGTTATAGAAATGAGCAATCGGGCTCCGGATCGAGACAGGACTTCGTCCTTCCGCAGGCCCCGGCAACAGGACCTCGTCCGTCCTCGATGCGGCGCTAGGCGAGCCCGCTGAGGTCAGGAGGTACGTCGACCGCGTGCTCGCGCAGCGCCTCGAGCGGCACGATCTGCAGCACCGCCTCGTTGGTCGCCGCCAGCACGACGGGAGCGGCGACTCCGGCCTGGTAGGCCCGCGCCCAGTTCAGGGCCGTGACACACCAGCGGTCGCCCGGGCTCAGTCCCGGGAAGCCGATGGGCGGCACCGGCGAGGCCAGGTCGTTGCCGATCCCCCGCTGGTGCTCGAGGAAGTCTCTGGTCACGACGGCGCAGATCGTGTGGCTGCTCGCGTCCTCAGCGCCCGCGGTGCAGCAGCCGTCGCGGTAGTACCCGGTCAGCGGCTCGGCGCTGCACTCCTCCAGGTCACCGCCCAGCACGTTGCGCTGGGTCATCGACCACCGACGAGCTCGAGGACGATCTCGAGCATCGCCTCGGGCGAGACGAAGTGACCACCCGAGTCGTCGACGACCACACGAGCCCCGGGCACCTGGGCTCCGAGCCAGGCACCGTGCGCGGCGGGAACGAGGACGTCCTTGCTGCCGTAGCGGATCGTGACCGGCACGGTGAGGTCCGCGATGTCGAAGCCCCACGGCTCGAGCATGGCGAGGTCGTCGTCGACCCAGCCCCACACGCCGTGGTGGAAGGCCTCGCGCACCATCTCCCCCATCGACCGGCGTACGTCGTCCCGCGCGACGAGCTCGCGGTCGGCCTCGCCGAAGTCGATCTCGGCCAGCGGGCTGGCCGACTCGTCGTCGAACTGCGCCACCAGCTCCACCGCCCAGCTGGTCAGCTCGCGATGGAGGACCTCCTCGGACTCCAGCGCCCAGCCGAACTCCTTGACGTTCTCGGGGTCCATGCCGTCCATGAAGCCGAAGTCGATGCGGTCGCGTGGCGCCGGGCTGACGAGGGCGTCGACGCCGATCACCCGGTCAGGCAGGCACGCACCGACGGCCAGTGCGTGTGGGCCGCCGCCGGAGCCGCCGATCACGTGGAACCGGTCGAGCCCCAGGTCGTCCGCGATCGCCTCCACGTCGCCGACGCAGTCCACGACCCGGCGGCCGCGGTGTCGGTCGGACTCGCCGTACCCGGGCCGGTCGTACATCAGCAGGCGCAGTCCGGCGGCCCGCACGTCGTCGTCGTTGGCCGGCCGCCGCAGCCGCGAACCGGGAGTGCCGTGCAACGAGAACACCGGTCGCCCCTCGGGGTCGCCGAACTCGGCGACGCCCAGCTGCCGGCCGTCCGGCGCCGTGACCGTACGCAGGTCGATCACGACAGGGTCTCGGCGATCAGCCGGACCTCGTCGGGCGAGCGCAGGCTCAGCAGCAGTGTGGTCACTCCGGTCTCCTCCCAAGCGGCGACGCGTTCCTTGACGTAACCCGCGTCGCCGACGATGTGCATGTCCTCCACGAGGTCGTCCGGGATGAGCGCCGTCGCCTCGTCGCGCCTGCCGGCCAGGAACAGCTCCTGTACCTCGTCACTGATGGTGTCGTATCCCATGCGATCAAACACGTTCTTGTGAAAGTTCTGCTCCTTGGCGCCCATCCCGCCCATGTACAGCGCGACATACCCCTTGAGCCCGTCGACCACAGCGCGACGCTCCTGCTCGCTGCTGGTCACCTGGAGGTGGCAGGTGGCGGCGATCTCGAAGTCGTCGCGCCGTCCGTCGAGATCCGGTCCGGGCGAACCCCTCGTCCAGCCACGGCTGGTACATCGGTGCCGACTTGGGCGTGTAGAAGATCGGGATCCAGCCGTCGGCGATCTCGGCCGTCTGGGCGACGTTCTTGGGCCCCTCGGCCCCCAGCCAGATCGGGATGTCGGCCCGCAGCGGGTGCACGATCGACTTGAGCGGCTTGCCCAGCCCGACCGAGCCCTCGCCCTGGAAGGGCAGCGGGTAGTGCGGGCCGTCGTTGGTGACCGGTGCCTCGCGCGCCAGCACCTGCCGGACGATGTCGACCACCTCGCGGGTGCGGGCCAGCGGCTTGGCGAACGGCTGGCCGTACCAGCCCTCGACGACCTGCGGCCCGCTGACGCCCATCCCGAGGATGACGCGGCCACCGGAGAGGTGGTCGAGGGTCAGGGCGTGCATGGCGATGCTCGTCGGGGTGCGCCCGGACATCTGCACGATCGAGGTGCCGAGCCGCACCCGGCTGGTCTCCCGGCCCCACCAGGCCAGCGGTGTGAACGCGTCGGAGCCCCAGGCCTCGGCGGTGAACACCGCGTCGTAGCCGGCGGCCTCCGCGGCCTGCACGAGGTCGCCGACGCCCTCGGGCGGATGCGGCGCCCCAGTAGCCCAGCTGGAGTCCGAGCTTCATGGGTTTCTCCTCACCTGGGGGCCACGGGTTGTCTGAATAGTAGAACGTGTTCTACTTTCTTGACCATGACGTCTGGCACGCGCACTCTCTCGGCACCGGTCACCGTAGCGTTCGACTACACCCGGTCCACCGGTCCGGTGATCGGCCGCTTCCTGACCGGGCTGCGCGACGGCCGGGTCGTCGGCGGTCGTACGTCGCAGGGCCAGGTGGTGGTGCCGCCTCCGGAGTTCGACCCGGTCACCCATGATCCGGTGACCGACTTCGTCGAGGTCGCCGACACCGGCACCGTGACGTCGTGGTCCTGGGTGCCCGAGCCGGTCAAGGGCCAGCCGATCGACCGGCCGTTCGCGTTCGCCCTGGTCACCCTCGACGGCGCCGACACTCCCCTGCTGCACGCCCTCGACGTCTCCTCCGCCGACCAGGTCTCGACCGGGATGCGCGTGCAGGTGCGCTGGGCCGAGGAGCGTGTCGGCGCGATCACCGACATCGCCTGCTTCGAGCCGGCGGACGGCGAGGCCTCGGACCAGCGCTCGGCTCCAGCGGTCGAGCCTGTCGAACCCTCCGAGTCGAGCCGGTCACCGGCGTCATCACCCCCGTCGAGCTCGACTACCTCTACGCCGCATCGCCCGAGGAGTCGGCGTTCTACCGCGGGCTGGCCGAGGGCCGGCTGCTCGGCCAGCGCTGCCCGCAGTGCGGCAAGGTCTACATCCCTCCGCGCTCGGCCTGCCCCACCGACGGCACGCCCACCAACGAGGAGATCGAGCTGCCCGACGTCGGCACGGTCACGACGTTCTGCATCGTCAACGTGCCGTTCATGGGGCAGAAGATCACCCCGCCGTACGTCTCCGCCTACGTCCTGCTCGACGGCGCCGACATCGCGTTCCTGCACCTGATCCTCGACATCCCCGCCGCGGAGGTCCGGATGGGCATGCGGGTCAAGGCCGTGTGGAAGCCGCGCGAGGAGTGGGGCACCACGATCGAGAACATCAGCCACTTCGCGCCGACCGACGAGCCGGACGCGGACTACGAGACCTACAAGCAGCACCTCTAGAAGGAGCGGGCATTGCGTGACGTTGCGGTCGTGGGGTTCGCCCAGCGACAGATGGAGGAGTTCGACGGGTCGCCCACGTGCGTGGAGCTGCTCGTGCCGTTGTTCGCCGAGTGCTACGAGCAGACCGGCTGGACGCGACGCGACATCGGCTTCTGGTGCTCGGGCTCGAGCGACTACCTGGCCGGCAGGTCGTTCTCGTTCGTGCAGGCGGTGGACGCGATCGGCGTGATCCCGCCGGTCAACGAGTCACACGTCGAGATGGACGCCGCGTGGGCGATGTACGAGGCCTGGCTGAAGATCCAGACCGGCGAGGTCGACACCGCGCTGGTCTACGGCTTCGGCAAGAGCTCGGCCGGCGTGCTGCGCCGAACGCTCTCGCTCCAGCTCGACCCCTACACGATGACGCCGCTGTGGGCCGACACCGTGTCGCTGGCCGGGCTCCAGGCCCGCGCCGGCATCGACGCCGGCGACTGGGACGAGCGGGCCATGGCCGAGGTGGTGAACCGGTCGATGACCGACGCCGAGAAGAACGAGCACGCCGTGCGCAAGGGCGGGTCGTCGGTCGAGGAGCTGCTGGCCAAGCCGATGTACGCCGACCCGCTCCGCAAGCACGACTGCGCGCCGGTGACCGACGGGGCCGCCGCGCTCGTGATCGCCGCCGGCGACAAGGCCAGTGAGGTGCGCGACAACCCGGCCTGGATCACCGGCATCTCGACGTACGTCGACGCGATCAGCATGGGCACCCGCGACCTGACCCGTTCGCCGTCGGCTGCCGAGCGCGGCCGCGAAGGCCGGCGTCGACGGGGTCGAGGTGGCCGAGCTGCACGCGCCGTTCAGCCACCAGGAGCTGGTCCTGCGCCGCGAGCTCGGTCTCGGCGACGACGTCGCGATCAACCCGTCGGGCGGCGCGCTCGCCGGCAACCCGATGTTCACCGCCGGGGCGGCCCGGATCGGTGAGGCGGCCGGTCGTATCTGGTCGGGAGAGAACGCCAAGGTGCTCGGCCACGCGACCAGCGGCCCGGCGCTGCAACAGAACCTCGTCTGCACGATGGAGGCATCCAAGTGAGCAAGAAGCCCGCCGCCGTCGTCGGCATCGGCCAGACCCACCACCGGGCCAAGCGCGAGGACGTCTCGATCGCCGGGCTGTGCCGTGAGGCGATCGACCGTGCGCTCGACGACGCGGGGATGACCTTCGACGACATCGACGCGATCGTCGTCGGCAAGGCGCCCGACCTCTTCGAGGGCGTGATGATGCCCGAGCTGTTCCTCGCCGACTCGCTCGGCGCGGCCGGCAAGCCGCTGCTGCGGGTGCACACCGCGGGCTCGGTCGGTGGCTCGACGGCGATCGTGGCCACGTCACTCATCCAGTCGGGCGTGCACAAGCGCGTCCTCACGGTGGCCTTCGAGAAGCAGTCGGAGTCCAACGCGATGTGGGCGCTCTCGGTGCCGATCCCGTTCAACATGCCGGTGCACGCCGGTGCGGGCGGGTACTTCGCGCCGCACGTGCGCTCCTACATCCGCCGCTCCGGGGCGCCGAACCACATCGGCGCCATCGTCGCGGCCAAGGACCGGCAGAACGCACTGAAGAACCCCTACGCCCACCTGAAGAACCCGGACACCACCGTCGAGTCGGTGCTCGCCTCGCAGATGCTGTGGGACCCGATCCGCTACGACGAGACCTGCCCGTCCTCCGACGGCGCGTGCGCGCTGGTCATCGTCGACGAGGACACCGCCAAGGCCTCGCCCAACCCCGCCTGGATCCACGGCACGGTGATGCGCTCGGAGGCCACGACCGCCGCTGAGCGCGACCAGGTCAACCCGCAGGCCTCCCGCGACGCCGCGGCCGCGATCTGGAAGCAGGCCGGCATCACCAACCCGATCGAGGAGATCGACGCGGCCGAGATCTACGTGCCGTTCTCCTGGTTCGAGCCGATGTGGCTGGAGAGCCTCGGCTTCGCCGAGCAGGGCGAGGGCTGGAAGCTCACCGAGTCGGGCGCGACGGCGATGGACGGCGCCCTCCCGGTCAACTGCTCGGGCGGCGTGCTCTCCTCCAACCCGATCGGGGCCAGTGGCATGCTGCGCTTCGCGGAGGCGGCGCTGCAGGTCCGTGGCGCGGCCGGCGAGCACCAGGTCGACGGCGCCCGCCGCGCCCTCGGCCACGCCTACGGCGGCGGCTCCCAGTTCTTCGCGATGTGGGTCGTCGGCTCCGAGCCGCTCGCCGGCTGACCCCGCCCCCCCCTCCGCCGAGCGGGGGTTCCGTGCACGCCGTACGAGGTCGAGCGGGGCATCCGTGCTCACGGCGTCGTGCAGCGATCCCCCGCTCACCCTGCTGACGCGTGCAGCGATCCCCCGCTCGCCGCTCAGCACGAGCAGGTCGTAGGTGAGCCAGTCGGTCCGCTCGGCCACGCGGTCGTAGAGGCGCTGGGCGGTGGTGTTGTCCGCGGCGGTGACCCAGCGCACCTTGGCCGCGCCGCGGTCCCGGGCGATCTCGCTCAGCCGCGTGATCAGGGCCCGCCCGACCCCGCGGCCACGCACCTCGGCGTCGGTGAAGAGGTCGTCGAGGAACAGCCCGGTCTGGGCCTCGCTCGGGCGCACGTAGGACCGGTGGTGCGCGATCCCCACGACCTTCCCGTCGACCAGCGCGACCAGTCCGCCGAGCTCGTGGTCGGGGTCCTGCAGCCACCCCCACACGTGGTCCAGCACCTGCTCGGAGGGCTCGCACTCGTAGAACTCCCGGTACCCGGCGTAGAGCCGGCGCCAGGACTCCCGGTCGCCCTCCTGCAGGTCGCGCACCTCGACGTCGTCACTCATGGGCACATGATGCCCGTCGGCCAGCCCGGACGCTTGACGTCGTCGGGCGGAATTACTAACGTCAACACTATTCATTTTTAGAAGGGGTGGCGCCATGTCGGAGCGCATCGTGGTCGTCGGGGGCGGACTGGCGGCAGGGACGGTCGTGGGCGAGCTCCGCGACGCCGGGTACGACGGACCGGTGAGCGTCTTCACCGACGAGCACCACCCGCCGTACGAGCGCCCGCCCCTGTCCAAGGACCTCCTCCTCGGCAAGGGCAAGCCGGACGACGCGCTCGTGCACGACGCCGGCTGGTACGCCGAGCATGACGTCGAGCTGCACACGGGCACGCGGGTGACCTCGCTCGACCTCGCCGCCAAGGGCGTCATGGCCGACGGCGGCCGGGTGGGCTACGACAAGCTGGTCCTGGCCACCGGGTCGCGGGCACGCCACCTCGCCCTCGCCGACGACAGCGGGGCGCCTGTCACCTACCTGCGCACCCTCGACGACTCGATCGCCCTCAAGGAGCGGCTCACCGACGGTCTCCGCGTCGGCATCATCGGCGGCGGCTGGATCGGTCTCGAGGTGGCCGCGGCCGCCCGCTCCAACGGCGCCGAGGTGACGCTGCTCGAGGCGCTGGACCAGCCGCTGGAGCGCGTCCTGGGCGCGGAGGTGGGCGCGATCTTCGCCGGCCTCCACCGCCAGCACGGGGTCGACCTGCGCACCTCGGTGCACGTGACCGGCATCGAGCGCTCCGGCGACGGCGCCCTGGTGCACCTGCGCGAGGGCAACCCGGTGCGCTGCGACCTGCTGGTCGTCGGCGTGGGCGTCGAGCCGGTCGTGGAGCCGGCGGGCGCCGCGGGGCTCGTCATCGACAACGGGATCCGCACCGACGCGCACCTCCGCACCAGCGACCCCTCGGTCTACGCGGCCGGCGACGTCGCCAACGCCGACCACCCCGTCCTCGGGCGGCCCCTGCGCGTCGAGCACTGGGACACCGCGATCAAGCACGGCAAGGTCGTGGCGGCCAACCTGCGGGGCGAGGACACCGTGCACGACGCACTCCCCTACTTCTTCACCGACCAGTACGACCTCGGCATGGAGTACGTCGGCAACTCCGGGCCCGACGGCTTCGACCAGGTGGTCGTGCGCGGCGACACCTCCGGCCTCGACTTCACCGCCTGGTGGCTGCGCGGCGGGCAGGTGGTGGCCGGCATGCACGTCAACGACTGGGACGCCATCGACGACGTACGCCGCCTCGTCGGCCGGCAGGTGGACGCCGACGCGCTGGCCGACGAGTCCACGTCGTTGGCGGACCTCGCGACGTAGACTCCGCGCATGGGAGACCTGGTCGCCTTTCCGTCGCCGGAGCACCGGCAGCAGCCCTCGCTCGACGATGCGCCGGAGCCCTTGTGGCGCGAGGTGGTGGGACGCGAGCTCCGCGAGGAGCGGCAGATCCAGGAGCGCACGCTCGCCGACGTCGCCGAGGACGCCGGCGTCTCGGTGCAGTACCTCTCCGAGGTCGAGCGCGGTCGCAAGGAGCCGAGCTCGGAGATCCTCGGTGCGGTCTCCGGAGCCCTCGGGCTGCGCCTGGTCGACCTCACCACGCGGGTGGCCCGCACCCTGGCCGTTCGTCCGAGCGGCCCGCTGGCCCTCGCTGCCTGAAGGGCTTCGGCCGGCTCAGTAGCCGGGGAAGACCTGCCGGAGGGCGTCGAGGTCGACGTTGCCGCTGACCGTGACCTCCTCGGCGGTGTAGCCGGGCTTGAGCCGACCGGACACCAGGCGCAGCGCGGCCTCGTGCGGGGCGTGCAGCGCGGCCGTCGGCTCGTCCGGCGAGCCGGCCGAGACCGAGATCGAGTCGCCGACGGTGAGCGCGTACCCGTCGAGGTCCACGACCGCCGAGGTCCCCAACCGCTCGGGCTTGCCGATGAAGCCCAGCATGTACGCGGCTGCTCCGGCGTACTGCTCCAGCAGCAGGTCGGCCGCCTCCTCGTCGACGGCAGCCGACGCATCGATGCCGGCCAGGACGTCCCAGGTGTGCAGGGCGGCCTCGTTCAGCCGCATGCCGACGGCCTGGGCGAGCGGGATCGGTTCGGGGAAGAAGCCGAGGTCGATGACGACCGTGTCCCGCTGGTCGGCAGTGGCGTCCTCGAGGAGCCTGAGGAGGCGCTCGTCGTGCTCGAGGAAGCCCGCGGCCTGCTCCTCGGGGGTGCTCGCGTTCCAGCGGTCCCAGATCGCCTGGTTGTCCACCGGGGGCGACGCCGCACCGGTCAGCGCGGCCGAGTAGGGGCCGTAGAAGATCTCGGCGCCGCTGCCGAGGTGCGAGAGCACCTGGGCGATGGACCACTCCGAGGCGGCGCTGGGGCCGGAGAGCTGCTCGGGGTCGAGCCCGGCGACCACCTCCGCCAGCCGGTCGTGGTGGGCACGCAGGGACGCGATCGCGCGGTCGAGGCTCTCAGTCATGTCGGCGGCAACCGACTCGCGCCGCCGGTTGTTCCCCTCAGGCCGCGTCGGGCCTGCGCGTGCCGAGGACGCCGTCCGCGAGCCCGTACGCCACCGCTCCCTGCGCGTCGAGGACCAGGTCCCGACCGGTGTCCTCACGCAACCGGTCGACGGTCTGACCGGTGTGCCGGGCCAGGATCAGCTCCATCTCCGCGCGCAGCCGCACGATCTCCTTGGCCTGCAGCGCGAGGTCGGGCAGCGCGCCCTGGCCACCGGTCGAGGGCTGGTGGAGCACCACCCGTGCGTGCGGCAGGAGGGTACGTCGCCCGGGCGCTCCCCCGGCGAGCAGGACAGCGGCGCTGGAGCCTGCCTGGCCGACACAGGTCGTGGCCACCTCGGAGCCGATGAACTGCATGGTGTCGTAGATGGCCAGCGAGGCCGTGACCGAGCCGCCGGGCGAGTTCAGGTAGAGGTTGACGGGTGAGTCGGGGTTCTCCGACTCCAGGTGCAGCAGCTGGGCGATCACGACGTTGGCCACGCCGTCGTCGATCTCGGTGCCGACGTAGACGATCCGGTCGGTCAGCAGCCGGCTGTAGATGTCGACCGCGCGCTCGCCGTGCAGCGTCTTCTCGACCACGCTGGGGATCGTGTACTGGCTCATCGCAGGCCCACCCTCCGCTCGGGCGCCGGAGGCGTGATCGCGGCGACGTCGGTGAGCACCTGGTCGACGAACCCGTAGTCCAGCGCCTCCTCGGCGGTGAACCAGCGGTCGCGCCACGCGTCGTGCTCGACCTTCTCCACCGGCTGCCCGGTGTGCTCGGCGATCAGCCGCATGAGCACGTCCTTGGTGTGCTCGAGGTTCTCGGCCTGGATCTCGATGTCGACGGCGGTGCCGCCGATGCCGGCCGAGCCCTGGTGCATGAGCACGCGCGCGTGCGGCAGCGCGAACCGCTTGCCCGGCGTTCCGGCCGACAGCAGGAACTGCCCCATGCTCGCGGCCAACCCCATCGCCAGCGTGCTGACGTCGTTGGGGATCAGCCGCATCGTGTCGTAGATGGCCAGCCCGGCCGTCACCGAGCCGCCGGGTGAGTTGATGTAGAGGCTGATGTCACGCTGCGGGTCCTCGGCCGAGAGGAGCAGCAGCTCGGCGCAGAGCCGGTTCGCGATCGCGTCGTCGACCTCCTGGCCGAGCACGATGATCCGCTGCTGCAGCAGCCGGGCGGTGAGCTGGTCGTCGAGGGTCCCGCCGGTCAGGACGGGTGGAGTGGGTGCCATGGCGCCAGCGTGTCCGTCGTACGCCGCCCGGACCAGCGGTTCTGCTCCCAGCGGTTCTGCCCTCGGCAGAGAGCGGATCCGGGGCCTTGTGCGAGCCCACACCGCGGCGCATGATTACTTCATTACATCGTTGCAGGAGGATCTCATGCAGTGACCAGGGACAGATCGAGGCGTGGTTCCAGGGGCGGCTGCCCGCCGACTGGTTCACCGGCCCGGCCGAGGTGAGCGTCGACCGTGAGGAGATCCTCGTCGTGGGCACGCTGGCCGCACCGGAGGGCGTCGAGGGGGACCCGGACGGGCCCGAGGCGGTCGAGGCGGCCCGGGGCCGGATCTCGCGGTTCCGCGAGGAGACCCGCGAGCAGCGCATCAGCGTCGCCCGCGAGGCCGAGCACAAGTTCGGCAAGAAGGTCGCCTGGGGCGCGGCGTGCGGCTCGCAGCAGGCGACGTTCACCCACCTCGCCGTGCCGGTGATGACGCGCCTGCGCCAGCCCGAGCGGCAGGTCCTCGACGTCCTCGTCGAGTCCGGGGTCGCCCGCAGCCGCGCCGACGCGCTGGCCTGGTGCGTGCGGCTGGTCGGCGAGCACACGCAGTCCTGGCTCGAGGACCTCCAGGAGGCCCTGACCGGCGTGCAGAAGCTGCGCGACGAGGGTCCGCCGACGGCCTGACATCCTTGAGGGCGTGCCGTCGCTCTCCTCCCTCCGCTCACCCCTCGCGGCGCAGGTGGCGCTCGTGGTGGCCTGGAGCTCGGGGTTCGTCGGTGCCGAGCTCTCCGCCCGGGCCGACGCGGACCCGCTGACCACCCTCGGGTGGCGGTTCACGATCCTGGCCGTGCTGCTCGTGGCGTACGCGCGGGTGCGACGTCTCGCCTGGCCCTCCGCCGCGGCGTGGAGGCGGCAGACGGTGATCGGGCTGCTGTGCCAGCCGGCGTACCTGCTCTGCATCTTCGAGGGCGTCCGCCACGGCGTGCCCGGCGGTACGGCGGCCCTGATCGCCGCGCTGCAGCCGTTGCTGGTGGCCACCGTCGCCGGCCCTCTGCTCGGTGAGCGCACCAGCCCCGTGATGTGGGCGGGGGTGCTCCTCGGCCTGGTCGGCGTCGCCGTCGTGGTCTCGGGCGACCTCTCGGTCGCGGGCGGCTCGCACTGGGCCTACGCCCTGCCGGTCGCCGGGATGCTCTGCCTGGCCACCGGCACCGTCCTGACCCGTCGGCTCCGGCCGCCCGAGGGACTGCTCGACACGATCATGATGCAGGCCGTCGTGACCGCGGTCGTGCTGGACGTCGTCGCGATCGCCGCGGGCAAGATGGCCCCGCTCCCGACGTGGCAGTTCTGGGCCGCCGTGCTGTGGCTGATCGTGCTGGCCAGCCTCGGCGGCTACGTGATGTACGTGCACGTCACCCGCACGCAGGGGGCGACCGTCGTGAGCACGCTGCTCTACCTGACGCCGCCGACCACCATGCTGTGGGTCTACCTGATGTTCGGCGTACCCGTGCACCTCGCCGGGTTCGTCGGCCTCGCGATCAGCGCCGTCGGGGTGGTCCTGGTGCTGCGCGGCAGACGCAGCGCAGCCGTCAGGAGTACCGAACCGGCACGTGCTTGACGCCGTTGATCCAGCCGTGGCGGAGCCGCACCGGGTCACCCGTCCGCTGGATGTCGGGCATCGTGTCGGCGATCGCGTTGAACATGATCTCGACCTCGAGCCGCGCGAGGTTGGCGCCGATGCAGTAGTGCGCGCCGTGCCCGCCGAACGCGAGGTGCGGGTTGGGGTCGCGCATGATGTCGAAGCGTGTCCGGCTCCTCGAAGACGGACTCGTCGTGGTTGGCGCTGGCGTAGTACAGACCCGACCCGCTGCCCTGCTTGACCTGCTGGCCACCGACCATCACGTCGTTGAGGGCCGTGCGCTGGAAGACCGTGACCGGGGTGGCCCAGCGGATGATCTCGTCGACGGCGGTGTTCGGCCGCTCCTTCTTGAACAGCTCCCACTGGTCGGGGTGGTCGAAGAAGGCGTTCATGCCGTGGGTGATCGCGTTGCGCGTGGTCTCGTTGCCGGCGACGGCCAGCATGATCACGAAGTAGCCGAACTCGTCCTCGCCGAGCGCCTGCGCCGTCGAGGTCGGCCTTGATCAGCTTGGTGACGATGTCGTCGCGCGGGTTCTGCGCGACGGTCCTCGGCCATCCCCATCGCGTACATCAGGATCTCGGTGGCGGCCACGTCGGGCTGGCCGCCGTACTCGGGGTCGTCCTGGGCCAGCATCTGGTTGGACCAGTCGAAGAGCTTGCTGCGGTCCTCCTGCGGTACGCCGAGCAGGTCGGCGATGGCCTGCAGCGGCAGCTCGGCGGCGACCTCGGTGACGAAGTCGCCCTCGCCCTTGGCCAGCGCGTCGGCGACGATCTGCTCGGCCCGCTCGACCAGGCGCTCGCGCATCGCGTTGATGGACCGCGGGGTGAAGCCGCGGCTGATGATGCCGCGGGTCTTGGTGTGATGGGGCGGGTCCTGGTTGAGGAGCATGATGCGCTGCAGCTCGATCTGCTCGCGCTGCATCTCCGGTCCGAAGCGGATGATCGCGCCGTTCTCCTCGGAGGAGAAGTCCTTGCTGTTCTTGGACACCGCGGCGACGTCGGCGTGCTTGCTCACCGCCCAGAAGCCCGTGTCGAGGAACCCGGCCCGGGCCTCCGGCTGCTGCTCGACCCACCAGACCGGGGCGTTCTGGCGCAGGGCGAGCAGCTGCTCGTGCGGCACCGCCTGCTGGCACAGGTCGGGATCGGTCGGGTCGAATCCGGGCGGCAGGAACTCTGTGGTCGTCACGGGTGACACCTTTCTGCTGGGCGGGCTGGGTTGCGCGGTCACGCGTAGGAGACCTGGAGCTCCTTGACGCCGTTGATCCATCCGTGGCGCAGCTTGCGCGGCTCGCTCACCTGGCTGACGGACGCACCGGCGTCGGCGAGCGCGTTGAACATCAGCTTGACCTCGAGCCGGGCCAGGTTGGCGCCGATGCAGTAGTGCGCGCCGTGCCCGCCGAAGGCCAGGTGCGGGTTGGGGTCGCGCATGATGTCGAAGCGGAACGGGTCCTCGAAGACGTCGTCGTCGAAGTTGGCGCTCGCGTAGAGGAGACCGACGCGATCGCCCTGCTTCACCGGCACTCCGCCGACCTCGACGTCGTGGGTGGCGGTGCGCTGGAAGATCGTGACCGGCGTGGCCCAGCGGATGATCTCGTCGACCGCGGAGTCCGGGCGCTGCGCCACGAACAGCTCCCACTGGTCGGGGTGGTTCATGAACGCGTGCATCCCCCAGCGTGATGGCGTTGCGCGTGGTCTCGTTGCCCGCGACCGCCAGCAGGATCATGAAGAACCCGAACTCGTCGTCGGTGAGCCCCCGGCCCTCGACGTCGGCGGTGATCAGCCGGTGACGATGTCCTCACGAGGACTGGAGCGCCGCTCGTCGGCGAGCGCCATCGAGTAGCCGAGGATCTCGGCGAAGGCGACCATCTGGTCGCCCTCGACCTCCGGGTCGTCGTAGGACATCAGCTGGTTGGACCAGTCGAAGAGCTTGCCCCGGTCCTGCTGCGGTACGCCGAGCAGGTCGGCGATCGCCTGGAGGGGCAGCTCGGCGGCGACGTCGGTGACGAAGTCGCCCTGCCCCTTGGCCAGCGCGTCGGCCACGATCGTCTCGGCGCGAGCCTTGAGGCCGTCGTGCAGCGCACCGATCGAGCGCGGCGTGAACGCACGGGAGACGATCGAGCGCAGCTGCGTGTGCTCGGGGGCGTCGTGGTTGATCAGCAGGAAGTTGCTCTGCTCGACCTGGTCGCGCGTCATGTCCGGCGCGAAGCGCACGATGACGCCGTTGGCACTGGTGGAGAAGTTCTTCTGGTCCTTGGAGACCGCACCGACGTCGGCATGCTTGCTGACCGCCCAGAAGCCGGTGTCGAGGAACCCGGCTCGCGCGGCCTCGGTCTGCTCGATCCACGAGACCGGGGCCGTTTGCCGCAGGGTCAGCAGCTCCTCGTGAGGCACCCGCTCGCTCATCACGTCCGGATCGGTCGGGTCGAACCCCTCGGGCACGACGGACTGGGCGGTCGGCGTCACGGTCACGAAGCGGATCCTTCCATTTCTGGAACGTGTTCTAGTCCCAGATCGTGACATACCCCTGGTTTGTTGGAAAGGGTGACCCATCGGTAACACGCACGTCACACCGCCGTTCCGTTGCCGTGAATCAGAACGTGTTCTAGTTTCTAGGCATGGGCAACCCGGTCATCATCGACGCCGTCCGCACCCCTCTCGGCAAGCGTGGGGGCGGCCTCGCCGGCATCCATCCCGGCGAGCTGCTCGGTTTCGTCCAGCGCGAGGTGCTCAAGCGCTCCGGGATCGACCCCGCGCTCGTCGAGCAGGTCATCGGCGGCGTGGTCACCCAGGCCGGTGAGCAGTCCAACGACATGGTGCGGCGAGCGTGGCTGCACGCCGGGCTCCCCCAGTCGACGGGCGCCACCACCGTCGACGCGCAGTGCGGGTCAGGGCAGCAGTCGGCCCACCTCGTCAACGACCTCATCAAGGCCGACACCATCAAGGTGGGTATCGCCTGCGGTGTGGAGTCGATGAGCCGGATCCCGCTCGGCGCCAACGTGCCCGAGGGGATGGGCGACCCGCGACCCGAGTCGTGGACGATCGACATGCCCAACCAGTTCCTCGGCGCCGACCGCATCGCTCGCAACCGCGGGCTGACCCGCGAGGACCTCGAGGCCTTCGGGTGCGAGTCGCAGCGCCGCGCCCGGGCCGCCGTCGACGCGGGCCGCTTCGAGCGCGAGATCGCGCCGCTGGAGGCGCCGGTGGTCGACAGGGAGACCCGGACGCCGACCGGCGAGCTGCGGCTCGTCGCCACCGACGAGGGTCTGCGCGACACGACGATCGAGGGACTGGCCCGGCTGAAGCCGGTCCTGCCCGACGGCTTGCACACTGCCGGCACGTCGTCGCAGATCAGCGACGGCGCCTCGGCGGTCCTGCTGATGGACGCCGACCTCGCCGACTCCCTCGGCCTCACCGCGCGGGCCCGGATCGCCGACCACGCGTTGGTCGGCTCGGACCCCTACTTCCACCTCGACGGCCCCATCGACGCGACCCGCAGGCTGCTGGAGCGCACCGGCCTCACCCTCGAGGACTTCGACCTGTTCGAGGTGAACGAGGCGTTCGCGGCCGTCGTGCTCTCCTGGGCCCAGCAGACCGGTGCCCCGCTCGAGAAGACCAACGTCAACGGTGGCGCCATCGCCCTGGGCCACCCGGTCGGTTCCACGGGAACCCGCCTCATCACGACCGCGCTGCACGAGCTCGAGCGCACCGACGGCACCCGCGCCCTGGTCTCGATGTGCGCCGGCGGCGCGATGGCCACGGGCACGGTGCTCGAGCGGGTCTGAGGCTCGCGCGGCTTGACCGGGCCGATAGGCAGGTGTCATGAGCACCCGTCGTCTCGCCTTCGCCGTCCTGCCCGTCCTCGGTGCCGCCGGACTCGGGGGCCTCGGCGCGCGGCGCGCGGCCAGCACCTACGTCCGGTTGGACAAGCCAGGCTGGGCACCGCCACCCTCGGCCTTCGGACCGATCTGGTCCGCGCTGTACGTCTCGATCGCCGTCGCAGGGTGGCGGGCCTACGAAACGTCACCTAGGGTTCGTCGACTCCACCTGGCGCAGCTCGCCCTGAACGCCGCGTGGCCAGGTGTGTTCTTCGGCGCTCACGAGAAGCGGGCCTCGCTCGCGGTGATCGCCGCGCTGGACGCCTTGGTCGCAGTCGAGGTGATGGCGCTCCGGCGCGAGGACCGCCGGGCGGCGGCGCTGCTGACGCCGTACCTCGCGTGGTGCGGCTTCGCCACCGCCCTGAACGCGGCCGTCGGCGAGCCGGACGCTCGCTGACCCAGCCTGGCGCGCAGCGGGCGCTCCACGAACCGGTAGCTGAGCTCGGCCAGGACGACGAGCGCGGCGATCCAGGCGACGTCGCCGATCACGGTGTGGCCGAGCAGCGCCAGCATCGCGATGCGCGCCAGCACGTTCCAGAGGTAGATCGAGTACGACCTCTCGCCCAGCCACCGCAGCGGACGGCTCGCCAGCAGCGATCCCGCGGCCGAGCGGGGACGCGTCACGACCCCGACCAGGACGACGAGGCTCAGCACGGTCCCCTCGACGATCACCAGCGAGGGTCGGTAGATCTCGTTCCGGGAGGCCAGGACCGGAAGCAGCGCCACAGCCACCAGGCCCCAGGGCGCGAGGTGACGCAGTGACCGCGAGAGCCATCCCTCGTGGACGACGATCGCGAGCAACGAGCCGACCAGGATGGGGAGGGCGTTGGTGTCGCTGCCGAAGTACTCGTGCGGGTCGTACTTGACCTGCCGACTCAGTCCGAGGCCGAGGTCGAGCACCAGCGTGGTCACGACGAGCGCGGCGGTGGCCGCCGCGAACGACCGTGGGTGGCGGCGGTAGCCCCAGAGCAGGGCGAACGGCCAGACCAGGTAGAACTGTTCCTCGACCGAGAGCGACCACGTGTAGTTGAAGTAGTCCTTGGTGGCGAAGGCGTGGTGGGACCAGTCGAAGAGGCTCGTCGTGTAGGTGACGGCGGCTCCCGCGGGTGCGAGGACCCCACCCACTCCGAGGTCAGGTCGATGGATGAGCAGCACCACGATCGTCACGGCCACGACCGTCGCCAACGCAGGGCCAAGACGAGCCGCGCGCCGCCGGTAGAACGAGCGGACGTCCAACCTGCCGGTGCCGAGCTCGCGGACCAGGAGGCTGGTGATCAGGTAGCCGGACAGGCAGAAGAAGACCGTGACCCCGACGAAGCCGTCGATCAGCGGCCTGGTCATCGCGTGCTGTCCGAGGACCAGGAGGATGGCCACCCCGCGGACCCCGTCGAGGCCCGGGTGGTAACCGCGGTCACGCACGACTCGAGCCTATCTCCGCGGCGATCAGGGCGAAGCCCTGCGACCATGGCCGCGTGCTGAACCTCCGCCGGGCGCGCCCTCCTCACGCTCGCGAGGCATCGAGCCGGGGATGACGGCTTCGCCCGGGTCTTCTACACGAAGACGCTGGTCACGTAGCGCGCTACCGTCCCTCCATGCCGTGGACGCCGACTCCGCTTGACCGGAGGCGGCTCGGTCCCATGAGTCGTCCGTCGACGTTCGTCGCGGGTGGCTATGTCGTCCTGGAAGCTGTCCTGGGAGCGATCGCCTTCTCGGCAGAGGACGGTCGACCGCTCGTGGAGTGGATCGCCTTCCTGCTCCTCGTGCCCAGCGTCGTCGTGACGTTCCCGGTCCTGTACGTCGTCGGCGCCACCGGATGGAGCGTCCGCGACTCCCTGCCGGGCGAGCCGATGTGGCCGGTCGCCCTGGTCTTCTCGGTCCTGTTCCTCGCGGCCGCGCTCCTCAACGTCCTCGTCATCCGGGTCGCGGCGAACGCGCTGCTACGACGCGACAGGAAGCCGGCCCGGCAGGCACCCGACGCCTGAAGCGGTCCCGACAGCCACCTCGTGCGTCGAGATCGGTGGACGGGGTACTGACGAGGTGCGTGTCCGTCGAGTCTTGCCTCCGGGTAAGACACGCTCATACCCGAGGGTGCGAGCGCGGCGGACACGCCTGACTCTCACCCTCGTCGGCCGCACGGCCGACGCCGTCAGTCACTGGTCAGGCTCGACGACCACCATGTCGTCATGGATCTCGCCTCGCGCCTGCTCCGCGCCCTGGACTGGTTGGCGTCCGCCTCCTGGATCGCCGTGACCGTCGTCGTCCTCGACCTCCTCTGGGTCGTCTTCTCGGCTCGGTTCGAGTTCCCACCCCGCCTCGAGTCGGTGTTCACCACGATGGTCTCGGCGGTGACGCTGGCCATGGTCTTCGTCATCCAGCACACCCAGTCGCGCCAGCAGGCCGTGACGCAGCGCAAGCTCGACGAGATCCTGCGCGCCCTGCCCGACACCGACCGGTCGATGATCGCGCTGGAGGGCGCCAGCGCGGCCGAGCTCCGCCGTGCCCGACGCCGCCACAAGCGGGAGCGTCACGACGCCGGCGGGACGCCCCAGCCCTAGTCGGGTCCTCGCCGCGGTTTCGAGGCCCAGGCCCTGACGGCTACGACCTCGACCACCCGGGTGGGCTCGGGTGGGCCGGTACGCTTCCGGGGCATGGAGGAGAACAAGGCTCGTCGGGTGGTCGATGCGCTGCGGGCCCGTGGGACCGACGCGGACCTCGCCCGGGTCGCCGCGTTCCAGTTCGGGGTGAGCATCTCGCTGCCTGACGGCCGCGAGGCCGTCTGGGACTCCGACAACACCGCCGGGCTGGAGGCGCAGGTGATGCGCGACGGGATGCTGGTCGGCTACGTCCCGGAGATCGAGGGCTCCGACGAGTTCACCGAGGAGCAGGTCATCGACGCGATCGTGCGCACCGACTACGACCAGCCGATCGCCACCCAACGTGCGACGGCACCACCGGCCGAGGCGCCGCTGCCGATCAAGGGTGGGCTGTTCCGTCGCTTCCGCGACGGGTTCCGCTACCGCTGAGACTCTGGTTCTGGTCGGGGCTACGGTCGGGAGCATGCGTGCGATCACCTACGACCGGACCGGCGACCCCGACGTGCTGACCCTGGCTGACCGGCCGATGGCCGAACCCGGACCCGGCGAGGTGCGGGTGCGGATCCACCGCTCCGGAGTGAACCCGACCGACTGGAAGTCGCGACGCGGCAGCGAGCCGGGTACGCCGGTGGACCCGCCGCAGGTGCCCGACCAGGACGGCTCCGGCGTCGTGGACGCCGTGGGGTCCGGGGTCGAGGAGTCACTGCTCGGGACCCGCGTGTGGATCTGGGAGTCGGCGTACCAGCGGCCCGAGGGCACCGCCCAGGAGTACGCGCTGGTGCCGACGCGCAACATCGTCGCCCTGCCCGACTCGGCCTCCTTCGACCTCGGGGCGTCCTTGGGCGTGCCGTTCCTGACGGCGCACCGGGCGTTGACGGTGACCGAGGGCGGCCCCGAGCGTCTGGACCCCGGTGCGCTGTCGGGACGCACCGTCCTGGTCTCGGGTGGCGCGGGCGCGGTCGGCAACGCCGCCATCCAGCTCGCCCGCTGGGCCGACGCCACCGTCATCACGACGATCAGCAGCCCGGAGAAGGCCAACCTGGCCGCCCGGGCCGGTGCTGACCACGTCATCAACTACCGGGAGCAGGACGTGGTCGACGAGGTGCGCAGGATCGCGCCCTCCGGGGTCGACACGATCGTGGAGGTCGCCGCGGCGGCCAATGCGGAGATCGACAGCCGGGTGCTCGCCCCGCACGGGTCGGTCGCGGTGTACGCCGACGACGGCAGCCAGCCGCTCAGCCTGCCGGTGCGCCCGCACATGGTGGTCAACGCGCGGTGGCAGTTCGTGCTCCTCTACACCGCACCCGAACGCTGGAAGCACCACGCCATCGCCGACGTCAGCGCTGCTGTCGCGGCTGGGGCCGTCGGGGTCGGCGAGGACGCCGGCCTCCCGCTGCATCACTTCCCGCTCGAGCGGGCCGCCGAGGCCCACGCCGCGGTCGAGGGCGGGGCCGTCGGCAAGGTGCTCGTCGACGTCGCCGGAGGGGCTGAGCCGATTCGTGATCCGGGCGTGAGTTGCAAGTTAGGGTTGCCTAACCTGTTGGGAGGAGGATCCGCATGCACGGACGCGTGGTGAGCACCGAGTGGCTCACGCCGGCGCTGGTCAGGGTCGTGCTCGGTGGCGGCGACCTCGAGCACCTCGAGATGCCCGACGCCACCGACGCCTACGTCAACGTGGCCATCCCGCCCGTCGGTGCGCCGTACGGCGGGGTCTTCTCGCCCGCCGAGGTGAAGGAGCTGCACGCCAAGGAGCACTGGCCCTGGCGCCGTCGCTACACGGTCCGCAGCTGGGACGCCGAGACGCACGAGCTGACCCTCGACTTCGTGGTGCACGGCGGCGAGGGAATCGGCGGACCGTGGGCCGCCGACGTCGAGCCAGGCGACGTGCTGGTGTTCGAGGGTCCTGGGAGTGGCTACCGGCCCGATCCGACGGCCGACTGGCACCTGTTCCTCGGCGACGAGTCAGCGCTGCCCGCCATCGCGGCGTCGATGGAGGCCGTTCCACCGGGGGCGCGCGTGGTGGTCCGGCTGGTCTGCGACGGACCCGAGCACGAGATCGCGCTCGACTCCCCCGGCGACGTCGACCTCGCCTGGCTGCACCGCACCGGTGGCACCGACGACGCCGAGCTGCTCGCCGAGGCGGTGCGGGCGCTGGACTTCCCTCCGGCCGGGTGGACGCCTTCGTGCACGGCGAGGCCGACGAGATCCGCGCGATCCGGCGACACCTGCTGCTCGAGCGGGGGCTGGACCGACAGTCGATGTCCTGCTCGCCGTACTGGAGGCGCACCATGACCGACGAGTCGTGGCGGCAGGTGAAGCGGACGTTCGTCGCCGCGATGGAGGCCGACGTCGAGGTCGCCTGAGGCCGGGGACCGGCCTCCACCTAGAGTGGAGGGCTGTTGTCAGCAGCCCATCGAAGGACAGACGTGATCAGCGGACGCTACTCGCTCGAGCGCGAGATCGGCCGAGGAGCCACCGGAACGGTCTGGCTGGGGCGCGACGAGGTGCTCGGACGCAACGTCGCGCTCAAGCGCATCGGTCTGCTCCCCGGGACCGATCAGACCGACCTCGCGCGTGCCGAGCGCGAGGCGCAGCTCAGCGCGCGCCTCGCGCACCCGCACGTGCTGGGCGTGTACGACGCCGTGGTCGACGGTGAGAGCGAGAGCCACTGGCTGGTGATGGAGTACGTCGACGGCGCCGACCTCGGCCGCCTCGTGCGCGACCGTGGCCCGCTGACTCCTGACCAGGCCGCTCCCCTGCTGGCCCAGGCCGCGGATGCCCTCGCCGCCGCCCACGCGGCCGGGATCGTGCACCGTGACGTCAAGCCGTCGAACATCCTGCTCGACCGAGCCGGGCAGGTGAAGATCGCCGACTTCGGGATCGCGCGACTGGCCTCGGACGCGACCCTCACCCAGACCGGGTTCGTGCTCGGGTCGCCGGCCTACCTCGCCCCCGAGGTCGCTGCCGGTGGCCGGGCCGACGAGGCGGCGGACGTCTGGTCCCTCGGCGCGACGCTCGTGCACGTCCTGACCGGTCGACCGCCGTACGAGATCGGCGACAACGTGGTGGGCGGTCTCTACAAGATCGTGCACGAGGACCCGCCGCGGCCACCCGAGGCCGGGTGGCTGGCGCCGTTGCTGGAGGCCACCATGGTCCGCGACCCGGCCCAGCGCTGGTCGATGTCGCAGGTGCATGCCTACCTCGCCTCCTCCGGTGACGTGCAGGGTCCGCTCCCGGTCGCCGCAGCTGCTCCGGCTCCCGACGGGACCCGGGTGATCGCCCCCACCCCAGCTCCAGCGACCTCGCCCGACCCTGCGCTCGCCTCGCTCACGTCGATCGGGTCGATCGCGGTTCCGCTCATCCTGCTGGCGGCCGCGCTCGTGGTCGTGCTGGCCGGCGTCGCGGCGTTCGCCCTTCTGCACAACGGCTCGAGCAACGACCAGGCGAGCGGCTCCGGGGACAAGGCCACCCACGCGGCGAAGAAGCAGTCCGCCGGCCCGACGAAGGCCGGGATGGAGTCGTTCATCCGCAGCTACGTCAGCACCGTCTCCGACGACCCGGCGAAGTCATGGACGATGCTGAGCCCCAAGTTCCAGGAGCAGAGCGGCGGCTACTCGAAGTACCACCACTTCTGGGACAGGGCCAGCAACGGACAGGTGCTGAGCATCTCGGCCGACCCGGCGAACCTGTCCGTGGCCTACCAGGTGCACTTCGACGACTTCAAGAACGGCCCCGGCCCGACCGTGCTCGACCTGACCTACTCCGACGGCAGAGTACCTGATCGACGGCGAGCGGACGCACGGGTTCAAGCCTTCGGGCTGAGTCGACCGATCCGGTCCCGCGGGGAACATGCGAATGTCGCTGGCGGGAGCTGCGGGTCGTTCATCCGCCGCACTGATCACATTCGCATGTCCGGGCGCGCCGGGGGCTGCGAACCCAGCTCAGACCAGGTCGAGCAGAGCCCGGAGGCGATGCAGGGCGAGGCTGGCGCCGGCGCGGACGGTCGCGGGGGCGTGCAGCTGGTCGAGCACGGGTGCCCGCATGCGGGTCCAGTCGGCGTCGCTGGGCAGCGGCGCCTCGGGGACCGAGCCCTCGGGCTCGAAGGAGCGGGCCATCGCCTCGCGCACGCCCAGCAGCGGCCGCCCGTCGCGGGGCGCCCAGGTGCCGCGGGGCGGCAGCACCATGTCGTCCTTGAGGCTCTCGATGAGCGCCGTCACCGTCCAGAACGGCGCAGCGACGAGCGACGCGGCACCAGGCCCGACGAGCGGACCGGGGACGGAGAGGGTGGGCACGCGCACACGCAGCAGGCCCGCGGCGCGGGAGCACTCGGCCAGCAGCCGTGGAGTAGGCGATGACGTTGGGGCCGCCGATGTCGATGCTGCCGCTGAGGTCGTTGCCGTCGAACGCCTCGGTGACCGCGCGGAGCACGTCGGTGACGGCGATGGGCTGCACCTGGTGCTCGAGCCAGCTGGGCACGGGCTGCACGACCAGCAGCGTCGCCAGCTGACGGATCACCTCGAAGGAGGTCGAGCCCGCGCCGAGCACCACGCCGGCACGCAGCGACAGCACCGAGGTCCGTTCGGACTGCGCCTCCTCCAGCACGCTCTCGACCTCGAGGCGTGACTGGATGTGCCGCGACATCTCGTCGATCGGCTTCTCCGGCACGAGCCCGGAGAGGTAGACGACCCGCCGTACGCCGCTGCCAGGAACCGCGTCACGCACGTGCTCGGCGCCGAGCCGGTCGCGCTCCACGAAGGTGCGCCAGTTCAGCGAGTGCACGAGGTAGCAGACGCCGTCGACGCCCGCCATCGCCGCCGCCACGGCGTCCGCGTCGGTCACGTCGCAGCGGACCCAGTCGACACCGGCGCCCCACGGGAACCTCTCGGGTGCCGGGACGGAGGACGACGCGGCCACGACCTCGTGACCCGCGTCGACCAGCGCCGGGACGAGCCGCGACCCGACGTACCCGGTCGCTCCGAGCACCAGGATCCTCATGCGAGCCTCACTTCTCGCCCAGGTGCTTGAGCAGGTTGCGCGCGAAGACCCGGCCCATGCCGCCCATCACGGTGCGGATAGCGCCCTCCACCGGGCGACGCATCGCCTTCGGGAAGGGCAGGTCCACGGCGACCTCGATGTCGATCGAGACGCGCGTGCCGCCGTCGGAGCGGTCCTCGAGGTGGTACTCCCCCTGTACCTCGGTCTGCTCGTCGGGCTTCTCCTTGTCGTGGGTGAACCTGATGCGCGTCGGCTCGTCGAAGCTCATCACCTCGGTGAACGTCGACCCGATGTTCTTGCCGAGGATCGGCACCTTGGTCACGTTCCAGGTCCAGCGGTCACCGTCGACGTCGATGCGGTGCAGGTACGGCGTCAGCTCGGGCAGCAACGAGGGGTCGGTGAGCGCCTTCCAGATCGTCTCGCGCGGCGACTTGAGGGTCGCCGCGGACTGGTTGCTCGCACTGAAGCGGGTCATCACTCTCCTGTTCGGCGGGTCCCCTTGTCGTACCCGCTGCCAACCTAGCGACCACGATCGCGAGCATGTTCCATGTCACGTCGCGCGGGGCATCGCGGGCGTACGATGCAGGACACCGACACGCTGGAGGCAGCGATGAGCACCGCCGTCTGGATCCTCGTCTGGGCCGTCATCCTCGGCACCATCGCGTTCTTCCTGGTCCGTGAGCGTCGCAGCGGGCGCACGGGCCCGGGAGACTTCGACCGCACCCAGCACGAAGCGGTGCGCGAGTCGACGGTCAAGTCACAGATCGCCGGCCCGAACGGCATGGGCCAGGTCGGCCCCTAGTCAGGCCTCTCGTCAGACCCCGTACACGGGGTCCGGTGCGGCTCCCTCGCCGACGAGACGGCGCACGGCGTCGCCCACCTCTCCGGCCTCCCACCGACGCCCGAGGTCCGCGCGCGGACCGTGGCGCCAGCCCTCCTCCAGGCAGATCTGCCCGCCCTCGATCTCGATCACGCGGCCGGTGACGTCGCAGTCGGCCGAGGCCAGCCACGCCACGATCGGGGAGTTGTCGGCGGGCTCCGGCATCGCTGAGGTGTCGAAGGCCCCCTCGGTCATCCGGGTGCGCGCCACCGGCGCGATCGCGTTGACGTTCACGCCGTAGCGGCCGAGCTCGGCAGCCGCGACCAGCGTCATGCCCGGCGATGCCGGCCTTGGCGGCGGAGTACGTCGTCTGACCGATCGACCCCTGCAGCCCCGCGCCCGAGCTGGTGTTGACCACGCGGGCGACCCGCTGGCGGCCCTCCTTGGACTCGGCCCGCCACCAGGCGCCGGCGTGCCGCAGCGGCGCGAAGTGGCCCTTGAGGTGCACCCGGATGACGGCGTCCCACTCCTCCTCGGAGGTGTTCACCAGCATCCGGTCGCGCACGAAACCGGCGTTGTTGACGAGGATGTCGAGGCCGCCGAAGGTGTCGATCGCCTGGCGCACCATGGCCTCGGCCTGCGCGAAGTCGGCGACGTCGGCGCCGTTGGCCACCGCCTCTCCGCCGAGGGCCTCGATCTCGGCCACGACCTCGTGCGCGGGCTCGCCGGCCGATCCCTCCCCCGAGCCGCTCGTGCCGAGGTCGTTGACCACGACCTTGGCGCCCTGGCGGGCGAGCTCGAGGGCGTGCGCGCGGCCGATGCCGCGACCCGCTCCGGTCACGATGGCGACCCGTCCGTCGAGCAACGTCATGGGTTCTCCTTCAGGACATGTAGGAACACTGGGGGCTCGCCACCGCCGTGGCACTCCACGCAGGCGCCCGAGACGTAGGAGGCGAGGTCGGAGGCCAGGAAGGCGACCACCCGGCCGACCTCGGCGGGGTCGGCCATCCGGCCGAGCGGGATGGTCTGCTCGATGGCGGCGACGGTGTCGTCGCCGCCGTAGTGGTCGACCGTCTGCTCGGTGCGGCACAGCCCGACGTCGACGCTGTTCACCCGTACCGCCGGGCCCCACTCCACGGCCAGCGACCGGGTGAGCGAGTCGAGGCCCGCCTTGGCCGCGCCGTACGCCGCCGTGCCGGGCGAGGGCCGCAGCGCCGAGACCGACGAGATGTTCACGATGACGCCGCTGCCCTGCTGCTGCATCACCGTGTTGGCGGCCTGGGCGACGTGCAGGGCCGCGGTCAGGTTGAGACCCAGCACCTTCTCGGTGAAGCGCGGCGACGCGGTCGCGGCCTCGGCGTACGGCGCACCACCGGCGTTGTTGACGACGACGTCGAGACGGCCGTGCTCGGAGACGATGCCCTCGACCATCGCGGCCACGGCCTCGGGGTCGCGGACGTCGCACCGCACGTGCGTGGTGCCGCGGGCTGGTGAGGCCACGGCCGAGCGGGCGCAGGTGACCACGGTGGCGCCGGCCTCGACCAGCACCTGGGCGATGCCCGCGCCGATGCCCTGGCTGCCGCCCGTGACGAGGGCGACACGACCGGTCAGGTCCACGGAGAGCGGCACGCGTGTAGGCTACCAAGCAAATGCTTGGTTGCTTCGAGTAGGGACCAGAAAGGACCACATGGGCATCTCCTCCGAGCGCGCCGACGACGGCGTGCGCGTCGTGACGATGGACTTCCCGCCGGTCAACGCGCTGCCGGTGCAGGCCTGGTTCGACCTCGCGACCGCGCTCGACGAGGCCGGGGCCGACCCGGCCACGCACGTCGTCGTCCTCCGGGCGGAGGGCAAGGGCTTCAACGCCGGCGTCGACATCAAGGAGATGCAGCGCACCGAGGGCTTCGACGCCCTGATCGGCGCCAACCGCGGCTGCTTCGCCGCGTTCCGGTCGGTCTACGAGTGCCGGGTCCCGGTGATCGCCGCCGTCAACGGCTTCTGCCTCGGCGGCGGTGTGGGGCTGGTGGGCAACGCCGACTGCATCGTGGCCAGCGACGACGCCTACTTCGGCATCCCCGAGGTCGACCGAGGCGCCCTCGGCGCGGCCACCCACCTCGCTCGGCTGGTGCCACCCCACCTGATGCGCACCCTCTACTTCACCGCCCGCACGATCCCGGCCGCCGACCTCGTGCAGCACGGGTCGGTGCTCGAGGTGGTGCCCCGCGAGGGGCTCGACGACGCCGCGCTGGCCGTCGCGCGCGAGATCGCTGCCAAGGACACCCGGGTGATCCGGATGGCCAAGGAGGCGCTCAACGGGATCGACCCGGTCGACGTCAACCGCAGCTACCGCTTCGAGCAGGGGTTCACGATGGAGCTCAACCTCTCCGGCGTCTCCGACGAGCACCGAGACGCCTTCGCGGGCACCGACAAGGCGGCCAAGAAGTGAGCATGCCGAGCAAGCTGGTGACCGCCGAGGAGGTCGTCGCCCGGATCCGGCCCGGGATGACCGTCGGCATCGGCGGCTGGGGCTCGCGGCGCAAGCCGATGGCCCTGGTGCGGGCGATCCTGCGCAGCGACCTGACCGACCTCCGCGTCGTCTCCTACGCCGGCCCCGACGTCGGACTGCTGCTCCAGGCGGGCAAGGCCAGCCACGTGACCTATGCGTTCGCCACCCTCGACTCGATCCCGCTCGAGCCGCTGTTCTCCCGCGCCCGTCAGGACGCCACGGCGTCCTTCCGCGAGTGGGACGAGGGGATGTTCCAGACCGGGCTGCGAGCCGCGGCCCAGCGGGTGCCGTTCCTGCCGATGCGAGCCGGGCTCGGCTCGGCGGTGCTGGACAACGACCCGACGCTGCGGACCGTCGTCTCGCCGTACGACGACGCGCAGGAGCTGGTCGCCGTACCCGCGCTGACGCTGGACGTCGCGCTGGTGCACATGAACCGCGCCGACCAGTGGGGCAACGCGCAGTACCTCGGACCCGACCCGTACTTCGACGACCTGTTCTGCATGGCCGCGACGGAGGCCTACGTCTCGACCGAGCAGGTCGTCGACACCGCCGGCATGACCGTCGACGCCGCGATCCAGACGATGCTGCTCAACCGCACGATGGTGACCGGCGTGGTGGAGACGCCGAACGGCGCGCACTTCACCACCTGCACCCCGACCTACGAGCGCGACGAGAGATTCCAGAAGGCGTACGCCGCGGCGGCGAAGGACCCCGACGACTGGGCCGCCTTCGAGCAGCGCTTCCTCTCCGGCAGCGAGCAGGACTACCAGGACGCCGTGGCGCGCGTTCGCGGCGGAGGCGGCATGAGCGAGGTCGACGCGGAGCGAGTACTGCGCGGTCGCCATCGCCGACTGCTTCGCCGACGACGGCGAGATCATGGGCAGCCCGATGGGACTGCTGCCGACGCTCGGCGCCCGGCTGGCCAAGCAGACCAGCAACCCGCTGCTGATGCTCACCGACGGCGAGGCACGCATCCTGCAGGGCGCTCCCCCGCTGGGCGTCACCCAGGACGTCGTCGAGGGGTGGATGCCGTTCCGGCTCGTGCTCGAGTCGGTCGTGCCCTACGGCAAGCGCCACGTGATGATGGGCGCCACCCAGATCGACCGGCACGGCAACCAGAACATCTCCGCCATCGGGCCGTGGGAGCAGCCGAAGCGCCAGCTCCTCGGCGTGCGCGGCGCCCCCGGCAACACGGTCAACAACAAGACGTCCTACTGGGTGCCCAAGCACTCCTCCCGCGTCTTCGTCGAGCAGGTCGACATCGTCTCCGGCGTCGGCCGCGCCCGGGCCGAGGCGGCCGGTCCGGCGGCCACCCGCTTCCACGGCGTGCACCGCGTCGTCAGCGACCTCGGCGTCTTCGACTTCGGCGGTCCCGGCCACACGATGCGGTTCGTCTCGGTGCACCCCGGCGTCACCGTCGAGCAGGTGCAGGAGGCGTCGTCGTTCGACGATCCACGCCGAGGGCGAGGTGCCCGCAGACCCGGGAGCCCTCCCCCGGCGAGCTGATGCTGATCCGCGAGCTGCTCGACCCGCGGAAGCTGCGCGAGCGCGAGGTGCCGACCGCATGATCGACCAGCTGCTCCGTACGCCGCTCACCGAGCTGGCCGGCGTACGCCATCCCGTCGTGCAGACCGGCATGGGCTGGGTCGCCGGTCCGCGCCTGGTGGTGGGCACCGCCAACGCGGGCGGGCTGGGCATCCTCGCCTCCGCGACGATGACCTACGACGAGCTCGACCACGCGATCGCCGAGGTGAAGAGCCGCACCGACCAGCCGTTCGGGGTCAACCTGCGCGCCGACGCGGGCGACGCGCCCCAGCGCGTCGACCTGCTGATCCGGCACGGCGTGAAGGTCGCGTCGTTCGCCCTCGCCCCGAAGCAGGAGCTGATCGCCAAGCTCAAGGACCACGGCATCGTGGTGATGCCCAGCGTCGGCGCCGCCCGGCACGCCGAGAAGGTCGCCGCCTGGGGCGCCGACGCGGTGATGATCCAGGGCGGCGAGGGCGGCGGCCACACCGGCACCGTCCCGACCACGCTGCTGCTGCCGACCGTGCTCGACGCCGTGGACATCCCGGTCGTCGCGGCCGGTGGCTTCTTCGACGGCCGCGGGCTCGCCGCTGCGCTGTCCTACGGCGCCGCCGGGGTCGGGATGGGCACCCGCTTCCTGCTCACCCAGGACTCGACGGTGCCCGACGCGGTCAAGCAGCGCTACCTCGCCGCCGACCTCAACGGCACCGTCGTCACCGCCAAGGTCGACGGCATGCCGCACCGGATGCTGCGCACCGACCTCGTCGAGCAGGTCGAGGAGACCAGCTGCGCTCAAGCGGCTCGGCCCGACCGCCCGCCGCACGCTCGAGTTCAAGCGGATGAGCGGCATGTCCTGGCCGCAGCTCGCCGCCGACGGCTACCGGATGCGCAAGGAGCAGGGCCGCTCGCTCGGGCAGATGGCCCTCGCCGCCAACACCCCGATGATGCTCAAGGCCGGCCTCGTCGAGGGCGACACCTCCGCCGGCGTGCTGGCCAGCGGCCAGGTCGTCGGCGTCATCGACGACCTGCCGACCTGCGAGGAGCTCGTCGACCGCGTCGTCACCGAGGCGGCCGCCTGCCTGCGGCGTACGGCGGGCTACGTGCTGCCCGGCGACGACCAGCCCGGACTCGTAGGCGAGCACGGCCAGCTGCACCCGGTCGCGCAGGTCGAGGCGGGTGAGCAGCCGCGAGACGTAGGTCTTCACCGTCGCCTCGGACAGGAACAGGCGTCGCCGCGATCTCGGCGTTGGAGGCGCCGGTCGCGACCTCGCGGAGCACCTCGAGCTCGCGCGCCGGCAGCGGCGGCCAGCTCCGGCGGGAAGCTCACCGGGGACGGCGCGCTGGCGAACCGCTCCAGCAGCCGCCGGGTCAGGGCCGGCGCCAGCAGCGCGTCGCCGCGGGCGACGACCTCGACGGCGTGCACCAGGTCGGAGGGCTTGACGTCCTTGAGCAGGAACCCGCTGGCGCCGGCGCGGACGGCGGCGTAGACGTACTCGTCGAGGTCGAAGGTGGTCAGCGCCAGCACCTTCGCGTCCGGCGTCCGTGGCGACCAGGCGCCGGGTGGCCTCGATCCCGTCGAGCCGCGGCATCCGGACGTCCATCAGCACGACGTCCGGCCGGCAGTCGGCCGGCCACCTCGAGCGCCTCGAGCCCGTCGCCGGCCTCCCCGACGACCTCGACCCGGCACGCTCGAGGATCAGCCGGAAGCCGGCGCGCACCAGCTCCTGGTCGTCGACGACGCAGCACGCGCGTCACGGCGCCGCCGCCAGCTGCGCGCACAGCCGGAACCCGCCCGACCGTCCGGCCCGGCGGTCACCGTGCCGCCGTACAGCGCCGCCCGCTCGCGGATCGCCGACCAGACCGTGACCGCCCGGTCCGGCGGGTCGCCGCCACCTGCGGCCGCCGTCGTGCACCTCGATGTCCAGCTCGTCGGGGTCGAAGCACGAGCCGCACCTCCGCGCGCGTGCGCGCTGGAGTGCCGGCGCACGTTCGTCAGCCCCTCCTGGACGATCCGGTAGGCCGCGAGGTCCAGGCCGGCCGGCAGCGGCCGCACGTCGCCGGTCACCGCCAGGTCGACGTCGAGCCCGGAGGCGTGCATGGCCTCGACGAGGCCGGGCAGGGCCGGCCAGGCCCGGCTGCGGCTCGAGCGGCCCGGCGCGTGTCGTCGCGCAGCACGGTCACCAGCCGCCTCATGTCGGCCAGCGCCGCGGTGCCGGTCGCGCGGATGGTCTCCAGGGACTCCCGGGTCAGTGCCGGGTCGTCCTCGACCACCTGCTCGGCGGCGCCGGCCTGCACCACGATCGTGCTGACGGCGTGGGCCACGATGTCGTGCAGCTCGCGGGCGATCCGGGCGCGCTCCTCGACGACGGCGGCCATCGCCCGCTCCGCGGCCGCGACCTCGATCTCGACGGCGCGCCGCTGGGACTCCCGCGCCCGGCTGCGCCATCACGCGCAGGCTGAGGGCGGCCGCGGCCACCAGGTGGCGACCGACCAGTGGAAGGCGATCTCGTTGGCGCTCCTGCAGCTCGGCTGACGGTCAGGTCGGCCCCCACCAGCAGCACGGCGGTCGCCGCCACGCCGACGACCGCCTGCCGCAGCGGCGCGTAGCGGCGCGACGGAGTACAGCGCCACCCCGATCATCACCGCCTGCCCGTAGAACAGCACGTAGGTGCCGCCCGGCCAGCGCCGAACACCGGGAAGGTGGCGCAGCACGACCAGGATCGTGGCGAGCGGACGGGTGCGCCGCTGGGTGAGCGCGAGGCCCCGCACCACGACGCCGACGCAGGACGACGAGCGCCGACCCGTCGCCCTGGCGGGAGCTGAACGGCACCAGCACCTCGGCCACCCCGCGACCGTGAGGGCGAGCGCCAGCCCGAGGTCGAAGAGCTGCGAGGCGGTCGGCGACTGCCGGAGGCGGGCCACGCCGTGAGATTAGTGCGCGGCACCGGCGCCCGTCGTCATCCTGGGGTTGATCGCGTTGTCGACCCGGGAGGACCGGGCGAGAGCACGCGGCCGATGACCCGGTCCGGCGCCGGCGCGGTGCGATGGGACCCCGCCCTCGAGGGCCGACCGAAGGGATCACCATGACCGACCAGCCCCACGACGCCGCCGGCTTCCGCCGCGACGTCGCCGCCGCCGCACTCGTCGTCACCGCCCTGCTGGGCCTGCTCTCCGTCGCCCTGCAGCCCGACTTCCCGAGCGACCACGCCGCCCGGCTGGCCGCGCTCGACGCCGCGGGCGCCGGCGGCGCCGTCTCCGCCGTGGCCTTCCTGTCTCCCAGCTGCCGTTCGCGGTCGCCGTGCTCGGGCTCGGTCACCTGCTGCGCCGGCAGGCACCGCGGCTGTCGACCACCGGCGTCGTCCTCGGCGTCCTGGGCGCCTTCGGGCACACGGTCTTCGGCGGCATCTCGATGGTCTACGTGCTGATGGCCGGCGACACCGCGCGGCGGGCGGCGTACGCCGCGCTCTACGCGCACATCGAGACCAGCCCGGTGATGCTCTTCTCACTGATCGGCCTCGCCGGCACGGTCCTCGGCCTGCTCCTGCTCGCCATCGCGATGTTCCGCACCGCGGTCGTGCCTCGCTGGGTGCCGGCCTGCTCGTGGCCTTCCTGGTGCTCGAGTTCGCCGGGCTCGGCCTCAGCGCCTACGCCTCCGACGTCGCCGGGGCCTGCTGCCTGATCGCCTTCACCGCGCTGGCCGTGCGCGCTGCACCGGATGCCGGTCGCGGCCTGGCGGTCGACGGCGTCGACGAGCAGCTCAGCGTCGCGGCGGTCTGACCTCACTCGTCCCGCAGCCCGAGGTCGTCGGCCAGGATCGCCAGCTGGCGCTCGAACAGGTCGTCGGGGTCGCGGAAGGTGTCGGGGCCGTACTGGCCGAAGAGCTCGAAGCTGACGCAGCCGAAGAGCCCCGCCCAGGCGAGCACGCCGCGCACGACGAGGTCGTCGGGGATGTCGGCGCCGGTCTCGGCGCGGACGGCCGTCGAAGTCGGCGGCGAGCCGGCTCCGACCTCGGGCTCGGCGCCGGGCGGGGTCATCGCGCCCGCCGCGTGGGCGGCCGACGTAGATGCCGACCAGCGCGCCGATCACGCGGGTGCCGGGACCGGTGGTCTGCTCGGCCGGGCGCGTCGTAGCCCGGGACCGGGCTGCCGAACAGCAGGGCGTACGTCGCGGGCTCGCGCAGCGCCCACTCCCGGACGGCGCGGCCGACCGTCAGGAAGCGCTCGCGGTGCTGCGTCGGCAGGGACGGTGGCCAAGGCCGCGTCGACCGCGTCGCCGAGCTCGTCGTACCCGTCGACGACGAGCAGGGTGAGCAGGTCGTCGCGACTCCTCACGTAGCGGTAGATCGCCGAGGAGACAACGCCGAGGTCGCGGGCGACCGCGCGCACCGAGAGCGCGGCCGCGCCTTCGGTGGCCAGGTGCTCGCGCCCGATCCGGGTGATGTCCTCCAGGGTCTGGGCCCGGGCTCGCGCCCGGGGGGTGTCGGCTGCCATGGGTCGATCATGCCAGAACCAAGAGCGATGCACACTAATGTGAGCAATGCTCTTGACATCGTGATCGCCGAGCGGCGCATGCTGGTGGAAACAGAGAGCACCGCTCTCTCAATCCTCCAGGAGCCTCCCATGACCACCACGCACCAGCCCCACGTCGTCACCGGAGCCGGACCTGTCGGCGCCACCGTGGCCCTCCAGCTGGCCGAGCGCGGCATCCCCGTCCGGCTGCTCACCCGCTCCGGCAGCGGCCCCGAGCACGAGCTCATCGACCGCCGCCGCGTCGACGTCTCCGAGCCGCGACCAGCTGGCGCCCCACCTCGCCGGCGCCGCGGCCGTGCACCACTGCATCCACGGGTCGAAGTACCGCGCCAGCGCCTGGCGCGCCGAGCTCCCGAAGGCCGAGCAGGTCGTGCTCGAGCTGGCCGGCGAGGCCGGAGCGGTCGTCGTCTTCCCGGAGAGCCTCTACTCCTACGGCCCGGTCGACGCGACGATCACCGAGGACACTCCGCGCGACGCCACCCGCGGCAAGCTCGGGATCCGCGCCGACCTGCTGCGCGCCCGGGAGGCCTCCCCCACGCACACCGTCAGCGTCGTGGCCTCCGACTTCTTCGGCCCGCGGGTGCGCATGTCGCACGCCGGCGAGCGCCTGGTCCCGCGGATCCTGGCGGGCAAGACGCGTCAGCGTGGTGGGCAGCCTCGACCAGCCGCACTCCTTCACCTACATCCCCGACCTGGCTCGCGCGATGGTCACCGCGTCGCTCGACCCCGAGCTGTGGGACACCGTGCTGCACGCCCCGACGGTCGCCGCCGGCACCCAGCGCGAGCTCGTCGCAGCCATCGCCGCGGCCGCCGGGGTGAGCACTCCTCGGGCGTTCGTCGATCCCGGCCTGGTTCCTCAAGGTCCTGGGCGTGGGCCTGGTCGACATGCGCGAGCTGGCCGAGACCTCCTACCAGTTCACCGCGCCGTTCGTGATGAGCTCCGCCCACAGCGAGCAGCTGCTCGGCCTGGCGCCGACGCCGTTCGAGCAGCAGGTCAAGGAGACCGTCGCCTGGTGGCAGAGCCAGTAGATTCCCGGCGAACCTGCTGCCCACGCAGAAGCGCGACCCCGGTCCGGCGTACGACGCCGGGGTGACTGCGCCCTCCGCCCGAAAACCAGTTGCACGAGCGGTGCGGTGACCCCGACCATCGGGGTCATCGCACCAGTGCGTCCCGACGGCGGGACGTGCGCGTCGAGAGGAGGTAGCCGGCATGTCCATCGCTGTCCGTGGCCTGCCCGCAGACCACCACCTCGACACCCGGAGCACCCATGCACTCCTCGCAGGACGCACCTGCACCTGACCCGCTCGCCGACCCCACGGTCGATCCCGCCTTCGTCCTCGACTGGCGGACCTACCGCGACCCCGACTCCGCCGACCAGCGGTGGAGCACCTGGTGGGACGCCGAGCCGCTCGATCCGCGGGCCCGAACCGCGCCCCGACTGGGTGATCACCGATCGCGGCGCCCTGGACACCGAGCTCGGGATCCTCAAGACGGGCAAGGAGGCCGACGTCTTCCTGCTCTAGCGCGCCGTCGCCGGACGGCCCGTCGGTGGTGATGGCGGCGAAGCGCTACCGCGACGACCGGCACCGCGAGTTCCACCGCAACGCCGCCTACACCGAGGGCCGCAAGGGCCGGGACAGCCGCGAGGCCCGCGCCGTGGCCAAGGGGTCGCGGTTCGGCAAGGCCGTGGCCGCCGGCCAGTGGGCCACCGCCGAGTGGGAGCGCTCAAGCAGTGCTGGCTGCTCGGCCTGCCGGTGCCCTACCCGGTGCAGATCATCGGCACCGAGCTGCTGATGGAGTGGATCACCCACGACGGCGACACCGCCCCCCGGCTGGCCCAGACGCGTCCGTCGCCGGCGCTGCTCGGGGAGTACTTCGCCCAGCTGCGCGAGGCGATGGCCACGATGGCGCAGCACGGCATCGTGCACGGCGACCTCTCGGCGTACAACATCCTCGCCGCCGGCGAACGCCTCGTCATCATCGACCTGCCCCAGGTGACCGACGTCATCGGCAACCCCAACGGGATGGACTTCCTGATGCGCGACTGCGCCAACGTGTGCGCGTGGTTCCGCAGTCGCGGCCTCGATCCCGCGACTCGCCGACGAGCACGCCCTCTTCGCCGACCTGCTCTCGACGGCGTTCTGAGCTGCATAGTCGAGGACGATTGCGTGGTCGAGAGCCGCCTCAGACCACCGAAACGTCTTCGACTATCGAGACTCTAGAGTCGCTCGATGATGGTGACGTTGGCCTGGCCGCCGCCCTCGCACATCGTCTGCAGGCCGTAGCGGCCGCCGGTGCGCTCGAGCTCGTTGAGCAGGGTGGCCATGATGCGGGTGCCGGTGGCGCCGATGGGGTGGCCGAGGGCGATGCCGCCGCCGTTCACGTTCACCTTCTCGAGCGGTACGTCGAGCTCGCGCGACCAGGCGAGGACGACGGAGGCGAACGCCTCGTTGCACTCGAACAGGTCGATGTCGTCGACGGAGAGGCCGGTCTTCTCGAGGGCGTGCCGGGTCGCGCGGATCGGACCGGTCAGCATCCACACCGGGTCGTCACCCCGCACCGAGAGGTGGTGGATCCGGGCCCGCGGGGTCAGCCCGTGGTCCTGCACGGCCTGCTCGGAGGCGACGAGCAGCGCCGAGGAGGCGTCGCAGATCTGCGAGGCCACGGCCGCGGTGATCCGCCCGCCGGGAGCCAGCGGCTTCAGCGCGGCCATCTTCTCCAGCGACGTGTCGCGCGGGCACTCGTCGGTGTCGAAGTCCCCCAGCGGAACGACCTCGTCCTTGAACCGCCCCTCGTCGATGGCGGCGCGAGCGCGGGTGTGCGAGGCCAGCGCGAACTCCTCCATCTGCTCGCGGCTGATGTCCCACTTCTCCGCGATCATCTCGGCGGAGCGGAACTGGGAGACCTCCTGGTCGCCGTAGCGCGCCTGCCAGCCGGGCGACTCGGCGAAGGGGGTGGAGAAGCCGTACTGCTGACCCACCAGCATCGCCGCCGAGATCGGGATCGCGGACATGTTCTGCACGCCGCCGGCGACGACGAGGTCCTGGGTGCCGGACAGCACCCCCTGCGCGGCGAAGTGCACCGCCTGCTGCGAGGAGCCGCACTGGCGGTCGATGGTCACGCCCGGCACGTGGTCGGGCAGTCCCGCGACCAGCCACGACGTACGGGCGACGTCGCCGGCCTGGGAGCCGATGGTGTCGCAGCACCCCATGATCACGTCGTCGACGGCGCCGGGGTCGACGCCCGTGCGCTCGACCAGGGCACCCAGCACGTGCGCGCCCAGGTCGGCCGAGTGGACGCCCGCGAGCGAGCCACCACGCTTGCCGACCGGGGTGCGGACGGCGTCGACGATGAAGGCCTCAGGCATGGGCGATTCCCTCCAGCAGGATCGAGAGGTACTGGTCGGCGACCTGGTCGGCCGAGAGGGCGCCGCCCGGGCGGTACCAGGTCACCGCCACCCACACGGTGTCGCGCAGGAAGCGGTAGACGAGGTCGACGTCGAGGTCCTGGCGCAGCTCGCCGGCGTCCATGCCCTCCTGCAGCAGGCCGCGCCACAGCGCCTCGAAGCGGGCGTTGCGCTCGACGAGGTAGCCGAACCGCTCGAAGCCCGCGAGGTAGGCCGCGTCGTTCTGGAAGATCGCCACCTCGCTGTGGTGCTGGTCGATCGCCTCGAAGGACACCCGCACCACCGCCTCGAGCTTCTGCCGCGGCGTGCGGTCGCTCGCGGCGATCTCGTCGAAGGTGTCGAAGAGCCCACGCTGGAAGGTGTCCAGCAGCTCGTCGACCATCGCCTCCTTGGAGTCGAAGTGGTGGTAGAGCGAGCCGGACAGGATCCCGGCGGAGTCGGCGATGTCGCGCACGGTGGTGTTGCGGAAGCCCCGCTCGGCGAACAGCACCGCCGCGATGCCCAGGAGCTCGTCGCGCCGGTTGCTGCCCGGGGAGACGTTCGCGGTGCTAGTCATGCTGACTGCTCACCGAGATCACCTCGCCGGTCAGGTACGACGAGTAGTCGCTGGCCAGGAACACCATCACGTTGGCCACCTCCCACGGCTCGGCCGCGCGACCGAACGCCTCGCGCTGCTTGAGCTCGGCGAGCAGCTCGTCGGAGGTCACCTTGGCCAGGAACGGATGCATGGCCAGGCTCGGCGAGACCGCGTTGACGCGGATGCCGTGCGGAGCCACGTCGATGGCCGAGCAGCGGGTCAGCGCCATCACCCCGGCCTTGGCCGCGGCGTAGTGCGCCTGCCCCTCCTGGGCCCGCCAGCCGATCACCGAGGCGTTGTTGACGATCACGCCGCGCGTGCCGGCCGCGATCATCTTGGTCGACGCCGCGCGGATGCACCGGAAGGTGCCGGTGAGGGTGATGTCGATGACCTTGGACCACTGCTCGTCGGTCATCTCGGTGACCGACGCCGTGCCGCCCAGCCCGGCGTTGTTGATCATCACCTGCACGCCGCCGAGCTCGTCGGCCGCATCCACCAGCGCCTGCACCTGCGCCTCGTCGGTGACGTCGCAGACCAGCGAGCGCACCCGGTCCGCGCCGAACTCGGCCGCCAGCGACTCCTGGGCCTCGGCCAGCCGGCGCTCGTGGGTGTCGCCGAGGACGACCGCCCGGGCACCCTCCTCCAGCACGCGGCGTACGACGGCCGCGCCGATGCCCGCGCCGGCAGCCGCGGTCACGACCACGACCTTGTCGCGCAGCAGGTCGTGCGGCGGCACGTAGTCGGGAGCGGGCTGCTCGGGTCGAACCGATGTCATCTCGCATCTCCCACTGGGTCTCTGGGCAGGCCGAGGACGCGCTCGGCCAGCACGTTGCGCTGGATCTCGTCGGAGCCGCCGTAGATCGTGTCGGCCCGGGTGAACAGGAACAGGCGCTGCCACTCGTCGAGGTCGTAGTCGGGACCGGTCGTCAGGGACTCGCGGCCGCGCACGAGCATGGCCAGCTCACCCAGCGTGCGGTGCCAGTGCGCCCAGAGCAGCTTGGCCACGCTCGCCTGCTGCGGCGCCTGCTCGCTGGACAGCGTGCGCAGGGCGTTGAGCCGGATCACCTCGAGGTCGACCTGCGCCGTCGCCAGCCGGTCGCGGACCACCGGGTCGTCGTAGGCGCCGTTGGCCCGCGCGACGTCGAGGAGCGCGTCGAGCTCGCGCTGGAAGCCGACCTGCTGGCCGATCGTGGAGATCCCGCGCTCGAAGCCGAGCGTGCCCATCGCGACCCGCCACCCCTCGCCGGGCTCCCCCACGACCATCGAGGCGTCCGTGCGCGCGCCGGTGAAGAAGACCTCGTTGAACTCCGAGGTGCCGGTCAGCTGGACGATCGGGCGCACCTCGACGCCGTCCTGGTCCATCGGGACGAGCAGGTAGGACAACCCGCGGTGGCGCTTGGACCCCGGCTCGGTGCGCGCGACGACGAAGCACCAGTCGGCGACGTGGGCCAGCGAGGTCCACACCTTCTGCCCGTCGAGCACCCAGGCGTCACCCTCCAGCCTCGCCTTCGTGGACACGTTGGCCAGGTCGGAACCGGCGCCCGGCTCGGAGTAGCCCTGGCACCACAGCTCCTCGACCGCGGCGATCCTGGGCAGGAACCGGCGCTGCTGCTCCTCGGTGCCGAAGGCGATCAGCGTGGGCCCGAGCAGCTCCTCGCCGAGGTGGTTCACCCGCGCGGGCGCGTTGGCGCGGGCGTACTCCTCGTGGAAGATCACCTGGCGGAACAGCGGCAGCCCACGACCGCCGTGCTCCTCGCGGCCAGCCCAGGCAGGTCCAGCCGTGGCGGGCGAGGTGGCGGTCCCAGGCGAGCCGCTCGTCGTGGGCCTCGTGCTCGCGTCCCGGGCCGCCCAGACCCCGCAGGTCGGCGTACTCCCCGGAGAGGTTGTCCTCCAGCCACGCGCGGACCTCGGCGCGGAACGCCTCGTCCTCCGGGCCGTAGGTGAGGTCCATGTGCGTAGGGTAACCTACCAAGCACTTGCTTGGTTGGAGGTGGCGTGAGCGAGACGATCCCCGAGGTGCTGCGGTCCGCAGCCGCCCGCTGGCCGGAGCGCCCGGCCTACGTCGAGGGAGACCGGAGCGTCTCGTACGCCGAGCTCCTGGGCCTCGTCGAGCGCACGAGCCGAGGTGTACGCGGGCAGCGGCGTCGGCCGCGGCGACAGGGTCGTGCTCTGGGGGCCGAACAGCATCGACTGGGCGGTGGCCGCGCTCGCCGTGTCCTACGCCGGCGGCGTCCTCGTGCCGGTCAACTCGCGCTACGTCGGGGCCGAGGTCGCCGACGTGGTCGCCCGCACCGGCGCGGCGCTGGTCGTCGTCCACGACGGGTTCCTCGGGCGCAGCCAGGTCAGCGAGCTGCACGACGCCGGGGTCGACGCCGGGCGTCGTCACGACCCTGGCCCAGCTCGTGTCAGCGCGCAGGGCGCCGACGGCAGGCAGCCCGCGGGCACCTCCCCCGACGACGTCGCGGACATCCTCTTCACCTCCGGCACCACCGGCCGGTCGAAGGGCGCGATGAGCGCTCACCGGCAGACGATCGGCGTCGCCCGGGCGTGGGCCGAGCTGGGCGGCGTGCGCGAGGACGACCGCTACCTCGTGGTGAACCCGTTCTTCCACTCCTTCGGCTACAAGATCGGGATCGTGGTCGGCCTGCTCACCGGCTGCACGCTCTACCCCGTCGCGACCTTCGACGTCGACGCGACCATGCAGCTGATCGAGGACGAGCGGATCACCGTCTTCCCCGGCGCACCGACGCTCTACCAGTCGATGCTCAACGCGCCGAGCCGCTCCGAGCGCGACCTGTCCTCGTTGCGGCTGGCGGTCACGGGTGCCGCCGTCGTACCCGTCGTGCTCATCGAGCGGATGCGCGCTCCTTCACCGGCTGGTCTCGGGATCGACCAGGTGGTCACGGCCTTCGGGATGACCGAGGCGGTCGTCGTCACGATGTGCCGCGACGGCGACTCCGCCGAGACCGTCGCGACCACCAACGGCCGCGCGATCCCGGGCATGGAGACCCGGATCGCCGCTGCGTCCGATCAGGGGACGGGCGAGCTGCTGGTCCGCGGCGAGTACGTGATGCTGGGCTACCTCGACGACCCCGAGGCGACGCGCGAGGCCATCGACGAGGACGGCTGGCTGCACACCGGCGACGTCGGCCGCCTCGACGAGCAGGGCAACCTGACCATCACCGATCGACTCAAGGACATGTACATCTGCGGCGGCTTCAACGTCTACCCGGCCGAGGTCGAGCAGGCGCTGCTGCGTCTCGACGGCGTCGACGACGTCGCGGTCGTCGGGGTGCCCGACGAACGGATGGGCGAGGTGGGCCGGGCGTACGTCGTCGGCAGCGCCCAGCCCGACGAGGTGATCGCCTTCGCCAGGGAGCGGCTGGCCAACTTCAAGGTCCCGCGCGAGGTGGTGCTGGTCGAGACTCTGCCCCGCAACCTCTCCGGCAAGGTCCTCAAGACCGCCCTTCGACAGGCTCAGGAACCGGGCGCATGAACCTCGACCTCTCCGAGAGCGAGCTCGCCTTCCAGGCCGAGGCGCGGGCGTGGCTGGCCGAGAACGTGCCCGCCGAGCCGCTGCCCTCGATGGACACCGAGGAGGGCTTCCGGGCCCACCAGGAGTGGGAGCAGCAGCTCGCCGAGGCCCGGTGGTCGGTGGTCAGCTGGCCGGAGGAGTACCACGGCCGCGCCGCCTCCCTCGTCGAGTGGGTGATCTTCGAGGAGGAGTACTACCGCGCCGGGGCACCGGGCCGGGTCAGCCAGAACGGCATCTTCCTGCTCTCCCCCACGATCTTCGAGAGCGGCACGACGGAGCAGCAGGACCGCTGGCTGCCCTCGATGGCGACCGGCGAGACGATCTGGGCGCAGGCCTGGTCCGAGCCCGAGGCCGGGTCGGACCTCGCGTCCCTCCGCTCTCGCGCCGAGCGCGACGAGTCGCGGGGCGGGCTGGGTGCTCAACGGCCAGAAGACCTGGTCCTCGCGAGCGGCGTACGCCCACTGGGGCTTCGGGCTCTTCCGCAGCGACCCGGAGTCGGAGCGGCACCGCGGGCTCACCTACTTCTGCTTCCCGCTGGACGCCGACGGGGTGACCGTCCGGCCGATCGCCCAGCTCGACGGCGAGCCCGGGTTCGCCGAGCTGTTCTTCGACGACGTCTTCGTGCCCGACGCCGACGTGCTCGGCGAGCCGGGACAGGGCTGGGCGGTCGCGATGAGCACCGCAGGCAACGAGCGCGGACTCTCGCTGCGCTCCCCCGGCCGGTTCTGCGCCACGGCCGAGCGGCTGGTCGCGCTGTGGCGGGCGCAGGGCTCACCGCCGGAGTTCCGTGACCGGGTGGTCGACGCGTGGGTGGGGGCCGAGGCCTACCGGCTCTACACGTGGAACACCGTCTCGCGACTCGTCGCGGGCGGACAGATCGGCTTCGCCGGCTCGGTCAACAAGGTCTTCTGGTCCGAGCTCGACGTGGCGATGCACGAGACCGCGCTCGACCTGCTCGGAGCCGACGGCGAGCTGCGCTCGGCGTGGGCCGACGGCTACCTCTTCTCGCTCTCCGGGCCGATCTACGCCGGCACCAACGAGGTGCAGCGCAACGTCGTCGCCGAGCGCATCCTCGGGCTGCCCCGGGAACAACGCAGGGAGGCGAGAGCCTGATGGACTTCCGGCTCACTCCCGAGCAGACCGGCTTCGCCCAGTCGCTCTCCGAGCTGATGACCAGGGCCGACTCGGTGCAGGTCGCGCGCGCCTGGGCCGCCGGGGACCACGAGCCTGGCCTCGCGCTGTGGAAGCGGCTGGCCGACCAAGGACGTGACCGCACTGGTGGCGCCCGAGGACGACGGCGGCCTGGGCGGCACCGAGGTCGACCTGGTCGTCGCCTTCGAGGTGCTCGGCCACCACCTCGCGGTCGGGCCGTGGATCGAGTCGGCCGCGCTGGCTCCGCAGGTCGAGGGCGAGATGGTCACCGCAGCCGCGGCGCTCGGCTGGCGCCGTACGCCCTGGACGCCGACGTGGCCCGGCTCCTGCGCGGCACGGCCGGCGAGCGGGTCGCCTCGGTCGACACGACCCGGCGGCTGTTCACCGTGGACGCGACCAGGCACCTTCGACGACGGCTGGCGCTCGACCGCGCGACGCTGGCGTGCGCCGCCGAGCTCCTCGGCTGCGGTGAGCGGATGCTCGCCGACTCGGTGGCCTACGTCGGTCAGCGCACGCAGTACGGCCGCACCATCGGCTCGTTCCAGGCGATCAAGCACCTCGCTCGGCCGACGTCCGGATCGCGCTCGACTTCGCCCGGCCGCTCGTGCACGGCGCCGCGGTGGTCTCGACTGGCTCAACCACCGAGCGGGCCCGCGCCGTCTCGGCGGCCAAGGTCGCCGCTGGTGACGCCGCCTACCTCGCCTCGCGGGTGGGCCTGCAGGTGCACGGTGCGATCGGCTACACCGCCGAGTTCGACCTCGGTCTCTGGATCAACCGGGTGCGGGCGCTCGTCGGGGCCTGGGGCGACGCGTCGTACCACCGCGGCCGGATCGCGGCCGCCCTGGACGGTGCCTGATGCACTTCGCGCGCACCGAGGAGCAGGACGAGCTGGCCGCGATCGTCCGCGCCATGCTCGACAGGCGCAGCGAGCAGCGAGGCGGTCCGCGCGGCCATCGGCTCCGAGGCCGGGTACGACGAGTCGCTCTGGCAGGCGATGTGCGAGCAGGTCGGGGTGGCGGCGCTGCCCGTCCCCGAGGAGTACGACGGGTTCGGCGCCTCGCTCGTCGAGACCGCGATCGTGCTCGAGGAGCTCGGGCGCAACCTCGCGCCGTCGCCGCTGCTGGGTACTGCCATCGCGACGGCCGCGGTGCTCGTGCACGCCGACAAGATGTCGCGCCACGACCTGCTGCCGGCCGTCTGCGGGGGCGAGAGCGCCACCGTCGCCCTCGACGAGCTGGTGCTCGACCCGACGGCCCAGCTCGCGCTGCGGGTGCGCGGCGGCGCGCTCGAGCGGATCGACGAGCCGCAGGTCACCCCGGTCGGGTCGCTCGACCAGACCCTCCGCCTGGGCCGCCTCGGCGGTGCCGGCACCCGCATCGGCGACGTGGCCGACACCACCGCGCTGCACCACGTCGCGTGGGCGCTCACCTCGGCGATCCAGGTCGGGACGGCCCAGCGCGGGCTCGAGATGACCGTGGCCTACAGCAAGGAGCGGGTGCAGTTCGGCCGTCCGATCGGCTCGTTCCAGGCGCTCAAGCACCGGATGGCCGACCTGCTCGTGCTCGTGGAGGCGTCGCGCTCGGCCTCGTGGGCGGCCACGACCGCTGCGGCGGCGTACGTGAGCGAGCCGGGTGAGCAGACGGCGGCGTCGCTGCGGCGGTACGCCGTGGTGGCGCGGTCCTACTGCTCCGACGCGCTCGACGCCGTCGCCTCGGAGACCGTGCAGCTGCACGGCGGGATCGCGATCACCTGGGAGCACGACGCGCAGCTGGTCCTCAAGCGGGCCCAGGCGCTGAGCCGCCTGTGGGCACCGGCCCACCAGGCCCGCGCCGGGGCGGATCACACCTCGAGCAGGTCGCCACAGTCGGCCGGACCGGCCGCTGAGGAAGCGGCGCAGCTGCTGGTGCTGGCTCGATGACCGCTGCACCGGCTGGCGCTGCAGCACCCGCCGTCATCGTCAGTCGGTGGCCCCGTGCTCGGCGATGAAGCCCTCGAGCCGGCGGTCCGGCACCAGCCAGATCACGGCCACCACGATGAACGGGATGATGCCGAGAAGGGGATCAACGAAACAAAGGGCGATGCCCAGCAGGTAGATGAGGGGCGAGGCCTTTCCCTTCAGGTCGCGCCCGATCGCCTGGCGCAGCAGCGAGTCCTCCCCTTCCGCGCGCACGATCGTCTGCTGGAGCAGGTAGTAGGCGATCGCCGCCAGCAGCAGGTTGATCCCGTAGATCACGACGGGCGTGCGGGCGAGGTCGGTGTCGTCCATCCACCGGGTGGTGAAGGGGTAGAGCGAGAGCCAGAACAGCAGGTTGAGGTTGGCCCACAGCACGGTGCCGTTGATCCGGTGGCACAGCTGGAACATGTGGTGGTGGTTGTTCCAGTAGATGCCGATGTACACGAAGCTGAGCAAGTAGGTCAGCAGGCTGGGCGCGGTCTTCCCCAGCGCGTGCAACGTGGGCTCGGACGGTGTCTGGATCTCGAGCACCATGATCGTGATGATGATCGCGAGCACACCGTCACTGAACGCCTCCAGCCGACCGGTCCGCATGAACCCGCAGGCTAGTGCCCGTCGAGCCTGACCTGGCTCGAACACGGGGCAGACGCGTCCCGAACCTGCTCGTCGCACGCTCGAGAGCACGTTCTCCTACGCGAAAGGAACACCCATGATCGGGACCAAGCTCATCGCCGCCACGGTTGCCGGGGCGGCTGTCGGGGCGGGCACCCTCGCCCTCGCACCCTCCCAGGCCACGACCGGTCGCTCCGGCGTCCGCGCACCACGCCGCCGCCCGGCAGGCACTCGTCCGGGACTCGAGCCTCATCCACGGCAACTGGGTCACCCGCAACAAGGTGCACCACGAGGCCATCCGCGGCGTCGTACGCACGGTGGACTCGAAGTTCATCACCGTCCGCGCCCTCGACGGCTACACCCAGACCTACCGCGTGACCAGCAGCACCCGGGTCCGCGTCCTCGGCCACCAGGGCCTCGACAAGATCGGTGACGTCAAGGTCGGCGACCGTGCCCTCGTCACCGGGATCGGCAACGAGCAGGCCACCCACGTGATCGCCCGGCAGCCGAAGAAGACCAGCTGACCCAACTCCCCGATAGTCCAGGACGAATTCGTGGTGTTGGCGCCTGCCAGACCACGCGAACGTCCTGGACTATCGCCGTCTCAGGTCAGCGGCAGCCGCACCGTGAACCGGGCGCCGCCCTCGGGGGAGGTGCCGGCCTCGATGGTGCCGCCGAGGCGCTCGACGAGGCCGGCGGCGATGGCCAGGCCGAGGCCGGTGCCACACGGGCGTACGCCGCGGTAGCGCTCGTAGAGGACCCCGGGCCGGAAGGCGTCACTGATGTCCTCGGGCGCGAGGCCAGGTCCGCCGTCGCGCACCTCGAGCACCGCTCGGTCCCCCTCGACCCGGCTGGCGAGCACGAGAGGTGCTCCGACCGGCGTCACGCGCAGCGCGTTCTCCAGCAGGCCGTCGAGCACCTGGCGCACGCGGGCCGCGTCCGTCACCACCCACACAGGCGCCTCGTCGACGACCGAGAAGGTCACCCCGGCCTGCCGGCAGCGACCCGACCAGGTGCGGCCGGCCACGCGCACCAGGTCCTCGAGGTCGGTCTCGGCCAGGTCGACGCGGAAGCGGTCGGCCTGGAGCCGCGCGAGGTCGAGCAGGTCCTCGACGAGTCGCTCGAGACGCAGTGACTCGCCGGTGAGGACGTCACCGACCTCGCGCATGTCGCCCTCGAGCGCCCCGTCGCGCATCGACTCGGCGTACCCCCGGATCGCCGTCAGCGGCGTGCGCAGGTCGTGCGAGACCGACATCAGGAAGGTGCGCTGCTGCGCCTCCGAGCGGCTCAACGCCGCCGCGATCGCGTTGACCGAGACCGCGACGTCGGCGACCTCGTCGGGTCCTTCCACCGGCACCTCGACGTCGCGCTGTCCCTTGGCGAGCGCGTGTGCTGCCTGCGCCGTACGACGCAGCGGGCGGGCCAGAGCCCGGGCGAGCACGATGCTGGCCGGAACCGCGATGGCCACGCCGACGAGCAGGGCCAGCAGCATCCGGCGGACCGCCCGTTGCGAGGGCGCGAGCGCCTCCGAGCGCCGCTGGACCAGCACCACACCGCCGGTCCGGGTCGGTCGGGCCTCCACGAACACGGTGTGCCCGTCGGCGTTGCGCTGGACCGAGACCCGCTTGCCCTGGCGGAGGGCGGTCAGGTCGTCCTGGGTGACGGCGTCCTGGACGGCTCGGCCGCCGACGACCCGTCCCTGGGCGTTCACCAGCGCGAACTGCACGTCGAGGGTGCGCAGCAGCCGCTTGACCCGCAGCAGCGCCGCCCGCTGGTCCCCCAGGTCGGCCCGGGTCTCCACCTGGTCGGCGAGGCCCGACAGCTGTTGGCGGGCCGAAGCGGTCGAGGTCTGCCGCACGAGCTCGGTGGCGAGCAGTCCGGCGACCACCACGGTCGCCGCCACGACCGCGACCACGAGCACCGCGATCCGCGACGCGAGCGAGCGGCCCATCACCGCTCGCCGTCCACCGCGTAGCCGACGCCTCGGACGGTCCTGATCGGGCTCGCGTCGCCGAGCTTCCCGCGCACCTGGGCCACGTGGACATCGACCGTGCGCACGCCGGCCACTGACGAGTACCCCCACACCTGGCTGATCAGCTGCTCCCGGCTGAAGACCTGCCCGGGCTGCCGCATCAGGAACGCGAGCAGGTCGAACTCGGTCGCGGTCAGGCTGACCTCCTCGTCCGCGACGTACACCTTGCGGCGGCCCGGCTCGACCCGCACCTGTCCCGCCGACAGGGGCACCTCGTTGGTGGCGCCGGTGGTACGGCGCAGCACACCGGCGACCCGGGCCACCAGCTCGCGCGGCGAGAACGGCTTGGTGACGTAGTCGTCGGCGCCCATCTCCAGCGCCAGGATCCGGTCGACCTCGTCGTCGCGGGCGGTCACGAACAGCACCGGGGTCCAGTCCCCGCCGTCGCGCATGCGGCGGCACACCTCGGTGCCGTCGATGCCCGGCAGGCCGACATCGAGGACCACCGCGGCCGGCCGCAGCCGGGTGATGTCGCTCAGCGCCTGGTCGCCGTCGCGGCACAGGTGGACGCCGAAGCCGGCACGGGCGAGGTTGAGACGGATGACCTCCGCGATGGCCTGCTCGTCCTCCACCACGACGACCAGCCCGCGTACCTGGGGGACGGACGGCACGAGCCCAGGGTAGGGACCAGGACGCCGCCGCAGGTCAGGATCTCGTTCGAGATGTCGTCCCGGGCGTGGCTTGGGTCATACGCCGTACGCCGGAGCCGCTGCTAGCGTCCGAATCATGCGCAGCGCCAAGGACTTCTTCGCCCCGCTCGCCGTCGGTGCCCCGGATCCGCTCCGCGAGATCCCCGCCCGGCCCAGTCGCGCGATCCACTTCTTCGACCCGAGCAACGAGAAGATGGCCGCCAAGGTCCCGGACATGGTCGGCACACGTCGACGTCCTGCTCGGCAACCTCGAGGACGCCATCAAGGCCGACAACAAGGAGGCGGCGCGCGCCGGTCTGGTGAAGATCGCGCGCGGGACCGACTTCGGCCCGACGCAGCTGTGGACGCGCGTCAACGCGCTCGACTCCCCCTGGGTGCTCGACGACCTGACCACGCTGGTCTCCGAGATCGGCGACAAGCTCGACGTCGTGATGGTGCCGAAGGTGCAGGGCGCGGAGGACATCCACTACGTCGACCGGCTGCTGGCCCAGCTCGAGGCCAAGGCCGGGCTCGAGCGGCCGATCCTCGTGCACGCCATCCTCGAGACCGCGCGCGGCATGGTGAACATCGAGGAGATCTGCGGCGCCTCGCCCCGCATGCAGGGACTGTCCCTCGGGCCGGCCGACCTCGCCGCCGACCGGCGGATGAAGACGACCCGGGTCGGCGGCGGTCATCCCGGCTACCTCGTGCGCGAGGACCCGCGCCGATGGCGACATCGAGGGCTCGCGGGCGACGTACCAGCAGGACCTCTGGCACTACACGATCGCGCGCATGGTCGACGCGTGCGCGATGCACGGGATCTACCCGTACTACGGACCGTTCGGCGACATCGCGGACACGGTGGCGTGCGAGGACCAGTTCCGCAACGCCTTCCTGCTCGGCTGCGTCGGCGCATGGTCGCCTGCACCCCAAGCAGATCGCGATCGCCAACAAGGTGTTCAGCCCGTCGCCCGCGGACGTCGCGCACGCGCGGCGCGTCGTCGAGGCAATGGGCGACGGCACCGGCGCCGTCATGCTCGACGGGAAGATGGAGGACGACGCCTCGCTCAAGCAGTGCCTGGTGATGGTCGAGCTCGCGGAGCAGCTGGCCGCGATCGACCCGGAGCTGAGGAAGCAGTACGACGAGGTCCCCGCGTGACCGACTTCCGTCCCCGCCGCTCGGTGCTCTACATGCCGTCGTCCAACGAGCGCGCCCTGGAGAAGGCGAAGTCGATCCCCTGCGACGGCCTGATCCTCGACCTCGAGGACGCCGTCGCCCCGGACGCCAAGCCGGCTGCGCGTGACGCCGCGTGCGCCGCAGCCGCGTCGGGCGAGTACGGCGCGCGCGAGCTCACGATCCGCATCAACGGGATCAGCACCGAGTGGCACTCCGCCGACATCGTCGCCGCGGCCCAGGCCGGGCCGGACGCGATCGTCGTACCCAAGGTGGACACGGCCGACCAGGTGCGCGGACTGGTCACCGCGCTGGAGTGGGCCGGGGCGCCGGACCACACCCGGCTCTGGGCGATGATCGAGACGCCCGAGGCGATCTTCAACGTGCGCGAGATCGCGACGGCCTCCGACCGGCTCGCCGTCCTGGTGATGGGCACCAACGACCTGGTCAAGGAGCTGAACGCCGAGCACGTGCCGGGCCGCGCTCCGCTGCTGACCGTCGCTGTCGCTCGCGCTGCTCGCCGCCCGGGCCGCCGGCGTCGCGATCCTCGACGGCGTCTACAACGACGTGAAGGACACCGACGGCTTCCTCGCCGAGTGCCGCCAGGGCCGCGAGATGGGCTTCGACGGCAAGACCCTGATCCACCCCGGCCAGGTCGAGGGCGCCAACTCCGCCTTCGCGCCCGTCCGCGGAGGCCGTCGAGGACGCCCGCGGCATCCTCCAGGCCTGGGAGGACGGCGCCGGCAGCGGCGTGGTCACCTACAACGGCCGGATGATCGAGAACCTGCACGTCGAGTCCGCCCAGCGCACGCTGTCGCTGCACGAGGCCATCCAAGGGCTCGGATAGTCGAGGACGGATCCGTGGTTCTCCGCGGGATCCGAGCACCAATACGTCCTCGACTATCGATCATGTGCGGAACAGCCTCGGTGCCTCACCGATGCGCGCCAGGTGCACGTCGATGGGCTCCTCGGGTGGCCTCCACCAGGTCGGCGGCGTCAGCGTCCACCGACGGCGGTCCGGAGGCTCGAAGCGGGCACGTGAACGGGTCCCGTGCATCCGACGAACCACCTTGTCGCGGTCGCGGATGTCGCCACCCACGACCGTGAAGTACTCGAGCCCGTGGTCGCGGTAGCGCTCCTCCCGCTCCACATCCCTTCGATGTCGCTCGCGTTCCTTGTGGTCGACGCCGTCGTACTCGCCGACCATGCCCGACTCCTCGTCGAAGAGATCCGGGTACCCGAGCAGCTGGCCGTCGACGCTGAACAGCGGTTGGTTGCAGAACGGCGGAGGCAGCAGCGCATCCAGCACCCAGATCAGCCGCAACAGCGTCTCCATGGGCGACCGACTGTCGTTGCTGGCCAACGCCAGCGCCTGTCGCACCAGCGGCACGCCCGTGTAGGCCGGCCGCAGCTGGACGTAGAGCCCCATGAGGCGAACCGAGATCAGGCGTGCCGCCGCGGTCATGTCCATCATCACGACCGCTTCACGGACACCGCGGGCGTACCGCATCACGTCGTAGAGAGCACGTTGCAAGGTCGTGCACCAGATCCCCGAAACCTGGACGCGCTCAGTCATGGGCAGCCCCGCCTGGTCGATCCACACCCGGGGGTCTGATCGGAGCGTGTGACCGCAACCCACGATGTGCACCGGAAGGACACCGCCATGCCGATCCGTGCCGTCGAAGTAGGCCGCGCCGTACCACCGCAGCGCCGACCATCCGCCCACGGCACCGTGCTTCTTGATGCGATGGCCCTGCTCGAAGATCCGCTGCTCGACGACCGACCCGTCCACGCCGCGAGGCACGTAGAGACCCGGAGACGTCTGTCGCCAATGGGGCCCTCGGGCTTGGTTGGGGGTCGGCCCGCAACCGTCCCACCGGATCGACGCGAACTGGGGCGATCAGCGTGTCCGGACGCTGGCTGATCGGCTGCCAGCGTCGATAGTCAAGGACGATTTCGTGGTCCCAGGCCTCCTCTGACAACGCATTCGTCCTCGACTATCAGGTCGCTCAGCCCGCGGCTTCGACACGGGCGAGGAGGTGTTGGTGGTACTCGCGCTCGAGGTGCTTGACGAGGGTGTCGGGTTGGACCTGGAGCACCCTGCGCTCGGGGAGTACGACGATCCACCAGCCGGCGCCTTGGAGGGCGTGGAGGTCGTCGGCGTCGACGTGGCCGGCGAGCACGGCGCCGAAGTCGCGGTGCTCGGTGCCGATGCTCAGGCGGACGAGGCGGCCGCCCGCGACGACGGGCAGGGCGGGGATCGCGGTCGGGAGGCGGGCAGCGTTCCAGTGCAGCCGGAGGACCGACTCGGGTGCGCAGCAGGCCCGGCCGTCGGTCTGCGCCACCAGCGAGCGCAGCTGGCCGATCCCGGGCAGGCCGGCCATCCGGGGCAGCTCGGCCACGAGGTCGGTCTGGGCGACCTGCCCTCGGCCGACCAGCCGGTCGAGGGCAGTGAGGGCGGGGCCGGGAGGCAGCAGCCGTCCCAGGTCGAGGGCGGTGCGCAGCGGCGTGGTGACACGCAGCCCCTCGAGGCAGGCGATCTCCCGCGCCGCCAGCGACCGCACGGACCCGCGGCTGCGGCGCTGGGTCCGAGCGAGGTCGAGCGGCACCTGCCCGTCGCCGACCCCGAGCGTCGCGAGGTCGAGGCCGTGCACCCAGCCTGCGGTGCGGTCGACCGCCACGGGCGTGCCGCCCACCGCCAGCGCTAGTGCCCGGGCGCGGAAGGTGGTGTCGTCGGGCGCAGCCGCGGGGGCGTAGACGCCGCGCAGCACCCGACGCACCTGGCCGCAGCGGACCAGCCGCTCGAGGGCCGAGCGGGCCACCCCGACGCCCGCAGCCTGCCGAGGCGTGAACGGCCGGTCCAGCGGGAGCCGGGCGACGAGCGGGTCCAGGCGCAGCTGCGGGTCGTGCGGGGTGTCCATGGCCTCAGCGTCACGCCGGCGGCCAGATCCGTCGAACCGCTATCCACAGGCGTCCGGCAACCAGCGACGATCCACAGGACAGACCGCCGCGGAACGGGCATCGGCAGCGCCGGAGTGGAACGCCCGCACGGCCGGAGCTGTCGGTGGCACCAGGTCGTCGACGTCCATCGAGGCGCTCGGTCAGGTCCGGGGAAGGAGACGCCCCCGCCTCACCCCGTCATCGCATCACGTGGGCTTGGTGTAGGCGCCCCGGTGGAAGAGCAGTGGCGTGTCGGAGGCGGGTCCGTCGGGCGAGCCGTCACCGAAGGACAGCTCCTGCACCCGGCCGACCACGATGTAGTGGTCCCCCGCCTCGTGCACGCGGTCGATGACGCAGTCGACGTACCCGAGCACCCCGTCGATCAGCGGCGCCCCGGTCGAGGCGGCCGGCTTCCAGCCGACCCCCTGGAACTTCTCGGTGCCCTTGGTGGCCATCCCGTTGGAGATGTGCTGCTGCTCGGCGGAGAGGAAGTTCACGCAGAAGAAGCCGGCCTGGCGCATCAACGGCCAGGCACGGGACGCCTTCGCCGGACAGAACATCACCAGCGGGGGGTCGAGCGAGACGCTCGAGAACGACTGGCAGGTCATCCCGACCGGCTGCTCGCCCGACATCGAGGTCACCACGGTCACGCCGGTCGCGAAGATGCCCAGCACGTCGCGGAACTGACGGGCTCGCGCCGCGGCCTCCGGGTCGTCGACCGGGATCGGCGTGTGCTCGCCGAGCCGCAGCTCGAAGTCGAAGCCGGTGCCGAGGAACGACTCGATCAGCTCCTGGCTGGGCCACGTCTCACGCGCGTCGGGGCTCATCCCCTCCGGGATCCCCCGACTGGTGTCACGGCCGCTCATGACGCCCATTCTCCCGACCCTCCCGAGACAGCGATCACTGGCCGCCGAACACGTGGCCCCAGTACGAGACGGCCGTGCTCTCGCGAGCCACCCAGCGCGCGTCGTCGACCTGCAGGCCCTCGGTCCCGAACTCGACGTCGAAGCCGCCCGGCGACCTCACGTAGAACGAGACCATCTGGTCGTTCATGTGGCGCCCCAGCGTGGCCGACAGCGGTGCCTTGTGCTTGCGCACCCGCTCGAGGGCACGGCCCACGTCGTCGAGGGCGGTGACCTCGAACATGATGTGCACGCACTTGCTGGGGTTGGGCATCGGCAGGAACGCCAGGCTGTGGTGGCGCGGGTTGACGCCGAGGAAGCGCAGCCACACCTTCGAGCCGGGCTCCTTGCCGACGAACTCGCCCGGCATGCTCATCGAGTCGCGCAGCCGGAAGCCCAGCACGTCGCGGTAGAAGTGCAGTGCCTCCACGTCGTCGCTGACCGGGATGACGACGTGGCCCATGCCCTGGTCGCCGGTCACGAAGCTAGCGGCGTACGGCGTGACGACGGGTCGCGACTCGTAGGTGATGCCGTGGAAGAGCTCGAAGACGTTGTCGAAGGGGTCGCGGAAGCGGACCAGCTCCTGCACCCGCCGCTCGGCGAGCTCGTCGGCGGTGCCCTCCTCGAACTCGACTCCGGCCTTGGCGAGGTGCTCGCGGGCGTCCTGCAGCGCCGGGTGGTCGGCGAGCTCCCAGCCGACGCAGGAGAGCTCGTCCTTGTCGGAGGGGAAGACCACCAACCGCGCGGAGACCTCGTCGATGCGGAAGTACAGGTTCTCCTCCGACGGGCCGCGCCCCTCGCCGAGGCCGAGGACCTTCGAGCCGAAGACCCGCCAGGCGTCGAGGTCGGTGCTGGCCACCCGGGCGTAGCCCATGCTGCGGATGTCGATCACGAGTCCTCCCGCAGGAGGAACTCGGTCGCGACCGCGGCGAACTGCTCCGCGGCCTCGATCTGGGCCCAGTGGCCGCAGTTGGGGAACACGTGCAGCTCGGCGTTCCTGATCAGCTTGAGCGCGGCGAAGGCACCGTCGAGCGGGTTCACGCGGTCCTCGCGACCCCAGGTCAGGAGGGTCGGGTGCCGCAACCGATGGGCCTCTCGCCAGAGCATCCCGTCCTCGGCGGTCTCGGGGTTGAAGAACGACCAGCCCATCGAGGCCATCGCCTCCTGCGCGCCAGGCGCCGTGGCGTCGGCGAACCTCTGCTCGACCAGCTCGTCGGTCACCAACGACTGGTCGACGACCATCGTGGAGATGAAGGCCCGCAGCCGCTCACGGGTCGGGTCGCCGGCGAAGTCCATCAGCCGCTGGACGCCCTCGGTCGGATCGGCGTGGAACAGGTTGAGGCTGAGGCCCCCCGGACCCATGAGGACCAGGCGCCCGACGCGGTCGGGGTAGGTCAGGGCGAGGCGCATCGCGGTGCCGCCGCCCAGCGAGTTGCCCAGCAGGTGGACGCGCTCGAGGCCGAGCTCGTCGAGCAGCTTGACGACGTGGTCGGCGGCGAAGCGGTAGTAGTTGCCCTCGACGCGTGGCTTCTCGGACCGACCGAAGCCCGGCTGGTCGACCAGGATCGTGCGGAACCGTTCGGCGAAGCGAGGCAGCGCGGAGCCGAAGTTGCTGGCGCTGGACGCTCCCGGTCCACCACCGTGGAGCATCAGCAGCGCCGGTCCGCTCCCCTGCTCCTCGTGGTGGAGCATCAGTACATCCCGGGGTCGACCTTGTGGCCGAACTCGTGGGCGCCGTACATCTGCAGCGCGCGCTCGGGGTCGTTGGCCGCGTGCACCCGGCCGGCGTGCGCGTCGCGCCACGCCCGCTGGAGGTAGGTGCCGGTGCTCAGGGCCCGGCCGCCCGAGGCCTCGAACAGCGAGTCGATCGCGTCGATCGCGCGCTGCGAGCCGAGGACCTGGTCGCGGCGCACCTTCAGCCGCGTCTTGAGCGGGATCTTCTCGCCGTTGGCCACGAACGCCTGTTCCTCGCGGATGTTGTTGACCAGCAGCGCCCAGGCGGCGTCGATCTCGCTGGACGCACGCGCGATCCGGACGGCGGCGTACGGGTCCAGCGACGCCTTCTCGCCGGCGTACGCCGCACGCACGCGCTTCTGCTGCATCGCGACGTGCTCCTCGTAGGCGCCCATCGCCATCCCGATGATCGGCGTCGTGATGGTGCCGGTGAACAGCGAGTGGAAGGGCAGCTTGTAGAGGTCGGAGGTGTTCTGCTCCTGACCCGGCCCGAAGCAGCGCCCCGTGTCGCCCATCGACAGTGTGAAGGCCTCGGGGACGAACACCTCGTCGACCACGATGTCGTTGGAGCCCGTGCCGCTGAGCCCGATCATGTGCCAGACGTCGACGATCTCGTAGCTCTCGCGGGGCACCAGGAACGTCCGGAAGTCCACGACGTTGCCCTCGCCGTCGAAGACCAGCCCCCCGAGCAGGACCCACGTGCAGTGGTCGCAGCCGCTCGAGAAGCTCCACCGGCCCGACAGCGTGAAGCCGCCCTCGGCCTGCACCGCCTTGCCCGTGGGGGCGTACGACGAGCTGAGCCGGGTGCTGGTGTCGGTGCCCCAGACGGCCTGCTGGGCCTCGTCGGCGAACAGCGCGACCTGCCACGGGTGCACACCCACCACGCTGGAGACCCACCCTGTCGAGCCGCACGCACCGGCGATGTCGCGCACCGCGGTGTAGAAGTCGATCGGATCGGCCTCGAGGCCGTCGAACCGCTTGGGCTGGAGCAGCCGGAAGAACCCGGTCTCCTCGAGCTCCTTGATCGACGCCTCGGGTACGACCCGCAGCCGCTCCGCCTCGTCCGCGCGGTCGCGGATCGTCGGCAGGAGGTCACGGACGCCGTCGAGAACCTGTCGGCTCATCAGAGGGTCTCCCTTCGATGGGTCTCTCCCCGCGACCAATACTAGAACACGTTCTAGTGTCGCGTCCACGACCGGCGCACGGACCCCTGCGCCATCAGGAGCCGAGCATGGGCAGCACCGGCGGCGGTTGGTAGCCCTGGGCGGTGGCCCAGGGGACCCAGCCCGGCGGCAGCCACTGCCCGCCCGCGAGCTGCGGGTGACGCGGGTGCCGCGCCACGGCCCAGAGGGCGAAGCAGAGCTCCGACCAGTGCGAGACCAGCTGCAGGTGCACCTGCCCCTGCTCGGAGCTGCCCCGGAACTCCAGGACGCCCGGGCCGGTCATGCGGGCGTCGTCGATGGCCCGCCAGTCCCAGGGGAAGAGCCCGGCCTGCGAGGACATGTAGAAGCCGTGGCTGCTCACGTGCAGCACCCCCTGCTGGATCGGCACCCAGCGTGGCACGGAGTCGACCAGCGCCTGCTGGCGCCGGCGCGAGTTCACCCAGGCCTGGGCGCCGAGGTAGCCGGCCGTGAGCGCCAGACCTCCGCGCCCGGTCGCGACGAACAACCCCGAGCTGGGCTGGTAGCTGCCGTTGCCGAGGCTCCCCCACCAGCCGAGGTCGAAGTAGCCGCTGGCCAGCATCAGCTCGCGCTGCGCGTCGAACTTCGGCGCGAACGTGCTCGGCGGCACCTCGAGGTCCGCGACCGTGCCGTCGAGCATGGCGCCGACGATGCGACAGGTGTGCCACAGGCACGAGTCGTAGTCGGTCCAGCTCCGCTCGGTCTGTGCCGAGTCCATGCGCGCCCTCCTCGCGTCGAGGGTCCCATGGTGCCTCGTGGGGGCATCCGCGGAAGACGAACGCCACGCCCTCTTGCGTTTCTCAGAAAAAGTGATATCACTTTACTATCACTCAAGATGTTCGGAGGAACCATGGACGACAGCTCGCAGACGGCCCAACCGGTCGGGCACGAAGGCACCCGTGTCGACATCGCGGAGAAGGCGGCTCGGGCCGTCAGCGGCTGGCTGGGCGTCCTCTTCGTGGCCCTGTGCGTCGCCGCGGCGTACCTGTGCGCGGTCGACGCGCAAGGTTGGGTCTGGTTGCCCATCCTGCTCGCCGTGATCGTGCTGACCTCGCTCGTCATCGTCCCGCCAGGACAGACGAGCGTGGTGCAGTTCTTCGGCACCTACGTCGGCACCGTGCGCCGCTCGGGCTTCTGGTGGGTGTTCCCCTTCACGGTGCGGCGCCGGATCAGCCTGCGGGTCCGCAACTTCGAGACCGGCCACCTCAAGGTCAACGACTCCGACGGCAACCCGCTCGAGATCGCTGCGATCGTGGTCTGGCAGGTCGCCGACACCGCCAAGTCGGTCTACGCCGTCGACGACTACACCGCGTTCGTCTCCACGCAGGCCGAGTCCGCCCTGCGCCACGTCGCCACGAGCCACCCCTACGACGACGCCACCAGCTCGGTGCCCTCGTTGCGCGAGTCGACCGACACGGTCTCCGACGAGCTGGCGCACGAGGTGGCCGCACGCATCGCCGTCGCCGGCGTGGAGATCGTCGAGGTCCGCATCTCGCACCTGGCCTACGCCCAGGAGATCGCCCAGGCCATGCTGCGCCGTCAGCAGGCCAACGCCGTGGTCGCGGCACGCAGCCGGATCGTCGAAGGCGCCGTCGGCATGGTCGAGATGGCCCTGAACAGGATCGCCGACAAGGAGATCGTCGAGCTCGACGAGGAGCGCAAGGCCAGCATGGTCAGCAACCTGCTGGTCGTCCTGTGCGGTGACCAACCGCCCTCCCCCATCGTGAACGCCGGCTCCCTGTACACGTGAGCGAGCGACGCCAGGTCCTGCTGCGCATCGACCCCGCCGTGCACGACGCGCTGATGCGCTGGGCCGATGACGAGCTGCGCAGCGTCAACGCCCAGGTGGAGATGCTGCTGCGGCGGGCCCTGAGCGAGGCGGGCCGGATGCCGCGGCAGGCCAAGCCCATCGCCCGACGCGGCCGGCCGCGGTCGACCGGGTGAGGGCGGCGCTCTGACTCAGCCGTCGGCGTCCTGCTTGGCCCGGAGCTCGAGCGCGATGTCGATGAGCTGGTCCTCCTGGCCGCCGATCAGCTTGCGCTCGCCGGCGACCTGCAGGATGCGCGCACCGGAGACGCCGTAGCGCTCGGCGGCATTGCCCGCGTGCTTGAGGAAGCTCGAGTAGACGCCGGCGTACCCCATCATCATGGTCATCCGGTCGAGGCGGCACTCCTCCGGCATCGCGGGGCGTACGACGTCCTCGGAGGCGTCGATGATCTTCATGAAGTCCACGCCGGTGCGCCAGCCGAGCTTGTCGCAGACGCCGACGAAGGCGTCGAGCGGCGTGTTGCCGGCGCCTGCTCCGAAGCGCCGCACCGAGCCGTCGATCTGGGTGGCCCCCGCCCGGACGGCCATCACGGTGTTGGCGCAGCCGAGGTCGAGGTTCTCGTGGCCGTGGAAGCCCACGGTCGCCTCACTGCCGATCTCGGCGACGAGGGCGGAGACGCGGTCGGAGACACCCTCCATGATCAGCGCGCCCGCGGAGTCGACGACGTAGACGCACTGGCAGCCGGCGTCGACCATCGTGCGGGCCTGCTTCGCCAGCACCTCGGGCGGCTGCGTGTGGCTCATCATCAGGAACCCGACGGTCTCCAGGCCGAGCTCGCGCGCCAGCGTGAAGTGCTGCACCGAGACGTCGGCCTCGGTGCAGTGCGTGGCGATCCGGCAGATCACGCCGCCGTTGTCCTGCGCCTCGCGGATGTCGTCCTTCGTGCCGACGCCGGGCAGCATCAGGAAGGCGATCTTGGCGTTCTTCGCCGTCTCCGCGGCGATCTTGATCAGCTCCTGCTCCGGCGTGCGCGAGAAGCCGTAGTTGAAGCTCGAGCCGCCCAGCCCGTCGCCGTGGGTCACCTCCAGCACCGGCACGCCGGCCTCGTCGAGCGCGGCGATCACCGAGCGCACCTCCTCGCCCGTGAACTGGTGGCGCTTGTGGTGCGACCCGTCGCGCAGGCAGGTGTCGGTGAGCCGGATGTCGAGCGTCGTCGCTGACCACGTGCGGGTCAGCTCGTTGAGGGCGGGGTCTCCGAAGACGGTCATGCGCCGGGCCATCCCTTCTCCTGCGCGGGTCGCGGCCGCGGTCATGATGTCGAGGTTGCCGGAGTACGGCGGCAGGAAGTCGCCGGCGCCCTCGACCTCGAGGAAGACGCTGACCTTGGTCTGGCCGCGCGTGTAGTCGCTGGGCGGGTCGAACTGCGGGTCCTGGAGCAGCCGGTAGCCGGGGACGTACTCCTGCACGGCGGCGACCATCGCGTGCACCGACTCGGAGACGGCGTCCTGGTCGTCGTACACCTCCGGGCCGACGGCGCAGAAGATCGTGTCGCGCATGATCATCGGCGGCTCGGCCGGGTTGAGGATGATGATCGCCTTGCCCACCTCGGCGCCGCCGATCGTCTCCACGCCGCGGGAGGTCGTGCGGGTGAACTCGTCGATGTTCTGGCGCGTGCCCGGGCCGGCCGACAGCGAGGCCACCGAGGCGACGATCTCGGCGTAGGACACCGGCGTCGCACGCGAGACGGCCGCGACCATCGGGATGGTGGCCTGACCGCCGCAGGTGATCATGTTCACGTTGTCGGCGCCGGCGTGCTCGTCGCCGTTGACCGCAGGGATCACCGCGGGCCCACCGCGGCCGGGGTCAGGTCGACGGCCCGGATGCCCGCCTCGGCGTACCGCGGCGCGTACTCCTTGTGCACGTAGGCGCTGGTGGCCTCGAAGATCAGGTCGGGCAGCTCGTCCTGCTTGAGCAGCCAGTCGACGCCCTCGTGGCTGGCCTCGAGCCCCTTCTCGCGCGCCCGGTCGAGGCCGGGGCTGTCCGGGTCGACGCCGATCATCCACCGCGGCTCGATCACGTCTGCTGCGCAGCAGCTTGTACATCAGGTCGGTGCCGATGTTGCCCGGCCCGACGATGGCGGCGGTCTTCACTGATCTACTCCTCGAACTCGACGACAAGGGGGGCGAACCCGCTGACCGACGCCTCGACCCGGTCGCCGCCGGCGAAGGGCACGAACGGGCCGAGCGCTCCGGAGAGCACCACCTGGCCGGCGCGCAGCGGGTCGCCGAAGCGGTGGCACTGCACGGCCAGCCAGCGCAGCGCCTCGAGCGGGTCGCCGAGGCACGCGGCGCCGTTGCCGGACGACCTGACCTCGCCGTTGATGGACAGCGTCATGTCGACGTCGCGCGGCTCCAGCTCGCTCAGCGGCCGGCCATCGCGTGCCCACGACGTAGAGACCGCTGGAGGCGTTGTCGGCCACGGTGTCGGTGAAGCCGATGTCCCAGTCTGCGATGCGCGAGTCGACGATCTCCAGCGCGGGGAGGGCGACCTCGACGGCGTCGCGCACGGAGTCGTAGGTGATCGCGTCCTCGTCCTGCCGGCGCCACGTCGCGGGCCAGCACGAAGGCCACCTCGGCCTCGACGCGCGGCTGCACGAGGGTGCGCATCGAGATCGGCCCGTTGCCCTGCGACGCGTGCGCGCTGACGTCCATGTCGCTGAGCAGGTAGCCGAAGTCCGGCTGGTCGACGCCGAGCTGGTCCTGCACGGCCTTGGACGTCGCGCCGATCTTGCGGCCGACGACGGTGACCCCGCCCGCGAGCCGCGCCTGCACCAGCCCCTGCTGGACGTCGTAGGCCGCCGACGAGGTCGTCGGTGCCGATCAGGTCGCGCACCGGAGCGCACGGCTCGCGGGTCGCCTGCGCTCGCGACAGCCGCTCCACGGCAGCCGTCGATCGCATCCTGCGAGGTCACCACGCAAGAGTAGAACCTGTTACAGTTTTTCGCCATGAGCGCACCCCTCCCCGCCGAGGTCGACGTCGTGGTCGTGGGCGCCGGTGGCGCGGGCATGAGCGCCGCGCTCGCCGCGGCGCGGCACCGGGCCTCGAGACGGTGCTGATCGAGTAGAGCCCCTACTTCGGCGGGTCGACCGCGCGCTCCGGCGGCGGCGTCTGGATCCCCGGCAACTACGCGCTCCGCGAGGCCGGCCAGGTCGACCCCGACGACGCCGTGGAGTCCAAGCGCTACCTCGAGGCGATCGTCGGCGACGTGGTCCCGGCGACCCGTCGCGACACCTTCATCGACCGCGGCCCCGAGGTGATGGACTTCATCCGCGAGAACACCCCGGTGCGGTTCGCCTGGGTGCCGGAGTACGCCGACTACCTCCCCGAGCGACCCGGCGGGCGGGTCCGCGGACGCAGCGTCGAGCCGGTGCCGATGGACGCCCGCTTCCTCGGCGACGAGCTCGGCCACCTGCACCCGCCGTACACCAAGGCGCCGGCCAACCTGATCGTCACGCAGGCCGACTTCCGCAAGATCAGCCTGGGCATGCGCACGATCCGCGGCCCGATCACGATGGTCAAGGTCGTCGTCAACCGGCTCCTGAACAGCCTGCGCGGCCGCAAGATGTACGCGATGGGCAACGCCCTCGCCATCGGCCTGCGCCAGGGACTCGTCGACGCGGGCGTGCCGGTGGTCTACGAGACCGAGCTGCGCGACCTCGTCGTGGAGGGCGGTCGCGTCGTCGGGCGTCACGGCCCTGCGGGACGGCCAGGAGGTGACCGTCCGCGCGCGTCGCGGGGTCATCCTCGGCAGCGGCGGCTTCGAGAAGAACCTCGAGCTGCGCGAGCGCTACCAGCCCAGGCCCACCGAGCACCGAGTGGACGACCGGGGCGCCCTCCAACACCGGCGCCGGCCACGTGGCGGGCATGGCGATCGGTGCCGACACCGCGCTGATGGACGACGCCTGGTGGGGGCCGACCATCCCGCTCCCCCGCGGCCCGTGGTTCGCGCTGGCCGAGCGCAACCTGCCCGGGCTCGATCATCGTCAACGGCGCCGGGCAGCGGTTCATGAACGAGGCGCTGCCGTACGTCGAGGCCACCCATGCGATCTACGCGGGCGAGGCGAGCGGCGTGCCGCACGTGCCGTCCTGGCTGATCGCCGACCAGCGCTACCGCAACCGCTACCTGTTCGCCGGCCTGACGCCGCGCCAGCCGTTCCCGGGCCGCTGGTACAAGAACGGCACCGTGAAGAAGGCCGACTCGCTGGAGAAGCTGGCCGCCGAGATCGGCGTGCCGCCGGAGGCGCTGCGGCAGACGATCGACCGCTTCAACGGCTTCGCCCGCAGCGGCGTCGACGAGGACTTCCACCGCGGCGAGAGCGGCTACGACAAGTACTACTCCGACCCGACGGTGAAGCCGAACCCGTCGCTGCACGTGATCGACCAGGGGCCGTTCTACGCCGTCAAGATCGTGCCCGGCGACCTCGGCACCAAGGGCGGGCTGGTCACCGACGAGAGGGCGCGCGTGCTGCGTCCCGACGGCTCGGTCATCCCGGGGCTCTACGCCGCCGGCAACGTCTCGTCCGCCGTGATGGGCCACACCTACGCCGGCCCCGGCGCCACCATCGGCCCGGCGCTGGTCTTCGGCTACCTCGCGGCCGAGGACATCGCGCGGGGCGATGCCTGATGCCGATCGACCCGGAGGTCGCCATCGGTGCGCAGCTGCCCGATCGGACGTTCTCGTGGGAGAGCTCCGACGTGCTGCTCTACCACCTCGCCATCGGAGCGGCGTCCGCACCGGGCGCACAGGTGGACCCGCGGGCGCTGCGGCTGACCCTGGACGACGAGGACCTGCAGGTGCTGCCGAGCTTCGGCGTGGTCGCACCGACCTTCCACGAGACCGACCCGCCGCCGCTCGACCTGCCGGGCTGCGCGATCGACCTCGCGCAGGTGGTGCACGGCAGCCAGTCGGTGCAGGTGCACGGCCCGATCCCCACCTTCGGCTCGGCGACGCTGCGCACCCGGATCACCGACGTCTGGGACAAGGGCAAGGCCGCGGTCATCTGGCAGCAGGGCGAGGCCGTGGCGGCCGACGGGGACCGGCTGTGGACGGTGCGCTCGTCGATCTTCGTGCGCGGCGAGGGCGGCTGGGGCGGCGACCGCGGCGCGTCGGACAAGGTGGAGCTCCCCGACCGCGAGCCCGACTGCGACGCGACGTACGACGTGACGCCGCAGCAGGCGCTGCTCTACCGCCTCTGCGGCGACCGCAACCCGCTGCACGCGAGCCCGGCCTTCGCCCAGCGCGCCGGCTTTCCGGCGCCGATCCTGCACGGCCTGTGCACCTGGGGCATCGTGCTGCGCACCCTCACCGAGCAGCTGCTCGACTCCGACGCCGAGAAGGTGCGGCTCCTTCGCCGCCCGCTTCGCCGGCGTCGTCTTCCCCGGCGAGACGATCCGCGTGCGCGGCTGGCGCACCGACGACGGCATCGTCGCCTCGGCTACCGTCTCGGCCCCGGGCGACCCCGACCGTGACGGCGCCCCCGCCCTCGCCGACTGCGTCCTGCTGCTGGCCTAGCTCCGATAGTCGAGGACGAATGCGTGGGGTGAGCGCCGTCCTCGCCACGAATACGTCCTCGACTATCGGGTCTGGAGACCGACCTGCGAGGATCGGGCGTCATGAGCGAGGCGACGCTGGAGTCCTGGACCGCGGGGGCGCACACGTTCGAGGGGACGACCCACCCGACGTACCGCAAGGGCGAGGGGCCGGGCGTGGTGATCATCCACGAGATCCCCGGCATGACGCCCGAGGTGATCGCCTTCGCCGACGAGGTCGTGCAGGCCGGGTTCACCGTCGTGATGCCCAACCTGTTCGGTACGCCGGGGCGCCCGATGTCGCTGCCGTACGTCGCCGACACGTTCCGCCGGGTCTGCGTGAGCCGGGAGTTCACCAAGCTGGCGACCGGGGTGACCACGCCCGTCGCGGGGTGGCTGCGCAGCCTCGCCCGCGACCTGCACGGCGAGCTCGGCGGGCCGGGCGTGGGTGCGCTCGGGATGTGCTTCACCGGTGGCTTCGCGCTGGCGATGATGGTCGACACCTCGGTCGCAGCGCCGGTGCTCGCGCAGCCCTCGGCACCGTTCGCCGTCGGCGGCCGACGCTCGCGCGACCTGAACCTCTCGCCCGCCGACCTCGCGACGGTCAAGCAGCGCGCAGCCGGCGGCTGCCAGGTGCTGGGACTGCGCTACGAGGGCGACCCGGCCGTCGGCAAGCGCTTCGAGACGCTGACCAAGGAGCTCGGGGACGACTTCATCAAGGTCGAGTTCCCCGGGCGCAAGCACGGCACCCTGACCGAGCACCGCCAGCAGGAGGGCGTCGACGCCGTGCTGGCCTTCTTCGGCCGGACGCTTGGCTAGCCTGCCGTCCGCCTCGCTGTGCCGCGCGATGAACGCGGTCAGCGGTCCGGGGATCTGCGCGCTTCGCGCACCCCAGTCGTAGACGACGCAGGTGTTGGCCGCGACGTCGTGCAGGGCGCGGTGGCGCTGGCCCAGGACGATGCCCAGCAGCCCGAGCCCCATGGCCAGCGTGCTCAGGGGCAGCACTAGCGTGCGCACGAACGCCGCGCGACCGCCGATGGCGGCACCCTCGCCGGTGACGACCCGGATGCCCACCAGGCCCTTGCCGAAGGTGCGTCCGGCGATCAGCAGCGAGACGTAGACGTAGAGGAACGCCCAGACCGCCAGGGTCACGGCGCCCCAGACGCCCGAGCGGCTCAGGTCGAAGCGGTCGCCGAAGAACGCGTTGTTGAGCAGCACCAACGCCGAGTAGCCCAAGGAGTACGCGCCAGCACCACGGCCGCGTCCAGGACAGCGGCGACGCCCTCGACTCGCCGGACCCGCGTAGTGCCCGGTGACGACCAGGCGATCCACCGTCACGGACCGAGCTCCTGCAGCAGCGGTCGGGGCCACCGGTCGTGAGTCACGCGGCCGCCGGAGCACCCGGTCGACCACCCGGTCGAGGATCGTGTCGAGCCCGGCGAGCTGGCGCCGGGCCACGTCGAGCGCCGACCCGGCCAGGTGGCCGGTGCTCTCGGCGACGATGTCGGGGACGCCCGAGCGGCGCACCAGGTCCTCGAGGTCGACCTCGGACAGCAGCGCGTTCAGGTCGACACGCTCCAGCAGCCGCTGGATGTCGATGCGGTCGAGGAGCCGGTTGGGGTCGATCCGGTCGAGCAGCTTGTCCGGGTCGATCCGGTCGAGCAGCGCCTCGATGTCCACGTGGTCGAGCACGATCTGGGGGTCGACGACATCGAGCGCCCGGTCGGTCAGCCGACCAGCCACCCTCCCCAGGACCCCGCGCGGCGACCCATCGGTCGACCGGTCAGGCTCCAGGACCACGATGTCCTGCCCTCACGTGGGAAGGCTAGCCGTCAGCCTGCGCCGATGCGAGGAACTCGAGTGCCTGTCGGTAGCCGTCGATCCCCTGCCCGACGATCTCCTGAGCGGCGTACGGCGTGACCACGGAGTGGTGGCGGAACTCCTCGGGCCGTGCCTTCGGGTCACTGATGTGCAGCTCGACCAACGGCGCGGTGAGCTGGGCGCAGGCGTCGAGCAGCGCGTAGGAGTAGTGGGTCCACGCGGCCGCGTTGAGCACCACCGGGGTCGCGTCGTCCGCGGCCTGGTTGAGCCAGTCGAGCAGCTCGCCCTCGTGGTTGGTCTGCCGCACCTCGACCTCGAGACCGAGCCCGCGGCCCCACTCGACGCACTGCTCCGCGAGCTCGGCGTGGGTGGTGCGGCCGTAGATCTCCGGCTGGCGACGGCCCAGGCGGCCGAGGTTGGGACCGTTCAGGACGAGGACCTTCATCGACCGCCCCTCCCGCTCAGGTGGTCGTACGCCGCTCGCAGCTGGTCCTCCGAGGGCCCCTCGAGGATGCCGGGCCGGGCGATCCCGTCCAGCACCACGAAGCGCAGCAGGTCGCCGCGAGTCTTCTTGTCCACGCGCATCGTGGCCAGCAGGTCGTCGAAGGAGGCGCCGTCCCAGCGGGTCGGCAACCCGACACCGGCGAGGGAGGTCTCGTGGAGCCGTGCCGTGGCGTCGTCCAGGCGGCCGGCCGACCGGGCCAGCTCCGCCACGAACACCATGCCCAGCGCGACCGCCTCACCGTGGCGCATGCCGTAGTCGGTCGCCCGCTCGATCGCGTGCCCCAGGGTATGGCCGTAGTTGAGCACCTCACGGCCGGGATGGCCCTCACGGCCGCCGGTCTCCTTGAGGTCGTCGGCGACCACGGCGGCCTTGACCCGGATCGCGCGCTCGACGAGCTCGCGCAGCGTCCGCGACGACGGGTCCAGGGCGTCCTCGAGGGCCGCGAGGCGCAGGATCTCCGGGTCGGCGATGAAGCCGCACTTCACGATCTCGCCCATCCCCGAGACCAGCTCCGCACGCGGGAGCGAGGCGAGCAGGCCGAGGTCGCACACGACACCTGCCGGCTCGTGGAAGGAACCGACGAGGTTCTTGCCGACGCTCGTGTTGATCCCGGTCTTGCCACCCACGGCGGCATCGACCATGGCGAGCAGCGTGCTCGGCAGGTGCACCACGGCGACGCCACGCAACCACGTCGCCGCCACGAAGCCACCGACGTCCGTGGTCGCTCCGCCGCCGAGGGTGATGACCAGGTCCGAGCGCGTGAAGCCCGCGGCACCGAGCCGCTCCCAGCAGTCGGCGACGACGGCAGCCGTCTTGGCGGCCTCGCCCTCGGGAACGGTGAGGTCGAGCACGTCGAGATCACCGAGGCTCTGCAGATCGAACAACGAGACGTCCAGGGACTCCGGGTGCACCAGCGCCACCCGGCGTACGCCGTGGACGAAGTCGGTGACGGCGTCCAGGACGCCGGTGCCGATCACGACGTCGTACGGCGATGCCGTGGCGACGTGGATGGTCGTCCGATCGCTCACGGTGCGGCCTCCTGGACCGCCTCCTGGACCGCCCTGACCACCTCGTCGACACCGATGCCGTCCGTGTCGACCACCAGCGTTGCCACGGACTCGTAGACCGGAGTGCGCTCGTCGATGAGCTGCTTGATCCGGCCTCGGACGTTGCCCAGCAGGAGTGGCCGCGAGACGCCGAGACCGACCCGGTCGGCGGCGTCCGAGAGGCCCACACGCAGGAAGACCACCCGGTGCCCCGCGAGCAGCTCCCTCGTCGCGGGGTCGAGCACCGAACCGCCCCCCAGGGCGAGCACGCCGTCGTGGCTGGCCAGCGCCTCGCGCACGGCGTCGCGCTCGAGCCCGCGGAAGTGCGCTTCCCCCGAGTCGACGAAGATGTCCGCCACCGAGCGGCCCTCGGCAGCCTCGACGTCCGCGTCACTGTCGCGGAAGGACACGCCCCACTGCTCCGCGAGACGCCGGCCGACCGTCGTCTTGCCCGCCCCCATCGTGCCGACGAGGACGACCCGGGGCGGCACTACCTGAACCTCAGCGTGTCCAGGTACGACGCCACGTTGCGACGGGTCTCCCCCACGGAGTCGCCGCCGAACTTCTCCAGCACGGCGTCGGCCAGCACCAGCGCCACCATCGCCTCCGCGACGATGCCCGCGGCCGGCACGGCGCAGACGTCGGAGCGCTGGTGGTGCGCGACGGCCGGCTCGCCCGTGGCGACATCGACCGTGCGCAGCGCGCGGGGCACGGTCGCGATCGGCTTCATGGCGGCGCGGACGCGCAGCACCTCGCCCGTGGACATGCCGCCCTCGGTGCCACCCGACCTTCCCGACGTACGACGGATCGCGCCGTCCTCGGTGACGATCTCGTCATGAGCCTGCGAGCCCGGCGTGGCCGCGAGCCCGAAGCCGTCACCGACCTCGACGCCCTTGATCGCCTGGATGCCCATCAGCGCGCCGGCGAGCCGGGCGTCGAGGCGGCGGTCCCAGTGCACGTGCGAGCCGAGGCCGGGCGGCAGCCCGTGCACCACGACCTCGACCACGCCTCCGAGGGTGTCGCCGTCCTTGTGGGCCTGGTCGATGCGCTCGACCATGAGCTTCGCGGCGTCGGGGTCCAGGCAGCGCACGGGGTCCTCGTCGAGCCGGGCCACGTCGTCCGGCTCGGGCACCGACCCGGCCGGAGCGGCGACGCCGCCGAGCTCGACGACGTGCGAGACGAGCCGGGCCCCGGTGGCCTGCTCGACGAACGCCGAGGCGACCCGGCCCAGCGCCACCCGGGCGGCGGTCTCGCGGGCCGACGCGCGCTCGAGGACGGGTCGGGCCTCGTCGAAGGCGTACTTCTGCATGCCGACCAGGTCGGCGTGGCCGGGCCGCGGCCGGGTCAGCGCCTCGTTGCGGGCCAGTCCGTCGAGCACCACCGGGTCGATCGGGTCGGCGCTCATCACCTGCTCCCACTTGGGCCACTCGGTGTTGCCGATCTCGATCGACACCGGGCCGCCGAGGGTCTCGCCGTGCCGCACGCCGCCGGTGAAGCGCACCTCGTCCTGCTCGAACTTCATCCGCGCGCCACGGCCGTAGCCCAGCCGGCGACGGGCCAGCGCGTCCGCGACGTCCTGCGTGGTCACCTGCACGTGGGCAGGCAGACCCTCGAGGATCGCAGTGAGCAGTGGGCCGTGGGACTCCCCCGCCGTGAGCCAGCGCAGCATGGGCGTCAGTCTCCCAGATGGCGCGTGGCCGCAGCCCGGGCCGTCCGCGAGCCGACCACTCAGTAGCCGGCCGCTGCGGCCAGCACGGGTCCGATCAGCACGCCCAGCCAGGCGCCGAGCAGCATGAACGGCCCGTAGGGGACCCGCACGCGCATGCTCCCCTGGGAGATCGCGACCGCGATCGCGCCGACGACCCCGCAGACGAAGATGAGCATCAGCCCGACGAGCATCTCCTCCCAGCCGAGGTAGCCGAGAGCAGGCCCGATCAGGCCGGCGAGCCGGACGTCGCCGTACCCGAACCCGCCGCCGCCGGTGATCATCCACAGCGCCAGGAACCAGCCGCCGACCACGACCCAGCCCCAGGCGGCCCGCTTCAGGTCGGACAGGTCGCGGTCGATGGCCCAGGCGACGAGGATCAACACGACCAGCACCGGGTAGGCGGGCTTGACCAGCCAGCTCGGGAGCAGCGTGGTGCGCCAGTCGATGACGAACAGCGCGATGCCGAACGGCACGAACGGGAGCAGGTAGACCAGGGCCCCCGACCAGCCCGCGGTCGCGCCCGCCCCGACGCCCGCGACCGCACCGGCGAGCAGGCACCACACGGCCAGTCGGGGGCTCGCGGCGATGTCGACGTAGAGCTCCTTGGGCGGCGCGGCCGGCAGCTCGCTCGAGAAGAGCTTGCGGTCCTCGACGCTCGTCGGCTCCCGGCTGTCTCCGCCACCGGCTGGGCGACCGGCTCGTCCTCGTCGGGCTCCGGCTCCGGGACCCGTGCGATGAGCGTGGGCACGAACCACCCCAGCGCCGCGCACGCGGCTGCCGCAGACGAGGGCTGCGAGCAGGTGCGAGGAGTCCACGCTTCGCAGGTTAGGAGACGGAGGGCGCCGATGCGCCGTTCTCCACACACCGGCGCGCCAGCTCCTCGAGCGCTGCGTCCCGCAGGAGGTCGACCGGAACGCCCTGTCCGGTCATCACCTGCAGCTGGAGCACGGCCTGGTGGGCGAGCAGGTCGACCCCCGAGACCAGCTCGCGGCCCGAGTCGAGCGCCGCCTGCGCCAGCGGGGTCGGCGACGGGTCATAGACCACCTCGAACACGGCAGGGACGGCCGCGCACGCAGCCACGACCTGGGCGGTCTGCGCGTGGGCCGGGATCGTCGACACGACGAGGTCGGCGGACCATCCCGCCTGCTGATCGGGGTCGTCGATGCGGCCGACCTCGATCTCCGGCGCACCGGGCACCGCCCGCACCGTCTCCAGGGTCTTCTGCGCCCGCGCAGGATCGCGGACCAGCAGCCGGGCCGAGGTGCAGCCCCGGTCGGCCAGGGCCAGCAGCACCGAGGTCGCGGTGGCCCCCCCACCCAGCACGACGGCCGAGCGCACCGGGGCGCGCAGCCGCTCGGCCATCGCCGCGGCCGCTCCCGGCACATCGGTGTTGAACCCCAGGCGACGCTCGTCGCCGAGCACCACCGTGTTGGCCGCGCGTGCCCGCTCGGCGTGGTGGTCGAGGCTGTCGAGCAGGGGCACGACCGTGCGCTTCAGCGGCATCGTCAGCGACAGCCCGCGCCAGGAGGCGTCCAGCCCCTCGACGAAGCGCGCCAGGCCGCCCTCGTCGACCTCGATCGCGTCGTAGGTCCAGTCGAGCCCCAGCTCGGCGTACGCCGCCCGGTGCATCGCCGGCGACAGCGAGTGCGCGACCGGCGTACCCGAGGACGGCGCACCGAGTCATCGGCGGCTCAGCACTTCTGCGTCTTCACGCAGTAGGCCTTGATGCGCTGGAGGTCGGCCTGCCGCTGCGGCCCGTCCTTGGCGTAGAAGAGCGTGGTGCCGTGCTGGAAGTCCGGCAGGAAGTAGAGCCAGCTGCCGGCAGCCGGGTTCAGCGCGGCCTTGAGCGTCGCGTCGCCCGGCGAGCCGATCGGGCCGGGCGGGAGCCCCGTGTGCGCGTAGGTGTTGTACGCCGAGCTGTCGGCCCGCTCGGCCGCCGTCGTCCAGACGTCGCCGGAGCGCCCACTCACGTAGGCCACCGTCGAGTCGAGCTGGAGCGGCAGACCCTTCTGCGAGGCGGTTGTAGAGCACCCGGGCCACCTTCGGGTAGTCCTCGCTCCGATTGGCCTCGTACTCCAGGATGCTCGCGACCGTCAGGACCTGCTCGGGCGTGTAGCCGAGCTTCGCCGCCTTGCCCTGCAGGTCGAGGAGCTTCTCGTTCTCGACCGTCTTGTCGACCATCTGGCGCAACAGCTGCACGGCCGACTCACCCGGCGGCACCGAGTAGGTCGCCGGGAACAGGTAGCCCTCGGGGTTGCCCTTGGCCTCGGCGGGCAGCCCGATGGTCGCCGGGTTGGTCAACGCCTTGGTCAGCGCCTGCCGGGTGATGTGGGTCTTCGCGACGATCGTCTTGACGATCGAGCGCACCCGCGCCCCTTCGGGCACGACGACCCGCGCCTGCATCAGGTTGTTGGGATCGACGAGCACGTCGAGGGCATCGGAGGCCTTCATCTGCTTCTTCAGCTGGTAGTAGCCGACCTGGATGTCCCGCGACTTGTCGTTGTCACGGGCCGCCGAGGTGAACGCGTCGACACTCTTGACCACGCCTGCGGTCTTGAGCTCGCGACCGATCTGGGTGGAGGTGGAGCCGTCCTTGACCTGGAAGACGACCGAGCCGGTGCCCGGTCCGGGGTAGTCGGGGGCCGCGCCGAAGTGCGACCCGACAGCGCCCACGACCCAGCGGCCACCGAGCACGATGATGACGGCCAGCACCACGAGCGCGATGAGCACCGGCAGGCACCCCTGCCCCCGACGGCGGCGACGCGCCGGCGCCTCCTCGGGGTCGCCGTGCTCCTCGAGCGCCGTGTCCGAGTAGGCGTGGTCCTCGGCGTACCCCCCGTCGTACTCGGAGTAGGGGGCGTCGTCAGGGTCGGTCACGCGTGCTTCCGTCCTTGTCCAGTGCCCCCGGCGCCACCGGCTCACCGGCCCGCTGGCCGGTCTGCCGCTCGCGCTCGAGGGCTCCCTGCAGGATCACCACCGCTGCGGCCTGGTCGACCACCGCACGGCGCTTCCTGCCCTTGCGGCCCTGGGCCCGCAGCTGCCCTTCGGCGGTCACGGTGCTCAGGCGCTCGTCGCACAGGCTGACAGGCACCGTCCCCAGCCTGGTGGCCAGCGCGTGCGCGAACGCTCGAACCTTACCCGCCGCTGGTCCCTCTCCCCCGGACATCGAGCGGGGCAGACCCACGTAGAGCCAGGTCACCGAGTGCTCCTCGACGAGCGCCGCGAGCCGGTCGAGGTCGCCCTGACCCCGGGCCACCGTCTCCACGGGCACCGCCAGCACGCCGTCGGGGTCGCTCGCGGCGACGCCGATGCGCACGTCCCCGGGGTCGATCCCGAGGCGTACGCCGCGCGGCACGCCGGTCAACGGCCTCAGCCCTCCTGGCCGGCCCGAGCCTCGGCGAGCGCGTGCCGGATCGCGCCGAGCGCCTCGCTGGCGCGGCTCGCATCCGCGCCACCGCCCTGCGCGACGTCGTCCTTGCCGCCGCCCCGGCCCCCGAGCACCTCCGAGGCCGTGCGGACCAGGCCGTTGGCCGAGATCCCGGCCGCCCGCCCCGCGTCGTTGACCGCGACCACGACCGACGGCTTGCCGTCCGCCGAGCCGACGATGGCGGCCACGCCCGGTCGCTCGGAGGGGAGCTTGCCGCGGATGTCCAGCGCGAGCGTGCGCACGTCCGCGCCGCCCGCGCCGACCGCCTCGTGGCCGACGAAGGAGATCCCGCCGACGTCCTGCGCGGCCGCCGCCAGCTCGCCGGCGCCGGAGAGCAGCTGGCGGAGCCGGGCCTGCTCGATCTCCTTCTCGGCGACCCGGAGCCGCTCCACGAGGTCGTCGATGCGCTCGGGCAGCTCCTCGGGACGCACCTTGAGCGCCTCGGTGAGCTGGGCGACGAGCAGGTGCTCACGCGCGAGGAAGCGGTAGGCGTCGCCACCGACGAGGGCCTCGACGCGGCGTACGCCGGAGCCGATCGAGCTCTCGCCCAGCAGCTTGACCACCCCCAGCTGGCCCGAGCTGTGGGCGTGGGTGCCGCCGCACAGCTCGCGGGCCCAGTCGCCCACGGAGACCACGCGCACCTCGTCGCCGTACTTCTCGCCGAACAGCGCCATCGCCCCCGACTTGACGGCGTCGTCCTGCGTCATCGTCTCGGCGTAGACCTGGAGGTCGGCCATCACCAGGTCGTTGACCCGGGCCTCGACGTCCTGCATCGAGGTCTGCGGCACCGCGCCGGCCGCCGAGAAGTCGAAGCGGAACCGGCCCGGTGAGTTCTCCGAGCCCGCCTGCGTGGCGGTCTCACCGAGCGCCTCGCGGAAGGCCTTGTGCACCATGTGCGTCGCCGTGTGCGAGCGGCTGATCGAGGCCCGGCGCTCGATGTCCACGAGACCCTGCGCGTGGGCGCCGAGGGTCACCTCGCCGTTGAGGACCTTCGCCTTGTGCACGATCAGGCCCTTGATCGGAGCCTGCACGTCGTAGATCTCGAGGCGCGCGCCCGAGTCGAGCTCGATCACGCCCTGGTCGGCGAGCTGGCCACCGCCCTCGGCGTAGAACGCGGTGCGGTCGAGCACGAGCTCGACCTCGTCGCCCTCGCCGGCCGAATCGACCCGTCCGTCGGCACCGACGATGCCGCGCACCTCGCCCTCGCTGACCATCTCGTCGTAGCCCGTGAACTCGACCGCGCGGCCGAGCGTGTCGGCGATCTCGCGGTAGGAGCCGGCGTTGCTCTGCTGCCCCTTCTTCGCCTTCGCGTCCGCGCGGGCGCGCTCGCGCTGCTGGTTCATCAGGCGGCGGAAGCCCTCCTCGTCGACGGAGAGGCCCTTCTCCTGCGCCATCTCGAGGGTGAGGTCGATCGGGAAGCCGTAGGTGTCGTGCAAGGTGAAGGCATCAGTCCCGCTGACGCGCGATTCCCCCTGCGTCCTCAGTTCGGCTGCCGTCTGATCGAAGATGGAGAGGCCGGTGCGCAGCGTCTGGCGGAACGCGTCCTCCTCGGCGTAGGCGACCGTGGAGATGCGGTCCCAGTCGCGGTGCAGCTCGGTGTAGGTCTCCCCCATCTTGTCCCGGCTCACCGGCAGGAGCTCGGGCAGCGAGCGGTCCTCGAAGCCGAGCAGGCGCATCGAGCGGACGGCTCGGCGCAGCAGCCGGCGCAGGACGTAGCCCCGGCCCTCGTTGCCCGGGGTGACTCCGTCGCCGATCAGCATCAGGCAGCTGCGGACGTGGTCGGCGACGACGCGGAAGCGGACGTCGTCCTCGTGCCCCTGCTCACCACCGGCGCCGTACGTGCGACCGGTGAGCTCCTCGGCCTTCTGGATCACCGGGAACATCACGTCGATCTCGTACATGTTCTCGAGGTCCTGCAGCAGGAACGCGACCCGCTCGAGACCCATGCCGGTGTCGATGTTCTTCTTGGGCAGGGACCCCACGATGTCGAAGTCGGACTTGGACCGGACGGCGCTGAGCTCGTCCTGCATGAACACGAGGTTCCAGATCTCGAGGTAGCGGTCCTCGAGCTCGGGCGCCATGTCGGTGCCCATCGCCTCCCAGTCCGCCTCGGGGCCGTACTCCGGACCGCGGTCGTAGAGGATCTCCGAGCACGGTCCGCCGGGTCCGGGCACGCCCATGGACCAGTAGTTCTCCTTGCGCCCGAGCTTGACGATGCGGTGCTCGGGAAGGCCGGTCACCTTGGTCCACAGGTGCAGCGCCTCGTCGTCGCCCTGGAGCACCGAGGGCCACAGCCGGCTCTCCTCCAGGCCCCAGCCCCCGTCGGCGAGAGGCTTGGTGACCAGGTCCCACGCCAGCTCGATGGCGCGCTCCTTGAAGTAGTCGCCGAAGCTGAAGTTGCCGCACATCTCGAAGAAGGTGCCGTGCCGGGTCGTCTTGCCGACGTCCTCGATGTCGGGCGTGCGGATGCACTTCTGCACGCTCGTCGCGCGCGGCCAGGGTGGCGTCTCCTGGCCCAGGAAGTAGGGCTTGAACGGCACCATGCCGGCGTTGACGAACAGCAGCGTGGGATCCGGCACCAGCAGCGACGCCGAGGGCACCGCGTGGTGGCCGGCCGCCTCGAAGTGCGCGATGAAGCGGCGGCGGATCTCGGCGGTGTCCATCAGGGCATCTCCTCCACGCTGGCTGGGCTTGTCGAAACCATCCGTGGTTCGCGGGCGGCGGTCAGTTCTCTGGGTCCATCAAGCGTGAGTCCGAGGCGCTCACGCAACTCGGTTTCCTTCTCGGCCTGGCCGGCGCGCACCTCGTCGGCGAACAGGTTCACCCCCACGCTCAGCCCGGCGAGCCGGTCCTGCAGACCCTCGGGAGTGAACGCCTCGGCGGCGCGGCGGGCCTTGAGCACGGCGTACACCCCGACTCCGGCCCCGGCGACGAACCAGAAACCTCGAACGATCACGCCGCGTTCCGCTCCTCGTCGCGCATCTGCCGGTAGGCCTGCTTCATGTCGCGACGACGCTGCTTGCGGGCGCGGCGCACCTCGCGCCGCATCTCGAACCAGATCCTGTTGCGCGACTCGGGGACAGCGCCCGGGCCACGCCGTGGCCCAGGGCCACCATCTTGACCAGGGGCTCGCCGAAGGCGGCGCTCAGCACGACCCGGTCGGGCACGTTGGGCTCGGCCCGCTCGATGCCCGCATCGGTGATCAGGTAGGACGTCGCGTGTCGCCGCCAGCGGCAGCCGAGGTGGAGTCGCTCCAGGGGCGCCGTTCCTCGAGCACCTCGAGCCGCGTGCGCAGCTGCTCGGTCTCGGCATGGGCCGCCGCCAGGTCGCGGCGTGCCTCGCGCCGCCCGCGCACCAGCATCGCCAGCACCACGCAGAGCAGCACGAGCCCGAGCAGGGCCGCGACGAGCAGGAGGGGCACACCCATGGGCCCCGACCCTACCCGCCGCGGATCAGGCGGCGGACCCGCTCCCAGCGCTCCCGCAGGGCGGCCTCGGCGCCCAGGTTGGTCGGCCGGTAGTACGTCGCGTCAGCGACCTCGTCGGGCGCGTACTGCTGCTCCGCGATGCCGTACGGCGCGTCGTGGGAGTACTGGTAGCCGGTGCCGTGCCCGAGGTTCTTCGAGCCGGAGTAGTGGGCGTCGCGCAGGGGCGCGGGGACCGGGCCGATCTTGCCGGCCCGGACGTCCGCGCTCGCCGCGTCGATCGCGGTGATCACGGAGTTGGACTTCGGGGCCAGAGCGAGATGGATCACGGCTTGGGCGAGGTTCAGCCGGGCCTCGGGCATGCCGATCAGCTGCACGGCCTGCGCCGCCGCCACCGCGGTGGGCAGCGCCGTGGGATCGGCGAGGCCGACGTCCTCGCTGGCCAGGATCACCAGCCGTCGCGCGATGAACCGGGGGTCCTCCCCCGCCTCGACCATCCGGGCCAGGTAGTGCAGCGCCGCGTCGGCGTCGGAGCCGCGGATCGACTTGATGAACGCGCTCGTGACGTCGTAGTGCTGGTCGCCCTGGCGGTCGTAGCGCACGGCGGCCCGGTCGACCGCCTTCTCGGTGGTCTCGAGGTCGATGCGCCCCACGGAGGCCGGCGTCGTCGGCGACCGCACCCGCCGCCGCCTCGAGATAGGTCAGGGCACGTCGCGCATCGCCCCCGGCCAGGCGCACGAGGTGGTCGAGCGCCTCCGGGTCGAGATCCACTCCGCCGCCCAGCCCACGCTCGTCCGTGACCGCGCTCTCGACGACGCTGCGTACGTCGTCATCGGTCAGCGGCTCCAGCGTCAGCAGCAGCGAGCGCGACAGGAGCGGGGAGATCACCGAGAAGAAGGGGTTCTCGGTCGTGGCGGCCACGAGCGTGACCCAGCGGTTCTCCACGCCCGGCAGCAGCGCGTCCTGCTGGGCCTTGGTGAACCGGTGCACCTCGTCGACGAAGAGCACCGTCTCCTGCCCCGACCGCGCCAGCCGGTTGCGCGCCCCGTCGATGGCCGCCCGGACCTCCTTGACGCCCGCAGCGACGGCGGAGACCTCGACGAAGTGGCGGTTCGTCTGGCCCGAGACGATCGCGGCGATCGTGGTCTTGCCCGTCCCCGGTGGGCCCCACAGCAGCAGGGACATCGGCTGGTCGCCCTCCACGAGCCGGCGCAGCGGCGAACCCTTCGCCAGCAGGTGCTGCTGGCCCACCAGCTCGTCGAGCGTCCGCGGGCGCATGCGGACGGCGAGGGGCGCCGACTCGTGCGTGTTGCCGGCCAGCGTGCCGCCGCCCTGGACCGCAGGGCCCTGGCCGGAGGACCCCGGCGTGTCGTACTCGAAGAGGCCATCCATCGCTGCCGACCCTATGCGAGGGCCGCGACAGCCACCCTCAGGAGACGCCCGCCTCGTCGATCAGGGCGTCGCGGGCCTCCCGGCGCCGCCGCTGCTCGGCGGGGTCGGGCACCGGGACGGCGGCCACCAGACGGCGGGTGTAGTCATCCTGGGGGTCGCGGACCACTTGCTTCGCCGAGCCGAGCTCGACGATCTTGCCGTAGTGCATCACCGCGACCCGGTCGGCCAGCATCTCCACGACGCCGAGGTCGTGGCTGATGAACAGGCAGGCGAAGCCCTGCTCGCGCTGGAGCTCCTGGAACAGGTCGAGCACGCGCGCCTGGACGGAGACGTCGAGGGCCGAGGTGGGCTCGTCGGCCACGAGCAGCTGGGGTTCGAGCGCCAGGGCGCGGGCGATGCCCACGCGCTGGCGCTGACCGCCCGAGAGCTCGTGCGGGTAGCGGTTGCGGAACGACCGCTCCAGGTGCACGCTTGTCGAGCAGGGCCTCCACCTCGTTGCTCAGCACCTTGCCGCGCATCTTGCGGTGCAGCATGAGCGGCTCACCGATCGACTCACCGATCGGGAAGCGCGGGTTGAGCGAGGATCCGGGGTCCTGGAAGACGATCCCGACCTTCTCGCGCAGGGGTCGCAGGGTCTTGGAGGTGGCGCCCGCCATGTCGATGCCGGCGACCTCCAGGTGGCCGCCCGCGATCGGCAGCAGCCCGACCACAGCGCGGCCGATGGTGGTCTTGCCCGATCCGCTCTCCCCGACCAGGCCCAGCACGTCACCGGCGTTCAGCGTCAAGGACACGTCGTCGACGGCGCGGAACACGGGCTGGTTGCCGCGCTTGGGGTACTCGACGACGAGGTTCTGGGCGCGCATCACCGTCTTGCCGGCTCTCGGCCGACCCCTCCGGTCGAGCGCCTCACGCTCGGTCACCTCGAAGCTGCCCGAAGTGCGGGACCGAGGCGAGCAGCTGCTGGGTGTACGGGATGCTGGGGCGAGTTGAAGATCTGGTCGGCGGTGCCGGCCTCGACGATCTCGCCGTTCTGCATCACGATCATCCGGTCGGCCATGTCGGCGACGACGCCCATGTCGTGGGTGATCAGCACGATCCCGGCGTTGACGCGCTCGCGGAGCTCGCGCATCAGCTTGAGGATCTCGGCCTGCACCGTGACGTCGAGCGCGGTCGTCGGCTCGTCAGCGATCAGCAGCTGCGGCTCGCAGGCCAGCGCCTGCGCGATCATCGCCCGCTGGCGCTGTCCACCGGAGAGCTGGTGCGGGAAGGAGTCGAAGCGCCGCTCGGGCTCGGGGATCTCGACGAGCTTGAGCAGCTCGATGGCGCGTTCCTTCGCGTCGTCGGGGCGACATGATGAAGTGCGCGCGGAGCGTCTCGACGATCTGGAAACCGATGGTGTACACGGGGTTCAGGGCCGTCATCGGCTCCTGGAAGATGATCGCGATCTCCTTGCCGCGCACGCGCCGCAAGGCCGATCCGCGCAGGCCGATCAGCTCCTGGCCCTTGAGCTTGGCACTGCCAGTGGCACGGCCGTTGGCCGGCAGCAGCCCGATGAGCGACATCGAGGACTGGGTCTTGCCGGACCCGGACTCACCCACGATCGCCAGCACCTCGCCGGCGTCGACGTGGTAGCTGACGTGCTTGGCGGCGGGGAACCACTCACCGTCGACCCAGAAGGAGACGCTGAGGTCCTCGACCTCGAGCACGGGCCCGCTCTCGTCGACGGGGCGCGCGTGGCGTCCTGACGCGGAGGGCTGGGGGCCGTTGGCTGTGCTCACAGGTGGCCTTTCGACGCGGGATCGGCGGGGGTCTGCCGGTGTGTCAGGGTGGGCACATGGCCGACGCGCCCGGCGAGACCGAGGTCCTTCGCTCGTCGGCGATGTGGGGCGTCGGCGTGGCCGCTCTCGTCGCCTCGGCGGTGCTGCTGGCGCTGGCCGTGCCCAGCCTCGGCACCCTGGTGGACGCCGTTGCGCCGGCCCTGCTCGTCGCCCTGCTCGGCTGGGCCGCCTTCGTGAGCCCCCGGGTGGAGATCTCCGACGGCGGGGTGCTGATGGTCAACGTGTTCCGCACCGTGGAGGTCCCGTGGCCCGCCCTGCTCGACGTCGAGGGCAGGTACGGCCTCCAGCTGCGCACGTCGTACGGAGCGTTCACCTCGTGGAGCGCGACGGCACCCGCCGGCAGGAGCCGACGCCACAGCTCGGAGTCCGACGTGGCGATCGCCGTACGCCGACGCTGGGACCGGCTCCGCGACGCGGGCTGGCTCGACGATCCTCGGCTCGAACGACCGCGCGCGCAGGTGCGATGGCACCTGCCCATGATCGCGGCCGGCGGTGTGTTGGTCGTCGCCTGCGTGGCCGTGCCGCTGCTCCACTGAGCCCGGCGTCACTCGTCCTCCGCCGTGGGATCCGCGCTCCGCTCGGCCGTCGGCGGGGCCGCCAGCCTCGGCCTCGCCGCTCGCCGCCTGGCGCCGGAGTGCCCGATCCATCTGCCGTGCCGAGGGCACCCGCTTCTGCCGCGGGTCGAAGGCGTCGCGCAGCCCGTCGCCGATGAAGTTGACCGAGAGCGCGATCAGGATGATGAAGATGCCGGGCCACCAGAACAGCCAGGGGCGCGTGGCGAAGGCGGTCTGGTAGTCGTCGATCATCTTGCCGAGCGAGACGTCGGGAGACTGCACGCCGAAGCCCAAGTAGCTCAGCGAGGTCTCGAGGAGCACCGCGGTCGACATCAGCAGCGTGGTGTTGACGATGATGACGCCGATCGAGTTGGGCAGCATGTGCTTGCGCATGATCCGGAAGTCGCTGGCGCCGGCCACCTTCGCCGCATCGACGAACTCCCGCTCACGCAGCGCCAGGAACTCGCCGCGCACGAGGCGCGCCAGCGTCGTCCACGTGATCGCGCCCAGGCACAGGGCCAGCAGCAACGGCCCGCTGTGGCTGACGGCCTTGCCGAGGACGGCACCCACGACGATGATCGGGAAGGTGATCACGAGGTCGGTCATCCGCATCAGCAGCTGGTCGAGCCAGCCTCGGTAGTAGCCCGCCACGGCGCCCACGACCATCCCGATGACGCCGGCCACGATGCCGATCACGAACATCACGTCGAGCGAGGTCTGGGTGCCCTTCATCGTGCGGGCGAAGGTGTCTTGGCCGAGCTCGTCCTGTCCGAACGGGTGGTCACCGATCGCGAACCCGCTGCCGCCGAGCCAGGTCGGCAGGCTGAGCGTCGGCGTACCGCCGGCGTTCGCGAGGTTCGGCTGGTCGTTGGGTCCCCACTTCCACCACCCGTGGATGCCGAAGACGCCGATCGAGGTGTAGGCGAGCAGCACGATGATCAGCAGGGTGATCAGTCCGCCGATCGCGCCGCGGTGGCGGAAGAACCGCCGCCGGACGATCTGGCCCTGCGAGAGCCCCTCGACCTCGTGCAGCTCGATGGCGTTCTCGACCGTCTCGGTGCGCAGCGTGTCCAGGCCGCCCCCGCCCATGGGCTCCATGGCGCTCATCGGGGTGCCTCCGGGCTCCGAGCCGGGCGCGCCGTCATGCCGCGACCCGGATGCGCGGGTCGAGGACGGCGTAGATCAGGTCGGCCACGAAGTTCGCCAGCACCGCCAGGATGGCCACGATCGTGACGTAGGCCATCACGGGGTACTGCTGGTTGCGGGTGAGCGAGTCGACGAACAGGTGACCCATGCCCGACCAGTTGAACACCGTCTCGGTGATGATGGCGCCTCCCACGAGGGTGATGATGTCGACAGGGACGATCGAGGCCAGCGGCATCAAGGCGTTGCGGAACGCGTGGCGCATGATCACCGTGCGCTCGGTGAGGCCCTTCGAACGTCCCGTGCGGATGTAGTCCTGGTTCAGCACCTCCAGCATCGAGGCCCTCGAGTAGCGCGTGTAGCTGGCGAACGAGATCAGGATCAGCGAGATCGTCGGCAGCAGCAGGTGGCCGAAGGTGTCCAGGAGGTGGATCCAGAAGCTGCCCACGAGGTTGGGGGTCGAGGAGTCCGTGGTCGCGAACGGCCGGCCGTTGACCGCCGGGTTGTTCACGTACGCCGGCCAGCTCTGCAGGGCGCGGTCCACGAACATCATCCCCGCCACGGGCAGCGCGGTGATGGCAGCCGTACGGGACGAGGCGCGCCAGTCCGGCCCGCCCCACAGGCGCCCGACGACGATGCCGACCACGATCGCGAGAAGGCCGAGTCCGAGGACCATGAGCCAGTTCGTGCTGTCGAAGACGGCGTTCCAGAACGCCAGCATCGGGAAGTAGAGGACCGCGCCGAGCGCGGCCATGGTCAGCGCCGCCCCCAGGGCGCGCTTGTTGCGCAGGCCCGTGCTCAGCGCCGTGATCGCGTAGGCCCAGCCGACCGAGGCGATCAGGATCAGCAGCATGTCGACGGCGCTGCCCTCGCTGGGCGTGGTGAACCAGTCGGAGGCGTTCATGTAGATGGCGCCGACCACGGTGACCGCCGCCACCGCGCCGAACAGCTGCAGCCGCCTCTTGGCCGCGCCGCCGACGGCCGCCGACACCACGACCCCCAGGATGACCGCAGCGATGACGATGAAGCCGACGGTCAGATGTGGTTTCTCGAGGAAGTTGTTGAGGTCGATGGCGAGGAACGTCTTGGCCAGGACCGCCACCCAGAAGACCGGCAGGGAGTACATCAGGAACGAGGTGAAGGTGATCGAGTAGTCGAATCCGCTGTACTGGCGCAGCGCGGTGATCAGCCCGACGCCGACACCGACGACGATGGCCAGCAGCGTCGCTGCGGTGACCAGCTCGAGCGTCGTGAGGATGGCGCCCTTCAGCTCTCCGGACACGGACTGGTTGATGCCCCAGTCGCGGCCCAGGTCGCACTTGCCGACGCCGCAGCCCGCGACGCCCTTGAGCCAGGTGAAGTACCGGTGGACCACCGACTGGTTGAGGTCGAGCTCCACGATCCGGTTGTGGATCAGCTGAGCCTTGTTGGGCGACTTGCTCGTCTGCAGGTCCTGGAGAGGGTCGATGGATACCGCGACGAGCAGATACATGATGAACGTCGAGATCAGCACCACGAGCACTGATGTCAGGAACCGACGTATGAAGAACGTGACCATAGGAGGAGCTACGACCTCACTTCCGGGGTTCTTGTCACGCTAACCGAGACGGGGTGCCGCGACCAGAGTCGACGGCACCCCGTACGTTTCGGTTGCTCAGACCGAGGGAGCTGACCGGGCTACTTGGCGGCCGGCTTCCAGTCGTAGAACTCGTAGAACATCGTCGGCGAGAGCAGGATCGGGTTCACGTCGGACACGGTGGTCTTGTCCCACATGACCGCGGCCGGGAACTGGAAGATCGGCATCCCGATGGCGTCCTTCCACATCTCCTTCTCGATGTCGGTGATGATCGGCATCTGCGCGTTGGTGTCGGTCGTCTCCTGGAGCTTGGTGTACAGCGAGTCGACGGTCTTGTTGTCGTAGCCGACGAAGTTGCTGCCACCACCGGTGGTGTAGATGGACACGTCACCGGTCACCGCGGTGGTGTTGGCCTGCCAGCCGAAGAACACGGCGTCGTAGGTGCCGTCACCCAGCTTCGAGCTCCAGTCGGCGTTGCCGTTGTCGATGATGTTGAAGCCGGCCTTGGCCAGCGCCGGCTTGTCGATCTGGAACTCGGCAGCACGGCGCGGGTTGGTCTTGTCGTACATCAGCCGCACGTTGACCGGGGTCTTGACGCCGGCCTGCTTGAGCAGCTTCAGCGACTCGGCCGGGTCGGTGTTCGCGTAGGCGGCGGAGCCGTTGCCGGAGGTGACCTGGTCGTAGCCCGGCGTGCCCGGGACGCGCAGGAAGGAGTTGCGGACAGTGGAGTCGGGCACGATCGGCTTGATCAGCTTGTTCACGATGTCCGTGCGCGGGAAGCCGTGCAGGAACGCCTCGCGGACGAGCAGCGCCTTCTGGGCGCTGCCGCCGTAGCTGGCCGGGTCGAACGGGCCGTGGTTGTTCTGCACCAGGTCGACGTGCTCGAACGTGCTCTCGAAGCCCTTGTGGATCTGGACGTTGCTGATCTTCTCGCCCGCCTTGACCAGGTCGGTCGTGACCTGCGGGATCCATGATCGAGATCTCCTTGTTGTCCAGCTGCTGGAGCTGGGAGTTCGCATCGGGGTTGAACCGGACCGTGATGGTGTCGTAGGTGCCGGTGCGGTCGCCCTTGTACTCGGGGTTCTTCTTCAGCGTGACGTAGCTGTTGTTCTTGATCGCCGAGATCACGTACGGGCCGAAGGAGAGGTACAGACCCTTGTCGGTCGGCAGCGAGGTGTAGTCGAAGCCCGAGTTCCACATCGCGGCGATCTTCGCCAGGGCGGTGGCGTCCTTGGTCCTGGATCGCCTTGATGACGGCGGCGTCGCCCTCGGCCGGGGTCTTGGCGCCCAGCGCCTTCATGCCGATGTAGTGCGCCGGCAGGTCGGGAGCGACCGGGTCCGAGGTCGTACTGCCAGTCGGCGAACGGCTTGCTGTAGATCATCGTCATGGTCTTGTTGTTGTCGCTGAGCGCGGGGGTCTGCTTGACCAGGTTCAGGCTCGAGCCGGTGGCGAGGCCCGCGTAGTCGAAGTAGACCTGGTTGCCGGACGGCTTCGCCGCGCCGGTCGCCTTGTCGCGCTTGACCTTGTCGCCGGTGACGGTGTTCACGTTGCCGCTCTCGGCTGCCCAGCCGAGCAGCAGGTCGGCGGCGTCGTACGCCGTGCCGTCGGACCACTTGGCGTCCGAGCCGACCGTGTACTTCACCGTCAGCGGGCTGTCGCTGACCTTCTCGTAGGTGCCGAAGGTCTTGTCCGTCTTCACGTCGGAGTTCGGGTCGACGTAGTAGAACTGACTGCCCGTCATGAACCGGATGTTGGCGTTCGTGACGTTGTTGCCCGTCGAGGAGTTGTCGTTGTAGGAGTAGAAGGGCTGGTTCCAGCCCACGTTGAGAGATGTGGGCTGGTTGCTCGACTGTGTCTGGTCCTTGTTGGACGTTCCACCACAGGCCGCCAGCGCCATGCTGAGGCCTGCGGCCACCGACACTGCGGCGACCACTCGACGACTTCTCACGAGATTCCTCCTTGGTGCGCCCAAGCGCTACCGGGACAGGGGCGGCCACAGGTGGCCCTCCACGGACAGCCAGACACTAGGCACCCGCTGGCTCGAAGACAGCCCTTGAAGCCGAATATCGGCCGGATCGTTACCAAGGCGCGATCATTCGGCGCTGGCGGCGCCTCGCGCGACATCCTTCTCCGGGCGGCCGTCGACCCCGGCATCCTTGCGCTGCTCCGCCGAGATGGGCGCAGGTGCGCCGGTGAGGGGATCGACCCCGCCACCGCTCTTCGGGAAGGCGATCACCTCGCGGATCGAGTCGACCCCGCCGAGCAGGGCCGTGATCCGGTCCCAGCCGAGCGCGATCCCGCCGTGCGGGGGCGGCCCGTAGGCGAAGGCGTCGAGCAGGAACCCGAACTTCTCCTGCGCCTGCTCCTCGTCGATCCCCATCAGGGCGAAGACGCGCTTCTGGACGTCGCTGCGGTGGATACGGATCGAGCCACCGCCGATCTCGTTGCCGTTGCACACCAGGTCGTAGGCCCAGGCCAGCGCCCCGGCCGGGTCCTCGTCGAAGTGCTCGGGGTCCTGCGGGCTGGTGAACGCGTGGTGCACGGCGGTCCACTGGCCGCCGCCCACGGCGACGTCGCCCGCGGCCGTGGCCTCCGCCGCCGGCTCCAGCAGCGGGGCGTCGAGCACCCACAGGAGGTTCCAGGCCGACTCGTCGAGCAGGCCGCAGCGCCGCCCGATCTCGAGCCGCGCCGCCCCCAGGAGCGCCCGGCTGCTCTTGACCGGCCCGGCGCCGAAGAAGATGCAGTCACCGGGCTCGGCCCCGACGTGGGCCGCGATCCCGGCCCGCTCCTCGTCGCTGATGTTCTTCGACACCGGTCCGGTGAGCTCGCCGTCCTCCTTGACCAGGAGGTAGGCCAGGCCGCGGGCGCCACGCTGCTTGGCCCACTCCTGCCAGGCGTCGAGCTGCTTGCGCGGCTGACCGGCGCCGCCCGGCATCACGACCGCGCCGACGTACGGCGCCTGGAAGACCCGGAACGGGGTACCGGAGAAGTACTCCGTGCAGTCGACCAGCTCCTGGCCCATGCGCAGGTCGGGCTTGTCGCTGCCGAAGCGTGCCATCGACTCGGCGTAGGTCAGGCGCGGCAGCGGCGTCGCGATGTCGACGTCGATGAGCGCCCAGAGCGCCCGGACGATCTCCTCGGTCAGGGCGATGATGTCGTCCTGGTCGACGAAGCTCATCTCGACGTCGAGCTGCGTGAACTCCGGCTGCCGGTCGGCGCGGAAGTCCTCGTCGCGGTAGCAGCGCGCGATCTGGAAGTACCGCTCGAGCCCCGCCACCATGAGCAGCTGCTTGAACAGCTGGGGGCTCTGCGGCAGCGCGTACCAGCTGCCGGGCTGCAGGCGGGCGGGCACGAGGAAGTCGCGAGCGCCCTCGGGCGTCGACCGGGTCAGCGTCGGGGTCTCGACCTCGACGAAGCCGTGCTGGTCGAGCACGTCGCGCGCGGCCTTGTTCACGCGGCTCCGCAGCCGGATCGCCGAGCTGGGCCCGCTGCGGCGCAGGTCGAGGTAGCGGTAGCGCAGCCGGACCTCCTCGCTCACCGCGCCGCCGGTGAACCCGGAGGCGTCGTCGATGGGGAACGGGAGGGGGGCCGACGGGCTGAGCACCTCGACGTCGGAGGCGATCACCTCGACCTGCCCCGTGGGCAGCGCGTCGTTCTGGTTGCCCGACGGGCGCAGGCTCACGGTGCCGGTGACGGCCAGGCAGAACTCGCTGCGCAGCTGGTGCGCGACGGCCTCGTCACGGATCACCACCTGCACGACCCCGCTCGCGTCGCGGAAGTCGATGAACGCCACTCCCCCGTGGTCGCGGCGGCGGGCCACCCAACCCGCCAGCGTGACGACCGTGTCGACGTGCTCCGGCCTCAGGCTGCCGGCGTCGTGGGAACGGATCACTGCACTGCTCCTTGCTGTCCTTGCTCGTGGATGGGCTCGTGGATGGGCTCGTGGATCGGCTCATGAATGGTCGTGGTGACGCGGGGACGGAGGTCCTCGACCGGGGGCGTCCAGGTCGCCAGGTCGACCGGCACCTGGTCGCCGCTGCGGATGTCCTTGGCCTCGTGAGTGCCGTCGGGCCCCGGGAAGAGCACGAACGGGATCCCGCGGCGCTCGGCGTAGCGGATCTGCTTGCCGAACTTCGCGGCCGACGCCGCGACCTCGCACGGAACGCCGTTGGCCCGCAGCTGCTCGGCGATCCCGTCGCTGAGCGGCCGGCTGTCCTCGTCGGTCACGGCGACGAGCACGGCGCTGGGGACGGACCGGTCCGCGGTCACCGTGCCCCGACTCAGCAGCGGCACCAGCGTGCGGCTCACGCCGAAGGAGATGCCGACGCCCGGGTACGACGCGCGCCCGTCGCTCGCCAGGGCGTCGTACCGGCCGCCGGAGCAGATCGAGCCGAGGCCCTCGTGGCCCGTGAGCCGGGTCTCGAAGACGGTGCCGGTGTAGTAGTCGAGGCCGCGCGCGATACGCAGGTCGGCCACCACCCGCACGCGGTCGCTCACCAGCGGCAGGCAACCCTCGACGACGGCAGCGAGCTCGGCCAGTCCCTCGTCGAGGAGATCGTGCTCGACGCCGAGGGCACGCACCTGGTCGACGAACGAGGTGTCCTCCGCACTGACCTGCGCCAGCGCGAGGCAGAGGTCGGCCTGCTGCACCGGTGAGCCGCGCCTCGTCGAGGAGCAGCGCGCGGACGTCGTCGGGGCTGACCTTGTCGAGCTTGTCGACGGCCCGCATCACCGCAGGCAGGTCCGGAGCGCCGAGACCGGAGTAGAAGCCCTGGATCAGCTTGCGGTTGTTCACCTGGAGGGTGAACCCGGGCAGGAAGTCCAGGCCACGCAGCGCGTCCACCATCACGCGCGCCACCTCGACGTCGTGGTGGAACGGCAGCGTGTCGCGGCCGATGACGTCGATGTCGGCCTGCGTGAACTCGCGGAAGCGCCCCTCCTGCGGCCGCTCCCCACGCCACACCTTCTGGACCTGGTAGCGGCGGAACGGGAACTCGAGCTTGCCCGCGTGCTCGAGCACGTAGCGCGCGAAGGGCACGGTGAGGTCGAAGTGCAGGCCCAGCCCGGTGTCGTTGCCGGCGTCGGCGTCCTGCAGGCGGCGTACGACGTAGACCTCCTTGGAGGTCTCGCCGGCGTGCAGCAGCCGTTCCAGGGGCTCGACCGCGCGCGTCTCGACGTTCGCGAAGCCGTGCAGCTCGAAGGTGCGGGACAGGCGTTCGACGACCTGCTGCTCGACCTGTCGTTGGGCGGGCAGGAACTCGGGGAACCCGCTGAGCGGTGTGGGGCGACTCATCTCCTGGTCAGAGCCCCCGGGTGGCGCGGTCGACGTCGGCGCCGTCCATCAGGTCGAGGAGGTAGGGGTTGGTGGCGCGCTCGCGCGCGATGCTCGTCTGCTCGCCGTGGCCGGGCAGCACGACGATGTCGTCGGGAAGGGTCAGCACCTTCTCGCGCAGGCTGCGCAGCATCGTGGGGTGGTCACCGCCCGGCAGGTCGGTGCGCCCGATCGAGCCCGCGAAGAGCAGGTCGCCGGAGAACATCACCTCCGACACGTCGGCCTGCGCGTACGGCGAGCGGAAGGTGACCGAGCCCTCCGTGTGCCCGGGCGTGTGGTCGACGACGAAGTCCAGGCCGGCCAGCTCCATCGCCTGGCCGTCGGCGAGGTCCTCGACGCGGTCCGGCTCGGCGAACTCGTACTTCCCGCCGAGCAGCATGCTGGTGGTCTCGGGACTCATCCCGGCCATCGGGTCGCTGAGCAGGTGCCGGTCGGCCGGGTGGATCCAGGCGGTCGCGTCGTAGGCGCCGGCGACCGGTGCGACGCACCACATGTGGTCGACGTGCCCGTGGGTGACGAGCACCGCGACCGGCTTGAGCCGTTGCTCGCGCACGACCTGCGCGACACCCTCGGCGGCGTCCTTGCCGGGGTCGATCACCACGCACTCGGTGCCCGGGCCGGTGGCGGCGACGTAGCAGTTCGTGCCCCACGGCCCGGCCGGAAAGCCAGCGATCAGCACGTGTGTCTACTCCTTGCTCGGTTGCGTGACGCGTCCCTCGGCGTCGAGCAAGGTGCCAGCCTACTGGTCGGCGGGCGGCGGTCTCCGCTTGCGTACGATGATGCCCGTGGCGAGCAACGAGTGGGGCCGAGTTGCGGACGACGGCACCGTCTACGTGCGCACCGCGGACGGTGAGCGCGCGGTCGGGCAGTACCCCGAGGGCACGCCCGAGGAGGCCCTGGCCTTCTTCACCCGGCGCTTCGACGCCCTCGCCTTCGAGGTGCAGCTGCTCGAGCAGCGGGTGCACGCGGGCGCCCTCTCCCCCGACGAGGCCCACGACTCCGTGCGCAAGGTCGCGACGCAGCTCGTCGAGCCGAACGCCGTGGGAGACGTCGTCGGCCTGAGCGCCCGCCTCGACGCCCTCGCCCCGCTCATCGTGATGCAGCGCGGTCAGCGGCGCGCCGAGAAGGCCAAGCGCATCGAGGAGTCCCGCGACCGCAAGGGCCAGATCGTCGTCGAGGCCGAGAAGATCGCCCAGGGCAAGGACTGGCGCAACGGCGTGAACCGCCTGCGCGACCTGCTCGAGGAGTGGAAGGCCCTCCCGCGCCTGGAGCGCAAGACCGACGACGAGCTCTGGCACCGGTTCTCGACCGCCCGGACGACGTACACCCGGCGGCGGAAGGCGCACTTCTCCGAGCTCAGCGAGAAGCGCGAGGAGTCGCGCGTCGTCAAGGAGCGGCTGCTCAAGGAGGCCGAGTCGCTGTCGGACTCCACCGAGTGGGGCCCGACCTCGGGTCGCTACCGCGCCCTGATGCAGGACTGGAAGGCGGCCGGCGCTGCTCCACGCGACGTCGAGGACGACCTCTGGCAGCGCTTCCGCGCGGCCCAGGACACCTTCTTCCAGGCCCGCGACGCCGCGAACGCCGAGCAGGACAAGGAGTTCGCAGCCAACGGCGTGCTCAAGGAGCAGCTGCTGGTCGAGGCCGAGGCGCTGCTGCCCGTGACCGACCTCGACACCGCCAAGCGGGCGTTCCGATCGATCGCCGACCGCTGGGACGCCATCGGCAAGGTGCCTCGCGACCAGGTCAAGCCGCTCGAGTCACGGATGCGCCGCGTCGAGCAGGCGATCCGCTCCCTCGAGGAGGACCAGTGGCGGCGCAGCGACCCGGAGAAGTCCGCGCGTGCCGACGACCTGCTCGGCCAGCTCGAGCGCGCCATCTCCGGTCTCGAGTCCGACCTCGAGAAGGCCCAGGCCGCCGGCGACGACCGCACCGCCCGCCGCGTCGAGGGCGACCTCGCCTCCCGCCGCCAGTTCCTCGAGATGGCCCAGAAGGCCGCCTCCGAGTTCTCCTAGCCGCCGAGCGGGGTTTGTGGTTCGCCCACAGACGCCGAGCGGGCTCTACTGGGTGACGCGGTAGGCGTCGAAGACCCCCGGGACCTGGCGCACCGTCTTGAGGATGGCCCCGAGGTGCTTGGGGTCGCCCATCTCGAAGGCGAACCTGCTGCGCGCGACGCGGTCGCGGCTGGTGGTCAGGCTGGCCGAGAGGATGTTCACGTGCTGGTCGGAGAGGGCCAGGGTGATGTCGGAGAGCAGCCGGGCGCGGTCGAGGGCCTCGACCATGATCTGCACCAGGAACGTCGACTGCGAGCTCGGCGCCCACTCCACCTCGGCGAGGCGCTCGGGCTGGCTCAGCAGGTGCGCGGCGTTGGTGCAGTCGCGGCGGTGCACCGAGATGCCGTCGCCGCGGGTGACGAAGCCGAGGATCTCGTCGCCGGGCACGGGAGTGCAGCACCGCGCGAGCTTCACGAGCACGTCGGTGGTGCCCTTGACCACCACGCCGGAGTCCGACCCCGCGCTCGCGCGACGCCGGGGACGGGTGATGGTGACCGCCTCGGCGAGGTCCTCCGCGGCGCCGTCCTTGCCGCCGGAGACCTCGACGACCTTGCGCACGACCGTCTGGGCGCCGAGGTTGCCCTCCCCCACGGCGGCGTACAGCGCGGACACGTCGGTGTGGCGCAGCTCGTTGGCGACCTGGGTCAGCGACTCGTGGGTCATCACGCGCTTGAGCGGCAGGCCCTCCTTGCGCAGCAGCCGGGCGATCTGCTCCTTGCCCTGCTCGACGGCCTCCTCGCGCCGCTCCTTGGTGAACCAGTGGCGGATCTTGCTGCGGGCCCGCGGCGACTTCACGAAGGTCAGCCAGTCGCGTGAGGGGCCGGCGTTGGGCGACTTGGAGGTGAAGACCTCGACGACGTCGCCGTGCTCGAGCGCCGACTCCAGCGGCACGAGCCGGCCGTTCACGCGGGCGCCGATCGTGTGGTGGCCCACCTCGGTGTGGATGGAGTAGGCGAAGTCCACCGGCGTCGACCCGGCCGGCAGGCCGACGACGTCGCCACGCGGGGTGAAGACGAAGACCTCGGAGGAGTTGATCTCGAAGCGCAGCGACTCCAGGAACTCGCCGGGGTCGTCGACCTCGTGCTGCCAGTCGAGCAGCTGGCGCACCCACTGCATCTCGGACTCGCTGGCCTGCTCGGCGGGTGACTTGTCGCCGCCGCTGCGCACGCCCTCCTTGTACTTCCAGTGCGCGGCCACGCCGTACTCCGCCCGCCGGTGCATCGCCAGGGTGCGGATCTGCATCTCGACCGGCTTGCCCTGCGGGCCGATCACCGTCGTGTGCAGTGACTGGTACATGTTGAACTTCGGCATCGCGACGTAGTCCTTGAACCGGCCGGGGAGCGGGTTCCAGTGGTTGTGCAGGACGCCGAGCACGCCGTAGCAGTCCTGGTCGCTGTCGACGAGGATGCGGATCCCGACCAGGTCGTAGATGTCGGAGAACTCGCGGCTGCCGTGGATCATCTTCTGGTAGATCGAGTAGTAGTGCTTGGGGCGGCCGGTGACGCGGGCGTTCATCTTGAGGGCCCGCAGGTCCTTCTCGACCTGGCTGATCACCTCGGCGAGGTACTGGTCGCGCGAGGGGGCGCGCTCGGCGACCAGGCGCACGATCTCGTCGTAGATGCGCGGGTGGGTGGTGGCGAAGGCGAGGTCCTCGAGCTCCCACTTCAGGGTGTTCATGCCCAGGCGGTGGGCCAGCGGTGCGTAGATCTCGAGCGTCTCGCGGCTCTTGCGCTCCTGGGTCTCCTGCTTGACGTACCGCAGGGTGCGCATGTTGTGGAGCCGGTCGGCGAGCTTGATGACCAGGACCCGGATGTCCTTGCTCATCGCGACGATCATCTTGCGGATCGTCTCGGACTGGGCGGTGTCGCCGTACTTGACCTTGTCGAGCTTGGTGACCCCGTCGACGAGCAGCGCGACCTCGTCGCCGAAGTCCGAGCGCAGCTCGTCGAGGGTGTACGCCGTGTCCTCGACCGTGTCGTGCAGCAGGGCGGCCACGAGGGTCGGCTCGGTCATGCCGATGTCGGCCAGGATCGTGGTGACCGCGAGCGGGTGGGTGATGTAGGGGTCACCGCTCTTGCGGACCTGGCCGCGGTGGAAGCGCTCGGCGGTGTTGTAGGCGCGCTCGAGCAGCGCCAGGTCGGCCTTGGGGTGGTTGGCGCGGACCGTGCGGAACAGCGGGTCGAGGACGGGGTTGCCGGTCTGCTTGCTGGTCCCGATGCGGGCCAGACGCGCCCGGACGCTGCGTCCGCTCAGGGTCGGCGTGCGCTCGGGCGGCGGCGACTCGGTGACGGGCTGCCCACCCGTGTCGGTCACCACCCGCTCCTCGGCCATCCGTCTCCCCTCGGCTCACGCCTCCACGAAGGACAGTCTAGGTCCGCGACCACAGTCGTGGAGGGAGCGCGGGCTCCGGACTCAGACGGTGTGCAGCACCGCGAGCGGGCGATCGCCCAGGGCGTCGCGTCCCGTCAGGAAGCTCAGCTCGAGCAGCATGGCGAGCCCGTGCACGACCGCACCGGCCTGCTCGACCAGGTCGACGGTCGCTCGGGCCGTGCCGCCCGTGGCGAGCACGTCGTCGACGATCAGCACCCGCTCACCAGGAGCGAGCGCGTCGAGGTGCATGTGCAGGGTCTCCTCGCCGTACTCGAGCGCGTAGCTGACCGAGCGGGTCTGCGAGGGCAGCTTCCCGGGCTTGCGCACCGGCACGAAGCCGACGCCGAGGGCGAGTGCCACCGGGGCCGCGAGGATGAAGCCGCGGGCCTCGATGCCGACGACCTTGTCGACCTCGGTGTTGCCCGAGGAGTCCCGCCCCACGTCCGCGAGCGCCTGGACGACGCCACGGAGGGCCGCGTGGTCGTCGAGGAGCGGGGTGATGTCCTTGAACGTGACCCCGGCCTTCGGGAAGTCGGGGACGTCCCGGACCAGGGACTCGATCAGGTGGCTCAGGGCGGCGTCGGTCACGTCGTGCTCTCCTGCCCGGCCGGCTAGCGGCCGCGCTTGGAGCGCGGCTGCCGGGTCGGCTGGGTGCGTCCGGAGGACCCGCCCTCGGTGGTGGGTCGCTTGGGCTGGGGGACGACACGACCCGACCCCGACGCCTCGGGGCGACGCGGAGGCGCCTGCACGGGCGTCCCTCCGGACAGGTCCGGCTGGTCCCCGTCGTCCGGCCCGCGTACGCCGGAGCGCGCACCGGGCTCGTCGGCCACCGGCATGTCGTCGGTGAACACCGGCACGTCGGCGTAGCGGTCCACGTCGCGGCGGGCGCGTGCCCGGGCGCGACGGTCCTGCTCGGTGATCGCCTTCTCGCGGGACTTCAGCTGCGCCGCGAGCGGCGTGGCGATGAAGATCGAGGAGTAGGCGCCCGCCGCCATGCCCACGAACAGGGCGAGCGAGAGGTCCTTGAGAGCACCCGAGCCCAGCGTCGTGACGCTGACGTAGAGGATCGCGGCGACCGGGAGCAGGGCGACGAACGAGGTGTTGATCGAGCGCACCAGGGTCTGGTTGATCGCGAGGTTGGCGAGCTCGGCGTAGGTCCGGCGACCGCTGCTGAGGCTGCGGGTGTTCTCGCGCACCTTGTCGAAGACGACGACCGTGTCGTAGAGCGAGAAGCCGAGGATGGTCAGCAGCCCGGTGACCGTCGCCGGGGTGACCTCGAAGCCCGACCAGGCGTAGATGCCGACGGTGATGACGATGTCGTGGATCAGAGCCACCATCGCGGCCACCGACATCTTCCATTCTCGGAAGTAGGCCCAGATGAAGAGCACGACGAGGACGAGGAAGACGAGCAGGCCGGTCAGCGCCCGTTGCGCGACCTGGGAGCCCCAGCTCGCCCCGATGTCCTGGGCCGAGATGTCCTGGCCGGCGTTGACCCCGACCGCGTCGGAGATCGACGAGATGACCTTGAGGGACTCCTGGTTGGTCAGCTCCTCGGTCTGCACCCGGATCGACTCGCCCGAGGTGTTCACGATGGGCGCGCTGGCGGCGTCGATCCCGGTGTCGGCGACCGCGGTACGGATCTTGTCGACGTTGCCCTGGGTGACCTGGTTCGCCGGGAGGCTGACGGTGTACTCGACGCCGCCCTTGAACTCGATGCCGTAGTTGAGCCCCCTCACCAGGAGACCCGCCGCGGCCATGATGATGATCAGCCCGGAGATGGAGTACCAGAGCCACCTTCGGCCGACGAAGTTGATGGAGACGTCGCCCGAGTACAGGGCGTTGCCCAGCCTGCTCATGCGTCCCATCAGGCCTTGCCTCCCACCAGCTGGTGCGTCGGTCGCTGCTCGTCGATGCCCAGCGCCTCGGCCGACAGCCCGGAGAAGCGCCCACCGCTGTTGAAGAACTTGACGCGCGCAGCGAACGTCATCATCGGCTTGGTGAACCAGAAGAAGACGGCGACGTCGATGATCGTGCTGATGCCGAGCGCGAACGCGAAGCCACGGACGACGCCGATGGCGAAGATGTAGAGCACGACGGCGGCCAGGACCGAGACGCCGTCCGCGGCCAGGCAGGTGTTCCGCGCACGCTTCCAGCCTGCCTCGACGGCGACGCGCATGGACCGGCCCTCGCGCATCTCGTCACGTATTCGTTCGAAGTAGACGATGAACGAGTCGGCCGTGATGCCCACCGCCACGATCAGACCCGCGATGCCGGGCAGGGACAGGGTGAAGCCGGCGGTCTTGCCCAGCACGAGCACGATCCCGTAGGTGATGCCCGCCGCGATGAGCAGGGAGGCGATCACGACCAGGCCGAGCCCGCGGTAGTAGAGCAGGCAGTAGAGCATCACGATCAGCAGGCCGACCACACCCGCGGTGATGCCGGCCGAGAGCTGGTTGCCGGCCAGCGACGGTCCGACGGTCTCCACGCTGGAGTCGAACTTCAGCGGCAGCGCGCCGTACTTCAGCGAGTTGGCGAGCGAGCGCGCCTGCGACTCGGTGAAGCTGCCGGTGATCTGGGCGTTGCCGTCGAGGATGGGCTCGTTGAACCCGGCGTAGGAGATCACCTGGCCGTCCAGCACGATCGCGAAGGTGCCGCCGTTGTTGTGCAGCTGCGTGGAGATGTTGCCGAACTCCGTGCGGGCGTCGCTCTTCAGGCCGAGGTTCACGGCCCAGCCGACTCCCTGTGGAGGCGTGCCGTAGGACGCTGACTTCAGCGACGTCCCCTCGATGACCGCCTTGGACAGCAGGAACTTCTGGCCCTTGTTGTCGCAGGTGATCAGCGGCTGGTCGGACTGGTCGTCGACCGGCGTCTCGGCCTTCTGCTTGACGTCGGGGCAGGTGAACGCGGCGTACTTCGCCAGCCAGTCACTGCCCGGGTTCTGCGCCCAGGCCACCGGGTCGTCGATCGACGCGCCCTTGCTGCTGGTCGGCGCGGCCGAGGGCGAGGCGCTCGGCGAGGCCGCCTGGGTGGCCGTGGCGGCCTTCTTCTTGTGGTGGGTCGGCGTGGGGGACGGCGACGCGAACGGCGCCGGCCGGGGCTTCGGGGTGGCAGAGGCCTTCCCCGGCTTCGCCGTGCTGGAGGGCTGCGCCTTGCCCGACGGGCTGGCGGAGGGACTGGCCGACGAGCTGGCCGACGGGCTGGGGGTGGCGCTCGGGCTCGCCTGCGGCGTGCCCGGCTGCGGCGAGCCGGCGACGATCCGGAACCGCAGCTGAGCGGTGCGCTTGACCGCGTCGACCAGTCCGGTGGCGTTCTTCCCGGGGATCTCGACGATGATGTTGCGGCTGCCCTGGGTGGTCACCTCGGCCTCGGACACGCCGCTGCCGTTGACCCGGCGGTCGACGATGTTGGCGGCCTGCTTGAGCTTGGTGGGGGTGATCTGGCCGCCCTGCTCGTTGGCCGTGAGGGTGATCCGGGTGCCGCCCTCGAGGTCGAGCCCGAGGCGGGGCTTCCAGGTGCCACCGATGGCCGCGGCGCCGTACAAGCGCGGCGACGACGATGAAGAAGATCAGCAGGGTGCGCCCCGGTCGGGGGCCTCGCTTCGCCACGTCAGTCCTTCTCCTGCTCCGGGTGCTGCGGGTCCTCGTGGGCCAGGGGCTCGTTCGGCTCCGCGGCGTGCTCGTCGGCGGGCTCCTCCACGGGCTCCTCGACCGGCGCCTCCACACGGCGTACGACGGCCTGGCGGGCGACCGTGAGCTCTGTTCCGGGGGCCACCTCGATCTGCACGCGTCCTTCGTCGTCCAACGAACGGATGGTGCCGAAGATCCCCGAGGAGAGGACGACCTCCTCGCCGATCTCGAGCTCGCGCTGCAGGCTCTGCACCCGCTTCTGCTGGTTGCGGGCCGGCCTCATCAGGACGAACCAGAAGAGGACGAGCACCAGCAAGATGACCAACAGCTGTGCCTCGGGGGGCATGCGGACGACTCCAGGGAGATGGGGATCGGATCGGTGGCGCACGGCCGGCGCCCGGGCCACTCGCGCGCGAGCAAGGTGCACTGCGTGCGGCGCCGAGGCTGAAGTGTAACCGGCGGGACCGAGACCGCTGGCATCCGCTCAGGCGCGGATCGTCGTCGAACAGGGTGGCCTCGGTGAGCGCGGGTGGGGCCAGGCCCAGGTGCTCCCAGGCGGTGCGGGTCGCGACACGACCGCGAGGGGTGCGTGCGAGCAGGCCCGAGCGCACCAGGAACGGCTCGGCCACCTCTTCGACGGTCTCGCGCTCCTCCCCCACGGCGACCGCCAGCGTGCTGATGCCCACCGGCCCCCCGCCGAAGCGCCGGCAGAGCGCGTCGAGCACGGCCCGGTCGAGGCGGTCGAGGCCCGGACTCGTCGACCTCGAACAGCTCGAGGGCCGCGCGGGCCAGGTCGCGGGTCACCACGCCGTCGGCCCGCACCTGCGCGAAGTCGCGGACCCGCCGCAGGAGGCGGTTGGCGATGCGCGGGGTGCCCCGCGAGCGGGACGCGACCTCGATGCCGGCGGCCTCCTGCACCTCGATGTCGAGCAGGTGGGCCGAGCGCCGCACGATGCGCTCGAGGTCGGCGGGCTCGTAGAACTCCAGGTGGGCGGTGAAGCCGAACCGGTCGCGCAGCGGGCTGGGGAGCAGACCGGCACGGGTGGTCGCCCCCACGAGCGTGAACGGGGGGATGTCGAGCGGGATCGCGGTGGCGCCGGGCCCCTTGCCGATGACGACGTCGACCCGGAAGTCCTCCATCGCCATGTAGAGCATCTCCTCGGCCGGTCGCGACATGCGGTGGATCTCGTCGACGAAGAGGACGTCGCCCTCGTTGAGCCCGGAGAGGATGGCGGCCAGGTCACCGGCATGCGTGATCGCCGGACCGCTGGTCAGCCGGAGGGGCGCGGCCATCTCGGCGGCGATGATCATCGCCAGCGTCGTCTTGCCCAGGCCGGGAGGGCCGCTGAGCAGCACGTGGTCGGGCGCGCTCCGACGGGCCTGGGCGGCGCGCGAGCAGCAGGGAGAGCTGCTCGCAGACCCGATCCTGGCCCACGACCTCGTCCAGGGTGCGCGGCCGCAGCGCCGCCTCGACGGCGCGCTCCTCGCTGTCGGCGTCGGCCCCCGTGATCGAGCCGGAGCCGGGCCGGGTGGTCATGTAGGCCAGCTCGGCGGCCTCCAGCTCGGACTCCTCCACGCGGCCTGCTCCCGCTCATGCCTTGCTCAGCGTGCGCAGTGCGGCGCGCAGCAGCGCCGCCACGTCGGGCACGGCCATCGCCTCGGCCTCCGGGGCGACGTCGCTGACCGCGCGGTCGGCCTCCTTGGTCGACCAGCCCAGCCCGACCAGCCCGGCCTGCACCTGCGCCTGCCACTCCTGCGTGCCCGCGGCGGACCGCGTCGGGGAGACCGCGGTCGCGGTCGGCGCCCCGATGCGGTCGCGCAGCTCGAGGATGATGCGCTGGGCCCCCTTCTGGCCGATGCCGGGAACGATGGTCAGCGTCTTGACGTCGTCGCTGCTCACCGCCCGGCGCAGCGCCTCCGGGGAGAGGCAGGCCAGCATGGCCTGCGCGAGCTTGGGGCCGACCCCGCTGGCGGTCTGGACGAGCTCGAACATCTGCTTCTCGTCGTCGTCGGCGAAGCCGAACAGGGTCAGCGAGTCCTCCCGCACCACCATGCTCGTGGGCAGTGTGGCCTCGCCCCCGTCCGCAGGCCGGCGAGCGTGTCGGGGGTGCACTGCAGCTCGAGCCCGACCCCGCCCACCTCGAGCACGGCCGAGGTCAGGCCCACGGCGGCCACCCGGCCGCTGACGAACGCGATCACCTGGTGGCTCCTCTCGCCGCCTGTGCGGCCACGGCTTCCTCGAGACGGCGGGTCGCTCCCCCGCGCCAGATGTGGCAGACGGCGAGCGCCAGCGAGTCGGCGGCGTCTGCAGGCTTCGGCACCTCGTCGAGCCGCAGCAGGCGGGCCACCATGGCCCCTACCTGCGCCTTGTCGGCCCGGCCGCTGCCGGTCACGGCGGCCTTGACCTCGCTGGGCGTGTGCAGTGCGACCGGGATCCCCCGGCGGGCCGCGACGAGGATGGCGATGCCGCTGGCCTGCGCGGTGCCCATGACGGTGCGCACGTTGTGCTGGCTGAAGACCCGCTCGACCGCGACCACGTCGGGGCGCGCGTCGTCGAGCCACTGCTCGAGCCCGCGCTCGATCTGGCACAGGCGTTGGTCGATCGGCAGGTCGGCCGCGGTGCGCACGACGCCGGTCGCGATCATCGTCAGCGGCCGTCCGACGGACCCCTCGACCACGCCGACGCCGCAGCGGGTCAGGCCGGGATCGACTCCGAGCACACGCACTGGGCCTCCCACGGTCGTCCGAACACCTGTTCGCACCACGCTAACCGCGCCGTGTGGCGTCGTACGTCAGGACGCGCCCGCCCTTCGAGACAGGACTTCGTCCTTCGACGGGGACCCGGCTCAGGCCTCGAGGGACTCCATGACCTCGTCGGGGACGTCGTAGTTGGCGTAGACGTTCTGCACGTCGTCGAGGTCCTCGAGGGCCTCGACGAGGCGGAACACCTTGCCCGCGCCGTCGCGGTCGAGCTCGACCTGCATGCTCGGCAGGAACGAGGCCTCCGCCGAGTCGTAGTCGACGCCGGCCGCCTGGAGCGCCGTCCGCGCCGCGACGAGGTCCGTCGCCTCGGTCACCACCTCGAAGGACTCACCGAGGTCGTTGACCTCCTCGGCCCCGGCCTCCAACGTCGCCTCGAGCACGTCGTCCTCGCTCACCTGCTTGCCCTCCTGCTCGACCGGGACGATGACCACGCCCTTGCGGTTGAACATGTAGGACACCGAGCCCGGGTCCGCCAGCGAGCCGCCGTTGCGGTTCATCGCCGTGCGGACCTCCATCGCGGCCCGGTTCTTGTTGTCGGTCAGGCACTCGATCAGGAACGCGACGCCGTTCGGCCCGTAGCCCTCGTACATGATCGTGCTGTAGTCGGCACCGCCCGCCTCGGCGCCGGAGCCACGCTTGACCGCCCGGTCGATGTTGTCGTTGGGGACCGAGGACTTCTTGGCCTTCTGGATGGCGTCGTAGAGCGTCGGGTTGCCGGTCGGGTCGCCCCCGCCCATGCGCGCGGCCACCTCGATGTTCTTGATCAGCTTGGCGAACATCTTGCCCCGCCGGGCGTCGATGACCGCCTTCTTGTGCTTGGTCGTGGCCCACTTGGAGTGGCCGGACATGGGCGTTCCCCTCTGTTACGTCGGCACGAGGTCCAGGAAGAGCCGGTGGATGCGGCCGTCCTGCTCCACCTCGGGGTGGAACGACGTCGCCAGCAGCGGCCCCTGCCGGACCGCGACGATCCTACCCACGGCCTCTCCGCTGCCCACGCGCGCGAGCACCTCGACCGACGGGCCGACGGCCTCGACCCACGGCGCCCGGATGAAGACGGCGTGCACCGGCTCCTCGATGCCCACCACGTCGACCTCGCCCTCGAAGGAGTCGACCTGGCGGCCGAAGGCGTTGCGCCGCACGGTGACGTCGAGCCCGCCGAGCGTCTCCTGACCGGCAGCGGCGTCCTCGAGCCGGTCGGCCAGCAGGATCATGCCGGCGCACGTGCCCAGGACCGGCATCCCGTCCGCGATCCGCTTGCGCAGCGGCTCGAAGACCTCGAACCGGCGCGCGAGCTTCGCCATCGTCGTGGACTCACCGCCGGGCAGGACCAGCCCGTCGCAGGCATCGAGCTCGCTGGTGCGGCGTACGGCGAGCGCCGCGACACCCAGCTGCTGCAGTGCGGCCACGTGCTCGCGCACGTCGCCCTGCAGCGCCAGCACGCCGACGGTGGGAGCAGTCACGTGCAGATCCTAGGAACAGCGAGGGAAGAAGTCGTCATCAGGAACGGATCCTGCCTGATGGGTCCCTACCGTGGCACCACGACATCGACCCCACAGAAGGAGCTCCACCATGGACGTCCGCATCGAGCTGATCATGGTCCCCGTCAGCGACGTCGACCGGGCCCGCGAGTTCTACGGCGACACACTGGGCTGGCCGGTCGACCACGACCACACGCCGACCGAAGGCCTCCGCTTCGTGCAGGTGACCCCACCGGGATCGGCGTGCTCCATTGCCTTCGGGCTGGGCATCTCCTCGATGCAGCCCGGCACGCTCCAGGCGCTCCAGGCCGTCATCGACTCGGCCGACGAGGCGCTCGCCGACCTGCGCGCTCGCGGCGTCGACGCGGACGGCGTCGACGACCTGCCGTGGGGGCGGTTCGTCCGCTTCAGCGACCCCGACGGGAACGGGTGGACGCTGCAGGAGATCGTGCGCCCGGCCTGAGTCACTCAGGCGCAAGCCCACATCCCGATGGGGTGCCTCCCCCGCGGTGGCACCCCATCGGGACTGGTGTGGGTTGTCGCGGATGCGATGCCCTAATGGTGGACCACCACCGGACGTTTCGGGAGAAATATGGACAGAATGCCCAAATGGTCTAGACCGGTAGAAAACCCCTACCAACCGCGCTCGGCGAGCCGGTGCGGTTGGGGCAGCTCCTCGACGTTGATCCCGACCATCGCGGCGCCCAGTCCGCGGGAGACCTTCGCGACGACGTCGGGGTCGTCGTGGAAGGTCGTGGCCTGCACGATCGCCTCCGCGCGCTGGGCGGGGTTGCCCGCCTTGAAGATGCCCGAGCCGACGAAGACGCCCTCGGCGCCGAGCTGCATCATCATCGCCGCGTCGGCGGGCGTCGCGATGCCGCCGGCGGTGAACAGCACGACGGGCAGCTTCCCGAGCCGCGCCACCTCCGCCACCAGGTCGTAGGGCGCCTGCAGCTGCTTGGCCGCGACATAGAGCTCGTCGGTCGGGAGCGAGCCGAGGCGGCGGATCTCCTGGCGGATCGTGCGCATGTGGGTGACCGCGTTGCTGACGTCGCCGGTGCCGGCCTCGCCCTTCGACCGGATCATCGCGGCGCCCTCGGTGATGCGTCGCAGGGCCTCACCGAGGTTGGTGGCCCCGCAGACGAACGGCACCGTGTAGGACCACTTGTCGATGTGGTTCTCGTAGTCGGCCGGGGTGAGCACCTCGGACTCGTCGATGTAGTCGACGCCGAGGCTCTGCAGCACCTGGGCCTCGGCGAAGTGGCCGATGCGCGCCTTGGCCATCACCGGGATGGAGACCGCGGCGATGATCCCGTCGATCATGTCCGGGTCGCTCATGCGGGAGACGCCGCCCTGGGCGCGGATGTCGGCGGGGACCCGCTCGAGCGCCATCACGGCCACAGCGCCGGCGTCCTCGGCGATCTTGGCCTGCTCGGGGGTGACCACGTCCATGATCACGCCGCCCTTGAGCATCTCGGCCATGCCTCGCTTGACGCGGGTGGTGCCGTGCTCGGGTGCGGTGGTGGGGCTGTCCGTCATGGCGCCGATGGTACGTCCGGCTCGGCGGTCGCCTGACGGCGTACCTTCCACATGCGGAGCAGCACCGTCTGGGTGTTGGCCAGGGCCAGCGCCCAGATCGTGACGTGCAGCAGGATCGGCAGGTTCCACCAGTCGCTGAAACCGGCCGCCACCAGGATCGCGACGGTGCGGTCGGCCCGCTCCGCGATGCCACCCTGGGCGTCCATGCCGAGGGACTCGGCCCGGGCGCGCGCGTAGGAGGTGACCGAGCCCATCACCAGGCAGTAGAGCGTCACGCAGACGTAGAGGTAGTTGTCCCCCGGGCCGGCGAAGTACAGCACCAGCCCGCCGAAGATGGCGCCGTCGGCGATGCGGTCGAGGGTGGAGTCGAAGAACGCTCCGAACGTCGAGACCTGCCCGGTCTTGCGGGCCATCGCCCCGTCGATCAGGTCGCTGAAGATGAAGCAGGTGATGACGAGGACGCCGACCAGCAGGTGGCCGCGCGGGAAGAACGCCAGCGCCCCGGCGGACACCCCGAGCGTGCCGACGAGGGTCACCGCGTCGGGGCTGATGCCGAGCCTGAGGAACAGGTTGACGAACGGCGCCAACATCACGTTCTGCCAGAAGCTCTTGAACCGGTCCAACATGTCGACGCGAACGTTAGCCGGTGCGGGGGCCGGTCAGCCCCAGGCGTCGGCCAGCAGCTGCCGAGTGTCGCCGAGGAGCTGCGGCAGGGTCTTCGTCGCCCCGACGACGGTGATGAAGTTCGCGTCGCCCGACCACCGGGGTACGACGTGCTGGTGCAGGTGGTCGGCCAACGACCCACCGGCCACCCCACCGAGGTTGAGCCCGACGTTGAAGGCGTGCGGCCCGCTCACCGTCTTGAGCACGCGGATCGCCTGCTGGGTCATGGCCGTCAGCTCGCTGGCCTCGGCCTCGTCGAGCTCCTCGAGCTCGGCGACGTGCCGCTTGGGCACCACCATCAGGTGACCGGGGTTGTAGGGGTGCAGGTTGAGCACCGCGAAGCACTGCTCCCCCGTCGCCACGACGAGGCTGTCCTCGTGGGCCAGGTCCTGCATCGCGCAGAAGGGGCAGCCGGGACCGGAGGGCTGGCTCGGCGCGACGTAGGCGAGCCGGTGCGGCGTCCAGAGCCGGTCGAAGCCCTCGAACCCGTCGCGCGGGCCCTCCTGTCCGGTCATACCTGGACCCGGGAGGCCACCGCCTCGGCGACCCGCGCGATCGCCTCGTCGACCGGCACCCCGTTGTCCTGGCGACCGTCTCGGTAGCGGAAGCTCACCGCCCCGGCCTCGACGTCCTTGTCGCCGGCGATCAGCATGAACGGCACCTTCTGCAGCTGGGCGTTGCGGATCTTCTTCTGCATCCGGTCGTCGGAGTCGTCGACGTCGACGCGGAGGCCCTGGGCGCGCATCTGCCCCGCGATGCCGGCGAGGTAGTCCGCGTGGCGCTCGGCGATCGGGATCGCCGTCGCCTGCACCGGGGCCAGCCACGGCGGGAACGCGCCGCCGTAGTGCTCGGTCAGGATGGCGACGAAGCGCTCGATGGAGCCGAACAGCGCCCGGTGGATCATCACCGGCTCGCGACGGCTGCCGTCGGCCGCGGTGTACTCGATCCCGAAGCGGGCCGGGGTGTTGAAGTCCAGCTGGATCGTCGACATCTGCCAGGTGCGCCCGATCGCGTCGCGCGTCTGCACCGAGATCTTCGGGCCGTAGAAGGCGGCCCCGCCCGGGTCGGGCACCAGCGCCAGGCCGGAGGCGGTGGCGACCTCCTCGAGGGTGGCGGTGGCCTCCGCCCAGGTGTCGTCGTCGCCGACGTACTTCTCGTCGTTGCGGGTCGAGAGCTCGAGGTAGAAGTCGTCGAGACCGTAGTCGCGCAGCAGCTCGAGCACGAAGGTGAGCAGGCTGGCCAGCTCGTCACGCATCTGCTCACGGGTGCAGTAGATGTGCGCGTCGTCCTGGGTGAAGCCGCGGGCGCGGGTCATGCCGTGCACGACGCCGGACTTCTCGTAGCGGTAGACGGTGCCGAACTCGAAGAGCCGCAGCGGCAGCTCGCGGTAGGACCTGCCTCGCGCCCGGTAGATCAGCGTGTGCATCGGGCAGTTCATCGGCTTGAGGTAGTAGTCGGTGCCGGGGCGCTCGCCCACGGGGTCGAGCTGCATGGGCGGGTACATGCCGTCGGCGTACCAGTCGAGGTGGCCGGAGGTCTCGAAGAGCTGGCCCTTGGTGATGTGCGGGGTGTTCACGAAGTCGTAGCCGGACTCGACGTGGCGCCGCCGCGAGTAGTCCTCCATCTCCTTGCGGAGCACGCCGCCCTTGGGGTGGAAGACCGCGAGGCCGGAGCCGATCTCGTCGGGGAAGCTGAACAGGTCGAGCTCACGGCCGAGCTTGCGGTGGTCGCGCCGCTCGGCCTCCTCGAGCCGGTGCAGGTGCTCCTCGAGCGCTTCCTTGGTCTCCCAAGCGGTGCCGTAGATGCGCTGCAGCTGCTGGTTCTTCTCGTCGCCGCGCCAGTACGCCGCCGCGGTGCGCATCAGCTTGAACGCCGGGATGCGCTTGGTGGTGGGCAGGTGCGGACCTCGACACAGGTCCTTCCAGGCCAGCTCGCCGTTGCGGTCGAGGTTGTCGTAGATGGTGAGCTCGCCGGCACCGACCTCGGCGGCCGCGCCCTCGGCGGCCTCGTCGGCGTTGCCCTTCAGCCCGATCAGCTCGAGCTTGTAGGGCTCGCTCGCCAGCTCTGCTCGCGCGTCGTCGTCACTGACCGGCCGGCGGGAGAACCGCTGGTTGTCCTTGATGATCTTGCGCATCCGGGTCTCGATCTTCTCGAGGTCCTCGGGCACGAACGGGGTCGCGACGTCGAAGTCGTAGTAGAAGCCGTCCTCGATCGGGGGCCCGATCCCGAGCTTCGCGTCGGGGAACAGGTCCTGGACCGCCTGGGCCATCACGTGCGCCGTCGAGTGGCGCAGGATGGCGCGACCCTCGGGGCTGTCGATGCGGACGGCCTCGACCTCGTCGCCGGACGACAGCGCGTGCGCGAGGTCGCGCACGACCCCGTCGACCCGGGCCGCGATCACGTCGGCGTCGTCGCGGAACAGCTCCCACGCCCGGGTGCCGTCCGTCACGGTCTGCTCATCGCGCGCGTCGGCGTGGACGAGGACGACCTGGATGTCGGGCACGAGGGCTCCTGCTGCTCGGGTACGGAACCGCTCGATCGTAGCGACGGCCCTCGCGACGGAACCAACAGGATTAGGTGGGCGATACTGGGTTCGGGCCAGTGACCTCTTCGGTGCGGACGGCGGAGCCGCGCTACCCCTGGTCGGGCGGTGCTGGTGGGCGATACTGGGTTCGAACCAGTGACCTCTTCGGTGCGGACGGTGGAGCCGCGCTACCCCTGGCCGGGCGGTGCTGGTGGGCGATACTGGGTTCGAACCAGTGACCTCTTCGGTGTGAACGAAGCGCGCTACCACTGCGCCAATCGCCCCGGTGCAGGTCCGGTCCTCATGTCGCTCGGAGCCGGTGCCTGCGAAACCTTAGCGCAGGCTCAGGGCAGTCCCGAAACCGGCGAGGACGAGCTCTGCCGGGCCCGAGCGTCCCGCCTAGCACACTGCCGCGAGAAACCCCAGGATTTGGCTCTCGGGTACTACAAACTTGACTAGACCACTGGCCCGGCAAAATAGACCAGCCTCCGTAAGAAGGTAGACCAGTGACGGGATTAAACGGACATATTGACCGTTTGACTACCACCGACCACGAAACGCGCCCACTATCTCCTCATCGCGTTGGAGGGCGCGGCAGGGCTCTGGAGGGGGTCCTGTAGGGGAATCTAGGGGAGCAACGATGAAGCAGACGAAGACCGCACAGGTCATCACCGAGAGCGTGGAGCTCGAGTTCGTCGACCCGCAAGGGGAGGCCACCTCGATCGACGCGGACCTGGTCTTCGACCCGGCCGACCCGTACGCAGTGACCATGGTGTTCCGCACCGGCGCACAGGAGGTCCTCTGGACGTTCGGTCGGGAGCTGCTCGTCGAGGGGCTCTACGAGCCGACCGGCGACGGCGACGTCCACGTGTGGCCCTGCCTGAGCTCCAACGGCAGCGCGGTGGTCATCATCGAGCTGTGCTCCCCCGACGGTGAGCTGCTCGTGCAGGCCAGCTCCCGCAAGGTCACCGGTTTCGTCACCGCCATGCTCGAGACCGTGCCGAACGGCCAGGAGAGCTCCTTCGTCGACTTCGACGGCGAGCTCGTCGCGCTGCTCGGCGCCTGAGCCTCGCGTCCCTGACGAATCAGGGGTCGATGTCCTCGGCCTCCTTGCGTGACCACAGCGACCTCAGCTCGCGGGTGACCGGTCCCGGCGCGACCAGCTCCCTGTCGCCGTAACGGTGCACCCCTTGCACGTCGCGCGTGGTCGACAGCAGGAAGATCTCGTCGGCGCTCTCCAGCACCTCGACCGGCTCGTCGACCTCGCGCACGTCGTACCACTCCACGAGCAGCGCCCTGGTGACTCCCGCCAGGCACCCCACGCCCAGCGTCGGCGTCCGTACCTCTCCCCCGACGACGTACCCGACGTTGGAGCCCGTGCCCTCGCACAGGTGGCCGGCGAGGTTGGCGAAGACCGCCTCGCTGGCGCCGTGCTTCTCGGCCTCGGCCAACGCCACGACGTTCTCGGCGTACGACGTGGACTTCACGCCGGCCAGTGCACCGCGCTCGTTGCGTGGCCACGGCACGAGGTGGGCCGCCGTCGACTCGGGTGGGACCGCCATGGCCGAGGCGACCACGGCGAGGGTCGGCGGCGAGTCGCCGCGACCTGAGCCGAGTGGCGCGGGACCGCCCGTGTAGGTGATCCGCAGCCGCCCGAACGGCAGGTGCTCGGCCGCGAGCACCTCGTCGACCGCGCCGGAGACGACGCCGAGGTCGGGGGCCGGCAGGCCCAGCGATCCGGCCGACCTCGCCAGCCGCTCGAGGTGGCGGGTGCGGGCGAACGGTCTGCCGTCGACCACCTTGATGGCCTCGAACACCCCGTCGCCGACGGTGAGGCCGTGGTCGCTCACCGTGATGGCAGGGGCGTTCGGGTCGCTGAGCATGCGGCCGTTGACCCAGGTCTGCATCCTCCGACCCTAGACGTCGAGGGGCCGGCGCGCGGGTTCCCACCAGCCCCTGTGGCCACCGCTCGACGCACCCCGTGTCCGAATTTGTGGGCGCTGGCATCTCGGCTATGGTTACGTCCGCACGCGGGGCGACCCGCGTTCGCAAGCGGACGTAGCTCAGTTGGTAGAGCGCAACCTTGCCAAGGTTGAGGTCGCGAGTTCGAGCCTCGTCGTCCGCTCGGAGAGAAGCCGGGTCATGTCACGGGCCTCAGCTCCAGGTCCTCCGCGGTGGGTTGGCCGAGAGGCGAGGCAACGGACTGCAAATCCGTCTACACGGGTTCAAATCCCGTACCCACCTCCACAGCAACACCCAGCAGCACAGCACCACCTCGGGCGATTGGCGCAGCGGTAGCGCGCTTCCTTGACACGGAAGAGGTCACTGGTTCAAACCCAGTATCGCCCACCGAGTGAACATGGCCCCTGACCTGCAGCGGAGCAGGATCAGGGGCCGTTTCCTTTGCGGCGCGTGTCGGATACGTGTAGGACGACCTCGCTCCAGAGAGGCCGTGATGACCACCGAATCGCTACTGCCGCCCACCACGCTGCTGCCACGCGCTACCGCGCCCATCTGCCCGCCGTGGTGTCCGGGGCACAACGAGAGCTACCAGGGATGGGAGACCACTGAGGACGGCCCGAGTCTGCGTGACCACAGCAAGCCGTTCTACTTGGAGAACGCTGCGGCCAAAGAGGTCTGCATCTCGAGTGTCGCCACCGAGCACGAGGGACGCGGCCAACTCGAGCCCACCAAGATCAGGCTGTACGTCGATGACCCAGCGGATATCACCGTGCAGGAAGCGGCGGACTTCGCACACCTCCTGGTCGACGTCCTGTAGCAAAAAGAGCAGCTCATCGGCCGGCGCGATTCGGACGACCGCCCCGGCATCCGTGTTGCCGGGGCGGTCGTTTTGGGGCCCGACCGGACCCGCAGAGGTCCGCCGAAGAAGTACGGCGTCGACGCGGGCCAGTACGCCGCCCGGGCCACCAGCCCCCACTTGATACGCGGAGCGGCTCCACGCATGGCCAGCCCTGCGGCAATTCGTGCATTCCCGACCTAATACGCCCCGCCAGCCCATACGTTGAGCCGACCTCGACTCCTAGAAATGGCAGGAAGCCTTGAAGCTCTCCAAGAAAAGCTTGACCCGCACGACCGTGGCGTTCGGCATCGCGGCTACCTCCGCTGTGCTGGTCGTGGGGCCCGGGCCCGCATCCGCGATGGCCGGAAACCTGATCGGCAGCGCCGACATCCAGAACAACTCCATCCGCAGCATCGACATCCGCAACGGCACTATCACCGGCCGCGACGTCAAGGACGGCTCCCTGACGGCCAAGGACTTCGCGGGCGCCCTTCGCGGCGCCACCGGCAAGACCGGGCCGCGCGGGCCAGCTGGTGCGGCCGGTGGGAGCTCAGCAACGGTTGTCACCTGGCAGGTGCACTACGTGGCCACGAACAACCCCTACGCCACGATCACCTCCACACACAAGGTGCCGGCCGGGACGCAGGTGGAAGCGGTGAAGATGACCAACCCCACCGGGAACTGGTCGGCTTGCAACTACGCGCGGGTGGCGCTGCGGGACGAATTCGGTGGCGGCGGGACCCTTGGTGCCATCGGATGGAACACCAGCTCATGGGGGTCCTTTTCCCTGCCTGCAGGTGGCATGACCGCGACAGTGCCGACGTCACTTATCGTCGACGCGAACTGTGGAATGGGTAACCCGGGGGATGTAGTGCCCAGCTTCGACATGACCATCACTCTTGCCCTCACCAAACGGAACACCACGGCCACCGGCACGTTCAACTAGGCGTCTTTACGGCCGCTGATTCTTCAGCGTTCAAGTGAGGCCGGAAGCAGGGGGATCTTGACGTCGGCGACGTCGAGCACCGGACTGAGGGCTGCCCTGCACATGACCCGCGGCGAGGCTCGCACCCTGGCCCGTCAGCTCGAGCACTACGCCGACCTGGCCGACTTGCCCAGAGCGCAAGCGCACGACCGCCCCGGCATCCATAGTTTCGGGGCAGTCGTGTGCTCGGACAGTTCATGGACGTCGGCCGCGGTCGCCTGCTTGAGTGACCGTTGTCTGGCGAAATCATCGGTTTGAGAAGGGCTGCCTCCAATGACCAGCACCCCGTTGCCACCCGCCGGATGGCACGTCGACCCCGAGGATCCGAGTCAGTGGCGTTACTGGGATGGTCAACAGTGGACGGATCGTCGCTCGCCCCGTTCTGTCGCGGAGCGGACTGCTCCGACGGGCAAGGGGAAGGCGTCGCGACGCGGGGATTTCCAGCAGTTGGCGACGGCCGCCGCGCATGGCCAAGACGATGCCCTCGCGCAGTTGCCCGCCGCAGCCTTAGCAGCCAAAGGCTTGTATCGCAGCAGCAAGTGGAGTGCCGAAACGGTCGCGGTGGTGGCTGAGGTGGTCTTTGACATCGCGTCCGACGACGTCATCACCGCGGAGGAGGAGTCCCGACTTGACCGTGTCATGACCGCGCTGGAGGTCTCGGCTGCAGATCTGAGATCACGCCGTCGGGATGCTGCGGATGCTCTGGCCATCGCGTCCATCAACTCTGGTCGTATGCCGGCTGAGGAGAACCCGCCCATCTTGCTCAAGCGCGGGGAGCAGGCCTACGTGGCCTTTCAGGTCGAGCTCGTACGTGAGCGCGCAGTCCGAGAGTTCCGTGGCGGCAGTCAGGGAGTCAGCATTCCGATCGGCATGGGGGTGCGCTACCGGGTCGGGAACGTCCGCGGCCGCAGCGTGGTCGTCGGTACCGAGCTCGCCACTGTCGATCGAGGCGCCCTGGTGATCACGACGCAGCGGGCCGTCTTCGCGGGGAGCGTGAAGACGCTCGAGTTCCGCTACGACAAACTCGTCGGGCTGCAAACCTTCACCGACGGTCTGGGCCTCAACGTCACAAACCGTCAGGCCGCCTCGGTCTTCCGCTTCGATCCCAAGATGGTCTCGCCACATGTGATGGCCGCGCTCATCACTCGTGCCGTCTCCGTTGCCCCGTAGGCCGCGACACCTGGATCTACCGGTTCCTGCACCTGGCCGCCGCCCCGGGCGTGCGGTGCTTCACCGGACCGTTGCCATGCCGGTAGACCGTCGAGAAAGGCTGCTGCGCCCCGGCCTGTCCCCCGTCAGGGCCCAGCAGCCTTCCACTCCGGACAACGAGTCAGGCCGACGCGAGTCACCACGTCGGCGGCGGGCGGCCCCGAGCATGCTCGCGCTCTTGAGCGCGATTAGTGGGCCGCGGCATATGCGTCGCGTACTTCGGCAGGGATGCGGCCCCGATCACCGACTCGGAATCCGTTGCTGTTCGCCCATTCGCGGATCTGCTTAGGATCGTCACCGGTAGTGGGCGTAGCCCGCCTGAAATTGCCCACCGTGCGGCTCCGCCTGTTCGTTCGCGTGGCGACCGCGATGTATCGCGCAAGTGCCCGCTCGAGCTCCGCTGCCTCGTCGTCTGTGAGGTCGATGCTGTATTCGGCGCCCTCAAGCCCGAAAGTGACGGTGCGACCTTCGCCGTCTTCGATCTCCTCACCAGTGAGGTCAGAAACGAGCTGGGTGATAACGCGTTGCGACATTGCTTGTCACTCCCTCTCCCTAGAGCAACTCCGAGACTACTCAGAGCCGCCCCATACGCGCCGCTCGCCGCTACCGCGGTCATTTCCCTCTCCTCCAAAGTTTCGTCTGCGAGGCAGCCCAGATCCTCGGCTGCCACCTCAGCAACGTTCCGAAGCTGATCAGGAAGGGCGAGCTGCACTCCCAGCGCCGCCGCGGCGTTTTCCTCGACCGCGCCGGGGTCGAGGCACTGTCCGAGCGTCCAGATGCTGAGTGCCGGTCACGGAGCGGGTTGGATCGCCTGCCCACTGTGCGATGGTGCCCGGATGAAGCTCACCTGGGCAGTTGCAGTAGTAGTGGCGGTATTGCTTCTCGCGGGGTGTGGCTCGAGCACTAAATCGTCCGCAGGCTCAGGGACATCAACGACAACTGCGAGTGCAACGCCGTCGCCGTCAACGTCCACTTCGGCGAGTGGAAGTGCCACGACCCAGATCAAGAAATGCTCGGCTTACGTCGGGCAAATCGACACCGCTGCCGACGCGAAGGTCGTCTGCACCGACGACTACGGGCACAATCTCCAAGCTCTGGACCAGAAGTGCGAGAACGGGCGGCAGTATGTGTCGTTCGGTCAGCACGCCGGCGCATTCGTCGGCCAGAAGATCGTGAGGTTGGCGGGTGCTCCAGTGCTCGACGCGCACAACTGCAAACTGATGTCTAACTAGGCATCTTGCCGCTTCGCCGTCGCTGCGACCAACTCGCAAGGCGTAGGCCCGCGGCCCAAGCTGGCGCCGGGACCATCGGCACTGTCCGGCTCGAACCGTCGGTCGTCCAGTTGGAAACCGTGATGTTTCTGCGCGCCTTCGAGCGCGATGACGGCCGGTGGAGCTGCCACCGCGGTCGCGTCGACCTCGACCAACCGCCCCGGTGCGCACGCGACACCCCACGCGGCAGTGGCACATCTGGCCGCGACCGCTCTCGCGCTCGAGGGTTCCTTCGAGATCATGCTGCACTTCGCTGACGGCTCGATCCGGCGACTCCCCGGAGACGCCGACTGCTGGTGACGAGGGGCCCTGGCCACCCCCCGATGTCCGCCAGGACCGGCCAGGGTCACACCCCGTCGATGGCTCAACGCACGAGATCACATCTGGTCAAGTCGCTTCGATCCCGTCGACCGAGCGGCGCTGGTCGCTCCGCCCGCAGCCGTTCATGAGCGTCGCAGCCACGGACCTATTCCGATCAGTCGACGAGCCTCGCCGTCATGCGTATCGAGACGAGCAGTCCTGGTATCTCGGCTCCCAGCTTGGCCGCGTAGCGGGTAGGCGGGTCGGTAGGGAACCACCGGGCGTACTCCTCGTTCATGCCGGCGAAGTCGCTGGGATTGATGAGCAGTACTCCCACCTCGACCACGTCATCGAGGCTCGCACCGCCCGCCTGGAGGATGGCCTGGCAGTTGGCTAACGCCTGGCGGGTCTGGGCTTGGATGGTGTCGCCGGCCACGTCGCCGGTACGCGGATCGATGCCGGTCGTTCCTGAGACGAAGAACTGCGATCCGGCCTTGACTCCCTGACTGTAGAGCGGCGAGCTCGGAGCGTTCGGGGTGTTGATGATCTGGCGCGGCATGTCGGTCCTCCTGATGAGCTGTCGCAGGACCGCGGTCCTCGGGTCGCTTTGACGAGCTGATGCCTACAAGCGTGGTCGCCACCGGTTCCACTGGGCTGTTCCGGTCGCGCGGATCTTGCCGTCCCAGAGCAGTTCCACCGAGCAACTGATCTCTCGTTCGGTGGCCGATGTGACCACGGCGCGCAGGTTGACGGTCTGCGTCAATGGGCTCGGCCTGAGGTAGCGGACGTCGAGTCCAGCCGTGACATGAGACAACGGCGCTCCAGGTAGCGGCGCCCAACCGCGTTGGTGTGCTTCCCAGAGGGCGGCGGCTGCGCTGTGACAGTCGAGCAGTGTCGCAATGATGCCGCCGTTGAGGTATCCGAGCCCGTTGTCATGTTCGGGCCACGGTGTGAATCGTGCTCGCACCTCGCCCTCGACGAGATGGCTGCGCAGGTGCAGACCTTTGGGGTTGCTGGGTCCGCAGCCGAAACAGGGCAACGCGGGGAATAGTTGATCCTGAATGCTGAGCCCGGCGCCTTCGACCGGTCCCCGCTCGCTCACCCAAAGATCCTCGCAGACGACGACGGGGTGGCACAGTCGTCTCTCACGTTTGTGCGGGTACCGAGGCGCCGTCCACGTCGCCGCAGTTCTGGAAATTCCTGCACCCCGGCATTGACGGGTCCCGCCAGGGCCAGGACGACGGCACGCATTGCCGCGCCGGGGCGGCTGCTCACTGGCGCAGCGCGCCGACCGCGTACGGCACGCATCTTGGTTGTCCACAAGCGTCTGTGGACCACCTGCCGGAAGCCGCGTGGCTCAGCCTCCCCGCCACGTGAAGGATCCGACCACCGAGTGCTGGTTCTCGTTGCCCCCTCCCCCTTTTCGGGTACGAGGACCAGGTGCCGCCCGCGGCCTCCCTCCCAAGAACTGCCGCGGGCGGCCCCTCGGACGCTACGGGCTGCAGGCCCCGTCGTCTTCGAGATCAATAAGGCGGAGCCTCCCCGCCCCCGCAACTAGACGCCGCTCCCGCCAGCCGGCTGGCACGTTGATCCGCAGGACTCCAGTCAATGGCGTTACTGGGACGGCCAACCGTGGACCGACCAACGCGCGCCGCGCACCACCGGCTCCTCCGCCAAGGTCGCGGCGGCGACGACCCGCCAGAGCAAGTCCGGACAGTGAGCAGGGTTCGCCCAGGTTGCAACAGCCGCCGCCCATGGCGACGAGGCGGCGCTCGCCCGCCTGCCGGCCTCCTCGGCGGAGGCCAGAGCCGCGTACCGGTCCAAGCGGCTGGGCACAGGAGAGCGTCGACGTGGTGGCCACCACCGTCTTCGACATCGCTGCCGACGACACGATCTCGGTGACCGAGGAGCAGCGCCTAGCCGGTCTCGCCGTCCTCGCTCTGCTTGCAGAACTCGCCACCCTGGATGCAGGAACCGCTCGAGGTGCGCGTGCACGAGTGGGTGCCAGCGCCGCCACCGCCGGTCGATGCCTTGCGCCAGTGCGGGTGCTTGCCCTTGCATGGCGTGAGCGGGACGGCGCAAACCCTCAGCGATCTCGTGCGTCAGCGCTAGTTGATCTCAGCAAGTGATCCGAGTGGACTGGACCGGGGATCGGAACGGAGGCTCGGAAATCGATCTCGATCTAGCGCGTGAGGCGCCGGAGGCGCAGCTCGTCGCGCAGGGCGTACGGGATCGGCCGCCCGTGGTTGGTCAGGCTCTCGGCGTACGCCTCGAGGGCGGAGAGGAGCTCGGCCTGCGCCGTCCACGAGTAGTTGCGGCTCGGCTGTCGTCGCTGGACCTCGACCACGCCGCGCGCCTCGAGGACCCTGCCCCACAGGAAGCGGAACTCCTCCTGGCCCTGCGACGTGGTGGACTCGTCGGACGTCGTCAATGCTCGCACCTCCTCCAGCTCGTCACCTAGACGGCCTGATCGAGCAGCTCGTGCGCCGCGGTCGGTGGTTGTCCGGTCACGTCGAGCCACATCAGCTCGGCGCCACGTCGGTGGTCGGGAGGTACGACGAGCAGACACCTGGTCGCGTGGTCCGTCATGGACAGCACGACGACATGGGTGTCGTGGTGGGGGAACGAGCCGACCTTCAAGCGCCCTCCTCGAGCCGGCACCCACTGCGGGCTGGTGGCCCAATCGGGGCGGGAGAACAGCACCCGCGAGACGAAGCCGGCCTCCGGGAAGTTCTCCACCAGGTCGGCGAGCTCGACGTCGAGGTCCCGCGACTGCGGCCACCACACGCCGGAGAGGTAGGAGTCCGCCTGCCGCGGATGCTTGAGGTTCAGCCGCAGCGGCTCCCGATCCGCCAGCGGCCACGGCACCCGGCCACGGCGCTCGAGTGAGGCTCGCCTATCCGACATCGGGCCGACCGGTCCTGAACGAGGGCGGCGTCGGGTGAGGGTGCCACCACGATCCAGCCGCGTCGTTCCACTGGTCCGCCGGATCGAACCCCGAGGCCGCTCCACCCGTCGCCAGGAGGGCGCGAGCATCGTGGTGATCCAGCCCGGCCAGGTCCAGCCGCATCAGCAACTCACCCGCCGCGTGGTCCGGGGGCACGATCAGGAGCCGCAGCACGGCGTGGTCCGTCATCGTCAGGACGATGAGGTGCGTGTCGTCGGAGGGGAACGAACCCGTCTTCATCCGCCGGCCACCCAGCTGCACCGTCCGCGGATGGGTGTCCCAGTCCGGACGCGAGAAGAGGACGCGGGAGATCCGACCGTCGGGAAAGTTGTTCACGAGGTCGCGGACCTCGACAGCGATGTCACGCGACTGGGGCCACCAGATCCCGTCCAGGGAACCGGTGACAGCGCGATCCTTCAGGACAAGCCTCAGCGAGAGGCCTGGCGCTGTCGTCGTTCGGCGCTGGCTGCTCTGCGACGTCGACATGACGTCTGCCTCTCCGCCGGTGCCCGTGGCCCTCCCCGACCGAGGAACGCTGCGCGACGCGACTGCTGGCCAACCTACCCCAGGCCGTCGGTGCCTCCGCCGACGCCGTGGGACGTCTGCGGCCCGCTCGCGACCTCAGAGACCGACGGCGTCGGCGGCGTACGTCGCCTGCGCGTGGGTGAATCCCTCGCCCGCCCTCGTGCCGAGCCGGCGGAACAGGCCCTCGCGTGAGGAACCACCGTCGGCGAGGTACTCACGCGCCGCCAGCACCGCCTCCTCCTGCCAGTTCACCAAGATGTGCTCCACCGCGAAGACGGCGTCGGCGCGCGCGAACCCACCGCCGGCCTGGGAGACCAGGAGTCGGATCAGGCCGAAGCGGCTGTACCCCACGCCGGTCCCGAGGTAGGCCTGCGCCGAGTTGATCGCGTTCTGCTGCGCGATCGTGACCGGCGTGTCCACCGCGCTGGTACCCGACTCCGCGAGCGTGCCGCTGTCCTCGTTGCCCGTGGTCGCCGAGGCGCAGCCGCCCAGGACCAAGGCACCGGCAGCCGCGAGGGCGGGGATGTGCTTGTTCATCCTGCTGTTCCGATGAGGTCTCGACCGAGGTGTGGACCCGTCACCTTTCGCCTTCCGGTGCCTGACCGCTAGGTCGTCCCAGCAGGTGATCAGCGCGGACTGGACCGCACGGCTGCCGCGGAGGCCCACTACGCCGGGTCGATGCAGGAGGTGGGCAGCCACCGCTCGAGGCTTGCCCAGCCCACCGAGTCGACCCACACCATCGAGATGACACGGCCCTCCCAACCCGTGCTCCCCTGTCGCCACTCGACCAGGAGGGCGGGCTCACCTGAGACGAGGCAATGACGGGCCGGGCTGCGTGGGACCGGAGGCGTTCGCTCGAGGGGGGCTCCGACCCGGTCGGCCAGCCGCCCCTGATCGCCCCTGCCGTATCCGCCGGCCATGGGTCGCCTCCTCGAGCTAGCGACCCCGCAGGTGAGGCTAGTCGTTCCACCGCCCCGAGGGTTCGCGACGGGCGCGGCTACCACGGACCTATCGATCGAGCAGGCGGTTTTCGGCACCAGAGAACGGCGTTCTAGACCGATAACTGGTGTCGCTGGCCGGTAGCGCCCGCGGTACGTCACGATGTGCGGCACGTCATCTCGGGTCGATCGACACTCCTAGGTGACCCGAGCGTCGCCCGGGTAGTCCCCCCGTCTCCCGGGCGGCGCCTCGACCCCGTCCCGGACCGAGCGCCTGACACATACGTCCTGTTGAGGCACAGTTCACACTAAACGTGGCATATATCCGATATTTCGCTTACCGTGGTCACAGTCGAACTGAGTACGGGGGCGTCATGGGCGGCATGGTCGGGGTCGTGATCATCGTTGTCGGCAGTGTCTGGGTCATCAGCCTGCTCACCATCGGGCTCCTCGCCCTGTTCGCCTCGCGCCACCACCCGCGCGTGATCGTCGACGACCCGTGGGACACCCTGCCCGTCCAACGGCAGCTGGACCTCCTGCGCACGGCCGTCGCCCAGGCGCGGGCCGAGCAGCACCTGCAAGCGTGAGGACTTCGTGCGGTGGGAGCAGGAGGTCCGCAACGGACGCCCCTCCACCGGCGCATCCGGGCGAGGCCGCCCCCGGCCGGCCGCCTGAGCTCCACTCCCCCTCGGACGGCGCTCTGGCTAGACCGGACGGCGCATCCGGACTGGTCACCGGCACGCGCGGGCGGTGACGATGCGCGCGGAGAGGTTCTCGGGTCCGCACTCATACGTCCCGAGGGCCGCTGGCCGCCCGTGGCCGCCCTCCAGATCCATGGCCGCGGGCGGCACTCCACCGGGCTTCTCCGACCCGGACCTCCGGGGCGACCTAGACCGGCTCTGGAGGGTGCTGGCACCGCGTGCTCCGAGCCGACAGACTGGCCGCGTTCGCCGGGGGGATTCACACCGGGAGCCCACCCCGGTCTCGACTCGTGTCTCGGGACCTCAAGTCGTCCCCCCATTCACGCTCACTTGTGCCCAGCAAGGACCAGCTGCCCGCCGCATCCCCCCGTACGCGGCGGGCAGCTGCTGGGCGCGCTCACCGCGACGTCGAGCCGTCGGCGTCCTCCGCGTGCACGGCATGCGCGGTCGGGGACTCACCGCTCTCGCGCAGCTTGACGAAGCTGTAGACGAGGAGCCCCAGGGCCACCAGGCCCGAGAAGATCAGCGTGGCCCCGGTCGCCCACCCGCCGACGAGCCACCACCGGTCGTCGACCGGCCACCACGACGGGGCGCTCGGCTGCTTCCACCACAGCACGCCGAAGCCGAGCAGCCACGCCACCCCGACCAACGACAGCAGGATCCGCGGCCAGGTCCGCACGGTGTCCGCCGCCCCCGCGAGCGCCCAGTCCCTGACGCGCTCGAGACGGCGCTCGGCCCACTCGTACTGCGTGGCCAGCACGATCATCGCGAGCAGGATGATCATCGCCCCCGGACCGGGGAGCGGCAGCGCGATGATGCCGACGACCAGGAGCAGCCAGCCCAGCGCCATCACCAGCCAGCGCTTGGCCCGCCTCACGCCTGCGCTCCCATGCCGGTCACTCGTCCTCGGACGAACCCGCCTCGCCGTGGGTGCCCGGGCGGGGCGCCCAGGGCAGCTCCATCGCGGGCCGGACGACGATGAGCTCGTCACCGCGCGCCAGCAGCGTCACGGCCGGGTCGAAGTAGCGGTACACCTTCTCGTCGCGCACCACGGCGATCACCTGGTCGGGCAGCGACTGCGGGGCCTTGCCGACCTCGTTGACCAGCAGGTCGCGCTGGGCCACCTCGAGTCCTTCGCCGTGGGTGAGGAGGTCCTCCATCACCGACCCGAGGTTGGGCGAGTACGACGCGAGGCCGAGGAGCCGGCCGACGGCGTCGGAGGAGGTGATCACCGAGTCGGCACCGGACTGCCGCACGAGCGGGACGTTGTCCTGCTCCCTGACCGCGGCCACGATGTAGGCCCCGGGGTTGAGCTGGCGCACGGTCAGCGTGGCCAGCACGGTGGTGTCGTCCCGAGCCGTGGTGATGATGACCTGCTCGGCCAGGTCGACCCCGGCGCGACGCAGCACCTCGCGCCGGGTGGCGTCACCGGTGACCACGACGAGACCGTCGGACTGGGCCTCGTCCTGCGCCACGGGGCTGGGATCGACGACCACGACCGAGTCGCGCGGCGTCCCGTTGCTGACCAGGGTGTCCACCGCGCTGCGGCCCTTGGTGCCGTAGCCGATCACGACGACGTGCTGGTTCATGTCTCTCCTCCACCGGGCGGCCCGGAAGCTCTCACGACCCTGCGCGGCCAGCACCTGGAGCGTCGTGCCGATCAGCAGGACCAGGAAGAAGATGCGCAAGGGGGTGACGACGAACGCGCTGATCATGCGGCTGTGGGCGGCGTACGGGACGATGTCGCCGTACCCGGTCGTGCTCAGCGTGACCGTGCTGTAGTAGATCGAGTCGATGAAGTCGACCTGGTGCGTGGGGTCCGCGTTGTCGCGGTAGCCGTGTCGGTCGACGTAGACCAGCATCACGGTGAACGCGAGGATCCCCAGCGCCATCAGCATCCGTCGGCTCAGCTGCCACCACGGCGAGCGGTTGGTCAGCGGGAACAGCACGCGACCGGTGCTCACCGGCGTCGGCGACGTGAACGGTTGGTCCGCCATGGGGCTCAGCCGAGCACGGCGTCGTGGACGACGACGCGGTCCTGGATTCCCACGCGTGCAGCATGGCACGCGGCCGTGGAGCCGTCGGGCAGCGACCTACCCCGCGCGCCAGCGGGCCGGACGAGGGCGCAGCTGGACAACTGGCGCCAGTGCCGTGCGCGGCGGCGGGTCCCAGACGGACCCCTCGACCGTCACCGGCCCGTCGGGCCAGCGGTGGAGGCTGACCCACTCCCCCGGCTCGGGCGTGCACGACCGGTCACGGGCGAGCGCGGAGAGCATCCGGGCGCCGTAGGTCGCACGCACGGGTCCGTGGTCGGTCAGCACGACCACGACCCCCACGTCGAGGCGGAGCACGCAGCCCACCTCGGGCTCGTGACGGCTGAGCGCGGCGGCCGTCAAAGGAACCTCTCCGGCATGGCGCAAATGTACGTCGGTGCGAGTGGCCGTGCATCGGGTTATCGCCCGGTCAGCCGTCCGCCGGGCGCGGGTCGGCGGCCGGGTCGTTGGCCTCCGCCGACCGGTCGTCGGTGGCGGCGACCTCCAGCGAGTGACGCCAGGGCAGGACGTTCTCGAGCTTGAGCCGCTTCATGCGCTCCAGCCGGGCGCTCGTCAGCTCCTTCTGCGGCCAGATCTGGTCGAGGGCCGCGTTGAGGGCCGCTCCGATGAGCACCGCGATCGAGAGCAGGTAGAGCCACAGCAGCACGGCGATCGGGGCGGCCAGCGGTCCGTAGATCGAGGTCGACCCCTTGGCCGTGCCGACCAGCACCCACCGCAGCAGCGCCGAGCCGAACACCCAGCAGAACATGGTGAAAGCCGCCCCCGGCAGGTTGAACCGCCAGGCGTTCCGCACCGGCACCGAGACGTGGTAGAGCGTCGCGAGGAAGAAGATGCTCAGCACCAGCACGGTCGGCCAGTAGAGGGTGTTCACGAAGCCGAACCGGTCGGGCACCCACTTGCGGATCAGCGTCGGGCCGGCGACCACGAGCGGGATCGTCACGACGCCCGTGATCATGCCCAGCACGTAGAGCAGGAACGAGAGCGCCCGCGTGCGGACGATGCCGCGATGGCCGCCGAGCCCGTACATGATCGTGATGGTGTCGACGAAGACGTTGAGCGCTCGCGACCCCGACCACAGCGCCAGGATGAAGCCGATCGAGACGACGTCGTAACGGCCACCGCTGAGCACCTCGTTGAGCGTGGGTCGCACGATGCTGTCGACGGTCTGCGGAGTGAGGGCCTGCCCGGCGAGGTGGAGCACAGTGCGACGTACGTCGGCGATCTGGGTGTCGCTGAACCTCGCGAACACGTAGCCGATCGAGCCCGCCAGCGCGAAGATCAGCGGGGGGAGCGAGAGCACCGCGAAGAACGCCGCCTCGGCCGCGAGTCCCGTGACCCGGTTGCGCATGCAGGTGCCGACGGTCGAGACGATCAGCCGCCAGACGGCACTGCGGACGGCCTCCCACGAAACTGTCCGCGCCCGCTGAAGCAGACTGCTTTCGGCGGCCATGGGAACTACCGTAAAGCCCGTGACCGTGCAGGAGCCGCCGCGACAGGGCCCGATCAGCGACCAACGTGCCGCCCGCAACCAGGCACCCCCGCTGGTCGGCCACAACACGGTGACCTCCGATGTCGCCCTGGTCGAGGCGGTGACGCGGCACGCGTCGGCCTCCACTCTCGACTCGCTGCAGGCGCTCGGCGTCGAGGCGGGCACGGCCGAGGCGCGCGAGCAGGGGATGCTCGCCAACGAGTTCCACCCCGAGCTCACCCCGTTCGACCGCTACGGCAATCGCATCGACGAGGTGCGGTTCCACCCGTCGTGGCACTGGCTGATGGAGCGCGCGGTGGGGCACGGTCTTGCTGCCGCGCCGTGGGAGAGCGACGACCCGCACGCGCACGTGCGTCGCGCAGCGGGGTTCTTCGCGTGGCAGACCGAACCTGGCCACGGGTGCCCCATCTCGATGACGTATGCATCGGTGCCGGCGCTGCGAGTCGACGACGCCCTGGCCAAGGAGTGGACGCCCAAGCTCGCCTCGCTCAGCTACGACCCGGGACTACGCCCGCTGGCCGAGAAGGCCGGCGCGCTCGCGGGCATGGGGATGACCGAGAAGCAGGGCGGCTCCGACGTCCGGGCCAACGAGACCCAGGCCGTGCCGACGTCGGTCGACGGCGAGTACACCCTCCAGGGCCACAAGTGGTTCACCTCGGCGCCGATGAACGACGTGTTCCTCGTCCTGGCGCAGGCGCCCGACGGGCTCACCTGCTTCCTGGTCCCACGCGTGCTGCCTTCCGGTGAGCGCAACCGGCTGGACGTCGTACGCCTCAAGGACAAGCTGGGCAACCGCTCCAACGCGTCTTCCGAGCTGGAGTTCCACGGCACCTGGGCGCAGCGGCTCGGCGACGAGGGACGCGGGGTGCGCACGATCATCGAGATGGTCGCGGCCACGCGGCTCGACTGCGTGCTCGGCTCGTCCTCGCTGATGCGCAAGGCCCTGGCCGAGGCGTCCTGGCACGTGGCGCACCGCTCGGCCTTCGGCGGCCTGCTTGCCGACAAGCCGTTGATGCAGAACGTCGTCGCCGACCTGGCCGTCGAGTCCGAGGCGGCGACCGCCCTGGCCATCCGGCTGGCGGCGGCGGTCGACCGTCGCGACGACGCTCACGAGGCCGCCTTCCGGCGGATCGCGCTGCCGCTCGCCAAGTTCTGGGTGTGCAAGCGCACGCCGATGATGGTGGCCGAGGCACTGGAGTGCCTCGGCGGCAACGGCTACGTCGAGGACTCCGGGATGCCGCTGCTCTTCCGCGAGTCGCCGCTGAACTCCATCTGGGAGGGCTCGGGCAACGTCAACGCGCTCGACGTGCTGCGCGCGCTGGGCCGTGAGCCCGAGGTGCTCGACGCGTTCCTGACCGAGGTCGGCCTCGCCCGCGGCGTGGACCCCCGCCTCGACCAGGCGATGGGCTCGGTCCTGACGATGCTCGGCGACGTCGAGTCCCTGGAGGTCTCGGCCCGCCGCCTCGCCGGCCAGATGGCGGCGTGCCTGCAGGCCTCGCTCCTGGTCCGCTTCGCGCCCACCCGAGATCGCCGACGCCTTCTGCGCCACCCGCCTCGGCGGCGACTACAACGGCACCCTCGGCACCCTCCCGGTCGGCACCGACCTGCGCTTCATCGTCGACCGGACGACCCCGGTCGTCGCCTGACCCGTCCATGTCGCTGGCCTACGGGGCGGTGGGCGCGCTCATGTCGTGGGCGGTGAAGACCCGGAGCGGGTTCACCGTCGAGCCGCCGGAGGTCCGGCTCGGACACGAACCGGTGCTGGTCGCGCACTGCCGTGACGTCATACGAGCTGGTCGCTATGACAGCCACCTCGTATGACGTTGCGCGGGACGTCATACGGACTGGTCGCTATGACAGCCAGTTCGTATGACGTTGCGGCGCGTCAGGAGCCGAGGGCGGCGGAGACGACCTCCCGGGCCTCCTCCTGGACCCGGTGGAGGTGGTCGGCGCCCTTGAAGGACTCGGCGTAGATCTTGTAGACGTCCTCGGTGCCGCTGGGGCGGGCGGCGAACCAGGCGGACTCGGTGGTCACCTTGAGGCCACCGATGGCCGCGCCGTTGCCGGGGGCCTCGGTGAGCTTGGCCGTGATCGGCTCGCCGGCGAGCTCGGTGGCGCTCACGTCGTCGGCGGAGAGCGCGGCGAGCTTGGCCTTCTGCTCGCGGTCGGCCGGGGCGTCGATGCGGGCGTACGCCGGATCACCGTGGACGGCGACCAGGTCGGCGTAGTGCTCGCTCGGCGTGCGGCCGGTCGCGGCCAGGATCTCCGAGGCGAGCAACGCCAGGAGGATGCCGTCCTTGTCGGTGGTCCACGTGGAGCCGTCCCGACGCAGGAACGACGCGCCGGCGGACTCCTCTCCCCCGAACCCGAACGAGCCGTCCATCAGCCCGGGCACGAACCACTTGAAGCCGACCGGCACCTCGACCAACGGCTTCTCCAGCGACGCGGCCACCCGGTCGATCATCGACGAGGACACCAGCGTCTTGCCGATCCGCGCCTCCTCGGACCAGTCGGGCCGGGCCCCGCCGAAGAGGTAGCCGATGGCCACCGCGAGGTAGTGGTTGGGGTTCATCAGGCCGGCGTCAGGCGTGACGATGCCGTGGCGGTCGGAGTCGGCATCGTTGCCGGTCGCGAGGTCGTACTCGTCCTTGCGGCTGATCAGGGAGGCCATCGCCGACGGCGAGGAGCAGTCCATCCGGATCCGGCCGTCCCAGTCCAGCGTCATGAACCGCCAGGTCGGGTCGACGAGCGGGTTGACGACGGTGAGGTCGAGCCCATGGCGCTCCGCGATCTCGCCCCAGTAGGCCACGCTGGCGCCCCCGAGCGGGTCGGCGCCGATGCGCACCTTCTCCGACCTGATGCGGTCGAGGTCGAGCACCGAGGGCAGGTCGTCGACGTAGGTGCCGAGGAAGTCGTAGGTGCCGGCGGCGGCCCGCGCACGCGCGAGCGGCACGCGCCGGACGCCGTCGAGACCGGCATGGATCAGGGTGTTGGCCCGCGCGGCGATCACCTTCGTGGCGTCGGAGTCCGCCGGGCCGCCGTGCGGCGGGTTGTACTTGAACCCGCCGTCGGTGGGCGGGTTGTGCGACGGGGTGACGACGATGCCGTCGGCGAGCCCACTGCCCGTCGTGCGGCCGCCGTTGGCGCGGATGATGGCGTGCGAGACCGCCGGCGTCGGCGTGTAGCCGCCGCGGTCGTCGACCAGCACCGTGACGTCGTTCGCGACCAGCACCTCCAGCGCGGTGCACCACGCCGGCTCGGAGAGTCCGTGGGTGTCCGCGCCGAGGAACAGCGGGCCGTCGTACCCCTGCTCGCGGCGGTAGTCGCAGATCGCCTGCGTGGTCGCCAGGATGTGCGTCTCGGTGAACGCCGCCTTCAGCGAGGAGCCGCGGTGACCGCTGGTGCCGAAGACGACCTGCTGGTCGACGTCGTCGGGGTCCGGCACCTCGGTGAAGTACGCCGTGACGAGCTTGGGCACGTCGACGAGGTCCTGCGGCTCGGCCACCTGACCAGCGCGGCTCGGGTCCGGTGAGGCACTCACTCCGTCGGTCACGGGACGGCACCTCCTGCTCCTTGGCCAGCACGGTCAGCCCGTCCTCGACGACGAAGCCCGCGCTTCTCGTCGGCGACCGGGTCGACGCCGATCTGCACGCCCGCCGGCACGACGACGTTCTTGTCGATGATGGCGTTGCGCACGATCGGCCCCGGCATGCACATGCACGCCGGAGAGGAGCACGGAGTCGGAGACCTCGGCGCCGGACTCGACGCGGCACGACGGCGAGAGCACCGACTTGTTCACCGTGCCTCCGGCCACGACCACGCCCGGCGAGAGGATCGAGTTGTACGTCGTGATGGGCATGCCCTTGTCGCCCTCGACGAGCTTGGCCGGCGGCAGCGGCCCGTAGTTGGTGTAGATCGGCCACTGCGCGTTGTAGAGGTTGAACACCGGCAGCGGCGCCACGAGGTCCATGTGCGCCGCGTAGTAGGACCGCATCGTCCCGACGTCGCGCCAGTAGCCCCGGTCGCGATCGTTCGAGCCCGGCACGACGTTGTCCTTGAAGTCGTAGACGGCCGACTCGGTGCGGTCGACGAACCACGGCACGATGTCGCCGCCCATGTCGTGCTTGGAGCGCTCGCGCTGGGCGTCGCGCGTCACGGCGTCGCGCAGCGCGTCTGCGTCGAAGACGTAGTTGCCCATCGAGGCCAGCACCTCGCCGGGTGAGTCGGGCAGCCCGATCGGGTCCTTGGGCTTCTCCAGGAAGGCCCGGATCTGCTCGGGCGCCGCGGGGTCGACGTCGATGACGCCGAACTGGTCGGCGAGCTCGATCGGCTGGCGGATCGCCGCGACCGTGCACGAGGCGCCGGTCGCGACGTGCTGGTCGACCATCTGCTCGAAGTCCATCCGGTAGACGTGGTCGGCCCCCACCACGACCACGATGTCGGGCTTGGAGTCGGTGAGCAGGTTCAGCGACTGGTAGATCGCGTCGGCGCTGCCGAGGTACCAGCGCTTGCCGACCCGCTGCTGCGCCGGCACCGGCGTCACGTAGTTGCCGAGCAGCGTCGACATCCGCCACGTCGTCGTGATGTGCCGGTCGAGGCTGTGCGACTTGTACTGCGTGAGCACGACGACCTTGAGGTAGCCGGCGTTCACCACGTTGGACAGCGCGAAGTCGATGAGCCGGTAGATGCCGCCGAACGGCACCGCGGGCTTGGCCCGGTCGGCGGTCAGCGGCATCAGGCGCTTGCCCTCACCGCCCGCGAGCACGATCGCGAGGACGTTCTTGCGACTGGGGACCACGACGCTCATGTACCCGACGCTAGCCGTGACGCACACCACTGCGCGAGGCACTAGGTTCGTCGGCATGCGCATCGACGTGCTGTCGCGTGAATACCCGCCCGAGGTGTACGGCGGCGCCGGCGTCCATGTGGCCGAGCTGGTCCGGGCGCTGCGCGGGCTCGACGGGATCGACGCCCGCGTGCACGCGTTCGGGGCTCCTCGCGACGAGCCGGCACCACCGGCTACGCCGACCCTGCCCGGGCTGGCCCACGCCAACGCGGCGATCCGCACGCTCGGCGTCGACCTCGAGATGGTCGAGGGGTGCGCGGGCGCCGACGTCGTGCACTCCCACACCTGGTACGCCAACATGGGCGGCCACCTCGCCTCGCTGCTCCACGGGATGCCGCACGTGACGACCGCCCACAGCCTCGAGCCGATGCGGCCCGTGGAAGGCCGAGCAGCTCGGTGGCGGCTACGCCGTCTCGAGCTGGGTCGAGCGGACGGCGTACGACGCTGCGGCGGCGGTGATCGCGGTGAGCGCCGCGATGCGTGACGACGTGCTGCGCAGCTACCCCGACGTCGACCCGGCCCGCGTGCACGTCGTGCACAACGGCATCGACACCGACGACTGGGCGCCCGTCGCCGCGCCCGACCGGGTGCGCGAGCTCGGCGTCGACCCCGACCGGCCGAGCGTCATCTTCGTCGGGCGGATCACCCGGCAGAAGGGCCTTCCGCTGTTCCTCCGCGCGGCCGCCCAGCTGCCCGCCGGACGTGCAGCTCGTGCTGTGCGCGGGGGCACCCGGACACCCGCGAGATCGCCGCCGAGGTGAGCGGCCTGGTCGCCGGGCTGGGCCAGCAGCGCGACGGCGTCGTCTGGATCGACGAGATGCTCCCCCGCCCCGACGTCGTGGCCCTGCTGACCGCGGCCACCGTCTTCGCCTGCCCGTCGATCTACGAGCCCCTGGGCATCGTCAACCTCGAGGCGATGGCGTGCGAGACCGCCGTGGTCGCCACCGCTACCGGCGGCATCCCCGAGGTCGTCGTGCCCGGGGAGACCGGCTGGCTGGTGCCGATCGAGCAGGCCACCGACGGCACGGGCACCCCGCTCGACCCCGACCGCTACGTCGCCGACCTCGCCGCCGCGCTGGTGGACGCCGTCTCCGACCCCGAGCGGGCACGCACACGCGGGCGCGCCGGCCGGGTCCGGCCCAGGAGTCCTTCAGCTGGCCGGCGATCGCCGCCAGACCGTCGAGATCTACCGCTCCTCGGCTGACGATCGCCGGCGTGGCCGGATTGACACCGGAGAACTGTTGCTTCCCACGAGATGCTTCGCGTGGTCAGCGACAGTTTCCCTAGTGAACTGGGAAACGCCACCCTCCTCAGGGAGGCGGCAGCGGCAGCACGTCGGTGGTACCGGTCGGGTGGTCGACGTACGGCTCGAGCGTCCAGTCGCCTACGACGTGCCGGTACTCCGGCGAGTGCTGGTAGTCGCTGTGCCCCTTGACCGGGGGGCCGGGGTCGCCCATGTCCGCGAGCGGCACCTCGAGGGTCGGCACGTCGAGGACGGAGTCCTGGTCGGAGAAGACCCGGAAGCCCAGCGGGTCGGTCCGGCGGAAGAGGTTGACCCAGTGACCGACGGCCGCGAACCGGGCGCGCAGGCGTGCCCGTCGGCGCCGCCGGCGGACCGCTCACGGGTGTGCGCAGGTCGGGCTCGGGGCGGCCGAGCAGCATCGCGCCCGTGGTCGCGGCGTAGCCGACGACGTCCGGGCCGAACACTGCAGGGAAGAATCGGCCGTAGAGCGCGCGGACCTGGCTGCCGTAGGTGATCATCCGGATGCGGTCGAGGCGTGGCATCCGGGCGGCGACCGTCGTGACGATGAGTGATCCCTGGCTGTGCCCGGACAGCAGGACCGCTCGGTCCCCGGACACCTCGAGCGCCCACAGCACCCGGCGGCTGATCTCCGGCACGACGCGCTCGGAGTAGCACGGGGGCGAGAGCGGATGCGCGGACCGGGGCCAGAACGTCGCGAGGTCCCAGATCACGCCGACCGCGCGGCGGACCGAGTCGGAGGTCCGGATGCGGCTGCCAGCAGGATCAGGGCCGGCCGCAGTCGCCGTGACGACGTACAGCGAGACGTCGGCGAGCGGGCGGAGGTGCGGGATCAGCTCCCACGGCGCCCGACCCAGGCTGGACAGGACGATCAGCGCGAGCGCGACCGGCGCAGGTCACGAAGCCGACCACGTCGAGGACGCGCTCGGCACGATGGGCGAACGCCGCAGTGGCACGGGCGCTCGCGTGCGCCGGCACGGTCCAGCGGAGGGATCGTGGAGTAGGCGTCGTCGTCGCCCTTGATCGTCGCCCGCGCCTTGCCGAAGCGCAGCACGCACGACGAGGACGGCGAGCGCCGCGAGCAGCAGCCAGAGCGTCTGCGCCAGGGGTGCCCACACCATCACCTGCGGTACGACGAGCGGCGTGTACCCGGGCCGTGCGAGGGCGAGGTCGACGGTCGTCGTCGGCGCGTCGACGGAGAGGAGTGCCCGCGGCACGGGCAGCACGGCCGTGGACTGGAAGTCGGGACCGCCCTGCTGGCACACGAAGCTGCCCGGGCGGACGCCGATGCGCTCGGTCGCCGGCACCGCCGAGAAGTCGCAGCTGTTCTGGATGGTGACCTGTCGCGGGACCGAGACGGTGGCGACCTGGATGGGGCCACCCGTCGCCACTGCGTGCAGAGGAGCGGTCTCGGAGAGCGGGTCGCCGCGCCAGGCCGAGGTGACGTGCAGCGTGCCGGAGTAGACGACCAGACGACCGCCCGTGACTGGTAGACCGCGCCCGAGACGCGTCACCGGGCCGCTCACGGTCAGGTCGGGGCGCACGGCTGCGTGGTAGCCGAGCGGCAGCGTCGCGGGCAGCTCGCGAGCGGGGAGCTGTGTCTCGAGCGTGGTCAGCGGGGCGCTGCCGTTGAGCAGGTTGGCGGAGCCGATCACGGCCGCGGTCGCGAACAGCAACGCGGTCCACGCGGCCGCGGCCAGGAGCACGGACGCTCCGGCCCCGGCGAAGGCGCTCCCGGCGAGGGCACGGTCACGCTCGGACGCGGGCGCCCTCCCCCGCCGCCTCGGCCTCGGCGTTCACCCGGGTGTCGTGCGCCAGCGCGTAGTGCCATCCCGCGAGCACGGCGAAGACCGCGAGCGCGACCAGCAGCACGACGAGGACCCGGTCGGTGCCCGGGCTGGTCGCCACCACGCCACACCGGCCAGTACACGATGCCGCAGCCCAGCGCGAGGAGCCCGGCGACCCCGACGGGCACCACCACGCGCATCGGCCCCCGCATCCGGCCACCCGCGAAGACGCACAGGTGCAGGCGCGGTCAGCATGATGAAGATGACGACGAACCAGGCGTTGCGGCCGAAGAAGTCGAGCAGCTCGTCGAAGCCACCGGAGGGCGCGACGGCGAGCGAGGCCAGCAGCGCGAGCATGGTGACCGACGCGACCGCGACGAGCACCTGACCGCGTCGGGTCCACGCCCGCTCGCGGTCGTTCTCGTCGCCCAGCAGCTGACGCTCGAGGTCACCGGGCAGGGTGCTGGACACGACGAGGACGCCGGCGAGGAGCACCAGCGCGGCCACGGCGACGAGCACGGCGAACCAGACGTGCCATCCCGTGCCGCCCTGCCAGGCGTGCAGGACGTGTCCGCCGACGAACCCGACGATCGCCGCCATCGCGGCCGCGACGTGCGCGTCGCGCAGGACGCGCGTGCGCAGGGTGCCGTTGAACAGGTCGGGGTGCAGGAGCACCTGGTCGGTTCCCCAGGTGTCGCCGACTCCTTCCGGCGGTGGTGCCGACGAGGCCGACCGGTGACGGTCGAGGGCGTGACGCATCGGGTCGGGAGTGGACTCGTAGCGCGACAGCGACCTGTTCGTCAGCAGCACGAAGACCAGCACGACGAGCAGCGGACCCAGCGCCCCCACGGCCAGTCGCTGGCCCGGCGTGAGCCGACCCATCCAGTCGACGTACGACGGGAGGCCGGGGCAGGACGGGCTGCCGCCGCGGTAGCACTGCCACCCGACCAGGTCGACGAACACGGTGGCCGCGATGACCACGAAGAAGAGAGTGAGCAGGAGGGAGGACGCGCGCACCGCCGACGCTCCGAGCCGGCTCTCAGACCGGCCCTTGCCGAGCCCGAGGCGGGCCCAGTACGCGAGGTTGGTCAGCGCGAACGGCAGGAGCAGCAACCAGAGCGCACGCTGCACCCAGCCGAGGAAGCCGCGGGCGCCACTGGTGAGCGCGCCCCACGAGTAGGCCTCCACGGCGAGCCCGCGCGTCGGCACGCGGTAAGGCAGCTCACCGCTGCGCGAGCGGTAGAAGCCGGTGAGCGGGTCGCCCGCCACCTGCGCGAGGTCGCCGGGCGCGATGCCGAGCATCGAGGTCGGCGGCGTGTTGTGCACCCCGTGGACGCGCAGCTCGAGCGCCACGGGTGACAGGGGGTGGTCAGCCCCGTCGTCGGGCTCCGCCGTCCCGGTGACCATGCCTCATCGTCGCGGCACCGCGCGCCGGTGGCAATGCACCGCTCGGCCACCGCCGGGCGGCCGGTCGGACTAGGTCAGCTCGAGCCCGGGGTACAGCGGGTTGCGGGCCAGGAGCTCGTCGATACGGGCGTGCGTGCGGGCTGCGACGCCGTCGGCGAGCACGTAGCTGGCCTTCGACGGGGCCCCTGCGGACGTCGTGGAGGGCTGGGTGTTCGAGAGCACGTCGACCACCATGTCGGCCACGGCGTCGAACTCGTCGTGCCCGAAGCCACGCGTGGTCAACGCCGGCGTGCCGAAGCGGATGCCGGAGGTGTACCAGGCTCCGTTGGGGTCGTGCGGCACCGAGTTGCGGTTGGTGACGACGCCCGCGTCGAGCAGCGCCGACTCGGCCTGGCGGCCGGTCAGTCCGTACGACGAGACGTCGAGCAGCACGATGTGGTTGTCGGTGCCACCCGTCACCAGCGTCGCGTCACGGGAGAGGAATCCCTCGGCCAACGACTTGGCGTTGTCGGCGATGTTCTGGGCGTAGACCTGGAACGCGGGCTGGCGAGCCTCGGCCAACGCGACCGCCTTGGCCGCCATCACGTGCGAGAGCGGGCCACCGAGCACCATCGGGCAGCCGCGGTCGACGTCGCCCGCGAACTCCTCCTGGGCCAGCACGAGACCGCCGCGCGGCCCGCGCAGGGACTTGTGCGTCGTCGTCGTGGTGATGTGGGCGTGCGGCACGGGGTTCTCGTCACCGGTGAACACCTTGCCGGCCACCAGGCCCGCGAAGTGGGCCATGTCGACCATCAGGGTGGCGCCCACCTCGTCGGCGATCTCGCGCATCTTGGCGAAGTTCACCCTGCGCGGGTAGGCGGAGTAGCCGGCGACGATCACCATCGGCTTGAACTCGCGCGCCTTCGCCGCGACCGCGTCGTAGTCGAGCAGCCCGGTCTCGGGGTCGGTGCCGTACTGCTGCTGGTGGAACATCTTGCCGCTGATGTTGGGGCGGAAGCCGTGGGTCAGGTGCCCGCCGGCGTCCAGCGCCATGCCGAGCAGCCGCTGGTTGCCGAGCTCGTGGCGCAGCTCCTCCCAGTCGGTCTCGGAGAGCTCGTTGACGTTCTTCGCTCCGAACCGCTCCAGCGCCGGCGTCTCCACGCGGTGGGCCAGGATCGACCAGAAGGCGACCAGGTTGGCGTCGATGCCCGAGTGCGGCTGTGCGTAGGCGTACGGCGCACCGAAGAGCTCGCGCGCGTGCTCCGCGGCGAGCGCCTCGACGGTGTCGACGTTCTGGCACGCGGCGTAGAACCGATGGCCGACCGTGCCCTCGGCGTACTTGTCGCTGAACCAGGTGCCCATCGTGAGCAGGACGGCCGGCGAGGCGTAGTTCTCGGAGGCGATCAGCTTGAGCGAGGACCGCTGATCGGCCAGCTCCTTGCGTGTGGCGTCCGCCACACGGGGCTCGACGGACGCGATCACCTCCAGTGCCGCGTCGTAGGCCGTGGAAGCGGTCTTGGCCAGCGTCTGCGCGCTCGGGTCACCCATGGGCGACACACTAGGACCAGCCGGCGGACCGGGGTAGGAGCGGCGCCCCAGTCTGGCGTCTTGTCCATATATTGGACTCACGTCTCATTGCATGAGATGACCGTTTGTGGGCTGGGTGTCCGCACCGTGAGACTTGCGTCCATGATCAGCGCTGCAACGACTACCTGGCTCGTGGCCCGTCGCCACGTCGACCTCGGTCGTACGCGCAGCATGATGTGTCACCTCTCCTGACCCCCGCCCGAGCGTCGCGCGCCTCCCGCGCAGACCTGCACTCCGAGCACCAGGACGAGAGCGATGACGACCACGTCTCCAGCCGCCACCGAGGGCCGCGTCGGCCGGTCCGGCCGCGCCCGCCAGAAGCGGGGCGAAGGTCAGTGGGCCCTCGGCTACACCGAGCCGCTGAACAAGAACGAGCAGTCCAAGAAGGACGACAACCCGCTCAACGTCCGCGCCCGGATCCTGAACGTGTACTCCAAGCGCGGGTTCGCCTCCATCGACCCCGCTGACCTCCGTGGTCGGTTCCGGTGGATGGGGTTGTACACGCAGCGCGCCCCCGGCTTCGACGGCGGCAAGACCGCGATGCTCGAGGAGGAGGAGCTCGACGACGAGTTCTTCATGCTCCGCGTGCGCAGCGACGGCGCCCTCCTGGGCCCCGACCAGCTGCGCGCCCTCGGCAGCATCTCCACCGACTTCGCCCGGGGTACCGCCGACATCACCGACCGGCAGAACATCCAGTACCACTGGATCGAGATCGAGGACGTCCCGGAGATCTGGGAGCGTCTCGACGCGGTCGGGATGACCAGTCTCGAGGCCTGCGGGGACTCGCCCCGGCCGTTCCTGGGCTCCCCCGTGGCCGGCGTCGCCGCCGCCGAGATCATCGACGCCTCCCCCGCGCTCGCCGAGATCAAGCGCCGCTTCATCGGCAACCCCGAGTACTCGAACCTGCCGCGCAAGTTCAAGACCTCCGCCAGCGGGCACCCGAGCCTCGACTGCGTGCCGTCGATCAATGACGTCTCCTTCGTCGGCACCGTCCACCCCGAGCTCGGCCCGGGCTTCGACCTCTGGGTCGGCGGAGGGCTCTCCACCAACCCGATGCTGGCGCAGAAGCTCGGGGTCTGGATCCCGCTCGACGAGGTCGCCGACGCCTGGGAGGGCGTCGCCGCGATCTTCCGTGACTACGGCTACCGCCGGCTGCGCTCACGGGCCCGGCTGAAGTTCCTCGTGGCCGACTGGGGCGTGGAGAAGTTCCGTCGGGTGCTCGAGGACGAGTACCTCCACAAGCAGCTCGTCGACTGCGAGTCCCCCGAGGCGACCCTCCGCGAGGGTGACCACATCGGCGTCCACCCCCAGAAGGACGGCGCCTTCTACGTCGGTGCCGCCCCGGTCGCCGGTCGCGTCGACGGCGCGACCCTGACCGGGCTCGGCGACCTCGTGGAGAAGTACGGCGCTGCCGGGGCTCGACTCACCGCGCACCAGAAGGTGGTCGTGCTCGGTGTGGACGCGGACTCGGTCGAGCCGCTCATCGAGGAGCTCCGCGCGATCAACCTCGACGCGCGTCCGTCCAACTGGCGCCGGTCGACGATGGCGTGCACCGGTATCGAGTTCTGCAAGCTCGCGATCGTCGACACCAAGCAGCGCGCCATGGACCTCGTCGACGAGCTCGAGAAGCGCTTTCCCGACCTCGACAGCCCGATCACCGTCAACGTCAACGGCTGCCCGAACGCCTGCGCCCGCACCCAGGTCGCCGACATCGGCCTCAAGGGCCAGCTGGTGCTGAACGATGCGGGCGAGCAGGTCGAGGGCTTCCAGGTGCACCTCGGCGGCGCCCTCGGCCTGGAGAACGGCTTCGGCAAGAAGCTGCGGGCCCACAAGGTGACCAGCGTCGAGCTCGACGACTACATCACCGTCGTCGTCGGCAACTTCCTCGAGGACCGCGAGGACGGCGAGAGCTTCGCCACCTGGGCGAACCGGGCCGACGAGATCCTGCTGCGCGGCGAGAAGAGCCTGACCGGGGCGCTGTCATGAGCGAGCGCGCGGTTCCGTTCCACTGCCCCTACTGCGGCGAGCAGGACCTGTTCCCGCACGAGGAGGGCCACGGTGCGTGGGAGTGCCGCGACTGCCTGCGCGTCTTCCGGGTCAGCATGATCGGCCAGCTGCGACCACCGGCCACCGCGAGCGGGAAGGGAGGCACGCCGTGACCGTCCCCGCCACGATGGCCGCCCGCAGCCGCCGCGGCTCGGAGACCGTCGGGCACAGCCCCCTGGAGCTCGAGGAGCTCGTCTCCCACGTCGGCGCGGAGCTCGAGCTCGCCCCGGCCGAGGACATCATCGAGTGGGCCGTGGCCACCTTCGGTGACCGCTTCTGCGTGACGTCGTCGATGGCCGACGCCGTGCTGTCCCACCTCGCCTCGCGCGTGCACCCGGGCATCGACGTCGTCTTCCTCGACACCGGCTACCACTTCGCCGAGACGATCGGCACCCGCGACGCCGTCGAGGCGACGATGCCCGTCACGCTGCGCACCATCAGCCCGGCGCAGACCGTGGCCGAGCAGGACGCGGCGTACGGCAAGGATCTCTACCTGCGCGACCCCGACCTGTGCTGCGCCCTGCGCAAGGTCAAGCCCCTCGCCGAGGCCCTGTCCGGCTACGACGCCTGGGCCACCGGCCTGCGCCGCGCGGAGACCCACAACCGGGTGATCGCACCGGTCGTCGGGTGGGACGTGAAGAAGCAGAAGGTCAAGGTCTCGCCGCTCGCCCGCTGGAGCGACGAGGACATCGAGAAGTACATCGCCGAGAACGGCGTGCTGGTCAACCCGCTGCAGTACGACGGGTACCCGTCGATCGGCTGCTGGCCCTGCACCCGCCGCGTCGCCGACGGCGAGGACCCCCGTAGCGGCCGATGGGCCGGGTTCAACAAGACCGAGTGCGGGATCCACGCCTAGCGCCACCAGCCATGTCCCACCGTTCACCCACGTCCCGGCAGGCCCGCCCCAACGGCGAGGCGGCCTCCAGGACCCGCTCGAAGGGAGCAGCGTCGAGATGACCGCTCCAGCACTGATCACCCTCGCCCACGGCAGTCGGGACCCCCGCTCGGCCGCCACGATCAAGGCGCTCGTCGCCGAGACCCGCGCCCTGCGGCCCGACCTCCGCATCGAGCCGGCCTTCCTCGAGCTGGCACGCCCGAGCTTCCAGCAGGTGGTCGACCGCCTGGTCAAGGCCGGCCACGACGAGGTCGTCGTCGTGCCGCTCCTGCTCAGCGACGCCTACCACGCGAAGGTCGACGTCCCCAAGGCCATCGCAGCGGCCACCGAGCGGCACGGCGGCCTGCAGGTCCGGGCCTCCCGGATCCTCGGCCTCGAGCCGGCCTTCCTCGAGGTGCTCGACCGCCGGTTGCGCGAGGCGCTCAGCAGCGCGCGGGTGCGCGAGCTCGACGCGCTCGTGCTCGCTGCTGCCGGCTCCTCCGACCCGCTGGCCAACCAGGCGATGGGCCGGCTGGCACGCGTCTGGGGCGCCCGGCACAAGCTGCCCGTCACCGCGGCGTTCGCGTCGGCGGCTCCCCCGGCCACCGGCGAGGCCGTGCGCAGCTTCCGCCGCGAGGGTCGCCGCCACGTCGCCGTGGCCTCGATGTTCCTGGCGCCCGGCTTCCTGCCCGACCGCGCCGGCGAGCTGGCCCTGGAGGCCGGAGCCGTCGCGGTCTCCGACCCCCTCGGCGCCGACCCTGTGCTCGCGCGGACGATCCTCGCGCGTTACGCGGTGGGCGCGGTCGAGCTCGTCCCGGTCTGAGCACCGACGGCGGTGCTGGTCCGGGTCGCCATCGGGGCGAGGTCGCACGACGCGGCGAAGCCGGCGGCCTCGATCCCGAGCGCCACGTTGCTGCGCGTGTAGAGGTTGGCCAGGGCCGTGTACATGGTCAGCTCGATCAGCCCGGCCGGGCCGAGGGCCTCGAGCAGGCGGGCCGAGAGCTCGTCGGTCACCGCGACCGGCAGCTCGGTCATCGCCTCGGCGTACTCCAAGACGTCGCGCTCCAGCGGGGTGAACAGGCTGGACTCACGCCAGCGGGGCACGTCACGCGCCTTGTCGAGGTCGAGGCCGTCGTTGAACGCCTTGAAGTAGCCGAGGTCGAGGCAGAACTCGCAGCCGACGAGGGAGGCGACCGCCATGTGCGCGAACGACTTCAGGTTCGGGTCGCACTCGTGCCACTTCTCGGCCTTGCCGCCGAAGCCGAAGGTGGCCTTGAGCGCCGGCTGGTGGTGCCACATGACGCCGAGCGAGTCGGGCACCTGGCCGTACTGGCGCTTGCAGAGCCAGGTCACCAGCTTCCCCTGCAGGCCGGTGATCTCGGTGGCGGGAACGCGTGCTGTGCTGCTCATGGCTCCTCCGTGGTCCTGGTGGTGGGTTCACCGAGGAGGACACCGGTGGGTGCCGGAGTGTGACATTCAGTGGACGAGTGCCCGCAGCAGCCGTCCCAGCTCCGCAGCGGGGTCGTCGGTGAGACCGCCGTGCACCGGCCCGGGCTGGACGACCGTGCTGCGAGGCGCGCGAAGGAAGCCGAACCGGGCGCTCGCGTCGTCGACGGTGTCCCGCGAGCCGTACGCCGTCGCCCTCGTGCCGACGCCGAAGTCGACGTGCGCCTCGCCCCGGCACACGCTGTCGACCGCGTCGAGGGCCGACCGCACGGCGTCGAGGTCCACGTCGGGGTCGAGGGCCCGCAGTCGCTCCTCGTGGACGTCGTGGGCGGCAGCGAGGAAGTCCTCGGCGTGGCAGTAGAGGACGACGCCGACGTTGACGAACTCCTCACGCTCCACGCGGGGCACGCAGCGCAACGCGACGTACTGGTAGCCCGCGCTCACGACACCGCCTCGGCGTGCGGCAACCACGCCGACGAGCCGGCAAGACGCGCCACGAGGTGTTCGACGTAGCGCTCCCGCAGCGCCTCGGGGGTCTCCGCCCCCGGGACCGGCTCGAGCCACTCGTCGGGCACCTCGGCGACGGCCCCCCTCAGGGCCTCGGGTGTCACGCGCGAGGCCAGCTTCTCGGACTGGGCCGCGGCCTCGGCAGCATGGTGACGAAGGATGTGCTCACCGGTGTCGTAGGGCTGGCGGGCGAAGCGCTCGGCGTCGGACCCGCCGCCCGGCCAGGCGTGGTGGAAGTAGAGGGCGGCCCCGTGGTCGATGGCGAAGAGGTCGCCGCGCCAGATGAGCAGGTTCGGGTTGCGCCAGGACCGGTCGACGTTGGCGCACAGGGCGTCCAGCCAGAGGATGCGCCCGGCCAGCGCTCCATCGGGCTCGTACGACGCGTCGTAGCCGAACGCGCCGGGCAGCAGGTCGACGCCGAGGTTCAGACCCAGGCTGGCGTTGAGCAGGTCCTGGACCTCCTCGTCTGCCTCGTAGCGACCGATCTCCTGGGCGAGGTCGATGGTCACCAGCTCGGGCACGGGCACGTCGACGAGCCGGGCGATGCCGGCCACGATCACCTCGGCGACCAGCACGATCTTTCCCTGCCCGGCGCCGCGGAACTTGCAGACGTAGGTGCCGAGGTCGTCGCCCTCGACCACCCCGGGCAGCGACCCTCCCTCGCGCAGCGGGGTGACGTAGCGCGTGGCGCGGACGGATCTCACCTCAGACGGGCCCGCTGCTCGTCGACGTCGTAGTCCGGCTCGGGCCACTCCAGCTGCATGCCGCGCAGCGCCTCGACGAGCAGCTGGCCGACCGCCCAGTTGCGGTACCACTTCGTGTCGCTCGGTACGACGTACCAGGGAGCTGCATCGGTGTGGCAGCGCTCGAGTGCGACCGCGTAGGCCTTCCGGTACTCCTCCCAGCGTCCGCGCTCGTCGATGTCCTCGGGCTTGAACTTCCACTGCTTGTCCGGGTCGTCGAGCCGGGCCAGCAACCGCTTGGCCTGCTGCTCGGGCGACACGTGGAGGTAGCACTTGAGCACCACGGTGCCGTGGTCGACGAGGTCCTTCTCGAAGGCGTTGATCGCCCCGTAGCGCCTCTCGATCTCGTCTGCGTCGGCGAGCTCGTGCACCCGTGCGACCAGCACGTCCTCGTAGTGCGAGCGGTCGAAGACGCCCACCAGACCGGCCGGCGGCAGCTCCTTCTCGACGCGCCAGAGGAAGTCGTGGGCGAGCTCCTCCTCCGTCGGCTTCTTGAACGAGTGGACCCGCAAGCCGCTCGGGCTGAGCCGGCCCAGCGCGTGGTCGACCACGCCGCCCTTGCCCGAGGTGTCCATCCCCTGGAGCACCACGAGCACCCGGCGGGCGCCTCCGGTGTAGGCGTTGGCGAACAGTCGCTCCTGGAGGTCGGCCAGCTCCTCCCCCAGCGCGCGCAGCGCCTTCTCGGCCTTGCGCTTGCCGCCCTCGAACCCGGCGCGGGAGTCGGTCTCGAAGCCTGCGAGGTCCACGGCGCCGGCTGGCAGTCGAAGGCTGTCGGTGAGCGCGTAGGTCATGGGGGCGAGTATGTCCTACCGTCTGAGTGTGGATCTTCCGGTGATGCCTCCCGTCCGACCCATGTTGGCCAAGTCCGTGGCGGGCATCCCAGATCCCGAGAAGTTCGAGGGCGGACTGTCCTTCGAGCCCAAGTGGGACGGGTTCCGGTGCCTCGTCTTCCGCGACGGTGACGAGGTCGAGCTGACCTCGCGCAACACCAAGCCGCTCACCCGCTACTTCCCCGAGGTGGTCGCAGCGGTGCGCGAGCAGCTGCCCCCGCGGTGCGTGCTCGACGGCGAGCTGTTCGTCGCCGTCGGACCGCGGCTGGAGTTCGAGGTCCTCCAGGAGCGGATCCACCCGGCTCAGTCGAGGATCGACCTGCTGGCCGAGCAGACCCCTGCCGGCTTCGTGGCCTTCGACCTGCTCGCGCTCGGCGACACGGCGCTGGTCGACCGGCCGTTCAGCGAGCGCCGCGACCGGATGGAGGCGGCGCTCGACGGCCTCGGCGGTCCGACGTACCTGACCCCCACCACGACCGACACCGAGGTCGCCGCGGGCTGGTTCGAGCACTTCGAGGGCGCCGGGCTCGACGGCGTGGTGGCCAAGCCGATGGGTGCGCCGTACGTCGAGAACTCCCGCACGATGCTGAAGATCAAGCACGCCCGCACCGCCGACGTGGTGGTCGCGGGCTACCGGCTCCACAAGACCTCCACCGACGCGCGTCCGTTGCTGGGCTCGATGCTGTTGGGGCTGTACGCCGACGGGAACCTCCAGCACGTCGGCGTGTGCGCGTCGTTCACCGAGAAGCGCCGGGCCGAGCTGATCGAGGAGCTGCGACCGCTGCAGGTCGACATCGCCGACCACCCGTGGGGTGCGTGGCAGGAATGGGCGATCGCGAACCCCGACCGCGTGCCCGGCACCCAGAGCCGCTGGAGCCAGGGCAAGGACCTCTCCTTCACGCCCGTGCGCCCCGAGCGCGTGCTCGAGGTCGGCTACGAGCACATGGAGGGCCGGCGGTTCCGCCACACGGCGCAGTTCAAGCGCTGGCGCCCCGACCGCGACCCCGAGTCCTGCGGCTACGACCAGCTCGAGGAACCGGTCAGCTACGACCTGGCGAGGGTGCTGGGCATCGACCACGACAGGGAGGGATGATGAACCCATGAGCAACTACGACGTGGTGCTCCTGGTGGAGCAGCCGTTCACCGCCCAGGACGCGAAGAACGTGACCTCGCTCCACGAGGACATCGAGGACCCGGTCGTCTACCACGTGCTGCTGCCGGTGGAGGACGCTTCCGCCCGCGTGGAGACCGCCATCGGCACGCTCGGCGGCGAGGTGTGGAGCACCCCGACCGTGCACGTCGAGCAGGGCGAGATCAACGACCTGCGCCGCGAGCTGCTCGACGGCTGCCGCCAGGGCGTCTCCACCACTATCAAGTCGATCGAGGCCGCGGGCGGCAAGGCCGTCGGCGAGCCCGTGACGATCGACCCGATCAACGCCCTGATCGACAAGGTGGCCGAGGTGTCCGCGGCCGAGGTGATCATCCTGACGCGCCCGCACGTCGTGGCCGAGTTCTTCCACGTCGACTGGACGTCCAAGGCCAACCGCAAGCTCGGCGTCCCGATCCTGCACCTCCTCGAGCACGAGAACTTCGACGAGCAGGCGGGTGAGGGCGAAGGGATCAGCGGCTTCTGATGGGCCTGTTCCGTCGGCGCTCCACGCCGCGGCCGGCCGTCAGCGACCTCTCCAGCGCCACCGTGCAGGTGGAGGGGCGATCGCTGGCCCTGGCCGAGGCACTGGTCGCGGCGCGCATCGAGGGCCCCGGCATGTCGGTGGTGATCTACCACCCGGACTTCGCCGACCTCCTCGACGAGCCGCGTCTGCACGCCGCGCACGAGATGGCGGTCGCCACGCTCGGAGAGGACCTCGTGCCCCGCACCATCCTGGAGCTGTCGTCGGCCACGCACCCGCCGATCGACCCGTTCACCCTCGAGCAGCTGCGCGAGTTCGTGCGCTCGCTCGGCATCGCCGTCGAGCCGGCGGCGGACTGAGCACTTCTCAGTCCTCGATGCGGTTGCCGTCGTCGTCCCAGTGATCGGCGACCTTCTTCGACGGCTGCACCCGGGGCGGCTCCCCCGGCATCTTGGGATAGTCGGGCGGGAAGTTCAGCTCGCCTCCCGGCAGCTCCTCCCAGAGCTGCAGCAGCGGCTCGAGGGAGTACGCCGTGTCGTCGATCCCCGCCCACGGGTCACCGTCGGCCAGCCGCTCGGGCACCGTGAACAGGTTGAACACGCGGGGATCGGTCAGCGTGGCCAGCTCGTCCCAGCTCACCGGCGTCGAGACCGGAGCACCCGGGCTTGGGCCGCAGCGAGTAGGCCGAGGCGATGGTGCGGTCGCGGTTGTTCTGGTTGAAGTCGACGAAGATCCGCTCGCCGCGCTCCTCCTTCCACCAGGCCGTCGTGACCCCTGCGTCGCGCCGTTCCAGCGCGCGCCCGAAGCCGATCGCGGCGTGGCGCAGGTCGGTGAACTCCCAGCGCGGCTCGATCCGCACGTACACGTGCACGCCCTCGGTTGCCGCTCGTCTTGGGGTAGCCGACGATCCCGAGCTCCTCGAGCAGCTCGCGCGCCACGCCGGCCACCCGCGCCGCGTCGGCGAACGTGGTGCCCGGCTGGGGGTCGAGGTCGATGCGCAGCTCGTCGGGGTGGTCGTTGTCGCCGCTGCGGGTCGGCCAGGGGTGGAAGGTGATCGTGCCCATCTGGGCGCACCAGCCGACGGTGGCCAGGTTGGCCACCTTCACCTCCTCGGCCGTGCGGCCGCTGGGGAAGGTGACCTGCGTCGTCTCGACGTACGCCGGCGCGCCCTTGGGCACCCGCTTGGAGTAGAAGGCGTCGCTCTTGTCGCCGCGGCCGGTGGCCAGCGTGATGCCGGGGTGCACGCCGGTCGTCCACCGCTCCAGCGCCGTGGGCCGGTCGCCCAGCGCGCGCAGCACGCCGTCGGCCACCGAGACGTAGTACTCCACGACCTGGAGCTTGGTGACCTCGGGCGTGCTGTCGGTGGCGGGGTAGATGACGCGGTCCGGGCTGGTGACCCGCACCGCCTCCCCCGCTGCGTCGACCTCGACGGCTTTGCTGGCCATGCCGTCAACTTAACGGCACGGGGCTGGCGGTTTCCCTAGTTAACTAGGGATCGCACCGCCGACCACGAGAAACTTCTCGTGGGAAGCGGCAGTTTCCCTAGTTAACGCGGGAAACCGTCGATCACCGAGTTGGGCGAGAACACCGGCCGCCGGTCGAGCGCGTCGGCGTCCATCCGGATGAACTCGAAACCGGAGGTGGTGACCAGGGTCCAGCTGCGCGGGGCCGTGGGGTGGCCGAGCGAGGCGCTCCACTCGCGCGCCCAGGTCTGCAGCGCCAGCTCGGCGCAGTCGAGATGGGTGGGCGGGAAGTGGAACTCGTTGCGCTCGGCCTCCTCGGTGCTGCCGAGGAAGGCGATCGGCCGGCCGAGGCTCTGCGCGCAGATGCCGCAGATGCGGCTGAGCGCGCACTGGATCACCTTGGTCTGGTCGAGCCCCAGGTCACCCATGCTGGCGAAGGGGAGCTCCCCGATGCCGCCCGCTGGCTGGTCGATCATGCAATCGCCGCGCCCGAGGTCCACTTGCCCGTCTCGAACCGGCGGGTCGGGCGCTCGTCGTCACGACGGCGGCCGCGCGGGACCTCGGGGGTCTCCGGGGTGTCGCGACGGTTGGACTTGGTGAACCGGTTGGGCAGCGAGAGCTTGGTGATCGTGCGCAGCGCCTGGCCGTACTGCTTGTACAGCGGGCCCGTGGTGTACGGGATGCCGTACTTCTCGCACAGCGGCTTCACCCGCTCGCTGATCTCCGCGTAGCGGTTGCTCGGCAGGTCGGGGAACAGGTGGTGCTCGATCTGGAACCCGAGGTTGCCGGACATGACGTGCAGGAACTCGCTGCCGGTGAAGTTGGCCGAGCCGAGCATCTGGCGCAGGTACCACTCGGCCCGGGTCTCGTCCTCCAGCTCCTCCTCGGTGAAGTGCAGCGCACCGTCGGGGAAGTGACCGCAGAAGATGATCATGTAGGACCACAGGTTGCGCGCCAGGTTGGCGAGGCCGTTGGCCTGGGCGGTCTGCACGAACGCGGGGCCGGTCAGCAGCGGGAAGAGGATGTAGTCCTTGCCGATCTGGCGACGGATCTTGCGCCCGATCTGCTTGAGCTGCTTGGCCATCACCTTCGGGTCCTTCTCGCGCTTGCGGATCGCCTCGATGTCGAGGTCGTGCAGCGCGACGCCCCACTGGAACAGGCTGGCCAGGGCTGCGTTGTACGCCGGCTGGCCGAGGTTGAACGGGCTCCACCTCTGCTCGCGCGCCATCCGGAGGATGCCGTAGCCGATGTCGTTGTCGTGCCCGAGCACGTTGGTGAACTGGTGGTGCACGTAGTTGTGCGAGTGCTTCCACTGCTCGGCGGGCTGCGCGGTGTCCCACTCCCAGGTGCTGGAGTGGATCTCGGGGTCGTTCATCCAGTCCCACTGGCCGTGCATGACGTTGTGGCCGATCTCCATGTTCTCCAGGATCTTGGCCGCGCCGAGCAGGGCGGCGCCGGCGAAGAAGGCCGGCTTCCACCTGCTGCCGAACAGGGTGATCCGCCCGGCGGTCGCCAGACCACGCTGGATCTTGATCATCCGGTTGATGTACGCCGCGTCGTCGTCCCCGCGCGACTCCTCGATGTCGGCTCGGATCTGGTCCAGCTCACGCCCGAGCTCCTCCACCTCCTCCTCCGTGAGGTGGGTGTACTCCTTCACATCGGCGATGGCCATGTGGCAGTGCTCCTTCGTGGTGGTGCGGTCAGATGTCGAGCGTGCAGTCGCCGGCTGCTGCGGTGATGCAGGTCTGGACCTGCTCGTTGGGGCCGGTGTGCTCCTCGCCGTTGCGGAGGTCGCGAACGGTCCCCTCGACGAGGGTCAGCGTGCAGGTGTGGCAGATGCCCATGCGGCAGCCGTAGGGCATCCCGATGCCGGCCTCCTCGCCGGCCTCGAGCAGCGTGGTCGCGCCGTCCGCCTCCTGGGTCTTGCTGGAGTTCTGGAAGGTGACCGTGCCGCCCTCGCCGCCTCCGCCTCCGAGCTCGAGGGTGAACCGCTCGAGGTGCAGCTCGTCCTCGAGGCCGGCGTCCTTCCAGTGCTCCTCGGCGGCGTCGAGCATGGGAGCAGGGCCACAGGCCCAGGTCTCGCGCTCCTGCCAGTCGGGGCACACGCGGTCGAGGTCGCTCATCTCGAGGATGCCGTCGGAGTCGGTGTGCTGCTCGTGGAGGGTGAGGTTCTCGTGTCGCTCGCTGAGCCCGACCAGCTCGTCGCGGAAGATCATCCGCTCCTTGGTCGGCGAGCTGTAGGCGATCACGACGTCGGGCATGGTGCCGCGACGGTGCAGGGTGCGCAGCATCGCCATCACCGGGGTGATGCCGCTGCCGGCCGCCAGGAACAGGATCTTCTCCGGCGGCGGGTCGGACATGACGAAGTCGCCGTTGGGAGCGGCGAGCCTGATGATCGAGCCCGGCTCGAGACCCGAGACGAGGTGGGAGGACAGGAAGCCCTCGGGCATCGCCCGCACCGTGATCGAGATCGTCCGGCCGCTGCGCTTGGGCGGCGAGGAGATGGAGTAGGAGCGCCAGTGGAACTTGCCCTTGACCTGGATCCCGATGCCGACGTACTGCCCGGGCTGGTGGTCCCAGCGCCAGCCCCAGCCGGGACGGATCACGATGGTCGCGGCGTCCTCGGTCTCCGGGATCACCTTCTCGATGCGACCCCGCAGCTCGCGCGCGGTCCACAGCGGGTTGATCAGGGACAGGTAGTCATCGGGGCTCAGCGGCGTGGTGATGCCGCCGCCGAGGCGCCGGATACCGGTCCAGGAGAGCTTGGCAGGCAGCTTCTCGGCGACCTTGTCGGCGACCATGCGTGCGTGACCTCCCAGGGCGATGGCGGATATCAGTCAGTGAACAGGTGTCCACTGGGACCGTCAACCCCGTACCCGGCAATCCACGACCATAAACACTTTGTCGCGCACCGTACGGTGGATCCATGGGCTACGAGGTGAACAAGAGCGACGCCGAGTGGCGCGAGCAGCTCTCCCCCGAGGAGTTCCACGTGCTGCGCGAGGCCGGCACCGAGGCTCCGTTCAAGGGCGAGTACACCGACACCAAGACCGTCGGCGTCTACGCCTGCCGCGCGTGCGGCGCCGAGCTGTTCCGCTCCGGCGCAGAAGTTCGAGTCCCACTGCGGCTGGCCGTCCTTCTTCGAGCCGCTGGCCGAGGACCGCGTGGAGTACATCGAGGACCGCTCGTTCGGCAGCGTGCGCACGGAGGTGCGCTGCGCCAACTGCGGCTCGCACCTCGGCCACGTCTTCAAGGGCGAGGGGTACGACACCCCGACCGACCTGCGCTACTGCATCAACAGCATCTCGATGACGATGCAGCCCCAGCAGACCGAAGCCGCGGCCGAGGCCTGAGCCGGTCTGCCGAGAGCTCAACCGCCCAGCGCGTCGACGACCTTGGCGATCCGGCGCTCGCGCGTCGCCGCCGCCTTCGCCTCCAGCACCGCCCGCACGTGCTCCTTGCGGTGGGTGAACGCGAGCCGGTCGAACGCCTCGCGCACGCCTGCCTCCGCCAGTGCGGCCGCGAGGTCCGTGGGCACCTCGACCGTGCGCGTCGCCGTGTCGTGCTCGAGGGTCACCTCGTGCTGCTCGCCGCCGGCGACGCCGGCCGCCTCGCGGTGCACCTTGGCCAGCGGCAGCAGGTAGCGCCCGCCCATCCGCGCGACCGTGGAGTCGTAGGTGTAGCCGTTGACGGTCACCTTCACCGGGACCCGCTTGCCGGCCTCGAAGCCGGCGACGACGTCCTCGGGCACCTCGATGCCGACGTTGTTGCCGTCCTGCAGCAACGTGGTGGTGAAGGTCGCCGAGGTCACGGCAGGGCCTGGACCAGCTCGCCGGGCGAGCGGCGGCGACCGGTGTAGAAGGGGATCTCCTCGCGCACGTGGCGCCGGGTCTCCGAACCGCGCAGGTGGCGCATCAGGTCGACGATGCGATGCAGCTCGTCGGCCTCGAAGGCCAGCATCCACTCGTAGTCACCGAGCGCGAAGCTGGCCACCGTGTTGGCGCGCACGTCGGGGTACTCGCGGGCCATCTGGCCGTGCTCGGCCAGCAGGCGACGGCGCTCGGAGTCCTCGAGGAGGTACCACTCGTAGGAGCGCACGAAGGGGTAGACGCACACGTAGGCGCGGGGCTCCTCGTCGGCCAGGAAGGCCGGGACGTGGCTCTTGTTGAACTCGGCCGGGCGGTGCAGAGCGACCTGCGACCACACCGGCTCGAGCCGAGCGCCGAAGGCCGTACGACGCAGCTGCTGGTAGGCGTCCTGGAGCTGCTCGACCTCCTCGGCGTGCCACCAGACCATCAGGTCGGCGTCGGCACGCAGCCCACTCAGCTCGTACATGCCACGGACCACGACGTCGTCGTCCGCGAGCTTGGCGACCAGCTCGTCGACCTGCCGCGCTTCCTCGAGCCGGAAGGCGTCCTCTCCGAACACGTCACGCAGGCGGAAGACCGACCACATCGTGTAGCGGATCGTCTCGTTGAGCTCGCGCGCCTTCTTCCCGGTGGTGCTCATGGCTGCATTGTCGCAAGGTCCCCCACGACCTTCTCGACCGCCCGCTCGGCCGAGGCGATGCAGGCCGGGATGCCCACGCCGTCGTACGCCGATCCGCAGACCGCCACCCCGGCGACCCGCTCCAGCTCGCGCCGCACGAAGGCCACCCGGTCGAGGTGCCCGACGGCGTACTGGGGCAGCGCACCGCCCCACCGCTGGACGTGGGCGTCGACCGGCGGGACCGAGAGCCCGATCGCGGTGGAGAGGTCGGCCAGCGCCACCCGGACCAGCTCGTCGTCGTCGACCTGGAGCACGCGCTCCTCGCGGTGCCGGCCGATCGAGCACCGCATCAGCACGAGGTCCTCACCGGCCTCGCGTACCCAGTCCCACTTCGCGGCCGAGAACGTCGCGGCCTTGATCGTGTGCCCGTCGACCGGGGGGACGAGGAAGCCCGAGCCGGCGACGGCCGGGAACTGACGGGCGGGGAAGGCGAGCGTCACGATCGCCATCGAGGCGTACTGCAGGCGGGCCAGGTCGAGCGCCGCACCCGGGGCGACGTCGCTGAGCAGGCGAGCGGTCGCCCGTGCCGGCGTGGCGATGACCACGGCGTCGGCGGGCACCACCTCCGGATCGCGCGTGGAGCCGACCACCAGGTTCCAGCCGCCCCCGTGGCGCGCGGCGAGCACGCGCACGGTCGCGCCGGTGCGCACGTCTGCCCCGCTGGCACGCGCCAGTGCGGCGGGCAGCCGCCCGACACCGCCCCGGAGCCCGGCGAAGACGGGCTCGCCGACGGACCCGGCCCGCGGGAGCGCGGCAGCGGCCGCCCGGGAGAGTGAGCGGTCGCGGTCCAGCAGGCCGACGAGCTGCGGCACGGCCGCCCGGGCGGAGATCTCCCGGGCGTGACCTGCGTACACCCCACCCAGCAGAGGCTCGACCAGCCGGTCGACCACCTCGCGGCCGAGTCGCTCGTCGACGAGGTGGCCGACGCTGATGTCCCGCTCCCCCAGGTCGGTGGCGGGCAGCACGGTGTCGAGCGCCGCGCGCGCGATCCCCTTGGCCGACAGGACCCCGTCGACGGCGCGGAGGTCCGGCGGGATCCCCATCAGCGTGCGCGGCATGGGCACGAGCACGCCGCGGTTCCACAGGCTGGCCGTCGTCGTGGCGGGATGGACGAGGTCCTCGGCCAGGCCGACCTCCCGCACGAGCGAGACCGCCTCCGGGCGGCGGTTGAGCATCGCCTCGGCGCCCACGTCGACGCCGACCCCGCCGACCTCGACCACCTTCAGGCTGCCGCCGAGCCGTGACGAGGACTCCAGCACGGTGACGTGGGCACCGGGCACCCTCTGCGCGAGCCGGTACGCCGCCGCCAGCCCCGAGACCCCGCCGCCGACGACCACGAGCTCCGGGGCGGATGCTGACACCTCGCAAGCGTGCCATGCGGCAGGCGCAGCGTGAGCCTCAGCCCGGCTCGCGCGCGGAGTGGCTCTGCACGAACTCGGTGAGCCGGGCGAGCTGGTCGGGATCGGTCGACGGGATCACCCCGTGGCCCAGGTTGAAGATGTGCCCCGGAGCGGCGGACCCGGCCTCCAGCACCTCGCGCGCGTGGTCCAGCATCACCTCGGTCGGAGCGAAGACCAGCGCGGGGTCGAGGTTGCCCTGCACGGCACGACCACCCACCCGGCGCACCGCCTCGGCCAGGGGCACCCGCCAGTCCACCCCGACGACGTCCGCCCCCGCGGCGCCCATGAGGTCGAGGATCTCGCCGGTGCCCACACCGAAGTGGATGCGCGGGACGCCGGTCTCCCCCAGCTGCGTGAGCACCTGGGTGGACCAGGGCAGCACCCGGCGCTCGTAGTCCGAGCGCGTCACCGAGCCGGCCCACGAGTCGAAGAGCTGGATGGCGGAGGCGCCGGCAGCGACCTGCACCTCGAGGTACGCCGTGGACATCGCGGTGATCTTGTCCATCAGGGCGGTCCACAGACCGGGGTCGCCGAACATGAGTGCCTTGGTGCGGGCGTGGTCCTTCGAGGGCCCGCCCTCGACGAGGTAGGAGGCCACCGTGAACGGCGCTCCCGCGAAACCGATCAGCGGGGTGCTGCCGAGCTCGGCGACCAGCCCGCGCACGGCCTCGGTGATGAAGGGGACGTGCTCGGGGGTGAGGTCCGGGATCGCCTCGATGTCGGCGAGGGTGCGCACCGGGTGCTCCACGACCGGTCCCACGCCCGGGACGATGTCGAGGTCGACGCCCACGGCCTTGAGCGGCAGCACGATGTCGGAGAAGAAGATGGCCGCGTCCACGCCGTAGCGACGCACCGGCTGGAGCGTGATCTCGACGACCAGGTCGGGCTGCATGCAGGCCTCGAGCATGCCCACGCCCTCGCGCAGGCGGAGGTACTCGGGCAGCGACCGACCGGCCTGCCGCATGTACCAGACGGGTGTGTAGGGCGTCGGTTCGCCTCGGGCGGAGCGGAGGAACGGCGAATCGTGCAGCGCGTCGCGCGACGCTGCTCCGGACCCAGGCATACGCCGATCCTCGCAGGTCAGGCGGCGAGTCCCGTGGGCGGGACAGGCGAGTCGTCCTACGCTGAGGGCATGGCGGCACCCGATCACCCGCGCCTGGAGCCACCCGCGGCTCCGGCCGAGTTCCGTCGTGCCGTGCGCCAGCTGAGGGCCGCGACGTACCGCCCTGAGCTGTTCGTCGAGGAGATGCCGGCACCGCAGCGGATCGCCCCGTTCGCCTCGGCGCTGTCGGCCGACGTGACCGTCGCCGGCGAGGACGTCGGGAGCGGCCGGATCGTCCTGCTGCACGACCCGGCCGGCAACGACGCCTGGGACGGCACCTTCCGCTGCGTGGCCTACGCCCGGGCCGAGATCGACCCCGAGCAGGTGACCGACCCGCTGCTGGCCGGTGTCGGCTGGAGCTGGCTCACCGAGGCGCTCGAGGCGCACCGGGCCGAGTACGCCGCCCCGTCGGGCAGCGTCACCTGCGTCAGCACCGAGAGCTTCGGCGGCATGGCCGACGAGCCGCCCGCGGCCCACCTCGAGATCCGGGCGTCGTGGTCACCGGTGGGCGACCTGACCCCCCACGTCGAGGCCTGGGCCGAGCTGCTCTGCACCGCGGTGGGCCTCCCGCCGGTCCCCGAGGGCGTGGCCACGATCCCCAGCCGTCGCGGTCAGCGCGGGTCGGGATGACGAGAGCCTGATGCCACCGGAAGCAGCCGACACCGACCCGACCAGCGAGGCGCTCGAGACCGAGGCCACCGCACGCCGCCGCTGAGCCCGCCGAGCCGCCTCCCCCGTTGCTGACCCTGCGCGACGGGCTCCCACCGATCACCGTCACCGAATCCGACCTGTCCGAGGTCGTCTCGCGGGTGCGGGCGGGTTCTGGACCTGTTGCCCTGGACGCCGAGCGGGCCTCGGGCTACCGCTACTCCCCGCGCGCCTACCTGATCCAGCTGCGACGCGAGGGCTCCGGGTCGGCGCTGATCGACCCCACGATGTACCACGACCTGCGCGAGCTCGGGCGAGGTCATCAACGAGACCGAGTGGATCCTGCACGCCGCCAGCCAGGACCTCCCCTGCCTCCGGGAGGTCGGGCTCGAGCCGCAGCGGCTCTTCGACACCGAGCTCGCCGCGCGGCTACTGGGCTACCCCCGGGTCGGGCTGGCCACCCTGGTGGAGGTCATCCTCGGGCGCTCGATGCGCAAGGAGCACTCCGCCGTGGACTGGTCGCGCCGTCCGCTGCCGAGCCCCTGGCTGGAGTACGCCGCCCTCGACGTCGAGGTCCTCGTCGAGCTCCGCGAGGTGCTCGGAGGCGAGCTCGTCGAGTCGGGCAAGGACGACTGGGCGGCGCAGGAGTTCAGCCACCTCATCGACGTGGTGCCTGCGCCTCGCGCCGACCCCTGGCGACGTACCTCCGGCATCCACAAGATCCGCGGGCGCCGGGGCCTCGCCGCGGTCCGTGAGCTGTGGCTCGCCCGTGACGAGGTCGCCCGCAAGCGCGACACCACCCCGGGCAGGCTGATCCCCGACTCGGCCATCGTGGCCGTGGCCGGCGCCCACCCGACCAACACGGCGACCCTGCTCTCCACGCCGGGCTTCCACGGCCGCGGCGCGCGCCGCTACGCCGACCGGTGGCTCGCCGCGCTCGAGCAGGGCGCGCAACCTGCGCGACACCGACCTGCCGCCGCTGACCGTGCGCTCCGACGGCCCCCCGCCGCCCCGGGTGTGGACCGAGCGCGACCCGGTCGCCGCGGCCCGTCTCGCCACGGCCCGCACCCTCGTCGGCGCCTTCGCCGAGGAGCACTCGGTGCCGGTCGAGAACCTGCTGACCCCCGACTACCTCCGCCGGCTCCTGTGGCGGCCGCCGGCGACGTCCGGGGCCGACCTCGAGGACCGCGTGGCCGAGGAGCTCACCGCTCTCGGCGCCCGGCGTTGGCAGGTCGAGATCACCGCACCCCTCCTGACCGAGGCGATCCTCTCGCCCGGCGAGACCGACTAGCCGCTCGGCGTCGCCGAGGGGGTCGCCGTCGCCGGGGGTCGCCGACCCGCTGGGTGAGGGCGACGGCGTGGCGTTGGGGTCGAACAACGGCTTCGACGCGTCGTCGATGGCGGTCAGGCGGTCCGGCGAGCGACGCGATCACCGGGTCGTAGAAGAGGTGGTAGAGGGGGCTGACCGTGGTCTGCGCGACATCGGGCCAGTAGCGCGAGCGCGGCAGCTCCTGGACGTGGCGCATCTCGCGCTCGAAGACATCGGCGTGCAGGGGGCGCTGGCCGCGCTGCAGGAAGGCGTCGCCGTTGACCGCCTCGACGTTGGTGGGCATCACGTAGCCGGTCGAGGCGAGCTTCTCGGCCGAGGGGCTCGAGACCAGGTAGGTGAGCAGGTCGGCGGCCTGGCTCATGTGGTCGGACGTGGCCGAGATGACACAGGCCACGCATGCTCGCGTCGGTGGCGGCACCGCCCGCGCGCGGCAGTGGCATCACGTCGAAGTTCAGTCCGTGCTGGGCGCGCAGCACCGGCGTCAGGTCGCGATAGCCCAGCATCATCCCGAGCTTGCCCGCCTTGAAGCGGTCGACGGGCGACTGGCGGCGCAGGGCCGCCGGGTCGTAGGTGACGTCGCGGTCGCGCACCACGGCGAGGAACTGCTGCATCGCGGCGGCCGAGCTGTCCTCGGACAGCGCGAGGGTGGTCGGGTTGTCCGGGTTGTCGACGAGGTCCCCGCCGCCCGACCAGATGAACGGCGCCACCTGGCGCAGGTCGGGCGCGACGTAGAGACCCCGCACGTTCGGGCGCTTGGCCAGCGCGGCCACCCGGTCGAACTCGTCGAGGGTCCACCCCGTCTCCTGGGTGACCGGACGGTGATCCGGCTCGGCGGCGAGGCTGAGGTCGATCAACCGGGTGTTGTAGTAGACGACGAGCGGGCGAGGCGTCGGTCGGCATGCACCACAGCGCGGAGTCGGAGCTGAACGCCTCCAGCGCGGAGCGCGAGAAACCGTCCCCGAAGTCGACCTGGCGATCGGTGAGCAGGTCGTCGACCCGGTGGACGGCCTTGTCCGCCACCAGGCCGGGCAGGTCCTCGCCGTCGATCTCGAAGAGGTCGGGCGGGTGGCCCTTCGCGGTGGCCGCCTGCGATCGCGGCCACCGCCTGTGCGTGGGTGGAGTACGGCTCGACCTTGACCTGGATGTCGGGGTGCTTGGCCGAGTAGTCCGCCGCGAGCTCGGCGTACGTCGTGGTCACGGGGTCGGGTCCGTAGACGACGAAGGTGAGCTCCGCGGGGCCGCGCGCTGCTCGGGCTCGGACGTCGTCGAGGGCTTGTCGCCACCTGAGCGCGCAGCCGCGCGAGGATCACGGCCAGTGCCAGCAACGAAGCGGCGATCCTCGCACGTCTTCGTCGGCACGGCCGCCACGATATCGACCGACGCCACACCGGTCGGAGGCACCCGTGGCCTGCCCTCCCTCCCTCTACGCTGGCGCCATGCCGCCGACCCGGAGCCGAGCACTGGCCCCCTCCTCGTCGTCCCCGTCCTCCTGGGCGCCGGGCTGCTCGCCGGCTGCGGCGTGAGCAACGACAACCACCCGAGCAGCGACTCCACGACGACGAGCTCACCGGCGCCGAGCGACACGACTCCGACGCCCGACGCCGAGCCCGACGTCGAGCCCCACGCCGACGCCCACCACCTCGCCCAGCGCCTCCGCGCCCGCCTCTCCCTCGCTGACGCCCCAGCAGGCCCTGCTGACCGCGACCGAGATGCCGCCGCTCTCGGACGGCGCCAGCACTGGAAGGAGGCCGCGGACCGGGGCCGTCAGCTCGCAGCCGTTCGGCCGTGCGCGAAGTTCGACGTCTTGACCATCGGTGCCGAGCAGGCGGTCCAGCGGACCTTCGTGGCGACGGTACCGACCAGCGCGGCCCAGCAGATCGCGACCTTCCCCGACGCCACGAACACGGCGCGGGCCGAGCAGGTGCTGCTGGCCTGGCACCGCAAGTGCCATCCGGGCGAGCTCAGCGTGCATGTCGGGGCCGACCACCTCGGTGCCGGTCTCGCAGGGCCACGCGTGGTGGTACCTCGTCCGCTACCGCACTCATCCAGGGCTCGGCGGCTCGCACGGGCGATTCGAGTCCTTCGGCGTCGTGGTGAACGGCACCCGGATCAGCATGATCCGCATGGACCACGACGGTCAGGACCACGACTACCCGCCCGGGCAGGACCCGATGGAGCTCGCGGTCAAGGCCGCGGCGGCGAAGCTGGGCTGAGGCGATGGGGTCGTGACCGAGCGGCGGCACCACCGACCGATGCTGCCCGGCGCCCAGACCTTCGAGGACGATCGAGGGCGACGTCGACCCGGCGGTGATGAGCGAGGCCGCCGACCGCGTCGCCACCGCGCTCGTGCGCGGAGCCCGCGGACCAGGCCGACCGCGAGCTGGTCGACCGCGTCGTGCACCTCGCCGACACCGAGGGCCTGGAGACGCTCGCCGAGCTCTGGTCCGGGGCGCCCGCCGACTCGCTGGCCGGCGCGCTGTGGCGGCTCTACCTCCTGCGCAGCTGGGTGTACGCCGACCCGCGCACCGCGGCCGCCGAGTTCGACCGCGGCCGCGTCCACGTGCCTGTCGCGGAGGTCGTCTCGGGCGTGGTCGACCCCCCGGGACCTGACGAGGTGCGCGCGCTGGTCGACGAGGTCCTCGGCGGTGTCGTCGTCGGCGACTTCGCCGACACGCTCCTGCGCGCTGCCGCGTTCGCCCGCGTCGCCGCGGCTGGGCGCGTGCACGGGTCCCGCGCCGAGGCCCCGACGGCTCGACGTACACCTCCGACCTGTCGGCCTCGCGGCTGCTCGCCCTCGCCGACCAGCTCGACCGGGCCGCTCGCCTCGAGATCGACGGCACGCTGGCCTGATGAGCCGGACAGGCCTGGAGTCTCCCGGTACAGTGGGCGACGCGTCGGGCCGTGGCAGCCCCGGGTCCCAATATCTGCCGCTACGAGCGGCCACGCGCCGTGAGGCGCTCCCGGCCCGGCGCACCACTTCTTCGCAGCTGTCGCGAGGCCCGATGAGGCTGCGGCTGCCGATCCCTCGGCTGCGCAACCCGCTGCTCCCCCGGGTGCGCTACGCACCGCATCCCGACGGCCGCCCGGACCCGGGCGAGGTGGTCTGGGCCTGGGTGCCCTACGAGGAGGACCCGACGCAGGGCAAGGACCGGCCGGTGCTGGTCATCGGTGACGAGGGCGGCCGGCTGCTGGCCCTGCGCGCTCACCTCGAAGGACCACGACCGCGACGCCGAGCAGGAGCGCCGCGCCGGCCGGGTCTGGATGGACGTCGGCTCCGGCGCCTGGGACGCGCAGCGGCGGCCGAGCGAGGTGCGCCTCAACCGGCTGCTCCGACTCGACCCGTCCTCGGTCCGCCGCGAGGGCGCGGCTCTGCCCCGGGACGTCTTCGACGCGGTGGTCGCGGGCGGCCACGCCGTACCTCTGAGCGACGACACGGTGCTCGGAGGCTGGCGAGTTCCCTAGTTGACTAGGGAAACCGCCTCGGGCGGCTCCGCGCTCAGCCCAGCGCCTTCCGGATCCGGGTGTCGGAGACCGGCTCGGGGGTGCCGAGCTGCTGGGCCCAGAGGCTGACGCGGTACTCCTCGAGCAGCCACCGCACCCGGCGGAGGTCGCTCCGGGCGGCCCGCCCGGCGGGAGCGCGTCGACCCGGTGCTGCCAGGCCTCCTGGAGCGGTCGACCCGGTCCATCAGCTCCCGGTCGCGGGCACGGTCGCCGAGCCGGTCGATGCGGCGTCTGCATCGCGGCCAGGTAGCGCGGGTACTCGCGCAGCGCGTCGGCGCCCGCCTCGACCGACGAAGCCGGCGTGCGACCAGCCGGCCGAGCTGGGCGCGCAGGTCGGTCATCGCCGGGAGCAGCGCCAGCTCGACCCGCCCGTGCAGCGCCTTCTCCACCGGACGCCAGTCGCCGAGCACGCGCAGCACCTGCAGCAGCACGACCCGCGCGCAGCTCGGGGAGCTCCCGGCGAGCACGGTCCACGAGCGCTCGAACGCCGCCTCGTCGCGCACCGGCTCGGACCCGTCGACCAGCTGGCCGGCCGCCGCGAGCACGCAGTCGTCGAGCAGCGCCGAGCCGCTCGGGTACGGCGAGGCGGCCAGCCCGAGCTTGGCGGCGTTGTCGAGCCCGTCGAGCAGGGCCGGGGCCGGGTCCGGCACGGCGAGCACGAGCAGGCGGCGTACGCCGAGGCGGTGCTGGGCCGCCTGCTCCTCGGCGCGAGGCGAAGACCCGCAGGCCGACGGTGCTGCCCTCGTCGACCAGCGCCGGGTAGCCGTGCACCTCGTGGCCGGCGCGCACCTGGGTGAAGGACTGCTCGATCGTGCCGAAGGTCCACGCGGTCTGGCCGGTCGCCGCGATCCCGGACTCGGCGGCGGCCTCCGGCATCGCCGGCGTCGAAGGAGGGCCGCAGCGGCGCGCTTGAGCTGCCTCGAGGTCCTTGCCGCTCGCCACCTCGGCGCCCGTCCTCGTCGACGACCCGGAAGGTCGGCCGCAGGTGGGCCGGGCACCTTGCTCCAGTCCCAGGCGTCGGGCGGGACGTGCACGCCGGTCAGCGCGCGCAGGTGGCGGGCCAGCGCCTCGACGCAGCGGCTCCTCCCCCGGCGGCACCGCCGTCCAGGAAGCGCCGCGCGACGTCGGGGGCCGGCACGAAGTTGACCCGCAGCTGCTTGGGCAGCGACCGGATCAGCGCGGTGACCAGCTCCTCGCGCAGCCCCGGCACGTGCCAGGTGAACGGCGCCGTCGCCGACGGTGTTCAGGGTCGCCAGCGGTACGTCGACGCGTGACGCCGTCGTCCGCGCTGCCCGGGCTCGAAGTGGTAGCTCAGCGGCAGCGTCAGCGACGCCCTCGTGCCAGGCGTCGGGGAAGTCGCTCGCGCGTCGGCGCCGGCGTCCGTCGTGCACCAGCATCGCCGGGTCGAAGGTGAGCAGGTCCGGCCGCGTCGCGGCGCTCCTGCTTCCACCAGGCGTCGAAGTGCGCACCGGAGACCACCTCGGCCGGCACGCGCGCGTCGTAGAAGTCGAACAGCGTGTGCTCGTCGACGACGATGTCGCGCCGCCGCGCCCGGTGCTCGAGCTCCTCGGCCTCCTCGAGCAGGCGCCGGTTGGTCGGCGAAGAACCGGTGCCGCGGTGTGCCACTCGCCGTGGACCAGCGCGTGCCGGATGAACAGCTCGCGGGCCAGCGTCCGGGTCGACGCCGGCCGAGCTGCACGAGCCGGTCGGCGACCAGCGGGACGCCGTACAGCGTGACCCGCTCGTGGGCCATCACCGCGGCGCGCTTCTTCGACCAGTGCGGCTCGGAGCAGGTCCGCTTGACCAGGTGGCCGCCGAGCCGCTCGGCCCAGAGCGGGTCGATCGCGGCGTTCTGGCGGCCCCAGAGCCGGCGAGGTCTCGACCAGCTCGGCGGCCATCACGAAGTCCGGCTGCTTCTTGAACAGCCCGGACCCCGGGAAGATCGAGAACCGGGTGCCGCGGGCGCCGAGGTAGTCGCGCCGGTCCGGCGTCGCGCAGCCCGATGTGCGAGAGCAGGCCCGGAGAGCAGCGCCTGGTGGATGCCGTCCTCGTCCGGGGCCGTCCGCCGGCGTGGCCCGGCTTGAGCCCGACCTGCTTGGCGACCTGGCGCAGCTGGGACTCGAAGTCCTGCCACTCCCGGACCCGCAGGTAGTTCAGGTGCTCGTCGCGGCACATCCGCCGGAACGCGCTCGAGCCGAGCTCCTGCTGCTGGTCGCGCAGGTGGCGCCAGAGGTTGAGCCAGCGCCATGAAGTCCGAGCGCTGGTCGCGGAAGCGGGCGTGCAGCTGGTCGGCCCGGGCCTGGTGCTCGACCGGCCGCTCGCGCGGGTCCTGGATCGAGAGCGCGGCGGTGATCACCAGCACCTCGCGCAGGCAGCCGAGCCGGTCGGCCTCGAGGATCATCCGGCCGAGCCGCGGGTCGATCGGCAGCCGGGCAGCGGGCGGCCGACCTTGGTCAGCCGCGGCTGTGCCCGCGAGCCGCGGCGCGAGGGCGCCGAGCTCCTCGAGCAGCTGGACGCCCGGCGCGGACGTGCGCGCGGTCCGGCGGCTCGACGAACGGGAACCGCGCGACCTCGCCGAGCCCGAGCGAGGTCATCTGCAGGATCACGCTGGCCAGGTTGGTGCGCAGGATCTCCGGCTCGGTGAACTCGCGGGCGGGCCTCGAAGTCCTCCTCGGAGTAGAGCCGGATCGCGATGCCGGCCTCGACCCGGCCGCAGCGGCCGGAGCGCTGGTTGCGCCGAGGCCTGGCTGATCGGCTCGATCGGCAGCCGCTGCACCTTGGTGCGCGCGGAGTACCGGCTGATCCGGGCCAGCCCGGTGTCGATCGACGGCGGTGATGCCCGGGACGGTCAGCGAGGTCTCGGCGACGTTGGTGGCCAGCACGACGCGGCGGCGGCGTGTGCCGCTCGAAGACCCGGTGCTGCTCGGCCGCGGAGAGCCGGGAGAAGAGCGGGACGACGTCGAAGCCGCCGCGGCCCCTCGGACGGCGCTTGCAGCGCGTCGGCGGTGTCGCGGATCTCCCGCTCGCCGGGCAGGAAGACCAGGATGTCGCCGGCCTCTCGCGGCAGCAGCTCCTCGACCGCGGCCACGATCGCCTCGGTCTGGTCGCGCACGACCGGCTCGCCGTCCTCGTCGTCGTCGAGGACCCTCGACCAGCGGCCGGTAGCGCACCTCGACCGGGTAGGTGCGGCCCGGAGACCTCGATGATCGGGCCGGGGTCCGTCGCGCGGCGAAGTGGGCGGCGAAGCGCTCCGGGTCGATCGTGGCGCGAGGTGATGACCACCTTGAGGTCCGGGACGCCGGGGCAGCAGCCGCTTGAGGTAGCCGAGGATGAAGTCGATGTTCAGGCTGCGCTCGTGCGCCTCGTCGATGATCAGGGTGTCGTAGCGGCTGCAGGTCGCGGTCGTGCTGGAGCTCGGCGAGCAGGATGCCGTCGGTCATCACCTTGACCCGGCTCTGCCGCGAGGTCCGGTCGGTGAAGCGGACCTGGTAGCCGACGCGTCTCGCCCAGCTCGGTGCCGAGCTCCTCGGCGATCCGCTCGGCGACGCTGCGCGCGGCGATCCGGCGCGGCTGGGTGTGGCCGATCACGCCGCCCGCGCGCTCGGGTCGCCGCGCCCGAGCGCGCAGGCAGATCTTGGGCAGCTGGGTGGTCTTCCCCGAGCCGGTCTCGCCCGCGACGATGACGACCTGGTGGTCGCGGATCGCGGCGGCGATGTCGTCACGGCGTGCCGAGACCGGGAAGCTCGGCGGGGAACTGGATGCGCACAGCCGGCCATTCAACCGCGCGACGCGCGCGGGTCAGCTGCTGGGTGCGGGTCGTCGGCCGGCGCGGCTGCTGCTGCTGGTTGCGCGGGAACTGCGGCGGCCTGCTGGTTCCCCGGCGCTGGTCCGAAGCCGTAGGCGGTTGCGGAAGCTGGCCTCCCTGCCCCGGGCCCGCGACCGCCCATGCCGGGTCGCATCATCCCGGTCCGCCGTGGAACCGGCCGAACCCGGGCCCCGGACGCACGTCCTGGTGGTTGCTGGTCGCGGCCAGGGCGGCCCCGCCGATGCCGCCGAGGATGACCGCGACGAGCGCCACCACGACCACGGCCGGCAGCGGCCAGGACCGGTCCCGGAAGCGCGTGCGTGTCGGTCCGGCGACGGGCTCGACCCGCGGCGGTCTGCTCCGTCGTCGGCAGGGCCGGTTCGGGTGCCTCGTGCTGCACCTCGCCGGGCTGCGGCTGGATCGGCGCGGTCTCGTCATGCCCCCGTGGGTCGTGCTCACTCACGCCCCTATGGTGCGTCAGATTCCTGTGCCAGACCTGTGTCTGCGGAAGTGCGGGCAGTCCGTGGCCCGTCCTTCACAGGAAACACACAGGGATCGCACGGCCCGACACGCACAGGTATCCACAGTGGTCCCATGAAGAACACGGGGCCAGAGCTCACGCGCGCGGACGGGACTCCGCTGCGCGTGCTCGTCGTCGACGACGAGGAGAACATCGCCGAGCTGCTGCGGATGGCGCTGCGCTACGAGGGCTGGGACGTCGAGACCGCGCTCACCGGCGGCAAGGCCGTCGCGACCGCGAAGCGCCAGCGCCCCGACGCCGTCGTGCTCGACATGATGCTGCCGGACTACGACGGCATGGAGGTGCTCAAGCGGATGCGCACCGACCAGCCCGACGTACCCGTGCTCTTCCTGACCGCCCGCGACTCCGTCGAGGACCGTGTCGCCGGGCTGACCGCGGGCGGGGACGACTACGTCACCAAGCCGTTCTCGCTCGAGGAGGTCGTCGCCCGTCTGCGTGCCCTGATGCGGCGTGCCGGCGCTCGCCAGGCGGAGAGCGACTCCACGCTCCAGGTCGGCGACCTGCTGCTGGACGAGGACAGCCACGAGGTGAGCCGCAGCGGTGAGCAGATCAGCCTGACCGCCACCGAGTTCGAGCTGCTCCGCTTCCTGATGCGCAACCCCAAGCGGGTGCTCAGCAAGGCCCAGATCCTCGACCGCGTCTGGAACTACGACTTCGGCGGCCAGGCCAACGTGGTCGAGCTCTACATCTCCTACCTGCGCAAGAAGATCGACGCCGGCCACGAGCCGATGATCCACACCATGCGCGGCGCCGGCTACGTCCTCAAGCCGGCCGAGCCGGTGGCAGGCTGACCCGATGCGCACCCCGCGCACGCTGACCGCCCGACTGGTGGCCACGTTGGTGGTCCTGGTCGCGATCGTCAGCGCGCTCGTGATCACGGCCTCGGCGCTGGTGATGAGCAGCTACCTCACCGGCCGGCTGGACGCCGACGTCCTCGGAGCGGTGAGCCGCGCCGCGCACCCGCGCCCCGACTTCCCGGGCGACCAGGACGGGGGTGGACCCAGCGGTGGGCAGCGCTACAACGCGCAGGGCCCGGGAACGGTTCTCCTCGTCGTGCCTGCCGGTTCCGCTACCGGCAGTGGGGCCCAGATCACCGAGTCCGGAAGCGTGCGCGATCTCTCGGCGGAGTCGACCAAATCGTTGTCGAAGGTGCCGGCCGATGGTGAGGCGCACACGGTGGGCCTGGCTGTGGGTGACTATCGCGTTGCCGCCCAGACCGATGCGCTGGGCAATCGCGTGGTGGTCGGCCGGCCGATGAGCGAGAACCGAGCCCTGCTCAGTCGCCTGATCATGTGGTCCATCCTGTTCGCGCTGCTCTCTGTGATCGTCGCGGCGTACGTCGGTCGCACCCTGGTGCGCCGCCAGCTGCGCCCGCTCCGCGAGGTGGCCGCGACCGCCCACGAGGTCACCCAGGAGCAGCTCGGCACCGGCGACCCGGACATCAGCCAGCGCGTCGACGAGACCCTGACCGACCCCGGCACCGAGGTCGGCCAGGTGGGCTACGCCCTGAACACGCTGCTCGACCACATGTCCGACGCGCTCGCGGTCCGGCACCGCAGCGAGCAGCAGGTGCGCCAGTTCGTCGCCGACGCCTCCCACGAGCTGCGCACACCGCTGGCGACGATCCACGGGTACGCCGAGCTCTCCCGCCGTACGCCGGACGACCCGATGGCGCTGGCCGGCGCCCTCACGAAGGTCGAGACCGAGGCCGAGCGCATGTCGCGCCTGGTCGAGGACATGCTCCTGCTGGCCCGGCTCGACTCCGGCCGTCCCCTCGAGCGCGCGGAGGTCGACCTGACCAAGCTGCTGCTCGAGTCCGTGGCCGATGCCCGCGTGGTCGACTCCCAGGCCGGGGAGCACCACGGCTGGCAGCTCGACCTGCCCGAGGAGCCGATCTCCGTGGTCGGTGACGAGCAGCGCCTGCACCAGCTGTTCACCAACCTGCTGGGCAACGCCCGCCACCACACGCCGCCCGGCACCACGATCACCGTGTCGGCGCGACGGCTCGCGCAGGACGCCGAGGTCGAGGTGCGCGACGACGGGCCCGGGCTGCCGCCAGGTCTCGAGGAGCACGCCTTCGAGCGCTTCACCCGTGGCGACACCTCGCGCACGCGCGCCTCCGGCGGTGCCGGCCTCGGCCTGTCCCTGGTCGCCGCCATCGCCCAGGCACATCGCGGGACGGCGAGCGTCCGGTCCGTGCCCGGTCACACCACCTTCCGCATCGTGCTGCCCTCGGCCTGAGCCGTTCGCCTGAACGGCCCTTCGAACAGGACTTCGTCCTCACCTCAGGGACCGGATGCATCGGGTCCGGCCCTCACAGGGACGGCACAGAAGGACCACACCGGGGTCGCAGGCCGGGCCCGGATGGTGGGGCCATGGACACCACGCGCACCCTGTCCCGGGCGTCGGCCCACGAGGCAGCCGTCGTCACTCGCGACCCGAACCCCCCGCGCGGCACCACCTCCGGCACCGGGAGGACCGCCCGGTTCTGGCGGGGGCGCGCCGACGACCCGGCATGGGCACGTCCGGCGTTCATCGGGCTGCTGCTCGCCACTGCGCTGCTCTACCTCTGGGGGCTGGGCGCGAGCGGCTGGGCCAACTCCTTCTACTCCGCCGCGGTGCAGGCCGGGTCGGAGTCGTGGAAGGCGTTCTTCTTCGGTTCGAGCGACGCGGCGAGCTCCATCACCGTCGACAAGACCCCACTCGCCCTCTGGCCGATGGCCCTGTCCGTGCGCATCTTCGGCCTGTCCAGCTGGAGCATCCTCGTCCCACAGGCCCTCGAGGGCGTCGCCACCGTGGCGCTCCTGCACCAGGTGGTCCGACGTACGACCAGGTCGCCGGTGGCGGGTCTGATCGCGGGCGCCACGATGGCGCTGACCCCGGTCGCGGTACTCATGTTCCGGTTCGACAACCCCGACGCGATGCTCGTGCTCCTGATGGTCGGTGCCGCGGCAGCGACGCTGAGGGCGATCGAGGCCACCGAGGTCGCAACCACCCCGTCGCGCGCCGTCCGCTGGCTCGCCCTGGCCGGGGCGCTCGTCGGCCTGGCGTTCCTGACCAAGATGCTCCAGGCGTTCCTCGTGCTGCCGGCCCTGGGGCTGGCCTACCTGCTCTTCGCGAGGACGTCCTGGGGCAAGCGCCTCGGGCACCTCCTCGTCGCGTTCGCCTCGATGCTCCTCGCCGGCGGCTGGTGGGTCGCGATCGTGGCCCTGTGGCCGGCCGCGAGCCGCCCGTACATCGGCGGCTCGCAGGACAACTCGATCCTCGAGCTGACCCTCGGCTACAACGGGTTCGGCCGGCTCACCGGCAACGAGGTCGGCTCGGTCGGCGGAGGCGGGGGCGGCGGGGGCGGCAACGGCGGCGGCATGTGGGGCCAGACCGGCCTGCTGCGGCTGTTCAACAGCGAGATCGGCGGTCAGGTCGCCTGGCTCGTCCCGGCAGCCCTGGTGCTCGGCGTCGCGGCCTTCTGGTTCGGACGGCGGCACAACGCCCTGCGCGCCGCGCTCACCGTGTGGATGGGCTGGCTGGTCGTCACCGGGCTGACCTTCAGCTTCATGGCGGGGATCTTCCACCCGTACTACACGGTCGCGCTGGCCCCGGCTGTCGCTGCTCTCGTGGGCATCGGCTCCTGGGTGCTCTGGCAGCACCGCTCGTCGATCGTGGCCACCTCCGTGCTGGGCTTCACGGTGGCCTTCACCGCGGTCTTCGCGTGGTACCTGCTCGACCGCGCGGACGGCTACCTGCCCTGGCTGAAGTGGGTCGTGCTCGTCGCCGGGTTGGTGGGCGCCTTCGGCCTCGCGCTGGCCGCGCACCTGCCACGCCGGCTCGCCGTCGGCGCAGCGGTGCTCGCTCTGCTGGCCTCGCTCGCCGGCCCCGCGGCGTACGCCGTCAGCACCGCCGGCACCCCGCACACCGGCTCGATCCCCAGCGCCGGACCGGCGACGGCCGGCGGTGGTCCCGGCGGGATGGGCCGACCAGGCGGCGGCTTCGGTGGCGCACCTCCGACACAGGGCCGGACGCAGAGCAGGTCAGGCCCGCGCCGGCGTGGCGGCGCCGGCGGGCTGCTCAACGGCAGCACCTCCTCGTCCGCACTGACCGAGCTGCTGCAGACCGACGCCTCGTCGTACACCTGGGTCGCCGCGGCCGTGGGCTCCAACAACGCCTCCGGCTACCAGCTGGCCAGCCAGGAAGCGGTGATGCCCATCGGCGGCTTCAACGGCAGCGACCCGAGCCCGACGCTCGCGCAGTTCGAGAAGTACGTCGCCAACGGCCAGATCCACTACTTCATCGCCAGCGGCGGCATGGGCGGCGGGCCCGGCGGCAACACGTCCAGCGCGATCGCCCAGTGGGTGGAGAGCAACTTCACCTCGACGACCGTCGGTGGCGTCACCGTCTACGACCTCTCCGGGGGCACGAAGTGAGCGCGCTCAGCAGCCACCTGGGCGCCGACGGCGTGGGCCGGCCGGAGCCGACGGCGCCGGCCACCGCGACCACCGTGCTCGACGTGGTCATCCCGGTCTACAACGAGGAGGCCCAGCTCGCGGCGTCGGTCGAGCGGGTGCTGGAGCACCTCTCGACCATGCCGTGGAGCTTCCGGGTCACCATCGCCGACAACGCCAGCACCGACCAGACCGCCCTGGTGGCACGCCGGCTCAGCCACGCGCACCAGGAGGTGCGCGTGGTGCACCTGGCGGAGAAGGGTCGCGGTCGTGCCCTCAAGCGCGTCTGGAGCACCTCGGAGAGCGACGTGCTCGTCTACATGGACGTCGACCTGTCCACCGACCTCGCGGCGCTGCTCCCCCTGGTGGCGCCGCTGGTCAGCGGGCACTCGGACCTCGCCATCGGGTCGCGCCTGACCCGGCACGCGCGCGTGACGCGCGGGATGAAGCGCGAGCTCATCTCGCGCAGCTACAACCTCATCCTGCGCGGCACGCTTCGGGCGAGGTTCAGCGACGCCCAGTGCGGCTTCAAGGCCGTACGGCGCGACGCCGCCCGCGAGCTGCTGCCGCTGGTGGAGGACGACGCGTGGTTCTTCGACACCGAGCTGCTCGTGGTCGCCGAGCGGGCCGGTCTGCGCATCCACGAGGTGCCGGTCGACTGGGTCGACGACCCGGACAGCAGCGTGGACATCGTCCGCACGGCGATCGACGACCTCAAGGGCGTGGCCCGCCTCGGCCGCGCACTGGTCAGGGGCAGCCTGCCGCTGCACGAGATCGGAGAGCGGCTGGGGCGCACCAGCACCGAGGCGCAGCGCGGGCGGCTCCGCATGCAGGTCGGCATCTTCCTGGTGATCGGGGTGTGCTCGACGCTGGCCTACGCGGGCCTCTACCTGGTGCTGCGCTCGTCGATGGGCCCGTGGTGGGCCAACTTCACGGCGCTCCTGGTCACCGCGGTCGCGAACACCGCGGCCAACCGACGGTTCACCTTCGGGGTGCGCGGTCCGCGTCACGCCGTACGTCACCAGGTGCAGGGGCTCGTCCTCTTCGCCGCCGGCCTCGCCGCCACCACCGGCTCCCTCGCCCTGCTCCACGCCGCCGGCTCCACCAGCCGGGCCCTCGAGGTCACCGTCCTCACCGTGGCCAACCTCGCCGTCACCGTCCTCCGTTTCGTGGCGATGAAAGTGTGGGTGTTCGTCCGCGAGCGATAGTCGAGGACGAATTCGTGGGCCAGGAGGACCTGGGACCACGCGAACGTCCTCGACTATCGGGCTTGGAGGATCCCCGGCAACGACCCGGACAGCAGGCCGAGCAGGTCGTCGCGGGAGAGGCCGTGGGGTTCGCGGACCCACTCGACGACGACCTCCTCGACGAAGGAGGACCAGCCGCGCAGGAGCAGCCGCACCGCCGGGGTGTCGACCAGGCCGAGGGCCGAGGCCTCCTCGGCGACCGGGCCCTCGAAGAACCGGTCGGTGAGCGCGGCGCGGGAGGCCTCGTAGATGCGGCGGATCTCGTCGTGGCCGCTGGCGGCGCCCCGGATCAGCGACACGTAGCCCTGGTAGTTCTCCGCGACGTAGTCGACGTAGCGGGCGAGCGAGCCGGCCAGCTGCTCCAGCGGGGTGCCCTCGCCGGTCGGCGCGGTGCGCGCGTAGAGGTCGTCGGCCGCGCGCTGCACGACGGCGGTGTGGAAGTCCTGCTTGTTGCCGAAGTAGTGGTACAGCAGACCGCGGGAGATGCCGGCCTCCTCGGCGAGCGTCTCGATCGACAGCTCGTCCAGCGCCCGCGTCGAGAGCAGTCGTACGCCGAGCTCGAGCAGCTGCTCACGACGCGTGTCGGGGGCCAGCCGTACGCGGGAGGGCGACGTCGTCATGTGGCCCATGTTACTGAATCCGCGTCAACAAGACTATTGACGGTCGTTCAACAGCACCTAGAGTGGGTCCATGACCTCGACCACTCCCCTCCCCGAGCGGGTGCGCGTCCTCGTCGTGGGCGCGGGCTTCGCCGGCCTCGGCGCCGCGATCAAGCTCGACGAGAGCGGCCTCGCCGACTTCCTCGTCATCGACAAGGGCGCCTCCGTCGGCGGTACCTGGCGCGACAACACCTACCCCGGCGCGGCGTGCGACGTGCCCAGCCAGCTGTACTCGTTCAGCTTCGCTCCCAACCCCGAGTGGTCGCGCTCGTTCAGCCCGCAGCCCGAGATCCACGCCTACCTCGAGCGCACCGCTCGCGAGTCCGGCGTGCTCGACCGGTTCCGCTTCGGCGTCACCGCCCAGGACCTCTCCTACGACGAGGACGCCCGGTTGTGGACCGTGGTCACCGACGCCGGCACCGTCGTGGCCGACGTCGTGATCACCGGGTCGGGCGGGCTCTCGGAGCCCCGGCTGCCCGACATCGAGGGCATCGACTCCTTCGCCGGCGAGATCTTCCACTCCGCGCGGTGGAACCACGACTACGACCTCGCGGGCAAGCGCGTCGCCGTCATCGGCACCGGCGCCTCGGCGATCCAGATCGTCCCCGAGCTCACCAAGCAGGTCGCGCACCTCGACGTCTACCAGCGCACGGCACCGTGGGTGATGCCGCGCCGCGACCGCGAGTACACCAAGGTCGAGCGGTTCGCCTTCCGCCACCTGCCGTTCGTGCAGAAGGCCTACCGCACCGGCATCTACTGGGGCCGCGAGTGCTTCGTGCCCGGCTTCACGATCAACCCGAAGCTCGCCGCGCCCGCCGCGAAGATGGCCTCGGAGAACATCGACCGCGGCATCTCCGACCCCGCCCTGCGCGAGAAGGTGCGGCCGCACTTCCAGATCGGCTGCAAGCGCATCCTGATCTCCAACGACTACTACCCCGCCCTCGACCAGGACCACGTCGACCTGGTCACCGACGGCATCCGCGCGATCACCCCGACGGGCATCGTCACCGCCGACGGCATCACGCGCGAGGTCGACGCCATCGTCGTCGCCACCGGCTTCTACACCACCGAGCAGCCGATCGCCGCGCACGTGAAGGGTCGTGACGGCCGCACGCTGGCCGACGCGTGGCGCGAGCACGGCATGACGGCGTACAAGGGCACGACGATCAGCGGCTTCCCCAACCTGTTCCAGATCGTCGGGCCCAACACCGGCCTCGGCCACTCCTCGATGGTGTTCATCATCGAGAGCCAGGTCGCCTACATCGTCTCGGCGCTGCAGCAGATGGGCCAGCACCGCGTCGCGACCGTCGAGCCCACGCCCGAGGCGCAGCAGTCGTGGAACGACGACCTCCAGCGCCGCATGCAGCGCACCGTCTGGAACACCGGCGGCTGCGCGAGCTGGTACCTCGACGACCACGGCCGCAACGTCACCCTGTGGCCACGCACCACGTTCGCCTTCCGCGGACTGCTGCGAGAGTTCGACCTCGAGAAGTACGTCGCCACCCCGATCGACCAGCCGACCCCAGCAGAGGAGCACGCAGCATGACGAGGAACTTCATCGACAAGGTCGTCGTGATCACCGGCGCCGGGTCCGGCATGGGCCGCGAGATGGCCCTGATCGCCGCGCGCGACGGCGCCCTGCTCGCGATCTCGGACTGGAACGAGCACGGCCTCGCCGAGACCGTCGACCTCGTCAAGGCAGCCGGGGCCCGCGAGCTGCGCAGCGACGTCGTCGACGTCTCCGACCGCGCGGCCGTGGGCGAGTGGGCGACCGCGGTCGTCGAGCAGTTCGGCCGCGTCAACGTGCTCGTCAACAACGCGGGCGTCACCGTGACCGGCGACTTCGAGCAGATGTCCTACGAGGACTTCGACTGGATCCTCGGGGTCAACCTCATGGGCGTCGTCAACGGCACCAAGGAGTTCCTGCCCCACCTGATCGCCTCGGGCGACGGCATCCTCGTCAACATCTCCAGCCTGTTCGGCCTGATCAGCATGCCGGGCCAGACGGCCTACAACGCCACCAAGTACGCCGTGCGCGGCTTCACCGAGGCGCTGCGCGAGGAGATGCTGATCAACGGCCACCCGGTCACGGTCACCTGCGTGCACCCCGGTGGCATCAAGACCGGCATCTCTCGCAACGGGCGCAAGACGGCCGGCCAGGACGCCGCCGCCATCGACCGGCTCTTCGACCAGAGGCTCGCCAAGATGCCGCCCGAGCAGGCCGCGCAGATCATCCTCAAGGGCGCGCTGGCCGGCAAGGCGCGCGTGCTCGTCGGACTCGACGCGCACGCCATGCACCACTTCGCCAAGCTCCTCGGCTCGCGCTACCAGGACGTCGTCGCGCGGGTCGCCCCGCGCGTCATCCCGCACCGCCGCTGAGGCCCACCGCGGTTCACAGTGTCGAGGGGTCGGCGTTGGCGCCGCACACCACGACGCACACCCGCTCCCCCTCGCGCGGCACGTAGGCGCCGCTGAGCAGCGCCGCCAGGGCGGTGGCGCCCGCGGGCTCGACCGCGAGCCGGACGTGGCGCCAGAGCCAGTGCCGCGCGGCCACGATGTCCTCGTCGGTCACCAGCAACGAGCGCGGGCCGCGGTCGCTGAGCACCGACCACGCGATCTCGCCGAGCCGCGAGGCGCCGAGTGCGTCGGCCGCGACCCCGCCCACGGCCACGTCGACCGGACCGCCCGCGTCGAGGGCGGTGTGCAGGGTGGGGCAGGACTCCGGCTCGACGGCGACGACCTCTGCCGCACCGGCGAGTCCCAGCGTCACTCCGGCGACCAGTCCGCCACCGCCGACCGCGACCAGCACCGTGTCGGCGTCCGGCACCTGCACCGCGACCTCGACGCCGACGGTGCCCTGCCCCGCGACGGTGCCCGGCGCGTCGTACGCGTGCAGGACGAGCGCCCCCGGTTGCTCCCCCGCCTCCTTGCTCGCGACGAGCGCCTCGGCGTACGTCGACCCGACGGCGTTCACCTCGGCGCCGAGGTCGGCGATGGCACGCAGCTTGAGGGCCGGCGCCGACGCGGGCACGAAGATCCGGGCCGGAAGACCGAGCGCACGGCCGACGTACGCGACGGCCAGCCCGTGGTTGCCGCCCGACGCTGCGACGAGGTGGCCCGGCCGCTCGGCGGCGGTGAGCACGTTGGTGAACGCGCCGCGCGGCTTGAACGACCCGGCGTGCTGCAGCATCTCCAGCTTCAACGTCACCGGTCGGCCCTCGACCTCGATGTCGAGGACCGGTGTGCGACGGATCCAGGGTCCGATGATGTCGGCGGCCGCGGCCACCTGCTCGTACGACGGGACAGCCACGCCCACAACGTATCGTCGCCGCATGCCCGCCCCGCTCCGCCCGACCAGGGTCGAGTGCCGCAAGTGGCCCGACGACCCGCACTGGGAGTTCGACGGCGTCCGGCTGGGGATCGACGGGCACGGCACCTGGATCGGCATCACCCGCGGCACGCTGCTGGCCAGCCCCACCCGTGCCTTCCACGCGACGGCCGACCACGTCACGCTCGTGCCCCACGACGACTGGTGGCTGGCCACGTTCTACGGCACCGACCCGCGCCGGCCTTTCGACGTCTACGTCGACATCGCCACCCCGGCGGTCTGGCACGGTGAGGACCTGGTGCGCGCGGTCGACCTCGACCTCGACGTCATCCGCGGCACGACCGGCCGGATCTGGGTCGACGACGAGGACGAGTTCGCGGCGCACCGCGTTGCCCTGGGCTACCCGGGTGAGGTCGTCGAGGGCGCCCTCGCGTCCTGCGACCGGGTGCTGGCCGACGTCACCGGAGGAGTCGCTCCGTTCGACGGGACGCATGCCTCATGGCTCGCCCGATTGCAATTCGAGACCGACTCGACCTAGACCGGATCTGAGGTCTTTTGGGCGCTCGGACACTTTTGTCTGATTCTGCGGACGACGTACGAAACAGCCACGTACATTGAAGAACACATCCCGACGTTGTCCTCCGCACTGACTTGAGAGTTCGCCGATGCCTCGCCTCCGGCGCTTGATCGCCCCCCTGCTGGCGATCGCGACCACCACCGCTTTCGCCGCGCCCGCCCTGGCCGCCAACGGCTCCGACGCGGGCAACACGACGACGGCCACCGTCGCCACGTCGGGCGACTTCGGCTTCCTCTGGCAGCTGGCCACCCCCCAGGTCGTGATGCCGGGTGCCTACCTCCAGGCGCTCTCGGTCACCCACCCGGGGTCCAAGGGCACCCGCAGCGACGAGCAGTTCTTCCAGATCAGCTCGACGGGCAGCAACGACGTCCCCTCGGCGGCACTGCGCGCCTACAAGCACGCGGCCGACGTGATGGCCCACGACGACCCCGGCTGCCAGATCCCCTGGACCCTGCTGGCCGCCATCGGCCGCGTGGAGTCCAACCACGGTCGCTTCGGCGGGGCCCAGCTCGGCTCCGACGGCGTCTCCCGTCCGGCCATCCTGGGGCCGGAGCTCAACGGCAAGGGCGCGTTCGCCGCGATCCCCGACACCGACAACGGCGTGATGGACGGCGACAAGGTCTGGGACCGCGCCGTGGGGCAGATGCAGTTCCTGCCCAGCACCTGGCGCAGCGTGGCCCGTGACGGTGACGGCAACGGCACCAAGGACCCCAACGACATCGACGACGCGGCCCTCGGCGCAGCCGTCTACCTCTGCGGTGCCGGCGGCAGCCTGGCCAACCCGACCGGGATGGCCCGCGCGGCGTTCCGCTACAACCACTCCGACTACTACGTCCAGCTCGTGCTGTCCTTCCAGAACGGCTACAACACCGGCGTGTTCGCCGTACCGTCGCCGCCGCCTCCGCCGACCAAGACGGTGAAGACCGCAGCGACGAAGCCGAAGACGAAGACCGCGGCGGTCACGCCGACCACCGCTCCCGTGTCGACCCCCAAGCCAACGCCCACCTCGACGCCCAAGCCGACCCCGACCCCGAAGCCGACACCGACCCCGACGCCGTCCCCGCAGGTCGGTGACTTCACCGGCACGCTGGCCGCGCTGGCCGACCACACCGGGTACACGTTGGACGGCGTCACGCTCGACCTGGGCACGGTCAAGCTGGACCTCCCGGCCACCGCCGACTACGACGGTGACGGCACCATCGAGACCAACCGCCAGGAGCTCGACGGCCTGGTCGCCGCGGGCAACCCGGTGACGGTGCACGGCTCCAAGCTCGGCACCGTGATCACCATCGACAAGGTCGCCGGCCTCCTGTTCTGACTCACCGACCCCGACGCACCTGCGGGGATGGGACGATGAGCGCCATGGCGCGTCGGGCGATCGAGTTCGCCGACTCCGCACCCGCGACGCTGGGCGTGGAGTGGGAGTTCGCGCTGGTCGACAAGACCAGCCGCGACCTGGTCAACGCCGCCTCCGAGCTCTTCGACCTCGTCTCCGAGCACCACGGCGAGCAGCCGCGGCTGCACAAGGAGCTGCTCCGCAACACCGTCGAGCTCACCACCGGCGTGTGCCGTACGACGAGCGAGGCGATCGACCAGCTCGCCGAGATGATCGCCATGGTCCGGCCGGTCGCCGACGAGCTCGGCGTCGACCTCTACTGCGCGGGCACGCACCCGTTCGCCGAGTGGTCGCACCAGCTGCTCACCCCCGGCCACCGCTACGAGGAGCTGATCGCCCGCACCCAGTGGTGGGGCCGGCAGATGCTCATCTGGGGCGTGCACGTCCACGTCGGCGTACGCCGCGAGCACGTGATGCCGATCGTCTCGTCCCTGCTCACCTGGTTCCCGCACCTCCAGGCCCTCTCGGCCTCCTCGCCCGATCTGGGCCGGCACCGACACCGGGTACGCCAGCAACCGCGCGATGATGTTCCAGCAGCTGCCGACCGCCGGCCTGCCGTTCCACTTCGAGACCTGGGCCGACTTCGAGTCCTACGCCGACGACCTGCTGACGACCGGCGTCATCGACGAGGTCGACGAGATCCGCTGGGACATCCGCCCGGCGCCTCGAGCTGGGCACCGTCGAGATCCGCGTGTGCGACGGCGTCTCCACCCTCGACGAGATGCGCGCGATCGTGGCCCTCACCCACTGCCTCGTCGTCGACCTCTCCGACCGGCTCGACCGGGGCGAGACGCTGCCGAGCATGCCGCCGTGGCACGTGCAGGAGAACAAGTGGCGGGCCGCGCGCTACGGCCTCGACGCGTGGATCATCCTCGACGACACCTCCAACGAGCGCCTGCTGCTCGACGACCTCGACGACCTGCTCACCCACCTCGAGCCGGTCGCCCGAGCGGCTCGGGTGCGAGGCCGAGCTCGACCTCGTCCGGGTGATCCCGCGACGCGGTGCGTCCTACCAGCGTCAGCGGGAGGTCGCCACGTCGCGCGCACGGCGACCTGGTGGCCGTGGTCGACTCGGTGGTCAACGAGCTCGTGTGCGCTGAGGGTCGACCAGTGGGCCTCGCTCGACCGGCGGGATCGCGTCGGTGGCCTCGAGCGGGTCCAGGCCGGTGACGGCGAGCAGGTCGGCGAGCAGCGAGCGGGCCTGGGCCAGCACCACCTCGGCCGAGAGCTGCGTTGCTCCGGGGCAGGTGGGCCGACCGCTCTCCGAGCTCGAGCAGACGCGGCTGCTCGGCGACCGCCTGACGGTCGTTCGCGAGCTCCTCGGCCATCGCGTCCGTGCACTCGGCGATCTCGTCGATCAGGTCGGCGTAGGCGTCCGGGACCCGTTCGCCCCGATAGCTGGCCACGGCGACGCGGCGTACGAGGACGCGGGTGTTGCGCAGCGCGAAGTCGAGCGGCTCGACGAGCTCGGCCATCGCCCGCACCCGCCCGCGGTGGCGCAGCGCGGAACGGCGAGGACGCCAGCACCGAGAGGCCCTCGTCGGAGGCGGCCCGCAGCTCGGAGACCAGCGAGTCGGTCGAGCGCGCGTCGGACAGCACGCCCAGCGCGCGATCCACGTCGCCGTCGCGGATGCTCCCGGCCGCGGCCCGCAGCAGGTCGGAGATCTTGCGCACCACCACCGCCGCCTGCTCGCGCGGTCGTCGCAGCGGTGCCCGCGGAACGACCGTCGCGGCGACCAGGGCGACCGCGCCTCCGATGACCGCGTCGGTCCAGCGCGAGAAGGCAGCGCCCGGGAACGGCAGCAGCGTGGCCACCACCACCGCCTGGACCGCGGCCTGGTTCACGAACAGCACACCCTGGTCGAGCAGCAGCGCCCCCGACATCGCCAGGGCCACGATCAGCATGATCTGCCAGCCGCCGATGCCGAGCCGACTGGTCAGCATGTCGCCGATGAACACGCCGATCGCGACCCCGATCGTGATCTCGCCGACGCGTCGCAGGCGCTGGCCGTACGACGTGCCGAGGCTGACCACGGCGGCGACCGGGCGCGAAGAACGGGTCGTGGGTGGTGGACGACGTCGAAGGCGATGTACCAGGCGATGCCGGCGGCGACCGCGCACTGGCCGATCTGCCAGCCCTTGGACCGCAGCCGGGCGACCCGCTGCCGCATCGAGGTGCGGCCACGCTCGACCGCGAGCTCGAGGTGGGGCGCGCCGGCCCCCACCCAGGGGCGCGGGCTATCGCTCGAGCGGGGTGCCACGACCGTGCAGGAGCGTGAGCATCTGGGAGAGCTGCTGGTCGGCCTTGTCGGTACGACGGAACGTGGTCAGCGCCAGCGCCGGCTTGAACCGCTGGCGGGCGATGGCCTTGGCGTAGGTGAACTCCTTGAGCCCGTCGGGGCCGTGGATCCGACCGAAGCCCGAGTCGCCGACGCCACCGAAGGGCAGCGACGGGATCGCCGCGAAGGAGATCACCGAGTTCACCGCGGTCATGCCCGACCGGATCCGCGAGGCGACGTCCATCGCCCGCTCCTTGCCGAAGACCGTGGACCCGAGGCCGTAGCGGGTGGCGTTGGCGCGCTGCACGGCCTCGTCCATGTCGCGCACCTTCGCGACGGTGATCGTCGGGCCGAAGGTCTCCTCCTGCACGGCGGTGGAGTCCTCGGGCACGTCGACCAGGATCGTCGGCTGCACGTAGCGCTCGCCCACGGCGTCGGACCCGCCGAGCAGGGCACGGCCGCCGCGCGAGATCGCGTCGTCGATGTGCGACTTGATGGTGCCGAGCTGCTTGGGCATCGTGATCGGCCCGATCTTGCCGTCGTCGTCGGCGCCGACGTCGCGTGCCTTCTCGAGCAGCGAGGAGACGAACTGGTCGTAGACCCGCTCGTGGACGTAGACCCGCTCGACGCCGATGCAGGTCTGGCCGGCGTTGGAGCAGGCTCCCCACAGCGCGGCGTCGGCCGCGGCATCGACGTCGGCGTCCTCGTCGACGAGGAACGGCGTCCTTGCCGCCGGCCTCGATCAGCACCGGGGTCAGCGTCTCGGCGCAGGCCGCCATCACCTTCTTGCCGGTGGCCGTCGAGCCGGTGAACGCCAGCTTGTCGACGCCCGAGCGGCACAGCGCCGAGCCCGGTCTCGCCGAGGCCGGTGACGACCTGGAGGACGGGGTGCTCGGGCACGACCTCGGCGAACGCGCCGGCCAGCCAGATGCCCGACGCCCGGCGTGAGCTCGCTGGGCTTGAAGACGACCGCGTTGCCGGCCGCGAGCGCGTAGGTGATCGAGCCGAGCGGCGTGTAGACGGGGTAGTTCCACGGCCCGATCACACCGATCACGCCGAGCGGCTTGTACTCCACGGTGGCCGCCATGTTGGCCATCACCAGGCCCGAGGAGCGCTTGCGCCGCTTGAGCACCTTCTCGGCGTTCTTGGCCGCCCAGGCGATGTGGTCGATCGCCACGCCGGCCTCGAGGGTGGCGTCGCTGTGCGGCTTGCCGGTCTCGCGGTGCACGACGTCGGCGAGCTGGGCAAGGCGGCGGGTCAGCACGCCCTTCCACGCGTTGAGCCGCTCGGCGCGGTCGTCGTAGGACAGCGAGGACCACCAGCCCGCGGCCTCGCGGGCGCGCAGCACCGCCGCCTCGACGTCCTCGGCGGAGTGGACCGGGTAGGTGCCGACGACGTCACCGGTGCGGGGGCTCAGCGAGTCGAAGGTCTCCGCGGCTCGGGCGTGGCCTCCTGCCCGGCGAGGTCGGCGCCGGCGTGGGGTGCGGGCATGATGTCGGTCATCTGGCGCTCCTGATCAGGTCGGCCGCCTTCTCCGCGACCATGATGGTGGGTGCGTTGGTGTTGCCCCGGGGTACGACGGGCATGACGGAGGCGTCGACCACGCGCAGGCCCTCGACGCCGCGCACGCGCAGCTCGGGGTCGACCACGGCGTCCTCGCCGCTGCCCATCGAGCAGGTCGAGACCGGGTGGTAGAGCGTCTGGGCGTTGACCCGCGCGTGCTCGGCGAGGTCGTCGTCGGTGGGGCTGTCCGGCAGCTGCCACGGCGTCGTCGAGGTGCCGGGCCAGCGGGCCCTGGGTGCAGATCTCCCACAGCCGGCGCATGCCGGCGACGCGTCGCGTCGAGGTCGGCGCCGTCGTCGAAGTAGCCGGCGTCGATCTCCGGGCGCCCAGGTGGGATCGGCCGAGCGCAACCGGAGCTGACCGCGGCTGCGCACGCCGACGAGCGTCGGCGCCGCGGTGAACATCCGCTGCGTCGGCTCGTGGAGCCCGTTGTCGTAGAAGCCGGCCGGCGCGACGTGGTACTGCATGTCCGGCGCCGGCAGGTCGTCGCGCGTCTTGAGGAAGCCGCCGCCCTCGCCGACGTTGGAGGCCAGCGGACCGTTGTGGCGCAGCTTCCACCGCATCAGGTTGCGGACGTTGTTGAAGTCGGCGAGGTCGCTGATGCCCTGCGTGTACCAGATCATCGGCACGGCCGGGTGGTCCTGCAGCCGCTGGCCGACGCCGGGCAGGTCGACGCGCACCTCGACGTCGTGCTCGCGCAGGTGGGCGGCCGGTCCGATCCCGGAGACCATCAGCAGCTGCGGGCTGTTCACGGCGCCGCCGCAGAGCAGCACCTCGCGTCCGGCACGCGCGCTGACCTCGCGCGCAGCCGACGCGGTAGGTGACCCCCACCGCGCGCTCGCCCTCGAGGTCGATCCGGGTGGCCAGCGCGCCGGTCTCCACGTCGAGGTTGGGACGCTGGCGCGCGGGCTCGAGGTAGGCGTCGTTGGTCGACCAGCGACGCCCGTTCTTGCAGGTGACCTGGTAGAGCCCGGCACCCTCCTGCTCGGGCCCGTTGAAGTCGTCGGTCGGCTTCAGGCCCGCGCTCACCGCGCTGTCCACCCACAGGTGGGTCAGCTCATGGGTGTAGACGCGGTCCTCGACGTGCAGCGGACCGTCCTGGCCGTGGTACGGCGAGCCGAGCCGGGTGTTGCCCTCGGCGCGCACGAAGTAGGGCAGCACGTCGTCGTAGCCCCAGCCGGTCGCGCCGTACTCGTCGCGCCAGGAGTCGTAGTCGGCGCGGTTCCCGCGGATGTAGATCATCGCGTTCATCGACGAGCAGCCACCGAGGGCCTTCATGCGCGGCCAGTAGGCACGCCGGCCGTGCAGCTGCTTCTGCTCGGTGGTCGCGTAGTTCCAGTCCCACTTGGTCTTGAACAGTGACGAGAACGCCACCGGGATGGAGATCTCGTCGGCGTCCGGCCTCCGGCCCCGCCTCGAGGAGGAGGACGCGGACCCCGGGATCCTCGGTGAGCCGGGCGGCGAGCACGGCGCCCGCACTGCCGGCTCCGACCACGATGTAGTCGTGCTCGCTTCCGCTCACCGGCACTGACCTCCGCTGCTCGACTCGTCGACCTTCTCGCGAACCTATACCCGGGCTCGGGGGCGGCACACGGCTGGCAAATAGGTGTGGGACGCGCGAGGATCGGGCACGAGCCCGTCCAACCCGAGAGAGGCGCACCCGTGGCCGTTCCGATCGACCCGACGTCGGCGGCGTTCCTCTTCGCCGAGAACCGCCGGATGCCCATGCACGTCGGCGGGCTCCAGCTCTTCGAGACCCCCGAGGGCGCCGGCCACGACTACGGCCGCCAGATCTTCGAGCAGTTCAGCCAGGACGTCGACGTCGCGCCGCTGTTCCTCAGGCGGCCCACCCGCAGCATTGCCACCGCCGGGCAGTGGGTGTGGACCCAGGACGACGACTTCGACATCGAGTACCACTTCCGCCACAGCGCGCTGCCCGAGCCCGGCCGCGTGCGCGAGCTGCTCGAGCTGTGCTCGCGGCTGCACAGCACCCGTCTGGCCCGCGAGCGGCCGCTGTGGGAGACCCACCTCATCGAGGGCCTCAGCGACGGCCGGGTCGCGCTCTACACCAAGGTCCACCACGCGCTCGTCGACGGCGTCTCAGCCATGCGGCTGCTGCAGAGCGTGATGTCCACCGACCCCGACGAGCGCGGCATGCCGCCGATGTGGGCGGCCCGGCCGGGCAAGAAGGCCGAGAAGGCCCGCAGCGACGCCGAGCACAGCCTGGCCGCCGTACCCCTCGACGCGATGCGCAAGGCCCTGGGCATCACGGCCGACGCCGCGGGTCTGCCGAGCGCGCTGGTGAAGACGCTGAACCACGGCGTGCGCAACGAGACCTCGGCGCTGTCGCTCTACGCACCCCGCACGATGTTCAACACCACGATCACCGGCTCGCGCCGCTTCGCCGCCCAGGGCTGGCCGCTGGAGCGGCTGCGTGCGATCGGCAAGGCGACCGACACCACGCTCAACGACGTCGTGCTCGCGATGTGCTCGGGGGCGATCCGCGCCTACCTGCTCGACCACGACGCGCTGCCGGACAGCACGCTGGTCTCGATGGTGCCCGTCGGCCTGAACGCCAAGCAGTCGCAGTCGGCGTCGGGCGAGGGCGGCAACGCCGTCGGCGCTGTGATGGTCAAGCTCGGCACCGACCTCGACGACCCGGCCGACCGACTCACGCTCGTGCACAAGTCGATGCAGACGGGCAAGGAGGCGCTGGGCTCGATGACCCAGCTCCAGATCATGGCGATGAGCGCCATGGGGATGGCGCCCTCGATCATCACGCCGATGCTCCGGCTGCAGGGCATCATCCGGCCGCCGTTCAACCTGATCATCAGCAACGTGCCCGGCCCGCGGTCCCACCAGTACCTCAACGGCGCCAAGATGGTCGGTACCTACCCGCTGTCGATCCCGATCAACGGGATGGCCCTGAACATCACCTGCAACAGCTACGTCGACGACATGGACTTCGGCCTGACCGGCTGCCGCCGCTCGGTCCCCCACCTCCAGCGCCTGCTCACCCACCTCGACGACGAGCTCGGCCACCTCGAGAAGGCCGCCGGGGTCTCCTGACCACCTCGCTGAGCGGGGGTCTGTGGTGCGCCGTACGACGGTGACCGGGGGTTTGGTGCCCCGGTGTGCACCCTGAGACGCACCAGAATCCCCCGGTCGACGCGTTGGAGGCGTGCACCGATCCCCCGGTCGGCGGGACGGAGGGGTGGGTCAGGCGGCGGCGACGACCTCGCCGGGGTCGTCGCTGGGGGTGGACTCGACCTCGCGGTTGAGCTCCTCGATCAGGACGAGGTCGCTCACGTCGCGCAGGACGCCGGAGAGGGGGACGTCGAGGGCTTCGCACAGGGCGGCCAGCAGCTCGGAGGACGCTTCCTTCTGGCCGCGCTCGATCTCCGAGATGTAGCCGAGGCTGACCCGGGCGGTCGACGAGAGCTCGCGCAGGGTCATCCCCTGGCGCATGCGCTCGGCGCGGAGGACGTCACCGAGCGATGAGCGGAACAGCACCGTGCCCTGTCCCATGTCGTCCTCCTCGTCCACCCACTTCTCGTGCGGTGGGTCAACGCTACCCGGCAGGTGGTTCTTCCCGTGGCGAGTGGTCCCAGTTGGTGGCCGCGACTTCGTCTACCCGTCCTCGTCGAGGCCCTGCTCGATCGCGTAGCGCACGAGCTGCACCCGGTTGTGCAGCTGCAGCTTGCGCAGCGTGTTCTGCACGTGGTTCTGCACGGTCCGGTGCGAGAGGACGAGCCGCTCGGCGATCTGCTTGTAGGAGAGCCCCTTGGCCACCAGTCGCAGCACCTCGGTCTCGCGCTCGGTGAGCCTCGGCGTGTCGTCGGCATCGGTGGGCGGGGCGTCGGAGAGGCGGCGGTACTCCCCCAGCACCAGCCCGGCGAGGCCCGGGGTGAACACGGCGTCACCCTCCGCGACACGTCGTACGGCGTCGAGCAGCTCCTGCCGCGATGCCGACTTCACGAGGTAGCCGGTCGCGCCGGCCTTCACCGCCTCGAGCACGTCGCGCTGCTCCCCGCTCGCGGAGAGGACGAGCACCCGGACGCTCGGGTCGTGCGCCACGACGTGGGCGGTGACGGCCACCCCGTCGGGCGCGGGGATGTGCAGGTCGAGCACCAGCACGTGCGGCCTCGCGGCCGGGAACCGGCTCACGGCCTCGGTCCCGTTCGATGCGGTGGCCACGACGCGCATCCCGGCCTCGGTGAGGTCGCGGGCGACGCCCTCGCGCCACATCGGGTGGTCGTCGACCACCATCACCCGCAGCTCGTCAGGCAGGTTCTCGGCCACGGGCCGCACCCTAGACGGTCTAGACGTGCTGGGCCGACACAGGCCGATGTGGTTGCCAGTTGTGCTCGACAACCACGAAACTCTCGATCTTGGAGGCTCGACCAGACCGAGCACCAGTGGTTGGGGGGCCACACGCGATGCCCGATCTCACTACAGCTGGGTCCAGCATGAGGACCCATCGCCGCAACATGTGGCCACGCCGGGTGCTCATCGTGGCGTCCGTCCTGGTCCTCCTCGCGGCGGCGGGGAGCGTGCTCATCCGTCAGCACGGCCAGAGCGACTGGTCCTCCACCGAGAGGCCGGCAGCGCACGCATCGCCACCCAAGGCCGACCTCGCCGCGGCGGCCCAGGCCCCTGCCGGCGGCGCCGACGCCGACCGCGTCGCCCAGCGCCGAGGTCTCGGCGCCGACCCGGGCGCCCGCCTCGAGGCCCACGCGCACGCCGGCAGCACCGAGCGCGCGGGTCCTGGCGCCGGTGGTCGTGCCGGTCCACCACACGGCGATCCCCGCGAGCACCCACCACGCCAGCCCGAGCCACCACGCGAGCACGCCTGCGCACCCCCCGACGAAGGCGCCCGACGCCGCCCACGACGCCCGCCAAGCCTCCGGTCAAGGTCCCGCCGCAGCCCCCGATCTCGACGCCGACCCGTCTCCGCCGACGTCCACCCCGACGCCCGTGCACCACCACTCCTGGCACCACGGCTGGGGGCACCACGGCCTCCCGTTCCCGATCATCACCTTCCACTGGCCCACGCACACCCACGCCGACGCGCAACCGCAGCACCAGCAGCAGCACCAGCAGCAGCCGCGGCCACCACATCACTGGAACCAGGGGCACCGGCACCACTAGTCGGCAGCGGGCCCCCGGCGGTACCTGCCGCGGCGGTGCTCGAGCGGGGAGTCGTCGGAGCCCACGCTCACCGAGACGACGGTGGCGACGACGAGGTCCGACCAGCCCGTGCCGCTGACCGACTCGACCTCGACGAGGGCCCAGGTCGGTGCGGAGAGCAGCCTCGGACCGTGCGTGGTCTCCTCCCACGACCCGACGGTGAACGGGCCGCCGGGTGCCGGGAGCTGACCGGCGAAGGCCTCGGCGAGCTGGCGGTGCTCCCACTCCAGCAGGTGTACGACGCCGCGGCCGGTCGACCCGAGCACCGAGCGGAGCGTCGAGTCCGGGTCGAGCAGGGCCAGGATGCGCCCCGGCGTACCCCCGGCCACCATCACCGACGAGACGGTGAGGCCGGCCCGCTCGCTCCCGACGCCGGAGGTCCAGAGCGTGACCGCCCCGCCGAGGCGGGCCCGCAGCTGGCGCACCGGATCGTCGGAGGCCGGGTCGCGGAACGGGTGCTCGCCGTGGATGGTCATGGCCGCGGCACCGTGAGCTCCCACTCGGTGCCCACGCCCGAGGTGGACTCGAGCGAGGCCGTGCCACCGAGGTCGCCCATCCGGCCGAGGATCGACTGGGCGACGCCGAGGCGCCCCTGAGCGGCGGCCTCCGCCAGGCGGCCCTCGGGGATGCCCGGCCCCTCGTCGCGCACCGAGACGACCCAGCGGTCGCCGAGGTCCTCGAGCAGCACCCACGCGTGGGCGTCCGTGCCGACGTGGTGGCGGACGTTGCTCAGGCACGCCTCGACGACGGCGACCAGCTCGTGCCCTCGGCCGGCCGCGACGGGCGACGGAGTGCCGGGCGTGGCGACGTGCACGTGGGTGGTCTCCAGGCCGGCGAGGAGCTCGGCGAGGTCGAGGTCACCCGTGACGGGCGCCTCCCGCGCGTCACGCTGCACGAGGGCGCGCAGCCGCGTCTCCTGCTCGCCGGCGAGCCGACCCAGCTCGGCACCCTCGGGGCCGAGGTCGGGGCCCTCCCGCTGCACGAGCGCGAGCACCTGCAGGACGCCGTCGTGCACCACCCGTGCGAGCCGTTGCCGCTCCTCGCCCGCGGCCGCGTCGCGCTCGGCGACGTCGCGATCGATCGCCGTCTGCTGCAGCACGCCCGACAGATAGCCCACCACCCCGCCCCCGACGACCAGCAGGAAGACGTTGCCGTAGGCCTGCTGCGAGAACCCGCTGCGCACCGAGATGTCCGCGATCGAGACCGCCACCCCCGCGACGAGACCGCCCGCCCACCGCCAGACGATCGCCCAGGCGAGGACGACGCCCATCACCCAGAAGCCCGGCAGGGTCGCGTGCAGCCCCGAGCCCTTGACGTACGGCGAGAGCAGGATCGCGGCGACGGCGACGACGAGGTCGGCGACGAACAGCCAGGCCCGGCGCCGGCTCGGGGAGTCGTAGCACCAGATGGCGAACGCCGTCCACGCCGCCAGGCCGACGATCGCCGCCCAGCCCACCCCGGGGTGGTCGTAGTGCGCAGCATGGATCGCGTAGATGACGACCGCGTTGACCAGCACCACCACGCGCAGCACGGCCAGCGTGCGCAGCAGGGCGTCCTGCACCGGCAGGTGCGAGGCGGTCGTGGTGCCGCGGAAGGGGCCCAGGCCCCTCGTCACGCGACCCGGCACGGGTCAGGAGGCCTTCGCGTCCGGGCCCGTGTCGCTCCCGGTGACCGGCTCGGCCTCCGGGGCCGGCCCCTTCTCGGCCTTCTTCGCCTCTTCCTTGGCGACGTTGGAGTAGGTGTCGACGTACTCCTGGCCGGAGAGCCGCATGATCTCGTACATGATCTCGTCGGTGATCGACCGCAGGATGTAGCGGTCGTTCTCCAGGCCCTCGTAGCGGGAGAAGTCCAGCGGCTTGCCGAAGCGGACGTAGGGCCGGGTGAAGGTGCCGAACTTCTTGCCCGGAGGCGCCACCACGTCGGTGCCCACCACGGCGACGGGGATCACCGGCACGCCCGTCTCGAGCGCCAGCCGGGCCACGCCGGTCTTGCCGCGGTAGAGCCGACCGTCGTGCGACCGGGTGCCCTCGGGGTAGAAGCCGAACAGCTCACCGCTCTCGAGCACCCGCTTGGCCGCCGTCAGCGCACCCTCGGCAGCGGAGGCTCCGGAGCGGTCGATCGGCACCTGGCCGGCGCCGGAGAAGAACCGCTTCTGGAACCAGCCCTTCACGCCGGGGGTGTTGAAGTACTCCGCCTTGGCCACGAAGGTGACCCGTCGCGTCAGGGTCAGCGGCATGAACAGCCAGTCGGCGTAGGAGAGGTGGTTGCTGGCCAGGATGGCCGGGCCCTCTTCAGGCACGTTCTCGGCTCCCGAGACGTGCGGCCGGAAGACCACGCGCAGGACCGGGCCGAGCGCGATCCACTTCAGGAACCAGTAGAACAACCCGCACCTCCTGTCGGCGTGCCCGCCGAGCCGACATCGACAGGGGAACCCTAGCCCGTTGACCGGGTGCGTGACACGATTGGCCGCACTCCCCGACCGCCCCCTCCGCAGCCCCAGCCCAGGAGTTTCCCGGTGCCACACGACCCGTTCGGCGACGCCGCTGACCGGCGTTCCGCGGAGGACGCGGCGTGGCGGGAGATCGTGGACAACTATGGCGACCGGCCACTGCTCGAGGACGTTCCGGTCGACCGTCCCGACGACTCCGTCGAGCAGGTCACGGACGCCGTCGCGGACGCAGGTGCCGTCGCGAGGAGCCGTCGGAGAACCAGCCTGCCCGCGATCGAGCCGGAGCTGCGCGCTCAGCCGCGACCGGCGAGGGGACCGGCCGAGGAGCACTACGTGCCGCCCCCGCCACCACCGGTGCCGCGTGCCGAGCCACCGCGGCTGCTCGCGTGGCTGGGCCTGTTCCTGGCCCCCAGCATCGTGCTCGTGGCCCTGGTCGCGCAGTACCCGGTCCCGTCGTGGGCGGGTCTGCTACTGATGGTCTGGTTCGTCGGCGGGTTCGTCTACCTCGTGGCGTCGATGCGCTCGGAGCCGCGCGACGAGGACGATGACGGGGCGGTCGTCTAGCCGGTCCGCAGGTCGACAGGAGGGAATGACATGCAGGTCAGCGAGACCGTCGAGTTCCACGGGCACCTCATCGACTCCGGGTCGCTGTCCCGGGTGCTCACCGACATCACCGACTACGGCGGCGACTACACCGTCAAGCAGTTCGACATCGGGCACGGCGCCAGTGACCCGTCGTACGCCCGCATCGAGGTGACGGCCGAGGACGAGGAGACCCTGGAGCGCACGCTGATGCGGCTGCAGACCCACGGCGTGAACCAGGTCGACCCCGGCGAGGCCGAGCTCAGCGAGGCGACGAGCGACGGCGTCTTCCCCGACGGCTTCTACTCGAGCACCAACCTCGAGACCCAGGTGCGGCTCGACGGGCACTGGCTCGAGGTGGGCAACCCCGAGATGGACTGCGGCCTGATCGTCGACAGCCTGGACGGCCGCACCCGCGTGCGCACGCTGCCGATGGCCGACATCAAGGCCGGCATGAAGGTCGTCTGCGGCGCCAGCGGCATCAAGGTGACCCCGCCGGTCGTGGAGAAGGCCGAGGGCGACTTCGGGTTCATGGAGTCCGACGTCTCCAGCGAGAAGCCCCAGGCGGTGCTGGTGCGCCAGGTCGCCGAAGGCATGCGGGAGGCCAAGGCGGCCGGGCAGAAGGTGCTGTTCGTCGGTGGTCCGGGCGTCGTGCACACCGGTGCGTCGCCGGCCATGGTGGCGCTCATCGAGGCGGGGTACGTCGACGTGCTCTTCGCCGGCAACGCCCTCGCCACCCACGACATCGAGTCCGCGCTGTACGGCACGTCGCTGGGCGTCGACCTGGCGCGGGGTCAGGGTGTGGAGCACGGCCACGAGCACCACATCCGGGCGATCAACACGATCCGCAAGGCCGGCTCGATCCGCGCGGCCGTCGACCAGGGCGTCCTGACCAGCGGGATCATGCACTCGCTCGTCACCCACGACAAGGAGTTCGTGCTCGTGGGGTCCGTCCGCGACGACGGCCCGCTGCCTGACGTCTACACCGACGTGGTGCAGGGGCAGAGCGCGATGCGGGACCACATCGCCGACGCCGGCTTCTGCCTGATGGCGGCCACGATGCTGCACTCGGTGGCGACCGGGAACATCCTGCCGGCGTCAGTGCCCCTGGTCTGCGTGGACATCAACCCGGCGACGGTGACCAAGCTCGCCGACCGCGGGTCGTCCCAGGCTCGCGGGATCGTCACCGACGTCGGGCTCTTCCTCGAGCAACTCGCGATGGAGCTCTCCCCCACCTACCGACGCGCCTGATCCGACCCGCCGTCCGCGCCAGGTCGGCGATCCCGACCACACCGGCGAGCGGGCCGAGCTCGGCCCCCACCAGCTCGGGCAGGTCGCGGAACCCCGCGCCGACCAGGCTCTCGGCCATCGAGTCACGACCCCCGGCCAGCAGCAGGTCGCTGGCCGCCGAGACGCCGCCGCCGATGATGATCAGGGGCGGGTCGATGGCGGCCACCAGGTTGGCGACCCCGACCCCGAGCCAGTGCGCCACCTGGTCGTACGCCGCCCGCGCGACGACGTCGCCCTCACGAGCCGCGATGGTCAGCTCGGTGCCGCTGAGCTCGAGTCCGCCGTCCGCGGCGGCGCGGGCCAGCGCGCGTCCGGAGCAGTACTGCTCCCAGCAGCCGCGCCGCCCGCACTGGCACGCCCGGCCGTCGGGGACGACCTGCATGTGGCCGTACTCCCCCGCCATCCCGTTGCTGCCCCGGTGCAGGCGGCCGCGGACCATCAGCCCGCCGCCGATGCCGGTGCCGAGGGTGATCATGATCGCGTCGTAGGCCTCGCGGGCGGCGCCGTAGTGCGCCTCGGCCCACAGGGCGGCGGTCGCGTCGTTGTCGACGAGGACGTCACCGAGGATGCGGTGCCCGAACCGCTCGGTCAGCCGGGCCGAGAGCGGCTCGTCGCGCCAGGGGAGGTGGGGGGCGAAGCGCACCCGCTGCGCGTCCTTGTCCACGAAGCCCGCCGCTGCGACGCCCACCGGGCAGCGCCCGTGCACCGCGAGCAGCCGGTTCACGACGTCGACGAGGGCGTCCTCGACCTCACCGACACTGGCCCGCTCGATGCCGGCGCCGCGACCGGGGGTCTCGGTGGCCTCGGTGTCGAGCACCCGGCCGGTGTGGTCGACCACCGCGGCCAGCACCTTGGTGCCGCCGATGTCGACGCCGACGGAGACGGGCATCAGCGGCGCCGGGCGAGGTCGGCCACGCCGATCATGCCCCCGGCGTTGCCCAGGCGCGCGCCGCGCACCTCGAGGAGCGGTCGGTGGCCGTGCCCGGTCACGTGGACGGCGAACGAGCGCCGGGCGGGCTCCAGCAGGAGGCCACCCGCCTCGCCGACACCACCGCCGATGACCACGACCGCAGGGTCCAGCACCGCGGCGAGCGACGCCAGCCCTCGGCCGAGCCAGTCGCCGAGCTCGGCGAACCGCTCGACCGCGAAGGCGTCCCCGCGGCGGGCGGCCTCGGTCACCAACGGCCCGGTGATCTTCTCGACGGAGCCGTCGGCGTCGCGCAGCAGGGCCGCGGCGGCCTCGGGGTCACGACGTGCCTCCTCGCGCGAGCGGCGTACCAGCGCGCGACCGGAGGCGTAGGACTCGAGACAGCCGCTGTTGCCGCAGCCGCACGGCACCCCGTCGGGCACCATCTCGATGTGGCCGACCTCGGCGCCGATGCCGAAGGACCCCCGCATCAGCTGTCCGTCGAGCACCACGCCGCCACCGACGCCGGTGCCGATGGTCAGCATGAGCAGGTCGTCGACGTCGTGGCCGGCCCCGAAGGTGAACTCACCCCAGGCCGCGGCGTTCGCGTCGTTCTCCACGACGACGGGCAGACCGGTCTCGTCCTCGAGCAGCTTCTTCAGCGGCTCGTCGCGCCAGGCGAGGTTGGGGGCGAAGAGCACGGTGGCGCGCTCCTTGTCGACGAAGCCGGCCGCGGACACCCCGACGGCCTCGACGTCCTGGCCCGCACCGAGGCGCGCGACGAGCCCGCCGATCGTGCGGACGATCTCGGTGGGGTCCTTGGCCGGCGACTCCGTGCGCTCGGTGGCGAGCACGCGCCCGTCGACGTCGACCAGGCCGGCGGCGATCTTGGTGCCCCCGACGTCGACGCCGATCGTGTGACCGCTCACGTGCGTACTCGCTTTGCGCCGTGCACGCACGACGCCATGTCGGCGCTACCCGGGATGATTCGCTCGCTCCACTCGCTCATTGCTCCTCGTCCCAGGGCGAGGCGTCGTCGAGGTCGATCTTCTCCACTCCCGAGGGCTTGGCCCGCTGCTCGGTCTGGGTCGCGAGCAGCCCGGCGGCCGCGTTCATCAGCGACCCGGCAGCCATGGCGAGGTGGGTGCGCACCTCGGGGCTGGTGCTGCGCACGACGTGGATCACCTGGCACACCGGGCAGTAGCGGCAGTCGGCGCTGCCCGTGGCGAGGTGCTCGTCGACCTCGTGGACGGCGTGGCTGAAGGCGTCAGCGGCGCCCGACGCGGAGCCGGCGTAGTCGGCGCCCTGGTCGCGGGCCCACTCCGAAGCGCGCCGAGGAGCTTGGCGGCCTCCTCCCCCAGGCTGCCGACGGGCTCACCCTGCGACGCCGCGGGTCGGATCCGCCGCCCTCGGGGGCGTCGTCGTCGCGCGGCGGTCCGCCGCCACCGGGGGTGGGACTCATGCTTGCTCCTCCTCCTCGAACCGGAACCGTACCCGCAGCGCCCCGTCCTCGACGCGGGCGCCCGTGACGGTGTGCCGCCCGAGCGCCGCCGGCAGGGCGAGCAGCCTCCGGTAGGAGCCCACGGTCACGACCAGCTCGTCGCCGTGGCGCGCGAGGTCGACGTCCTGCCGCTGGGCGAACGGCAGGTCGATGCGGAGGACGGCGCCGCTCTTGGTGCGCGTGATGGTGAGCGGGCCGTCACCGACGGGCACGGCCATCGGGTCGCCCCCGTCGTACGCCGCGGCGGCGAACTCGGCCAGCGCGTCAGGCCCCACCGGCTCGCCGGAGGTGTACGACGACAGCCAGATCGGAAGGTCGCCGAAGGACTGTCGCACCTCGGTGAGCACCCGCTGCTGAGAGGCCACCCAGCCCTCTCGCCAGGCGTCGCCGGGCCCGTCGGGGAACACCCGGTTCGCGATCACGCCGTCGACGCGGTAGCCGTAGAGCGACAGCGTCGTCAGCGAGCGCCGGGCCTCGGCCACCACCACGGTCTCGGGGGTGAGCACGAGCCGCACGGTCGCGTCCTTCTCGGTCAGGATCTGCTGCACCTGCTCGAGGTCGCGGTGCAGCCGCTCGACCGCGTCGAAGACCGACTCCTCGGGCATCGGCACGCCGGCCGCCCGGGTGAGCACCGGCCGCAGCGCCTTCACCACCCGACGCTGCACGCCGAAGACCCGGTCCATGTACCAGCCGAGAGCCTCCGGCAGGGCCAGCAGCCGCAGGGTCTCGGCGGTCGGCGCGCAGTCGACGACCACGACGTCCCACTCGCCGCTGACCACGTGGCTGCGCAGCTCCAACAGGGCCAGCACCTCGTCGGCGCCCGGCAGCACCGTCAGCTCCTCGGCGGTGATCGGGTCCACGCCGGCAGCGTCGAGGACCGACCTCAGGTAGCCCTGGACGTCGCCCCACGAGCGCTCGAACCTGCGTTGGGTGTCGACCTGGTGCACCCAGAGGAGGGGCTCGACCTCGGTCACCTCGGAGCCGAAGGTCCGACCGAACGCGTCACCGAGCGAGTGCGCGGCGTCCGTGGAGAGCACGAGCGTGCGTTGCCCCGCACGCGCGGCGAGGGTCGCCGTCCCCGCCGCGGTGGTGGTCTTGCCGACCCCACCCTTGCCGGTGAACAGGACGATGCGCGCGCTCACGCGTCGGGGGCGCCCGACTCCACCCGCTTCTTCAGCCCCTTGAGCGCGGTGTCGATGATCACCTTCTCGGCCTTGCGCTTGAGCATGCCGATCATCGGGATGCTCAGGTCGACAGCCAGCCGGTAGGTGACCTCGGTGCCGGCGCCGTTGTCGCGGAGCACGTAGGCCCCCTCCATGGCCTTGAGCATCTTGCCCTCGACCAGCGTCCAGGTGACGGAGTCGTCGCCCTTCCAGACGTAGGCCAGGGTGTAGGAGTCCTTGATCGGGGTGGCCTCCAGCTCGAAGTGGACCCGGGTGCCGCGGCCGTCGGCGCCGGTCTCCAGCACCTCCGCCGCCTTCATGCCCTGAGCCCAGTCGGGGTACGCCGGGAAGTCCGCGATGACCGCCATCACCGCGGCCGGGGGCGCGTCGACGACGATGCTCGAGGTGGTCTGCTCAGCCATGGGCACACGCTAGCCGAGCACCCCGGCGGGCTGCGGGTACGGTGCACGCGTGCGCGAGTACTCCACCGCTCTCGACGTCGAGGTTCCGACGAGCGGCAACCTCACCGACGACGTCGTCGTCAACGGTCGCGAGCACCCCGACACGGTCGTCTTCTCGCGGCGCACCCAGGAGGACGGCCGCTCGGGTTGGGCCGACGTCACGGCGGAGGAGTTCCTCGAGGAGGTCCAGGCCGTCGCCAAGGGTCTGATCGCGGCCGGCATCGAGGTCGGCGACCGGGTGGCGATCATCTCCCGCACCCGCTACGAGTGGACGCTCCTGGACTACGCGATCTGGTTCGCCGGGGCGACCACGGTGCCGGTCTACGAGACCTCCAGCGCCGAGCAGATCGAGTGGATCCTCTCCGACTCCGGGGCCCGGGCCGTGTTCACCGAGACCACCGAGCACGCCTCGCGGATCAAGGCCATTCGCGGCCGGCTCGCCGAGCTCCACCACGTCTGGCACATCGAGGGTCATGGGGTCGGCACGGTGCAGACGCTCGGCCAGGACGTCGACGACGCCGTCCTCGAGCAGCGGCGTACGTCGAACGGGCCGGAGGCGCTGGCCACCCTGATCTACACCTCGGGCACCACCGGGCGCCCCAAGGGCTGCATGCTCACGCACGGCAACTTCATGTTCGAGCTGGTCGTCGCGGTGGACCAGCTCGATGCGCTCTTCACGGCCGACGACGGCGGGGAGGCACCCGCCACCCTGCTGTTCCTGCCCCTGGCCCACGTGTTCGCGCGGATCATCCAGATCGGGTGCGTCAGGGCGCGGGTGCGGATGGGCCACTCGGCCGACATCAAGCACCTCCTCGAGGACTTCGCGGGCTTCCGGCCGACCTTCATCCTGGCCGTGCCCCGCGTGTTCGAGAAGGTGTTCAACACCGCCTCGCAGCGGGCGGTCGCCGACGGCCGGGGAGGCGTCTTCGAGCGAGCGGCCGACACGGCCATCGCCTGGTCGCGGGCCCGGGACACCGGGCGACCCGGGCTGGCGCTGCGGGCACGTCACGCGGTGTTCGACCGGCTGGTGTACTCCAAGATGCGCACCGCGCTGGGCGGGCGGTGCCGCTACGCCATCTCCGGAGGCGCGCCGCTCGGCGAGCGGCTGGGCCACTTCTACCGCGGCATCGGCGTCACCGTGCTCGAGGGCTACGGCCTGACCGAGACCACGGCGGCGCTCACCGTGAACCTCCCCGACGCCCAGAAGGTGGGCACCGTCGGGCGGCCGCTGCCCGGCACCAGCGTGCGCGTCGCCGACGACGGCGAGCTGCTCTTCCGCGGCGGTCAGGTCTTCGCCGGCTACTGGCACGCCGAGGACGCGACCGGCGAGGCGGTGGACTCCCGCGGCTGGTTCCACACCGGCGACGTGGGCGAGATCGACGACGAGGGCTTCGTGCGGATCACCGGTCGGAAGAAGGAGATCCTGGTGACCGCCGGGGGCAAGAACGTCGCCCCCGCCGTCCTCGAGGACCGCCTGCGCGCGCACCCGCTCGTCGACCAGTGCATGGTCGTCGGTGACGGACGGCCGTTCGTGGCAGCCCTGGTGACCCTCGACCCCGAGACGCTCCCGGACTGGGCGAGCCGGCACGAGAAGTCCTCGAACCTCGCCGACCTCGTCGAGGACCCCGACCTGATCGCCGAGATCGAGAAGGCGGTCGAGGAGACCAACACGGCGGTCTCCAAGGCCGAGTCGATCCGCAAGTTCACGCTGCTGACGACGACCTGGACCGAGGAGAGCGGGCAGCTGACCCCCAGCCTGAAGCTGAAGCGGGGCGTGGTCACGCGAGAGCACGCCGACGACATCGACGCCCTGTATGTCCGGTAACTGCACGCCTGCGTAGTTCTGTCCGATCGGGCGGAGTCTGGCATTTGCAGTACAAAACGGAACTTCCTCCTGCAATCTGTCTCATGCAGGAGACCGGCGGAATGACCACGAGTCAGACGCTCCTCAGTCCGACCACTCCTGGCAGGCCGTAAGCAGCGGGGCCTGGACCCCGCCCAGGAGAGAGTTGGTCGAGTCGCCCATGGATCGCAGGAAAGTGCTCTTGCTCGTCGCGGCGGTGATCGCCGCCCTCGGAACACTGGTGGTGTTCCTCTACGTGCGCGGGGCCAACAACCGGGCCGACCAGCGCTACGCGGCGGTCACCGTGCTCAAGGCCGTGAAGCAGATCGACCCGGGCGAGACGGCGACAGCCGCCCAGCAGGCCGGCAAGCTCACCACGGCCTCCGTCTCCCGCCAGGACGTCCTCCCGGGGGCCATCAACGGTCTCAACCCCATCAGCAGTGAGGTCGCCACCACGACCATCTACCCGGGCGAGCAGATCGTGACCAGCAAGTTCGGGTCCGCCGGCGCCGCCGGCACCACGTCGCTGACCATCCCCAAGGGCAACATGGCGATCTCGGTCAGCCTCAGCGACCCGTCGCGGGTGGCCGGCTTCGTCAACCCGGGCGACAAGGTGGCCATCTTCGACAGCGCCACCGGCAACGGCGTGGGTTCCTTCACGCGCCTGCTGCTCCCGAGCGTCGAGGTCATCGGTGTCGGCACCACGACCGTGACGCCCAAGACCACGACCGCCGCCGACGGCACCCAGAGCACCGAGTCGCTGCCGCGCACGCTGCTCACGCTCTCGGTCAGCCAGGCGGAGGGCCAGAAGGTCATCTACGCCAGCAACAACGGCACCCTCGCGTTCGGTCTCCTCAACGACCAGTCGCAGGTGGCCCCGAGCAAGGGCGTCACCGGCGCCAACCTCTTCAACTAGAAGTCCCCTTCCGCCACTAAGGACCCCGCTGCCATGCCAATCCTCGTCGAGCCCGACTCCACCACTGCCGGTGTGCTCGCGCCCGCGCTGCCGGCCGGTTCACAGGTCCTGTCGCGCCTCGACGACGTCGACGCCGCGATGACCGGCAAGGACTACGCCGTCGTGCTCGGCCCGACCCTCGAGGTCCCTGCCGCGACGGCACTGGCCGAGCGGGTCCGGGCCGCGCACCCGGCGACGACCGTGATCCTGCTCCGTCACGAGCTGGCGCCCGACATCTACGCCAGCTCGATGGCCGCCGGCATCGGCGCCGTCGTACCGGCCGACGACCAGCAGGCCCTCGGTACGGCGCTCAACCGCGCGAAGCACTCGTGGGACAGCATCGTCGGGCCAGGCACGACGGACGAGGGCCAGCGCAAGGGCGACGTGCTCACCGTCTTCTCGCCCAAGGGCGGGGTCGGCAAGACCACGATGTCGGTGAACCTCGGCATCGCCCTGGCACAGCCGCGGCAACAAGGTCTGCGTGGTCGACCTCGACCTGTCCTTCGGCGACGTCGCGATCACCCTGCAGCTGGTGCCGCAGCACACGATCGCGGACGCCGCCGGGTCCGAGGAGCACCTCGACTACTCGATGCTGCAGACGCTCCTCACGCCGTTCGACGAGTCGCTCTCGATCCTGGCCGCGCCGACGCAGCCCGAGGGCCGCGACCGGATCTCACCCAGCCTGGTCCGCAGCATCATCGACACCCTGCGGCGGCACTTCGACTACATCGTGATCGACACGCCTCCGGGGTTCGACGACCAGGTGCTCGGCGCCTTCGACGAGACCGACGAGTGCATCGTCGTGGCCACCCTCGACGTCCCCACGCTGAAGAACACCAAGGTGGCGCTGGAGACCCTCGACCTGCTGCACCTGGTGCGCCAGACCCGGCACCTGGTGCTCAACCGCGCCGACGAGGAGGTCGGGCTCTCGCAGGAGAACGTCGAGGGCATCCTCAACATGAAGGTCAGCGTGTCGCTGCCGAGCGCCACCGCCGTGGCCAGTGCCACCAACCACGGACAGCCGATCGTCCTCTCCAAGCCCGACCACCCGGTCTCCAAGGGCATCATCGCCCTCGCCGACCAGCTGATCGGCAGCAGCACCCAGTCCGTCAACGGCACCGTGAAGGCCAAGCGCGGCCTCTTCGGCCGTAAGAAGCGTTGAGCCCAGATACGACCGGCCCAGGAAGAGTTCCATGAGCAGTCTGAGTGAACGTCTCGCCGCCCTCAACCGGGAGAAGGGCGCGACCTCCGCACCCCCGGCGGACGGCTTCGGGGAGCCGAGCGCGCCCTCGGCCGGGCGTCACCTGGCCGACGAGCCCACGGCCGAGCAGGGGCCGCCGAGCAGCCCGCGACGGACCGCGCGGTCGCCGGCGAGCCGAGCGCCAACGGCTCCGGCAGCAGCGAGTCCTCGCCGCTCAGCCCCCAGACGGCGCCGAACGGCCACGCCAGCACGGCAGCGCGTCCAAGACGAGCCTGCAGTCCAGCGCAGCGGCGCGCGCCGGCGCCTCCAAGGACCGCTTCGAGGACCTCAAGGAGAGCGTGCACAGCGAGCTCCTGCAGCAGCTCGGACCGCAGCTCTACGACGCCAACCTCGAGGTCGCCGAGCTCGAGTCGAAGGTGCGCTCCGTGCTCGCCGACGTGATGGCCTCGATGAACCGCCCCCTGACGCGCGTCGACCGGGAGCGGATCACCCAGGAGATCTCCGACGACATCCTGGGCTACGGACCACTCGAGCCCTACCTGCGTGACGTCGACGTCGCCGAGGTCATGGTCAACGGCCCCTTCGACATCTGGCTGGAGCGCAAGGGTCGCCTGACCAAGGTCGACGGCAAGTTCAAGGACGAGGCGCACCTGCGTCGCACGATCGACAAGATCGTCTCCCGCATCGGCCGTCGCGTCGACGAGGCCTCCCCCATGGTCGACGCACGCCTGCCAGACGGCAGCCGTGTCAACGCGATCGTCCCGCCGCTGGCGATCGACGGCAGCTCGCTGACGATCCGCAAGTTCTCCGCCGACCCCCTGACGGTCAACGACCTGATCAAGTTCGGCTCGCTCAGCACGGCCACCGCCGACTTCCTCGACGCCTGCGTGCGCGGCCGGCTCAACGTCGTCGTCTCGGGTGGTACCGGCGCCGGCAAGACGACCACCCTCAACGTGCTCTCCTCCTTCATCCCCTCCGACGAGCGCATCGTCACCATCGAGGACGCCGCCGAGCTCCAGCTCAAGCAGGACCACGTGGTCCGGCTCGAGTCGCGGCCGGCCAACATCGAGGGCAAGGGCCAGGTCACCATCCGCGACCTGGTCCGCAACTCGCTGCGCATGCGCCCCGACCGCATCGTCGTCGGTGAGGTCCGTGACTCCTCGGCCCTCGACATGCTGCAGGCGATGAACACCGGTCACGACGGCTCGATCTGTACCGTCCACTCCAACGGCCCCCGCGACACCTGCTCCCGCCTGGAGACCCTGGTGCTGATGGCGGGCATGGACCTCCCGGTGCGCGCCATCCGCGAGCAGGTGGCCTCCGCGGTCGACCTGATCGTGCACCAGGCCCGTCTCAAGGACGGCACCCGCCGCATCACGCACGTCACCGAGGTCGAGCGGATGGAAGGCGACATCATCACGCTGCAGGACATCTTCCTCTACGACAACTCCCTCGGCTTCGACATCGAGGGTCGCTCCCTCGGCTCGCTGAAGGCCACCGGCCTGCGGCCGAAGTTCCTCGAGAAGATGCAGCACAACAACGTCACCGTCGACCCGCGCATCTTCGCCACGAAGGAGTTCCTGTGATGCGCCCCGTGCTGCGCGGACTCCGGCGGGCGCTGATCGCGCCCGCGCTGCTCGTCGTGGCCGCCTCCGGGCTGCTCGCTCCGGCGTACGCCGACAGCGGCGCGAGCGCGACGGCGACCATCGACCACGCCCAGCCGACCAAGGAGCGGCGTTCAGCTGCTGGTCTCGGTCCCGTCGAGCGCCGGCAACGTCGACCTCAGCAAGGTCACGGTCACCGTCGGCGGGCACACCGTGCTCCGCGAAGGCCTCCGACGCCGCGAGCAGCAACGCGATCAGGCGCGTCTCGATCCTGGCGATCGACACCAGCGACAGCATGAAGGGCGCCCGCATCGCCGAGGCGAAGCGTGCGGCCAACACCTACCTCACCTCGGCACCGGCCAACGTCGAGATCGGCGTGCTGACCTTCGACGACCAGGTGCGGCTGCTCGTCAAGCCCGGGCTCGACCGCGCCGCGGCTCGCACCGCGATCGACGGCCTCACCCTGACCCACAACACCGCGCTGTACGGCGGTGTCCTCGGTGCCCTCGACGCCGTCGGGCCCGGAGGCGACAACGCCGGTCAGCGCCGCATCCTCGTCCTCTCCGACGGCCACGACACGACCAGCACGCCGCTCTCGAGCGTCGTCGACGCGATCAAGAAGTCGGGCGTGCAGATCGACGCCGTCGCGATCCAGCAGAGCGGCACCGAGAGCGCTCCCCTGCGCGCCATGGCAGCGGCCGGCCGCGGCACGATGCTCGACGCCAGCCAGCCCACCGCGCTCTCCGCGGCGTTCGCCCAGGAGGCCGACGCGCTCTCGCGGCAGATCATCGTGACCGCCGACGTGCCGGCGAAATCCGACCAGAGCGCCGACGTGAACGTCACGCTGCCGGGCAGCTCCAGCACCATGACCGCCTCCGCCTACGTGCCGGTCCACACGGCCGAGGCCGCCACGAACGCCGCGCTCCCCACACCCGTCCTGAGGCCCAAGTTCGCCGTCACCGACCGGATCGTCCTCGGCGGCGTCGTCGCGATGGCGCTCGGTCTGCTGGGCATCATCCTCGCCCTCGGCATGGGCAAGCCCGCCGTCGAGACCGACGTCTGGCTGGGCCGCCAGATGCAGGCGTACGGCGCCTTCGCGACCCCGGGCACCGGGGAGCCGAGGGTGCCGCTGCGGCCGGCACCGGGCTGACCGGCTCCGCGAAGAAGGTGGCCGAGAAGGCACTGGCCAACAACCGCTCCCTCGAGGCACGCCTGGAGGCGAAGCTCGACACGGCCGGCATGTCGCTGAAGCCCTCGGAGTGGCTGCTCGTGCGTGCGGGCGTGATCGTCGCGGCCAGCCTCGTCGGTGTCCTCATCGGGTCGAGCAACATCATCCTGGGACTCCTCATCATCGTCGCCGGCATCATCGGTCCCGGCATCTACCTGCGCATGAAGCGCGGCCGACGACTCAAGGCGTTCGCGTCCAGCCTGGCCGACACCCTCCAGCTGATGTCCGGCAGCCTCTCGGCCGGCCTCTCCCTCGCCCAGTCGATCGACACGATCGTCCGCGAGGGCGGCGAGCCGATCGCCAGCGAATTCCGGCGCGTGGTCATCGAGACCCGGCTCGGGGTGCCGCTCGAGGACTCCTTGGAGGGCGTCGCCGAGCGGATGGAGAGCCGCGACTGGAAGTGGGTCGTGATGGCCATCCGGATCCAGCGCGAGGTCGGCGGAAACCTGGCCGAGCTCCTGCTCCAGGTGGCCGACACCCTCCGCGAGCGCGAGTTCCTGCGACGCCACGTCAAGGCACTCTCCGCCGAGGGCCGGCTCTCCTGCTACATCCTCGGCGGCCTGCCGCCCGGCTTCCTGGTCTTCCTGACGGTCACGAAGCCCGACTACGTGCACCCGCTGTACAGCACTCCCATCGGCTACATCCTGCTCGCCGCGATCGCCGTGCTCCTCTCGGTCGGCGTCTTCTGGATGTCCAAGGTTGCCAAGGTGGACCTGTGAACACCCCACGAAACTGCGGGCTCCTCCCGCTTCGCTCCTTCCGCCCACACTTCCGCGGGGGCCCCGTCACATGAGCATCATCGACATCGCCCTCATCGTCGCCTTCGCGATGATCTTCGTGGCGCTCTTCCTGGTCTTCGCCTCCATCGGTGGCGTGAACCGCGAGCAGACCGGCGTGAACCGGTCGATCTCGGTGCTCAACGCGCTCACGGCGGCCCCGGAGGAGATGAAGAAGGAGCTCGACGCGCCGTTCGCGGACCGCGTCCTGTTCCCCCTGCTCTCCAGCGCCCAGGGCCTCGGGCCGCAGGCTGACCCCGGCCGACGCGAACGACCGGATCCGCGAGAAGCTCGAGCGGGCGGGCAACCCAGCCGGATGGACGATCGAGCGCGTGATGGCGGGCAAGGTCGTCGGCTTCGGCGTCGGCCTGGTGCTGTCGCTGGTGCTGGCCCTCGTCATGAGCCTCTCCTTCGCGATCGCGCTCGCGCTCGTGATGGGCGCCTCGCTCGCGGGCTACATGGCCCCCAACCTGTACCTGCACCAGAAGGGCCTTCGACCGCGCCGAGAAGCTCCAGCGCGCGCTCCCGGACGCGATCGACCTGCTGACCATCTCCGTGGAGTCGGGCCTGGGCTTCGACGCCGCCCTGGCGCAGGTCGCCCGCAACACCGAGGGGCCCCTCGCCGAGGAGTTCGCGCGCATGCTGCAGGAGATGCAGATCGGGCGCGGGCGGGCCGAGGCGCTCCGCTCGATGGCCGAGCGGTGCGGTGCCGTCCCGGACGTGCGCTCCTTCGCCGGCGCGATGGTGCAGGCCGACGCGTTCGGCATCCCGGTGGGCCAGGTGCTTCGCGTGCAGTCCTCGGAGATCCGGGTCAAGCGGCGTCAGTGGGCGGAGGAAGCTGCTCAGAAGGTGCCGGTCAAGATCCTGGTCCCGCTGATCTTCTGCATCCTGCCCTGCTTGTTCATCGCGGTGCTCGGTCCCGCCGGCATCTCGATCATGAACAACTTCAAGGGCACGCTGAGCTGATCCGATGGCGCATGGCTCGGCCTCGTTCCCGCACGCCTCGCAGGTTCGGCGTGCGCGCTCGCACATAATGACGCCGTGACCGACATCGGCAGGGTTGCCCTCGCTGCTCGGGTCTTCACCATCGCGGCCCTGACCGCGCTCGCGGGGCTGGCCGGCCCGCACTTCCTGATCGGTACCGCGGCGATCGGCGTCACGGCGGCGATCGCGGTGGCACTCGGCCATTGGACTGACCTTCCGCAGTGGCAGGTGGCCCTCGCCGAGGGATGCGTCGTCGCGCTCGTCGTGGTGTTCACCGATCCCTACCAGGCCACGGTGACGCCGTACCTCGTCATCCCGGCGCTGATCGCCGGGCTCGACCGTGGCCGCCCCGGGCTGATCCGCGTCCTGGTCGCCGAGTTCGGGTTGCTCGTGGTCGCGTGGGCGATCTGGGTGACGGAGTGGGACCGGGCGATGGCGCTGAGCGCCTTCACGTGGCTGGCGACAGCGACCGGCATCGGCGTCATCGGCGTGGACCTGCGCCGAGCGGCGACCAGCACTGACTCGGAGGCGTCGTACCGCAGCGCGGTGGCTCTGATCCGCCGGCTCGACGCGCTCTCGGAGAAGCTCAGCGGCGGGCCTCGACCCGGTACGCATCGCCGAGGAGGTCATGCTGACGGCCGACGGGACGCTGCCGACCAGGAGTGCGGTGGTCCTGGTGCGCTCCCACGGTGGCGGCATCGCGGCGCTGCGCTACTCCGTCGGCGCGACGCCGTTGACGATGTCCTGGTCGGAGCCGCTCGCTGAGAAGTGCTGGGAGCTCGAGGCGCCCGTGCTGCACGAGAACCAGGTGGCGATCCCGCTCCACGCCGGCGACGAAGTGGTCGCCGTGCTCGTGCTGGAGACGCTCCGGCCGGTGGACTCCCGGACCGCGCGCGACCTGGACGACAAGCTCGGCGGGCAGGCGGTGCAGCTGCAGGCGGCGCTTCTCTTCGGCCGGGTCCGCGACTCCGCGATGAGCCAGGAACGCCAGCGGATCGCGCGCGAGGTCCACGACGGCGTGGCCCAGGACGTCGCCTCGCTCGGCTACCTCGTCGACAACATCGCGGGCACCTCGCGCGACCCGGCGCAGCAGGAGCTCATCGCGCAGCTGCGCGGCGAGGTCAGCCGGGTGGTGGGCGACCTCCGGCACTCCATCTTCGACCTGCGCCAGGAGATCCCGGCGGGCGCCGGTCTGGGCGAGACGTTGTCGGCGTACGCCAACCAGGTGGCTGCCATGTCGCCGATGGCCGTCCACGTCACGGTCGACGAGGAGGGTCCGCGGCTGCCGAGCGACGTCGAGTTCGAGCTGATGCGGATCGCCCAGGAGGCGATGGCCAACGCCCGCAAGCACTCCGGCGCGGCCAACCTGTGGCTCAAGTGCACCGTGCGCGCGCCGTACGCCGAGATCGAGGTGGGCGACGACGGCACCCGCCCGCACGCGCCCGGCCGCGGACTCCCACGGGATGAAGATCATGCGCGAACGATCGACCAGCATCGGCGCCGACCTCGCGATCGAGGCGCCCACCCCGGAACGCCCGGGGACGCGGGTGCTGATCCGGGTCGGCAACGCACGGCGATGATCGCCACTGGTCGGGCACCCATCGTCTACTCTGCGCAGCAGAGAGGACGGGGGCCTGCCCCGGGGGGCACATGACGAGCGTGCTGCTGATCGACGACCACGAGCTGGTCCGGCAAGGACTGGCGACCGCCTTCTCGCAGGCCGACGGCTTCGAGATCGCCGGCCAGGCCGGCTCCGTGGCCGCCGGCATCGAGCTGGCCGGCGAGGTCAAGCCCGACGTGGTGATCACCGACGTACGTCTGCCCGACGGCTCGGGTCTCGACATCGTGCGCGCGTTGCGGCAGCGCGACCGCCAGACGGGTCTCGTCGTGCTGACCATGTACGCCGGCGACGAGCAGCTGTTCGCCGCGATGGACGCCGGCGCCTCCGGGTTCGTCGGCAAGGACGCCCCGACCTCCTCGGTCATCAGCGCGGCGCGCCAGGCGGCCGTCGCGCCGCTGACCTTCACCTGCACCGGCCTCGCCGAGGCGATGGTGCGGCGGATGAACTCCGGGGCCCCCCAGCTCGCCGACCGCGAGCGCCAGGTGCTCGAGCTGTTGGCCGAGGGTCTCGGGGTGACCGCGATCGCGGCGAAGCTGTTCCTGAGCGAGTCGACCGCGAAGAGCGACATCGGCCGGATCTACGAGAAGCTCGGCGCGGCCAACCGCGCGCAGGCCCTCGTCGCCGCGATGCGCCTCGGGCTGATCACCGGCATCGCCCCGCCCTCCTGAGCCCCACGCCCGGCGGCGACATAGTCCGAACGGACTATGCCCGACTCCGATTGGTCGGAATGTGCGTTTTTATGCGGGAAAGCCGGACAGGGTATGTCCGTTTTGCAACACTTCACATCGCCGGGCCGAGTGGGTCGGCCCAGCTAAGGAAGCCTGGTTCCAGAGAAGGGAACACTCGAATGCTCGAGTTCATCCGCAACATCACCACCCGTCGCAACGAGGACGGCGCCAGCGCCGTCGAGTACGGCCTGCTCGTCGCCGGCATCGCGGCGCTCATCGTCACCGTCGTCTTCGTCTTCGGCGGCGTCATCAAGAACAGCTTCAGCTCGACCTGCGGTCAAGATCTCCGGTGGCGCCGGACGCCGCCTCGGGCGCAACCTGCTGACCTCACGGTCAGCTCGAACGTGCCCGGCTCTCCCGCTGCGTGCAGAAGGGTCGGGCACGACGCATCCCCCTCGTCGTGCGACGTGGGTGGCCAGGCACCACACGGGGGTGAGCGAGGAGCGGGACATGGCGAACATCATGCGGCTGCTGGGGCGCCGTGACGACCACGGCGCATCAGCGGTCGAGTACGGGCTGCTCGTGGCAGGGATCGCGGCCATGATCATGGTCGTCCTCTTCGCCCTCGGGGGTGCGATCAAGACCAGCTTCAGCACGACCTGCGGGAAGGTCAGCGACGCCAGCGCGACGACCACAGCGACCTGCTGACCATCGATCAGCACGACCGCGCCCGGCCACTGCCACGAGCAGGGGCCGGGCGCGTTGCTGTTCCGGCAAAACCCGGACACGGCCTACCTCAAAAGGCACACTTCCACCTAGTACACATGCACCACCGGGGGGTTCGGGTGCACTCGAGAGAGGACACAGGAGATGGCGAACCTCATGCGGCTGGTGCGGCGGCGTCGTGACGACGACGGCGCGTCTGCGGTCGAGTACGGGTTGCTCGTGGCGGGAATCGCAGCACTCATCGTCGCGGTCGTCTTCGCCTTCGGGGGCGTGATCAAGAGCAGCTTCAGCAAGACGTGCGGAAAGATCAGCAGCGGCAGCGGCACCACGTCGGCGACCTGCTGATCAACGACTTCCGGGCGACCTCTTCTGCAGCGCATCGGCAATGCCGATGCGCTGCAGTGCTGTCGGGTGCGAGCCGAACCAGAACTGGCTCAGCGCCGGCGGCGTCGGGTCGCTGAGCGAGCGCAGCGCCAGCTCCTTCTGCACCGTGCGGAAGGCGGCGTAGTCGTGGGTCGACTCCAGGGCGGCGCGGTCCGCGCGTGCCTCGACGGCGCGGCTGGCGGTGTTCTCGAACGGGCTCGCCAGCAGCGACCCGATCGCCGCGAGGGCCACCAGGAGTGCCACCGCCTCCGGCGACCCCGGGCTGGAGACCCCGGCCCGGTCCAGCAGCCGACGCCGGCCCATGAGCAGACCCAGCAGGCCCGCCCCGAGCGCGGCACCGGCCGCGCCGAATGCCGTGCCGTTGGCCACGTCGTGGTGCCGGGCGTGGCCCAGCTCGTGGCCCACGACCGAGAGGATCACCCGCTGCGGCTCGTCGTGCAGCAGGTTGTCGTAGAGCACCACGCGCCGGGTGCTGCCGAAGCCGGAGACGTAGGCGTTCAGGGTGGTGGTACGCCGCGAGGCGTCGGCCACCAGGACGTCGTGGATGGGCACGCCCTCGACCTTCGCGAGCCGGAGGATCTGGGTGCGGAGCGCTCCGGCGGGCAGCGGTGTGAAGGAGTTGAACAACGGCTCGACCACGACCGGGTAGACGAACGACCCGGCCACGGTGAGCACCACCCCGGCGATGGCCGTCCACAGCGGCCACCGTCTCGGTGAGACCCGGGCAGTGCCGATCACGAGGAGCACCGTCACGCCCACGAACACCCACGAGACGAGCAGCGAGACCACCTCGTCGCGGCAACCAGCCGCCCAGTGCTTGGTCGGTGAGCCCGTACCTGACGTCGTTGTGCCGGATCCGCAGCGACAGCGGGAGCGTGATCAGCCAGCCGAGCACGAGCAGCAGCAGGGTCACCAGCAGTGTCCGCACCCACCACGGCCCGCGCGCTCGACGCGCCAGCGAGGATCCGGCACGGGTCAGCCCCAGGGTCAGCGCGAGCAGCGTGGACAGCGCGAGCGAGACCCACGAGAGGTGCCGCTGCGCCGAGGAGTAGGCCTCGGCCCGGGCGATCTGCGCGGGCGTGAACACGCTGGACGCCGCGACGTGTACTGGGTGACCCCCGGGCACCCACGACCACGGGATGAGCAGCGCGGCCATGACGACGAGGGCCACTCCGGAGACGACGACGATCCCCAGGCTGAGTCGGGTCGAGGGCCCACGCTCCTGCGTCACGGCGCCAGCCTGTCACGCACGGTCACCGGATCAGGGGTGCCGGGCGAGGTGGGCGAGGTCGACCCGCCACTGCGCCACGAACGAGCCCTCGGTGGTGCCCAGCACGGAGGCGAACGCGTGCTTCAGGGGCGCTCCCCCGCTGACGTCGTAGTAGAAGGCGATCAGCCGCTGCTGGCCGTAGCGCTGGGCGAGGAAGCGGCAGGCCAGCCACGCCTCCTCGTAGGTCGCCCCGAGCCCGTTGGCCGTGGGCTGGAGGTCGCTGGCGGTCGGCAGCCCCGAGGGCAGTCCCGTGGACCGGATGCGCGCCAGGATCTGCCGCGCTGCCAGCGAGACCGGCACCCCGGCGTGGTTGAGGGCGACGTAGTCGGCAAATCCCTCGAGCAGCCACGTCGGCATCGAGACGAAGGTCGCGCCGGTGGCCACGTGCGTCGACTCGTGGCTCATCACCACCTGCGCGCCACTGTCGGCGAGCTTGTCGAAGACGGCCGGGTTCACGAAGACCCGGACCGGCGCACCGCTGGAGAGGGAGCCGTCCTCGGTGGTCGTGACGGCGGCGATGTCGTCGTACTGGCCGGGCTGCGCCTGCAGAGCCGCGTCGAGCTCGGACTGGTTGGCCGGGACCTCCACGACCAGGGGCCCGTGCCAGGCCGGCAGCGTCTGACGCACGTGGGCGATCGCCCGGGCGACCAGTCGCGGGTAGCGACCGGCGCTGGTGCCTGCCACCGCCGTCAGCGTCGCGCCGTTGCGTACGACGGCCAGCGGTTCCACCAGCCAGAGCGGCGTGCGCGCGTCACCGGCGCCGAAGCCGGCGACACGCACGTGGTCGCCGTCGGGCGAGAAGACCACGGCGCTCTCGAGGTGCGCCGGTACCGGGTCGACGCCACCGAACGCGTACTGCAGCTGGATGGTCGCGGCCCAGGCGTGGCTGCCGAAGCGGGACTGCTCCGTCGAGGTCAGCGGCGCCGCCTGGTCGACGTAGCGCATGGACAGGTCGTGCACGTCCAGCGCCTTGGCGTTCGCCACGAGGTTGCGCACGTCGTCGGCATGACCGGGGGCCGCCAGGTCCACGGCCGAGGCTGATCGCCGGTCCAGGGCGGAGACCAGGTCGTCGAGGGTCTGCTGCGCCTCGGTGGCGAGCTGCCCGGAGTCGTCGTGCGTGGGCGAGGGCGGCCTGACGTCGAGGTTGCCCGAGCAGCCGGAGGCCGCGAACCCGACGAGCAGGACCAGCGCGACGGCGAGCACGAGGTGTCGCACATGCAGGAAGCCGCCCGCCCCCGTGCTGCGATCGGGGCGAGCGGCTCTGCGTCCGGATTGGTAGCCGGCCGTGGCCTCAGCCAGGGCGGACCGCACCGGAGTAGGGCATGTCGTGCAGACCGGAGATGACCACGCCGGCGCCGGGGTTCAGCGCGTTCACGATCTTGCCGTTGCCGATGTACATGCCGACGTGGTGGATCGGGCTGTAGTAGAAGACGAGGTCACCAGGCTGCAGCTCGCTCTCGGAGATGTGACGACCCGTAGCGTACTGCGCGGCCGCGCTGTGCGGGAGCGAGACGCCGGCCTGGGCCCACGAGGCCATCGTCAGGCCGGAGCAGTCGAACACGCTCGGACCGGCCGCACCGAAGACGTAGCCGTTGCCGACCTTCGAGAGCGCGTAGGCGACCGCGGGGCCACCGATGAGGTTGGTGACGTGCGACTCGGCCGCATCGGCACGCTCACGCAGGCCGGACTCGCTGGCCGCGAGGGAGTGCTCCCGCAGGGAGAGGGTGCGCACCTGCTTGCCCAGCGCGCTGCGGCCCTGGGTGAGGGCGGCCAGGCTCTGGTCCGAGGCGTTCATCCGCTGCGCGAGGCCGTCGGTGTCCTGGCTGACGACCACGACGTTGGTCAGCAGGGTGGACGAGCTGGGGTTCAGCTGCTGCGGCGCCGGGGCGGCGTTGACGCCCGGCGTCGGGTCGTAGCTGGACGCGGGATTCGCGAGCTCGGCGACGGCGGCCTTGAGGGCCGTCGACGTACGACGCTCGTGCGTGATGCGCCGGTCCAGGACGTGCATCCGCGAGACGGCACGGTCGAGCGCGCTCTGCACGCGCTCGTGTCGTGCGCCGGCGGCGGCGGCCTGGTGGGTCAGGGCATCGGCCTTGGCCCGGGCGGCGGCAACGTTGTCGGCTCGGGGAGCCACGGCTGCGGACGCGCTTCCGGCGCCGGTGAGCTCGAGCCCCGCGATGGTGATGAAGGTGGCGATGGCGGCGCTTGAGCGCGCGCAGAACTTACGGCCGTCCACGAGAGGGCGGTCTCCTCTTTGTGTCCTACGCCTACCGGGTTAGCTGACGGGTTCGGGCCCAAAGAACGCCCTACCGGTGTCGTCGCGTCACGGTCGGTGACACGGCCACCCCGGATTCACCCCAGTGGAACCTGGGTCCCCGGTTCCGATCAGCCTGTCCCCCGAGCGGCGACTGGATCGGATTCGGCGCGGTCCCCGAGCGCACCCGGTCGGTGCACTGGTCCAGGGACCATCGAAGCAGCACCATAAGCACAGGTCAGACGCGCTGCCAACTCTGGACGCGCCTCGGTGACCGAGGTCACGAGGTAGTTGATCGCCCCTCACGGCGGGGCGTCGAGGCGTCAGGCCGACTCGACCTCCGGGCCCGAGACGGGCGTGACCATGCGCAGCGGCGGCACGAGTCCGGAGTCGGCCAGCACCTCCAGCGCCTGCTGCTCGTCGGCGTCGAAGGAGAGCTCGGGTGGCGGCCCGAGCAGCACGGTCACCACGCAGTCGTGGCAGGACAGGCCGCGCACCAGGCACGTGTCGCAGTCGATGCGGAGGCTCATGCGGATGACTCCTTCTGGGACCGGGGAAGACCAACTGCCAGGACTCCACCACGGGCCACTGACAGTTCGTCATCCGGCGTGTCGCGGGCCGAGTTGTGTCAGCGCTGCTGCCTACCTTCAAACCATGAGCGCGTGGGCCACCCAGATGAGCTTCGACGAGCTCGGCCGCCCGCTGCGCGACATCACCTTCTGCGTCGTCGACCTCGAGACGACCGGCGGCTCGGCCGAGGCGGGGTCGATGATCACCGAGATCGGCGCGGTCAAGGTGCGTGGTGGCGAGGTCCTCGGAGAGTTCCAGACCCTCGTCAACCCGCACGCCGAGATCCCGCCCTTCATCGCCGTGCTCACCGGCATCACCAACTCGATGGTGGCCGCGGCCCCGTCGATCGACTCGGCGCTGCCGTCGTTCCTCGAGTTCGCCCAGGGCAGCGTGCTCGTCGCACACAATGCGCCGTTCGACGTGGGCTTCCTCAAGCACTTCGCCCGCAAGCAGGGGCGCCCGTGGCCCGGGTTCGAGGTGCTCGACACCGCGCGGCTCGCCCGGCGCGTGGTGACCCGCGACGACGCGCCCAACTGCAAGCTCAGCTCGCTCGCCGTCGCCTTCGGCGCGACGACCACGCCCAACCACCGCGCGCTCGCCGATGCGCGTGCCACCGTCGACGTGCTCCACGGGCTGATGGAGCGCCTCGGCGGGCTCGGCGTGCACACCCTCGAGGAGCTGCAGACCTTCAGCTCCCGGGTCAGTCCCACCATCCGCCGCAAGCGCCACCTCGCCGAGCACCTGCCGCACTCCCCCGGCGTCTACCTGTTCAAGGACGACCAGGGCCAGGTGCTCTACATCGGCACCTCGCGCGACCTGCGCACGCGGGTGCGCTCCTACTTCACCGCCTCCGAGAGCCGCTCCCGCATCGGCGAGATGGTCAACCTGGCGACGTCGGTGACCGGCATCGAGTGCGCCACGCCCCTGGAGGCCCGGGTCCGCGAGCTGCGCCTGATCGCCGCCCACAAGCCGCGCTACAACAAGCGCAGCCGGTTCCCCGAGAAGGTCATCTGGCTCAAGCTCACCGTCGAGCCGTGGCCACGGCTCTCGCTGGTGCGGCGGGTGGTCGACGACGGGGCCGACTACCTCGGGCCGTTCGCGTCGCGCCGTACGGCGGAGAAGTGCCTGGCCGCCCTCCACGACTCGTTCCCGCTGCGGCAGTGCAGCGGTCGGTTGCCGATCGTGCCCACCGGCTCCGCGTGCGTGCTGGCAGAGATGGGCCGGTGCCTCTCACCGTGCGACGGCAGCATCGACCTCGACGCCTACGCCGCCCTCGTCGCCGAGGTCCGGGCCGACCTCCTCGAGAGCGCCGACACCGTCGTCGAGACCCTCACCGAGCGCATGGGCCGACTGGCCACCGACGAGCGCTTCGAGGAGGCCGGTGTCCAGCGCGACCGGCTCTCGGCCTTCATCCGGGCCGCGTCGCGCACCCAACGGCTCGGCGCGCTGTCGCGGTGCGACGAGCTCGTCGCCGCCCGGCGCGAGGACGACCGGCGCTGGGCCGTCCACGTGGTGCGCAGCGGCCGGCTCGCCGCCTCGGGGGTGATCCCGGGCGAGGCCCATGCCGGGGTGTGGGTCCGCCAGCTGCGCGAGTCGGCCGAGACGGTGGCCGGTGGCCCCGGTCCGACCCCCGCTGCCACTGCCGAGGAGTCCGAGCAGATCCTGCGCTGGCTCGAGCAGCCCGGGGTGCGGCTCGTGCACGTCGACGGCGAGTGGTCCTGCCCCGTGCGCGGCGCCACCCGCCACCTCGCCGTCCACGACCAGGTCGAGCAGTCCCGCACGGCGCTGGTGCCCTTCGACGAGCGTCGCGTGCTCGGCACCGTCCACCAGCCATGAGCGGGGCCGCGCAGGTACCTTGACCCCATGATCACCGCCATCGTCTTCGTCAAGGCCGACGTCGCCCGGATCCCGGAGGTGGCCGAGGCGATCGCTGCGGTCGACGGCGTCAGCGAGGTCTACAGCGTGACCGGCCAGATCGACCTGATCGCGATGGTGCGGGTCCACGGACACGACGACGTGGCGCGTGTGGTGGCCGACGAGGTCAACAAGGTCCAGGGCGTCATGGAGACCGAGACCCACATCGCCTTCCGCACCTACAGCCGGCACGACCTCGAGGCAGCCTTCTCCCTCGGTCTCGACTGACACGTTTTCCGATTTGTCCACATCGGGACCGCGCATGCGAAACGATGGTGGGCGAGTGTGGGGAGGCGGCCATGAGCGCAGACGAGCGCGCGGCGACGCCCACGCCTGCCCCCAGCGCGGGCACGCTGCGCCGCCTCTTCGTGGCCACCTTCGCCGGCGTGCTGCTGATGCAGCTGGCCTGGATCATCACCCTCCCGGCGTTCGGCGGGATGGACGAGTTCGACCACGTCTTCAAGGCGACGTCGGTCGCTCGGGGCCACCTGCGGGCCGGTGCCACCACCGACGGGGGACGCGGCGGTCAGGTGGTCGCGCCCCAGGACGTCGTGCAGGCCGCGTCGGCCATCTGCGCGTCGTACCCCTACACCGGCCGTGACAACTGCCACCCGGTGAAGCAGCTGGGGCACGGGAACGTCACCGTGGACTCGGGAGCGGCGTCGTACAACCCCGTCTACTACGCGGTGGCCGGCACGATCGCGCGCCCGTTCCACGGCGCCAGCGTGGACTTCGTGGCCAGGATCGTGACCTCCGTGCTCACCGCCCTCCTGCTCGCCTGGGCAGCCGTGGTGACGAGGCGTCGCACCGCCTCGTCCTGGCCGCCGCTCGCACTCCTGCTCGTGGTGACCCCGACGCTGATCTACAGCTCGGCCGTGACCAGCCCGAACGGCGTGGGGTACGCCGCGGGGATCCTGGTCTGGTCGGCCGCGACCTGGTTCGTCGACGACGATGTGCGACCACCCGTCGCGGCCTTCGTGACCGGGTGCCTCGCGCTGCTGGTCTCGCACAGCACCGCCGTCGTCTGGCTCGCCGTCATCGCGGTGGCCGTGCTCTCCCTGCGGCCGAGGGCTGCCTGGGCCGGCTGGATCGGCAGGAACCGGCGCGCGGCGTCGTGGGCAGCCGGCGTGGTGGCCGTGTCGGCACTGGCGTGCCTGGCGTGGATCGTGACCCAGAAGACGAACTCCCTCGAGTACGACGACTCCGTCGTCCGCCACTCCTGGCCCTCGCTCCCGGCGATGGTCGGTCAGTGGGTGGTCTGGTGCTTCCAGACGATCGGCGCCTTCCCGATCCGCGACGAGCCGGCACCCCTGATCGTCTACCCGATGTGGCTGGTGCCGTTCTTCGTCCTGATGGTCCTCGGCTGGAAGGCCGCCGCCCGCCGCGTGCGGTTCGCCATGGTCCTCGTCGGCCTCGCCTGGCTGTTGATCCCGACCGCAGCGACGATCAAGTCCTACGCCGCCCTGGGCTACGCCTGGCAGGGGCGCTACGCGCTGCCGCTGGCCGTCGGGCTGCCGATCCTCGCCGCCATGACGCTGGCCGCCCACCGCCGCTCGGCGAGCCGTCGCACCGTCGTGGGGGTGGTCGCGATGTTCGCGCTCGTCCAGGCCATCTGCGTCTGCGCGGTGGCGCTGAAGGGTCAACGGGCCGAGTACGCCCCGACCCTGGTCCCCGGCACGCCCGGCGCCCTGGTCGCCGTGGTCCTCGCGCTCGGCGGCGCCCTGCTGCTGGCCCGCGGGCTGTTCGCCCACCTGCTCCTGCCCGGCGCCCCGCCGGCGCCCGCGCCGGTGCCGACGGCCCTCCCCGAGCCGGCCGAGACGCCCGCGTCCCCGGTCGGAGCGAAATAGCCGATTCGGCCACGCGCGGAGCCTCCGCTTCCTAGAATCGGGACAGACCGGCAGGAAGGAGACATGGGCATGGCGCGAACCGACACCGTCGTCGTCGTCCCGGTCTTCAACGAGGACTCGACGGTGGCTGCCGTCGTGGCCGACCTGCTGAGCGTCTTCGACCGCGTGGTCTGCGTCGACGACGGCTCGGCCGACGCCTGGGCCGAGGCGGCTCGCCTGGCCGGCGCGGTCGTGCTGCGCCACGCGGTCAACCGGGGCCAGGGCGCGGCCCTGCAGACCGGCTTCGAGTACGTCCTGCGCCACACCGACGCCGAGTACTGCGTCACCTTCGACGCCGACGGACAGCACCTCGTCGCCGACGCGCTCCGGATGGTCGAGCGCGCCGAGGAGACCGGGGTCGACGTCGTGCTCGGCTCCCGCTTCACCGGCACGACCGAGGCGATGCCCTGGATGCGCAGCCTCGTGCTCAAGGGCGGCATCTGGTTCACCCGCCGCACCGCCGGCCTCGACGTCACCGACACGCACAACGGCCTGCGGGTGCTGCGTCGTACGGCGCTGTGCAAGATCCACCTGCGACTGCCGCGGATGGCCTACGCCAGCGAGCTGCTCTCCGCGATCGTCCCCGCCGGGCTCACCTACGTCGAGGAGCCGGTCAGCGTGCTCTACACGGAGTACTCGATGGCCAAGGGCCAGCGCAACGCCAATGCCATCAACATCCTGCTCGACCTCGCCGGCCACCGACTGCGCGCCGCCTCATGATCATCAAGATCCTGCTGGTCGCCGCGACGCTCGGCCTGCTCGTGATGCTGCTGCGCGGGCGCAGCTCGGCGGCCCACCAGGCCGCCGTCCGCCTCGCCGGGATCGCCCTCGTGGCCCTGGCGATCGTGGCCATCATCTTCCCGGACACCACCGTGTGGGCCGCCCACCTCGTGGGAGTCAAGCGCGGCACCGACCTCGTGCTCTACGTGCTGGTGATGACCTTCATGTTCTTCAGCCTCGTCGTGCTCCAGCGCTTCATGGTGCTCGAGCGGCAGGTCACGGTGCTGACCCGGGAGCTCGCCCTCCTGCAGCAGGAGCGCCGCGACGAGCGAGTCGAGGCCTGAGGCCGCTCCTCGGCGTGCTCTCCTGACGTGGGAGGCCTCTGTGCTCGATGTGGTGATGCCGTTCCACGGCGACCCAGCGCTGCTGTGCGCCGCGGTGCAGAGCGTCCGCGACCAGACTGTCGGCGACTGGCGGCTCGTGGTCGTCGACGACGCCTACCCCGACCAGACCATCGCCTCGTGGTTCGCCTCGCTCGATGACGAGCGGATCGAGTACCACCGCAACGCCACCAACCTCGGGGTCAACGCCAACTTCCAGCGCTGCCTGGAGCTGGCCCGGGCACCCCACGTGGTGCTGATGGGCTGCGACGACCTGATGCTGCCGACGTACGTCGAGACGGTGCTGGCGGCCGCGCGTGAGAGCGACGCGGCGATGGTCCAACCCGGGGTCCGGGTCATCGACTCCGAGGGACAGCCCGTCACCGGGCTGGCCGATCGGGTGAAGGGCTGGCTGGCTCCCGACGTGACCGGGACCCTCGAGCTCGGTGGCGAGTCCCTGGCGGTCAGCCTGCTGCGCGGCGCGTGGACCTACTTCCCGGCCATCTGCTGGCGCACGGACGTGGCCCAGCAGATCGGCTTCCGCCCCGGCCTGGAGACCGCGCTGGACCTCGGGCTCATCCTCGACGTCCTGCTCGCGGGTCACTCCATGCTGCTGCTGGAGGAGACCGCGTTCTGCTACCGCCGGCACGACCGCAGCGCATCGAGCGTCGCCTCCGACGACCGCCGGTTCGGGGAGGAGGCGCAGTTCTTCGCCGACGTCGCCCGGACCATGGACTCCGCCGGGTGGCCGGCCGCGTCCCGCGCGGCGCGGCGTCACTGGACCAGCCGACTGCACGCGCTCGCGGCGGTGCCGGCGACCGTCCGCGCGCGAGACCTGCCGCGGGCGCGCCGACTCGTGGGCCACGCCGTGCGCTGAGCCGGGCGGCCTCAGGCCTGGCGGCTGATCGCGACCCAGCGGTCGAGCACGGCGCGGGCGGATCCGGAGTCCAAGGACTCCTCGGCGCGCGTGATCCCGCGCGCCACCCGCTCGTGGACGCATGCCGGCCTCGGCGGCGTGGATCGCGAGGGCGGCCCCGGCGTTCAGCACGACCGCGTCGCGGACGGGCCCGGACTCGCCGTCGAGGAGGCGGCGCACGACGTCGGCGTTGTGGACCGCGTCACGGCCGCGCAGACCCTCGGCGGTGCCGGGGGCGATGCCGAGCGCACCCGGGTCGACGGTCTCCTCGGTGACCGCTCCCCCGGAGACGAGCCACACGCTCGAGGTCGTGGTCGTGGTGAGCTCGTCGAGACCGTCGTCGCCGCGGAAGACCCACGCGTCCACGCCGCGCCGGGCGAAGACTCCCGCCATCACCGGCGCCATCCGGCGGTCGGCGCAGCCGATGGCCTGGGCCGCGGGCTTGGCCGGGTTGGCGATCGGGCCCAGGAAGTTGAAGGTGGTGCCGACGCCGAGCTCGCTGCGTGCCGTCGCGGCGTGCCGCAGGGCCGGGTGGAAGGCCGCCGCGAAGCAGAAGGTGATGCCTGCCTCACCGGCCACGCGGGCGACGTCGGCCGCCGGCAGGTCCAGCCGGATGCCGAGCTGCTCGAGGACGTCGGCGCTGCCCGCCTTGGAGGACGCCGACCGGTTGCCGTGCTTGACCACGGTCACCCCGGCCCCGGCGGCGACGATCGCCGCCATCGTGGAGATGTTGACCGAGAACGAGCGGTCGCCGCCCGTGCCGACGACGTCGAGCGTGCGGCCGGGCACCTCGAGCGGCGTGGCCGCGGCGTACATCGCCTCGACCAGGCCCTGCATCTCCTCCACGGTCTCGCCCTTGGCCCGCAGCGCCACCGCGAACCCGGCGATCTGCGCGGGTGTCGCCTCGCCCGCGAGCACCTGGCCCATCGCCCAGGCGGTCTGGGTGGCGCCGAGGTCCTGGCGCGCGATCAGGGCCGAGAGCACCTCGGGCCACGACGTCTCGGCCACGGGCTAGGCCTGCGCGGGGACCCGCGAGCGCAGCAGCCGGATGACGGCCTCCGCGAGCTCGATCGGGTCGAGGGGGTGCGCCACGGCGGCCTCGGCGCGCGACCAGGTCGCCAGCCAGTTGTCCTGCACGCGCCCGGTGAGCACCAGCACGGGCGGGCAGCGGAAGATCTCGTCCTTGAGCTGTCGCGCGATGCCCATCCCGCCGGCCGGCACCGCCTCGCCGTCGAGGATGGCGAGCGAGATCCGGCCGGAGTCCATCTGCTGGATCACGACGGGTTCGGTGGCCACCTCGACGTACTCCAGCTCGGGGAGGTCGGGGTGCGGACGGCGGCCGAGCGCGAGGATCACCTGCTGGCGGACCTCGGCGTCGTCGCTGTAGACCAGGACGCGCAACGGCGCCTGCTTCTCGCCGCTCTGGGCTCCGGTTCCCGGGCTGCTCACGACCGCGATGCTACCGGTCAGAAATGTTCTGGCAGGAAACACCCGGGGGCAGGGATGCCCACCGCGACGGGTGAGGCAATAATGAGCGCGTGGCGACAGCATCGGCTATCCCGGCGTCCCGGCTCCACGGCCACGACGACCGCCCGAGCATGGTCTCGGTCGGCACGATCGTGTGGCTGGCCAGCGAGCTGATGTTCTTCGCGGCGCTGTTCGCGTCGTACTTCACGATCCGGGCGGTGAGCCCGCAGCTGTGGGCCCAGAGCACCGCGCACCTCAACGTGCCGTTCGCCTCGGTGAACACCACGATCCTGGTGCTGTCGTCGGTGACCTGCCAGCTCGGGGTGTTCAAGGCCGAGGACGGCATCGTCGGACGCACCGGCAAGCTCTACCAGGTCAAGCTCTGGGGCCTGCGCGAGTGGTTCGTGCTCACCTACATCATGGGCGCGATCTTCATCGGCGGTCAGGCCACCGAGTACGCCTCGCTCGTCCACGAGGGGATCACGATCCCGGCGTCGGCGTACGGCACGATGTTCTACCTGGCCACGGGCTTCCACGGCCTCCACGTCACCGGGGGCCTGGTGGCGTTCCTCCTGGTCCTGGGCCGCACCTTCGTGGCCCGCAGGTTCACCCACGAGCAGGCTGTGACGGCCATCGTCGTGTCGTACTACTGGCACTTCGTCGACATCGTCTGGATCGGCCTGTTCATGACCGTGTACGTGCTCAAGTGAGACGAAGCAGAGGACACCTCCACGTGCGACTCCCACTCCGCCACCGCCGCCACGGCCTGCTGGGCCGCGTCTCGCGCCGGCGTCGCAGCCGCTCGCTGCACCGCTGGTGCTGCTGCTCGCCCTGCTCGTCACGGGCGGGATGTACGCCGCGCTGACGCCTGCCTCGGCCCAGACCAACACCGCCGACTCCGACCAGGTGGCCAAGGGCCGTGCCCTGTTCATGGTCGGCTGCTCCTCCTGCCACGGTCTGAACGCCGAGGGCATCCAGACCCAGCGCGGCAACCAGCTCGGCCCCCCGCTCATCGGCGTGGGCGCCGCCGCGGTCGACTTCCAGGTCGGCACCGGCCGGATGCCCCTGGCCCAGCCGGGCACCCAGGCACTGCGCAAGCCGCCGGTCTACGACGCCGAGGAGACCGCGGAGCTCGCCGCCTTCGTCGCCTCGCTCGGCCCTGGCCCCGCGATCCCGACCAAGGAGGACTACGACGTCTCCGGCGCCACCACCGCGGAGATCGCCCGTGGCGGTGAGTTCTTCCGGACCAACTGCACCGCGTGCCACAACTTCGCCGGTGCCGGCGGCGCGCTGCCCCGCGGCCGCTTCGCGCCCAGCCTCAAGGGGGTCTCGGAGAAGCACATCTTCGAGGCCCTGCTCACCGGCCCGCAGCAGATGCCGGTCTTCGGCAACGGCGTGATGACCCCGCAGGACAAGCGCGACATCATCGCCTACCTGAAGAAGAACGAGAGCACCCCGTCCTACAGCGGCTTCACCATCGGATCGCTCGGGCCGGTCTCCGAGGGCCTGATGGCCTGGGTCGTCGGCATCGGCACCCTGGTCGGCGCCGCTGTCTGGATCGCGTCCTCGCCGGCACGCTCGAAGAGGAAGGCAGCCTCCTCATGACGGACCAGCACGAGCTCGCCCGCGTCGAGACCGACGTCGAGCCGTTCCCCGACCCGGGGATGCCGGAGCACCTCCCCCGACCGAGCGACCTCGACGAGCGCGCCGCGCGGCGCTCCGAGCGACAGGTCGCCGGGCTGTTCGGCCTCTCGACGATCTTCATGATCCTGTTCATCGCCTCGTACTTCGCCTTCCGGATCGGGGGCGACCCGACCACGATCTTCGGCTACGGCGCCTCCAACATGGCCCTCGGCCTCACCTTCGGGCTCGCCCTGCTGTGCATCGGGGTCGGCGCGATCCACTGGGCCCGCAAGCTGATGGGCGACCACGAGATCGTCGAGTACCGCCACTCGGCCTCGTCCAGCGACGAGGACAAGGAGACGGTGCTCGCCGACCTGTCGATCGGCATCGAGGAGTCCGGGATCGCCCGGCGTCCGCTGATCCGCAACTCGTTGCTCGGCGCGGTCGGCGTGCTCGGCGTCGGCGCGATCGTGCCGCTGTGGGACCTCGGCCCCACCGACATCAGCAAGCTCTACCACACGGTCTGGCGCAAGGGGATGCGCCTGGTCCAGGACGTCGACGGCGCCTACATCAAGCCCGAGGACATGGAGATCGGCCAGCTCGTCAACGGCGAGCCCGAGCTCTTCTACCCCCAGGGCGCGAAGCGGCTCGGCGAGGACCAGCCCGAGGGCACCCAGCTCAACCAGGACATCGCCAAGGCCGCGATCATCATCGTGCGGATGAACCCGAAGGACATCACGCCGAAGAAGGGCCGCGAGGACTGGGGAGTCGACGGCATCCTCTGCTACTCCAAGATCTGCACCCACGTCGGCTGCCCGATCTCGTTGTGGGAGCAGCAGACCCACAACGTGCTGTGCCCGTGCCACCAGTCGACGTTCGACCTCGCCGACAACGCCAAGGTGGTCTTCGGCCCGGCAGCACGACCACTGCCGCAGCTGCCACTGTCCGTCGACACGAGGGCTACCTGATCGCCTCGAGTGACTTCACCGAGCCGGTCGGACCGAGCTTCTGGGAACGTGGGTGATCTGACGATGACCGACACAGTCAGCGCGAGCCGCGGGCCGGGCAGCATCAACGGCACGAAGGCCGCCAAGGACGACAAGCCGTCCAAGGTCGGCGCGGCCGGCACCTGGGCCGACGACCGACTCGGCCTGGCCAAGGCCGCCAAGGGCAACCTGCGCAAGGTCTTCCCCGACCACTGGTCCTTCATGCTGGGCGAGGTCGCCCTGTGGAGCTTCGTCGTCCTGCTGCTGACCGGCGTGTTCCTCACGCTGTGGTTCAAGCCGGGCATGACCGAGGTCGTCTACACCGGCTCCTACACCCAGCTGCGCGGCATCTCGATGTCGGAGGCCTACGAGTCGACCCTGCACCTCTCCTTCGACGTCCGTGGCGGACTGCTGATGCGGCAGATGCACCACTGGGCGGCGATGACCTTCATCGCCGGGATGATGGTGCACCTCATGCGCGTCTACTTCACCGGCGCGTTCCGCAAGCCGCGCGAGCTCAACTGGGTGATCGGCTGCCTGCTGCTGATCCTGGGCACGCTCGAGGGCTTCACCGGCTACTCGCTGCCCGACGACCTGCTCTCCGGCACCGGCATCCGCGCCGCCGACGGCTTCCTGAAGTCCCAGCCCGTCATCGGCACCTACATGTCGTTCCTGCTCTTCGGCGGCGAGTTCCCGGGTGACTCGATCATCCCGCGGCTCTACGCCATCCACATCCTGCTGATCCCGGGCCTGCTCGTCGGGCTGGTCTCCGCCCACATGCTGCTGCTCGTCTACCACAAGCACACGCAGTGGCCCGGGCCCGGCCGCACCGAGCAGAACGTCGTGGGCTACCCGATGCTGCCGGTGTACGCCGCGAAGGCCGGCGGGTTCTTCTTCATCGTCTTCGGCGTGCTCGCCCTGATGGGCGGTCTGCTGAGCATCAACCCGGTCTGGAGATTCGGGCCCTACATACCCTCCCAGGTGACAGCCGGGTCCCAACCCGACTGGTACATGGGCTGGCCCGACGGCGCGCTGCGGATCATGCCCAACTGGGAGCTGCACATGTTCCAGGGTCCGGGCGGGATCCCCGGGGTGACGTTCCCGCTCAACGTCTTCCTGCCGATCATCGTCCTACCGGTGGCGACGTTCACCGTGGTGCTGATGCTGCCGTTCATCGAGGCGTTCATCACCGGCGACAAGCGCGACCACCACCTGCTGCAACGCCCGCGCAACGCCCCCACCCGGACCGCGCTGATGGTCGCCCTGATGACCTTCTACGGCGTGCTGTGGCTGGCCGGCGGCAACGACATCGTCGCCACGCACATGCGGCTGAGCATCAACGAGATCACCTACTTCAACCGGGTGGCGGTCTTCGTGGCTCCGGTGATCGCGTTCATCATCGCCCGGCGCTGGTGCATCTCCTTGCAGCGCAAGGACAACGAGGTGCTCCTCCACGGCCGCGAGACCGGTGTGATCATGCGTGACGCCCAGGGCGGCTACAGCGAGAAGCACGAGCCGCTGACCCCTGCCGCGGCGTACACCCTGACCGCTCGCGACCGCGACGAGATGTTCGTGCCCGCCCCGGAGGTGGACGCCAACGGCGTCGCCGCCCCGATGGCGCGCCGCGACCGCCTCCGTGCTCGGCTGAGCCGCTGGTGGTACGGCCACAACGTGCAGAAGCCGACCCTGGCCGAGCTCGAGGAAGCCCACCACCACAACGAGGTCGAGGAGGCGCACGACGCTCCCCTGCTCGGTCATCCGGCGGACGGCCACCAGTACGACGGCCGCCACGACGTCTCCGGTGACGAGCTGAGCAGCCACCGCGCTCCGCAGGACTGATCGCTGGGAGTCGGATTCCACGCGCGCGCAGCATCTCAAGTACTGGTCTGACCACTTGACCACCTGACCAGAACCGTCCGATCCTCCGGTCATGGCGCTCAAGCCCGTGACCCGGCGGTCCGTCCACGACGACGTCTTCGACCAGCTGCTCGACGAGGTCGTCGCCGGCGGTCTCGCCGCGGGTGAGGCACTGCCCAGCGAACGACGGCTGGCCGAGCTCCTCGGGGTCTCCCGACCGGCGGTGCGCGAGGCCCTGCAGCGCCTGTCGCAGGCCGGGCTCGTGGAGGTGCGCCACGGGGGCAGCACCACCGTGCGCGACTACCGCACCTCGGCGGGGCTCGACCTGCTCCCCCGCCTGCTCGTGCGCGACGGCGAGCTCGACCCGACCGTCGGGCTCAGCATCCTCCAGGCGCGCCAGGCCATCGCCCCGGCGGTGGCGGGCCTGGCGGCCGAGGTCAGCGGCCCGGCGGCACAGCAGCCTCTCGATGCCGCGGTGGCCGACCTGACCGACGCCGAGGGCCCCGAGGCGCGCCAGCACGCGGCCCTGGCGTTCTGGGACGCCGTGGTGGACGCCGCCGACTCGATCGTCTTCCGGCTCCTCTTCAACAGCCTGCGCGCCGCCTACGAGCCGACCATCGCGGCGCTCGCCCCGGTGATGGAGGCCGAGGTCGACAACGTGGCGGGCTACCGCGCGCTGGCCGACGCCGTCGCCGCCGGTGACAGCGAGGGTGCGCACGCCGCGGCCGACGCCCTGCTTCGCCCCGGCACCGAGGGGATCGGCCACCTGCTCTCCCTGCTCCATGGAAAGGACCACCCATGACCAAGGCCAGCCCCGAGATCGAGGCCAAGGCACGCGAGCGCCTCGACGCCGACGAGCGCCGGATCACCGGCGCCTCGCGGCGCACCTCGCAGACGCTGCGCCAGGCCGCCAAGGCGTTCTGGAGCCACCCCTCCCCCTGGCTCATCGGCGGTTTCCTGGCCGGCTCGGTCGCCTACCGGGCCACCCTGCGCTCCTTCGTCTGGCCCGAGCTGATCGCCCCGGTGGTCCTGGTCGTGTTGTTCCCGGTGATCGAGTGGGTGATCCACGTGGGCATCCTGCACTGGCGGCCGCGTCGCGTCGCCGGCGTCCCGGTCGACTCCCTGCTCGCCCGCAAGCACCGCGAGCACCACGCCGACCCGCGGGTGCTTCCCCTCGTCTTCGTCCCGTGGCAGGCCGAGCTCTGGCTGCTGCCGTCGTACGTCGTGGTCGTGCTGCTCGCCCTTCCCGGGCTCGACGACGGGAGCCTCGTTCCTGGTGGCGGTCGGCGCACTGATGTTCAGCTACGAGTGGGTCCACTACCTGGTGCACAGCGACTACCGGCCGCGGTCACGGGCCTTCCGCGCGGTGTGGCGCAACCATCGCCTGCACCACTACAAGAACGAGCACTACTGGTTCACGGTGACCTCGGCGGGCACGGCCGACCGCCTGTTCGGCACCTACCCGGACGTGTCCACGGTCACGCAGCTCGAAGACCGTGCGCGATCTGCACGCGCTCGAGGAGAGCCGTCAGGAGAGCGCGGAGCCCGTGCGGTAGGTGGCGAACGGCTCGTTCCAGTCGCCGAACCCGTTGGTCAGCTCCATGTGCCGACTGGTGCCGGTGTACTCGACCACGTCGCCGACGACGGATCGGTTGTAGAGCCAGGCGGCGTTGGCGGTGCTCATGCCGGTGCAGCCGTGGCTGACGTTGGCGTGCCCCTGGGAGCCGACCGACCAGGGGGCGGCGTGCACGAACTCCCCCGAGTAGGTGACGCGCATGGCGTACTCGACGTCGTTGATGTCGTAGCCGTCCGGGCTGTGCGGGTCGATCCCGATCGTCTCGGAGTTCATCTCCTTGTGGCGGTACTTCTCGACGATGACCTTGATGCCCGAGCGGGTCGTGAACTTCGGCTGCTGCCCGGTGGTGATCGGGATGGTCCGGATCAGCTTGCCGTTCTCGTAGACGTGCATCTGGTCAGTGGCGATGTTGACCTTGCTGACCATCGAGCGGCCGACGTGGAAGCTGGTCGTGCGGCTCTTCTGGCCGTAGATGCCGTTGCCCGCGGAGACCCCGCCGATGTCGGCCTTCACGGTCACGTCGGTGCCGGGTCGCCAGTAGGTGCGGGGGCGCCAGTGCACCTCAGAGTCGCTGACCCAGTGGAACGCGCCGGGCTGTGCCGGACGGCTGAGCACCGAGAGGTGCTTCTCGATCGAGGCCTTGTCGGTCACCGGGACGTCGAACCGGATGATCACCGGCATGCCGACCCCCACGGTCTGGCCCTGGAGCGGCACGAAGCTGGGGAAGGTCTGCTCGTCGAGGGAGAGCGTGCGCGTGCGGAAGACCGACTCGTAGCCCGCCTTCAGGCCCTCGCTGTCGACGGCCGAGCCGACGACGCGGTAGCCGGACGCCGGCAGCAGTGGCGTGGTCGAGACCCAGGAAGTGCGGTCACCGGAGAGCTGTCCCCGGACGATCGCGCCCCGCGGCCCGGTGACCTGGACGTCCTGGAAGGTGCCGGAGGCGACGGCGAGGCGGACCTTGCGGTCCAGGCCGACGCTGCGTGCCCCTGGGGGGATGCTGCTGGTGATCGTGGCGGCGGACACCTTGGCCACCTGCGAGGCGTCGCTCTTCGCGGGCGGCGTCGCCGCGGAACCGGACGTCGCGTGGTCGTTGGAGGTGAGGGAGCAGGCGCTCACCAGCGCGAGCGAGACACCCACGCCCAGGAGCGCGAGTCGGGTGGGTGCGGACCGGGTGGCCATGGAACTCCAGACGGGTACAGCGACCTTGCTGCCGCAGGGGAAGGCAGGGCGTCACGATAACAACCGTCCTCAGAGCGACACGCCCGTGCTGCGCGTGTCGCTGGTCACCGTTGGACCGTCAGTGCGCGTGATCGGCCTTCGGCCTCATCGCTTCTTGGCTCGGAGAAGACGAGCAAGCTCGATTCTCGCTCGCTCAGTGCGCGTGTTCCCCGCGGTAGTACTCGAAGATCAGCCCGCACAGCGCTACGGCACCGAGCACGCCACCGATGATGAACAGCCACCACCCGATCGCAACCCCGAGGGCCATCGCGCCCAGGCACATGCCGCACCACATCGGCCACCAGCTGTACGGCGGGAAGAAGCCGAGCTCTCCGGCGCCCTCCGCGATCTCGCCGTCCTTGCGGTCCTCGGGTCGGCCGCCCGACTCGGTGATCTTGCGGGCGTGGAAGCCGAGGTAGAAGGCGATCAGCGTGGTGAGCAGGAAGGTCATCACCAGTGCGCTGGTGCCCGTCCAGTCGGCGTTCTCGCCGGTCCAGCCGCTCGAGGACGTGCTGAACCAGTACACCGGGGTGACGATCAGGACGAAGATGCTGCACCCGCCGAAGATCCAGGCTTCCATCTTCATCGGGGCGCTCCCCCCTCGCCGTCGAGATGTTCCCGGCGGCCCTCCATGTCGGGGGCATCAGAGACCCCGGCCGACACCAGGTCGTTGTCGGCGTACTCCATCGCCGCGATCTCCGGGTGGTGCAGGTCGAAGGCCGGCGACTCGGAGCGGATCCGCGGGATGGAGACGAAGTTGTGGCGCGGAGCAGGGCAGCTGGTCGCCCACTCCAGGGAGCGGCCCCAGCCCCACGGGTCGTCGACGCCGACCATCGGGCCGCGGCTCGACTTGTAGACGTTGTAGAGGAACGGCAGCGTCGAGAAGGCGAGCAGGAATGCGCCCACCGTGGAGACCTGGTTGAGCGTGGTGAACCCGTCGGAGGCCGAGTAGTCCGCGTAGCGCCGCGGCATGCCCTCGACGCCGAGCCAGTGCTGCACCAGGAAGGTGGTGTGGAAGCCGATGAACAGGAGCCAGAAGTGGATCTTGCCCAGCGTCTCGTCGAGCATCCTGCCGGTCATCTTCGGCCACCAGAAGTAGAAGCCCGCGAACATCGCGAACACCACGGTGCCGAAGACGACGTAGTGGAAGTGGGCCACCACGAAGTAGGAGTCGGAGAGGTGGAAGTCGAGCGGCGGCGAGGCCAGGATGACGCCGGTCAGCCCGCCGAACAGGAAGGTGACCAGGAAGCCGACGGACCAGAGCATGGGCGTGTCGAAGGTGATCGACCCGCCCCACATAGTGCCTATCCAGTTGAAGAATTTGACCCCGGTCGGTACGGCGATCAGGAACGTCATGCCGGAGAAGAAGGCCAGGTCGACGGCTCCGGTGACGAACATGTGGTGCGCCCAGACCGCGACGGACAGGAACGCGATGCCGAGGGTGGCCCCGACCAGGCCGATGTAGCCGAAGCAGGGCTTGCGACTGAACACCGGCAGGATCTCGGTGATGATGCCGAAGAACGGCAACGCGATGATGTAGACCTCGGGATGGCCGAAGAACCAGAACAGGTGTTGCCACAGGATCGGTCCGCCATGACTGGCGTCGAAGACGTGGGCGCCGAACTTGCGGTCGGCCTCGAGGGAGAGCAGCGCCGCGGCCAGGATCGGGAACGCGATCAGCACGAGCAGGCTGGTGACCAGCGTGTTCCAGGTGAAGATCGGCATCCGGAACATCGTCATGCCGGGCGCGCGCATGCAGATGATCGTGGTCACGAAGTTGACCGCGCCCAGGATCGTGCCGAGGCCGGCCAGCCAGAGGCCCATGATCCAGAGGTCACCGCCGATGCCGGGGCTCCGCGTCGCGGACGACAGCGGCGTGTAGGCGGTCCAGCCGAAGTCCGCAGCGCCCTCCGGCGAGAGGAACCCGGAGGCCGCGATGAGACCGCCGAAGAGGAAGAACCAGTAGCTGAGCATGTTCAGCCGTGGGAACGCGACGTCCGGTGACCCGATCTGCAGGGGCATCAGCACGTTGCCGAAGCCGAAGAACAGCGGCGTCGCGAAGAGCAGCAGCATGATCGTGCCGTGCATCGTGAACAGCTGGTTGTAGACCTCGTCGTTCACGATCTGCTGGCCGGGGAAGGCGAGCTCCGAGCGCATGATCAGGGCCATCACGCCCCCGACCAGGAACCAGATGAACGAGGTGGTGAGGTACAGCTTCCCGATCACCTTGTGGTCGGTCGTCGTGATCACGCGGACGATGTTCTGTCCGAGGGTGCGTGTCGGGGTCGCGACGCCGACGCCGGTCGGCCGGTCGGAGATCGCGGTCATTGGTTCTCCCCTTGGTCCTGGGTGATGACGCTGAGTCCGGGCACCCGCTGGGCGTTACCGCTGCCGAGCGCCGGTCCCGTGTTGCCCTCTCGGGCGAGCTCCTGGAGGTGAGCGTCGTAGGTCGCCTCGTCGACGACCTTGACGTTGAACAGCATCCGCGAGTGGTAGACGCCGCAGAGCTCGGCGCAACGACCCTCGAACGTGCCGGCCCTCGTCGGGACGAAGGCGAAGTGGTTGTGACGTCCCGGCACGTCGTCCATCTTGAACAGGAATGCCGGGACCCAGAAGGAGTGGATCACGTCGGGCGAGTGCAGCCAGACACGCACGGACTGGTCCTTGACCAGCCACAGCGTGGGCCGCTGGGCAGTGGTGCCGGCGTCGAAGACGGTCTGGCCACCGACGGACTCGTACTTCTTGTCAGTCTCGTTGTAGCCGAGGTTGTAGTTGAAGGTCCACGACCACTGCTGCCCCACGACCGTGATGGTGTGGGCTGCATGCACGTCGTCGTGGTCGACGCGGTTCTGCTCCTTGATGGTGAAGAAGAAGAAGACCACCACCATCATCACCGGCGCGATCGTGTACAGCACCTCGATGGGCAGGTTGTAGCGCGTCTGCACCGGCACCTCGGTGTCGCTGCGGCGGTGGAAGCGCACGGCGGCGTAGAGGATCAGGCCCCAGACGACGACGCCGGTGACGATCGCCGCGAGCCAGGACCACATCCACATGTTGTGGACGTAGCCGGCCTCCCTCGAGGACGCGACCGGCAGCGCGAGTCGCTTGATCTGGTCCTGCTGCTCGGTGGAACAACCGCTGAGCAGCAGGGCCGTACCGGCGGCCACGCCGCCCAGTGCGAGGCGACGACCCAGGCTCGAGCGCCGATGCCCCGCGCCGCTGAGGATTCGCAGAGTCACGCACGAGCCCTTTCGTTCGTCGACACGACGTACCGCAGACCACAGAGGCCATCTGCTGACACAGGAACACTACTACCCGTGAGCACTGGGATGCGGGTGGGTAGCGCCTTGTCCCGACAGGCTGTTTCGAGGCTCCCGGACACGGTCAGCGGGTGCCGGCGGTGGGCCGGACCGAGAGGTGCGGCGTGACGTCCGCCGCCGCTTCCTCGCCGTAGGCGCCGGCGAGACGGGCCAGGAACTCGGCGGGCGTGAACGAGTACTCCTGGGTGCCCACCTGCTCCACGACGTAGGCCGCCAACACGCAGCCGACCTGGGCGGCGCGTTCGTGCGGGAGCCCCCAGTCGAGGGCGGCGAGGAAGCCGGAGCGGAACGCGTCACCGACCCCGGTCGGCTCGACGGCCGTCACGCCGTGGACGGCGGGCACCTCGACGGGGTCGTGGCCGTGCTGGGCGATCCGCACCCCGGCGGCGCCGAGGGTGATCACGTGGGTGCCCACGCGGGCGAGCACGTCGTCCGCGCTCCAGCCGGTCTTGGACTCGATCAGGTGTGACTCGTACTCGTTGCTGAACAGGTACGCCGCACCGTCGACGAGGTCGCGGATCAGGTCCCCGTCGCCGAAGGCGAGCTGCTGGCTCGGGTCGGCGATGAACGGGTAGCCGCGGTGCCGGCACTCGCGCGTGTGCCGCCTCATGCCCTCGGGGTCGTCGGGTCCCACGAGCACGAACGTCGGGTCGCCCACGCGCCGGGTGATCGGCTCGAGCTCGATCAACCGGGACTCGCTCATCGCGCCCGGGTAGAAGCTGGCGAACTGCGCCATCGACGCGTCGGTCGTGCAGACGAACCGCGCGGTGTGCAGCGAGTCGGAGATGTGCACCGACTCGCAGTCGACCCCGTGCCGCTCCAGCCACGAGCGGTAGTCGGCGAAGTCTTCCCCCGCCGATCCGACGAGGACGGGCCGCAGCCCGAGGCGGCCCAGGCCGAAGCAGATGTTGCCGGCGCACCCCCCGCGCCGGATCTCCAGGTCGTCGACCAGGAAGGAGACGGAGAGCTTGTCGAGCTGGTCGACCACGAGGGAGTCGGCGAACTTGCCGCCGAAGGTCATCAGGTGGTCCGTGGCGATCGAGCCGGCGATCAGGAGCGGCATGACGAAAACACTACCGATCGGTACTCGTCCGCCTACCGCGCGGTAGCCCCTACGGTCGAGCCATGGGTTACGAGCGCCTCGCCTACGACGACCAGGACACCACCGTGCAGATGCACGACGACTGCCTGGTCTGCGCCTCCCACATGCGGCTGCCGCACCAGGCGCTGACCCCCGAGACCGTCGATCTGCACGCGGTCGACGTACCGGTCCAACGGCCCGAGATCGAGGTCAGCGCAGCAACCGCCGACCTCGCCTCGCGCCTCGTGCTGGGCTGAGGCTCTGCGTCTGCCGCTGGCGCTCTCGCGATCAGTGGAAGATCAGTGGAAGGAGTCTCCGCAGGCGCACGAGCCGGTCGCGTTCGGGTTGTCGATCGTGAAGCCCTGCTTCTCGATCGAGTCGACGAAGTCGATCGTCGCGCCGTTGAGGTAGGGAACGCTCATCCGGTCGACGACCACGGCGACGCCGTCGAAGTCGGCGATCACGTCACCGTCGAGGGTGCGCTCGTCGAAGAACAGCTGGTAGCGCAGGCCGGAGCAGCCGCCCGGCTGGACCGCGATGCGCAGCTGCAGGTCGTCACGCCCCTCTTGCTCGAGCAGGCTCCTGACCTTGTCGGCCGCGGTGCCGGTGAGGTTGATGCCGTCGGTGCGGATCTCGGTGGCAGCGTCTACCTGCTCGGTCATGGGTTCGTCTCCAGGAGGGTCGGAAAGCAGTCCTTCGCGTCAATGGTGTCACACGCGGGGTTATTCCCGGAGCAGCTCTCAGCGCGACCAGGTGCGCGCGGCGCGCTCCGCCAGCGTCGCCAGCGACTCGGCCGGCCGCTGCATCGAGGCCTCCTCGCCCGACGAGGTCGGCCACCGCGTAGCCGGACTCGATGCCCAGCGCGCGCATCTCCCGGGACCCGATCAGCACCTGGCCGGCCAGCGCGATGCACGGCACCAGGTGGTCGGCCGCCACCTCGGCGACGCCGTAGGGCACCTTGCCCGAGCGCGAGGAGAAGTCGAAGGCCCCCTCCCCGGTGACGACGAGGTCGGACCCGGCCACCGCTGCGGGGAGGCCGACGGCCTCGGCGACCAGCCGGACACCCGAGTCACGGGTGCCGCCGAGCAGCATCAGGGCGAAGCCGAGACCACCGGCGGCTCCGGCGCCCTTGGTGGTCGGCCAGCTTGCGGTCGGTACCTCGGCGAACCGCTGGAGCCACGCGTCCACGGTGACCAGCCGCTCCTCGGGCAGGCCCTTCTGCGGGCCGTAGATCTTGGTGGCGCCGGTGATCCCCAGCAGCGGGTTGTCGACGTCGGTGGCCAGCACGATCTCGACGCCCGCGACCCGCTCCCGGGCCGGACGGAGGTCGACCGCGTCGATTCCCTCGAGCCCGCGGGGACCGGCCGCGAGCTGGCCGTCGCCCGCGGTGGCACCGAGGGCCGCGAGGAGTCCGGCCCCGGCGTCGTTGGTCGCCGATCCCCCGAGCCCGACGACGACCCTCCGGGCGCCGAGGTCGAGGGCGGCTGCGAGCAGCTCGCCCGCGCCGGACGACGCCCCTTCCTCCGGCCGGCGTTCCTCCGGGGTCGGTGAGGTGCAGCCCGACAGCTTGGGCGCTCTCGACGTACGCCGTGCCGTCGACCTCGAGCACCGAGGCGGGCACCTCGCGCCCGTAGGGATCGTGCACGATGACCGCGTGCAGGCGGCCACCGATCGCCGCGTGCAGCACGTCGACGAAGCCCGGGCCGCCGTCGCTCATGGGCACCCGGACCATCTCGTCGCCAGGTGCGCGCCGGCCCCAGCCCTCGGCCATGGCTGCCGCGGCCTCGACCGCGCTGAGCGTGCCGGCGAACTTGTCCGGTGCGAAGACGACGCGCATGGCGCCATCCTGCCCGGCGACCACCTGTCCTCCGTCGCCACTAGCCTCGTGCTCGTGCCCGACGTGGTGATCCGCCCGATGCGCGCCGAGGACGTTCCGATCGCCGAGAAGCTGTCCCTGGCGTCCTACACCGAGGCCGAGCGCTTCGAGCCGACCGCTGAGTCGGTCACGTCGTCGCGGCACACCCCGGCGCGGGCCGGACAGTGGATCCGACGCACCTCCCACCTGCTCGCCACCGACCCCGGCGGGTGCTGGGTCGCCGAGCAGGACGGCGCGATGGCCGGCTTCGCGATCTCGGCGCGCCGCGACCTGCTCTGGTTGCTGGCGTCGTACGCCGTGCGCACCGACCTGCAGGGCCGCGGCATCGGCCGCCCGCTCCTCGACGCAGCCCTCTCCTACTCCCGCGGGTGCCTGCGCGGCATGTTCGCCTCCAGCTCGGACCCGAAGGCGTTCCGCCGCTACCGCCTCGCCGGCTTCACCATGCACCCGGAGATGCACCTCGCCGGCGTCCCCGACCTGAGTGCCATGCCGGACCTCGACCACGTCCGCGAGGGCGCGCCGGGCGACGTCGAGCTGATGAACTCGCTGGACAGGCAGCGCCGCGACGCGGCCCACGGCTCCGACCACGACGTCCTGATGGCGCTGCACCGGCTGCTGGTCGTGGACGACCGCACCGGGTCGGGCTACGTCTACCTGCGCGAGTCAGGCGGTCCCGCGCTGCTCGCCGCGTCCAACCGCCGCACGGCGAGTCGCCTGCTCTGGGCCGCGATCGCCACGGCTCCGCCGGGCCAGCCGGTGGAGGTCGCACACGTGACGACGGCCAACGAGTGGGCGGTGGACGTCGGCCTCGAGGCCCGGCTGTCGGTCACGACGCGCGGCTACCTCGCGCTGCGCGGCATGCGTCCGCCCACGCCGTACCTCCACCACGCCTCACTCCTGTGAGGGCAGCTCGAACCAGAAGGCGGCGCCGCCCTCGGCCGACTCGGTGACCCCGATCTCCCCGCCGTGGGCCTGGGCGATGCGGCGGCAGGTCGCCAGGCGGATGCCCAGCCCCGCGACCGCCTGCGTCCCCGTTTCCCGACCCCGCAGGCCAGGCGCTGGTGAAGATCGGCGAGCTGCCCCCGGTCCACGGAGACGAGGTAGAGCTGCGGGCCCTGCTGCAGAACCTCGTGGCCAACGCGTTCAAGTACGCCAGCAACGGCGCCGGGACCCGCGTGCGGGTGGCCGGCGAGCGACGCGGGGAGCGGGTCAGGATCACGGTCAGCGACAACGATCCCGGCGTTCCGTGGGCTGCTCGGTGCCGCTGATGATGTTGACGCGCGCGCTCGAGGCGCCGGTGGCGCGGACGACGGCCCGGACCAGGTGATCGACCGCGTCGGTGCGGGTCGGTTCAGCTGGCCCAACGCGCGGATCTCTGCCTCGCACGCCAGCGACATGACGTCCACCACCGCGATGGCAGTGTCGTCATGTCCGCTTAGACGCGAAATCGGAGGTGCCGGGCTACTCCGTGATCCCCCACAACGGCAGCCAGCGGTGGGTGTCCTGCTCGATCGGCAGGTCGGCGCCGACCGCGTCGCGCAGCTGTCGCTCGCGCAGGTCGTCGCGGGTGGAGCCACTGGTCGGGCAGAACGGGTAGAACGTGCCTCGCTTGTAGAGGTAGACGACGTACGTGCGCGCCCCCGCCGTCTGGCCGCGGGCGGTGAAGGAGACCACCGAGCACAGCAGGCTGGGCCCGAACCCCTGGTCCTCCAGGCTGGTGTTCACCGCGTGCAGGTCGGTGACCAGCCCGGCCATGTCGGGCGGGTCGGTCTGCGCGGTCAGCCAGGTGTAGCCGAACTCGTCCACGTGGCTGTGCACCTGGGGCCCGCCGTCGGCGTCGATGAGCGCCGAGGCCTCCTGCTGCGACTCGGCCGCGGCCGCCCCCTCCGCGGCCCGGAAGCAGACCGAGCCGACCCCCGTCGCCACGAGGTCGAGCGAGGCCTCGAGTGTCATCGAGGCCGACGGCAGCGAGAACAGGGCGTCGAGCTTGGCGGGTCGAGGCCGCGTCTGGCCCCGCAGGACGTCCCAGAAGCCCACGTCAGAAGGGCTTGCCGAGGGTGGTCGCGATCTCGGCCAGCTGGTCGAGGCGCTTCTCGAGGGAAGGGTGGGTCGAGGTGAGGGAGGACATCGTCAGGCCGCGCACGGCGGGGGCGATGAAGAACGCGTTCATCGACTGGGCCTCGCGCAGGTCCTTCTCGGGCACGGCGTCCATCTTCCCGCTGATCTTGCGCAGTGCGGAGGCCAGGGCCGACGGGCGCTGGGTCAGGTAGGCGCCCGAGCGGTCGGCGGAGAGCTCGCGGTAGCGCGAGAGCAGGCGCAGGAGCAGGAAGCTGACGGCGTAGACCACCAGGCTGATGATCAGGATGGCGAAGAAGCCGATGGCGCCGCCACCGCTGCTGTCGTTGCTCCGGCGCCCCCAGCCGAGCATCCCGAACTGGGCGCCGCGGGTGAGCATGCCGGCGACGATGCCCGCCGAGGCGGCGACCGTCATCACCAGCACGTCGCGGTGGGCGACGTGCGAGAGCTCGTGGGCGAGGACGCCCTCGAGCTCCTCGGCGGTGAGCGTCTGCATGATGCCCGTGGTCACGCAGACCACCGCACGCTCGGGCGAGCGGCCGGTAGCGAACGCGTTGGGGATCCGCGTGTCGGAGATCGCGACCCGGGGCTTGGGCATGTCGGCCATCGCGCACAGCCGGTCGATCATGCCGTGCAGCTCGGGTGCCTCCTCGGCGGTCACCTCACGGGCGCCCATGGCGCGCATCGCCGCGGTGTCGGAGAACCACCACTGGAAGAAGGCGATCCCGATGCCGATCAGGCCGATGAAGACGGCCCACTGCGGGATGGCGTACATGAGACCGACGACGAGGGCGACGAACAGGCCGCCCAGGAGGAACATGACCGTGGTCATCCGGACGGTCAGACCGGTGTCGGAGACGAAGCGGGTGCGGGCCATGACTGGTGAACGCTCGGCGGGGTCAGGGAGTTTCAGCCGGGGATGAGGCCGTCGTCACTGAGCAGTGAACGCACGTCCTCGATCGAGGCGTCGGCCGGGGGCAGGATCAGGTCGGAGTCCTCGAGGGAGTCCTCCGGCAGCGGCGTACCGACGGCCCGGACTCCGTCGAGCAGCGTGCCGAGCGCGGCCGCGAAGGCGCCCTCGTCGCCCTCGGCGACGGCGTCCTCGACGGCGCTGTCCAGGGCGTTCAGCGCGTCCATCCCGTCGTCGGGGACGTCGAGCTGCCCCTCGCCCAGGATGCGGATGATCATGCGGGGTCCCCGCGGAATCGTGTCGTCAGCGAGCGCAGCGGGCCGCCCTGGCGATGTCGTGGGGTGACGATCATGGCTGGTCGTTCTCCACGGTCTGGCCCTCGGTCTTGGCGGCGCTCTCCACGGCCGCCTGCGTCGGGTCGGCGGGCGCGTCGATCGCGGCCGGCGGTGCGCCGCCGCCCTTCAGGGCTGCGAGCTCAGCCTCGACTTCGGCCTGGGAGCTCATCGCCTCCAGCTCGCGGGAGATGTCGTCCCCCTTGTTCAGCGAGCTGGCGTCATCGAGCGCCCCCGAGGCGATCAGCTCGTCGACCGCACCTGCGCGCGCCTGCATCTGCTGGGTCTTGTCCTCGGCACGCTGGATGGCCATCCCGACGTCGCCCATCTCCTCGGAGATGCCGGAGAACGCCTCGTTGATCCGCGTCTGGGCCTCGGCCGCGGTGTACGTCGCCTTGATGGTCTCCTTGCGCGTGCGGAAGGACTCGACCTTGGCCTGGAGGCGCTGGGAGGCCAGCGTCAGCTTCTCCTCCTCGGCCTGGAGCTGGGCGTGCTGGGTCTGTCAGGTCCGCGAGCTGCTGGCTGAGCCCGGACTTGCGGGTCAGCGCCTCGCGGGCGAGGTCCTCGCGGTTCATCGTGAGCGCCTGCTGAGCCTGCCCGGTGAGCTTGTCGGACTGGCCCTGCAGCTGGTTCATCTGCAGCTCGACCCGCTTGCGGCTGGTGGCGACGTCGGCGACGCCGCGGCGCACCTTCGTCAGCATCTCCAGCTGGCGCTGGTAGCTGTAGTCGAGGGTCTCGCGAGGGTCTTCCGCCTTGTCGAGGACCTTGTTGGCCTTCGCGCGGAAGATCGTGGTGATGCGATTCATCATGCCCATGGCCTCAACTTACCTGCCGCCGTTCGCCAGTCGAAGCGATCGGCACGGCGGCAGGTAGGCTGACGGCCCGCCGCGAGGCCCACCCGCAGCAGCCGTGTCCACCACCTCCGAGGATCGCCCCGTGTTCCGCCGCAGCAGCAAGACCGACACCCCCGCCGCCGACGTCGCGGACAAGGGGCCGGGAGGCAAGGGCCACCCCACCCCGTCGCGCAAGGACGCCGAGGCGGCCTCACGCCTGCGGGCGAAGGCGGTGGTGGACAAGAAGGCCGCCCAGAAGTTGCAGCGCGAGCGCCGCGGTGACCAGAACGCCAAGGTGCGCGAGGCGATGCGCACCGGCGACGAGCGCTACCTGCCGCAGCGCGACAAGGGCCCGGTCAGGCGCTTCATCCGCAACTTCGTCGACTCCCGGTTGACCATCGTGGAGTTCCTGCTCCCGTTGCTGCTCATCATCTGGGTGATGCAGGCCTCGGGCAACGGCTCGCTCCAGCGCGTGAGCACGGCGTTGTGGACCACGACGATCGTGGTCATCGCCGCTGACACCCTGTGGCTGCTGTTCAAGCTGCGCCGATCTCTCCGCCGGGAGTTCCCCGACGAGAGCCTGCGCGGCACGACGGTGTACCTGCTGATGCGGGTCGTGCAGATCCGCCCGCTGCGCCAGCCCAAGCCGCAGGTGCGCGTGGGCGGCCGACCGAAGTAGCCCGCGAGGGGTCAGCCGGCCTCGAGCGACATCGGCCCGTAGACCTCGCGGTCGCCCTCGAGCAGGGTGACCGCGGCCACGCCGTCCTCGGCGAGCTCGGGGTAGACCTCGCCCAGCCAGCTCTCCGCGTCGCTGCGGGTGGGGAACTCGGTGCGCTCGCGGTCGAGCACTCGGCCGTCCTCGTCGAGCAGCTGCCACCACCACGGGATGGTGTCGCTGCGCCGGAAAGCGGGGGTCCCGCTGGGCTCGGTGCTGTTGGTCACGAGGACTCCTTCACGGCTGGCTGCACGAACGGTGGCTTGGTCACGACGAAGGTCTCGGACCGGCCGCGGACGTCGACGCCCACCTCGGCGGCGTCCTCGACCTCGGCGTCGAGCAGCGCCAGCGCGACCCCGTGGCGCAGGGTCGGGGAGAAGGTGCCGGAGGTGATGCTGGCCGACGGGCACGGCCGTCGCTCCCCCGGACGGTCATCCCGGGCCGGGCGATCCCTCGGCCCTGGGGCGACGAAGTCCGCGCAGCAGCACCTGCGGGCCGGCCTCCTTCTCGGCCACGAGCGCGTCGCGGCCCCAGAACGCCGGCTTGCGCCAGCCCACGGCCCAGCCGAGCCGCGCCTGGACCGGGCGTGACCTCGAGGCTGATGTCCTGGCCGTGCAGCGGGTAGCCCATCTCGGTGCGCAGGGTGTCGCGGGCGCCGAGGCCGCACGGGCGGATGCCGAACGGCTCTCCGGCGCTCAGCACCGCGTCCCAGAGCGCAGGTGCGGCGCTGTTCTCGACGACGAGCTCGTAGCCCCGCTCGCCGGTGTAGCCGGTGCGGCAGACCACCACCTCGCTCCCGTCGTACGGCGCGACGGCGAAGGCCATGTAGTCCTGGCCGACCGGGAGCCCGACCGCGGTGAGCACCTCGTCGGAGCGGGGACCCTGCACGGCGAGCACGGCGTGGGTGCGGTGCTGGTCGGTGATCTCCAGGCCGTCCTCGGCCAGGAGCCTCGACCAGACGCCGGCGCACCTCGTCGGTGTTCGCGGCGTTGGGGACGAGCAGCACGTGGTCGTCGGCATGCCGGTAGGCGATCAGGTCGTCGACGACGCCACCGGTCGCGGCGTCGCAGGCCAGCGTGTACTGGGCCTGGCCCGCGGCGATGCGGTCGAGGTCGTTGCTCAGGCAGGTGTTGAGCCGGGCCACGGCCCCGTCGCCGCGCACATCGAGCTTGCCGAGGTGGCTCACGTCGAAGATCCCGACGCCGTCGCGGACCGCGGCGTGCTCCTTGAGCACGCCCGTGGCCCTGGTACTCCAGCGGCATCTCCCAGCCGCCGAACTCGGCGAGCTTGGCACCCAGCGCGACGTGGCGGTCGTGCAGGGGCGAGCGCAGCAAGGACATGCGAGGCAAGGTAGCGCGAGCCCCCGGCCGAGGGGCAGCCCACCCGTAGGCTCATCCCTCGTGACGACGTACACCCTGCGCAAGGGCAGCCCGGCGAAGACCCGCACCGACCTCGTCGTGATCGGGGTGACCCGGACCAAGAAGGGTGACCTGGTGGCGGCGCCAGGTGCCGAGGACGTCGCGGAGGCCTACGGGCGCCGGTTCAAGCCCCTGCTCAGCTCGATGGGCTTCAAGGCCGACACCGGCGAGGTGCTCCGGCTCCCGGCCGGCGACGCGATCAACGCCGGGCAGCTGCTCGCCGTCGGCCTGGGGCCGAGCGACACCCTGACCCTCGACAAGGTCCGCCGCGCCGCGGGGGTCGCGGCCCGCAACCTCCGCAACGCGGCCTCGGTGGCCCTGGCGCTCCCGGCACAGGACGCCGCGCACGTCGGCTGCGGTGGCCGAGGGCTTCCTCTCCGGCCTGTACAGCTACCAGGTCTACAAGTCCGGTCGCGACGACTCGCAGGTCGCCGACGTCGCCGCTGCTCAGCGACGCGGCGCGCCGCCAGGACGCGATCGCGGCGCTCGAGGACGCCCGGACCGTGGCCGACGCTCGTCAAGATCACCCGTGACTGGGTGAACACCCCGCCCAACGACCTGCCGCCCGAGACGTTCGCCGACGTCCGCCCGCGAGCAGGCCGAGAAGCGCCGGCCGCGGCGCGGCCGCACCGACGGCCTGAGCGTCGAGGTGCTCGGTCCGACCGAGCTCGAGGAGCTCGGCTGCGGCGGCATCCTCGGCGTCGGCCCAGGGCTCGGCCCGCGAGGCCCGGCTGGTGAAGCTGACCTGGGCGCCCGAGGGCGCACGCGGCTCGATCGCGCTGGTCGGCAAGGGGGTCACCTACGACTCCGGCGGGCTCAACCTCAAGTCGGGCGCCTCGATGGCGACGATGAAGTTCGACATGGGTGGTGCGGCCGCCGTCCTCGCCGCGACCTTCGCCATCGCCGACCTCGGCCTGCCGGTCAGCGTCACGACGTACGCCCCGATGGTGGAGAACATGCCGTCCGGACGCGCCATGCGCCCCGGCGACGTGCTCACGAGCCGCTCGGGAAAGACCATCGAGATCACCAACACCGACGCGGAGGGCCGGCTGATCCTGGCCGACGCGCTGTCGCTGGCGCTCGAGGAGGAGCCCGACCTGGTCATCGACGTCGCCACCCTGACCGGCGCCTGCGTGGCCTCGCTCGGCGAGCGCGTCGCCGGCGTGTTCGGCGAGGACGCCACGGTCCAGGCCGTCGCTGTCGGCGGCCCGGGCGAGCGGCGAGCTGATCTGGCCGCTGCCGATCCCCGAGCAGAGCCGCGAGCGCGGTGCGTTCCACGCAAGGTGGCCGACGTGCTGCAGGCGGACATGGTCCGCTGGGGCTCAGCGCTGTACGCGGCGGCGTTCCTCGAGCAGTTCGTCGAGGGCCGCGCCGTGGGCCCACCTCGACATCGCCGGGGCGGCGTGGAACAGCGGCGGCGCCTACGGTCACCTGCCCGCAGGTGCCACCGGGTACGGCGTCACCACGCTGGTCGAGCTCGCCCGGCAGTTCGCGGCCGCGCGCCGATGCCGAGCCGGTGGACGCTCAGGACTGAGCGCCCTCCTCGGGGATCGACGGTCGCAGCTTCTGCTTCTGCTGGCGGTTCCAGTCGCGCATGCGCTGGGGCACGCCGACCAGCGCCGCGTCGTACGACGGGACGCCGTTGCGGTTGCAGAACTCGTGCGCCCACGACACCGACGGCACTCGCCGGCGCGTCCACTCGCCGTCGTGCGCCACGAGCAGGACGGTCACCTCGGTGACGGTGGTCTTCGGCTCGACGAACCCCTCGACGCCGCGCCGGCTGTGGATGAAGTCCTGCAGGTGCTTCTCGTCGGCGGGCTCGGCACCGCGCACGACCCCCGGTCTGTCGCCACTCCGGGGACGTCGGCGGAAGCGGTCGCGCAATCCCATGCCGACATTGTGAGGTATCGGCGGTCGCCGCGAGGGGTACTGCGCCGGGGTGGTTGGATGGGTGGCGATCGGACGAGGGAGAGCCAGACGTGCCGGAGCAGGACCAGCAGGTCGACGTCATCGTGCTGGGAGCGGGGTCGGGCGGCTACGCCTGCGCGCTCCGGGCGGCGCAGCTCGGGCTGAGCGTCGCGCTCGTCGAGAAGGACAAGCTCGGCGGCACCTGCCTGCACGTGGGGTGCATCCCGACCAAGGCGCTGCTGCACGCGGCCGAGGTCGCCGACTCCACCCGCGAGTCGGAGAAGTTCGGCGTGCGGGCCATCCCTCGACGGGCATCGACATGCCCGGCGTCAACGCCTACAAGGACGGCGTGGTCGCGCGGCTGCACAAGGGCCTCACCGGCCTGGTGAAGGGCCGCGGCATCACGGTCGTCGAGGGCGAGGGCCGGCTCACCGGTCCGCGTGAGGTCACCGTCGGCGGCACGACGTACACCGCGGGCAAGGCGGTCGTGCTGGCCAGCGGCTCCTACTCGCGCAGCCTCCCGGGCCTCGACGTCGACGGTGAGCGGGTGCTCACCTCCGAGCAGGCGCTGCGGCTCGACGCACGTGCCCGCGTCGGTGATCGTGCTGGGCGGCGGCGTGATCGGCTGCGAGTTCGCGAGCGTGTGGCGCTCGTTCGGCGCCGAGGTCACCATCATCGAGGCGCTGCCCCACCTGCTGCCGCTCGAGGACGAGCAGTCGTCGAAGGCGCTGGAGCGCGCCTTCCGCAAGCGCGGGATCGCCTTCGCCACCGACACCCGCTTCGAGTCGGTGAAGAACACCGACAGCGGCGTCACGGTGACCGTGTCGTCCGGCACGACGTACGACGCCGACCTGCTGCTGGTCGCGGTGGGGCGAGGCCCGGCGACCGACGGACTCGGCTACGACGACCAGGGCGTCGCGATGGAGCGCGGCTTCGTGCTCGCCGACGAGCGCTGCCGCACCAACGTGGATGGCGTCTACGCCGTCGGCGACATCGTGCCCGGCCTCCAGCTTGCCCACCGCGGGTTCGCAGCAGGGCATCTTCGTGGCCGAGGACATCGCCGGGTCTCGAGCCGACGCCCATCGACGAGTCGGGGATCCCGCGCGTGACGTACTGCCAGCCCGAGGTCGCCTCGGTGGGGCTCACCGAGGCGCAGGCGCGCGCGCAGCACGGTGAGATCGAGACGCTCACCTACGACCTCGGCGGCAACGGGAAGAGCCAGATCCTGGCCACCCAGGGATTCGTCAAGCTGGTGCGGGTGAGCGACGGCCCGGTCGTCGGGGTGCACCTCGTGGGCGCACGCGTGGGCGAGCTCATCGGCGAGGCCCAGCTGATCTACAACTGGGACGCCTTCCCCGAGGACGTCGCCCCTCTCGTGCACGCCCACCCCACGCAGAACGAGGCGCTCGGCGAGGCGCACCTTGCACTCGCCGGCAAACCGTTGCACGCCCACTCCTGAACCTGCTACGCCTGAACTCCCCTCCGAGACCGAAGGAAATCGATGTCGACACCCGTGAAGCTGCCCGAGCTCGGCGAGTCCGTCACCGAGGGGACCATCACGCGCTGGTTGAAGTCGGTCGGCGACACCGTCGAGGTCGACGAGCCCCTGCTCGAGGTCTCCACCGACAAGGTCGACACCGAGATCCCCTCCCCCGTCGCCGGCACCCTGCTCGAGATCAAGGCCGAGGAGGACGAGACCGTCGAGGTCGGCGCCGTGCTCTGCGTCGTCGGCGACGAGGGCGAGGGCGGCGGGTCCGACGACGCGTCGTCCGACGAGTCCGCCGAGTCGTCCGAGGAGCCGGAGCGGAGGAGAGCCCGAGGAGGCGCCTGCTGACGAGTCCTCGGAGGAGCCTGATGAGTCCGACGACGAGCCCGCGGAGGAGCCGCGACGGAGGAGCCCGAGGAGAAGCCCGCGGCCAAGAAGAGCGGTGGCTCCGGGGGCGGTGGCGGCGGTACGCCGGTGAAGCTGCCCGAGCTCGGCGAGTCGGTCACCGAGGGGACCATCACGCGCTGGTTGAAGTCGGTCGGCGACACCGTCGAGGTCGACGAGCCCCTGCTCGAGGTCTCCACCGACAAGGTCGACACCGAGATCCCCTCCCCCGTCGCCGGCACGCTGCTCGAGATCAAGGCCGAGGAGGACGAGACCGTCGAGGTCGGCGCCGTCCTGGCCACGATCGGCGACGGCTCCGACGCCGGCTCGAGCGACTCCGGGTCCGACGAGGAGCCGGAGCCGAAGGAGCCCGAGAAGGAGCCCGAGCCGGAGCCCGAGCCGGAGCCCGAGCCGGAGCCGGAGCCGGAGCCCGAGCCGGAGCCGGAGCCCGAGCCCGAGCCCGAGCCGGAGCCGGAGCCCGAGCCGGAGCCCGAGCCGGCCAAGGCGAAGGAGGCCTCGCGTCAGGAGTCGTCCGGTTCCGAGGGCGGCGGCGGCGGTGCCTACGTCACCCCGCTCGTGCGCAAGATGGCGGCCGAGCACGGCGTCGACCTGGGCTCGATCACGGGCACCGGCGTCGGCGGCCGGATCCGCAAGCAGGACGTGCTCGCGGCGGCCGATGCGGCCAAGGCCGGCGGAGCCGGCGACGCACCCGCGGCGCGAGCAGAAGGCCGAGAAGCCGGCCGCGGCCCCCAGCCCGCTGCGCGGCAAGACCGAGCCGATGAGCCGGCTGCGCAAGGTCATCGCCAAGCGCATGGTCGAGTCGCTGCAGACCTCGGCCCAGCTGACCCAGGTGGTCGAGGTCGACGTCACCAAGGTGGCGCGTCTGCGTGACAGCGTGAAGACCGAGTTCCTGGCGCGCGAGGGCGTGAAGCTGTCGTACCTGCCGTTCTTCGCCAAGGCCACCGTCGACGCGCTGAAGGTGCACCCGGCGCTCAACGCCACCCTGGACGTCGAGGCCGGCGAGGTGACCTACCACGACAGCGAGAACATCGCCTTCGCCGTCGACACGGAGCGGGGCCTGCTGACCCCGGTGGTCAAGGAGGCCGGCGACCTCTCGATCGCCGGGCTGGCCAAGAAGATCGCCGACGTGGCCGAGCGCACCCGCACCAACAAGATCGGGCCGGACGACCTGTCGGGCGGCACCTTCACGATCACCAACCTCGGCAGCGTGGGCGCCCTCTGGGACACCCCGATCATCAACAAGCCGCAGGTGGCGATCCTCGGGCCCGGCACCGTGGTCAAGCGCGCCGTCGTGATCGACGACCCCAACCTGGGCGAGACGATCGCCGTGCGCCACATGGTCTACATCGCGCTGACCTACGACCACCAGCTGGTCGACGGCGCCGACGCCGGCCGGTTCCTGCAGGACGTCAAGCAGCGCCTGGAGCTCGCCCAGTTCGACGTGTGAGCCGCAGTCCTGCCAGAGCCGTGGCAGCGATCGACCGGCTGCTGGCACGAGGCCCGGCGCGACCTCGACCGGGTGGAGCCCGGGCGACCTGGCGGCCGAGATGGCCGAGGCGGGAGCGCTGGTCGTCGACATCCGGCCCGTCGAGCAGCGCACCCGCGACGGCGAGCTCGACGGCGCCCTGGTGATCGACCGCAACGTCCTCGAGTGGCGCCTCGACCCGACCTCGCCGCACCGCATCCCGAGGCGGACGCCGAGCGCCGGGTGATCGTCGTCTGCAACGAGGGCTACCAGTCCAGCCTCGCCGCCGCCACCCTCCGCCAGCTCGGCGTACGACGTGCCACCGACCTCGTCGGGGGCTTCCAGGCGTCTGCTCTGCGAGCGCACGCGCTCACATGTGGATCATGTGGCCCGCGATGCCCTCGACGGCTTCCTTGACGGCCTCGGAGAGGGTCGGGTGGGCGAAGACGTTGCGGGCGGCCTCGTCGGCGGTGAGGTCCCACTTCTGCGCGAGGGTGAGCACCGGGAGGAGCTCGGTGACGTCGGGGCCGATCAGGTGGGCGCCGATGATCTCGTTGTACGTCGCGTCGGCGACGACCTTGACGAAGCCGACCGGCTCGCCGAGGCCCTTGGCCTTGCCGTTGGCCGAGAACGGGAACTTGGCGACCTTGACGTCGTACCCCTTCTCCTTGGCCTGCTCCTCGCTGTAGCCGAAGGAGGCGATCTGCGGCTGGCAGTACGTCGCCCGCGGGATCATGTCGAAGTCGATCTCGATCGTCTCGGCGCCGGCGATCGTCTCGGCGGTCACGATGCCCATGGCCTCGGCGGTGTGGGCCAGCATCAGCTTGCCGGTGACGTCGCCGATCGCCCAGACGCCGTCGACGTTGGTGCGGCCGCGCTCGTCGATCGCGATGGCGCCACGCTCGGTCGTCTCGACGCCCGTCTTGTCGAGGCCGTAGCCGTCCAGCCGCGGCGCGAAGCCGATGGCCTGCAGCACCTTGTCGGTCTCGATGACCTCCTCCGAGCCGTCCTTGGAGACGGTCACCTTCACCTTCGAGCCGGAGTCCTCGATCTTCTCGACCTTGGTGCCGAGCAGGACGTTCACGCCGAGCTTCTTGTAGTGCTTGGCGAGCTCCTTGGAGATCTCGGCGTCCTCGGTCGGCACCATCCGGTCGAGGAACTCCACGATCGTCACGTCGACGCCGTAGTTGGCCATCACGTAGGCGAACTCCACGCCGATCGCGCCGGAGCCGGCGATCACGATCGAGCCGGGCAGCTCGTCGCTGAGGATCTGCTCCTCGTAGGTGACGACGTTCTCGGAGAGCTCGGTGCCGGGCACGAGGCGCGTCGTCGCGCCGGTCGCGATGATGACGTTGTCGGCGGTGACCGTGCGCGACCCGCCGTCCTCGAGCTCGACCTCGATCGTCTTGGCGTCGGAGAAGGTCCCCCAGCCGTGGATCTCCTCGATCTTGTTCTTCTTCATCAGGAAGTGGACGCCCTTGACGATGGAGTCCGAGACCTCCCGGCTGCGCGCGAACGCCGGCTTGTAGGCCATCGTGGCGTCGCCCTCGATGCCGTACTTGTCCTTCTCGTTGTTCAGGATGTGCGCGAGCTCGGCGTTGCGGAGCAGCGCCTTCGACGGGATGCACCCGACGTTGAGGCAGACCCCGCCCCAGTAGCGCTTCTCGATCACCCCGACCTTGAGCCCGAGCTGTGCGGCGCGGATGGCGGCGACGTAACCACCGGGCCCGGCGCCGAGGATGACGACATCGAAATCACTCACAGCGTGAGCCTAGCGAGTCCTCCGTGCGCGAGCGACGAGCGCGTGAACGTGGCGAGCCTGTTCCCCGTGACAGGGTGGAGCCATGCGCTTCCTGATCGCCGGATCCTCGGGTTTCCTCGGCACCCGCCTGCGGGAGCAGCTCGAGCGCCAGGGGCACCACGTCACCGCGCTCGTACGACGCCCGCCGAGCACGCACCCGCCGCTGGGCTCCCCGAGCACGGCGACCACGAGGTGCGCTGGGACCCCTACGAGAGCCCGCTGGGGCACGAGGTCGTCGACGACCACGACGTCGTGGTGAACCTCGCCGGGTCCTCGACCCTGGGCAACCCGCACTCGAAGAAGTGGGCGCGGCAGCTCGAGGAGAGCCGGGTCCGCACGACCGCGGTGCTCGCCGACGCGATCGCGCGGAGCGAGACGCGGCCGCGATTCCTGGCCGGCAACGCGGTCGGCTACTACGGCGACCACGGGGACGAGCTGATCACCGACGAGACCGGGTCGCGTGGCGACGCCCTGCTGACCCGGGTCAGCCGGGCGTGGCAGAACGCCGCTGCCCCTGCCGTCGAGGCCGGCGCGCACGTCACCTACCTCCGGACGGCGCCCGTCTACGACCGGCGCAGCCAGCCGCTCGGCGCGCTGCGGCTGCTGTTCAAGGCCGGGCTCGGCGGGCCGCTGGGCGACGGGAAGCAGCACGTGCCGATGATCAGCGCACGCGACTGGGTCGACGCGGTGATCCACCTCGCCACGCGCCGATCTGTCCGGTCCGGTGATCCTGGCGTGCGAGCAGGCCCCCACCAACGACGAGCTCACCAAGGAGCTCGCCGGCCAGGTGCACCGGCCGGCGTTCTTCCGGGTGCCGAAGTTCGTGCTCGACCCCGCCGCCGGGCAGATGTCGAGCGAGCTGCTCGGCTCCTACCGGCTCGTGCCGGCGGCCCTGCTGACCGACGGCTTCACCTTCCGCGACCCGGACGTGCGGGCGGTCCTCGCCGAGGGGCTCGCACCGTCACGCTGACGACGCGCCAGTCGTCGCCGATGCGCCGGAAGGCGATCACCCGGGTCCGCGGAGACGTGGTCCCCAGGCCCTTCGAGACAGGACTCCGTCCTTGCTCAGGGACCCGCGGAGCACCACTCCCCCGGCGACCCGGTCGACGACCCAGAGCCGGAGGACCCGCCGGTCGAGGTGGAGCACGCGCAGCGCGAAGACCTGCGTCACGATCCGGCGTACGACGAGTCGGCGCTCGCCGTAGGCGCGGAGCAGCCGGACGTCGGCCGTGGCGGCGGCCGAGCCCGGGACGTAGAGCGCTGCGCAGCGCATCGCGGGGTCCGAGGCGGCCCACGCGGCCTCGCGGCGCGCGTCCCACGCGTGCAGGACGCGCGAGGCGGTCACGACGTCGCCGCCGCCATGGCGCGCCGGTGGCGGCTCGGCGAGCAGGGCCAGGACGCAGCCAGGACGGCCGCGAGGACGGGGAGGACGGGCACGTCCCCCACCCTGCCGCGCCGAGGAGCCCAGGAATTGGTTGTCCACAGGCGGGTTAGCCTGAGGACGTGACCCGGCTCTACGAGGACCTGACCGCCGCCCCGGTCGACTACCTCGAGGCGTGGGAGCACCAGCGCGAGGTGCACGCCGGGGTCGTCGCAGGCGGCCCGGACACGGTGCTGCTGCTCGAGCACCCGCCGGTCTACACGGCCGGCAAGCGCACCGAGCCGCACGAGCTCCCTTCGACCGACTCAGGGACCCGGTACGTCGCGCCCGTGATCGAGGTCGACCGCGGCGGGAAGATCACCTTCCACGGTCCCGGCCAGCTGGTCGGCTACCCGATCGTGCGGCTGCCCGACCACGTGCTCGTCGTCGACTACGTGCGCCGGCTCGAGGAGGCGCTGATCGGCGTGTGCGCCGACCTCGGCGTGACCACGGCGCGGGTGCCCGGGCGCAGCGGCGTGTGGCTGCGGGCCTCCGCCGGCCGGCCCGAGCGCAAGATCGCGGCGATCGGCATCCGGGTGAGCCGCGGCGTGACCATGCACGGCTTCGCGCTCAACTGCGACGTGGACCTCGGCTGGTACGACTCGCTTCGTGCCGTGCGGCATCAGCGACGCCGGCGTGACGACGCTCAGCGAGGAGCTCGGCCGGGACGTCACCGTCGCCGAGGTGCTGCCGCTCGTACGCAGCCATCTCGACCAGATGCTGGCGTGGGCGCCGTACGAGCCGACGCCGGACTACGACCCGCGGCCCGAACCTGGCCGGGGGCCGCGTGTCCCCGTGCTCAATCCCCTGTCCTGACCCCGCCCTGCGTCAGGGTGGAGACGTGTCCACGTCCGCGCCGACCACCCCCACGAGCGCGCCCTCCGGCGACCTCGTGATCGAGACGACGGGCCTGCGCAAGGTGTACCGCTCGGGCCGTCGCGGCGTGGTCGCGGTCGACGGGCTCGACCTGCAGGTGCCCGCCGGGGGCGTCCACGGCTTCCTCGGGCCCAACGGCTCGGGCAAGACCACGACGATCCGGATGCTGCTCGGCCTGACCCGCCCGAGCAAGGGCGAGATGCGACTGTTCGGCACCCCGGTGCCGGGCCGGCTGCACGAGGTGCTCAACCGCGTCGGCGCGGTCGTCGAGGGGCCGAGCTTCGTGCCACAGTTCTCCGGCCGCAAGAACCTCGCGCTGCTGGGCGCCTCCATCGGCGTGCCGCGCGCCAAGGTCGACTCGGTGCTGGCCGACGTGTGGCTCTCCGACCGCGCCAAGGACCCCTGCGACACCTACTCCCTCGGCATGAAGCAGCGCCTGGCCATCGCGGCCGCCCTGCTCAAGAGCCCCGACCTGCTCGTGCTCGACGAGCCGACCAACGGCCTCGACCCCGCCGGCATCCAGGGGATCCGCGAGCTGATCCGCAACCTCGGCGAGTCGGGCGTGACCGTGCTGCTGAGCTCGCACATCCTCGCCGAGGTGCAGCAGGTCTGCCACTCGGTCTCGATCATCGGCGAGGGCTCCCTGCTGGCCTCGGGCGCCGTCGGCGACCTGCTGGGCCAGGGCATCGCCCGCACGCGCGTGCGGGTGGGCGACCCCGCCGGTGCGCGCGCACTTCCTCACCACCGCCGGGTACGCCGTGACGCGGAAGGGAGAGGACCTCCTCGTCGAGGGCCACGACAACCCCGAGCAGATCACCCGGACGCTCGCGGAGCGCAGCGTCTACGTGCGCGAGATCGTCGAGGTCCGCCCGACGCTGGAGTCGTTCTTCCTCAAGCTCACCGGCCGTCACGACGAGATCCCCGTGGCCGAGCCCGACGAGGAGGAGCAGTGAGGGGCCTCGTGCGGGTCGAGCTGAACCGGTTCCGGTCCCGGCGCGCCATCGTGCTGCTGGCCCTGGCCGCGGTGCTCGTCTCCGTGGTGCTGGCGGTGCTGACGGCGTACCAGACCCGGCCGCTGACCGCTGCCGACCGGGCCGACGCCGCGGCCCAGGCCGACCTGGCCAGCCGCAGCTCGGTGCTGCAGAGCGACCTGCAGGAGTGCATCAAGGACCCGTCGGCCTACCTCGGCACCAACGCCACCGCGGCCGAGTGCAGCGCGGCGCTGGTCAGCGACGTGTCCTCGTTCTACCCGCGGCACGCCGCTCGACCTGGCGTCGGTCCTCAACGCGCACCGGCTGACCCGCGCCACCGGATTCACGCTGGCGCTGGTGCTGACCTGCCTGATGATCATCGTGGGCTGCACGTTCGCCGGCGCCGACTGGGCCTCGGGCTCCCTGACCGGGCAGCTGCTCTTCGAGTCACGGCGCGCGCGCGTGTGGCTGGCCAAGGGGCTCGCGGTCGTGATCGGCAGCGGGCTGGTCTCGCTGGTGTGCCTCGGCGGCTTCTGGGCAGCACTCTGGCTGGTCGCGGGCTCCCGCGGCATCGACGTGTCCTCCACCGTGGGCTCCGAACGTCGTCTGGCACGTCGTCCGTGCGGTGCTCCTGTGCATGGGTGCGGCGCTGGGCGGGTTCGCGCTCACCATGATCTTCCGCAACACCGTGGCCACCCTGGCGCTGCTGTTCGTCTACGCCGTCGGCGGTGAGATCGTGGTCGGCCTGCTCCCTTTCCAGGGCTCCGGCCGGTTCTCGGTGGGCAACAACGTCTTCGGCTGGCTCTCACCGCACTCGACGTACTTCGACCCGAGCATCGACTGCGACCCCTCCACCTCGTGCACCGGCGTGGAGACGATGTCGCACCTCGAGTCGGGGCTGTTCCTGGGCGTGCTCGTGGTGCTGGCGGTGGTGGTCTCGCTCGCGTGGTTCCGGCGCGCCGACGTCTGACCCTTCGAGCAGGCTCGTCCTTCCTCAGGGTCCCCCGTACAGTGGAGCGCGTGACTCAAGCGCCCGAACAAGCCACGCCGGCGCCCGAGGGACGCAAGCTCCTGCGGCTCGAGGTGCGCAACGCGGAGACCCCGATCGAGCGCAAGCCCGCCTGGATCAAGACCCGCGCGAAGATCGGCCCGCAGTACTCCGAGCTCCAGTCGCTGGTGAAGTCCGAGGGCCTGCACACCGTGTGCCAGGAGGCCGGCTGCCCCAACATCTTCGAGTGCTGGGAGGACCGCGAGGCGACCTTCCTCATCGGCGGCGACCAGTGCACCCGGCGCTGCGACTTCTGCCAGATCGACACCGGCCGCCCCGAGCCGCTCGACCGTGACGAGCCACGCCGGGTGGCCGAGTCGGTGCGCACGATGGGCCTGCGCTACGCGACCATCACCGGCGTCGCGCGCGACGACCTGCCCGACGGCGGCGCGTGGCTGTACGCCGAGACGGTCGACCAGATCCACGCGCTGAACCCGGAGACCGGCGTGGAGAACCTGATCCCCGACTTCAACGGCCGGCCCGACCTTCTCCAGCAGGTCTTCGAGAGCCGCCCCGAGGTGCTGGCCCACAACGTCGAGACGGTGCCGCGCATCTTCAAGCGCATCCGCCCGGCGTTCCGCTACGACCGCTCCCTCGACGTGATCACCCAGGCCCGCGACTTCGGGCTGGTCACCAAGTCCAACCTGATCCTCGGCATGGGCGAGACCCGCGAGGAGGTCAGCCAGGCGCTGGTCGACCTGCACGCCGCGGGCTGTGAGCTGATCACGATCACCCAGTACCTCCGACCCTCCCTGCGCCACCACCCCGTCGAGCGGTGGGTCAAGCCGGAGGAGTTCGTCGAGCTCTCGGCCGAGGCCGAGGAGATCGGGTTCGCGGGCGTGATGAGCGGACCGCTCGTGCGCTCGTCCTACCGCGCCGGACGGCTCTACCAGCAGGCAGTCGCCGCCCGCGCGGGCACCGGAGCCTGAGAGACTGACCCGCATGGCACGACAGCCCACCAAGAAGCCGGCAACGAAGAAGCCGAAGGACCCGACCAAGCCCGGCCGGATCACGCAGATCCGGCAGAGCTACCAGATGACGAAGGAGTCCGATCCCCGGATCGGGCTGATCCTCCTCGGGACCTTCCTGCTGGCGGGCCTGTTCGGCTTCGCGCTGATGCTGCTCCTGTTCCGCAGCAGCTCGATCGTCTTCCCGATCGTCTTCGGCATCCTGTTCGGCACCCTCGGCGTGCTGATCATCTTCGGCCGGCGTGCCCAGCACGCCGCGATCACCCAGATCGAGGGCAAGCCGGGAGCGGCCGCCGCGTCGCTCGGCATGCTGCGCCGCGGGTGGAAGGTCGACCCGGCCATCGGCGTCACCAAGCAGCAGGACGTCGTCACGCGCGTCGTCGGCCCGCCTGGGATCGTGCTGATCGGCGAGGGCAACATCAACCGCCTGCGCCCCCTCCTCGCCTCGGAGCGCCGCAAGCACGAGCGGGTCGCCAGCGAGACCGCGATCAACGAGATCATCGTCGGCCACGAGCCCGGCCAGGTCCCGCTGGCCAAGCTCAACCGCCGCGTCACCAAGCTGCCCAAGAGCCTCAAGCCGGCCGAGATGACCGACGTGCTCCAGCGCATCAAGGCGCTCGACGCCAACCGCTCGACCCTCCCGATGCCCAAGGGCCCGGTCCCCACCTCGATGAAGGGCATGCGCGGGCAGATGCGGGGCCGCTGACGATGGCCGTCCCCGGGAGCCCGGTGCCGGCGAACGCCCCGCGCGACCTGGTGGACACCGAGCTGTTCGCTGTCGACGCCTACCTGCGCGACTTCGACGCGACCGTCTGGAGGTCGATGCGGACCAGGGGCGGGTGGCGCTGCGGCGTACGGCGTTCTATCCCGGTGGCGGCGGCCAGCCGCACGACCTCGGCACGCTGACCTGGCACGACGGCTCCGCGGGCGTGACGCGGGTCGCGCGCGACCAGGGCCGGATCTGGCACTGGCTCGACGGGCCGCTGCCCGACCCCGGCGCCGAGGTCGAGGGCGCGCTGGACTGGGATCGGCGACACCTGACGATGCGCACCCACACCGCCCTCCACATCCTCTGCGGCGTGATGTGGGCCGACCACCGGGTCGCCGTCACCGGCGGCAACATGGACCCGGGCAAGGGGCGCCTCGACTTCCCGCTGCCCTCGATGTCGGCCGAGTTCGGTCGCCAGGTCGAGGCGCGGATCAACGAGGAGATCGCCCGGGCGCACGACATCGTCGTGGCGTTCGTCGGCCGCGAGGTGGCCGACGAGGACCACGCCCTGATCCGCACCTCGGCCAACCTGATCCCGCGCGAGATCGACCCGCTGCGCGTGATCGACATCGTGGGCCTCGACAAGCAGGCCGACGGCGGCACGCACGTGCTCAGCACCCTCGAGGTCGGCCGGGTCGCCGTGACCGGCACGGAATCCAAGGGCAAGGGCAACAAGCGGGTGCGGCTCGAGGTCCTCGACCCGCTGCCGGCCTAGGCGGACTGCGGAGTCGCCGATGGTCCGGGTGATGTCCAGCGGACCCGGTACGGCGACGTCGACCCGCTTGCCCCAGTCACTGCAGGTCCAGGAGTCGGTGATGCCCTTCACGGTCACGGTCGCGTGCCGCAGCAGGTGCTGCTGGTCGAGGAGCACGTCGATCGGCACCCGGCCCACCTTCTTGTCCTGAGCGACCAACCGGTAGTGCTCGAGGTAGAGCCCGTTCTCCGCCACGAGTCCCACGAACTCGAAGGTCGTGACCTTGCCGAGGTAGGGCTGGATGAACTTGTTGGGGTCGGTGCGCGCCCCCACGAACTCGACGGTCCGTCGATCCTTCGGCCGCATCGCCAGCAGGTTGATGTCGGTGAACTTGCCGGCGGCGTACCCGTGTGGGAAGTGCACGTAGGCGTGATGGTCGAAGACCCGCATGTCGGAGTCGCCGATGAGGTCGCGCCCCATCAGGCCGGTCTCGTCGTGGAACTTGATCTGGTAGTTCGCGATGCCGCGGAACGAGACGTCACCGACGAAGGTCGAGGACTTGCCGCGGTACGTCGTGTGGTCCTGGATGTGGGTCGACCCGGCCGCCCGCATGGCCGCCGAGGTCACCCGCGCGAAGTCCGCCTGGCTGCAGGTGCGGCAGGTCGGCGCTGCCGGCCACCGCCCCCTCGGGCGCCTTCGGGTTGAAGGTGCCGCACCCGGACAGGGTCGCCAGCGCCGCTGTCGCCGCGAGCAGCCGTCAGCCATCGAGCACCGATCACGTGATTCCTCCCTATTCGCAACTTTTGCGAGGGTAGGGCGATCCGCCCGGCTTCGTTGCCGGAATCAAGGAATCGGGCGTCTCAGCGCGCGGCGTACGCCGCCGAGCCCACCGCGAGGTCGTGCAGCCCACGGCCGCTGTCGCGCCGGAAGACCAGCGGCGGGATCACCAGGCAGATCAGCAGCGTCCGGACCGTGGACAGCAGCAGGTTCACCGGCCGTCCGTCGAGGGTCAGCACCCGGATCCCGGCGAGCAGCTGGCCGAAGGAGCCGCCGACCAGCGCGGTCAGCACCGCGACCTCGACCAGGAAGACGACCATCACCCAGATCGTCCCCGCGTGGTACCTGCCGCCCATGATCCCCACGGTGACGAGGGTGGAGACGATCCAGTCGACGAACAGCGCCACGATCCGGCGCGGCCACGAGGCGTAGCTCAGGGTCGTCGGGCTTGCGGGAGCGGTCACTCCGCGACCCTAACGAGCCTGCCGTTACATCCACGAAACAATGTGGATACGGTCGTGACACGGCTGATCCGTAGGTTCCGATCATCGCTGCCGCCTCGTCGCGGCGGCTGCTCACCGCGTCACACTCACCGACACACATGCACTCGGTCGCCCTGCGCGGCCAAGGAGGACGAATGTTTAGCAACAGCGACGAGCTGCTGAAGTTCATCAAGGACGAGGGCGTCGAGATGGTCGACGTCCGGTTCTGCGACCTGCCCGGCATCATGCAGCACTTCACCGTGCCGGTCTCGTCCTTCGACCAGTCGGTCTTCGACGACGGGCTGGACTTCGACGGCTCCTCGATCCGTGGCTTCCAGGCGATCAACGAGTCCGACATGGCGCTGTTCCCGGACCCGACGACGGCCTACATCGACCCGTTCCGCACGAGCCAAGACGCTGAACCTGAACTTCTTCATCCACGACCCGATCACCGGCGAGGCCTACTCGCGCGACCCGCGCAACATCGCCCGCAAGGCGCTGGCCTACCTGTCCAGCACCGGCATCGGCGACACGGCGTACTTCGCCCCCGAGGCGGAGTTCTACATCTTCGACAACGTCCGCTACACCACCGGCGTCAACGAGGGCTACTACCACATCGACTCGGTCGAGGGCTGGTGGAACTCCGGCAAGGAGGGCGACGACAACCTCGGCTACAAGACCCGGCTCAAGGGCGGCTACTTCCCCGTCGAGCCCTACGACCACTACAGCGACCTGCGCGCCGACATGGTCAAGAACCTCGAGCCGTGCGGCCTGCTGGTCGAGCGCGCGCACCACGAGGTCGGCACCGCCGGCCAGGCCGAGATCAACTACCGGTTCGACACGCTGCTCAAGGCCGCCGACGACGTGATGAAGTTCAAGTACCTCATCAAGAACACCGCCTGGCAGGCCGGCAAGTCGGTCACCTTCATGCCCAAGCCGATCTTCGGCGACAACGGCTCGGGCATGCACGTGCACCAGTCGCTGTGGAACGACGGCGAGCCGCTGTTCTTCGACGAGACCGGGTACGGCGGCCTCTCCGACATGGCCCGCTACTACATCGGCGGCATCCTCAAGCACGCCCCGTCGCTGCTGGCCTTCACCAACCCGACGGTGAACTCCTACCACCGCCTGGTGCCGGGCTTCGAGGCCCCGATCTCGCTGGTGTACTCCTCGCGCAACCGCTCCGCGTCGGTCCGGATCCCGATCACCGGCTCGAACCCGAAGGCCAAGCGCATCGAGACCCGGTTCCCCGACCCCTCGGCGAACCCGTACCTCGCCTTCTCCGCGCTGATGCTCGCCGGCCTGGACGGCATCCAGAACAAGATCGAGCCGGCCGACCCGATCGACAAGGACATCTACGAGCTGCCGCCGGACGAGATGGCCGAGATCGACCAGGTGCCGACCTCGCTCGGCGCCGTCCTCGACGCCCTCGAGGCCGACCACGACTTCCTGACCGTGGGCAACGTCTTCACCCCCGACCTCATCGAGACCTGGGTCGACTTCAAGCGCACCGACGAGATCGCGCCCGTGCAGCTGCGCCCGCACCCGCACGAGTTCGAGCTCTACTACGACATCTAGGATCTAACGCCCTCTGACCTTGGGCTCGACCGAAGCTGGGGCATGGAGCTGCTGGATCTCGCGGATCACTTCGATCTAGGCATGGCCAAGTGGCAACATCGCGAGGGCTCTGCAGCCCTTGCCGAGGAGAGATCGAACGGTGCGCGGACTACCCGCCGAGGACTTCGTCCCTCTCCTCGCGCTGCTGCGGCGCAAGCTCACCGAGCCGACCGGATCGACGTCGGTGCTGCTCTCACCAAGATCACCGCGGAGCTGCCTTCGGAGGAGGAGATCGAGCGCGTCCGTGTCTACCTAGTAGTCGAACAGGGATGGCCCACGGACTTCACGAGGTGACGTCGTGCACCATGCGGAGGGTATTGACGACCTCACGCTCCACGAGCACCGGGACGAACTCCCGTATCGGTCGCCCCTCGTACTCAAGATGAACGAGCTTGACCATGGTGCGGATCTGTTCCCTCGGAGCGTCGGGGAACCGCGTGCTGACACGCGCCAAGACGTCACCCATTGCTCGGGACGTCCTTCAGATGAGCGACGGTCCCTACCAGGTCACCGCCTCCTACTCGGGTGACGCGAATGACACCGCAAGCGCCGCCTCGCTCTCGCACGTGGTGACGAGGGCTCACTAGAAGGACGCCCATCACCGCACGGGAAGCCACCCGCTGT
>CAVWML010000023.1:0-9559 GCA_963756045.1 uncultured Actinomycetota bacterium
GTGATGGGGCTGCTGCCGAAGATGCGCGACCAGAAGTCCGGGCACATCGTGAACATCTCCTCGATCGGCGTGCTCACCAGCCCGCCGCGGTTCTCGGCGTACGTCGCCTCCAAGGCCGCCCTCGACGCGTGGAGCAACGTGGTGTCGAGCGAGGTGGTGGGCGACGGCGTCTCCTTCACCAGCATCCACATGCCGCTGGTGCGCACGCCGATGATCGCCCCGACCAAGCTCTACGACCGGTTCCCGACCATCAGCCCGGGGCAGGCGGCCCGCAAGATCGTCACCGCGCTGGTCGACCGGCCGCACGAGATCAACACCCTGACCGGCAACCTCGGCGCCCTCGCGCACACCCTCGCCCCCAAGCAGGCGTTCCGCGTGCTGCACCTGGCCTACCAGGTCTTCCCCGACTCCTCCGCCGCCAAGGGGGCGACCGCCGAGAAGGCCGCCGCCAAGGGCCGCGCCGAGAGCGAGCAGATGATGCTGGCCCGGCTGCTCAAGGGCGTCCACTGGTAGACCCGGGTCACCATTCCGGCGACACGCGGAGAGAAGTCTGGACATCGTCGACTACGCGTGATGTCTCGGGTGCGGTACGGGACTTGTGTCCGCGCGTCGGGGAGATCCGGTCGCCACGGGACGCTCCGGGTCGGTGACCCACTCGCTCCACGAGCCGGGGTAGAGGGCACCGTCGATCCCGGCCACGGCCATGGCCAGCAGGTCGTGCGCGGCCGTGACGCCGGAGCCGCAGTACGCCGCCACCTCGCGGCCTCGTGCCGCGGCGTAGACCTCGCCGAGCTCCTCGGCCGACCGGAACGTGCCGTCGTCACGGAGGTTCGCGCCGGTCGGGACGTTGACCGCCCCGGGGATGTGGCCGGCCACCGGGTCGACAGGCTCGACCTCACCGGCGTAGCGCTCCGGGTTGCGGGCGTCGACCAGGACGCCGCGCTCCGCGAAGTCGAGCACGTCGTCGGCCTCGAGCGTCGGCAGCTGTCCGGTCGGGCGGTGAAGTCGCCGGCCTCCGGGTCGAGCTCGTCGGTGGTCGAGCGAAGTCGAGACCACCCCGCCGGCCGCGCGCCAGGCGGCCCACCCGCCGTCGAGCACCCGCACGTCGGCGTGACCGGCCCAGCGCAGCAGCCACCAGCACCGGGCGGCGGCACGACCCTGCCAGTCGTCGTAGACCACGACGGGCCGGTGGTCGGAGACGCCCGCTGCCCGCATCGCCGCCTCGAAGACGCCGACCTCCGGCAAGGGGTGCCGACCCCGCGTGCCGGGCGGCGCGGCGAGGGCGGTGTCCAGGTCGACGTACGACGCACCGGGGACGTGGCCCTCGGCGTGCTCGGGAGCTCCGGGCGGCCCGCCCATCCGGTAGCGGACGTCGAGCACGGTCACCTCGGGCAACCGCTCGGCGAGCTCGTCGACGGAGATCAGGGGGCTGGCGACCTGCATGGCATGATCCTGCCCGATGGCCGAACTCCAATTCTTCACCGGGACGATGGACTCCGGGAAGAGCACCCTCGCCCTGCAGACGAACCACAACCACGCGGCGCGCGGCCGGATCGGCCGGATCTTCACCACCCACGACCGGGCCGGCGAGGCCCTGGTCTCCTCGCGGCTCGGGCTGACCCACGAGGCGCTCGAGGTGGACGCCGACTTCGACTTCTGGCGCTACGTCGTCGACGAGCTCACCCACGGCGCGCGGATCGACTACCTGATCTGCGACGAGGGGCAGTTCTACACCGGCACGCAGATCGAGCAGCTGGCCAAGGTGGTCGACGAGCTGCAGATCGACGTCTTCGCCTTCGGCATCCTCACCGACTTCCGCACCGAGCTGTTCGAGGGATCACGTCGACTGGTCGAGCTCGCCGACCGGATGCACGTGCTCCAGGTCGAGGCGCTGTGCTGGTGCGGCACGCCGCGCCACCCACAACGCCCGCTCGGTGGACGGCGAGATGGTCACCGAGGGCGAGGTGATCGTGGTCGGCGACGTCGCGGCCGAGGGACCGGGCGAGGTGGTCTACGAGGTCCTCTGCCGCGCCCACCACCGGCGCCGGATGACCGCCGCCCGCGCCCGCGCCATCTCGATGATCGCCGAGCCGCTCCCGTTCGCCTGAGGACCGGATAGTCCAGGACGTTCGGACCCCTTGCACCGGCGTGTCGAGGTGCCAGAACGTCCTGGACTATCGGGAATTGCGGCTCAGCAGACGAGGATGGGGATGTTCATCTCCCGGGCGGTGAGCGAGCCGTGCAGGCCGATCAGGGTGGTCTCGTACTCGAAGTCCGTGCTGCTGAACAGCGCCCACTCGTCGTGGGCGGCGGCGACCACGTCACCGATCCGGGGGCGTACGGCGGCGTCGACCTGGCCGAACCAGCCGCGCGCGATCGCCTGCTCGCGGGTGAGCACGGTGGCCCACGGACCGAGCACCGACGACCAGGTCGCGGCCACGTCGTCGGTGGCGCCGGCGTGGCAGTAGAGGTGCCGGAACCGGGCCTCGCCGCCCAGCAGGACGACGCCGTCGCGGAGCTCCGGGAAGGTGTCGATGTCGAACCGCGTGTCCGGCCGCGAGTCGACCATGCCGTGGTCGGCCACCACGACCAGCCGCACCTCGGGGGGCAGCGCGTCGCGCATCTCCTGCACGTCCTCGTCGATGTCTTGCAGCTGGGCCCGCCACCGCACCGAGTCGACCCCGGCCCGGTGCCCGTGCCAGTCGAGGTCACCGTCGTAGACGTAGGTCAGCGACGGCCGCCGGGCGGCACCGGCGACCGCACCGGCCACCCGCTCGGCCACGTCGTCGGCCCCGACGTACGTCGCACCGCGCTGGCCGCACCGGGTCAGCCCCGAGCCGGCGAACTCGCTCTTGCTGACCACGCTGGTGTGCACCCCGACGGCCTCGAGCGCGTCGAAGGCGGTGCGGTGCGGCTGCCACACGAGCGGGTCGACCGGCTGGTCCCAGAACAGCGAGTTCAGCAGGGCGCCGGTCTCCGGCACCCGCGAGGTGAAGCCGACCAGGCCGTGCTGCCCGGGCGTGAGCGCCGTCCCGAGCGAGGTCAGTGACGTCGCCGTGGTCGACGGGACTCCGCAGGTCGCGGGTGGCCCGGTGTCGACCGAGCCCAGCAGCGAGTGCAGGTACGGCGCCTGCACGCGGTGCTCGGCCAGCAGGTCGTGGCCGAGGCCGTCGACCAGCATCACGACGTACGCCGGCGCGGGCGGCAACGAGAAGGAGGTGGCCCCGAGATCGGGCGCGACGCCCAGCGCCCGTGCGACCGCAGGCAGGACGTCGCCCAGCGAGGTGGCGCCGTACGCGGGCTCGACGAACTCGCCGCCCGTCGGGAGCTGCACCCGTCAGCCCCGGGTGCGCGAAGACAGGCTCTCGGCGAACTCGAGCAGGCCGTCGACCGCGCCCTGCCCGTCGGCCGCGGAGCTGACCCGCAGGGAGAAGTCGTCGGAGGCCAGGACCCCCGTGTAGCCGTGGTCGGCGTCGCACTCCGGGTCGGCGCAGGCGGCCGGCTCGAGGTCGATCCTGCTCACACCGCCCCAGCCGATGGTGAGGACGGCCTCGGTGGGGATCGGCTCGCTGCCGTCACCGATCGTCTCGGGGTTGGCCACCATCCGGTTCACCACCACCGAGCGCACCGACGTCAGCCGGATCGCCTCGGTCGAGGTCGAGGTGTACGGCTCGGGCAGCAGGTCGTCGGGGGCGTGCTCGTCGGTGTGGCACAGGATCAGGCGGGTGCCCGTCAGCACGACCACCGTGATGTGGCGGCGGACCTCGTCGCGGTCGATGGTCGGCTCGTGGTGCACGAGGTACGACGCGACCTCCTCGCCCGCCACCGCGGCCCGGACGCCCGCGGACACCACCTGGGGGTAGTACCCGGTCTTCTCGATCGCCACGACGAGGTCGCCGGTGCGGTCGCTGGAGGTCACGGGTGACATGTCACCAGTTTGTCACGAGCCTCAGCCGGGGAGCGTGTCGCCCGGAGGGGCACTGAGGCGGCGTACGAACAGGTCGGAGCGAGGGTCGGCGACCGGCTCCACGCGGCCGGTGGCGTGCAGCACCCGGCACCCGGAGGCGGTCGCGTGCACCAGCATCAGGTCGATCTGGCTGACCTGCGGCAGGTCGATCTTGAGCTGGGCCACCCGACGGATCAGCTCCTCGACCGCGGCGACGTCGACGGGCTCGCTCCCCCGGTAGCCGAACAGCAGCGGGGCGGCCTTGATCTCGCGCACCGTCTCGGCGGCGTCGAGCACGCTGATCGGCGGGATCCGGTAGACCCGGTCGCCCACCAGCTCCGAGAGGGCACCGGAGACTCCGAAGTGGACGGCCGGTCCGAACAGGGGGTCCTCGAGCGCGCCCACCGACACCGGGACACCGGGATCGGCCGTGCACTGCACGACGAACTCGGCATCCGGGGCGTCGTGGACCATCTCGCGCAAGGACGCCCACGCGACCCGCATCTCGTCGGCGTCCTGGATGTTGCGCCACACGTGCGCGAGGTCGGGGCGCTGCCGCAGCCTCTCCGCCGTCGCCTTGAGCACGACGTCCCAGCCGAACCGCTCGCCGGCCCCGATCGCCTCGTCCACGGTCGTGACGTGCACGCGCTCCCACAGCTCGATGCCGTAGTGGCCCAGCAGCTCGCGCACCTCCTGGTCGTCGAGGTCGCGCCCGGATGGCGCCTCGTCGAGCAGCAGCTTGACCTGGCGGGTGGCGGCCTCGATGTCGATACGGTCCAGCACGGCACCGGGGTCGTCCTCCGGGTCGTGGCGCTGCCGCCACTCGGCGTACTCCACGACCCGAGCGAGCGCCCGCACGGCCGCCTCGACGGCGGGGTACGACGGCACCGAGCCGCGTCCGGCCGTGTGACCCGACACGTCGGGGACGCGCAGCAGCTCGGGCACGCCTTCGCGTCCGAGGAAGGTGGAGACCAGGGGCTTGTCGGACTGCTCCCCCACTGCCGCGAGGACGTTGGCCACGTCCACGCCCCCGGCGTCCATGGGCGGGATGTAGACGGCGACCACCCCGTCGACGTGGTCGTCGTCGATGGCCGCGTCCAGCGCGTGCTCGAAGTCGGCGGCCGTAGCGTCCGCGCCGAGAGCGGTGGCAGCGGTGACGGTCAGGCCGCTGGCGACCGCGGCGTCGATCGCGAGCAGGCCGAGCGCGTCGGAGTTGCCGACGATGGCGACGCGAGACCCGGTGGGCAGGGGCTGGTGGGCCAGCAGCTGCGCGACGTCGAACATCTCGTCGAGGGTGTCGACCTGGATGATCCCGGCCTGGCGGAACATCGCGTCGACGGCTTCCGGCGGTGCCACGATCTTGCGGACGGCGTGACCCATCGGCACACCCTGCGTCGTACGCCCGGAGCGCACCGCGATGACCGGCTTGCGGCGCGAGACCCGGCGTGCGATCCGCGAGAACTTGCGCGGGTTACCGATCGACTCGAGGTAGAGCAGGATCACCTCGGTCGCGTCGTCCTCCTCCCAGTACTGCAGGAGGTCGTTGCCGGACACGTCGGCCCGGTTGCCCGCGCTGACGAACGTGGACAGGCCCAGCCCTCGGCCACGCACCTTGTCCAGGATCGCCGAGCCCAGCGCACCCGACTGGCAGAAGAATCCCGCGCGCCCCCGCGGCGGCATCACCGGCGCCAGCGAGGCGTTCAGGGACACGTCCGAGGCGGTGTTGATGATGCCGAGGCAGTTGGGCCCGATCAGTCGCAACCCGTACGACCGGGCCAGTCCCAGGAGCTTGCGCTGCCGCTTGCGGCCCTCCTCGCCGGTCTCGGCGAAGCCGCTGGAGATCACCACCAGGCCGTGGACGCCCTTGTTCGCGCAGTCGAGCACGACGTCCTGCACCGCGTCGGCGGGCACCGCGACCACCGCGACGTCGATGTCGCCGGGGATGTCGCTGACCGTGGCGTACGCCGGCATGCCGGCCACCGCGTCGGCGGCGGGGTTCACGACGTAGACCCGGCCGGCGTAGTCGCCGAGGACGAGGTTGCGCACCAGCAGCGCGCCGATGGTGTCGCTGCGGCGGGAAGCGCCGATCACAGCAACGCTCCGGGCGTTGAGGAACGCGGCGATCGAGGCCGCCTCCGAGCGGTGCTCGCGCGCGGAGATGACACCCATCGCGGTCTCGGTGGGGTCGATGTCGAACTCGAGGTGCATCACGCCCTCGTCCCACCCGCCCGTGACCTGGTAGCCCTGGTCCCGGAAGACCTGGATCATCCGCCGGTTGTCCGGCAGCACCTCGGCCACGAACCGCTTCACGCCTCGCTCGCGGGCGGCCTGCGCGAGGTGCTCGAGCAGGATCTGGCCCATGCCCCGGCCCTGGTGCTGGTCCTGGACGAGGAAGGCGACCTCGGCCCGGGAGTCGGGCTCCTCGCTGATCACGTCGTAGCGTCCGACCGCCACGATCTTGTCGGCCACCGTCAGCACGAACGCGACCCGCTGGTCGTAGTCGACCTGGGTGAACCGTGCGACGTCCCGCTCGGACAGGTTGGGCATCGGGGCGAAGAAGCGGAAGTACTTCGACTGGTCGCTGACCTGGCTGTAGAACTCCACCAGCAGCTCGGCGTCGGCGGGACTGATCGGGCGCAGGTGCGCTGTCCGCCCGTCACGCAGCAGGACGTCAGCCTCCCAGCGGGCCAGGTAGTCCTGCTCCACGGTCACGCGGAGAATCTACCTGTCGGGCAGGGTGGACCGGGCTGGTCGGCGTGGCCGTGCGGGAAACGTCAGGCGCGGTTGCGAGAATCGCGCCATGGCTCGTCGTACGGCACCCACCCCCGAGGACTTCGAGGAGCAGATCGTCGACATCGACGTCGGCGACGAGATGCGTACCAGCTTCCTGGAGTACGCCTACTCGGTCATCTACTCGCGCGCCCTGCCCGACGCCCGCGACGGTCTCAAGCCGGTGCAGCGACGCATCCTCTACGCGATGCACGACATGGGCCTGCGCCCCGAGCGCGGTCACGTGAAGTCCTCGCGCGTCGTCGGCGAGGTCATGGGCCGCTTCCACCCGCACGGCGACGGCGCCATCTACGACGCCCTGGTCCGGATGGCCCAGCCCTGGTCGATGCGGCTCCCGACCGTCGACGGCCACGGCAACTTCGGCTCGCCCGACGACCCGCCGGCGGCGATGCGGTACACCGAGGCCCGGATGGCGCCCGCAGCAGTCGCCATGACGGGCACGATCGACGAGGACACCGTCGACTTCCGGGCCAACTACGACGGTCGCGAGCTCGAGCCGGCCGTGCTGCCGGCGGCCATCCCCCACCTCGTGGTCAACGGTGCCGCCGGCATCGCGGTCGGGATGGCCACCAACATCGCGCCGCACAACCTGGTCGAGGTCGTCCAGGCCCTGCGCCACCTGATCAAGCAGCCGGGCGCCGATCTCGACGCGCTGATGCGCTTCGTCCCCGGCCCGGACCTGCCCACCGGGGGCAAGATCATCGGGCTCGACGGCATCCGCGACGCCTACGAGACCGGGCGCGGCAGCTTCCGCATGCGTGCCACCGCGCGCATCGAGAGCGTCACCCCGCGGCGCAAGGGCATCGTCGTCACCGAGCTGCCGTACGGCGTCGGCACCGAGCGGGTCATCGAGAAGATCAAGCAGCTCGTCCAGACCAAGAAGCTGCAGGGCATCTCCGACGTCAAGGACCTCACCGACCGCGCCAAGGGGCTGCGCCTGGTGATCGAGGTCAAGAACGGCTTCCACCCCGAGGCGATCCTCGAGCAGCTGTTCCGCAGCACCCCGATGGAGGAGTCCTTCGGGATCAACGCCGTCGCGCTCGTCGACGGCCAGCCGCGCACCCTCGGCCTCAAGCAGATGCTGGAGGTCTTCCTCGAGCACCGCTTCGAGGTGATCCGCCGCCGCTCGACCTTCCGCCGTGGCAAGGCGGCCGATCGGCTCCACCTCGTCGAGGGCCTGCTGCTGGCGATCCTCGACATCGACGAGGTCATCCAGCTGATCCGCGGCAGTGACAACGCCGAGATGGCCAAGGAGCGCCTGATGGGCGTCTTCGACCTGACCGATGCGCAGGCGACGTACATCCTCGACATGCCGCTGCGCCGGCTGACGAAGTTCTCCAAGATCGAGCTGGACAAGGAGGCCGACGAGCTGCGCCGCACCATCGAGGAGCTCGACGAGATCCTCGGTGACGACGAGCGACTGCGTGGCGTGGTCTCCGACGAGCTCGCCGAGGTCGCGAAGACCTTCGGCACGCCCCGTCGTACCGTCCTGCTCGAGTCGTCCGGCCAGACCCGGACCGCCACCGCGACTCCGCTCGAGGTGGCCGACGACCCCTGCTACGTCTTCCTGTCCTCCTCCGGCCTGCTCGCGCGGACGACGACCCTCGACCCACCCGGCGAGGGCGGCAGCCGCACCCGGCACGACGTGATCCTGTCGGCGGTCGCCACCACGGCCCGCGGGGAGGTCGGCGTGGTCACCTCCGCCGGCCGGGTGGTCAAGCTCGGCGTGCTCGACCTGCCCACGCTGCCGATCACCGCCAACCACCCCAACCTGCAGGGCGGTGCGCCGGTGGGCGAGTTCCTCACCCTCGAGGGCGAGCGCGTGCTGGCGCTCACCGGCTTCGACGCCGACTCGCCCGGGCTGGCCCTCGGCACGCGACAGGGCATCGTCAAGCGGGTCAACCCCGAGTACCTCTCCAACCGCGACGACTGGGACGTCATCTCGCTCAAGGACGGCGACGAGGTCGTCGGCGCCGTCGAGCTCCGCACCGGGCGCGAGACGCTGTGCTTCGTCACCAGCGACGCCCAGCTGCTGCACTTCGCCGCCGACGGCGTCCGGCCGCAGGGGCGTTCGGGCGGCGGGATCGCGGGAATCAAGCTGTCGGCCGGCGCCCGGGTGGTCTCCTTCACCACGTTCGACCCCTCCGGGGCCGTGGTCCTCTCGGTCTCCGGCTCCTCCGCCTCGCTGCCCGGGACCGAGGCCGGCTCGGTGAAGGTGACGCCGTTCGACGAGTACCCCGCCAAGGGACGCGCGACCGGCGGCGTGCGCTGCCACCGGTTCCTCAAGGGCGAGGACGAGCTCCTGTTCGCCTGGGCCGGGCCGGCTCCCGCGCTCGCAGCCGCCGACAGCGGCGCGCCCGTCGACCTGCCCGAGCCGGTGGCGCGCCGCGACGGCTCCGGCACGCCGGGCAGCCAGCCGATCCTGGCGTGCTCGGGCCCGGTGAGCGCCGTGCTTCCCGGTGCCACGCCCACCGGCGTGACAGGCTGACCGGCATGTCCCACCGGCGCCTCCCCCTCCTGCTCGCGCTGCTCGCGGCCGCGGCTCTGGTCCTGTCCGGGTGCGGCGGCTCCTCCAAGGAGGCGACGAAGAAGGAGGCCAGCCCCTCCTCGGTGATGGAGGCGCGCGAAGAAGAAGTTCGACGACGCCTCCAGCGTGCACATCGCCCTGTCCACGACGTCCACGCCGTCCGCGGGCAACGGCGTGCTCGGCGCGACCGGCGACGTCACCCGACCCCGCCTTCGAGGGCGACGTGAAGGTGGTCCTCGGCGGGCTGACCGCGACGGTGCCGATCACCGCGGTCGACGGCAAGGTCTACGCCAAGC
>CAVWML010000024.1:0-31275 GCA_963756045.1 uncultured Actinomycetota bacterium
GAACGTAGGCTCGCCCCCGTGATCGAGCTGCGCACCCCGACCGAGATCGAGGAGATGAGACCCGCCGGGCGATTCGTCGCCGAGGTGCTCACCCGGCTGCAGGAAGCCGCCGACGTGGGGGTCAACCTGCTCGAGCTGGACGCCCTGGCCCACGACATGATCCGCGAGCGCGGGGCGGAGTCGTGCTACATCGACTACCACCCGTCCTTCGGCGCGATGCCGTTCGGCAAGGTGCTCTGCACCTCGGTCAATGACGCGGTGCTGCACGGACTGCCCTACGACTACAAGCTCCGCGACGGCGACCTGCTCAGCGTCGACTTCGCCTGCTCGGTCGACGGGTGGGTCTCGGACTCCGCACTCAGCCTCGTGGTCGGTACGCCGGACCAGCGCGACCTCGACCTCATCGACACCACGACCCGCGCCCTCGACGCGGCCATCGGGGCGGCCAACGCCGGGTCGCGGCTCGGCGACATCTCCGCCGCGATCGCAGAGGTCGCGCGGGCCGAGGGACTCTCGATCAACACCACGTTCGGCGGCCACGGCGTCGGTCGCACGATGCACGGCGACCCGCACGTGCCCAACGACGGCCGGCCCGGACGCGGCTACCCGCTGCGGCCCGGTCTCGTGATCGCCATCGAGCCGTGGTTCCTGCAGTCGACCGACCAGATCTACACCGACCGAGACGGCTGGACCCTCCGCAGCGCGGACGGGTCCCGCGGCGCCCACATGGAGCACACGGTCGCGATCACCGAGGACGGCCCGATCGTCCTGACCGCGCGCGACTGACCCCCCTACGCCAGCGCCACCAACCCGAGCTCAGCCGGGGAGGCGAGGGCGGGGTTCTTGGGGAGCACCCGGACGTTGTAGCCGAAGGCGCCGGCGCGGGTGAGCTCGAGGCGGCCGTCGAAGCGGTAGCGGCCGCCCTCGTAGGTGTCGGAGAGAGCGAGCGCGGTGACCGTCGTGTCGACCAGGGCGTCCTCGCCCTTGACGCGGCCGTGCACCACCTCGACCTCGACGTCGTCGGGGGTCAGGTCGCCGAGCGAGACGAAGACGTGCAGGTCCATCGTCCCGCCGATCTCCGGGGCGTCGGAGAGCCCCTCGGTCTCGACGTGGTCGACGTGCACGGCCGACCAGCCGGCCACCACGCGCGACTTCCACCGCGCGAGGTCGGCGGCGCCCGCGTAGGAGTCGTTCATCTCGCGCGACGACACCGCCGAGGGCGTGTAGAGGCGCTCGACGTACTCGCGCACCATCCGCGTCGAGAGCACCTTCGGGCCCAGCGACTTCAGCGTGTGCCGCACCATCTCGATCCAGCGGACGGGCAGGCCGTCGCCGTCGACGTCGTAGAAGCGCGCGGCGACCTCCTTCTCGATGAGGTCGTAGAGCGCGTGCGCCTCGATGTCGTCACGGGTGTCGGGGTCCTCGACGCCGTCGGCGGACGGGATCGCCCAGCCGTTGTCGCCGTCGTACCACTCGTCCCACCAGCCGTCGAGGATCGACAGGTTCAGGCCGCCGTTGAGCGCGGCCTTCATGCCGGAGGTGCCGCACGCCTCGTAGGGGCGCAGCGGGTTGTTCAGCCAGACGTCGCAGCCGGGGTACAGCGGCTGCGCCATCGCGATGTCGTAGTTCGGCAGGAAGACGATCCGGTGGCGCACCTCCGGGTCGTCGGCGAAGCGCACGATCTCCTGGATCAGCCGCTTGCCGCCCTCGTCGGCGGGGTGCGACTTGCCGGCGATGACCAGCTGGACCGGACGCTCGGGGTCGAGCAGCAGCCGCTTGAGGCGCTCGGGGTCGCGCAGCATCAGCGTGAGCCGCTTGTACGACGGCACGCGGCGCGCGAAGCCGATGGTGAGCACGTCGGGGTCGAGCGCGCTGTCGATCCAGCTCAGCTCGGCCGGCGCGGCACCGCGCTTGAGCCAGGACTTGCGCAGCCGGGCGCGGGCGTCGTCGACGAGGACCTGTCGCAGCGCGCGCTTGGTCGACCACAGCGCCTTGGCGGGGATCTTGTCGACGACCGACCAGACGTCGGGGTCGTCGGAGTCAACGTCGGCGCCGGCCTTGGCAGCCAGCTCGAAGACCTCACGGCCCACCCAGGTGGGGGCGTGCACGCCGTTGGTGATCGAGGTGATCGGCACCTCGGCCTCGTCGAAGGCGGGCCAGAGGCCGTTGAACATGTGCCGGCTGACCTCGCCGTGCAGCAGCGAGACGCCGTTGGCGCGCTGGGAGAGGCGGAAGCCCATCACGGCCATGTTGAACACGCCCGTGTCGCCGCCCTTGTAGTCCTCGCGACCCAGCGCCAGGATCCGGTCGACGGGGACGCCGGCCAGCGGGCTCTGCGAACCGCCGAAGTACTGCTCGACGAGCTCGCGCGGGAACCGGTCGATGCCGGCGGGCACAGGCGTGTGGGTGGTGAACACCGTGCCGGCACGGGTGACCTCGATCGCGGTGTCGAAGTCGAGCCCGGGGCCGTCCTCGGCCACGGTGAGCTCACGGATCCGCTCGAGGCCGAGGAAGCCGGCGTGGCCCTCGTTGGTGTGGAACACCTCGGGCAGCTCGGCGCCGGTGAGGCGGGAGTGCGCGCGCAGGGCGCGGACGCCGCCGACGCCGAGGAGCAGCTCCTGGAGCAGGCGGTGCTCGGTGGTGCCGCCGTAGAGACGGTCGGTGACCTCGCGCAGCGGCGTCGGGTTGTCCTCGACGTCGGTGTCGAGCAGCAGCAGCGGCACCCGGCCGACCTGCGCCACCCAGATGCGCGCCGCGAGCTCGCCGTCGTCCTGGCCGCTCGCGGGGACGCGCAGGCGCACCATCGCCGGGCTCCCGTCGGCCTCGCGCAGCAGGGTGATCGGCAACCCGTCGGGGTCGAGCACGGGGTAGGTCTCCTGCTGCCAGCCCTCGCGGGAGAGCGCCTGGCGGAAGTAGCCGTGGCGGTAGAGCAGGCCCACACCGGTCAGCGGTACGCCGAGGTCACTGGCCGTCTTGAGGTGGTCGCCGGCGAGGATGCCGAGGCCGCCGGAGTACTGCGGCAGCACCGAGGTGATCCCGAACTCCGGCGAGAAGTAGGCGATGGCGCGCGGCGCGTCGGCCTGAGCCCACTTCTGGAACCAGCGGTCGCCGGTGAGGTACTGCTCGAGGTCGGCCTGGGCGAGGTTGAGCATCCGCACGAACTTCTTGTCGGAGGCGAGCTCGCGCAGCCGGGAGGCGGGCACGGCACCCAGGGTCTTGACCGGGTCGTGGCCGCTGCGCGCCCAGATCTCCGCATCCAGGGTGGCGAACACGTCCTGGGTCTCCGGGTGCCAGGACCACCGCAGGTTGGTGGCCAGGTCACCCAGCGGAGCCAGTGGCTCGGGCAGGACAGGACGGACGGTGAATCGTCGGATCGCACGCACGGGAGAACGCTAACGCAGACCCCTTGGATCGATCCAACGAGTCCCCCGATCGGTCCCACCCAACTGGACCAGCCCCCACCCCGGCAGGGTCCGTGGCGGCCGTCCCGGACGGCACGGTCGATTCACGCCTGCATTTGCATAGGTCACGCCCGAACCGGGAAGTGTAAGGAGCATGGTCGGTCGCATCCCCGTGTTGGACGTCACCCCCGTCGTCAACCTCGGGCGCAACCCCGCGAAGGCGTCGGTCGACGAGGAGCTCGACGTCACCGCGACCGTGTTCCGCGAGGGGCACGACCAGCTCGGTGCCGAGGTGGTGCTCACCGACCCTGACGGCGTACGCCGTGAGCCGGTGCGCATGCACGACGTCGCGGACCAGCCGCTGAAGATGACCGCGCGGGTCCGCACCGACGTCGAGGGCCCCTGGACCTACCAGATCGAGTCGTGGAGCGACACGATCGGCACCTGGGTGCACGACGCGACCATCAAGATCCGCGCCGGCGTCGACGTCGAGCTGATGTTCACCGAGGGCGTCCTCGTGCTCGAGCGGGTGCTCGCGGAGGGCGGTCTGGACGCGTCCGAGAAGGCGGTCGTCCAGGACGCCGTCAAGGCGTTCAAGGACACCTTGCGACCCGTCGAGGCCCGGCTCGCGCCGGCCGAGTCGCGCGAGCTGCACAGCGTGCTCGCCGCCCACCCGTTGCGCGACCTGCTCACCGTCGAGGGCCCCTACCCGCTCTTCGTCGACCGCAAGAAGGCGCTCTTCTCCAGCTGGTACGAGTTCTTCCCCCGCTCGGAGGGCGCCTACGTCGACCCGAGGACCGGCAAGGTCGTCAGCGGCACCTGCACCACCGCGGCCAAGCGCCTCGAGGCCGTCGCCGCCATGGGCTTCGACGTCATCTACATGCCGCCGATCCACCCCATCGGCGAGGTCAACCGCAAGGGCGCCAACAACACCCTCACGCCCACCCCCGACGACGTCGGCTCCCCGTGGGCGATCGGCAGCAGGGACGGCGGCCACGACGCGATCCACCCCGACCTCGGCACGCTCGACGACTTCGACGAGTTCGTGGCCGAGGCCGGCCGGCTCGGCCTCGAGGTGGCGCTCGACTTCGCCCTGCAGGCCGCGCCCGACCACCCCTGGGCGACCGAGCACCCGGAGTGGTTCACCACCCGCGCCGACGGCACCATCGCCTACGCGGAGAACCCGCCGAAGAAGTACCAGGACATCTACCCGATCAACTTCGACAACGACCCCGAGGGGATCTACGCCGAGTGCGAGCGGCTGGTCCGCTTCTGGATGTCGCACGGCGTGCGGGTCTTCCGGGTCGACAACCCGCACACCAAGCCGTTGGAGTTCTGGGAGTGGCTGCTGGGGCGGATCCGCGAGACCGACCCCGACGTGCTCTTCCTGGCCGAGGCGTTCACCCTGCCGCCGCGGATGCAGGCCCACGGCGCCATCGGCTACCACCAGAGCTACACCCACTTCACCTGGCGCACGAGCCGCTGGGAGCTGGCGCAGTACCTCCTCGAGATGTCGCACGAGACCAGCCACCTGATGCGGCCGAACTTCTTCGTCAACACCCCCGACATCCTGCACGCCTACCTGCAGTACGGCGGGCCGCCGGCGTTCAAGATCCGCGCCGTGGTGGCGGCGACCGGCTCGCCGAGCTGGGGCGTCTACGCCGGCTACGAGCTCTACGAGCACGTCGCGCTCAAGCCCGGGAGCGAGGAGTACCTCGACTCGGAGAAGTACCAGATCCGGATCCGCGACTGGGACGCCGCCGAGCCGCACCGGCCAGACGCTGGCGCCGTACCTGACGAACCTCAACCGGATCCGGCGCGCCCACCCCGCGCTGCAGCAGCTGCGCAACGTGGTGGTCCACAGCAGCGACGACGACAACGTGCTCGTCTACAGCAAGCAGACCGGGGCCGACCTGGTGATCGTGGTGGTCAACGTCGACCCCCACGCCCCGCACACCACGATGGTGCACCTCGACATGCCCGCGCTCGGGATGACCTGGGAGGACGGCTTCGCCGTGACCGACGAGATCACCGGCCAGACCTGGGAGTGGGGGGAGCACAACTTCGTGCACCTCGACCCCTACGTCGAGCCCGCCCACGTCCTGTCGGTGCGCCGACCCGCAACCGCCTCAGGAGACCACGCATGACCGTCGCGCTGGAGGACCAGTTCGAGCAGCCCGACTGGTTCAAGTCAGCGGTCTTCTACGAGGTGCTGGTCCGTTCGTTCAAGGACTCCGACGGTGACGGCGTCGGCGACTTCAGCGGCCTGATCGAGAAGCTCGACTACCTGCAGTGGCTGGGCGTCGACTGCCTCTGGGTGCCGCCGTTCTTCACCTCGCCGCTGCGCGACGGTGGCTACGACATCGCGGACTACAACGACCTCCAGCCCGAGGTCGGCACCGTCGAGGACTTCCACCGGTTCCTCGACGAGGCGCACAAGCGCGACATCCGCGTGATCATCGACTTCGTCATGAACCACACGAGTGACGCGCACCCGTGGTTCCAGGCCAGCCGCGAGGACCCCGAGGGGCCCTACGGCGACTTCTACGTCTGGTCCGACACCGACGAGCTCTACTAAGAGGCGCGGATCATCTTCGTCGACACCGAGCCGTCGAACTGGACGTGGGACCCGGTGCGCCAGCAGTACTTCTGGCACCGCTTCTTCACCCACCAGCCCGACCTGAACTTCGACAACCCGGCCGTCCACGACGCGATGCTTCGAGGCGATGGCGTTCTGGCTCGACATGGGCCTCGACGGCTTCCGGCTCGACGCCGTGCCCTACCTCTACGAGCGGCCGGGCACCAACGGCGAGAACCTCAAGGAGACCCACGAGTTCCTCCGGAAGGTGCGCCGCTTCGTCGACGACAACTACCCCGGCCGGGTGCTGCTGTGCGAGGCCAACCAGTGGCCGAGCGACGTGGTGGAGTACTTCGGCGACCCCGCCGTCGGTGGCGACGAGTGCCACATGGCCTTCCACTTCCCGGTGATGCCGCGCATCTTCATGGCCGTGCGCCGGGAGAACCGCTTCCCCATCTCCGAGATCCTCGAGCAGACGCCGGCCGATCCCCGAGAACTGCCAGTGGGGCATCTTCCTGCGCAACCACGACGAGCTGACCCTCGAGATGGTCACCGACGAGGACCGCGACTACATGTGGGGCGAGTACGCCTTCGACCCGCGGATGAAGGCCAACATCGGCATCCGGCGCCGGCTCGCTCCCCTGCTGGACAACGACACCAACCGGATGGAGCTGTTCACCGCGCTGCTGCTCTCGCTGCCGGGCTCGCCGGTGCTCTACTACGGCGACGAGATCGGGATGGGCGACAACATCTGGCTCGGTGACCGTGACGGCGTCCGCACGCCGATGCAGTGGACGCCCGACCGCAACGCCGGCTTCTCCAGCGCGACGCCGGGCCGGTTGAACCTGCCCCCGATCCAGGACCCGGTTTTCGGGTACCAGCGCGTCAATGTCGAGACCGAGCTGGACAACTCCTCCTCGCTGCTGCACTGGACGCGACGGATGATCCAGGCGCGCAAGCAGCACCCCTGCTTCGGGCTGGGCGAGTTCCACGACCTCGGCGGGTCGAACCCCTCGGTGCTGTCCTACGTGCGCTCCTACACCGACGCCGAGGGACGCACCGACAGCGTGCTGTGCGTCAACAACCTGAGCCGCTTCCCCCAGCCGGTCGAGCTCGACCTGCGTCGCTGGGAGGGCGTGGTGCCGGTGGAGCTGGTCGGTGGCGTGCGGTTCCCGCAGGTCGGTGAGCTGCCCTACCTGCTGACCCTCGGCGGCTACGGGTTCTACTGGATCCGGCTGCCCGACCCCGCCCTGACCGCGGAAGAGGCCGGAGGAGCGCGATGAGCGAGCGAAGCGAGCGAACGGTTCAGCACAGCGAGCACCCGCAGATGACGACGTACCTCGGCGAGGCGCGCTGGTTCGCCGGCAAGGGCCGCGAGCTACGACGTCGTCGACGTCGTGCGGGTCGGCACGCTGCCCGGGCCGCCCGTGGTCACCGTCGACATCCTCACCGTGGAGTACGCCGCGACCGACGCCGAGGCGTCCTCGCGCGAGCACTACCAGATGCCGCTCTCGCACTACGCCGAGGAGCAGGGCCGCATCAACCACGCCTACATCGGCCCGCACTACGACGAGGAGCTCGGCGAGGTGCACACCTACGACGCCGTGCACGACCGCGAGGCGATGCAGGTCTACCTGCAGACCTTCGCCACCACCGCCCCCGGGGCGCCGCAGCAGTACGGCGGCCTGACCTTCCACCGGCTCGCGGGGCACGACCTCGACACCGACGTGCACTCGACGCTCTTCAGCGGCGAGCAGAGCAACTCCTCGGTCGCCTTCGGCGAGGACAGCCTGCTCAAGGTCTTCCGCCGGGTCACCCCCGGCCGCAACCCCGACATCGAGATCCACCGTGCCCTCACGGAGGCCGAGAGCACCGACGTGGCCGCGCTCTACGGCTGGATCGAGCACGCCGACAGCTCCGAGCTGTGGGACCTCGGCATGCTGCAGCAGTTCCTGCGCACCGCCAGCGACGGCTGGGACCTGGCCCTGGCCAGCGCGCGCAACCTCTTCGCCGAGGCCGACCTGCACGCCGACGAGGTGGGCGGCGACTTCGCGGGCGAGGCCTACCGGCTCGGGGTCACGGTCGCCGAGATCCACGAGCTGCTGCGCCGGCACTTCGGCACCTCCCCCTTCGACGCCAAGAACACCGCGGAGGCGATGCGTGACCGGCTCGAGTCGGTCACGGCCGTCGTACCCGAGCTGGCGGCGCACGCCCCGCCCTCGACCGCCTGTTCACCACGCGTGGCCGAGGCCGAGGGCGCGCCCGAGGCGCAGCAGTCGCCCAGCGCGTGCACGGCGACCTCCACCTCGGCCAGACGCTGCGCACCTCGCTCGGCTGGAAGCTGGTCGACTTCGAGGGCGAGCCGCTCAAGCCGCTCGAGGAGCGCAGGCTTCCCGACTCGCCGTGGCGCGACGTCGCCGGCATGCTGCGCTCCTTCGACTACGCCGCCCAGTCGGTCGTCAAGGACCTGCACTCGGCCGTCGAGCCCGGCTCGCAGATCGTCTACCGCGCCCACGAGTGGACCACCCGCAACCGCCAGGCCTTCCTCGAGGGGTACGTCGAGCAGCGCGCGCTGACCGGCGGTGGCCCGCTGACGCCGACCGAGCAGGCCCTGATCGACGCCTACGAGGCCGACAAGGCGATCTACGAGGTGCTCTACGAGGCGCGCAACCGGCCCACGTGGCTCGACATCCCCATGACCGCGATCGACCGCATCGGAGCCACCGGATGAGCACCACCCCAGGATCGAGCTCCGCCTCCACATCGGCGAGATCGACCTCCACCTGATCAACGAGGGCCGCCACGAGCGGCTCTGGGAGGCGCTCGGCGCCCACGTCGTCGAGGGCGGCCCAGAACCAGCCACGGCCTTCCGCGTCTGGGCGCCCGACGCGATGGAGGTCCAGGTCCGCGGCGACTTCAACAGCTGGGACGGCAGCCGCAACGCGCTCGCCCCGGCCGGTGTCTCCGGCGTCTGGGAGACCTTGGTCCCCGGCATCGGCTCCGGTGAGTCCTACAAGTTCCACATCCGCGGGGCCGACGGCGTCTGGCGCGACAAGGCCGACCCGATGGCGTTCTTCACCGAGGTGCCGCCCGCCACGGCGTCGCGCGTCTTCCAGAGCAGCCACGTGTGGGCCGACGACGAGTGGATGGCCGAGCGCGCCGCCGACAGCCGGCCCGACACGCAGCCGATGTCGGTCTACGAGGTGCACCTCGGCTCGTGGCGGCGGCACCCGGGAGCAGGTCCCGTACTCCTACGACGACCTGGTCGAGCACCTCGTGCCCTACGTCGTCGAGATGGGCTTCACCCACGTCGAGCTGCTCCCCGTGATGGAGCACCCCTTCGGCGGGTCGTGGGGCTACCAGGTCACGTCGTACTACGCCCCGACCTCGCGCTTCGGCGACCCCGACGGCTTCCGCCGGCTCGTCGAGGCGCTGCACCGCGCGGGCGTCGGCGTGATCGTCGACTGGGTGCCGGCGCACTTCCCGAAGGACGAGTTCGCGCTGGCCCGCTTCGACGGCACGGCGCTCTACGAGGACCCCAACCCCTCGCGGGGCGAGCACCCCGACTGGGGCACCTACGTCTTCAACTTCGGGCGCAAGGAGGTGCGCAACTTCCTCGTCGCCAACGCGCTCTACTGGCTGCAGGAGTTCCACGTCGACGGCATCCGCGTCGACGCCGTGGCCTCGATGCTCTACCTCGACTACTCGCGCGAGCCGGGCGAGTGGCAGCCCAACGAGCACGGCGGCCGGGAGAACCTCGAGGCGGTGCAGTTCCTCCAGGAGATGAACGCCACCGTCTACAAGAACGTCCCGGGCGCGATCACCGTGGCCGAGGAGTCGACCTCGTGGCCCGGCGTCACCCGCTCGACCGACGCGGGCGGGCTCGGCTTCGGCTTCAAGTGGAACATGGGCTGGATGCACGACAGCCTCGCCTACGTGCAGCACGACCCGGTGCACCGCAGCTACCACCACGACCAGCTGACGTTCTCGATGGTCTACGCGTTCTCCGAGAACTTCGTGCTGCCGATCAGCCACGACGAGGTCGTGCACGGCAAGGGCTCGCTGCTGCGCAAGATGCCCGGCGACCGCTGGCAGCAGCTCGCCAACCTGCGCGCCTACCTGTCCTGGCAGTGGGCCCACCCCGGCAAGCAGCTGCTCTTCATGGGCCAGGAGTTCGCCCAGGACCACGAGTGGGCCGAGCAGCGCGAGCTGGACTGGTGGCTGCTGGGCAACCCGGCGCACGAAGGCGTCCGCAGCCTGGTGGCCGACCTCAACCACACCTACGTCGACCAGCCGGCGCTGTGGTCGCAGGACTCCTCGCCCGACGGCTTCCAGTGGATCGACGCCGACGACTCCGGTCGCAACCTGGTCGCCTTCGTGCGGTGGGGCTCCGACGGCTCGGCGGTGGTCTGCGTGACCAACTTCAGCGGTGGGCCGCACGAGGGCTACCAGATCGGGCTGCCCTTCGCCGGGCAGTGGACCGAGCTGATCAACACCGACGCCGAGATCTACGGCGGCTCCGGGCGTCGGCAACCTCGGCACCGTGACCGCCCACGACCACCCGCACCAGGGGATGCCGGCCTCGGCCAGCATCCGCGTGCCTCCGCTCGGCACGCTCTGGCTGGGCTCCCCGCAGCGCTGAGCGGTCTCGACCAGTCGTAGCGACCCGCGTGACGGGGCTGGCGGACGTGGCGGACCGCGTCTGGCCGGTGCTGCTGTTCCTGGCCTTCATCCAGGTCGTCGCCGACCTGTGCGACGAGGCCGGGCTCTTCGACGTCGGCGCGCACGTCGCCGCACGTGCCGCGCGAGGCAGCCGGCTCGGGCCTGTTCCTGCTGTTCTGCCTGCTGGCCACGCTCTCGACGTGGGTGCTCAGCATCGACACGACGGCGGTGCTGCTCGCCCCGATCGGGCTGACCCTGGCGGCCGAGCTGGGCATCAGCGCGCTGCCGTTCGCCTTCGCCGCCGTGTGGCTGGCCAACACCGCCTCGTTGCTGCTGCCCGTCTCCAACCTGACCAACCTGCTCGCCCAGGAAAGCTGAACCTGTCGGCCACCGACTTCATGCGAGCGACCTGGGCGCCGCAGCTGGCGGTCCTGGCCGTCGTGCTCGTCGTGCTGCTGCTGCGCTACCGGCGGTCCCTGGTCGGGGCCTACGACGTCCCGCAGCTGCTGCCCGACCACGACCGCGTGCTGCTGCGCCTGTCGGCCGGCGTGGTGCTGCTGATCGGCCCGGGGATCGTGGCCGGCCTGCCCGCGTGGCTGGTCGCCCTTGTCGCTGCGGTGGTGCTGGTCGCCGGTTTCGCCGTACGACGACCGGAGGTGGTGCGGCCGTCGGTGCTGGTGCGGCTGGTGCCGTGGTCGGTGGTGCTCTTCGCCGTCGTGCTCTTCGCTGCTGGTCGACGTGGTCGTCGACCACGGCTCGTCGGTGCTGCGCGACGTCTTCGGCACCGGCGGCTCCCTGGGCTCGCTCGCCCAGCTGGCCGGGTAGAGCACCGTGCTGGCGAACGTGCTGGACAACCTGCCCGCCTACCTCGTGGCCGAGCACTTCGCCGGGTCCACCTCACGCCTGGTCACCGTGCTCGTGGGCGTCAACGTCGGGCCGATGCTGCTGGTCTGGGGCTCGCTGGCCAACCTGCTGTGGCTGCGGGCCTGCCGCGCCCGCGGCCTGCGATCTCGGCGGTGCGGTTCGGCCTCGAGGGGCTGCTCGTCGTCCCACCGGCGCTCGCCGCCGGCGTGCTCGCCGATCTGGCTCACCTAGGCTGGTTCGACGTGTCTGCCGAGCTGATCGACGATCGCGCCCGGGGTGGTGCGGGTGACGTGGACCCCCGAGCTGCAGGCGCGCGGGCTCGGCGAGTCCTCGACGGCCGTGCGCGAGGCGGTCGAGCGGGCCTTCAAGGGCGGGTCGGTCCGCGTGGAGACCCTGGTCGACCCCCACGACCAGGTGGCTCAGCGGATCGCGACCTTCAGCGGGCTGATGCGCGAGGGGGTCGCGCGCGGCGTGGCCCCAGGATCGGCCGAGAGCGAGGGCGGCCAGGAGGACCGGGTCGTCTACGCCCGGCTCGTCGACGACACCCCGTTGGAGGACCCCTCGGGCTTCCGGTCGCTGCTGAACTCGTTCCTGCCGCGCAAGCGCGCGATCAGCCAGATGCTGATCCGCTCCACCGACGGGCGCGTGCTGCTCTGCCAGCTCACCTACAAGCGCGACTTCGACCTGCCCGGCGGGGTCGTCGAGGTCACCGAGTCGCCCCAGCTCGCCGTGGCCCGCGAGGTCAAGGAGGAGCTCCAGCTCGACGTGCCGGCCGGACGGCTGCTGCTGACCGACTGGCTGCCGCCGTGGGGCGGCTGGGACGACGCGGTCTGCCTGGTCTTCGACGGCGGCGTGCACGACCCGTCGCTGCTCGACGGCGTCGTGCGCCAGGAGCGCGAGATCCGCTCGGCCGGGTTCTTCACGGTCGCCGAGGTCCGCGAGCACTGCGCCGACTTCACCGCCCGGCGGATCGAGGCCGCGCTGCGCAACGCCTCGGCCTCCCCCGGCCCGTCGTACACCGAGAGCGGGCGGAGCCTGCCGGAGTAGGCCGGAGCAGGCCGGTGCAGTCGAGGTCGACGTCGTCGTCGGTCGCCGCGCGGCCCGACCCGCAGCGCGGCCCAGCCGCGGTGCACGACCTTCTCGGCGACGTGGGCGTTGAGCCAGGCGGTCGTCGCCCAGACGGCGACCCAGACCAGGGCCACCTCCCACGGGAACCGCGCAGGGTCGTGCCCCACGGCGAAGCCGACGGCCAGCCCGGCGTAGAACCCCACCCACAGGGCGAGCAGGCTCAGCGGCAGGGACAGGGCGACGAGCACGGCGTACCACGCCGGGTTGTCGGCCACCGTCGTGATCGCCGCGACCACCGCCACCATCGCGACGTAGGTCTGCCCGAGCACCGACAACCGCGGTCGGCTGACAGGGGCGACGTCCATGCCCCCATCATCACCCTGGCAGGGCTCAGAAGAGGGCGGAGGCGAGGTCGCGGCGGGCGCGCTGGACGCGGGGGTCGGTGTCGCCGACGGCGCCGAAGAGGCCGATCAGGTGGGTGCGGGCGCGGTCGCGGTCGCTCTCCGAGGTACGCCGGACCAGCTCGACCAGCCGGTGAAGGCGTCGTCGACGTGGCCGCCGAGGAGGTCGAGGTCGGCCACCAGGGTCTGGGCGTCGACGTCGTCGGGCCGCTCGGCCGCCGCGGAGCGGGCCTGCTGGAGGTCGACGCCCTCGGTGCGCTGGAGCACCTTGGCCATCGCCAGGCCCGCGGCCGCCTCGGAGTCGGCGGGGTTGGCGTCGACGAGCTTCTGGTACTCCGCGACGGCACCGTCGATGTCGCCGCGCTCGAGCGCGTCCTGGGCCGGCACGTAGCGGGGGTCGAGCTGCTCCTCGCCCGGACTCCTCGTCCACGACCGCCCCCGACCGCGGCTGGTGACGCCCGGTGAAGCCCTGGGTGGTCAGCTGCTGGAGCACCTGGGTCAGCGCCTGGCGCAGCTCCTCGAGCGGCGCGGCGTCCTGGAACAGCGGCATCGGGCGCCCCTGGGCCACGAGCGCGACCAGCGGCACCGAGGGGATCTGCATCGCCTGCGCGATCTGCGGGACGGCGTCGATGTCGACCCGGCCGAGCAGCACCCGCCCCTCGAGCTCGTCGGAGAGGGTCTGCAGGTCGTCGGCCAGGGCGACGCTCTCGGGCGAGCGGCTCGGGCTCTCGAAGGCCAGCAGCACGGGGGCCGAGCCGGGAGGCCTCGAGCAGCTCCTGGAAGTTCTGCTCGGTGACCTCCACGGCGTACGACGAGGAGCCGCTCGAGGAGGCGGAGGAGGCGCCCGCAGGACCAGACGCCTGAAGTCCGGACAAATCCACCGCACCCGGGCGGGAGAAGGATTCTTGCGTCATGACGTCATTGTCTACGACACGTCTCGGGCTCTCCGAAAGGGGTCGCAGAGGGGTGTGGTCTCCGACATACTGACCCGCGTGGGGGCGGGAGACACGCGTTCTACTCGGGCGCGCTCAGCCCTGCGCTTGATCGCCTGGTCGGTGCTGTTCTTCCTGCTGGTGATCTACAGCCGCAACCTCGCCGTGAAGCAGGCCGGCGACGTCCCCGCGGCGCTCATCTCCCCCTCGGCCGGCGTGGGCCTGGTGTGGCTCGCGAGCGCCCGCTCCCGCCTCGAGCTGGTCACCGACAGCATCGCGGTGGTCCTGGTCGCGGGGCTCGGCCTGTGGTTCGCGGCGGCGGTCGGCTGGACCGGGGCGGTCCCGGCGGGCGATGTACTGGGCGCTCCTGCTCGCCCCGCTGCAGTACCTCGCCGTCATCTACCTGATGCGTCGCTGGGTGCCCCAGCTCTGGGGCGCGGGCGGCAGGCGCAGCATGCGGATGCTGCCCGAGTTCGGCCTCGTCCTGCTGGCGATGGGTCTCGGGGTGCTCGTCTACTCCCTCGCCCGCACCCTCTTCGGCGAGCTCTTCATCCCCGCCGAGGACCTGTCGCTGGCCGTCGGCCGCGGCGCCCGCTCCCTCTCGGCGATGATCACCCTGGGCACCTTCGGGCTCCTCCTCGGCGGCTGGCTGGCCGAAACGAAGGACGCCGGCCGTTCACCGCTGCCCCGGCCGTCCGCCGCCGACATCGGCACGCTGGTGACAGGCGTCGTCGCCGCCTTCGTCGTCCTGGACTTCGACTTCTTCCGCGAGACGCAGGCGCCCTCGACCTTCCTGCTGATGCTCGTCATCGCCTGGATCGCGGTGCGGTTCTCGCCGGTGCTCACCTCGGGGTTCTGCCTGCTCACGGGCGCCTTCGTCGTCGGCCTCACCATCGACAACAGGGGCACGCTCGCCGTGGTCGAGGACCCCGTGCTCCGCGCCGGGCTCGCCCAGCTGCTCGTCGTGGTGCTGATGGTGCTCGGCATGGTGATCAGCCTCAGCCGGAGCCAGGTGCTGGAGTCGGTCGCCACGCTCGCCAAGTCCGAGGCGGCCAACGCCCGCCGCGCCGCCGAGCTCGACCTGGTGATGGCCAACCTCGTCGACGGCGTGGCGATCATCGAGCAGGGCGGCAAGATCCTGCACGCCAACACGGCCCTCCGCACCGCCTTCGGCACCAAGGAGGACACCGAGGTCGACGAGGTCCGCGACGACTCCGAGATCCCCGACGAGGAACGCCTGATCCGGGGCAGCGACGGCCGGCTGCTCAACGACGAGATCTCGCCGCTGACCCGCGCCCTCGCGGGCGAGGAGGTCCCCGCCGAGGAGTGGCGGGCGCCGAGCGACGCGGGCCCGATCCACTGGGTCACCATCTCCGGCGTACCGCTGCCGCCGGAGGAGGACGGCCCCCCGCGCGCCATGCTCGTCCTGCGCGACATCACCTCCGAGAAGGCCCACCAGGACGCGCTCGAGACCAGGGCCGCCGAGCTCAACATGGTCATCGACAACCTCAAGGACGGCCTGGCGATCGTCGAGGAGGACGGCACCTACTCGCAGGCCAACGACGCGCTGCGCACGATCTTCTGGGGCCGTCCCGACGCGATCGAGTCCGCCGGCGACATCCACGGCCCGACGGAGTACCACCTCTTCCACCCCGACGGCCGGCCCCTCGAGGAGCTCGAGTACCCCTACCGGCGGGCGCTCGACGGTCAGGACGTGCGCGACGAGGAGCAGCACCTGCGCCGGCCCGGTGCCGCCACCCAGATCCTCAGCGTGAGCGCCTTCCCGCTGCCGGTCGAGGTCGGCCGGAAGCGGAGGGCCGTGGTCGTGGTCCGCGACGTCACGCTCGAGCGCTCCTACCAGGACGGGCTGGCCAGCTTCGCCGGCACCGTCGCCCACGACCTCAACAACCCGTTGAGCGTCATCGACGGCTGGGCCGAGGCCATCCAGGAGGACCTCTCGGGGACCAGCGACCCGGTGGCGGCGAGCGCGGTGCCGATGGTCCAGCACATCCGCGCCGGCGTCGAGCAGATGCGCGGGTTCATCTCCGACCTGCTCGCCCACGCGGTCGCGCGTGACCAGACGCTGCGCTGCGAGTGGGTCCCCCTGCGCAACATGGTCAAGCACATCGCCACCCAGCGCGACCAGCCCGACCTGCGCGACGGCGGCATCGAGGTCGGCGACCTCCCGAACGTCTGGGCCGACAAGCTGCTCGTCCGGCAGGTGCTCGACAACCTGATCGGCAACGCCACCAAGTACGTCGCCCCCGGGGTCACCCCCGAGATCCGGGTCACGGCCGCCCGCAAGGACGGCGGCTGGGTGGAGGTGACCGTCCGCGACAACGGGATCGGGATCGATCCGGCCCAGCGCGAGCGCGTCTTCGACTCCTTCCACCGCGCCAGCAAGGAGCAGTACGCCGGCACGGGCCTGGGCCTGGCGATCTGCAAGCGCATCATCGAGCGCCACGGCGGCACGATCGGGGTCGAGTCCAACCCCGGGGGCGGCAGCTCGTTCGTCTTCACGTTGCCCGCCTCGGCCGAGGTCTTCGCCGCCGCCACCGCCTGAGAGCTACCTATGCATAGTTGACGACTGCATGACACCCTGACCAGACCGGGACATAATCGCCGCCATGGGTGTGGAGCAGCGAGCACCCCACGCTCGCTCCGTGGGGGCCGACGTCGCTGCGCGTGGCGGCGTTCTTCGTCGCCGTCCTGCTCGGCTCGTTGCTCGGCAAGCTCACCTTCGTCGAGGACGCCCAGGTCGTCCTGGTCTACCCGCTCGCCGGGCTGGGCTTCCTCTGGCTGGCCAGCGGCTCGCCCCGCCGCGAGTGGCGGTGGGACATCCCGGCCCTGGCGCTGGCCCAGGCCTGCCGCCACGCTGCTCGCGCACGGCAGCACCGGCCAGCTCATCGGCGGCCTCCTGCTCACCTGCGGTGCAGCCGGTGGCCACCGTCCTGGTGCTGCGCCGCTGGGCACCTGACCTGTGGGGCGGCGGCGGCCGGCGTCGCCTCTCGACCGTGCGCGGACTTCGGCGTCTTCCTGATCGCCTGCGCGGTGGGCAGCACGGCGTTCGCCCTGCTGCGCTGGTGGGGCTTCGGCCTGCTCCCCTCGCTCGACCTCGTCGGCGTCGGCATGACCTGGATCCGCAACTTCTGCTGGGTCCTGGCGATCGGGTTGATCGGGCTGCAGGTGCTGCCCGCGCTGCGTGGACGCCGCGCGCGACCCCGAGGCGCGTCGCCGGGCTGCGTCGCGCACTGCCCCCGCGCTCGACGTGGCACGTCCTCGAGGGGGTCGCTGGTCGTGGCGGTCACCGCCGCGCTCTACGTCGCGGCCTTCGACCTGCCGGTCACCTTCGCGATCAGCCTGGTCACGGTCTGGGTCGGCCTGCGGTTCTCGGTGGTGACCGCCGAGCTGCACGCCTTCGCGTCGGGGACCACCGCCCTGCTGATGACCCTCTACGGACGTGGGCGTCTTCGCCGACGTGCCCGGCGGGCAGGTGGCGGGCGCCGCCCTGGCCCAGGCCTTCATGATCGTGCTGGTGGTGACCGCCGCGGTCGTCGGGCTCAGCGCCCAGGCCCGTCGCCAGGCCACCGAGCGGGCGATCACGTCCGAGCGCACGGCCGCGGAGCGCGCCCACCTGCTCGACACGGTGATGGACAACATGACCGAGGGCCTCGTGGTGGTCCAGGACGACGGCGAGATCCTGGTGCGCAACCCGGCCGGGCGCCAGCTCGTCGGCCTGGACGACACTCCCCCGATGCCGCACGTGCTGCCTGCGGCGTCGTACGGCCTGCACCAGCTCGACGGCACCCCGCTGCCCGAGGACCAGATGCCGTCGGCCCTGGCCTTCGCCGGGCACGAGGTGGTCGAGCAGGACTACCTGCTGCGCACGCCGCGCTTCCCGGAGGGCCGCATCCTGGAGATGTCGGCCTCGCACATGCCGGAGTCGCTCTCCGACGGGCACCAGCGCGTGATCATCAACTTCCGCGACGTGACCACGGCCCGGCAGGACCGCGAGAACCTCGCGTCGTTCGCCGGCGTCGTCGCCCACGACCTGATCAACCCGCTCTCCATCGTCGACGGGTGGGCCGAGGCGCTCAACGAGTCGTTCCTCGAAGGGCCCGTCGACCCGGAGGACGGCGGCGCCATGGTGGCCCGCATCCTCAACGCCTCGAAGCACATGCGCCACTTCATCGACGACCTGCTCAACTACGCCATCGCCCGCGACCACACGATCCGGCGCGACGACCTCGACCTGTCGGCGCTGATCGAGGACGTCGCCTCGCTCCGGCGCCAGGACAACTCCCGTCCGCGCATCCACGTGCAGGAGGGACTCCGGGCCAACGGCGACCCCTCGATGCTGCGGCAGCTCTTCGACAACCTGCTCGGCAACGCGGTCAAGTACGTCGCACCAGGAGTGCGCCCGCACATCCTGGTCGGCGGCTCGCCCGAGGGCGACTTCGTGCGCCTCACCGTCGACGACAACGGGATCGGCGTCCCGCCCGAGCAGCGCCGCAACATCTTCGAGAACTTCCAGCGGGTGGCCACCGACTACAGCGGCACCGGCATCGGGCTGGCCATCTGCGCCCGCATCGTCGGGCGCCACGGCGGCACCATCGCCGTCGAGGACAACCCCCACGGTGACGGCAGCCGCTTCACCCTCACCCTGCCCGCCGTGGTCGAGGAGGCCGGTCGAGGAGGTCGCCCTCTCCGCCCCCGCCGCGGAGGACGCCGGCTGAGGCCGACGGCCCCGCACCTCAGAACCGGGCGGGCTCCCGGTACTCGCCCCACTCCTCGCGCAGGGCGTCGCAGATCTCGCCGAGGGTCGCCTCGGCCCGGCAGGCCTCGAGCATCGCGGGGATCATGTTCGTCGTCCTCGCGGGCGGCGGTGAGCATCTCCTCGATCGACCTCGCGATGGCGGCCTCGTCGCGTCCGGTCGCGGCGCTCGGCGAGCGCGCGCACCTGCTCGCGCTCGACCTCGTGGGAGACGCGCAGGATCTCCAGGTCGCTGGTCACCGAGTCCTTGTGCACGTTGACGCCGACGACCTTCTTCTCGCCCTTCTCCAGGGCGATCTGGTACTCGAAGGCCGCCTCGGCGATCTCGGAGGTGAACCAGCCCTCCTCGATGCCGCGGAGCAGGCCCTGCGTCACGGGGTCGTCCCCGGAGGCGGCGGACTTGGCGAGGGCCTCCGTCTGGTCGTGGGTCAGGTCGGAGCCGCCGAGGGCGAGGATCTTGTCGAAGATCGCGTTGGCCTCGGCCTCGATCTTGTTCGTCAGCGCCTCGACGTACCAGCTGCCGCCGAGGGGGTCGGCCACGTTGACCACGCCGGTCTCCTCCATGATCACCTGCTGCGTGCGCAGGGCGATCTCGGCGGCCTGCTCGCTGGGCAGCGCGAGCGTCTCGTCGAGGGCGTTGGTGTGCAGCGAGTTGGTGCCGCCGAGCACGGCCGCGAGCGCCTCGATGCCGGTGCGGACGACGTTGTTGTAGGGCTGCTGGGCGGTGAGCGAGACGCCGGCGGTCTGGGTGTGGAAGCGCAGCCACTGCGCCTTCTCGGTCTTCGCGCCGTAGACGTCGCGGACCCAGCGCGCCCAGATCCGGCGGGCGGCGCGGAACTTGGCGATCTCCTCGAAGAAGTCGAGGTGGCTGTCGAAGAAGAAGCTCAGCCCCGGCGCGAACCGGTCGATGTCGAGCCCACGGGAGAGGCCGAGCTCGATGTAGCCGAAGCCCGCCGGCGAGGGTGAAGGCGAGCTCCTGCGCGGCCGTCGAGCCGGCCTCGCGGATGTGGTAGCCGCTGACCGAGAGCGGCTTGTAGGCCCGGATCTTCTCGTCGCAGTACTCCATCAGGTCGCCGATCAGCTTCAGGTGCGGCTCGGGCTCGAAGAGCCACTCCTTCTGGGCGATGTACTCCTTGAAGATGTCGGTCTGCAGGGTGCCGTTGAGCTTGCTGGTGTCGGCCCCCTGGCGCTCGGCGGCGACGAGGTACATGCAGAACAGCGGTACGGCGGGGCCGCTGATCGTCATCGAGGTGGTGACCTCGTCGAGCTTGATCCCGTCGAAGAGCACGTCCATGTCGGCAGCGGAGTCGATGGCCACGCCGCAGTGGCCGACCTCGCCGAGGCTGCGCGGGTCGTCGGAGTCGCGGCCCATCAGCGTGGGCATGTCGAAGGCGACGCTGAGGCCACCGCCGCCACGACCCAGGATCATCTTGTAGCGCTCGTTGGTCTGCTGGGCGTTGCCGAAGCCCGCGAACTGCCGGATCGTCCAGGCGCGCCCGCGGTAGCCGGTCGCGTAGAGGCCGCGCGTGAACGGGAACTCGCCGGGCCACTCGGAGTCGTCGGTGCCGTAGGCGGGCTCCACCTCGACACCCGAGAGGGTGGTGAAGTCGGCCTCCCGCACCCGCGACGCGTCGTACCGCTCCTGCCACCGTTCGCGAGCACTCATGCCTAGATAGTAGGACGTCCAACTAAATCGGGCCATGGCTGTCCGTGCCCGGTCGTAGGTTCCTGCCATGAGCGAGCCAGAACCTCCCCGACCTCGACTACTTCGACCCCCGAGCCCGGCGGCCGCCCGCGCCTGTGTGGTTCCAGGTGACGCGTCGACTGCGACGACCCGCACAGCCAGGCGAGGTTCTGGGCCGCCGCCCTGGGCTACCGCCGCGAGGACCCGAACGACTTCGTCGAGGCCGTCCTCGCCGCCGGCTGGGCCGACCGCGACAAGGACACCGTCGAGATCGACGGCCGCCGCGCCTTCGCCACCGCGACCGGCATCGTCCACCCCGACGACGTCGACGCCCCACGTGGGCGCAAGCGCCGCGATCCTCTTCCAGCACGTCCCCGACCGCGCGCCTGGCAAGAACAAGTGGCACCTCGACCTCAACGTCGGCCGCGAGCACATCGAGGCCGAGGTCGCCCGGCTGACCGCGCTCGGGGCCGACCGAGCAGTACAAGGTCGACGAGCCCAGCGGCCTCCACACCACGATGGCCGACCCCGAGGGCAACCTGTTCTGCGTCCAGTGACTCAGAAGTCGCCGGCCGCCTCGCGCACCGGACGCAGCAGGCGGGAGAGCTCGGCGAGGCGCTCCTCGTCCAGGGCTCCGAGCCCGAAGTCGGTGTCGACGAGTGCGCTGGTGGCCTGCTCGACGAGCTCGCGGCCCTGCGGGGTGATCTCGGCGAGCACGGCCCGGCCGTCCTCCGGGTGCCGCCGTCGTACGACGAGCCGGTCGGCCTCGAGCCGGTCGACGATCGAGGTCACCGACGTGGGGTGCACCTGCAGCCGCTCGCCCATCTTGCCCAGCGGCAGCGAGCCGCGGGAGGAGAAGGTGAGCAGCACCAGCGCCTCGTAGCGGGCGAAGGTCAGTCCGTAGGGCTTCAGGATCCCGTCGAGCCGGGCCAGGACGAGCTGCTGGACCCGCATCAGCGAGGTGACCGCGTGCATCGGCACGGCGCCGTCCCAGTGACTCGCCCACTGCCGCGCCGCCTCGTCGATGGGATCGAAGGAGAGTCGACCGGGCCTGGGCATGAGCAGCACGCTAGTCGGCAGTAGTCTCCCGGGGGATCACCGAGCAACCAAGGAGCGCCGTGACCGACGTGAAGCCCCTGCAGAAGGTCCTCGTGGCCAACCGTGGCGAGATCGCCGTACGCGTGATCCGGGCGTGCAAGGACGCGGGCATCGGCAGCGTCGCGGTCTACGCCGATCCCGACCGCGACGCGCTGTTCGTGCGGATCGCCGACGAGGCCCACGCGCTCGGTGGCGCCACCCCGGCCGACTCCTACCTCGACATCGACAAGATCGTCGCCGCGGCGAAGGAGTCGGGTGCCGACTCGGTGCACCCGGGCTACGGCTTCCTCGCCGAGAACGCCGACTTCGCCCAGGCCGTCCTCGACGCCGGACTGGTGTGGATCGGCCCGCCTCCGGCGGCGATCGACGCACTCGGCGACAAGGCGAAGGCCAAGCACATCGCCGAGCGGGCCAACGCCCCGCTGGCTCCCGGCACCAAGGACCCCGTCAAGGACGCCGACGAGATCGTCGCCTTCGCCGAGGAGAACGGCCTCCCGGTCGCCATCAAGGCCGTCTTCGGCGGCGGCGGCCGCGGCCTCAAGGTCGCCCGCACGATCGAGGAGATCCCCGACGCCTTCGAGGCCGCCACCCGTGAGGCCGTCGGCGCCTTCGGCCGCGGCGAGTGCCTGGTCGAGAAGTTCCTCGAGAAGCCGCGCCACGTCGAGACCCAGTGCCTGGCCGACCAGCACGGCAACGTCGTGGTCGTCTCGACCCGCGACTGCTCGCTGCAGCGCCGCAACCAGAAGCTCGTCGAGGAGGCGCCCGCGCCGTTCCTGACCGACGACCAGGTGGGCAAGCTCTACGAGAGCTCCAAGGCGATCCTGCGCGAGGCCGACTACGTCGGCGCCGGCACCTGCGAGTTCCTCGTCGCCCAGGACGGCACCATCTCCTTCCTCGAGGTCAACACCCGCCTCCAGGTCGAGCACTGCGTCTCCGAGGAGGTCACCGGCCTCGACCTGGTCCGCGAGATGTTCCGGATCGCCGCCGGCGAGGAGCTGGGGTACGACGACCCGAAGATCTCCGGCCACTCCATCGAGTTCCGGATCAACGCCGAGGACGGCGGCGCCAACTTCATGCCCGCGCCCGGCACGCTCACCAAGTGGGCCCCGCCCAGCGGCCCCGGCGTACGTCTCGACGGCGGGTACGAGGAGGGCGAGACCATCCCCGGCGCCTTCGACTCCCTCATCGCCAAGCTGATCGTCTCCGGCCGCGACCGCACCCAGGCGCTGGAGCGCTCGCGACGCGCGCTCGACGAGTTCGTGGTCGACGGCATGCCGACGGTGATCCCGTTCCACGCGGCGGTCGTCCACGACCAGGCGTTCATCGGCAGCCCCGCCGACAAGCCCGAGTCCTTCGACGTCTTCACCCAGTGGATCGAGACCGAGTTCGACAACCAGATCGAGCCCTACGCCGGGTCGTCGGCGGAGGCCCCCGAGCCCGAGGAGCGGCACAAGGTGACCGTCGAGGTCGGCGGTCGTCGGCTCGAGGTCGTCCTGCCCGGCGGCCTCGCGGCCGTGGGCGGGGGTGGCGCCGGCGGTGCGAAGAAGCCGAAGCGCTCGGCCGGCAAGAAGGCCGGCGCTGCCGCCTCCGGCGACTCGGTCACCTCCCCGATGCAGGGCACCATCGTCAAGGTCACCGTCTCCGACGGAGACGAGGTCGCCGAGGGCGACACCATCGTCGTCCTCGAGGCGATGAAGATGGAGCAGCCCCTCAAGGCCCACAAGGCCGGCACCGTCACGGGCCTCAAGGCCGAGGTCGGCTCCGGCGTCACCAACGGCGAGGTCATCTGCGAGATCAAGGACGCCGCCGAGTAGTCCAAGGGTCGCCAGGGGCGGACGGCACAGGCGTCGGGAACACCCCGGGGCTCTCAACCACCCGCGAAGGCGGGCGACGCGCGTGCACTCTCTTCGTGACAGCCAGGCGCGTCGCGAATCGGTCCACGGCCAGAACTTTGCTATGTTTGTCTCCTGAGTTACTCGACTTAGGAGGTGCCGGTGGCCGGAGGCGAGGGCGACTGCTGCGTGGTCGTGGTCGGCGCGGGGGCCGCCGGCGCGTTGACCGCGTCCCACCTGGTGACCGGGCTCTCCCCCCGCTACCGCGTCGTGCTGGTCGATCCGGCGGAGACGACGGGCCGCGGCACGGCGTACTCCACCCGCGACGACCGGCACCTGCTCAACGTCCCGGCCAGCGGGATGAGCGCCTTTCCCCGCGACCCCGAGCACTTCTTCCGCTGGGTACGACGCCACCACGATGCCGACGCGAAGCCCCAGGACTTCGTGCCGCGGCACGTCTACGGCAGCTACGTCGAGTCGCTGCTGGAGACCGCGGCCGAGTACCCCGGCAACGCCCGGCTCGAGCGCAAGGAGCACGAGGTCACCGGTGTCGAGCGCCGCGGTGACCACTTCGTCGTACGCCTCTCCAGCTGCGAGGCGATCGTCGCCCGCGCGGTGGTGCTGGCCACCGGCACCCGGCCCGGCACCGACTGGGCACCGCCCAGCCTCGTTCCATGCAGCCTGGCCGGCCACCTCGTCGCCGACCCGTGGAACGAGGAGCTGCCCGAGGGCGACCTCCTGCTCGTCGGCACCGGCCTGACGATGGTCGACGTCGCGATCTCCGCCGACCGGCCCGACCGCGTCCTGCACACGGTCTCGCGTCACGACCTGCTCCCCCGGGTGCACCGCCTGCCGACGACGCCGGCCGTGCCGCCGCCTCCCGGCATCACCCGCGTCGAGACCCTGAAGGAGCTGCGGACGCTCCTCGACGAGCACGTCGCGCACACCGTCGGCGAGACGGGCGACTGGCGTGCGGCCATCGACGGCCTGCGCTCGGTCACCGCCCAGCTGTGGGGCGGCCTCGGCGACGACGACAAGCGCACCTTCCTCGCCGACGACGCCCGCACCTGGGACGTGCACCGGCACCGCATGTCACCGGTCACGGCCGGGCGCTTCGACGCCCTGGTCGACGCCGGTCGGCTCGCCCGTCACCGCGGCACCGTCGCCTCCGCACGACCGCACGCCGACGGCGTCGAGGTGACGCTCTCCGACGGCACCGCGCTGCAGGTCGCCGCGGTCGTCAACTGCACCGGCCCGGTCGACGCCATCGCCCACCACCCGCTGCTCGGGCGGCTGGCGCGCGAGGGGCTGGTGCGCCCCGGTCCCGCGGGCCTCGGCCTCGACACGGCCGAGGACGGTCGGGTCGTCGGCGTGCTCCCCAGCACGATGCCGCTCTTCGCGATCGGCGCCCTGCGCCGCGGCAACCTGTGGGAGACCACGGCGATGCCCGAGATCCGCGAGCAGGCCTACGACGTCGCGCAGTCGGTGATGCGCGCCCTGCACGGCGAGACCCGGCGGCGCCCCACCGACGTCTACGGCCTCGCGCTGACCACCAGCAAGACGGCCGCCCGCACCTACAACCAGTCGCTGGGCCGGCTGCTCCGCCTGCAGGACGGCGTCGAGGACGGCCTGCGCAAGGCCGTCGAGCAGGACCCCGGCTTCGTGCAGGCCCACACCGCCCTCGCGCTGCTGGGCCACGAGTGGGGGGCTGCCGGCACCTGGCGCGAGCTCGCTGCGCGCCGCCCACGCCGCCGCGGCCGATCGGCACCTCGACGACCGCGAGGTCTCCTTCCTCGAGGCCGTGACCACGCGGCTGCGCTCCGACGAGGCCACCGGTGCGGCTGCCCTGCTCCGCCACGTGCGCCTCTTCCCCCGCGACGCCCTCGCCGTCTCGGTCGCCGTGCCCACCGTGGCCTTCGGCGGACTCACCTCCGGTCGTCAGACCGCCGACCTCGTGGAGGGTCTGGGCCGCAGCTACGGCGACGACTGGTGGTACGCCGGCCAGCTCGCCTTCGTCCGCCAGGACCAGGAGCGCTGGGACGAGGCCGAGGCGCTGGCCGCCTACGCCCTCTCCGTCGAGCCCGCGTCAGGTCACGCCGTGCACGCCCGGGCGCACGTGTTCTACGAGACCGGCCAGCACGCCGCCGGCCTCGCGTGGCTCGACGACTGGATCCGCACCTGCGGGCGCCAGGCCAACCACCGCTCGCACTTCTCCTGGCACGCGGCCCTGCACGAGCTGGTGCAGGGCGACGTCGACGCCGTACGACGCCGCTACGCCCGCGAGCTCGCCCCGCCGCTGGTCACCGGCTCGCGCGCGCTCGTCGACAGCGGGGCACTGCTGTGGCGCTGCCGGATGGCCGACTCGCCGCTGGAGACCCTCGACGGCCCGACGATCCTCGCCTCGGCGCCCGGAGGGCTGGCTGATCTCACCGCCGACGCCCTTCGCCGCGATGCACGCCGCCCTCGCGCTCGCCGTCTCCGGCGACCCCGTCGGGCTCGCCACCCTCCGCGCCACCTCGCTGGCGCACGCCGACCCCGTCTTCCGCGACGTCGTCGCCTCCGTCTGCCAGGCCCTGCAGGCCGTCGTCGAGCGCCGCTGCGGCGAGGCCGCGCGCGTGCTCGAGGCGACGCTCCCCCGGGCGACCGCCCTGGGTGGCAGCGCCGCCCAGCGGGAGGTGCTCGAGGACACCCTCGTCTACGCGCTGGCCGAGTCCGGCCGCACCGAGCGCGCCGCCGAGGTCCTCGACCGGCGCCTCGGCCGTCGCGCGTCTCCCCTCGACGCCCGTCGCCGCGCGGCGCTGGCGACGAGGGCTCGCCAGCTGACCCGACAGGTCAGCGCAGCGCCGGGTGCCCCTTGGCCAGGATCGGGATCAGCAGCCGCTTGGGCGCGATCGTCGACAGGCTCGCGCCGATCTTGTTGCCGACGCCGGGGATGACGACCAAGGTGCCCTTGTCGAGCCCGGCCACGGCCTGCCGGGCGACCTCGGCGGCGGATACCCACAGGAACGCCGGGAGCGCGTTGTCGGCCTCCTCCTTGGTGAAGCCCGCGGCCTCGCCGAAGCCGGTGTCCACCGGGCCGGGGCACAGCGCGGTGATCGAGACGCCGGTGCCCTTCAGCTCGCCGGAGATGCTGCGGGTGTAGGAGAGCACGAACGCCTTGGCCGCGCCGTACGCCGCCTGGCCCGGCAGGGGCTGGAACGCCGCGGTCGACGCGACGTTGAGCACGGCGCCCCGGCCGCGCGAGACCAGGCCGGGCAGGAACCGGCTGCACAGGTCGACCACCGCCGCCACGTCGACCTCGACCAACGAGGTCTCCCGGGCGGGGTCGCTCGCGTGCACGGGGCCGGTGGTGGAGAAGCCGGCGTTGTTGACCAGCACGTCGGGCACCAGCCCGCGCGACTCGAGCTCGGGGAGCAGGCCGGCGCGGGCGTCGCGATCAGCCAGGTCGAGGGGTACGACGTGCGCGGTGGTCGGGAGCTCGTCGGCCAGTGCCTGCAGCTTGTCGGCCGACCGTGCGACCAGGACCAGCTCGTGACCGCGGCGGGCGAGCTCGCGGGCGATGTCGGCGCCGATGCCGCTGGAGGCTCCGGTGACGACGGCGACGTGACCGGGGGCGGGTGCGGGGAGAGACATGCGCCGAGCCTATGTGGGCGGCAGGCTCAGGGTTCGTCGCAGTAGAGGTTGTCGTGCTCGAGCAGGAACGCCTCGAACTCCTCCGACGACATCTTGTCCCCGGCCGCGAGCCGGGCCAGTCCTTCGAAGTACGCCTCGCGCGGTGCGCCCGGCGCGAAGTGCAGCAGCATCGAGGCGGGCTGGTCGGCGTCGTTGCGGAAGCCGTGCAGGCCACCCGGCGGCACGTGCAGGAAGTCGCCGGCGCGGGCGGGCTTCCATCCCGTGCCGTCGTAGACCGTCACCTCGCCGGAGAGGATGTAGAACGACTCCGACATCGTCCGGTGGTAGTGGCAACCGGGGCCGCCGACGCCCGGCGGCATCTCCCAGCGGTAGAGGCCGAAGAGTCCGTCGGTCGACGCACCGGTGGCGAGGTAGTGCACCTGGACGCCGTGGTCGTAGACGAGCTCGGGAGCAGCGTCGGCGGGGCGGATGGTCGCGCTGACGGAGGGTTCCTCGGCCGTGTAGAGCGGTGGTGGGTAGGACATGTGAGCATCGTGGCGCGAGCACCGGGCCGGTCGCCATCCCCCGTCTGAGGGGGTTTGAGCGGTCTACTCGCAGGTAGCCGAGGATGTGACGAAAGCCTCGCTAAAAACACGAGGCTGATTTCAGGTTCACGAGGAGAACATGATGTACTCCTCATATGACTCAGGCACCCCCGAGCACCCCGACGACCGACCACACGAGCCCCGAGAGCGGCCGCACCCTGGCCGACCGGCTGCAGGGTGGCGAGGAGTTCGCGGTCACCTTCGGCGGCCAGGGGACCGACTGGTTCGCGACGCTCGCCGAGCTCCTCGAGGAGGAGCCCGACGCCGCGAAGCTGGCCGAGCTGGTCGAGGCGTCCGGCCGTCGCCTGGAGCCCGTTGCCGGAGAGGTCGCCGCGGCCCTCCCCCGCCCGTTCGAGCCGCAGCAGTGGCTCGCCGCCGAGGAGCGTCCGGCCGCCGCCGAGCTCACCAACGCCGCGCTGGGCCTGCCCGGCGTGCTGCTCACCCAGCTGACCACGCTCGACCTGCTCGCCGCCGAGGGCCTCGACCTCGCCAAGATCTCCCCCGTCGCCGCCGTCGGCCACTCCCAGGGCATCCTCGGCGTCGCTGCCTTCGCCGGACGCCGGGAGCAGGCTGGCGACAGTGACGTCGAGCTCCTGGCCATCGCCCGCCTGATCGGCGCTGCCGCCACGATCGCCGCCCGTCGAGCCCGCCTCGTGCCCCACGGCGAGGACTCCCCGATGCTCGCTGTCAGCGGCGCCACCCCCGCCGAGGTCGCCGTGCTGGCCGAGGCCGCGTCCGAGGGCGACGACCTCGCCACCCTCGCCGTCGTCAACGGCCCCCGCCACACCGTGGTCAGCGGCTCCCCCGACGCCCTGCGCCGCTTCCGCGCGGCCGTCGAGAAGCGCGCTGCCGCCGAGGCTGCCGAGATCGAGGCCAAGACCCGCGGCGGTCGCGCCTTCGACCCGACGCTCGAGTCCATCCCTGTCGCCATCGGCTTCCACCACCCCTCGATGGCTCCGGCCGTCGCGATGGTGCGCACCTGGGCCGAGGCCTGCGGCCTCGACGCCGGCCTGGCCGAGCACCTCGCCCACGCCATCTGCGTCGAGACCGTCGACTGGCCGCGTGAGCTCACCGATGCCGTCGGTGGTGAGACCCGCTTCGTGGTCGACCTCGGCCCGGCCGACCTGTCGGCCAACCTGACCGGCCGCGCCCTGCGTGGCCGCGGGATCACCGTCATCCCCGCCGCGACCGAGAAGGGCCGCGATGTGCTCTTCACCGCCGGCGCCGAGGTGCGTACGGCGGCCGACTGGTCGGCCCACGCCCCCCGTCTGATCGACCGCGGTCCAAGAGTCGGAACGGCTCGCCCGTCGTCGACACCGCCTTCACCCGGCTGACCGGCACGTCGCCGATCCTGCTGGCCGGGATGACCCCGACCACGGTCGACCCCGAGATCGTCGCCGCGGCCGCCAACGCCGGCCACTGGGCCGAGCTCGCGGGTGGCGGCCAGGTCACCGAGCAGATCTTCGCCGACAACGTCGCGAAGCTCACCGAGCTGCTCGACGAGGGCCGCACGGCCCAGTTCAACACCCTGTTCCTCGACCCCTACCTGTGGAAGCTGCAGATCGGGGGTCAGCGCCTGTTGCAGAAGGCGCGGATGGCCGGTGCACCGTTCGACGGACTCGTGATCAGCGCCGGTATCCCGGACCTCGAGGACGCCGTGTCGATCATCGAGGACCTGCACGAGGCCGGCATCACGCATGTCGTCTTCAAGCCGGGCACGGTCAAGCAGATCCGCCAGGTGCTGGCCATCGCCCGTGAGGTCGAGACGCCGGTGATCGCCCACATCGAGGGTGGTGTCGCAGGGGGACACCACTCGTGGGAGGACCTGGAGGAGCTGCTGCTCGCGACGTACGCCGACCTGCGCAGCATCGACAACCTCGTTGTCTGCGTGGGCGGCGGCATCGGTACGCCGGAGCGAGCGGTCGACTTCCTGACCGGCCGCTGGGCCGAGGCCCACGGCGAGACGGCGATGCCCGTCGACGGCGTGCTGGTCGGCACGGCCGCGATGGCCACCAAGGAGGCGACCACCACCGACTCCGTCAAGCAGCTCCTGGTCGACACCCCGGGCGTCGCCCTCGACGTCAACGGCGGCTGGGTCGGCGCGGGCCGCAGCGGCGGCGGTGTCACCTCCGGGCGCAGCCAGCTCGGGGCCGACATCCACGAGGCCGACAACCTCGCCTCGCAGTGCGGTCGTGTGCTCGACGAGGTCGCCGGCGACGCCGAGGCCGCCCTCGCCCGCAAGGACGAGCTGGTCGAGGCGATGGCCGGCACGGCCAAGCCCTACTTCGGCGACGTCGCCGAGATGACCTACGAGCAGCTGCTCCGTCGCTACCTCGAGCTGAGCGGCCCCCGGCCGGCGGGGTGGCTCGACATCACCTTCGAGCAGCGCTTCACCGCCCTGCTCGACCGCGCCCTGGCGCGCGTGCACCCGCAGACCTCCGGCGAGCTGGAGCGTCCCTGGACCACCGACGAGGTCCGGACCGACCCGACCGCCGTGGTCGACGCGCTCGTCGCTGCCCACCCCGAGGCCGTCAGCTGCGCGCTGCACCCGGCCGACGTGCACTTCTTCGTCGAGGTCTGCCGTCGCCCCGGCAAGCCCGTGAACTTCGTCCCCGTGATCGACGCCGACGTACGCCGCTGGTGGAGGTCCGACTCGCTGTGGCAGGCCCACGACGAGTCCTACGGGGCGGATCAGGTGATCGCCATCCCCGGCCCCGTGTCGGTGGGCGGGATCACCGTCAAGGATGAGCCGGTGGCCGACCTGCTCGACCGGTTCGAAGCGGCAATCGTCGAGACCCTCACGGGCCTCGGCGTCCCCTCCCTCGCCGCCACGAGCCGGAGCACCGTGGGTGCCGGCACCACCCTGCTCGACGCCGCGTCCGCTTCCGCTGACGTGGTGTGGGCAGGACGCGTGGTGCCGAACCCGCTCCACCGCCTGGAGGGCGTGCCCTTCACGGTGGACATGGACGGGGACGAGACCGCGGTGCTGGAGGTGCCGCTCTCCCGTGGCTCCCTGCGCCTGCGCATCGACCTGTCCGGGGTCACGAGCGGTCGGCTGCCGGTGATCTCGGAGGAGTCCGCCACCGAGGCGGCCGGCGCCCTGCTGGCGCTCACCGCCGGCGGGCACCTCCCCGAGGTGCAGGACGGCACCGCCACCATCACCGCCACCTGGTCGCGCGACCTGGTCGCCGACCACATCGGCGTCACCTCGCCCGTGCGTACCCGCCGCGGCGACGCTGTGGCCGACCCGCAGGAGCAGGCCGTCCCCGACGCGCTCGTCGGGCTCGCCTGGCCCGCCGTGTTCGCGTGCATCGGCCCGGTCGAGGGACTCCTCGACCTCGTGCACCTCGACCACCGCATCACGGTCGGCACGCTGCCCACCGACAACAGCGAGCTGACGATCGCCGCCACCCGCGCCGGTGTCGTGAAGACCACCGCCGGCGAGGTGATCAGCGTCGAGGTCCGCATCAGCGCCGGAGACCAGAACGTCGCCCGGCTCTTCGAGCGCTTCATGGTGCGCGGTCGCACCGGCTCCGCCGACCTGCCCGACCCTGCCCCGCTGGCCAAGCAGGCCAAGGACGCCACCCGCGCGCGGCTCGACCGCTTCACCGTGACCGCGCCGCAGCACATGGCCGCGTTCGCCGCCGTGAGCGGCGACCACAACCCGCTGCACACCGACGTCCCGGCCGCGCGCCTCGCCGGCTTCGACGGCCCGATCGTGCACGGCATGTGGCTCTCCGCCGTCGCCCAGCGCGCAGCCGCCT
>CAVWML010000025.1:0-16868 GCA_963756045.1 uncultured Actinomycetota bacterium
GAAGTCGACGACGCCGTCGGCGCGGTGGCTGCCGCCGTCGACCGCCTCGGGCGCGGGGGCCGCGCTCGCTGCGGCGCGGGCGGCGTTGTCCTCGGCCCGCGCGGCCGCACCGGCCGAGGTCGAGCGCAGCTCCACCGGCGGCATCAGCAGCAGCACCAGGAAGGCGATCAGCATCATCGAGCCGCCGCCGAGCAGCACCATGCTCATCGAGTCGGCGAAGCCCACCTTGAACGGGTGCGCGAGCACCGAGCTCATCTTGCTGATGATCGAGGAGTCGTCCTGCACGGAGGCGAACACGCCGCCGCCCTGCGGGCTCTGCAGCCCGGCGAGCACCTGGTCGTTGACCGGGGTGTGCGGGATCTCGCCGCCTGCGCGGCCTGCTGGATGCCGGGGCGGCGTCCTTGAAGGCGTTCTTGATGTTGTCGCCGAGCGTGCTGAACAGCAGCGAGAGGAACACCGCGACACCGAGCGTGCCGCCGAGCTGGCGGAAGAAGGTGGCCGAGCTGGTGGCCACGCCGATCTCGCGCGGGGGTACGGCGTTCTGCACGATGATCGTCAGCGGCTGCATGCACTGGCCGATGCCGAGACCGAGGAACGAGCATCCCGGCCATCACCAGAGCAGGCTGGTGTCGGCGCTGACGAAGGACAGCCCGATCATCGGACCGCCCGCGAGCGCGGAGCCGAAGATCGGGAACGGGCGGATCTTGCCCGTGCGCGAGGTGATCTGGCCGACGGCGATGCCGGCGCTCATCATGCCGACGACCATCGGCAGCATCATCAGGCCGGCCTTGGTCGGGCTGGCGCCGTGCACGATCTGCATGTACTGCGGGAGCACGGTGATCGCGCCGAACATCGCGGCACCGACGATGACGCTGGCGCCGATGACGACCGCCGCGGCGCGGAGCTTGAAGATCCGCAGCGGGATCAGGGCGTCGTCGCCCATCCGGTGCTCGGCGAGCACGAAGGCGGCGACGCCGATCGCGCCGATGACGTAGCAGGCGAGGGACCGCGGCGAGCCCCAGCCCCAGTGCGGCCCTGCTCGGCGATGGTCAGCAGCGGGACGAGGGCCACGACCAGCGCGACCGCGCCCCACCAGTCGATGCGGGCCTCGCGGCGCACGTGGTGCAGGTGGAGGTTCTTGGTCACCACGAACAGCGCGGCGATGCCGATCGGCACGTTGACCAGGAACACCCAGCGCCAGCCGGTGATGCCGAGGATCGAGGACTGGCCGGCGAACAGGCCGCCGGCGACCGGGCCGAGGACGCTGGAGGTGGCGAAGACCGACATGAAGTAGCCGGTGTACTTGGCGCGCTCGCGCGGGGACACGATGTCGCCGATGATCGCGAGCACGAGCGTGAACAGGCCGCCGGCGCCGAGGCCCTGGAGGGCGCGCAGGCCGGCGAGCATGTACATCGAGGTGGCGAACGAGCACGCCGCCGAGCCGATGATGAAGACCGTGATCGCGAACAGGAACAGCTTCTTGCGGCCGTAGAGGTCGCCGAGCTTGCCGTAGATCGGCGTCGTGATCGTCGAGGTGATCAGGTACGCCGTCGTGGCCCAGGCCTGGATCGAGAGGCCGTTGAGGTCGTCGGCGATGGTCCGGATCGCCGTACCGACGATCGACTGGTCGAGCGCGGCCAGGAACATCCCGAGCAGCAGGCCCGACAGGATCGTCAGGATCTGCGCGTGGGTGTACTCGCCGGATCTCCTCGCCCGAGGTCGCGGCGCTGGGCGATGGTCTGGCGGAGGTGGGGGAGTCGTCGTCGCCACAGGTTCGCCTCGCGTCGTACGGGGTGCTCGACCGGATCCGGCCGACCGGTCCAGATTAGTTGACCTCCTCAAGCAAACGCACATCGTGGAGAGGATCCCCGTGTTCGTGGTCGGCGCTCGGCCCCGGCTAGGTTCCCACCATGGCTCACGGGCGCCCGGTCACGCGCCAGTCCACGCGTTCGGTGACGACGCCCTCGGGGAGCACGACGCGGTCGGCCTGGCGAGGAGATCCGCGAGGGGCGGGTGTCGCGGGCGGAGGTCGTGGCGGCGGCTGTCGCCCGCACCCACAAGCTCGACGGCGACCTGCACGGCCTCGCCGCCGACCGGTTCTCCGCGGCGACCGTCGAGTCGCGCGAGGCGCACCCCGGCTTCTTCGCCGGGGTCCCCACGTTCGTCAAGGACAACAGCGACCTCGAGGGCCTGCCCACCCAGCAGGGGACCCGCGCGTACGTCGGCGTACCCGCGCACCACGACGGCGACGTGGCCCGGCTGCTGGACGATCGGTACGACGCCGCTGGGCAAGACGCGGCTCTCGGAGTACGGCTTCAGCCCGAGCGCGGAGTACGCCGAGGACGAGGCCCGTGCGCAACCCGTGGAACACGGCGTACAGCTCGGGCGCCTCCTCCGCCGGCTCGGCCGCCTTCGTCGCCGCGGGCGCCGTCCTCGCGCACGCCAACGACGGCGGCGGCTCGATCCGGATCCCGGCCGCCTGCTGCGGGCTGGTCGGGCTGAAGCCGACCCGGGGCCGGACGCCGACCGAGAAGGGCCACCGGGAGATGCCCGTGCGGATCGTGTACGACGGGGTGGTCACCCGGTCGGTGCGCGACACCGCGGCGTTCGTGCGCGAGGCCGAGCGCGCCTTCCGCAACCTGGCGCTGCCGCCGGTCGGCGACGTCACGCACGCGGGCACGCAGCGGCTCCGCGTCGGCCTGATCCTCGACTCGCTCGGCGACCGGCACACCGACGACCAGACCCGCGCCGCCGGTGCAGGGCACGGCCCGCCTGCTCGAGGGCTGGGCACGTCGTCGAGGGAGACCGCGCTGCCCGACGCCGGCCACTTCGAGGACGACTTCCTCCTCTACTGGGCCTCGCTGGCCCTGTACTCTCGCGCACCGGCCGGCTCACCTTCGGCCGCACCTACGACCGCCCGCTGAACGACAACCTCACCAAGGGCCTCGCCCGGCACGCCGCGCGCCACGCCTGGAGGCTGCCCGCGGCGATCACCCGGCTAAACCGCTCGCACCGGCTCACCGAGAGCCTCTACGCGTCGTACGACGTGCTGCTGACGCCGGTGCTGACGCTGCCGACCCCCGAGCTCGGCTGGCTCGACCCGACGCAGGACTACGAGACGGTGATCGGCGGATCCTCGAGTGGATGGCGTTCACGCCGGTGCAGAACGCGACCGGAGAGCCGGCGATGTCGCTGCCGATGGGGCGTATACGGACGGGATGCCCATCGGCGTACACCTCTCCGCGCCGCGGGGCTACGACCGCCGGCTGCTCGAGCTCGCCTTCGAGCTCGAGGAAGCCCAGCCCTTCGCCCGGATCCAGGACTGACGCCCGGTGCCGACCCGGCGGGCGATCCTCCTCGGGGCCGGTGGCCTCGGCGTCGGCCGCCGTGGCCGGTGGCGTCGTGCTCGACCAGGGGCTGCCCGGGAGGTCCGTGGCTGCAGACCGAGCTCGGCTTCAAGCGGGCCGACGGCCCGGATGCTGCTCGACCAGCCCGGCCGCATCGTCAGCGGCTCGTTCCTCTCCGACGCGCGCGGCGGCATCGAGACCGGCTGGTCGATCGCGCTGCCGCCGGGCAACACCGACGGGCTGCCGCGTGCTCGTCGTCCTGCACGGCCTCGGCGGCACCCACCGCACGGCGATGGGCAGCCTCGGCCTCGGCAGCCTCCAGGCCACCGGCATCCGCCACGGCCTGCCGCCGTTCGCGATCGCCTCGGTCGACGGCGGCACGTCGTACTGGCACAAGCGGCCCGACGGCGAGGACGCCGGCGCGATGGTCACCGACGAGTTCATCCCGCTGCTGCACCGCCACGGTCTGCGGACCGACCGGGTCGGGCTGCTGGGCTGGTCGATGGGCGGGTACGCCGCGCTGCGGCTCGGCGCAGCGCTGGGCCCTTCGCGGTGCGCGGTCGTGGTCGCGGAGAGCCCGGCGCTGTGGGTGAACGGCGCCGACGCTCGCGCTCCGGCTTCGACAGCGCGGCCGAGTACGCGGCGTACTCCGTGATGGGCCGGCAGGCCGGCCTCGACGGCATCCCGGTGCGCATCGACTGCGGCACCGGCGACCCGTTCTACGACGCCACCCGCACCTACGTCGCCGGCTTCCCCCGCGGCCACCGCCCGACCTTCACCTTCCGGCCCGGCGGCCACGACGCCCGCTACTGGCGCCGGATGGCTCCCGCCCAGCTCCGCTTCGTCGGCGCCCACCTCACCGCCTGACCCCGCCCAGAACGCAGAGCGCCGCCCATCCGCGGTCTCGACTGGCCGGCCTCGTTCCTCGGCCTGCTCGACCACCACGTGCGCCGTGGCGAGCAGACCTGACCGGCGTGGTCTCGACTGGCCGGCCTCGTTCCTCGGCCACCACGTGCGCCGTACCGACCGGCAGCGGTCACCCGCGTGGCACCACCAGCAGCGCCTGCGCCGACCGGGCGACCAGCCCGTGCTCGTCGTACACCTCGGAGCTGGCGGTGCCGATGGAGCCGCTGCTCAGGGCGGTCTGGGCGCGCAGGCAGACCCACTCGCCGACCACCGGGCGGAGCAGGTGCACGGTCAGGTCGGTGTTCATGAAGTTCCACTCCGCCGGGTCGAGGGCGGCCGAGGCGCCGGAGGCGGAGTCGACGCAGCTGAGCAGGCGCTGCAGGGGAGACATCGCCTCGTCCGGGTACGACGGGCACGAGCGGCCGCATCCAGACCACCGCAGGCCCGGGGCGGGTCACGGCGCCCTCGATCCACTGCCACTCCACCGAGTCGAGGTAGCCGCGCGCCCAGCCCGGCGGCGGCTCCTCGTGGTGGCCGTCGGCCGGCCCGTGCTCCAGCGGTACGCCGAGGGTCCCCGGCCCGGTCCCGTCCGGGGAAGGTCCAGGCCTGGGCGCGGGCGAGCACCCGGCCCGGACTCGTCGGCGAGCTCGGCCTGGCGCAGCGAGACCGTCCGGCCGGGCCGCAGCACGGTCGCGGTGACGACGAGGTCGGTGACCGGGACCGGGCCGAGCAGGTCCATCGTGAACCGGCCGACGACGCGCGGCGTGCCCTCGTCGAGGCCCTCGATCGCCCGCGCCAGCAGCGCAGCCGGCGGGCCGCCGTGCTGCGCCTCGGCGCTCCAGGGGCCGGAGGTGGACTCGGTCGGAACGGAAGCGGCCGTCCCCGAGGGGCGCGTAGAAGCTGGCTGCGGCGGGGTTCACCCGACGATCATGGCGACCGGGTCAAGGCCGCTCAGGGCCCGACCGCGGGCCGGCGTAGGCGATTTCGGGTTGGGCCCGGGGCCTGTGTATTCTGCTCGCTGGCCCGTGAGGCCGATGCCCCTTTAGCTCAGTCGGCAGAGCGTCTCCATGGTAAGGAGAAGGTCTACGGTTCGATTCCGTAAAGGGGCTCTGGGAATGGCCGCGGGTCGCGGCTGTTGCCTGAGGCGGGGTAGCTCAGCTGGTTAGAGCGCACGACTCATAATCGTGAGGTCGCGGGATCGAGCCCCGCCCCCGCTACTCCTCAAGCACCAGCACGAATCCACAGCACCGAGCGCAGCACCACCAAGCAGGGAAGAAGGCACGAAAGTGGCCAGCAAGAGCTCCGACGTCCGCCCCAAGATCACCTTGGCGTGCGTGGACTGCAAGGAACGCAACTACATCACCAAGAAGAACCGCCGCAACGATCCCGACCGCATGGAGCTGAAGAAGTTCTGCCCGCGTTGCCGCACCCACACCGAGCACCGCGAGACCCGCTGACCTCGGTCCACCTGACACCGCCAGAAGCGGTCCCGGCATCGTCCGGGGCCGCTTCTCGCATGTCCCGAGCAGACGGTGAGTAGCGTCGTGCCCGTGCCTCCCACCCGCCTCTCCGAGCTGACCACGCTGCGCCTCGGGGGCCCGGCCCGCGAGCTGGTCGAGGCCCACGACGAGGCCGCCCTGATCGACGGCCGTGAGCGACGCCGACGCAGCCGGTACGCCGGTGCTCGTCGTCGGTGGCGGCAGCAACCTGGTCGTCGCCGACGAGGGGTACGACGGGCGCGTCGTCGTCGTCCGCAACACCGGCCTGGCCGTCGAGGCCGACACCTGCGGCGGGGCGTACGTCGAGGTCGGCGCCGGCCACCCCTGGGACGACGTCGTCGCCACCGCCGTCGAGCGCGAGTGGGTCGGCGTCGAGGCGCTCTCCGGGATCCCCGGAACGACCGGCGCGACGCCGATCCAGAACGTCGGCGCCTACGGCCAGGAGGTCAGCCAGACGATCGCGCGCGTGCGCACCTGGGACCGCAAGCTGCGCGGCGTACGCACCTGGACGGCCGCCGAGTGCCTGTTCGGCTACCGCACCAGCCGGTTCAAGCAGGACCCGTCGCGCTTCGTCGTGCTCAGCACGACGTTCCAGCTGACGCTCGGCGACCTCGGCGCCCCGGTCCGGTACGCCGAGCTGGCGGGCGCCCTCGGCGTCGAGGTGGGGGAGCGGGCCCCTGCTCGCGACGTACGCGCGGCCGTCCTCGAGCTGCGCGGGCGCAAGGCGATGGTGCTCGACGCCGCCGACCACGACACCTGGAGCACCGGCTCGTTCTTCACCAACCCGGTGGTCGAGCCCGCCGTCGTACCCGACGGAGCACCGGCCTGGCCCCAGCCCGACGGCGAGCTGGTCAAGACGAGCGCCGCGTGGCTGATCGAGCACGCCGGCTTCACCAAGGGCTACGGCAACGACGACGTGCGCGTCTCCTCGCGGCACACGCTCGCGCTCACCAACCGCGGCACCGGCACCACCGACGACCTGCTCACGCTGGCGCGCGAGATCCGCGACGGCGTGCGCGACCGGTTCGGGATCGAGCTGGTCAACGAGCCCGTGCTGGTCGGCTGCGCGCTCTAGCCGCCCCTCAGGCGTTCGTCGAGCTGAAGTCGCTCGAGACGGTCGTGCTCGTCGCGATGGCGGCGATGAACAGCACCAGCCCGATGATCGCCAGGACCAGCAGCACCGTGCCGACGATGCCCATGATCATCCCGGCCCGGGCCTGGCTCTCGCCGCCGAGCTGACCCTGCGAGGCCTGGATGTCCTTGAGCGAGCGGCGTCCCAGCGCCCACGCGAACGGCGCCACCAGGAAGCCGACGCCGCAGAAGAGGAACCCGCCGCGAGCGACACGATCCCGAGCACCATCGCCGTCGTCGACTGCGGGTGGTCGGCGCGCGCCGGCGTGAAGGCGGAGTACGGGGCTGGCCGAACCCGGGCGGACCGAACTGCGGCTGGAACCCGGCGCCGCCGTACGACGGAGGGGGCGGCGGGTAGGCGGCTGCCGTACGACGGCTGGCCGTAGGCGGGCTGGCCGTACGACGGCTGGGCGGGTAGGGCTGCCCGTAGGCCGGCTGCTGCTCCGGGGTCGGCGAGTACGGCGGCTGCGCGCTGGTCGGGTTCCACACCGGCTCGCCGCCCTGCGGGGTGTTCTGCGGGGTGCTGTCGGGCTGTTCTGGGGCGTGATCGGCGGCGGTGTGCTCGGGGTGACCCTGGTCGCCCGAGGGCGTCGGGCGACTGGCCGGGGTACTCGCTCATGGGGCCATTGTCCCCAACCAGGCGTCGATCTCGCCCATCCAGGTCGCGCTTGTCCTCGTCGGGGGCCCGCGAGGCCCGGATCGAGGAGCGCGCCAGGTCGGCCATCTGCACGTCGGTGAGCTCGTGGGCGGCGCGCATCGTGGCGTACTGGCCGACCAGCTGCGAGCCGAACAGCAGCGGGTCGTCGGCGCCGAGCGCGATCGTCGCGCCGGCCGCCATCAGCGTCGGGCAGCGGCACCGAGGACAGGTCGGAGTAGACGCCGAGCGCGACGTTGGAGACCGGGCACACCTCGAGCGGGATCTCGCGCGAGACGATCAGGTCGAGCAGGTCGGGGTCCTCGGCGACGCGGACGCCGTGCCCGAGCCGGTCGGCGTGCAGGTCCTCGACGCAGACCCGCACTGAGTCGGGGCCCGAGCAGCTCGCCGCCGTGCGGGACGAGCAGCAGGCCGGCGCGCTCGGCGATGCCGAAGGCCGGCGCGAAGTCGCGGGTGCTGCCGCGCCGCTCGTCGTTGGACAGGCCGAAGCCGACCACGCCGCGGCCGGCGTACTGCGCGGCGAGGCGGGCCAGCGTGCGGGCGTCCAGCGGGTGCCGGGTGCGGTTGGCGGCGATCACCACGGCCATCCCGATGCCGACGTCGCGCGAGGCCTCCCGCGACGGCGTCGAGGACCAGGTCGGTGAACGCGGTGATCCCGCCGAACTTCGCGGCGTACCCGCTCGGGTCGACCTGGATCTCCAGCCACCGGCCGCCGTCGCGCTTGTCGTCCTCGGCGGCCTCGCGCACCAGCCGGCGTACGTCGTCCTCGGTGCGCAGCACCGAGCGGGCGACGTCGTAGAGCCGCTGGAAGCGGAACCAGCCCTTCTCGTCGGCCGCGGAGAGCTGCGGCGGCCAGTCCTCGACGCAGCGCCTCGGGCAGGTGGTGCCCGTCGCGCTCGGCGAGCTCGAGCAGGGTGGCGTGCCGCATGGAGCCGGTGAAGTGAAGATGCAGGTGCGCCTTCGGGAGCTCCGCGCAGCGTCGCCGGAGTCAGCGCCCTCGGCCGGCGACCTTCTCGGCCGCGGCGAGCAGCACGCAGGTCGCGACCGCCTCCATGGCGCCGGTGACCTCGGCCAGGCTCGGGAAGGTCGGCGCCAGCCGGATGTTGCGGTCGCGCGGGTCGTCGGCCGTAGGGGTACGACGAGCCGGCGGGCGTCAGCGCGATGCCGGCCTCCTTGGCCAGCTCGACCACCCGCGAGGCGGTGCCGTCGAGGACGTCGAGGCTGACGAAGTAGCCGCCGGTCGGGCTGCGTCCACTCGGCGACGCCGAGCCCGCCGAGCCGCTCGGTGAGGATCCGCTCGACCTCGGCGAACTTCGGCGCGATGATCTCGCGGTGCTTGACCATGTGGTCGCGCACGCCCTGCGGGCGAGCCGAAGAACTGCGCGTGCCGCAGCTGGTTGAGCTTGTCGGGGCCGATCGCGCCCTTGCCGAGGTGGCCGACGTACCACTTCACGGTCTCGACCGAGCCCGCCAGGAACGCCACGCCGGCGCCGGCGTAGGTGATCTTGGAGGTGGAGGCGAACATGATCGGCCGGTGCGGGTGGCCCGGCGCCGCGGCCAGGGTCAGGATGTCGGCGCTCTTGGCCTCGTCCTCGGTGAGGTGGTGGAAGGCGTAGGCGTTGTCCCAGAAGATCTTGAAGTCCGGCGCCGCGGTCTGCATCGAGGCCAGCGCGCGGCGATCTCCTGGGAGACCACCGAGCCGCTCGGGTTGGCGTACGTCGGCACGATCCAGATGCCCTTGACGCTCGGGTCGCTGGCGGCGAGCTGCTCGACGGCCTCCATGTCGGGGCCGTCGTCGTTCATCGGCACGGTCACCATGTCGATGCCGAACCAGTCGGTGCAGGGTGAAGTGCCGGTCGTAGCCGGGGACCGGGCAGATGAAGGTGACCTTCTCCTCCTGGCCCCACGGGCGCTCGCTGTCGACGCCGCCGTGCAGCCACAGGTCGACGAGCACCTCGCGCATCATCACCAGGCTGGAGTTGCCGCCGGCGACGACCTGCTCGGGCTCGACCCAGAGCAGCTCGGCGAACATCGCGCGCAGCTCGGCGATGCCCTCGAGCCCGCCGTAGTTGCGGGTGTCCACGCCCGGCGGCGTCCTTGTGCCCGTCGGGCAGGCGCGAGCAGGGCGTCGGAGAGGTCGAGCTGGGCCGAGGACGGCTTCCCGCGGGTCAGGTCGAGCTTCAGGCCGAGGCCGGCGAGCTCGTCGTACGCCGCCTTCTGCTCGGCCAGGAAGGCGTCGACCTCCTCGGCGGCTGCGCTCGGCGAGTGGGCGGGTGGGCACGGTCGTGGGGGTCTGCTCGCTCACCCGCCCATCTTCACATCAGCGAGTCCTGCGGGGTGCCACGCGGTCAGTTCGACTTTGCGAGGACGGGCCCCGTAGACTCCCTTTTTGGTGTTTCGGCCACTGTCTTGGCATGCCCGAAACGCCCTAGGGCACTAGCTCAACTGGCAGAGCATCGGTCTCCAAAACCGAAGGTTGGGGGTTCAAGTCCCTCGTGCCCTGCGAATGACAGGACAGATCCATCTACCGAAAGAAGGCAGATCGTGGCGGAGAGGTCGCCGGTCCGTACGGACAAGCGCGAGCGCACCAGTCCCGTGACGTTCTACCGGCAGGTGGTCGCGGAGCTCCGCAAGGTGGTCTGGCCGACGCAGCAGCAGCTGGTCACCTACTTCCTGGTGGTGCTGGTCTTCGTCCTGGTCCTGATCGCCTACGTGTCGGTCCTCGACCTCGGCTTCGGCAAGGCCGTGTTCTGCGTCTTCGGCACGCAAGTAGCCGCCAGCACCCGTCCCGCCGCGGGACCCAGAGTTTTCCTTTCACGCATGACGAGATGTACGGAGTAATCGTGTCTGAGCAGTACGACGAGCAGCCGGCCGAGCCCCGGAGGCCTCGGGCCCCCGAGGAGGAGGTCCTCACCGACCCCGAGACCGGCCAGACCGTCGCGTCCCCCGCCTCGACGGACGACGTGTCGTTCGACGACGGCGACGAGGAGACGCAGGTGGCTCAGGAGACCGAGTCCGAGACCTCCGTCGACACTCCCGGTGACCCGATGGAGGAGTTCCGGACCGCCCTGCGCGAGAAGGAGGGCGACTGGTTCGTCGTCCACACCTACTCCGGCATGGAGAACCGGGTGAAGGCCAACCTGGAGAACCGGATCACCTCGCTGAACATGGAGCCGTTCATCCACGAGGTCGTCGTGCCGACCGAGGAGGTCGCCGAGATCAAGAACGGCCAGCGCAAGCTGGTCAAGCGCACCGTGCTCCCCGGCTACGTCCTGGTCCGGATGGACCTGACCGACGAGTCCTGGTCCGCCGTACGCCACACGCCGTCGGTGACCGGCTTCGTCGGGCACAGCCACCAGCCGGTGCCGCTGAGCCTGGACGAGGTCGAGAACATGCTGGCCCCCGCGATCCAGGCCGAGGCCGAGGCCGCCGCGACCACCGAGTCCGGTGGCGAGGCCCCGACCCGCGCCGCCTCGCGCCAGAAGGTCGCCGAGGCCGACTTCGACGTCTCCGACTCGGTGATGGTCGTCGACGGCCCGTTCGCCACGCTGCACGCGACGATCACCGAGATCAACGCGGAAGCCCAGAGGGTCAAGGCCCTCGTCGAGATCTTCGGCCGGGAGACCCCGGTCGAGCTGAGCTTCACCCAGATCCAGAAGGTCTGAGCTCCAGCCCAGAGCGTGTCGACGCGTCTGGACACCAGGTGAGACGAGAGACAGCGTCGAGCCGAGCAGCACCGAGTGAAACAAGCAGATGTGGCAGGGGAGCCATCCCCGTCATGACCACGAGAGAGAGATAGAGAATGCCTCCCAAGAAGAAGATCGCTGCACTCGTCAAGGTGCAGCTGCAGGCCGGCGCGGCCACCCCCGCGCCGCCCGTCGGTACCGCCCTGGGCCCGCACGGCGTGAACATCATGGAGTTCTGCAAGGCGTACAACGCCCAGACCGAGGCCATGCGCGGCAACGTCATCCCCGTCGAGATCACCATCTACGAGGACCGTTCGTTCACGTTCATCACCAAGACCCCGCCCGCCGCCGAGCTGATCAAGAAGGCCGCCGGCGTCGCCAAGGGCTCCGGTGTCCCGCAGTCGAACAAGGTCGGCAAGCTGACCAAGGACCAGGTGCGCGAGATCGCCACCACCAAGCTGCCGGACCTGAACGCCAACGACATCGACGCCGCGATGAAGATCGTCGAGGGCACCGCCCGCTCCATGGGCATCACCACCGACTGATCCACACCCCAGCACCTGTGGCAGAGCCGCGCTGGCTCACCTAGACCACAACTTCTCGCCAGAACAGAGGACAGAACATGCAGCGCAGCAAGACCTACCGCGCGGTCGCCGAGACCTTCGACCACGACGAGCTCCACGCCCCGATGGCCGCCATCAAGATCGCCAAGGGCGGTGCCAAGAAGAAGTTCGACGAGACCGTCGACGTGGCCATGCGCCTCGGCGTCGACCCCCGCAAGGCCGACCAGATGGTCCGCGGCACCGTGAACCTGCCGCACGGCACCGGCAAGACGGCCCGCGTGCTCGTCTTCGCCAACGGCGACAAGGCCGACGCCGCCCGTGAGGCCGGCGCCGACATCGTCGGTGGCGACGAGCTGATCGAGAAGGTCAACGGCGGCTGGATCGACTTCGACGCCGTGGTCGCCACGCCCGACATGATGGGCAAGGTCGGTCGCCTCGGTCGCGTCCTGGGCCCCCGTGGCCTGATGCCGAACCCGAAGACCGGCACCGTGACCCCCGACGTCGCCAAGGCCGTCTCGGACATCAAGGGCGGCAAGATCGAGTTCCGCGTCGACCGGCACGCCAACCTGCACTTCATCATCGGCAAGGCGTCCTTCTCCGAGCTCCAGCTCGCCGAGAACTACGCCGCCGCCCTCGAGGAGGTGCTGCGGCTCAAGCCGTCGAGCTCCAAGGGCCGCTACATCAAGAAGATCACCGTCTCCACGACGATGGGCCCCGGCGTCCAGGTCGACCCCAACCGCACGCGCAACGTCGCGTCGAGGACGAGGCCTGATCCAGCGCCTCCACGACAGCGGCCCGTCACCTCCACCGGTGGCGGGCCGTCGTGCGTCCATCGCCGTGCGGACGATTTGGTCGTACGACGCGCAGCCCCGTACGTCTTGGCCCCGAAGCCGAAGACCGCCGGTCGGTCGTCCTGGTCCCTCGGAGCAGGACGACCCGAAGGTTCGCGAACAGCGGGCGACCTGCGCAGGTGACACCGAGCCAGACGCACACGTCGTCCACGCCCTGTGCACCTGCACGGGGCGTTTCGCTTTTCGCAGCACCAGGTCTTCTGCCTCGGGTGCCGGGCAAACCCGCCCGGCGTCCCGACGTACGTTGGAAGGAGACCCATGGCGCGGCCAGACAAGGCAGCAGCCGTCGCGGAGATCGTCGACTCGTTCAACGACTCCACGGGCGCTGTGCTGACCGAGTACCGCGGTCTCACCGTGAAGCAGCTGCAGGACCTGCGGCGAGCCCTCGGCGAGAACGCCAACTACGCCGTGGTCAAGAACACGCTGACCAAGATCGCCGCCAAGCAGGCGGGCGTCGAAGGATTCGACGACCTCCTCAACGGTCCGACCGCCATCGCCTTCATCAACGGCGACCTGGTCGAGGCGGCCAAGGGTCTGCGTGACTTTGCCAAGGCGAACCCCGCCCTCGTCATCAAGGGTGGCTACGTCGACGGTGCGCCGATGGACGCGAAGGAGATCGCCAAGCTGGCCGATCTCGAGTCGCGCGAGGTGCTCCTGGGCAAGCTGGCGGGCGCGATGCTCGCTTCGCTGAGCCAGGCCGTCTACCTGCTCAACGCCCCGCTCGCCCAGGCCGCCCGCCTCGCGGGAGCCCTGGAGGCGAAGGCGACGCAGGACCCCACGATCCTCAAGGGCGGTGCCGGCGAGCCGGTCGCCGCGGCCGAGGAGACCGCTTCGAGGACCCCGCTGCGCCGAGGCCGGCCGCGGCGTCCGAGGACGCCCCGCGGCCGAGGAGCCCGAGCCGAGGACGCAGCCGACGACGCACCCGCGTCCGAGGAGCACCACCGAGGCCACCGAAAGCACCGAGGCCTGACATCCCGCGTACGGCGCGACGCCGCACCACCACTGAAAGGAACGCCACCATGGCGAAGCTCAGCACCGACGAGCTGCTCGACGCTTTCAAGGAGATGACCCTCCTGGAGCTCAGCGAGTTCGTGAAGCAGTTCGAGGACACCTTCGGCGTGACCGCCGCTGCCCCCGTGGCCGCCGTTGCCGCCCCGGCCGGCGGCGGCGCTGCCGCCGAGGAGGCCGCGGAGCAGGACGAGTTCGACGTCGTCCTCGAGGCCGCTGGTGACAAGAAGATCAACGTCATCAAGGAGGTGCGTGCCCTCACGAGCCTCGGCCTGAAGGAGGCCAAGGACCTCGTCGAGGCCGCCCCCAAGGCCGTCCTGGAGAAGGTCACCAAGGAGGCTGCGGAGAAGGCCAAGGAGGCCCTCGAGGGCGCCGGCGCCTCGGTCACCCTCAAGTGACCCGCTGACCCACGCGCTCGAACGCCCCGGACCGATCTCGGTCCGGGGCGGTTCGTCGTCCCTGACTCGCGATTTGGTGAGACGACTGCGGAGATAGGTGACGAGCAGGACAATGAGGCCGTAACTTAGCCCTCGGCTACTCGTTGGTACGCGTGGGTGGGGAGACCCACGCGTACATCGCTGACCACGACAGGTCGGCCGCGGACCGAGCCGGACCAGGCGTTCGAAGTGAGGGAGAGGTAGCTCGATGGGCGTTGAGATCGAGATCAAGGACTTGACGAAGAGCTTCGGCAAGCAGCTGATCTGGGGCGACGTCACCCTCACCGTCCCCGCCGGCGAGATCTGCGTGATGCTCGGCCCCTCCGGCACCGGCAAGTCGGTGCTCCTCAAGACGATCATCGGCCTGCTCAAGCCCGACCAGGGCAGCGTGATCATCGAGGGCGTCGACATCGCCTCCTGCCCCGAGAAGGACCTCTACGAGATCCGCAAGCTCTTCGGCGTGCTGTTCCAGGACGGCGCGATGTTCGGCTCGATGAACCTCTACGACAACATCGCCTTCCCGCTGCGCGAGCACACCAAGAAGTCCGAGTCCGAGATCAAGGCCATCGTGATGGAGAAGCTCGACCTCACCGGCCTGCTCGGCACCGAGGACAAGCTCCCCGGCGAGATCTCCGGCGGCATGCGCAAGCGCGCGGGCCTGGCCCGGGCCCTGGTGCTCGACCCCGAGATCGTGCTCTTCGACGAGCCCGACTCCGGCCTGGACCCCGTGCGTACGTCGTTCCTGAACCAGCTGATCGTCGACCTGAACGCCCAGATCGACGCCACGTTCCTGATCGTCACCCACGACATCAACACCGCCCGCACGGTGCCCGACAACATCGGCCTGCTCTACCACAAGCACCTCGCCATGTTCGGCCCGCGCGAGATGCTGCTCTCCTCCGAGGAGCCGGTGGTCCGTCAGTTCCTCAACGCGCAGATGGTCGGCCCGATCGGCATGTCCGAGGAGAAGGACGCCGACGACCTCGAGTCCGAGAAGGACATGGAGCTGCCGCCCCTGCCCCCGATCCCGCACCAGCTCGACCCCTCCAGCGGCCAGCCGCGACGCAGCCAGCGCGAGCCGGGCGCGTGGTGCCGCGAGAACGGCGTCACGCCGCCTCCCGGGTCGTTCGAAGACGGCATGTCCATGACGACGGGCGCGTGAGCCGCTGATGGCTTCCGCTGTTGCCACCCGTGTCCTGACGCCCGATCGGGACCGCCGGGAAGCTCTTCGCGTTCGGCCTCGACGTCGGCCGCAACCTGTTCAAGCGACCGTTCCAGACCCGCGAGTTCATCCAGCAGGCCTGGTTCATCGCCTCGGTGACGATCATCCCGACCGCCCTGGTCGCGATCCCGTTCGGCGCGGTGATCGCGCTGCAGGTCGGCGGCCTGATCAAGCAGTTCGGCGCCCAGTCGTTCACCGGCTCCGCCTCGGTGCTGGCGGTCGTCCAGCAGGCCGGTCCGATCGCGACCGCGCTGCTGATCGCCGGCGCGGGCGGCTCGGCCATCGCCGCGGACCTCGGCGCGCGCAAGATCCGCGAAGAGCTCGACGCGATGATGGTGCTCGGCATCGACCCGATCCAGCGCCTCGTCGTACCCCGCGTGCTGGCCTGCATGATGGTCTCGGTCTTCCTCAACGGCCTGGTCAGCGTCGTCGGCGTGGCCGGTGGCTACTTCTTCAACGTCGTCCTCCAGCAGGGCACCCCCGGTGCCTACCTGGCCAGCTTCACCGCACTCGCTCAGCTTCCCGACCTGTGGATCGGCCTGATCAAGGCACTGATCTTCGGGCTCATCGCGGCCATCGTGGCCGCCTACAAGGGCGTCAACGCAGGTGGCGGCCCCAAGGGCGTCGGTGACGCGGTGAACGAGTCCGTCGTCATCACCTTCCTGCTCCTCTTCGTCGTCAACCTGGTGCTCAGCGCGATCTACCTGCAGGTCGTGCCGCCCAAGACGGGCTGATCGACATGGTGAACCTCAAATCGACGTACCAGAAGCCGCTGTCCGCCCTGGACACCATGGGCGAGGAGCTCGCGTTCTACCTGCGCGCGCTCCGCGCGACGCCGCGCTCGGTGACCCGCTACCCGCGGGAGATCCTGCGGCTGCTGGCCGAGGTCACCCTCGGCTCCGGCGCGCTGGCCGTCATCGGCGGCACCGTCGGCGTGATCACGGCGATGACCTTCTTCACCGGTGCCCAGGTCGGTCTCTCCGGGTACGCCGCCCTGAACCAGATCGGTACGGCGGCGTTCGCGGGCTTCGTCTCGGCGTACTTCAACACCCGTGAGATCGCCCCGCTGGTCGCCGGCATCGCGCTCGCCGCGACCGTCGGCTGCGGCTTCACCGCCCAGCTCGGCGCCATGCGCATCTCCGAGGAGGTCGACGCCCTCGAGGTGATGGCCGTGCCCTCGATGCCGTTCCTGGTCACCACCCGCATCGTCGCGGGCATGGTCGCGATCGTCCCGCTGTACGTCGTGGGCCTGCTCTCCTCCTACCTCGCCACCCGGCTGACCGTGACCCAGTTCTACGGGCAGAGCCAGGGCACCTACGACCACTACTTCAACCAGTTCCTGCCACCGGGCGACGTCTTGTGGTCCTTCGGCAAGGTCCTGGTGTTCTCGGTCGTGGTGATCCTGATCCACTGCTACCACGGCTACACCGCCGGCGGCGGTCCTGCCGGCGTGGGCGTCGCGGTCGGCCGCGCCGTGCGTACGTCGATCGTGGCCGTCAACGTGATCGACCTCTTCCTCTCGATGGCCATCTGGGGCTCCACGACCACCGTCAGGTTGGCGGG
>CAVWML010000026.1:0-223224 GCA_963756045.1 uncultured Actinomycetota bacterium
GCTCGGCGGCATCGTGATGGGTCTCGTCGCCGCAGGGCTGTGGCAGAAGTTCCACCGCACGAAGATGCCCGACTTCCTCGGCTTCTTCTCGGGCCGCCGCCTGGTCCCGATCCTCACGGCCGCGGCGGGCTCGTCATCGCCGTCGCTGATGTCGTTCGTGTACCGCTACTTCGACATCGGCCTGACGTGGGTCGGCGAGCAGGTCGCGTCGCAGCCGTCATCGGTGGCGGCATCTTCGGGTTCGCCAACCGCATGCTCATCCCGATCGGGCTGCACCAGCTGCTCAACTTCTTCCCGTGGTTCCAGCTCGGCAGCTTCACCGGAGCCGACGGCGTGGTCTGCACGGCGACATCCCGCGCTTCCTCGCGGGTGACCCGACGGCCGGCAACTTCCAGACCGGCTTCTTCCCGATCATGATGTTCGCGCTGCCCGCCGGCGCCCTGGCGATCTGGCGCAACGCCAGCCCCCGCACCGCAAGCTCGTCGGCGGCATCATGCTCTCGGCCGCGCTGACCTCGTTCGTCACCGGCATCACCGAGCCGCTCGAGTACTCGTTCATGTTCGTCGCCTGGCCGCTGTACGTGATCCACGCCGTGCTGACGGGGACGTCGCTGGCCCTCGTCAACGCCCTGGGGATCCACGACGGCTTCTCGTTCTCGGCCGGTGCGATCGACTACGTGTTGAACTTCGGCAAGGCGCAGGGGGCGATCTGGCTCATCCCGATCGGCCTGGGCTACGCCGCGATCTACTACTTCCTGTTCAGTTTCGTGATCAAGAAGTGGAACCTCAGGACGCCCGGGCGCGAGCCGGAGGACGAGATCGCCTCGGCCTCGGTGGACGACCTCACCAAGGCGTAGTCGCGACGCGACCCGCTGACGGACGGGAGGCTCGGTGCCAGCTGGCACCGAGCCTCCCGTCGTCCTGGGTCGCCTTGCTGATACCGGTTTTGACAATCGTTCTCATGAAGCGCTAGCGTCGTCACCATGCACTCCCGCCTCCTCGCCCTGCCGCTCGTCGTCGGCGCCGCTGCGCTCGCCCTGACCGGGTGCGCGACGTCCTCTGCCTCCTCGGACGCGCCGGCGACGGCACCGTCCGCGGTCGTCGCGTCCACCAACGTGTACGGATCACTCGTCGAGTCGATCGGCGGTGACCACGTGCAGGTCACGAGCATCCTGAACGACCCGTCGCAGGACCCGCACTCGTTCGAGTCGAGCGCGAAGACGCAGCTCGCCGTGTCCAAGGCCGACCTGCTCATCGAGAACGGCGGCGGGTACGACGACTTCATGACCACGCTGGCGAAGTCGTCGAACACGACGGCCGACACGATCAACGTGGTGAAGCTCTCGGGGCTCGACGCTGGCGGCGACGCCGAGTTCAACGAGCACGTGTTCTACAGCTACCCGACGATGGTCAAGCTCGTGGCGGACGTCACGAAGCGCCTCGGCGAGCTCGACAGCGCGGACGAGGCCACCTTCACGAAGAACGCCGACGCGCTCACCGCGAAGCTGCAGGACCTCGAGTCGCAGACGGCCGCCGTGAAGAAGACCGTCGACGGCGACAAGGTGGCCTACACGGAGCCGGTGCCCGGGTACCTGTTCGACGCGATGGGGCTCGACAACGTCACGCCGGAGGCCTTCTCCGAGGCGATCGAGGAGGGCGACGACGTCCCGCCGGCCGCGCTCAACGACACCATCAAGCTGTTCTCCGGCGGCACGGCGAAGCTCCTCGCCTACAACGAGCAGACCTCCAGCCCGGAGACCGAACAGGTCGAGAAGGCCGCCAAGCGCGCTGACGTACCGGTGGTCGGTGTCACGGAGACGCTCCCGAAGGGGAGGATTACGTCTCGTGGCAGCAGGCGAACATCGACGCGGTGCAGGCGGCGCTGACGAAGTGACCACCGTCCAGGAACCGACGCGAGCCGCCACTGCCGGGCGCAGGCGGCGGCTCCGCCGTGCTCGCGCTCCGGGACGCGGGCCTGTCGTACGGCACGCGGAAGCTGTGGAGCGGGCTCGACCTCGACGTCGCGCCGGGGGAGTTCCTCGCCGTGCTCGGGCCGAACGGCGCCGGCAAGACCTCGCTCCTGCGCACGGTCCTCGGGCAGCAGCGGCTCACCAGCGGTTCGATGGCGTTCCTCGGGCAGCCGGTCGGCGCGGGCACCGGAGGATCGGGTACATCCCGCAGCAGCGCCTGATGGAGTCGGGCACCCCGTTGCGCGCGCGGGACATGATCGCGCAGGGTGTCACCGGGCACCGCTGGGGCGTGCGGCCGAGCGCGAAGGCCGAGCGCGAGCGCATCGACCGCCTCGCTGGACGAGGTGGGCGCGACGGCGTTCGCGGATGCCCCCGTGGCCGAGCTCTCCGGCGGCGAGCAGCAGCGCACCCGCGTCGGGCAGGCCATCGCGGCAGACCCCGCACTGCTGCTGTGCGACGAGCCGCTCATCTCGCTCGACCTCCGGCACCAGCGCGGCGTCACCGAGCTCATCGACCGGCAGCGCCGGCAGCGGGAGCCGCCGTGCTCTTCGTGACGCACGACGTGAACCCGATCCTCGACGTCGTCGACCGGGTCCTCTACATCGCCGGGCGGTCGGTTCCGCATCGGGTCGCCCGACGAGGTCCTGCGCGCCGACGTGCTCTCGGACCTGTACGGCACGCCCGTCGACGTCGTCCGCACCATGGGGCGCATCGTCATCGTCGGCGGCCAGCGAGGCCCCACGAGCACCACCACCACGACGTCGACCCGAACGCCGACGCACCGGACGAAGGGCGGATCTGATGGACGTGCTGTCGACCGTCTTCTCGTTCCAGGACTACGGCGAGCTCCTCGTGCTCGTGCAGAACTCGATCCTCGCGGGCGCGGTGCTCGGCATCGTCGGCGGGCTCATCGGCCCGTTCGTCGTCGCGCGGAACATGCCGTTCGCGGTGCACGGCATCAGCGAGCTCTCGTTCGCCGGGGCCAGCGCGTCCCTGCTGCTCGGGGTCAACGTCGTCGACGGGCTCGCTCGTCGGGTCGGTGGTCGCGGCGCTGCTCATCGGCCTGCTCGGCTCGCGGGCTCGCGACCGCAACTCGATCATCGCCGTGCTGATGCCGTTCGGGCTCGGCCTCGGCATCCTCTTCCTGGCGCTCTACAAGGGCGCGCGGCGAACAAGTTCGGCCTGCTCACCGGGCAGATCGTCTCGGTCGACAACCCGCAGCTGACGTTCCTGATCGTCGGTCGGCGCGATCGTCGTCGTCACGCTGATCGTCATCTGGCGCCCGCTGATGTTCGCGTCCGTCGACCCCGACGTCGCCGCGGCCGCCGGGGATGCCCGGTCCGGACGCTCGCGCTCGTGTTCATGCTGATGCTCGGGCTGGCGACGGCCGTCTCGGTGCAGATCGTCGGCGCGCTGCTCGTGCTCTCGCTGCTCGTCACACCGGCGGCCGCGGCCCTGCGGCTCACCGTCGCACCCGGTCCTCGTGCCCGTGCTGTCGATGGTGTTCGCGGTGGTGTCGGTCGTCGGTGGCATCCTGCTGGCACTCGGCGGCGGCCTGCCGATCAGTCCGTACGTGACGACGATCTCGTTCGCCATCTGGGTCGTCTGCCGCATCGTCGGCGCGCGACGCGACAGCCGGGGACGCGACCGGGTCGCCGGCCGGGACCAGCACGGCGGGGGCGCAGCCGAGCCTCCAGACCGGACGACGACCACAGCCGGTCCGGACAGGAAGAGGTCCAGCAGAACGCCGTGCCGAAGCCAAGCGGAACACGTGGCAGCGCGAAGCGGTGCGCGGAGCGCTCGACGCGCACGAGGGGTTCGTGAGCGCGCAGGCGCTGCACCCGCGCCTGCGAGACGGCGGCTCGACCATCGGCCTGGCGACCGTCTACCGCGCGCTCGCCGACCTGGCCACCGACGGCGACGCCGACTCGCTGCAGCAGGACGGCGAGGCGCTCTACCGGGCCTGCACCACGGGCAAGCACCACCACCACCTGATCTGCCGCAACTGCGGCCTGACCGTCGAGATCGAGGCGGACCCGGTCGAGCAGTGGGCGCAGCGACGTCGCCGCCGAGCACGGCTTCACCGACGCCAGTCACGTCGTCGACATCTTCGGCGAGTGCGCCGCCTGCACCGCCGCCCGCGCGGGCGCGTACGACGGGTACCTGCCCGCATGCACGTCATCCTGGTGCCGGGGTTCTGGCTCGAAGCGGACGCCTGGGACGAGGTCGTGCCGGTCCTCCGCGAGGCCGGCCACTCGGTCGAGGCCGTCACCCGCGACGGTGACACCCTCGACGAGCAGGTCGCGGCGCTGGTCGGAACGCCTGGACGACGTCGCCGCCCCCGAGGAACCGTCGTGCTCGTCGGGCACTCGGGTGCCGGTCCGATCGCGTACATGGCCGTCGACCGGCGGCCCTCGCTCGTGCAGCACCTGGTCTACGTCGACACGTTCCCCGGGCCGGAGGGCGGCTGCGTGAACGACGAACTGCCGGTGGTCGACGGCGTCGTGCCGCTGCCGCCGTGGGACTTCTGGGAGCCGGCGACCGTCCGGGGCATGACGCCGGAGCTGCGGACCGCGTCGAGCACCGCGCGGTCCCCGAACCGGCCTGCGGTGCCGACGGACCCCTTCCACTACGCCGACCCCGCCCGGCACCGATCCCCGCGACCGTCATCACGTGCGAGATCCTCGCCGCCGACCTGCCGGCCATGGTCGCGGACCACCAGACCTGGGCGGCGGAGCTCGTGGCGACCGAGGAGCTCTCGATCGTCGGGCTCGACACCGGTCACTGGCCGATGTTCTCGGCACCGTGGCACTCGGCGACCTGATCGTCCGGGCGGTGGCGCCGAAGCCGACGACGGCGCCGTAGGCCGGTCTCGTCCGGCGGCGGTGCCTTTGGTATTTGAATGTAGTGTGGGTGAATAACGCGGGTGCGTGAGCGGCCCTGTCCGGCAGCCACGGGCCTCCTGGTCGGGAGGCGCGGGTTGCGACACGCCCGGCCCTCGCGTAGCGTTGGCGGCTGGTTCTCCGCTGCGCGCGGCGGTCCCGTTGTTCAAAGCCCTCCGACCGTCGCGAACGCCGCGGTCGCGTGGTTCCGGCCCTCCTTGTGGTGCGGACTGGGCGGTGCACACAACCCCCTCGGACGTCACCTCCGGTGGCCTGCGCGTGTGCGCCAGGCAAGTGACCTTGGGTGCGGCCGTCGGACGCACGGTATCATCAGGAGGAAACCATGGCAGCAGTGTGCCAGGTGACCGGCGCCGTTCCCGGCTTCGGTCACAACATCTCGCACTCGCACCGTCGGACGAAGCGTCGCTTCGACCCGAACGTGCAGAAGAAGACCTACTACGTGCCTTCGCTTCGTCGAAGGTCACCCTCACGCTCAGCGCGAAGGGCATCAAGGTCATCGACGCTCGCGGCATCGAGTCCGTCGTCAAGGACGTCCTCGCCCGTGGGGAGAAGATCTGATGGCGAAGAAGGGTCAGGACGTCCGTCCGATCATCAAGCTCCGCTCGACGGCGGGCACCGGTTTCACCTACGTGACCAAGAAGAACCGTCGCAACAACCCCGACCGTCTCGTGCTGAAGAAGTACGACCCGGTGGTCCGCAAGCACGTCGACTTCCGTGAGGAGCGCTAAGCATGGCGAAGAAGAGCAAGATCGCGAAGAACAACCAGCGTGCCGTCATCATCGCGCGCTACGCCGAGCGTCGTCTCGAGCTGAAGAAGGCCCTCGTGGACCCGAACGGCACCGACGAGTCGCGTGAGGCCGCTCGCGTGGGGCTGCAGAAGCTGCCCCGCGACGCGTCGCCGGTCCGCTACCGCAACCGCGACGCCATCGACGGCCGCCCCCGCGGTCACCTCGATGAGTTCGGCATCAGCCGTGTCCGCTTCCGCGACATGGCGCACCGTGGCGAGCTCCCGGGCATCACGAAGAGCTCCTGGTAAGCACGCACTCCCCGACGCCCCGTCACCTCCTGGTGGCGGGGCGTTCGCTTGTCCGGGGTACATCCGAGCCGTCATTCGTCACATCTGCCCCTCCAGCACCCCCTCGGAGCCCCGACAAGCCCGGAAATCCGGGCGAGTCGGCGGTTTTCACCCCCGGCGGCTGGTAGGTTCAACTCCGGTTCCGCCGGGCCCTCGGCCCACTGGCACCTGGCACGGGGCAACCGCTCCGGGCGCCGGACGCACGTGCGTCCGACCGATACTGCAAGAAGTCCGAGGAGGACATCCATGGCTGACAAGTCACTGAACCGCACCGAGCTCGTCGCTGCCGTCGCCGCCGAGTCCGGCCAGAGCCAGGCCACCGTCAACGGCGTCGTCGACGCGCTCTTCGCCGTCGTCTCGGCGTCCGTCGCCGACGGCACGAAGGTCACGATCCCGGGCTGGATCGCCTTCGAGAAGACGCACCGCGCCGCCCGCACCGGTCGCAACCCGCAGACGGGTGAGGCCATCGAGATCGCCGCGAGCGACTCGGTCAAGGTCAGCGCCGGCACGAAGCTCAAGGCTGCGGTCAAGTAAGACTGTTCCGCGCATCGGGAGGGACGGCTTCGGCCGTCCCTTTCGTCGTTCCCGGGCGCGTGCGTGGACGTGTGCTCGGTCGGGCGCGCGTGCGTTACCCGGTCTGCATTGTCCTGCCTGGAGGCCCGTGCCGGTTTCCACAGGTCGGCCCGCGCCGGTCCGTGCGGCCGGGTGGGCACCGCCTAGGCTTGACGGGTGAATCGGATCGCGCGCATCGCCGGTCCCGCCGTGCTCCTGCTCGTCGGGTTCGTGGCGCTGCTCGCGGCGCTCGTCATCGGCGGGGGCGCGGACGCCGCGCTCATCGCCGACCCCGGGCCCGTCGTCCGCTTCGGGCTGCCGATCGCCCGGATGGTCGTCGACCTGTCCGCGGCCGCCACGATCGGTGGGCTCGCGCTCGCGACCATCGGGCTCTCGCGCACCGGCCCCGAGTGGAACCGCGCGATCGACGTCGCGCCGGGGCCAGCGGCGTCTGGACGGTCGCCTCGGCGGTCACCACCTTCTTCACGTTCCTCAGCGTCGCCGGTTGCGCGTCAGCCTCGACGAGCAGTTCGGGCAGTCGATGGGGGTCTTCCTCACCGGCACCGAGCTCGGGCTCGCCTGGCTCATGACCGTGCTCGTCGCCGCGGCGGTCACGGTGCTCTGCTTCGCCGTGCGCTCGCGGGGCATGGTCGCCCTGACCGCCGGCGTCGCGATGATCGGCCTCATCCCGCTCGCGCAGCAGGGCCACGCCGCCGGTACCGCCAGCCACGACGCCGCCGTCACCGCGCTCGGGCTGCACCTGGTCGGTGCCGCGCTCTGGGTCGGTGGGCTCGTCATGCTCGTGCTGCTGCGCGACGTGCTGCCCGGCGACCGGCTGGCCGCGGTCGTCGGCGCGGTACTCGAGCATCGCCCTCGGCTGCTTCGTGCTCGTCGCCGTCTCGGGCACGGCGTCGGCGCAGATCCGCGTCGGGGCGCTGTCGAACCTGTTCACCCCTACGGCGCGCTCGTGCTGGTCAAGATCGGTGCGATCGTCGCGATCGGGGTCCTCGGCGCCGTGCAGCGTCGGCGTGCCATCCGTGCGCTGACCACCGCGCCGCGACCGGCACGCCCGTTCTGGACCCTCATCGTCGTCGAGCTCGCCGTGATGGGCGTGGCGTCCGGCTTCGCCGCGGCGCTCGGGCGGACCGCGACCCCGGTCGACCAGATCGCGCTGAGCAAGACCACCGACCCGAGCCCGGCGGAGCTCCTGACCGACGACCTGCTGCCGCACGCGCCCGGTGCGTGGGGCTGGCTGACGCAGTGGAACATCGACCTGTTCTGGCTGATGGCCGCCGTGCTGCTCGCTGCGACCTACGTGGCCGGCGTCGTGCGCCTGCGCCGGGGCGGCGTCCGTGGCCGGTGCGTCGCTCGGTGGCCGCGGCCCTGGCGACGTGTCGCTCGTCGTCGCGACCTCGGGTTCGCTGCACCAGTACGACCGGTTCCTGGTGTCGGCGAACGTCGGCGCCCACGTGCTGCTCGGGCTCGTGGTCCCCGCGCTGGTGTGGGCGGCGGCGCCCGTCGCAGCTCATCCGGGCCGCGGTGCACCCGCGCAACGACGACAGCACCGGGGTGCGCGAGTGGACCGGTGTGTCGTCGACAACGCCGCCGTGCGCTACCTGGTCCAGCCGTTCCCCGCGTTCCTGCTCGCGGCGGCCCTGTGGTGGGCCTTCTTCGCCACCGACGCCGTCCGGTGGTCGGTGAGCGACCCCACGGGCCGCACCGTCGTCGACGTCGTCTTCCTGCTCGTCGGGCTGCTGGCCTGCCCGACGCTGTTCACCCCGATCGCCGCCGGGCACCGCAGCCCGACCCGGGTGCCGCGGTCGTCCGGATCGTCGGCGCCGTGGTCGTCGCGGCGGGCACGGTCTCGCTCGGCATCGCGATGCGCGGGCCGCTCGGGCTGCTGCAGGCCTCGTGGTTCGGCGCGATGGGCCGCACGTGGGGGCCGGACCCGCTCGTCGACCAGGCCCGGGCGGGCCTGGTGCTGGTCGTCGCCGGCGTGCTGCTCCTGGTGGCGGTCGTCGTCGTGGTGCTCGTGCGGCTGCGGCGTGCGCGGAGACGGTCGACAGGTCGACGCAGCGCTGCCGGCGAGCAGCGTGGCCGGACCGCGCGCCGACGTGCCGCGAGACGGACTTCGACGCGGAGCGACGCCTCGAACTGCCGGAGCGACGCCCGATGAGCATCGAGCTCAGCGACGAACAGCGGGCCGTCTTCGAGTACATCGAGCACACCCGTGACCACGTCTTCATCACCGGCGGGCCGGCACGGGCAAGTCGACGCTGCTCAACCACCTGTCGTGGAACACCGAGAAGCAGGTCGTGATCTGCGCCCCGACCGGGGTCGCCGCGCTGAACGTCGGCGGCCAGACGATCCACTCCCTGTTCCGGCTGCCGATCGGCCTCATCGCCGACGCCGAGCTGCGGCAGGGGCCGGACACCCGGAAGCTCCTCAACACGATCGACACCCTGGTCATCGACGAGGTCTCGATGGTCAACGCCGACCTGCTCGACGGGATGGACCGTTCGCTGCGCAAGGCCCGCGGTCGGCAGTTCGAGGCGTTCGGCGGCGTGCAGGTCGTATGTTCGGCGGCCCGTACAAGGTGCCCCGGTGCCCGGCGACGCCGACGAGCGCGCGTACTTCACCGACCACTACCGGTCGATGTGGTTCTTCGACGCCAAGGTGTGGCTCGAGGCCGAGCTCAACATCATCGAGCTCGCCACGGTGCACCGGCAGCGCGACGACGCGTTCGCCGCGATGCTCACGGCCGTCCGTCACGGCCGGGTCACCGCGGACATGGCGGGGCAGCTCAACGAGGCGGGGCAGGCCCGTCCCGGACGACGCCATCACCCTCGCGACCCGCAACGACACGGTCGCCCGGATCAACAAGGCGGCCCTCGAACGGCTGCCCGGCAAGGTGAAGACCGCCAAGGCAGACGTCAACGGTGACTTCGGCGGGCGGAACTACCCGGCCGACGAGGCCCTCGAGCTGAAGCCCGGCGCACACGTGATGTTCCTGCGCAACGACGCCGACCAGCGCTGGGTGAACGGCACGCTCGGCATCGTGCGGGGGCATCCGCGACACCGTGTGGGTCAGCGTCGACGGTGAGGAGTTCGAGGTCCAGCCGTCGGGTGGGAAAGTTCAAGTACTCCTACGACGCGGACAAGAAGGAACTCAAGAAGGACACCGTCGGGGAGTTCCAGCAGTTCCCGCTCCGACTGGCCTGGGCCGTGACCATCCACAAGTCGCAGGGCAGCACCTACGACCGGGCCGTGGTCGACCTCGGCAACCGGGTGTTCAGCGCGGGCAGAACGTACGTGGCGCTGTCGCGGCTGACCTCGCTCGAGGGGTTGTTCCTCACCCGCCCGCTCCGCCCGCAGGACATCATCGTGGACCTGGACGTCCGGCGCTTCATGTCCGAGGCGCCCCGCATCGTCGCCACCGAGCTCGAGGCCCCGAAGAAGCAGCCCGACGCCGAGCCCGACGCCGACTGACGCGTCCGACCTGCGGTTGTCCCCACGCCGTCCGAGCGGGTTCCGTCCGTTCCGCTCGGCGCGGCGCGGTTGAGCGGTCACGACTCCCCGTCGGTCCCGCCTCGAGCGGTCACGATCTGTCGCTCCGAGGCGCCGCAGCCGACGGTTCGTGACCCGCCGGCAGACCTGAGCGGGGAGTCGTGACCGGACGACACACCCGCCGGACCACACCCGCCGCCCGCAGTGGGATTCGTCCCACTATTTGGGACGCCCCTGGGAGGCCCTTGATCAGCGCCGTTCTCAGGTCGTGGTTGAGCTGGGAGATCACGTCGAGCGGGATCTCCTTGGGGCAGGCCGCGGTGCACTCGCCGATGTTGGTGCAGCCGCCGAAGCCCTCGGCGTCGTGCTGCGGCGACCATGTCGACCACCCGCGTCCACCGCTCGGCCTGGCCCTGGGGCAGCTCGCCGAGGTGGGTGATCTTCGCGCCGAGGAACAGCGACGCCGAGCCGTTGGGGCAGGCGGCCACGCAGGCGCCGCAGCCGATGCAGGTGGCCACGTCGAAGGCCCGGTCGGCGTTCTCCTTGGGCACCGGCGTGGCGTGGGCGTCGGGCGCCGCGCCGGTGTTGACCGAGACGTAGCCGCCCGCTGGCGATGATCCGGTCGAACGCGCGGCGGTCGACGCGAGGTCCTTGAGCACCGGGAACGGGTCGGCGCGCCACGGCTCGATGGTGATCGTCTCGCCGTCGGTGAACGAGCGCATGTGCAGCTGGCAGGTCGTGGTGACCTCGGGGCCGTGGGCCTCGCCGTTGATCATCAGCCCGCACATGCCGCAGATGCCCTCGCGGCAGTCGCTGTCGAAGGCGACCGGCTCCTCGTCGGCGGAGATCAGCTGCTCGTTGAGCACGTCGAGCATCTCGAGGAAGGACATGTCCTCCGAGACGTCGTCGAGCTCGTAGGTGTGGACGGCGCCCTCGGTCGGTCGGCGTCGGGCTGGCGCCAGATCTTCAGAGTCAGGTGCATGTCTACTTGTAGCTCCGCTGCTTCATCTCGACGAACTCGTAGGTCGAGCTCTTCCTTGTGCAGGATCGGCGTCTCATGTCGTGGCCCTCCTCGCCGGCCCACTCCCAGGCCGCCACGTAGGCGTACTGGTCGTCGTGGCGCAGCGCCTCGCCGTCCTCGGTCTGCGACTCGGCGCGGAAGTGCCCGCCGCACGACTCGCGCCGGTTGAGCGCGTCGATGCACATCAGCTCGCCGAGCTCGAAGAAGTCGGCCACCCGGCCGGCGCGCTCCAGCGACTGGTTGAGGCCGTCGGCGGTGCCGAGCACCTTGACGTTGCGCCAGAAGTCGTCGCGCAGCCCGCGGATCAGGTCGATCGCCTTCTTCAGGCCGTCCTCGGTGCGCTCCATCCCGCAGTACTCCCACATGATGTTGCCGAGCTCGCGGTGGTAGGAGTCGACGCTGCGGGTGCCCTTCGTGCCCAGGAACTGGTCGATCCGCGCGCGCACGCTCTCCTGGGCCTCGACCACCGCCGGGTGGTCCTCGGGGATCTTCTCGAAGGGGCCCTCGGCGAGGTAGTCGCGGATGGTGTTGGGCAGCACGAAGTAGCCGTCGGCCAGGCCCTGCATCAGCGCCGAGGCGCCCAGCCGGTTGGCGCCGTGGTCGGAGAAGTTGGCCTCGCCGGTCACGAACAGGCCGGGGATCGTGGCCTGCAGGTCGTAGTCGACCCAGAGCCCGCCCATCACGTAGTGCACCGCGGGGTAGATCCGCATCGGCACCTCGTAGGGGTCCTCGCCGGTGATCCGCTGGTACATGTCGAACAAGTTGCCGTACTTGTTCTCGATGGCCTTGCGGCCCGAGCCGGTCGATGGCCTCGGCGAAGTCGAGGTAGACGCCGCGGCGTACGCCGTCGACCTCGGGCCCGACGCCGCGGCCCTCGTCGCACATGTTCTTGGCCTGGCGGGAGGCGATGTCGCGGGGGACCAGGTTGCCGAAGGAGGGGTAGATCCGCTCGAGGTAGTAGTCGCGGTCCTCCTCGGCGATGTCGCGCGGGTTCTTGCTCGGCGTCCTTGGCGTCCTTGGGCACCCAGATGCGGCCGTCGTTGCGCAGCGACTCGCTCATCAGGGTGAGCTTGGACTGGTGGGCGCCGGAGACCGGGATGCAGGTCGGGTGGATCTGGGTGTAGCAGGGGTTGGCCATGTAGCGCGCCCTTGCGGTGGGCCCGCCAGGTGGCGGTGACGTTGCTGCCCATCGCGTTGGTGGAGAGGAAGAAGACGTTGCCGTAGCCGCCGCTGGCCAGCACCACGACGTCGGCGAAGTAGGTCTCGATCTCGCCGGTGACCAGGTCGCGGACGATGATGCCGCGGGCCCGGTCGTCGACCACGATCAGCTCGAGCATCTCGTGGCGGGTGTAGCACTTCACCGTGCCGGCGGCGACCTGGCGCTCGAGGGCCTGGTAGGCGCCGATCAGCAGCTGCTGGCCGGTCTGGCCGCGGGCGTAGAACGTGCGCGAGACCTGCACGCCGCCGAAGGAGCGGTTGTCGAGCAGGCCGCCGTACTCCCGGGCGAAGGGGACGCCCTGGGCCACGCACTGGTCGATGATGTTCACGCTGACCTCGGCCAGCCGGTAGACGTTGGACTCGCGCGAGCGGTAGTCGCCGCCCTTCACGGTGTCGTAGAAGAGCCGGTAGACCGAGTCGCCGTCGCCCTTGTAGTTCTTGGCGGCGTTGATGCCGCCCTGGGCGGCGATCGAGTGCGCGCGGCGGGGGGAGTCCTGGTAGCAGAAGGACTTCACGACGTAGCCGGCCTCGCCGAGCGTGGCCGCGGCGGAGGCGCCGGCCAGGCCGGTGCCGACCACGATCACCGAGAGCCGTCGGCGGTTGGCCGGGTTGGCGATGCGGGCCTCGAACTGGCGGGTGCCCCACTTCTCCTCGAGCGGGCCGCCGGGCGCCTTGGTGTCCCTGATCGGGTCGCCGGGCTGGTAGTAGCCGGCCGCGTCGTCGGTCTCCTCGGTGTCGAGGTGGTGCGAGGGGTTCCCGGTCAGCGTGGTGTCGGGCATGTCGGTCACGGGCGACGACCTCCTTACTTCGAGATGACGCCGGCCAGGACGAAGATGGGCACGATCGAGAAGCCGCCCGCGATGACCACGGCGAGGACGAACGCGACGCGCTTGTAGGCGACCCGCGAGCGGTGGCTGTTGGTCAGCCCCAGCGTCTGCATCGAGCTCCAGATGCCGTGGTGCAGGTGGGCGCCGAGCATGGCCATGGCGACCAGGTAGATCACCGTGAGCCACCACGTCGAGAACGAGTCGACGACCAGGTTGTAGGGGTCGTTGGTGGCCCCGCCGGTCACGTTGATCTTGCCGATCGTGAAGTTGAGCAGGTGCCAGACGATGAAGAGCAGCAGCGTCACGCCGCCCCAGCGCATCAGGTGGGAGGCGTACGTCGAGTGCTGTTCTTCTTCACGACGTAGTTGTGGGTGCGCGCCTGCTTGGCGCGGCGCCAGAGCACCACCGCGCAGTAGACGTGCACGACGAGGGCGACGATCAGGACCACGCGCATGATCCAGAGGAAGCCGGCGTAGGGGAGCATCGGCGTGCCCAGCGTGCGCAGGTGGTGGGCGTACTCGTTGTAGGCGTCGTGGCCGGCGAAGGCCTTGAGGTTGCCGTACATGTGCAGCAGCACGAAGAGCACGAAGACCAGGCCGGAGGCGGCCATGAGCAGCTTCAGGAAGATCGTCGAGCGCGCGCCGCGGGCGTCCTTGACGAGGGTCGGGGGAGTAGCTGGGGGCGGCCTTCTCACTCGCTGACGCGCGGCGGGGAGGAGCGGTTGCCACAACTCGCACCGTATCGCCCGGACACGCCGCGGACCGTGGGGGCGAGTGTGAGATATTCCCCATCGGTGCCGCGTGGCTCACCTCAGAGCCGCGGAAAGGGTTTGCCCATGGCCGACACGGACGCGCCTGCAACACTCGGGGGCCGTCACTCCCCACCGGCGTGCAGGGGTCCCACCCGGGCCCAGATCGAGCAGAAGACCCTCCGCGGCGACCGCTGGTGGCTCTACCCGCTGACCACCTTCGTGGTGTTCATCGTCCTTCGTCGTCTACGCGACGATCCGGGCGTTCCAGGGCTCGCACTACTACTCGGCGCCGTACCTCTCGCCCTTCTACTCGCCCTGCCTGGGCGACTGCGTCAAGGGCTCCTCGGACTTCGGTCAGCCCTTCCAGTGGTGGCCGCTCTCGGCGGCGCTGATCATCCTGATCTTCCCGCTGGGCTTCCGGCTGACCTGCTACTACTACCGCAAGGCCTACTACCGGTCGTTCTGGCTGAGCCCGCCCGCGTGCGCGGTGGCCGAGCCGCACGTGACCTACAGCGGCGAGACCCGGCTGCCGCTGATCCTGAACAACATCCACCGCTACTTCTGGTACGCCGCGGTGCGTGGTCGCGCTGATCCTGAGCTACGACACCGTGCTCACCTTCCGCGACCCCGAGGGCAACTGGGGCCACATGGGGCTGGGCACCCTGGTGTTCCTCGTCAACATCGTGCTGATCTGGCTCTACACGCTGTCCTGCCACTCCTGCCGCCACATCGTCGGCGGCCGGCTGCGCCACTTCAGCAAGCACCCGATGCGCTACAAGGCGTGGACCTTCGTCTCCAAGCTCAACGGCAAGCACTCCGTCTACGCGTGGGCCTCGCTGTTCTCGGTGGCCCTCGCCGACCTGTACGTGCTGCTGCTCGCCACCAACGTCTTCGACGACCCGAGGTTCTTCTGACATGTCTGACCGGCACCCGATGACCGGCAACGTGATGGACGACTCCGCGGAGGAGTCGCCGGAGCGCTTCCACGGCTTCGAGCAGCACGGGTACGACGTCGTGGTGATCGGCGCCGGTGGCGCCGGGCTGCGTGCCGCGATCGCCGCCCACGAGGCCGGTGCCCGCACCGCGATCGTCTGCAAGTCGCTGCTCGGCAAGGCCCACACGGTGATGGCCGAGGGCGGCATCGCCGCGGCCATGGGCAACCGCTGGCCGGAGGACAACTGGGAGGTCCACTTCCGCGACACCATGCGCGGCGGCAAGATGCTCAACAACTGGCGGATGGCGCAGCTGCACGCCCAGGAGGCGCCCGAGCGGGTCCAGGAGCTCGAGGACTGGGGCGCCCTGTTCGACCGCACCGACGACGGGCTGATCTCCCAGCGCGACTTCGGCGGTCACCGCTACGCCCGCCTCGCCCACGTCGGCGACCGCACCGGCCTGGAGATGATCCGGACCCTGCAGCAGCGCGCCGTCGCGCTCGGCATCGACGTGTTCATGGAGTGCACGGTCACCGAGCTGCTCAAGACCGACGGCAAGATCGCCGGGGCCTTCGCCTACTGGCGCGAGACCGGCCGGTTCGTGGTCTTCGAGGCGCCCTCGGTCGTCCTGGCGACCGGCGGCATCGGCAAGTCGTTCAAGGTCACCTCGAACTCCTGGGAGTACACCGGCGACGGCCACGCCCTGGCCCTGCGTGCCGGCGCCTCGCTGATCAACATGGAGTTCGTGCAGTTCCACCCCACGGGGATGGTCTGGCCGCCCTCGGTGAAGGGCCTGCTCGTCACCGAGTCGGTGCGCGGCGACGGCGGGATCCTGCGCAACTCCGAGGGCAAGCGGTTCATGTTCGACTACATCCCGGAGTTCTTCAAGGCGGAGACGGCCGACAACGAGGAGGAGGCCGACCGCTGGTACGACGACAAGAAGAACAACCGCCGGCCACCGGAGCTGCTGCCCCGTGACGAGGTGGCGCGGGCGATCAACTCCGAGATCAAGGCCGGCCGCGGATCACCGCACGGCGGCGTCTTCCTCGACATCGCCTCGCGGCGTACCCCCGAGTTCATCCGCAAGCGGCTGCCCTCGATGTACCACCAGTTCAAGGAGCTGGCCGACGTCGACATCACCAAGGAGCCGATGGAGATCGGCCCGACCTGCCACTACGTGATGGGCGGCGTCGAGGTCGACCCCGACACCCAGGAGAGCAGCGTCACCGGCCTCTACGCCGTCGGCGAGTGCTCCGGTGGCATGCACGGCTCCAACCGGCTCGGCGGCAACTCGCTCGGCGACCTGCTGGTCTTCGGCAGGCGTGCCGGCGAGGCCGCCACGGCGTATGCGCACGGCCTCAAGAAGCACCCCGAGGTCGACTCCCAGCTGGTCGCGCACGCCCAGGACCCGGTGCTGGCACCGTTCGAGCGCGAGCCGAGCGAGGGGGAGAAGGAGAACCCCTACACGATCCAGCAGGACCTGCAGCAGACGATGAACGACCTCGTCGGCATCATCCGCACCCGTGCGGAGCTGGCGGCGTCGCTCGAGGAGATCGAGAAGCTCAAGGTGCGTGCCGGCAAGCTCGTCGTCGAGGGCCACCGGCAGTACAACCCGGGCTGGCACCTCGCCGTCGACCTGCGCAACATGCTGTTGGTCTCGGAGTGCGTCGCGAAGGCGGCGCTGACCCGCGAGGAGTCGCGTGGTGGCCACACCCGCGACGACTTCCCGATGACGAGTGACGAGTGGGGCGCCAAGAACCTCGTGCTCCGGCTCAACAGCGCCGGCACCGGCGTGGACCTGAGCGAGCAACCGCTGCCCCAGATGCCCGACGAGCTGAGGAGGTTCTTCGAATGAGCGAGCGAAGCGAGCGAGTCATTCAACGCAGCGCCCTTTGTGCCGCATGCGCGCACGGAGCGAAGCGAGTACGCGGATGAGCTATCCCCTGAAGATGCGTGTCTGGCGCGGCAACGACGTCGGCGGTGAGCTGAAGGACTTCACCGTCGAGGTCGAGACCGGCGAGGTCGTCCTCGACGCGCTGCACCGCCTGCAGGCCACGCAGGCCGGCGACCTGGCGATCCGGTGGAACTGCAAGGCCGGCAAGTGCGGGTCGTGCAGCGCCGAGATCAACGGCCGCCCCCGGCTGCTGTGCATGACGCGGCTCTCGGACTTCGACGAGAAGGAGACGATCACGGTCACGCCGATGCGTGCCTTCCCGGTCATCCGCGACCTCGTCACCGACGTCTCCTTCAACTACGAGAAGGCCCGCGAGCTGCCCTCGTTCGCCCCGCCGCCGCGCGACGCTGACGGCAAGCGCCGGATGGCCCAGGTCGACGTCGAGCGCGGCCAGGAGTTCCGCAAGTGCATCGAGTGCTTCCTGTGCCAGGACACCTGCCACGTCGTGCGCGACCACGAGGAGAACAAGCCGGCCTTCGCCGGCCCGCGCTTCTTCCTGCGGTACGCCGAGCTCGACATGCACCCGCTGGACACCCACGACCGGCGTGAGCTGGCTCAGGGTGCCGCCGGGATCGGCATGTGCAACATCACCAAGTGCTGCACCGAGGTGTGCCCGGAGGGCATCCACATCACCGACAACGCGATCATCCCGATGAAGGAGCGCGTCGTGGACCGCAAGTACGACCCGCTGGTGTGGCTCGGCAACAAGATCGGCATCCGCAACAAGGACAACGACGGGCGCAGCGAGGTCTGAGCACCGCTACGGGTGCCTGGTGGCGACCTTCGCGCCGGCCCGCCGGTGGGTCAGCGCCCGGGGGTAGTGCACGTCGATGAGCTCGGCCACGGCGTCGTCCCAGGTGCTCCCGGAGATCGAGTCGCGGGCGTGGCCGGCGAGCGTGTAGAGCAGGTCGGGGCTCGCGGCCAGCCGCGCGACGGCGCGGCCGAACGCGTTGCCGCCGCGGTCGGTGCCGACCAGCAGGCCGTTGTGCTCGTGGCGGACGGCGTGGGCCGCGGTGCCCCCGTCGAAGGCGACCACGGGCACGCCGCTGGCCAGGGCCTCCAGCACGCCGGGGGAGTACATCTCGCGCTTGCGCGGCTGCACCAGCACGTCGAGGCTGGCCACGCAGATCGCCCGCTCCAGCCCGGTCGTCGTCGGGATCACCTTGGCGCCGTGGGCACGCAGCGTGTCGACGCCGGGGCCGTCACCGACGGCGACGAGGCGGACTCCCGGGAGCGCGGCGACGGAGGCCAGCCGCTGAACCACCTTGCGGCGATCCAGCGCCCCGACGTACCCCACGATCAGGCGGCCGCCGTCGGGTGCGTGCACCCGCGCCCACCGGTCGTGCATGACCTCGTCACGCAGCCCAGGGTGGTGGCCGACGGGGTCGACGCCGGGGCGCCAGGTCGGGGGGTCGAGCACGACGACGGGGACGCCGAGTCGCTCGGCGGCCTCCGCGGCCTTGATGCCGAGCCGGTGCGGGTCGATCAGGTGGCACACGTCGGGGCGGGAGAGCGCCATCGCCTCCCGGATCGCCGAGACCGGAGTCATCCGGCTCGCCCAGAACACCCGCGCGCCCTTGAACGTCGCCTGCCCGCGCCCGCCCGCGAAGACCACCACGTCGTGCCCCAGGTCGACCAGTCGCGCCACGACCTCGCGCGTCAGGTACGCCTCCGGGGCGGTGCTCGTCCCGAACTCCTCGGTGACCAGTGCGATCCGCATGCTCCGAGGGTGCCTCCATCCCGTGGCCTGACGGTGGATTCACGGCGACACTCCGGTGAACGCGTGTCGCGCGCCGGATCTTGCCAACGGGTCCCTGAGGAAGGACGAAGTCGCCGCCGCCCGCTGCGTGGCCCGCGCGGCACGACGTCCGCTCCACCCCGCGCCGCCACCGACAGTGCTGAGCCGGGTTACGCCGACGCGGCCCGGGTGTCGTGGCGCAGCAGCCACACGCTGGTGACGAGGACCCAGAGGAGCAGCGCGGCGATCGGGATGAACGCGATGGCGGCGAGGAGCACCACCGCGACCGCGATGCCGGTCCGGGCGAGCTTGGTGCCGAGCACGCCGACCCGCCGGCCTTCCAGGCAGATCCAGGCGAGGCTGAGGGCGGCCGCGAGCATGCCGCCCACGGAGACCATCGCGAAGCCGCCGTCGCTGCCGAGCCGGATCACCTGCGGGTAGCCACGCAGCGCCGCGATCGACACGACGCCCATGAGCACGCCGCCGACCGAGATCAGGGCGCCGGCCATGCCGGCCGCGACGACAGGGACCGGGCTCGGCGTCCTCGTGGCGTCCGCGTCGCAAACCCGTTCCCACAGTGCGGTCAGGAACCACATCAGGCTGAGGCCGGCCAGCACGAGGCAGTACGCCGTGCGCAGGTGGCCGACGTGGTTGCGGGTGCCCGTGTAGTCCTTGAGCCACGCGGCGTCCGAGGCGTTGTCGGCGGGGACGTTGCTCGCCACCACGCCGAGGACGAAGAAGCCGACGAAGGCGATCCCCGCGACAGCGCCCCCTCGACTGTGACGGGGCGGGTCGATGCTGTGGCCGCGGGTGTCGGTCAGGGTGCTGGGACTCGTGGTCATCTCGATCTCCTGGGTCGTGAGAGTCCTTGCAGCATCGACGCCGGCGCGACGCGGTTGTCGTCAGCCCGAGGCCCGATTCCGCCGTCGTCCCTGGACTACGGAGGATCCGCCGTCAGTGTGGATGGTTGCCGGGGGGTTACGCGGCTAGCGTGAAGTGGTGCCGAGCCGGCGATCGCCGTCGTGGTCGCGTGACCGGGTGGTCGAGTCATGGCCGCCCTGGTGCTCGCGGCCGGCGCGGTCGTGGACGCGCACCTGGCCCGACCGGCTCTCCCGAGCAGTCCGCGCTGGCGATCCTGCTGGCCCTCGCCTCCACGGCGACGGTGGCGGCCCGGCGGGCCGCGCCACTCGTCTCGGCCTGGGTCTGCCTGGTGGCGGTCGCGCTCTACGAGGTCCTCACCGGTGACCCGCGCTTGACCTTCGAGCCGTACGCCGTCCTGCTGGTGCTCTACACGGTGGGCCGCACCGAGAGCAGGAGCAAGGCAGCCCACCGCTCGGTCCTGGTCGGCGCGGCCGCGGGCTTCCTGGTCGTGGTCACCGCCTCGGGCCAGGCCGCGCCGATGGCGTTGTCGGCCTTCGCGGTCTTCGCCGGCGTCCCGTACGGCGTCGGGGTCCTGGTCACCCGCCGCGAGCGCAAGGCTGAGCAGCTGGCCACGCGCATCGCCTTGCTGCACGACGAGCAGGAGCTGCGCGGGCGGACCGCCGCGCACGACGAGCGGATGCGGGTTGCGCGGGAGCTCCACGACGTGGCCGCGCACTGCCTGACCGCGATGGTGGTCCAGGCCTCCGCGGCCCGCGTGGTCGCGCTCCAGGACCCGCGTTCCGCTGCCGAGGCGCTGAGCACGCTGACGTGCTCCGGGCGCACCGCCCTGTCCGAGCTGCACCGCCTGGCGGACCTGCCCGCCGACCGGGAGGCGTCGCGGGCCGGCCTGGAGACGTTCCTCGCCGGCCTGGCCGACGACGTCGCGGTCGAGCTGACGTGGCCCGACGGCGCCCGCACGATCCCTGCCGGGCTCGGTCAGGTCGCCGTTCGCATCGTCCAGGAGGGGCTCACCAACGCCACCCGGCACTCGCCCGGCGCGGACGTCTCCGTCCGGGTCTCCGTCGGCGCCGAGGTCCTCGACGTCTGGGTCGTCAACGGTCCTTCCGTCGGTCATGTCGAGGGCGAGAGCAGCGGCTTCGGCCTGCTCGGCATGCGTGAGCGCCTCGCGACGCTGCACGGCTCGCTCTCGACCGGCCCGACCGAGGCAGGCGGGTACGCCGTGCACGCGTGCCTGCCGATCGACAGCACCGCCGCCCCAGCGATCGCGTCGACCTCGGGCCCGAGGACCCGCGACCGGGTGCTCTGGGCCGGCGTCCCGCTGGTGTGGTCGGCCGCGCTCGTGACCGAGGCGCTCGGTCAGCGACCCCGAGCCGGACCCACGGCGCTCAACGTGCTCGTCGTGGCGGCGATGGGGCTGGCCGGGCTGCTCAGGCGCCGTACGCCGGTCGCCTTCCTCGTCGTGGTGAGCGCGCTGTCGCTGATCCTCTCGGCAGGCCTGACCTGCCGCGACTACGCGACCCTGGCCGGCCTGTACACCGTTCTGGTCCCCGCCTACGCCGTGGGCTGCTGGGCACCCCGGCGCCGTGCCGTCGCCGCGATGACTCTCTGGGGCGTCGCCGCGACCGCCACCGGGATCGCCCAGCACGCCCACCCCTCCGGCGTGCTCGGTCCGCTCATGGCCGCCGGGCTCGCCGCGTGCCTCGGCGCCCTCGTCCAGGCACACGGACCCTGGAGCAAGGGCTGGCCGCCGCCGAGTACGCCGTGCTCGAGCAGACCGTGCTCCTGGAGCGGATGGCTGCGGAGTCCGAGCGGACCCGCCTCGCCGAGCTGCACGACCACGACGTCGCCCGCGTCGTCACCCACATGCTCGACCTCGCCACCGCGGCGATCCGCCTCCAGGAGACAGGGGACCCGCGGCTCGACGGCGCGCTCGTCGAGATCGAGGCCGAGGGGCGCGAGCACTCGAGCGGATGCGCGAGCATCGTCGGCTCGCTCCGCGCGAGCGCCGACGAGCCGCCGCTCGCCGCACCGGTGCCGGCATGACCGTCCGGGTGCTCGTCGTCGACGACCAGCAGCTGCTGCGCACCGGCTTCCGGATGATCCTCTCGGCGCAGGACGACCTGGAGGTCGTCGGTGATGCCGCTTCCGGTGCCGACGCCGTCGCGCTCACCGAGGAGCTCCACCCCGACGTGATCCTGATGGACATCCGGATGCCCGGGATGGACGGTCTGGAGGCCACCCGCCGGATCGTCTCCGCGACCACCCGGACGGCGAGGTGAAGGTGGTGATCCTGACGACGTTCGACCTCGACGAGTACGTCTACGCCGCCCTCGTCCTCGGCGCGACCGGCTTCCTGCTCAAGGACGTGCCGCCCGACCAGCTCGTCGCCGGCGTCCGGATGGCGCACGCGGGTGACGCCCTCCTGGCCCCCTCGGTGACACGCCGCCTGATCGCGGAGTTCACCGCGCCGGCGCGAACCGTCCCAGCGTCACGTCGAGATCGACCGGCTCAGCCCGCGCGAACGCGAGGTCCTCCGCCTGGTGGCGTCCGGACTGTCCAACCGCGAGGTCGCTGACGAGCTCTTCGTCGGCCAGTCGACCGTGAAGACCCACGTCGCGCGGCGTGCTCGGCAAGCTCGGCGTGCGCGACCGCGTCCAGGCCGTCATCGCGGCGTACGACGCGGGCCTCGTCGTCCCGACGGCGCCGGTCGACCCACGTGTCGACTGACGCGCTCAGCCCCCGTCCGCCCCACCCCCCACCCCGACCTCGTTGCCGTCGGGGTCGCGGAAGGTGATCTTGTGGACGCCGTTGCCGTAGGTCTCGCGCTGAGCAGGATCCACGCCTCGCTCCGCGGCGGCATCGACGAAGGCGTCGAGGTCCTCCAGGAACAGGGTGGCCAGCGAGTGGCCGGCTCGGTCGGGGTCGAGCAGCACGTAGAGGTGGCCGTGCTCGGTCAGGGTCCAGACGGACTCGGTGTCGTGGGGCTGGAAGCTGGGCGGGGCGCCGAGGAGTCGCTCGTACCAGTCGAGGGCGCGCTCGTAGTCGCTGACGGCGATGCCGGCGAAGACGTCCATCAGAGGGCGGGAACGTAGCCGTGCAGGCAGACGTCGTGGCGGCGCTCGCCGCCCGGGGCGTCGGCGTCGCGCAGGGGCAGGAAGTGGCGGCGGACGCCCTCCTGCTCGAACCCGGCGGAGAGGGCCGTGCGGCAGGAGGCAACGTTCTCGACGCTGTGGTCGAGCTGCACGCGGGGGAGGCGCGGGCCGTCGGCGGCCACGGTGAGCCAGTGCGTCAGCGTGCGTACGGCGCGACTCGCGACGCCCTGCCCGCGCGAGTCGGGATGGACGGCGTAGCCGACGTCGGCGATGCGCAGCGGCGGGGGCAGGTGGAACATCCAGGCCACCGTGCCGAGAAACCGGTCGGGGTCGTCATCAGCCGCGATGGTCAGGCTGCCCGGCTCGACCGCGGCCAGGGCGAAGGCCGACTTGGTGACCCGGTCGTCGACCTCGTCGAGCGTCTCCGGGACCTGCACGACGGTCGGCACGCCGTAGCGCAGCTCCATCTCGTCGTGGAACAGCTCGAGCCAGCGCTCCCGGTCGGTGGGCTGCGCGGCCCGGAGCACGAGCCCTTCGCCGGCGATCAGATCAGGCACCCGCTGAGCCTAAGAGGTATTTCACACTTGCTGGTCGCCCACGGGGGCTCTCCCTATTGTTCGCCTATGAGCAGTGACGCCCATCTCGCCCTGTCCGAGGGCGAACACCACACCGTCGAGGAGTGGGAGGCGGCCGCCGCCGTGGTGCTGCGCAAGGCCCGCCGGCTCGGCGAGGACGACGTCGACGGCGCGGTCTGGGACAAGCTCACGCGCCGCACCCTCGACGGCATCGGCATCGCCCCGCTCGGGACGCCGGACCTGGTCGCCGACCTCCCGGATCCGGTCCGGCCACCGGCGCGGGGCGACGGGTGGGACGTGCGGGCCCTGGTCGCCGACCCGGACCCGAAGGCCATGAACGAGGCCGCCCTCAACGAGCTCGAGACCGGCGCGCACTCGCTGCTCGTGCAGGTCGGTGACTCCGGCGTCGCTGCCGACGACCTCGGCGCCGCGCTCGTCGGCGTGCTGCTGGACGCCGCGCCCGTCGTGCTCGACGCCCCCTTCGACCCGCTCGGCGCGGCTCGCGCCTTCGCTGAGGTGGCGCGTGGCACCACGCTGGCTGCCGGGACGAACCTCGGTGTCGACCCGGTAGGTGCGGTGCTCAGGGGAGTCTCGGCCAGCTCGACCCGCGGCGCCGAGATGGTCGGCGAAGCCGTCGAGCTGGCGCGGGACCTCGGCTGCAGGGCGCTGGTCGTCGACGGGACGGCGGTGCACGACCTCGGCGCCTCCGACGTCCAGGAGCTCGGCTACGTGCTCGCGATCGGGGCCCACTACCTGCGCGAGCTCGCCATGGCGGGGGTGGCGATCGACGAGGCCAACGCGCTGGTGGAGTTCCGGCTGGCCGCGACCGACGAGCAGTTCCCCACGATCGCCAAGCTCCGCGCCGTACGACGTCTCTGGGCACGGATGCTCGAGCTCAGCGGCGCGGCCGAGGACCGCCGCCAGATGGTGCTGCACGCAGTGACGTCGCGGCCGATGATGACCAAGTACGACCCGTGGGTGAACATGCTCCGCACCTGCGTGGCCGCCTTCGCCGCCGGTGTCGGGGGAGCGGACGCCGTCACCGTGCTCCCGTTCGACGCGCGGCTCGGGCTGCCCGACGCCTTCGCCCGACGGATCGCGCGCAACACCTCCGCCCTGTTGGTCGAGGAGTCCCACGTCGCCAAGGTCGCCGACCCGGCGGGTGGCGCCTTTGCCGTCGAGAAGCTCACCGACGACCTCGCGGTCGCCGCTTGGGAGGAGCTCGGTCGCATCGAGTCGGTCGGAAGTGTCGCCGGAGGCCTGGACGACCTGCGCACCCGCATCGACGAGGTGGTGGCCGAGCGCGACCGGCAGGTCGCCACGAGGAAGCGGCCGATCACGGGCGTCACCGAGTTCCCCCACCTTCACGAGACCCTTCCCGAGCGGCGTCCGTACGGCGAGGGTGCGCCGACCGTACGGCCCTACGCCGAGCCGTTCGAAGCGCTGCGTGACGACCCCGCCGAGAGCACCGTCTTCCTGGCGACCATGGGCACCGTCGCCGCGCACACCGCGCGAGCCACCTTCGCGAGCAACCTGTTCGCCGCCGGTGGCATCGACGTGGTCAACGAGGGCCGCCACGACGATGTCGAGGCCGTGGTCGCCCACTACGACGGGCAGTCGGTGGTCTGCCTCGCCGGCCACGACAAGGCCTACGCCGAGTGGGGGAGGGACCTGGTCGTCGCTCTCCGGGACGCCGGCGCACAGTGGGTGATCATCGCGGGGGCCTCGACGAGCTCGACCACCGAGGTCTTCGACGGAGTGGACGACAGCTGCGCGGTGGGAGTCGACGCGCTCGACTTCCTGCACCGGACCCGGGAGAAGCTGGCATGACCCCCGAGCGGAGTGAGCAGATCGGCACAGTTCCGAAGAGCTTCGGCGACCAGCCCCTGGCCGGCGCGGTACGTGCGCCCGAGGCAGGTCCAGGGTGAGACCTGGGAGTCGCCCGAGGGCATCGGCATCCTGCCGATCTACGGCCCCGAGCACCTCGAGGGCCTCGACGCCCTCGACACCTTCCCCGGCCTGTCGCCGTTCCTGCGCGGCCCCTACCCGACGATGTACACCACCCAGCCGTGGACCATCCGCCAGTACGCCGGGTTCTCCACCGCCGAGGAGTCCAACGCGTTCTACCGGCGCAACCTCGCCGCGGGACAGAAGGGCCTCTCGGTCGCCTTCGACCTCGCCACCCACCGCGGCTACGACTCCGACCACCCACGGGTGAAGGGCGACGTCGGCATGGCGGGCGTGGCCATCGACTCGATCTACGACGCGCGCACGCTCTTCGACGGCATCCCGCTCGACGAGATGTCGGTGTCGATGACGATGAACGGCGCGGTGCTGCCGGTGCTGGCGCTCTACATCGTCGCGGCCGAGGAGCAGGGGGTGAAGCCGGAACAGCTCACGGGGACGATCCAGAACGACATCCTCAAGGAGTTCATGGTCCGCAACACCTACATCTACCCGCCGCAGCCGAGCATGCGGATCATCAGCGACATCTTCGCCTTCACCTCGCAGCGGATGCCACGGTTCAACTCCATCTCCATCTCCGGCTACCACATCCAAGAGGCCGGGGCGACGGCCGACCTCGAGCTCGCGTACACGCTCGCGGACGGCGTGGAGTACATCCGAGCGGGCCTCGCCGCCGGGCTGACCATCGACGAGTTCGCCCCGCGCCTGAGCTTCTTCTGGGCGATCGGGATGAACTTCTTCATGGAGGTGGCCAAGCTGCGCGCCGCCCGCGCGCTGTGGGCGCGGCTGGTGCGGCAGTTCGAGCCGTCGAACCCGAAGTCGCTGTCCCTGCGGACCCACAGCCAGACCTCGGGCTGGTCGCTGACGGCGCAGGACGTCTTCAACAACGTGCAGCGCACCTGCATCGAGGCGATGGCCGCGACCCAGGGACACACCCAGTCGCTGCACACCAACGCGCTCGACGAGGCGATCGCGCTGCCCACCGACTTCTCGGCCAGGATCGCGCGCAACACCCAGCTGCTGCTCCAGCAGGAGAGCGGTACGACGGGCACGATCGACCCCTGGGCCGGCAGCTACTACGTCGAGCGGCTGACCCACGACCTCGCCGAGCGCGCCTGGTCCCACATCCAGGAGGCCGAGCAGCACGGCGGGATGGCCAAGGCCATCGAGGAGGGCCTGCCGAAGCTGCGCATCGAGGAGGCCGCCGCCCGCACGCAGGCCCGGCTGGACTCGCGGGCGCAGAAGCTGGTCGGGGTGAACACCTTCCGGCTCCCGCAGGAGGACCCCCTCGAGGTGCTCAGGGTCGACAACGCCAGCGTCTACAAGCAGCAGCTGGCCAAGCTCGAGCGCCTGCGCGAGGAGCGCGACGACGCGGAGGTCGAGCGCACCCTGGACGCGTTGACCAGGTCGGCCAGGTACCGGACCGGCGACGGCAACCTGCTCGAGCTCGCGGTGGACGCGGCCCGTGCGAAGGCCACGGTCGGGGAGATCTCCGAGGCACTGGAGAAGGAGTGGGGCCGCCACCGTGCGGTGATCCGTACGATCTCCGGGGTGTACAAGCGTGAGTCGGGGTCGAGCGAGGCGATGGCGAACGTGCTCGCGGCGACCGAGAGGTTCGCCGAGGACGAGGGTCGTCGCCCGCGCATCCTGGTCGCCAAGATGGGCCAGGACGGCCACGACCGCGGCCAGAAGGTGATCGTCTCGGCCTTCGCCGACATGGGCTTCGACGTCGACGTCGGGCCCGCTGTTCTCCACGCCGGAGGAGGTCGCCCAGCAGGCGGTCGACGCCGACGTGCACATCGTCGGGGTCAACTCGCTCGCCGCAGGCCACCTGACGCTCGTGCCGGAGCTGAAGCAGGCGCTGCACGACCATGGGGCCGACGACGTGATGATCGTGGTCGGCGGGGTGATCCCGCCCGACGACGTACCCGCGCTCGAGGAGATGGGCGCGGCCGCGGTGTTCCCGCCCGGCACCGTCATCGCCGAGGCGGCGCTCGACCTGCTCGAGAAGCTCTCCGCCCAGCTCGGTCACTGATGGCCTCGGGTCCAGACGTCGAGGCTCTCCTCGCCGGCATCCGCGACGGCAAGCGGGCCTCGGTCTCTCGCGCGATCACCCTGGTCGAGTCCCAGCGCCAGGACCACCGAAAGGCGGCCCGCGACCTGCTCTCGGAGCTCGGGGACGGCAGCGCCGGGACGGTGCGGGTCGGCATCTCCGGCAGTCCGGGCGTCGGCAAGTCGACCTTCATCGAGGCGCTCGGCAAGCACCTGACCGACGACGGCAAGCGCGTCGGCGTGCTCGCGGTCGACCCCTCCTCGGTGCGCACCGGCGGATCGGTGCTGGGCGACAAGACCCGGATGGCCGAGCTGTCGGCCAACCCCTACGCCTACATCCGTCCCTCGCCCAGCGCCGGCACCCTCGGCGGCGTCGCCCGCGCGACCACGCAGGCGATGATCGTGCTGGAGTCCGCGGGCTACGACGTCGTGCTCGTCGAGACCGTCGGTGTCGGGCAGTCGGAGGTCACCGTCGCCGGGATGGTCGACACGTTCCTGTTCCTGACCATGGCGCGCACCGGTGACCAGCTCCAGGGCATCAAGAAGGGGATCCTCGAGATCGCCGACGTCATCGCGGTGAACAAGGCCGACGGTGACCGCGAGGACGAGGCCAAGGCGGCTGCGCGAGAGCTCTCCGGTGCGCTGCGCCTGGTGCACTCCTCGGCCGAGGGGTGGGTGCCGCCGGTGCTGACCTGCTCCGGCCTGCACGGCACCGGCATCGACGCGGTCTGGGACAAGGTGCTCGCCCACCGCGAGTCACTGGGGGAGCAGGGCCTGGCCGACAAGCGGGCCCACCAGCAGCTCGACTTCACCTGGGCGCTGGTCCGCGACGAGCTCGACCAGCGGCTGCGCCGCTCGGCCGGGGTGAAGGCCATCCGTGACGACGTACGCCGCGAGCTGCTCGCCGGTGGCACGACCGCGCCCCTGGCGGCGGACCGCCTGCTGGCCGCATACGACGAACCGGACAAGTAGCGCGCACTAGACTGGCCGGTCGTGACCTCGTCCGTGCCTGCCGTCCCCGGTCCTGACGCCGCCCTGCTGCGCGACGTGACCGAGTCGGTGGCCAAGCACGAGCACCTGCTCGTCGACGTGCGCCGCGACCTGCACGCCCACCCGGAGCTCTCCTGGACCGAGGAGCGCACCGCCTCGGTGCTGGCCAAGCGCCTCGACGAGGCCGGCTTGGTGCCCCGGCCGATGCCGCGCGGCGGGCTGCTCGTCGACATCGGCCCGGCGGGTGGCGCCCTGCCGGTCGTCGCCCTGCGTGCTGACCTCGACGCGCTGCCGGTGGAGGACCGCTCGGACGACCCGTGGGCGAGCACGGTCCCGGGTGTGGCGCACGCCTGCGGTCACGACGTGCATGCGACCGCCTTGCTCGGCGCCGGACTGGCGCTGGCCGAGGTCCGCGATCGGCTGCCCGGGCAGGTGCGGCTGGTCTTCCAGCCGGCCGAGGAGACGATGCCGGGCGGCGCCCTGATGGCGATCGACGCCGGGGCGCTCGAGGGGGTCTCGCGCATCTTCGCCCTGCACGTCGACCCCACCCTCGACGTCGGCACCGTCGGCCTGCGCGAGGGCCCGCTGACCGGCGCCTCCGACCACCTCGACGTGATGCTCAGCGGCAAGGGCGGGCACACCTCGCGGCCGCACCTGACCGAGGACCTCACCTTCGCGCTCGGCAAGCTGGTCACCGAGCTGCCGGCCGTCCTCTCGCGCCGCCTCGACCCGCGCTCGGGCGTGAGCGTGGTGTGGGGCGTGGTGCGGTCGGGCTCGGCGGTCAACGTCATCCCCGACACCGGCCGGGCCGGCGGCACCGTGCGGATGCTCGACGGCGCCACGTGGGCCGGCGCGGAGGCGCTGGTGCGCGAGACCGTCCAGCAGATCGTCGAGCCGTACGGCGTGCACCCCACGATCACCTACATCCGCGGCGTCCCGCCCGTGGTCAACGACCACTGGTCGACGACGCTGCTCGGCCGCGCGGTCGAGCGCTCGTTCGGCGCCGACGCCCATGTCGGCACCGCCCAGAGCCTCGGCGGCGAGGACTTCGCGTGGTACCTCGATGCCGTCCCGGGGGCCATGGGGCGCCTCGGCACGCGGACCCCAGGAGGCCCGACGTACGACCTCCACCAGGGCGACCTGAGGGTGGACGAAAGGGCCATCTCGGTCGGTGCGACCGTGCTCGCCGGGGCCGCGCTCGAGGCGATGGTCACCGAGCGATAACGCTTTGTGACGCCGTGGGTATCCGCGTAGGCGCCGCCCGCCGGACCATATAGGGTCCCGCGAGAGTGTGCCGGGCGCCGGCACCCACAAGACGAGGAGGGATCTTGCGCAGGTCGAGCAAGATTGCGGCATTGGTGATCGCGGGAGCCCTGGCGCTCGCCGGGTGCGGGAGCAGCGGCAGCTCCAGCGGCAGTTCGTCGTCCGCGAGCGCGGACGTCTGCAAGACCGCGAAGGGGTCCGGCCCGAAGGTCGGCGTCGCGTACGACGTGGGCGGCCGTGGTGACCAGTCCTTCAACGACTCGGCGTACCGGGGCCTCCAGCAGGCCGTCAAGGACCTCGACGCCACGTGCATCGAGGCCAAGGCGACGCCCGACGACAACGACACCATCCGTGCCCAGCGCCTCGCGACGCTGGCCAAGGCGGGCTACAACCCGGTGATCGCGGTCGGCTTCCTCTACTCGCCGGCCGCCGCCAAGGTGGCCGCGCAGTACCCCAAGACCGACTTCGCCGTGGTCGACGGCTACGCCAACTTCGTCAACAAGCCCTTCCTGTCGCTGAAGAACCTCAGCGACCTGGTGTTCTCCGCCGAGCAGAGCTCCTACCTGGTCGGCGTGGCGGCTGCGCTGAAGACGAAGAGCAAGCACGTCGGCTTCGTCGGCGGCATCCACGGTGACCTGATCAAGACCTTCGAGGCCGGCTACGAGGCCGGTGTGAAGTCGGTCGACCCGAAGATCAAGATCGACGTCCAGTACCTCACCGAGGACCAGAACGACTCCAAGACCGGCTTCGAGAACCCGGCGGGCGGCAAGGACGCCGCGTCGGCGATGTACGAGGCCGGGGCCGACGTGGTCTACCACGCGGCCGGCAAGTCGGGTCTGGGCGTCTTCCAGGCCGCCGAGGCGGCCGGTACCGGCAAGTGGGCCATCGGTGTGGACTCCGACCAGTACCTCACCGCCCCCGCAGGGCAGAAGAAGCACATCCTGACCTCGGCGCTCAAGCGCGTCGACAGCGCCCTGTTCAACTACGTGTCGGACTTCAAGAACGGCAAGACGCTCAACGGCGAGATCACCAACGACCTCAAGAGCAATGGCGTCGGCATCACCTACTCCGGTGGGTTCATCGACGACATCAAGCCCCAGCTCGAGGCCGCGGCCGCGAAGATCAAGAGCGGCGCGATCAAGGTCCCGACCGACCCCGCGAAGGTGAAGTAGGGCCCGATCAGCTAGGGAGGGTGCCCGGGCGACGCGCTAGCGTGTCGCCCGGGCACTTCTCACGTCAGCAGGGGGAGGTACACACGTGGTGACAGCCGCCATCGAGCTGCACGACATCGGCAAGCGCTTCCCCGGCGTCGTGGCCAACCACGACATCGACATCACCATCACTGCCGGCACCATCCATGCGCTGGTCGGTGAGAACGGTGCCGGCAAGTCGACGCTGATGAAGATCCTGTACGGCGTGCAGAAGCCCGACGAAGGCACCATCACGGTGGACGGCCAGCAGGTCTCCTTCGCGACTCCGGCCGACGCGATCGCCGCCGGCATCGGGATGGTCTTCCAGCACTTCATGCTCGCCGACAACCTCACCGTCCTCGAGAACGTCGTGCTCGGCGCCGAGGGCCTGCACGGCATCGGCGACGACGCGCGCGCGGCGATCGTCGAGATCTCCCGCACCTACGGCTTCGGCCTCGATGCCGACGAGCTCGTCGAGACGCTCGGCGTGGGGGAGCGCCAGCGTGTCGAGATCCTCAAGGTGCTCTACCGAGGGGCCCGCATCATCATCCTCGACGAGCCGACCGCCGTGCTGGTGCCGCAGGAGGTCGACGCCCTGTTCGACAACCTGCGCCGGCTCAAGGCACAGGGTCACACGCTGATCTTCATCTCCCACAAGCTCGACGAGGTGCGTGCCATCGCCGACGAGATCACCGTCGTACGACGCGGCACCACGGTGGCCTCGGTGCGACCCGAGGACGTCAGCAGCCGCAAGCTGGCCGAGCTGATGGTCGGCAGCGAGCTGCCCTCGCCCAGCACCGAGGAGTCCACGGTCACCGAGCGGGTGCTGCTCTCGGTCGCCGACCTCGACCTCGTCGACGCCTCCGGCCGCACCGAGCTCGCCGACATCAGCTTCGACATCCACGCGGGCGAGGTGCTCGGCATCGCCGGCGTCGAGGGCAACGGCCAGACCGAGCTCGTCGAGAGCCTGATCGGGATGCGCCAGCCGCAGAAGGGCAGCATCCGGCTTGACATCGGCGGAGGCGCCGAGGACATCAGCCACTGGTCGACGCGACGCCGGCGCGAGTCGGGGATCGGCTACGTCCCCGAGGACCGCCAGCGTCACGGGCTGCTCCTGGACTCCCCGCTCTGGGAGAACCGCATCCTGGGCCACCAGACCCGCTCGCCGTCGGTGAAGGGCGTCTGGATCAACCGCGGCGGCGCTCGCGAGGACTCCGAGCGCATCGTCGAGCAGTACGACGTCCGGACCCCGGGCATCGACACCACCGCCCGCGCGCTCTCCGGCGGCAACCAGCAGAAGTTCGTCGTCGGGCGCGAGATGAGTGGCGACCCGGTGCTGCTCATCGCCTCGCACCCGACCCGCGGCGTCGACGTCGGCGCCCAGGCGCAGATCTGGGACCAGATCCGCGAAGCACGCCGCTCCGGGCTGGCCGTGCTGCTCATCTCCGCCGACCTCGACGAGCTGATCGGGCTCTCCGACACGATCCAGGTGCTGCTGCGCGGCCGGCTCGTCGGCACCTTCGACCCGCGCGACGTCACTCCGGAGCAGCTGGGCTCGGCCATGACCGGGGCGGGTGAGGACTGATGGGCTTCCTCCGCCGGGTCGTGCTCGTGCTCGCCGCGCCCGTGCTGGCGCTGGTCGTCGCCGCGATCGTCGCGACGCTGGTCCTCCTGGCGACCGGCGGCGACATCGGCGCGTTCTGGAAGACGATGCTGTCCTGGCCGGGCAGCGACGGCCTCGTCTACATCCTCAACCAGAGCGCCGTGCTCTACCTCTCCGGCGTCGCCGCGGCGATCGGCTTCCGGATGAACCTGTTCAACATCGGCGTCGAGGGCCAGTACACGTTCGGGGCGTTCGCGGCCGGCGCCTTCGCCGCCCAGGGGTGGCTGCCCGGCTACCTGAACACCGCCGCGGCCGTGGTGGTCGCGATGATGGCCGGCGCACTGCTCGCCGGGCATCGCCGGCGTGCTGCGTGTGACGCGCGGCGTCAGCGAGGTGATCTCCACGATCATGCTCAACGCCATCGTCGGCTCGCTCGTCGGCTACCTCGTCAACCGCATCGGCACCCACAACGGGAAGGCCTCGAACACCAAGACGATGCCGCACGACACCTGGGTCGGCACCTTCAAGATCTTCGGCGACACCTCCAACGAGGTCGACGGCCTCGCCCTGCTGGCCGTCGCGGTGGGCATCGCCTTCTGGGTGGTGCTCAACAAGACGCGGTTCGGCTTCGACCTCCGGGCCTCGGGTGCCTCGCAGAGCGCCGCGGTCGCCTCGGGTGTCGACGTACGCCGCATGGTGATCGTGGCGATGCTGCTCTCCGGTGCCGTCGCCGGGCTGGTCGGGCTGCCGCAGATGTTCTCGGAGTCCCACAACTACGGCTCGTCGTTCCAGGCCGGGCTCGGGTTCACCGGCATCGCGGTGGCCCTGCTCGGTCGCAACAACCCGATCGGCATCGCGCTCGGTGCGCTGGTCTTCGCGTTCCTGACCCAGCAGGCCACCCTGCTCAACATCCTGGCCGGTGTCTCGACCGACATCATCCAAGTGACCCAGGGAGTCATCGTGATGGCGGTGGTGATCGCCTACGAGCTGGTCCGGCGCTACCGCGTGCGGGCCGAGCAGTCGCAGGTCTCCCGTGAGCTCGCGGCGGCGGCGTCATGAGCGTCCCCGCAGCCCCCGCGGCCGAGCCCGCCGCTCCTCCCGCCGAGGGCGCCCCGGAGCGCCGGGACAAGCGCTTGCGCTACGTGCTGTTCGGTGTGCTCGGCTTCGTCGCGCTCTGCCTCGTCCGCGAGGTGAGCGGGGCCGACCAGGTGACCTCGTCGGGCACCCTCACCGTCGCACTGACCGCGACGATGCCGATCGCCCTCGCCGGCCTGGGCGGCCTGTGGTCCGAGCGCGCCGGCGTGGTCAACATCGGGCTCGAGGGCCAGATGATCATGGGCACGCTGGGCGCCGGGTACTTCGGCTTCCACTACGGCGTCATCGTCGGCGTGCTCGGGGCGATCGTCTTCGGCATCCTCGGTGGCCTGCTGCACGCCTTCGCGACGGTGATCGTCGGCGTCGACCACATCGTCTCCGGCGTGGCCATCAACATCATCGCCGCCGGCGTCTCCGGGTTCCTGGCCGAGACCTGGTTCAGCAACCTCGCCGGAGGCGGCCCCACGCAGTCGCCGCCGTTGTCGGCCCCGTGGACGATCGACCTCACGTTCATCGCCGACCCGATGAGCACGCTGGAGGACAAGCACTGGTTCCTCGTCAGCGACCTCGCCGGCGTGGTCGTGACGCTGACCAGCAACCTCTCCTCGCTCACGGTCGTCGGCCTGGTGCTCATCTTCGGCAGCATCGGGCTGCTGTGGAGCACGCGGTTCGGCCTCCGGCTCCGCTCCTGCGGCGAGTCGCCGGTCGCGGCCGAGACGCTCGGCATCAACGTGATCCGCTACAAGTTCCTGGCCTGCCTGATCTCCGGTGGCCTCGCCGGGCTCGCTGGTGGCTACCTCTCGATGGTCTCCTCCTCCGGCTTCCAGGTGGGGCAGACCGGCGGGCGCGGCTACATCGGCCTCGCGGCGATGATCTTCGGCAACTGGCGACCGGTCGGGTTGTTCCTGGGCTCGATGCTCTTCGGCTACACCCAGGCGCTGCCGTTCCGCCAGGGGCCGGTCTCCGTGCACGCGCTGCTGCTGCTCGTCGCCGTCATCCTGATCGGCGTCACGATCTTCCAGCTGACCCGGCGCAACATCCTCCAAGCGGTCGCGGCGGGCTTCTTCGCGCTGCTGTTCCTGATCTGGTACCGGGTGACCGACATCGTGCCGGCCGACTTCACGACCATGGCGCCGTACGTCACGACGCTGCTGGTGCTCGCGTTGGCGTCGCAACGACTACGCATGCCCGCGGCAGACGGACAGATCTACCGCAAGGGCACAGCCGGATGACCGAGGCGACCGGCTTCGACTGGGACGGCCTGCGTCAGCGGGCGATCGACGCGGCCACGCACGCCTACGCGCCCTACAGCCACTTCTCGGTGGGTGCTGCCGCGCTGGTCGACGACGGCCGGGTCGTCGTGGGCTGCAACGTCGAGAACGCGTCGTACGGCGTGGGCCTGTGTGCCGAGTGCGGCCTCGTCTCGCAGCTGCACCTGAGCGGCGGCGGCCGGCTGACCCACTTCGTGTGCGTCAACGGCGAGTCCGAGGTGATCATGCCGTGCGGGCGCTGTCGGCAGCTGCTCTTCGAGAACGGCGGGCCCGACCTGCTGCTGATGACCGTCTCCGGCGTACGACGGATGGACGAGGTGCTCCCCGATGCCTTCGGTCCCGACGACCTCGATTGACCTCGGCGACGCCGCTGTCGTCACCGATCCCTACCCGTCCTTCGCCGACGAGCGCCGCCGGCACGAGGTGGCCTGGCACGAGCCGACCGGGATGTGGCTGACCTTCTCCCACGCGGCGGCCGGCGCGGTCCTGCGCGAGCGGAGGCTGGGACGGATCTGGCGCGACCGCGAGCCGGCGGCGTACCTCGAGCCGTTCAACCTGCTCCACCGCAACCAGATGATGGAGAACGAGCCGCCGGCGCACACCCGGCTCCGCCGTGCCGTGTCGGGGGCCTTCAACCGCGGTCACGTGGAGCGGCTGCGTCCGCGGGTGCGGGCGCTGGCAGCCGAGCCTGCTCGACGAGGCCGGCGGCGGCTCGTTCGACGTGATCGCGTCGTACGCCGAGCCGCTGCCGGTCCTCGTCATCGCCGAGCTGGTGGGCCTGCCGACCGCCGACGTGCCGTCACTGCGCGCACTGGTCGCAGTCGATCGTGCGGATGTACGAGCCGTCGCCCTCGGCCAGGGTCGTCGAGGCGGCGGTGTCGGCGTCATGGAGTTCGCCGACCTCGTCCGCGACCACATCGAGCGCCGCAGCGTCGAACCGGGGGAGGACCTCACCACCGACCTGCTCGAGGCCGGGCTGTCCGACGACGAGCTCGTCGCCGCGGTGGTGCTGCTCCTCAACGCCGGTCACGAGGCGTCGGTCAACGTCTTCGGCAACGGCCTGGTGGCGATGCTCTCGCGCGGCCTGCGCCCCGGCGCGGACACCGCCGTGTCGGTGGAGGAGATGCTCCGCTTCGACTCCGCCCTCCAGCTCTTCGAGCGCACCGCCACCGCGTCCGTCTCCGTGGCCGGCGTGGAGGTGGAGGAGGGCCAGAAGATCGCCGCCCTGCTCGGCGCCGCCAACCGCGACCCCGCCGTCTTCGCCGACGCCGACCGCTTCGACCCGGCCCGCAGCCCGAACAACCACCTCGCCTTCGGCGCCGGGCTGCACTTCTGCCTCGGCGCCCCGTTGGCCCGGATGGAGCTGGTCGAGTCCCTCGACCTGCTGTTCTCACGCTTCCCCGACCTCACGCTGCAGGGCGAGCCCGAGAGCCGAGGCACCTTCGTCCTGCGGGGCTTCCGGAGCGTCCAGGTCTCCAGCTGAGCCGTGCTCAGTGCACGACGACCGGAGGCGCACCTTGCTCATCGAGCAGGTGCGTCTCCTCGCGCTTGCGCGGCAGCATCAACGCGGGGATCACGGTCAGCAGGACCATCAACCACGCCACCCAGTAGGTGTCGCGCGAAGGCGCTGGCGGCGTCCTCGAGACCCTTGGTGATCGCGGCGGCCGGGATCTTGTCGGCCAGCGACGGGATGTGCAGCGTGGCCATCGCGGGCCCGGCGAGCTTGGAGGCCTGGAGGTGGTTGGTCAGCAGGACCGACATGATCGCGACGCCGCACGAGCTGGCGATCTGCTGGGTGATGTTGAGCAGCGTCGAGCCGCGGGCGACCTCGTGGGCCCGGAGCGTCTTCAGGGCCGAGGTGAACAGCGGCATCATCGTCGCGCCCATGCCGAGCCCCATCACGAACAGCTCGGCGATGATCACGGGGTACGGCGTGGTCGCCGTGAGCTGGGTCAGCCCGAACATGCCGATCAGGATGCCGACGAGGCCGAACGGCACGATCTGGCCGATGGGCCGCTTGTCGACCTGGGACCCGGCGATCGGCATGGTGATCATCGCGCCGATGCCCTGGGGAGCCACCAGCAACCCGGCCTGCAGCGTCGACTCGCCGCGCACCTCCTGGAAGTACGTCGGCACCAGGAGCAGCCCGCCGAAGAAGGCCGCGGCGAACAGGAACATCGTGATGATCGAGATGGTCAGGTTGCGGTTCTTGAACAGCCGCAGGTCGAGCAGCGGGTGCTCGGGGCGGAAGGAGTGGAAGACGAAGAGCACCATCAGGGTCACGCCGGCCAGCATCGAGACCCACACCCGCGGCGCGGCCATGGTGCCCTCGGCGGGGATCGAGGAGACACCGAACAGGAACAGCGCGAGGCCGGGCGACATCAGCGCCATGCCGAGGAAGTCGAAGGACTCCGAGGGCTCGGGGGTGTCGCGTGGCAGCACCCGCCAGGCGTAGATGATCGCGACGACCCCGATCGGGGCGTTGACCAGGAAGATCCAGTGCCAGCTCGCGACCTGGATCAGCCAGCCGCCGATGATCGGGCCGAGGATCGGGCCGAGCAGCATCGGGACGCCGAGGATCGCCATCAGCCGACCGATCCGGTGCGGTCCGGCGGCCCGGGTCATGATCGTCATGCCGAGCGGCATCAGCATGCCGCCGCCGAGGCCCTGCAGCACGCGGAACCCGATCAGGGCACCGATGCTCCAGGCCGACGCGCAGAGGACCGAGCCACAGACGAACAGCGCGACCGCCGTCATGTAGAGACGCTTCGTCCCGAACCGGTCGGCCGCCCAACCGGTCATCGGGATCACGGTCGCCAACGCGAGGGTGTAGGCGGTGACCGACCAGGCCACCGTGGAGTAGGCGATCGGATGGCCCACCGAGCCGAACACCGTCTGGAACGTGGGCAGTGCGACGTTGACGACCGTGATGTCCAGGATGGACATGATCGCGCCGATCACCACGACGCCTGCGATCTTCAGGACCGCCCCGTCGATGTGGTCGGGCAGCTCTGGCAGGTCGACCTTGCTGTCGGACGTCATGGCACCGCTCCCTCTCGAGCACGACTGTCGCAAGTATGCGCGCACCCACCGACAGCCCTGTCGTACGCTGCCTCGACAGGACCCTGATCCGGGAGGTGGCCGATGGCCTACGTCGTTGACTTCACCGAGGTCTCGACGGTGGGGCTGGAGTCCTCACCGGTCGCCGAGGCGCTCGCGGGGCTGCGCGCCAACGAGGCGCGCTACTTCAAGAACAAGTACGACCACACCTTCACCGTCGAACCCGCCGACGAGGCGTCGGAGGCGGTCGACTGGGTGCACCGCATCCTGAAGGAGGAGCGCGACCTCGTGATCGCGTCCCCGGCCCTGGAGGCCACCGCCTTCGAGGTCGAGGGGATCCGGATGGCCTACGTCTTCTACGAGTCCGGCCTGTCGATCAACGCGATGTACACGATCGCCGATGCGGGAAAGCGCGCCGTCGGCTTCAAGCTCTCGGAGGGCATGGAGGTCCCCGAGGAGCTCGCCGCGAGCTTCAAGTTCGCGCGACAGCGCTCCAAGCTGGCCGGCACCATCCGCGGCTCCTACTTCGTGATCAAGGGCGAGTACTGAGCCCGGTGCACGCGGCCCTCGGTGCCGCTCGCTGTGACATGCCGGAGGATGGCCTGTCATGCCACACCTGAAGAGCTTCGATCACGTCGGCATCACCGTCGCCGACCTCGACGTCGTGACCGCGTTCTTCGTCGGGCTCGGCCTGGAGGTCGAGGGTCGCGCCTTCCTCGAGGGCGAGTTCCTCGACACCGTGTGCGGGATCCCCGAGTCACGCACGGAGATCGTGATGCTGCGACCGCCCGGAGGCGGGACCGCGATCGAGCTCTCCAGCTTCGTCCGGCCTGACCACCAGCCCGGCTCGCCGTGCGCCATGGCGACCGAGCTGGGCCTGCGCAACGTCTGCTTCGAGGTCGACGACCTCCAGACCCTGCTCGACCGTCTGGCCGCCGACGGGTACGGGCTGGTCGGTGGCGTCGGCCATGAGGACGTCTGGCAGATGGCCTACGTCCGCGGGCCCGAGGGGATCGTCGTCGCCCTCGCGCAGCGCAACTAGGGTCGGGGCATGGGGCAGCACGACGCGGTCGAGGTGATCGCCGCCAAGCGGGACGGTGGGGAGCTCAGCGACAGCCAGATCGACTGGGTGGTCGCGGCATACACCGCCGGCGAGGTGGCCGACGAGCAGATGGCGGCGCTGGCGATGGCGATCCTGCTCAACGGCATGGGTCGGCGCGAGATCGGTCGGTGGACCGACGCGATGATCGCGAGCGGCGAGCGGCTCGACTTCTCACGGCTCTCGCGGCCCACCGCCGACAAGCACTCGACGGGGGGAGTGGGCGACAAGATCACGCTGCCGCTCGCCCCGCTGGTCGCGGCGTGCGGGGTGGCGGTGCCGCAGCTCTCCGGGCGCGGGCTCGGCCACACCGGCGGCACGCTCGACAAGCTCGAGTCGATCCCCGGCTGGCGGGCCGCGCTGTCCACCGAGGAGATGATGCGCCAGCTCGAGGACGTCGGCGCGGTGATCTGCGCGGCCGGGTCGGGGCTCGCGCCGGCCGACAAGAAGCTGTACGCGCTGCGCGACGTGACCGGCACCGTCGAGGCGATCCCGCTGATCGCCTCCTCGATCATGAGCAAGAAGATCGCCGAGGGCACCGGTGCGCTCGTGCTCGACGTCAAGGTCGGCACCGGTGCTTTCATGAAGCGGGTCGACGAGGCACGCGAGCTGGCCGAGACGATGGTGGCGCTGGGCGCCGACCACGGCGTGCGCACGGTCGCGCTGCTCACCGACATGTCCACGCCGCTCGGGCTCACCGCGGGCAACGCGCTGGAGGTGCGCGAGTCCGTCGAGGTGCTGGAGGGCGGTGGTCCGGCGGACGTCGTCGACCTCACCGTCGCCCTGGCCCGGGAGATGCTGGCCGGTGCCGGCGTGGACGACGTCGACCCGGCCGACGTGCTCGCCTCGGGCAAGGCGATGGACGCCTGGCGGCAGATGATCTCGGCCCAGGGCGGCGACCCGGACGCCGACCTGCCCACGGCCGAGGAGACCCACGTGGTCGCGGCGCCGGCGGACGGGGTGCTGACCCGTCTCGACGCCCTGGCAGTGGGTACGGCGGCCTGGCGACTGGGCGCCGGGCGCGCGCAGCAGGGTCAGGACGTCCAGGCCGGTGCCGGTGTCGAGTGGCACGCGCGACCCGGCGACCGGGTCACGCAGGGCCAGCCGTTGATGACGCTGCACACCGACGAGCCCGCCCGGTTCGAGCGCGCGCTGGCCGCCCTCGAGGGCGGCTACGACCTCTCCGAGGAGCGGTTCGAGCCCCAGGAACTGCTCATCGACAGGATCGAGGCGTCATGAGCGGTGAGGGACCGGTCGGCCCGGTCGACGCGACCAGGGTGCCCCGGTACGCCGGACCGCCGACCTTCGCGCGGCTGCCGCGTCTCGACCAGGTGCCCCGTGCCGACGTCGCGGTCGTGGGGGTGCCGTTCGACTCGGGCGTGAGCTATCGCCCGGGGGCCCGGTTCGGCCCGCAGCACGTGCGCCAGGGATCGCGGCTGCTGCGGCCCTACGACCCCTCGCTCGACGTCTCTCCGTTCGCAGCCCAGCAGGTCGCGGACGCCGGCGACATCGCGGCCAACCCGTTCTCCATCGACGAGGCGATCGCGGCGGTCGAGGAGGGCGCCGAGGGCGTGCTCGAGCACGCCACGCGGCTGCTCACCATCGGCGGAGACCACACGATCGCACTGCCTCTGCTGCGCACCATGGCGCGGCGGCACGGTCCGGTTGCGGTGCTGCACTTCGACGCGCACCTCGACACCTGGGACACCTACTTCGGCGCGCCGTACACCCACGGGACGCCCTTCCGCCGCGCGTCGGAGGAAGGCCTGATCGACCCCGAGCGCTCGCTGCACGTCGGCATCCGCGGGCCGCTGTACGCCGACACCGACCTCGAGGAGTCGACCCGGCTCGGGTACGCCACGGTCAGCTGCCTCGACTACGACCGGCTCGGGCTCGACGCGGTGATCTCGGCGATGCGGGAGCGCCTCGGGACGGGCCCGGTCTACGTCTCGGTCGACATCGACGTGATCGATCCCGGCATGGCGCCGGGCACCGGCACCCCCGAGGCCGGCGGGCTCACCTCGCGCGAGCTGCTGGCCACCGTCCGGGGCCTCGCCGGGGTGCCCGGCCTCGACGTGGTCTCGGCCGACATCGTCGAGGTGGCACCGGCGTACGACCACGCCGAGGTGACCGCGATCGCGGCCAGTCACGTGGGTTACGAACTGCTCGGTGTCATGGCACGCTCGAGAAGTGAGCACTGACACCCGGGAAACATCTCGCCGCGGGCCGGAAGTCCGGTCGATCGACTACGTGCCGCTGGCCGAGAGGCACGGCAAGCTCTGGCACCTCGGACCGCTCTGGTTCATGAGCAACGCCCAGATCGCCACCCTGGCGGTCGGCGTGGTCAGCGTCGCCACCGGGGGCAACCTGGTCTGGAGCCTGGTCGCGATCGTCTCCGGTGTCCTGATCGGCACGTTCTTCATGGCGGCTCACTCCGCGCAGGGACCCCAGCTCGGGCTGCCGCAGATGATCCAGTCGCGACCGCAGTTCGGCTACGTCGGCGCGATCCTGGTCTGGCTGTTCGCCTACCTGCAGTACGCCGGGTTCAACGTCTTCAACAGCATCCTGGCCGCGGACTCGATGCACGCCACGGCGCACGGGAGCACCAAGATCTGGATCACCGTGGTCACCGTGCTGGCCGCCGCCGCGGCGGTCCTGGGCTACGACCTGATCCACCGGATGGAGCAGGTCCTGACCTACGGCTTCCTCGTGCTCTTCGGGATCCTCACCGTCGTCCTGTTCACGCTGCACTACCCGGCGGGCTCCTTCGACCTCGGCGGCTTCAGGCTGGTGCCCTTCCTCGTGCAGTTCTCCGTCGTCGCGGGCTACCAGATCAGCTGGGCGATCTACGTCTCCGACTACTCGCGCTACCTGCCGCCCGACGTGACGGTCAGCAAGACCTTCTACTGGACCTACGGCGGCTCCGGCCTGGGTGCCGTGTGGATCATGTGCATCGGCGCCGCCCTCGCCGCGTGGGCCGGCAAGGCCTTCGACGGCTCGGGCATCGCCGAGCTCCTCTCCGTCGGCAACAAGGTGTTCCACGGCTTCGGCGACATCATCCTGGTGTTCTCGGCCCTGGGGCTGCTCTCGGTGATGGCGCTGAACATGTACGGCGGTTCGCTCACGATGCTCAGCGCGGCCGACTCGTTCAAGCGGGTGCGGCCCACGCTGAACGTGCGGATCGTGACGATCACGATCACCGCCGTGCTCTCCCTGGTCGGCGCGTTGGCCAGCAGCGCGTCGTTCCAGTCGAACTTCTCGAACTTCCTGCTGCTGGTGCTCTACTTCTTCATCCCGTGGACGGCGGTCAACCTGGTCGACTACTTCATCGTCCGCCACGGCCACTACGCGATCGCGGAGATCTTCAAGCCCAACGGCATCTACGGCCGGTGGGGGTGGCGCGGGATCCTCTCCTACCTGGTGGGCTTCGCGGCGATGATCCCGTTCTTCAGCATCGGCACCGCCTTCCAGGGGTGGGTGGCGCACGCCGCCAAGGGCGCCGACTTCTCGCTGTTCGTCGGTCTGCCGGTCTCGGCCTTCCTGTACTGGGTGCTCACGCGCGACCTCGACGTCGACTCCGAGGCGCGTCTCGCCGAGGAGCAGGCCGACGTCCTGGAGCAGGAGGCCACCCGGCACGAGCGTCCCGAGGTCTGAGTCGATGGCGGCCGCCCCGAGCGATGCCTGGTCGATGGCCGAGGCCGTGCGTCGCGGCGAGGCGTCCTCGGTCGAGCTCGTCGAGCAGGCGTTGCGCACCATCGAGGCCCACGAGCCGGAGGTCAACGCCTTCACGGTGGTGCTCCGCGACCAGGCGCTCGCCCGGGCCGCCGAGGTGGACCGCGACCGGCCACGGCTTCCGCTCGCCGGGGTACCGATCTCGGTCAAGGACCACGTCTGGCTGGCCGGCGTGCCGGCCACCAACGGCTCACGCGCCCTCGAGCATCATGTGCCCGACGCGGACGCGGCCTGCGTGGCGCGGCTCAAGGCCGCCGGCGCCGTGATCGTCGGCAAGACGAACAACCCGGAGTTCTGCTACCGGGGCTACACCGACAACGACGTGTTCGGGCTGACCCGCAACCCGTGGTCCGTGGACCGCACGCCGGGCGGGTCCTCCGGCGGGGCCGGCGCCTCCGTGGCGTACGGCGCGACGCCGGTCGCCGTGGGCACCGACGGCGGCGGCTCGATCCGCATCCCGGCGGCGTTCTGCGGCGTGGTCGGGCACAAGCCGACCTTCGGGCTGGTGCCGAAGATGCCCGGCTTCCGGGGCTGGCCGACGCTGTCGGTCGACGGGCCGCTGACGCGCACCGTGCGCGACGCCGCACTCGCCCTGTCGGTGATGGCCGGCCCCTCGCCGCACGACGACCTGTCGTGGCCGCTCGCGACGGGTGACCTGCTCGCGGCCGTCACGGAGCCGCCCGACTGGTCACGGCTGCGGGTCGCGGTCTCCGACGACCTCGGCTGGGCGCCGGTCGAGCCCGTCGTGCGCGACGCGTTCCACCGAGCCGTGGACGTGCTCTCCGACAGCGGTGCCCAGGTCGTCGAGTCGGCCCCCGACACGCCGTACCCGACCGAGCTCTGGAACCACGTCGCCCTGCCCGAGGGCTTCGCCTCCGAGGGGCCGCTGCTGGAGGAGTGGGGCGGTCGGATGAGCGCCGGCACGCGCGAGATCGTCGAGTCCGGGCGGGTCCTCGTGAGCGACTACCTCGACGCCCAGGAGCAGCGTCGCGGCTTCACGCGACGGTGGGCGGAGTTCTTCACCGACCACGACGTGCTGCTGGCCCCCTCGATGCCGCTGCCGGCGTTCGGCACGGACCTCGAGTCACCTGCGTCGATCGACGGCACCCCGGTCGACCCGTTCTTCGACGACTGGTGCGTCCTCGCGCTGCCGGCGAACCTCGCCGGCCTGCCCGCCACCGCGGTGCCGACCGGGCTCGACCCCGATGGCCTGCCGGTGGGCCTGCAGGTGATCGGTCCTCGCGCCGGCGACGCGACCACGCTGGCCGTCGCCGCGGCGTACGAACGGCTGGCGCCGTGGGCGACGTTGCCGGTCAGCTGAGCAGCAGCACGACCGTCTCGGCGACGCAGGCGGGCTTCTCCTCGCCCTCGATCTCCACCGTGTAGCCGATCGTTGCCTGCTTGCCGGCCGGGACGTCGGCCACGGCGTTGACGGTGACCGTGGCCCGGATGCGGGAGCCGACACGCACCGGGTTGGGGAAGCGGACCTTGTTGACGCCGTAGTTCAGCTTGGCGCCGGGGGTCTCGAGGCTGAACACCTGCGAGCCGAGCCACGGCACGAGCGAGAGGGTCAGGTAGCCGTGCGCGATGGTGCCGCCGAACGGGCCCGCGGCCGCCCGCTCGACGTCGACGTGGATCCACTGGTGGTCACCGGTGGCCTCGGCGAAGGTGTTCACCCGCTCCTGGTCGATCTCCACCCAGTCGGTGGTGCCGATCTGCTCGCCGGCCGCGGCCTCGAGCTCCTCGAAGGTGGTGAAGGTGCGCATCGATGCGGCTCCTGAGGGTGTTTGGATGGTTCCGTGGCCGAACCTACCCTCCCCGTCGCCGTCACCCCCGACCAGATCCGCCGCGTGCCCAAGGTGCTGCTGCACGACCACCTCGACGGCGGGTTGCGGCCGTCGACCATCGTCGAGCTGGCGGCCGAGGTCGGCCACCAGCTCCCCGCGGACGGCGCGGACGCGCTGCAGCGCTGGTTCGTCGAGTCGGCCGACAGCGGCTCGCTGGTGCGCTACCTGGAGACCTTCGACCACACGGTCGCGGTGATGCAGCGCGCCGACCACCTCACCCGGGTGGCGCGCGAGTGCGTCGAGGACCTCGCCGCCGACGGGGTCGTCTACGCCGAGGTCCGCTACGCCCCGGAGCAGCACCTCGACGCCGGCCTCACCCTCGAGGAGGTCGTGCGTGCCGTGCAGGAGGGGTGCGACGAGGGGATGGCGGCCACCGGGATCGTCGTACGCCAGCTGCTGACGGCGATGCGGCACGCCGCCCGGTCCCGCGAGATCGCCGAGCTCGTCGTGAAGCACCGCGACGACGGCGTCGTCGGGTTCGACATCGCCGGCGCCGAGGCCGGCTACCCGCCCACCCGGCACCTGGACGCCTTCGAGTACCTCCAGCGCGAGAACGCGCACTTCACCATCCACGCCGGCGAGGCCTTCGGGCTCCCCTCGATCTGGGAGGCGATCCAGTGGTGCGGCGCCGACCGCCTCGGGCACGGCGTGCGACTTGTGGACGACATCGAGATGTCTTCGCCAACCAGCTCCCGTGAGCGGCCAGAGGTGCGGCTTGGAAGGCTGGCGCAGTACGTGCGCGACAAGCGGATCCCGCTCGAGCTGTGCCCGCACTCCAACATCCAGACGGGGGCCGCGGCGTCGATCGCCGAGCACCCGATCGGGCTGCTGGCCGAGCTGCGCTTCCGGGTCACGGTCAACACCGACAACCGGCTGATGAGCGAGACCTCGATGACGCGCGAGATGACGGCGCTCGTCGACGCCTTCGGGTGGGACCTCGACGACCTGCGCTGGGTCACCGTGAACGCGATGAAGTCCGCCTTCATCCACTTCGAGCAGCGCTTGGCGCTCATCGACGAGGTGATCAAGCCCGGGTACGCCGAGGTCGCCGGGACGAACGCCTCGGGTGACACGCCGGGAATCGCCCGACTTCGGTGACCTGTCGTCGTCGTCTCCGGCGCTAGCATCCCCGGCATGAACAGCTTCTGGGACTTCTTCTGGTTCATCATCAGCTTCTTCCTGCTGATGGCCTACCTGATGGTCCTCTTCCAGATCGTCGGCGACCTGTTCCGCGACAAGAGCGTCAGCGGCGGCCTGAAGGCGGTCTGGATCTTCTTCCTGATCTTCCTGCCGATCCTGACCTCGCTGGTCTACCTGATCGCGCGCGGCCACGGCATGGCCGACCGCCAGATCGCCCACGCGAAGGCGATGCAGGCCGACACCGACGCCTACATCCGGCAGGTCTCCACCGGCTCGGGCTCACCGGCCGACGAGATCGCTCGGGCGAAGGCGCTGCTCGACGCCGGCACGATCAACCAGGCGGAGTACGAGTCGTTGAAGGGCAAGGCGCTCGCCTGACCCAGCAGGACTGGCTCGGGAGCCTCAGTCCTCGCCGGAGAAGCGCTCCCAGGCCGACTGGCGGGCCATCCCCAACGACGTCCCGATCCGGGCCCAGCTGACGCCGCGCTCGCGCAGCAGCCGGACCCACAGCTGGAGGTTGTCCTCGACCTGGGTGGCCACCGAGGCGACCCGGGGCAGGTGCGCGAGCACCTCGTCGTCGCTCATCGTCTCCCAGTAGGGGAGCGTGGAGTCGCGCTTCGTGGCGGGCTCCTGGTCGAGGATCTCCTCGCACAGGGCGACGCACTCGTTGCAGATGTAGACCCCCGGCCCGGCGATCATCTTCGCGATCTCGGCCTCGTCCTTGGTGCAGAACGAGCACCGGGTCGTCGGTTCGGTCGTGTTGGTCATGGCGCCTCCTCTGTCAGGTTGTGCCTGACACTGTCAGGTGGAACCTGACACGTCAAGCACGTAGCGTCGGGGGCATGCCCTACGAGGAGTGGCGCATCGCCCCCGACGTCGAGGTCTGGCGCGCGTGGGGCTCCGCGGTGCCGACGCGGATCCTGCCTGATGGATGCCTCGACGTGATCGTGGTGGACGGCAGGGCCCTCGTCGCAGGTCCGGACACGAGCGCCCGGGTGCATGCCGGCGAGGCCGGTGGGGCCTTCGGCGTCCGTCTGCACGCCGGCCGCGGACCGAGCCTCCTCGGGGTGGCCGCGGTCGACCTGCGGGACCAGACCCATCCGCTGGCCGCCCTCTGGGGTGACCGCCGCGCCCGGGAGGTCGAGGCCCGGGCGTCCTCGGCCACGCAGCTGGGCGTCTGGGCACTCGGCGCCTCCGAGCCCGACTCGCTCGGCCGACGGCTGCATGCGCTCCTGGACTCGGGATCCTCGATCAGCGACGCAGCCGACCAGCTCGGGTACAGCGCGCGGCAGCTGCACCGGCTCGCCGTACCGCTCTTCGGCTACGGCCTCCAGCACCTCGGTCGGGTGCTGCGGTTGACCCGCGCCGTCGCGGCCTCGGACGCCGGCGCGGGGTGGGCCGAGGTCGCAGCAGGAGCCGGGTACGCCGACCAGGCCCACCTCTCGCGCGACTTCGCCGCGCTCGCCGGGGCGAGCCCCACGACCCTGCGGGGCGAGCGTGTCCGATCCGTTCAAGCCGACGCGGAGCGTGCCTCCTAACGTCGGGAGCATGAACCTCTCACCTGCCCTGGTCGAGATCGTCGTGGCCGACATGCCCACGGCGCTCGCCTTCTACCGCCGCCTCGGCCTCGACATCCCCGCGGAGGCCGACTCCGAGCCGCACGTCGACGCCGCGTTCGGCAGCGTGCGGATCGCCTTCGACACCCGCGAGACGATCCTTTCCTTCGACCCGGCCTGGACGCCGCCCAGCGGCGGCCACCGGATGGCCCTCGCCTTCGCCGCCGGGTCGCCGGGCGAGGTCGACACGGCGTACGCCGAGCTCACCGGCGACGACGGGCCGGCCGGCGCCGCGGGCCACCTCGAGCCGTGGGACGCCTTCTGGGGCATGCGGTACGCCGTCGTGCTCGACCCCGACGGCAACCCCGTCGACCTGTTCGCCCCGCTGGGCTGAGGTGCGTCAGACGCCCATCGGGTGCCAGACCGTCTTGGTCTCCAGGAACGTCGTCATCCGGTCGAGCGCGGGTGCGGCCAGCAGGTCCTCGACGCCGGAGCGGCGCACGCGCTTGAGGTTCTCGGCCGCCGCGATCTCCAGGTTGCGGGCGAGCTCGGCGTCGGCCACGCCGGTGAGGTCGAGGCCGTTGACGTCCATGTGCGAGGCGAGCCAGGGCGCCAGCTCGGCCTGCGGACCGGTGAGCACGTTGGCCACGCCGCCAGGGACGTCGGAGGTGGCCATCACCTCGGCCAGGGTGATCGAGGTCAGCGGGTGCGGCTCGCTGGCGACGACGACGGCGGTGTTGCCGGTGACGATGACCGGCGCCAGCACGCTGACCAGCCCGAGCAACGGCCCGTTCGGGGCGACGATCGCCACGACGCCGGTCGGCTCGGGCGCGGAGTGGTTGAAGTACGGCCCGGCGACCGGGTTGGCGCCGCCGACGACCTGGGCGATCTTGTCGGCCCAGCCGGCGTACCAGACGAGGCGGTCGATCGAGGCGTCGACGTAGCTGCGCGCCTTCGCGGCGGTGAGCCCCTCGGCGGTGCGCAGCTCGGCCTCGAACTGCTCGCGCCGGTCCTCGAGCACCTCCGCGATGCGGTAGACGACCTGGCCGCGGTTGTACGCCGTGCGGCCCGACCAGCCCGCGAACGCCGAACGGGCCGCGGTGACGGCGTCGCGGGCGTCCTTGCGGGAGGCGTGGCTGGCGTTGGCCCAGAACCTGCCCCGGGCGTCCTCGACGACGTAGGAGCGGCCGGACTCCGAGCGCGGGAAGGCGCCGCCGATGTAGAGCTTGTAGGTCTTGCGGACGTCGATGCGGCTCATGCCAGATACCCCTCGAGGCCGTGGCGGCCGCCTTCGCGGCCGTAGCCCGACTCGCGGTAGCCGCCGAACGGGCTGGCCGGGTCGAAGCGGTTGAACGTGTTGGACCAGACGACGCCGGCCCGCAGCTGCGAAGCCATCCACAGGATGCGCGAGCCCTTGTCGGTCCAGATGCCTGCCGAGAGGCCGTACGGCGTGTTGTTGGCCTTCTCGACGGCCTCCTTCGGGGTGCGGAAGGTGAGCACGGAGAGCACCGGCCCGAAGATCTCCTCGCGCGCGATCCGGTGCGACTGGCTGACCCCGGTGAACAGCGTGGGGGCGAACCAGAAGCCGTGGTCGGGCAGCTCGCACGGTGCCGACCAGCGCTCGGCGCCCTCGGCCTCGCCGATCTCGGAGAGCTCGCGGATCTTGGCCAGCTGCTCCGCCGAGTTGATCGCGCCGACGTCGGTGTTCTTGTCGAGCGGGTCGCCGACGCGCAGCGTGGCCATGCGCCGCTTGAGCCGGTCGAGCACCTCGTCGGCGACCGACTCCTGGACGAGCAGGCGCGAGCCGGCGCAGCAGACGTGCCCCTGGTTGAAGAAGATCCCGTTGACGATGCCCTCGACGGCCTGGTCGACCGGCGCGTCGTCGAAGACGATGTTGGCGGCCTTGCCGCCGAGCTCGAGGGTCACCTTCTTGCTGGTGCCGGCGACGGTCTTCGCGATGGCGCGGCCGACCTCGGTGGAGCCGGTGAAGGCGACCTTGTCGACGTCGCCGTGTCCGACGAGCGCCTGCCCGGTCGCACCGGCGCCGGTGACGATGTTGACCACGCCCGGGGGCAGGTCGGCCTGCTGGCAGATCTCGGCGAAGAGCAGTGCCGTCAGCGGCGTCGTCTCGGCCGGCTTGAGCACGACCGTGTTGCCGGTGGCCAGGGCCGGGGCGATCTTCCAGGCGAGCATCAGGAACGGGAAGTTCCACGGGATCACCTGCGCGGCGACCCCGAGCGGCCGCGGGTCGGGTCCGAAGCCGGCGTGCTCCAGCTTGTCGGCCCAGCCCGCGTAGTAGAAGAAGTGCGCGGCCGCCGTCGGGATGTCGACGTCGCGCGACTCCTTGATCGGCTTGCCGTTGTCGAGCGACTCGAGCACGGCGAGCTCGCGGGCGCGCTCCTGGATGATGCGCGCGATGCGGAAGAGGTACTTGCCGCGCTCGGCGCCGCTCATCCGCGACCAGACCCGGGTGTAGGCGCGCCGGGCCGTCCTCACCGCGCGGTCGACGTCGGCCTCGTCGGCCTCCGCGACCTCGGCCAGCACCTCTTCGGTGCTGGGCGAGATGGTCTTGAACGGGTGGCCCGAGCCGTCGACGAACTCGCCGCCGATGAACAGGCCGTAGGACGACGCGATGTCGACGACGGCCCGCGACTCGGGGGCGGGGGAGTACTCGAATCCCATGGCTCAGTCCACCGTGAAGTAGTCGGGGCCGGAGTAGCGGCCGGTGTGCATCTTGGTGCGCTGCATCAGCAGGTCGTTGAGCAGCGACGAGGCGCCGAAGCGGAACCAGTCGGGGTCGAGCCAGTCGGGGCCGGCCACCTCGTTGACCATCACGAGGTGGCGGACTGCGTCCTTGGCCGTGCGGATGCCGCCCGCGGGCTTCACCCCGACCATCTGCCCGGTGGCCTCGCGGAAGTCGCGCACCGCCTCGAGCATCACCAGCGTCACCGGCAGCGTCGCGGCCGGCTGGATCTTGCCCGTCGAGGTCTTGATGAAGTGGGCTCCGGCGAGCATGGCCAGCCAGCTGGCCCGACGTACGTTGTCGTAGGTCTGCAGCTCGCCGGTCTCGAGGATGACCTTGAGGTGGGCGCCGGCGGAGGCTTCCTTGACGGCCACGATCTCGTCGTGGACCTCGAGGTAGCGCCCGGAGAGGAACGCGCCGCGGTCGATGACCATGTCGATCTCGTCGGCGCCGGCCTCGACGGCGTCGCGCGTGTCGGCCAGCTTGATGTCGAGAGCGGCCCGGCCGCTGGGGAAGGCGGTGGCCACCGAGGCCACCTTGACCCCGGAGCTGCCGACGGCCGCGCGCGCCACGTGCACCATGTCGGCATAGACGCAGACGGCGGCCGCCGAGGGACAGGTCGGGTCGGCAGGGTCCGGGTGCACCGCCTTGCTCGACAGCGCCCGCACCTTGCCGGGGGTGTCGGCACCCTCCAGCGTGGTCAGGTCGACCATCCGGATCGCCAGGTCGAGGGCGTACTCCTTGGACGTGGTCTTGATCGACCTCGTCGCCAGTGCTGCCGCCCGCTGCTCGGCGCCGACCTGGTCGACCCCGGGCAGCCCGTGCAGGAACCGTCCGAGCGCCGCCGCCGACGACGTGGCGTCGGTGAGGGAGGCCAGCGAACTCGCCGTTGAGCTGATGGTCACCGGACCACCATAGAGGCCACGCTCAGCCCTCGAGCCGGGCGTCGAGGGTGATGTCGACCCCGGCGAGCGCCTTGCTGATCGGGCAGCCGGCCTTGGCCTCCTCGGCCGCCTTCTGGAAGGCCGCCTCGTCCAGACCGTCGACCTCGCCGGTCACCGTGAGCGTGATGCCGGTCAGCTTGAAGCCACCCTTCTCCTGGTCGTTGCCGAGGGTCACGTCGGCCGTGATCTCGAGCGACTGGGGAGTCCCACCGGCATGGGCGATCCCGTCGGACAGGCTCATCGCGTAGCAGGCCGAGTGGGCCGCGGCGATCAGCTCCTCGGGGCTGGTGGTGCCGTCGGCGTCGTCGGCGGCGCGCTTGGGGAAGGACACCTCGAAGGTGCCGACTCCGGAGCTGCTGAGCTCGACCTGGCCGGAGCCTTGCTGCAGGGAGCCGTTCCAGGCGGTGCGTGCGGTGCGGGTGGGCATCGGGTCTCCTTCGTTGGCGGGGGCGGTCCGGGGTGCCCTTCGAGCCTAGGCAGCCGTGCTCGTCTGCGCGAGCCTCAGGTTAGCGATCGTTAACATCCGGCGATACGATGCCGAGATGAGCTTCGAGCTGTCCGAGGACCACGAGCAGTTCCGTCGTACGGTGCGCGACTTCGCCGAGAAGGAGATCGCCCCGCACGCCGCGCAGTGGGACCGCGACCATCACTTCCCGGTCGACGTCGTGCAGAAGATGGGCGCGCTGGGTCTCTTCGGGCTCACCGCGCCCGACGAGTACGGCGGCGCCGACGGCGACTTCACCAGCCTGTGCGTGGCGATCGAGGAGATCGGCCGGGTCGACCAGTCGCTCGGGATCACTCTCGAGGCCGCGGTCGGGCTCGGGATCAACCCGATCCTCACCTTCGGCACCGACGAGCAGAAGCAGACCTGGCTGCCCGACCTGGTCGCGGGCACGGCCCTCGCGGGCTTCGGCCTGACCGAGCCGGGCGCGGGCTCCGACGCCGCCGCGACCCGCACCAAGGCCGAGCTGCGCGACGGCGAGTGGGTGGTCAACGGCAGCAAGCAGTTCATCACCAACTCCGGCTCGGAGATCACCTCGCTGGTGACGGTGACGGCGCGCACCGGGGAGGGCACCGAGGGCCGCCCCGAGATCTCCACGATCATCGTGCCCGCCGGAACGCCCGGTTTCACCGCCGAGCCGGCGTACGACAAGCTCGGCTGGCACGCCTCCGACACCCACCCGCTGAGCTTCGACGACGCCAAGGTGCCCGAGAGCAACCTCCTGGGTGAGCGCGGTCGTGGCTTCGCGCAGTTCCTGGCCACCCTCGACGACGGCCGGGTGGCGATCGCTGCCCTGGCCGTGGGCTGCATCCAGGCCTGCCTCGACCACAGCGTCCAGTACGCCGGCGAGCGGACCACCTTCGGCGTCCCGATCGGGCGCAAGCAGGGCGTGGCCTTCCAGATCGCCGACCTCGAGGTGATGCTGGCCGCCGCCCGGCAGCTGACCTACCGCGCGGCGTGGATGAAGGACTCGGGCGCCCCGTTCAAGGAGTTCAAGCACGCGGCCGCGATCGCCAAGCTCTACGCCACCGAGTCGGCGGTCACCGCGACCCGGATCGCCACCCAGGTCTTCGGCGGCTACGGCTTCATGGAGGAGTACCCGGTCGCGCGCCTCTACCGCGACGCGAAGGTGCTCGAGATCGGCGAGGGCACCAGCGAGGTGCAGCGCATGCTCATCGCCCGCGGGCTGGGTCTCCCGGTCGAGTAAGCCAGAAGTCCGTCCACACGAAGCCGAGCTCGTCGAACATCAGGCGGAGCAGCGGGAGGCTGATGCCGACGACGTTGTGGGGGTCGCCGGTGACGCCGGAGACGAACGCGCCACCAAGGCCGTCGAGGGTGAACGCCCCCGCGACGCCGGAGGGCTCGCCGGTCGCGGCGTACGCCGCGATCTCCTCGTCGGTGACGTGCGCGAAGCGCACCTGCGTGGCGGCGGAGCGACCGAGCCACACCTCGCGCTGGGTGTCGATGACGCAGTGGCCGGTGTGCAGCACGCCGTGACGACCGCGCATCTGGTGCCACCGGTCCACCGCCTCGGCCTCGCTCGCCGGCTTGCCCAGGATCTCGCCGTCCAGCGCGAGCACGGAGTCGCAGCCGATGACGAGGGCACGCGGCTCGTCGGCGGCGACGGCGACCGCCTTCATCTGGGCGAGCTTGAGCGTGTAGTCGGCGGGCTCGGTGACCTCGACGGTGGACTCGTCGACGCCGCTGACCTTGACCTCGGGCCGCAGCCCGGCATTCTGCAAGGTCGTCAGCCGGGCCGGTGAGGCGGAGGCCAGGATCAGGCGGGGGAGGGTCGCCATGTCAGCGGGCGCTCGCGCGCCAGGCTCCGGGACCGTGCCGGTGCATGGTGCGCGCCATCCGATGCCGGGCCGACCACTCCGAGCGCGGCTACCTTCTCCTCCGGTCCCGGCGCGCTCGCCAGGGCGCTCACCACGGCCACCAGGGCGGCCACCTCCTCGGGCTTCGGGTTGCCCTTGACGATGCGCAGGAGAGGGGTCTCGACAGGCTCGGCCGGCGGGGTGCTCACAGCGGGATGTTCCCGTGCTTCTTCGGCGGCAGGGTCTCGCGCTTGGTCTGCAGCAGTCGAAGGGCGCGGACGACCTCGATGCGGGTCTCGTGCGGGCTGATCACCGCGTCGACGTACCCGCGCTCGGCCGCGATGTAGGGGTTGGCCAGCGCGTCCTCGTACTCCTCGATGAGCTCGGCGCGACGGGCCTCGACGTCGCCGCCGTCCTTCTCGACCTGGGCCAGCTCCTTGCGGTGCACGATGTTGGCGGCGCCCTGGGCGCCCATGACCGCGATCTGAGCGGTCGGCCAGGCCAGGTTGATGTCGGCACCGAGGTGCTTGGAGCCCATCACGTCGTACGCGCCGCCGTAGGCCTTGCGGGTGATCACGGTGACCAGCGGGACGGTCGCCTCGGCATAGGCGTAGATCAGCTTGGCGCCGCGGCGGATGATGCCGTTCCACTCCTGGTCGGTGCCGGGCAGGAAGCCGGGGACGTCGACGAAGGTCAGCACCGGGATGTTGAAGGCGTCGCAGGTGCGCACGAAGCGGGCGGCCTTCTCGGAGGCGTCGATGTCGAGGGTGCCGGCGAACTGCATCGGCTGGTTGCCGACGATGCCGACCGAGCGGCCCTCGACCCGGCCGTAGCCGACGATGATGTTCGGCGCGAAGAGCTCCATCACCTCGAGGAACTCGCCGTCGTCGAGGACGGCCCCGACGACGTCCTTCATGTCGTAGGGCTGGTTGGCCCCGTCGGGGATGACCGTGTCGAGCGCCCGGTCGTCGTCCGTGACTCGAGATCGGCGGGATCGTCGTACGACGGAGGGCTCGTCGAGGTTGTTCTGCGGGAGGTAGGACAGCAGCGCCTTGGTGTACTCCAGCGCGTCGTCCTCGTCGGAGCCCATGTAGTGGGCGTTGCCGGACTTGGTGTTGTGCGTGCGGGCACCGCCGAGCTCCTCCATCGTCACGTCCTCGCCGGTGACCGTCTTGATGACGTCGGGGCCGGTGATGAACATGTTGGAGGTGCCGTCGACCATGATCGTGAAGTCGGTGACCGCGGGGGAGTAGACGTGGCCGCCGGCGCAGGAGCCCATGATCAGGCTGATCTGGGGGATGACGCCGCTGGCGTGCACGTTGCGGCGGAAGATCTCGCCGTACAGGCCGAGCGAGACGACGCCCTCCTGGATGCGGGCGCCGGCGCCCTCGTTGATGCCGATGATCGGGCAGCCGGACTTGATGGCGAGGTCCATCACCTTGGTGATCTTCTCGCCGTAGACCTCGCCCAGGGAGCCGCCGAAGACGGTGAAGTCCTGGGAGAACACGCAGGCCTGACGGCCGTCGATGGTGCCGAAGCCGGTGATCACGCCGTCGCCGTAGGGCCGGTTCTTCTCCAGCCCGAACGCGGTGGAGCGGTGCCGGGCCAGCTCGTCGAGCTCCACGAAGGAGCCCTCGTCGAAGAGCTTCTCGATCCGCTCGCGGGCGGTCATCTTGCCCTTGGCGTGCTGCTTCTCCACAGCCTTGGCCGACCCGGCATGCACGGCCTCGTCGATGCGTCGGTCCAGATCGGCGACCTTGCCCGCGGTCGTGTGGATGTCGATGTCGTCGGGCACCTCGGTGCCCCCGGTGTCGTGCTCGGTGCGGTTCTGCGCTCACACGTGCCTCGCCCATCGCATCTTGCTGGGTGTCGGATCCTGGGCCAATCTAGTGCGCATGAGGAGTGATGAGCGCTGGCGGGTGGAGACGGTCTCGGAGACGGGGTCGACCAACGCCGACGTGGTCGAGAGGTTCCGGGCCGGCGAGGGCGAGGGCCTGGTCCTCGTGGCCGAGCACCAGACAGCCGGGCGCGGACGGCTCGGACGTGAGTGGGTGACGACGCCGGGCTCGTCGCTGACGGTCTCGTTCCTGCTGGTGCCCGAGGTCGCCGCCGAGCGGTGGTCGTGGCTGCCGCTGCTGAGCGGCATCGCGACGGCGCAGGCGGTACGACGCACCACGGGCGTCGAGGTGGCCCTGAAGTGGCCCAACGACGTGCTTGTCGGCGGCCACAAGGTCGGCGGGATCCTGCTCGAGCGGGTCTCGAACGACAGGGGCCATGCCGGGGCGGTCGTGGGGATCGGGCTCAACCTGACCCAGACGCGTGAGGAGCTCCCCGTCCCCGAGGCGACCTCGCTGGCGCTCGAGAGCGACGACTCCGTGGACAGGGCGGAGCTGCTCTCGACGCTGCTGGACGAGCTGGGTGCGGCGTACGACGGGTGGGTGGGCGGCGCGGACGTGCGCGCTCGCTACCTGGAGCTGTGCGGCACCCCTGGCCAGCAGGTGCGGGTCGCCGTGCCCGGCGGGGAGGTCGTCGGCGAGGCGGTCGACGTGGACGAGGCGGGCCGGCTGGTGGTCCGGACGGCGGACGGCAGCGAGGAGCGGCTGGCCGTCGGCGACGTCGTCCACGTCCGCCCGGACCCCGATCAATGACATGATCGCCGCGTGGTCATCTCGTCGAGACTGCTGAACGACGGCGAGCACGTGGTGCTCAGCACGCGCACGCACGTCAAGGCACTGTTCCTGCCGGTCATCGTGCTGATCGTGATCTGCGCGCTCGGCGGCTACCTGACCAGTCTGCCCGACGGCGCGCACAAGGCGGACTGGCGGTGGGCGACGTGGATCATCGCCGCCCTGCTGCTCATCTGGTTCGTGGTCCGGCCGTTCCTCAACTGGCTGTTCACGTCGTACACCTTCACGAACCGGCGGCTGATCACCCGCACCGGCGTGCTGACCCGCACCGGGCACGACATCCCCCTGAACCGCATCAGCGACATCGCCTACGAGAAAGGCCTCGTGGACCGGATGTTCGGCTGTGGCACCCTCGTGATCTCCGACGCGAGCGAGGAGGGGCGGGTGCGCCTGGACGACATCCCGCACGTGGAGCAGGTTCAGCTCCAGGTCAGCGACGAGCTGTATCACCACAACCGTGGCACGGACGACCGCACGGCCGATGACGGAACCTGAGGAGCTCGAGCACGCGATCCTCGGCGGTCACGCCGAGCTGACGGGCGACGAGGTGGCCCACGCGGCCGGCCTCACCGTGAAGCAGGCCGAGCGGCTGTGGCGGGCGCTCGGCTTCCCGGACGCGGGCGACGAGCGCGCGTTCAGCAAGCTCGATGTGGACGCGCTGACCCGCGTCGAGCGGTTCATGGGCCAGGGCCGGCTCGACTTCGACACGGTCGTGCGGCTGACGCGGGGCATGGGTACGACGATGGACCGGCTCGCCGAGTGGGAGGTGGCCGCGCTCACCGCCGCGGTCGAGGGGAAGCCTGAGGTCTCCAGCCGCCGGGCCGAGGCGATGCGCCTGGTCGAGACGATCGGGCCCGACTTCGAGGCGCTGCTGACCTACGCGTGGCGTCGGCACCTGGCCGCGGCCGTGGCGCGGGTGGAGAGCCTCGCCGCCTCCGCCGACGAGCACGTCGAGACCACGGTGGGATTCGCCGACCTCGTCCGCTTCAGCGAGCTGACCAACGACCTCGACGAGGACGAGATCGGCGACCTGGTCGAGCAGTTCGAGAGCCGCAGCCACGACGTGGTCTCGCGGCACCGCGCCCGCGTCGTCAAGACGTTGGGCGACTCGGTGTTCTTCATGGCCACGACACCGGACGAGGGCATGGACATCGCCTGGGACATCGTGCGCGTGATCGGCGGCGACGAGCGGCTGCCGGACGTCCGCGTCGGCGTCGTCACCGGTCCGGTCGTGCTGCGCATGGGCGACGTGTACGGGCCGGCGGTGAATCTCGCCGCGCGCCTGACCACGGTGGCCCGCCGCAACCGGGTGATCACCGACGAGCAGACCGCGTCGCGGCTCGACAGCGACCGGTTCGACACCCGGACGCTGCCGGCGCGGCCGGTGCGCGGCTTCGGCGACCTGGAGCCGGTGGCGGTCAGGCGTCTCGCCAATCGGTAGGGTCGGCGGGTGCCTGAGACGAGCCACCGCGCTCCCACCGTGGCGGTCATCGGGGGCGGTCAGCTGGCCCGGATGATGGCCGAGCCCGCCGCGGCGATGGGCCTCCCCCTTCGGCTCCTCGCCGAGGCCGAGGGCGTCTCGGCCGCGCAGGTGATCCCGGACCACCTCGTCGGCGACTACACCGACCTCGCGACGCTGCGGAAGGTCACCGAGGGCTGCGAGGTGGTCACCTTCGACCACGAGCACGTGCCGACCGAGCACCTGCACGCGTTGGCCGAGTCCGGGCTCGCCGTACGTCCCGGGCCGGAGGCGCTGGTGCACGCCCAGGACAAGGGCGTCATGCGCACCCGACTGGCCGAGCTCGGCGTCCCGTGCCCGCGCAACGCGCTCGTCGGCTCGGTCGCCGACGTCGAGGAGTCGTTCGGTCATCGACGGCCCCTGCGTCCTGAAGACCACGCGCGGGGGGTACGACGGCAAGGGGGTCTGGTTCGTCGACGATCCCAGCCGAGTGCGCCGGTGCGTGGGCTGGGCCGCCGAGGCGGGCGTGCCGATCCTGGCCGAGGAGCGGGTCGACTTCCGTCGCGAGCTCTCGGCGCTCGTCGCCAGGTCGCCGTCCGGTCAGGTGGCCGCGTGGCCGGTGGTCGCCTCGACGCAGCGCGACGGCATCTGCCACGAGGTGATCGCACCGGCGCCGGACCTCGACCCCGATCTGGCGCTCGAGGCCCAGCGGATCGCGATGCGCCTCGCCGGCGAGCTCGGCGTGACCGGGGTGCTGGCGGTGGAGCTGTTCGAGACTCGCGACGGCCGGGTGCTGGTCAACGAGCTGGCGATGCGGCCGCACAACACCGGCCACTGGACGCAGGACGGTGCGGTCACCAGCCAGTTCGAGAACCACCTGCGGGCGGTGCTCGACCTGCCGCTCGGCGTACCGCACGCCCGTGAGCGGTGGACGGTGATGGTGAACATCCTCGGCAGTTCGGCCCACACGGGTCGGCTCTACGACGGCTACCCGCACGCGCTGGCGCGCGACCCTCGGCTGCGCGTGCACCTCTACGGCAAGGACCTGCGCCCCGGGCGCAAGGTGGGCCACGTCAACGCCTACGGCGACGACCTCGAGGACTGCCTCGAGCGCGCGCGTCATGCGGCAGCATGGTTCGCGGGCGACCTCGGCCAGGCCAGTGAGTGACAACAGCGAATGAGCGAGAGTGAGCGGCAGATGAGCGTCGGCATCGTGATGGGGTCCGACTCGGACTGGCCGGTGATGAAGGCCGCCGCCGAGGCCTGCGAGGAGTTCGGCGTCGCGCACGAGGCCGACGTCGTCTCGGCCCACCGGATGCCCGAGGAGATGCTCGCCTACGGCCGCGAGGCGGCCGGTCGCGGGCTGCGGGTGATCATCGCCGGGGCCGGGGGAGCGGCCCACCTGCCCGGCATGCTGGCCGCGGTCACGCCGCTGCCGGTGATCGGCGTGCCCGTGCCCCTGAAGTACCTCGACGGCATGGACTCCCTGCTCTCGATCGTCCAGATGCCCGCCGGCGTCCCGGTCGCGACCGTCGCCGTCGGCAACGCGCGCAACGCCGGCCTGCTCGCCGTGCGCATCCTCGCGGCCTCCGACCCCGGGCTCCAGCAGCAGATGGTCGACTTCCAGGCCCGGCTGCGCGACCAGGCCCAGGAGAAGGGGCAGGCCATCCGCCGCCAGTCCGACCGCCGGCTGGGGTTCTAGCCCCGGATGTCGCTCGGGGCCCTCCGCGGCTCGACGAGCTGCCACTGTCGGCCCTTGCCGGTGAGCAGCTGCGTGCGCTCGAGTCCGTCGAACCACACCCCCGGGTCGCCCAGGACGAGGCGACGGCCATGCCGCTCGAGGACCGTCGCCCCGAGCACCACGAACCCCGCCACCGTGGCGATCAGGGCGGTCCCGCCCGGCCGCAGGTCGGTGCCGACGATGCCGAGAGCCGTCCAGACCGAGATCTGGCCGGGGATCTCGGAGACCTGCTGTCGCAACGTGTCCGAGTCGACGTCGACGGGCATCGGACGTTTCGTCACGAAGTAGCCGTCCGCGCATCGTGCGAGGAGCGCGGCGTGGCCGATGAACTGCCGCGAGCCCAGCTCGGCGACCCGGTCGGCGTCGAAGAGATGGGCCGCGCTCGTGCGGATGGGGCTGCCGGCGATGCCGCAGGCGAGGGCGGTGCGAGCCCGGCGATCGGGGACACCGGCGTCGAGCAGCATCGCGCGGGCCTGCCTGCCGGTGATCAGCACGACGTCGACCGTAGGGCTGTCCGCCGACAACCTGACCCGGTGCGCCGCGGACCTGTGGGAGAGGACTACGAAGGTCGACCCACGTGGGCCGACGTTCGTAGTGCCCGATCGTTGGTCCCCGGACCCACGTGCTGGCTCTCCCCTGCGGAGACCCGGATCCGGCCCAGCACGACCAGCGCCAGCACGGCGAGGACGACGCCGAACCCGATGCCGGAGAGGTACGACGTGTCCTGGGACTCGAGGTACCACCGAGCGAAGACCGCGCCGACGATGCCCGCGGCGATGCTCTGGCCCAGCGAGTCGCTCATCTGGATCGCGGCGCCGGCCTCGCCCTGACGACCCTGCGGGGCCAGGTCGAGCGCCAGCGTGGAGAGCAGGGGCGTGGTCATGCCCATGCCCAGGCCCATCACGAAGAAGCCCACCGTGGCGATCGTGACCGCGGGCGAGGGTGGAGTGCTCCGTCGGGACCAGGCCGACGATGATGACGCGAGCCCGTGAGCACGGCCAGGCCGCCGCGGTGCAGCAGTCGGCCGTAGGTCGCGGGGGTGCCGCGGCGGCCTGAGTTCACCGAGCCTGCGGTCCAGCTGAGCGCGGCGACCATCATCACCAGCCCGCTGAGCGTGGGGCTCAGGCCGGTCTCGTGCTGGAGCACGAGGGGCAGGAACATCTCGACGCAGGCGAAGGCGGCGCCGAGCAGGCCGCGGGCGGCGACGACCGACGGCAGCCCCGGCCGCGACCGCAGCGTGTCCGGCGGGGAGCAGACGCGGCAGCGTGACCGCGAGCACGGCCAGGCCGGCGAGGAACAGCAGCGCCGCGCCGATCCCGCTGTCCTGACCGGCGAGGTGGAGGGCGACGGCTCCGGTCGCGGCGAGCAGGGCGTAGAGCGGGCGACGGCCCCAGACGAGGGGGTGGGTCCGCGTGGTCAGGTACGGGCCGCAGGGCGAGGCGCACGAAGACCGTGCTGACCAGCGCGAAGCCGGCGACGACGAGGAACACCGAGCGCCAGCCGAGCAGGTCGACGAGGCTGCCGGCGATGAACGGCCCGACCACCGAGGGGAGCACCCAGGCGGTGGCGAAGAGCGAGAAGACCCGCGGCCGCAGGTTGGCGGGGTAGGCGTCGCCGACGGCGACGTACATCGAGGTCAGGGCCAGGCCGGAGCCGAGGCCCTGGAGCAGCCGGCCGAGGACGAAGACCTCCATCGACCCCGCGAACCCCGAGACGAGCAGGCCGGCCACGAAGCCGAGGCCGCCGACGGCCAGGGGTACGGCGGGGCCGCGGGCGTCGCCCCAGATGCCGCCGACGGTCATGCCGACGATGGCGGCGGTGAGCATGCCGATCACGGCGATCGGGTAGAGCGTCTCGCCGTCGAGGCTGGTCGCGACGCGGGGCATGGCCAGGCTGACCGCGACGGCCTCGAAGGCGAACATCGTGACCAGGGCGAGCAGCCCGACGGTGACCGCGCGGTGCTCGCGGTCGAGCGCGCGTGGCCCGGTGCTCGTCATGGGATTCAGCAAACAACCTCAACCCATGTCGAGGTCAATCGAGATTCGTAGCGAGGCGCGGATCTGGGCCGCCTCCTGCTCGGCGCGCGCGATCAGCAGCCGGTAGGTGGGGCCGTCGTGTCCGGGTCGGCGCAGGAAGGCGGCCTCCACCACCAGGTCCTGGTGGTCGCCGAGGACGGCCTGGACCCGCGCGGCCCGTTCCGCGACTGAAGCGGCCTCGGGCAGGACCGGTCCGAGCAGGTCGGCGGCGTAGCGCCACCGCTTGACGGCCTTGCGGGCCCGATGCACCCGGACGGGGTCCTCGCCCGCCTCCTCGAGCCGCCTCCTCGCCGTGCGCTCGGCGCTGGCCAGGGTGGCGGAGGCTGCGTCCGCGACGTCCTCGGCCCTCACGCCGGCCTGCAGCGGTGGCTCGCGCTGCCAGCTGTCGAGCGCCGACATGGCCGAGCGGTAGCGGTCCCCGTCGCGCTCGTGCCGCCACCGGCGCAGGGCTGCCTCCCGGTCGGCGTCGATGCTCTGGTCAAGCTGGTCGCGCACCGAACCCCTCACCTCCTCGGCGGGCAGGTCGTCGAGCGCGGCGAACAGGCGCTCGCGCAGCACGTCGGCGTCGCGGACGTCGCCGAACAGGGCGGCCAGCCACCTCAGCTCGTCGTCGATGGCCACGGCCCCCGGGTCCAGCAGGTCGGCGAACACCCGGAGCGTGCTGCGCACACGGCGGATGGACACCCGGGTGTCGTGCACCCCTTCGACGTCCACGTGCTCCCGGAGGGCGAGCTCGCCGGCCAGCGCGGAGCGGCACTCCTCGCGCAGGTACGCCGACACTGCGTCGTCACCCTCGGCCATCAGTCGCGGTCGACCCGGCCGCGCATCGCCTTGACCTGGGACCGGCGGCGCTTGCCCTCGACGCGGCGGCGCTGGGAGCCCTTCGTCGGCTTGGTCGGCACCCGGGTCAGCGGCGGAGGGGCCAGGGACTCGCGCAGCCGACGCGCCAGCCGTGCCCGCGCGGCCACCCGGTTGCGGTGCTGCGAGCGGTGCTCGGAGGCGGTCACCACGAGACGCTCTCCGAGCCTGCCCACGGCGCGCTCGCGCTTGCTGCGCGTCGAGCGCCGTCGTCGTGGTCAGGTCGAGCGAGACCTCGACCCGGCTGTCGGTGGTGTTCACCGACTGGCCTCCGGGACCGGAGGACTTGGAGAAGCGCTCGACGAGCTCGTGCGCCGGGACGACCAGCCCGCCGGGGAGCCCGGGACCCGAGTGCACGACGAGGTCGCGCCCGGGCTCGCCCTCGGGACTCACGTGCGCTCGGCCCACTCGATGGCGGGACAGGTGTCCATCACCATCGGCACGCCGGCCGCCTCGGTGCGCGCGAACGCGTCCTCGTCGACGACGCCGAGCTGGAACCACACGCCCTTCGCGCCGACGGCCACCGCCTGGTCGGCGAACTCGCCGGCCTTGTCGGAGCGGCGGAACACGTCGACGACGTCGATCGGGAAAGGCACGTCGGCCAGCGTGGCATACCCCTGCTCCCCGAGGACGACCGGCGCGTCGGGGTGGATCGGCACGATGCGCTTGCCGCTGCTGCTGCAGCAGGGCTGCGATCCGGTACGCCGTCCGGCTCGGGTTGCCGGAGAGCCCCACGACTGCCCAGGTCTCGCAGTCGTCGAGCATGAAGTCGACCGCCCCGGTCCTGCCAGGTCACTCATCGACAGTGCCAACGCGCGGGCCGGTCCTAGGCTTCCGCCCATGAGCTCCGACTTCCCTCTCTACGCCCTCTCCGAGGAGCACCAGGCCATCCGCGAGGCCGTCCGGGCCGTCGCCGAGGACAAGATCGCGCCGTACGCCGCCGATGTCGACGAGAACGCCCGGTTCCCCGAGGAGGCGGCCAAGGCGCTGCTGGCTGCGGACTTCCACGCCCCGCACGTGCCGGAGGAGTACGGCGGCGCCGGGGCCGACGCCCTGGCCACCGTGATCGTGATCGAGGAGGTCGCGCGGGTCTGCGTGAGCTCCTCGCTGATCCCGGCGGTCAACAAGCTCGGCTCGCTGCCGGTGCAGATCTCCGGTGGCGAGGAGCTGAAGAAGAAGTACCTCACGGCGCTCGCCGAGGGTGAGGGCGGCTTCTCCTACTGCCTCTCCGAGCCCGACGCCGGCTCCGACGCCGGCGGGATGAAGTGCCGGGCCGAGCGGGACGGCGACGGCTGGGTGCTCAACGGCGTGAAGCGCTGGATCACCAACGCCGGCGAGTCGGAGTACTACACCGTGATGGCCGTGACCGACCCGGAGAAGCGCACCCGCGGCGGCATCTCGGCGTTCGTGGTGGAGAAGTCCGACGAGGGGGTCTCCTTCGGGGCTCCGGAGAAGAAGCTCGGCATCAAGGGATCGCCCACGCGCGAGGTCTACCTCGACAACGTGCACCTGCCCGGTGACCGGATCATCGGCGAGGTCGGCAGCGGCTTCGCGACGGCGATGAAGACCCTCGACCACACCCGGGTCACGATCGCGGCGCAGGCGGTCGGGGTCGCCCAGGGCGCGCTGGACTACGCGCTGGGCTACGCCAAGGAGCGCCAGCAGTTCGGCAAGCCGATCTCCGACTTCCAGGGGCTGCAGTTCCTGCTGGCCGACATGGGCATGAAGGTCGAGGCGGCCCGCCAGCTCACCTACGCCGCGGCCGGGCGCTCCGAGCGCGGCGACAAGGACCTCACCTTCTTCGGCGCCTCGGCCAAGTGCTTCGCCTCCGACGTCGCGATGGAGGTCACCACGAACGCCGTCCAGGTGCTCGGCGGCTACGGCTACACCCGCGACTACCCCGTCGAGCGGATGATGCGCGACGCCAAGATCACCCAGATCTACGAGGGCACCAACCAGGTCCAGCGGATCGTCGCGGCCCGCCAGCTGCTCGCCGGGGTGCAGTCGCAGCTCTGAAACTGACCTTATCGGGGGAGGCCGGGAGGCGAGGCATGCCTTGCATGGAGGAGTGCGCGGGATCTCCCGGGCGGAGCGTGAGGAGTGTCGATGGCTGAGAAGCCGAACATCCTGATCATCTGGGGCGACGACATCGGCATCAGCGAACCTGAGCTGCTACAGCGACGGGGTGATGGGCTACCGCACCCCGAACATCGACCGGGTCGCCGCCGAGGGCGTCCTCTTCACCGACTACTACGGCGAGCAGAGCTGTACGGCGGGCCGCGCGGCGTTCATCACCGGCCAGAACCCCTACCGCACCGGCCTGACCAAGGTCGGCTTCCCGGGCGCCGACATCGGCCTGCGCGCCGAGGACCCCGACCATCGCGACGGCGCTGAAGCACCTCGGCTACGCCACCGGGCAGTTCGGCAAGAACCACTTCGGCGACCGCGACGAGTTCCTGCCGACCATGCACGGGTTCGACGAGTTCTTCGGCAACCTCTACCACCTCAACGCCGAGGAGGAGCCGGAGCTCCCCGACTACCCGACCGAGGAGGAGTTCCCGAACTTCCGGAAGAAGTTCGGTCCGCGCGGCGTGATCCACGCCTGGGCCAACGGCGACGGCACCCAGCGCATCGAGGACACCGGCCCGCTGACCAAGGAGCGGATGAAGACGATCGACGACGAGATCGTGCCCGAGGCGCTGCGCTTCATGAGCGAGGCCAAGGAGGCCGACACGCCCGTTCTTCGTGTGGCTCAACACCACCCACATGCACTTCCGCACCCACATCAAGGACGGCAGCCGCGGCAAGGCCGGCCGGTGGCAGTCGGAGTACCACGACGCGATGGTCGACCACGACGAGCTGGTCGGCTCGGTGCTCGACTACCTCGACGAGAAGGGCCTGGCCGACGACACGATCGTCATGTACTCGACCGACAACGGCCCGCACATGAACAGCTGGCCCGACGCCGGCATGACGCCGTTCCGCAGCGAGAAGAACTCCAACTGGGAGGGCGCCTACCGGGTGCCCGCGATGGTGCGCTGGCCGGGTCGGATCGCGGCCGGCGACCGTCCTCAACGGCATCGTCAGCCACAACGACTGGTTCGTCACGCTGCTCGCCGCCGCCGGGGACACCGACGTCGCCGAGCGGCTCAAGGCCGGCACCGAGCTGGCCGGCACGACGTACAAGGTGCACCTCGACGGGCACAACCAGCTCGACTACATCACCGGCGCGGCCGACGAGAGCCCGCGCAAGCACTTCTTCTACGTCTCCGACGACGGTGACCTGACCGCGCTGCGCTACGACAACTGGAAGTTCGTCTTCCTCGAGCAGCGCGCGACCGGGCACGCTGCCGCATCTGGGCCGAGCCCTTCACCGAGCTGCGCTTCCCGAAGCTCTTCAACCTGAAGACCGACCCGTACGAGCGGGCGGACATCACCTCGAACACCTACTACGACTGGGTGCTGGACCACGTGTGGCTGTTCGTCCCGGCCCAGGTCTACGTCGCCGAGATGATCCAGACCTTCGCGGAGTTCCCGGTGCGCCAGAAGCCGCCGAGCTTCAGCGTCGACCAGGTGCTGGCCGAAGCTCCAGGCCGGCATCGCCGGAAGCAAGCTGAGGTGCCAGCGTCGCTCGGCTCCCTGCCGGGGGGCACCTTCCTGATGGGGTCGGACGACCACTACCCGGAGGAGGCGCCGACCCACCAGGTGCGGGTCGGCGCGTTCGCCATCGACGCCGGCCCGGTGACGAACCGCGCAGTTCGCCGCCTTCGTCGAGGACAGCGGCTACGTCACCGTGGCCGAGCGCCCGCTCGACCCGGCCGAGTTCCCGGGGGCTCCGGTGGAGAACCTGGTGCCCGGCTCGATGGTGTTCACCCCGACGCCCGGCCCGGTCGACCTGCGTCACCTCAGCCAGTGGTGGTCGTGGGTGCCCGGCGCGGGCTGGCGTCATCCGGACGGGCCCGGGATCCGGATCGACGAGCGGCTGGAGCACCCCGTGGTGCACGTCGCCCACGAGGACGCCGCGGCGTACGCCGCCTGGGCGGGTGCGGTGCTGCCCACCGAGGCCGAGTGGGAGTACGCCGCCCGGGGCGGCCTGGACGGCGCAGCCGTTCACGTGGGGCGAGGAGCCGCGTCCCGACGGCCGCGTCATGGCGAACACCTGGGACGGGACCGGACTTCCCCTGGCGATCCACCGAGGAGTGCGGGTGGCAGCGCACCGCGCCGGTCGGGCGCTTCCCGGCCAACGGCTACGGCCTCTACGACATGGCCGGCAACGTCTGGGAGTGGACCGACGACTGGTGGACCAGCCGCCACCCCGAGGACACCGACACGCCGTGCTGCGTGCCGGCGACCCGCGCGGCGGTGGGGTCGAGGAGAGCTACGACCCGGCCCAGCCGCAGTTCCGGGATCGCCGCGCAAGGTGATCAAGGGCGGCTCCCACCTCTGCGCCGACAGCTACTGCCTGCGCTACCGGCCGGCAGCGCGCCGTCCGCAGATGATCGACACGGGGATGAGCCACATCGGCTTCCGCTGCGCCGTGGCCCACCGCGACCGAGGAGCGACCTCGTGACCGACGTGCTGCCCGTCGTGGCGCCCGGGCCCCACCCGTGACGCGATTGCTCGCGCTTCCTCGACGCAACGGCCGAGGTGCCCGCCGGCAGCGTGTGGCGTACTTCGACAACGACGGGACGCTGTGGTGCGAGAGGCCCGCTACGTGCAGCTCGACTTCTTCCTCGACGCGCTGAAGCGCGCCGTCGCACGCGGACCCGAGCCGTGGGGGAGCGGGCGGAGTTCGCGGCCCTGCTCGGCGGCGACGAGACGGCGATCGGCCGCCTCGGGCTGGACCGGATCGCGCTCGCTCTCGACCGGCCTCTTCGAGGACCAGACCCCCGAGGAGTTCGAGGCCGAGGCCCGCGACTTCGCTCACGCGTCACCCCGGACCGGGTCTACCAGCCGATGCTCGAGCTGATCGCGGAGCTCCGGCGGCGCGACTTCACCGTCGGCATCGTGACCGGCGGCGGCACCGAGTTCGTCCGGGCGGTCAGGGAGGACCTGTACGGCGTCCCGCCCGCACCTCGTGGTCGGCACCCTGATCGACTACGAGCTGTCGACGACGCCGGTGCCGGCGTCCGCAGCTGCGCCGCACCGCAGCTCGATCGCTCGGCAGCGCCAACGAGGGCGAGCCGAAGGTCCTCCACATCCAGACCCAGCTCGGTCGCCGGCCGATCCTGGCGGCGGGGAACTCCAGCGGCGACCGCGAGATGCTCGAGTGGGCCGCGGCCGGCGACAGGTCCGACGCTGGCGCTCCTGGTCGACCACGACGACGCCGAGCGCGAGTACGCCTACGCCAGCGAGGGCGCGACCCGACGAGACGCGAGGCGGTCACCGACGTCGGCGCCCAGCTCGGCTGGACGGTGGCCAGCATCGTGGACTGGGGACGGTCCTCCGAGCGGGGCTCACTCGGTGGCGCGCTCCGGCAGCGCCGGTCGCCGGTGGTAGTCGCTGGCCTCGCTGACCCACCAGGCCTCGACCGTGCGCAGGCCGGTCGGCGGGTCCAGCACGCCCGCACAGACGGACAGCCAGGCCGGCGACGAGGCGGCCCGCCAGAACAGCGAGGAGCCGCAGCGCGAGCAGAAGCCGTACTCAGCCTCGAGGACTCCGAACCAGGTCAGGGTGCCCTGGTCGTCCTCGATCGTGACGTCGTCGATGCGTGCCGAGGTGGCGGCCATGTGGTGCCCGGTCCAGCGACGGCAGCGGTGGCAGTGGCAGTCGATGACCTCGCGCCGCCCGCCGTCCAGGGTCAGGCGCACGCCTCCGCACAGGCAGCGGCCGTGCAGCGGCGTCGTCGGATCGCTCATGCCTGCTCCATCTCGGTCGCGATGCGGCGTACGACGTCCGCGGCGGGCTCGGCGCGGGCCAGCTCGTACGCCGTGCCGGCCCACAGGTTCACCAGCTCGCCGTCGCCGGCCTGCCGGGCGGCCCGTCGGATCGGCGAGGTCAGGAAGTGCACCTCGGGATAGGCGGGCGGCGCGTCGGCGTACGCGTCCATGAAGCGGTTCTGGATGCCGCGGGCCGTCCGACCGGTGAAGGCACGCGTCAGGGCGGTCGGGCGCGCGGAGCGCAGCGCCGCGCGGTGCACCTCGGGCGTGCCGGCCTCCGGACAGTCCAGGAACGCCGTGCCGAGCGACACGGCCCTTGCCCCCGCCGCGAGGGCAGCGACGGCGGCTGCGCCGGTCATGATCCCGCCGGCACCGACCAGCGGCAGCGTCGTCGTGGCGTCGACCAGTCGCAGCGCGCTCAGCAGGTCGTGGCCCTCGGCCGCCGGGCTGTCGGGGCCGCCGCGGTGGCCGCCCGCCTCGAGGCCCTGCACGACGAGCACGTCGGCTCCGCAGGCGGTGGCTCGGAGGGCCTCGTCCGGGGTGGTCACGGTCACCCAGACCTCCGTGCCCACCTCGTGCAGCGCGGCGACGACGTCCTCCGGCGGGAGGCCGAAGGTGAAGGAGACGACCGGCACGGGGTCCCCGTGGAGGACGGCCACCTTGTCGGCGAAGGCGTCGTCGTCGAACCGTGGCTCTCCGGGTCGTGTCGGCACCAGCGGGTCGGCCACCAGCCGGTCGCGGAAGCGGGTCAGCTCCTCGCTCGCGGCGTACGGCGTCCCGGGCACGAACACGTTCACCCCGAACGGGCCGTCGGTGAGGGCGCGGGTCGCGGCGATGCGCTCGACCGTCTGGTCCGCGCTGAGGTACCCGAGGGCGACGGTGCCGAGCCCGCCGGCCTCGGTCACGGCAGCGGTCAGCGCCGGGGTGGACGGGCCGCCGGCGAGCGGGGCCAGCACGAGGGGGAGTGGTCGGTCGTCCAGGATCATCAGTGCCTCCCGGTGGATCGTAGGCTCAGATCAGCCCCTCGCCCGCGAGCGGGCGGCGCTGCCCGGACGGGTCCCGCGTCCAGGGGTAGTCCATCTGCCTCGCCGTGGCGACGGCGAGGTCCTCGCCGGCGTAGCGCATCACGATCTCCAGCGACAGGTCGATCCCCGCGCTGACGCCCGCGGAGGTGGCCACCTCGCCGAGGTCGATGTAGCGGACGTCGTCCTCCACGTCGAGGTGCGGGAAGCGCCGGCGCAGCTCGGCGACGTCCTCCCAGTGCGTCGTCACCGGTCCGGTGAGCAACCCGGCCTCGGCCAGCACGAAGGCGCCCGTGCAGACCGAGGCGATGAGGTCGGTGCTGCCGCGCGCGGTGCGCAGCCAGTCGAGCAGGCGCTGGTCCGACTCGACGGTTGTCGTCACCCCGCCGGGGACGACGACCACGTCGAAGTCCGGACTCGTGTCGAGGGTGTGGTCCGCGACGAGGTGCAGGCCTCCGCGCGCCACCACCTCCCGGCGGTCGTGGACCGACACCGTGGCGACCTCGAACGGCGCGGGGTGCTGTGGTCTGGTACGACGGGCCACCCGCGCGGCGACGGAGAACACCTCGAACGGCCCGCACGCGTCGAGCACCTCGACCTCGTCGAAGACCACGATCCCCACGCGCGCTCCACTGCTGCTGTCCATGGACCAGAGCACACCAGCCACGGGGACCTGGCGACAGCACGATGCCGGTCGGGAACGACCCAGATCCGGCCACGGGAAGGGGCACTACTTGGTGAAGCCCTCGCTGAGGCCGCTGACCAGCTGGCGCCGGCCGACGGCGTACAGGATCAGGATCGGGACGGTGCTCAGCACGACGGAGGCGAGCACGGCCGGGACGTTGACCTGGAACTGGCCCTGGAAGCTCCACAGCGCCAGCGGCATGGTGCGTCGGCTCGGGCTCTGGGTGAGGATCAGCGGCAGCAGGAACCCGTTCCAGACCGTCACGCCGGTGTAGACGGAGACGGTGACCAGGGCCGGGCGGGTCAGCGGGAAGGCGAGCCGCCACAGCATGGTCCACTCGCTCGCGCCGTCGAGACGCATCGACTCGAAGAGGTCGCGCGGCACGTCGCGCAGGAAGTTGGTCAGCACGAGCACGGCGAGCGGGATGGCGAAGGCGATCGAGGGGATGATGATGGCCGCGAGGCTGTCGTAGAGGCCGAGCTTGATGATCATCAGGTAGATCGGGATGATCGCCGCCTGCAGGGGGATCGCCAGCCCCAGCAGGAACACGGCGTGGGTCCGCTTGAGCAGCTTGCTGTGCGCTCCGCGCACGATGGCGTACGCCGCCATCAGCGCCACGACCACGGTGGGAATCGTGGTGCCGGCAGCGACGACCACGCTGTTGACGAAGTAGTGCAGGAAGTCGTTCTGGATCACCAGGCGGTAGTTGGCCAGCGTCGGGTCCTTCGGCGGCAGGAAGGCGTTCTGCTGGTAGTAGGCGCTCGTCGGCTTGAAGCTGGTGATCACGATCCAGTAGAGCGGGACGATCACGATGACCAGCCAGATCCACCCGGCCAGCCCGGCGGCCCAGTTGTGGTGGCGCCAGCCGTGCCCGGCGGGCCGCGACCGCGACGCGCTGGCGGGTAGCTGCTCGGTCGGCTCCTCGACGGTGGTCCCGAGAACGGCAGTCATCTCAGACCCCCTCCAGCTGGCTCTCGTCCGCGTCGCCGCCGAGGCGGTTCAGACCCATCGCGATGCCCAGGCCCACGAGCACCAGGATGACGGCGATCACGCTCGCCGGGCCCATCTCGTTGGCCCGGAAGCCGCGCCGGTACATGTCCAGCGCCAGCGTTCGGGTCGCGTCACCGGGACCGCCCTCGGTCAGCACGAAGATCAGGTCGAAGAAGGTCAGCGACCCGACGACCATCAGGGTCGAGGAGGTGATCACGGTGTGCTTGATCTGGGGCAGCGTGATGCTGAAGAACGTGCGCACCCGGCCGGCGCCGTCGAGGGCCGCTGCCTCGTACATCGACTGCGGGATCTGGCGTACGGCGCCCTGGTAGATCAGCGAGTGGAACGGGATGAACTGCCAGGACACGATGAAGATGATCACGCCCATCGCCAGCACCGGGTCGCCCAGCCAGTTCTGCGTCAGCAGTGCGGAGTGCAGGCCCGGGCCGATGCCGAAGTTGGGGTCGAGCAGCGCCTTGTAGGTGACCGCGATCGCCGCCGCGCTGAGCAGCAGCGGGACGAAGTACACGACCGCCAGGGCCGCCCGGTAGCGGTGGTGGCCGGCCATGAAGACGCCCAGCAGGATGCTGATCGGCGTCTGCACCAGCCACGAGTAGAACATCACCTCGAAGGTCACCCACAGCGAGTGGACCAGGTCCGGGTCGGTGAGCACCGAGCGCCAGTTGCCCAGGCCTGTCGGGGTGATCGCACCCAGGCCGTCCCAGTGGGTGAAGCTCAGCGCGAGCACGCCGATGAGCGGCAGCACCGCGAAGAGGAGGAACACAGCAAGGGCCGGGATCGCCATCCACGCCACCGGCCCATGCTGCCCCGCCCGCCCGTCCCGCGGATGCGATCGCGGAGGGGCGAGCGGAGCAGCCTGGGTGGTCATGTACCGATGGTCTTGTTCATGTTGTCGGCGAACTGCTTCGGGCTGATGCTCAGCTGGAACAGCTTGCCGATGTTGTCGAGCAGTGCGGTGGCCTGCGACGGCGGCAGCGCCTGGTCCCACGACTGCGCGAAGACGGAGGCCTGGCTCGAGGTGTCGTAGACGAACTGCAGCCATGCCTTGTCGTTGGAGTCGGAGACCCCGGAGATCAGGTCACCGCCACTCTTCACGACCGGGATGTTGCCGCTGTCGACCCACTTCTTGACCTCGGTGTCGTCCAGCATCGTCGTGGTCAGCAGCTTCTTCGCGGCGTCCTTGGCCTCGGAGCTGGCCTTGGACGAGATCGAGACGTACTGGCCGGGGTTGCCGACGGTGTCCTTGGGGTTGCCCTTGCCGCCGTCGACGGGCGGGAAGTTCATGTAGCCCAGGTTGCCACCGGTGACGAAGTCTCCGCCATCGGCCTTCATCGACCCGTAGGTCCAGGCGCCGTGCAGCATCATCGCCGCCTTGCCGGTGTACAGCAGGGCCTGGTCTGCGTTGTTGTCGGCGACGGTGGACTGGAAGCCCTTCTGGAAGCCGTTGGCCTTGACCAGCTTCTGCACCTCGCCGAGAGCCTGCAGCGACGCCGGCTGGCTCCAGGCGTTCTTCTGGCCGTCGAAGACGTGCTGGAAGACCTCGGCGCCACCGATGCGGTCGTAGAGGAACTCCAGCCACATCATGTTCGTCCACAGCGACTGACCGGCCAGCGAGAGCGGGGCGATGCCCTTGGCGTTGAACTTGGGCACGAGGGCCATCAGGTCGCTCCACGACTGGGGAGGCTGGGCGCCGACCTGGTCGAAGATCTTCTTGTTCCAGTACAGGACGATCGGCGTCACCGTCTCGATCGGGACGGCGTACAGCTTGCCGTCGACGGTGGCCGCGGTGAACGTCGAGGGGAACCGCTTCTGCTTCAGGTCCGGGTTCTCGCCGAACCAGCTGGTGAGGTCCTCGACCTGACCGGCCTGGACGTAGCTCTTCAGCCCGCCGCCGCCCCAGCCCCAGATCATGGTCGGGCCCTTGCCGGCACCGATGGCGGTCTGGATCTTCTGCTTGTAGGCGTCGTTGGCGAAGAGCGTGATGTCGATCGTGCTCTTCGGGTTGGCCTTGTTGAAGCGCGCGATCGTGTCCTTGCGGATGTCCTCCTGCGGCTTGCCGGACAGCGTCCAGTAGGACGCGACGCCCTTGCCGCTCCCGCTGCCGCCACCGGCGCCGGTCGTGCTCGGCGATCCACCGCAGGCCGCCAGCGCGACACTGGCCGGGACCCCCATCCCCACGAGCCGCAGGAAGTTGCGGCGGGAGGTGCTCATCGGTTCCATCTTTGCCTCCACCCCGACGGCCACATCACGGGACGTCGCATCGTTTCCGAAACTTCTTTCGAGATTTCGGTGTCCGGCCCAACAATTGCGTGGAGGCTAGGCCGCGCCGCGAGCGTGTGTCAAGGGTCACACGCCGGTCGTGATCTGAGCGTGTCCTTTCCTCTACTGCGCCCGGCCCGCGCCTGGTTCCGCCCGAGCACGTGCGAGGGGTACTCTGCCGACGAACTGGGGAACCCCGCCGTCAACTCGAAAGTTCTTTCGACAACTTTCCGAGCGCCCACCCGCCCTGGAGGACCCGTGACGCACGCAGTCGCCGCACACGCCGCAGCACCCGCCGACCGGCCCTGGAGCGACGCCACGCGGTCGCCGGAGGACCGGGTGGAGCTGCTGCTCGCCGCGATGACGCTGGAGGAGAAGGTCGGACAGCTCGGCAGCCGCTGGGTCGGCAACAACCTCGCGGGCGAGCCGGGAGTCGAGGGCAGCGACCTGCAGGTCGCCCCGATGCAGGACGTCTTCACGGCCTCGGGGACGGTGCCCCTGGCCGTGGCCAGCCGGCACGGGCTCGGCCACCTGACCCGGGTCTACGGCAGCGAGCCGGTCTCGGTGGCCGAGGGGGCCGACGAGCTGGTGCATCAGCAGCAGATCGTGCAGGAGAACTCCCGGCTCGGCATCCCGGCGTTGGTGCACGAGGAGTGCCTGACCGGCTTCACGGCGTACGGCGCAACGGTCTACCCGGCGGCGATCGCATGGGGTGCGACCTGGGACCCCGACCTGGTCGAGCAGATGGCGGCCCGGATCGGTGGCGACATGGCCGCGCTGGGCGTGCACCAGGGTCTCTCGCCGGTGCTCGACGTCGTGCGCGACTACCGCTGGGGCCGCGTCGAGGAGACGATCGGCGAGGACCCGTTCCTGGTGGCGATGCTGGGCTCGGCCTACGTGCGTGGCCTGCAGTCCGCAGGCGTCGTCGCGACCTTGAAGCACTTCGCCGGCTACTCCGCCTCGCGCGCCGCCCGCAACCACGGGCCGGTGTCCATGGGACCCCGAGAGCTGCGCGACGTCATCCTGCCCTCCTTCGAGACGGCCGTCGCCCTCGGCGGGGCGCGCTCGGTGATGAACTCCTACTCCGACGTCGACGGTGTCCCGGCCGGTGCCGACCCGCGGCTGCTGACCGGGGTGCTCCGCGACGAGTGGGGCTTCGAGGGCACGGTCGTCTCCGACTACTGGGCGGTGCCGTTCCTGGCGACGATGCACCGCGTCGCCTCGGGCTACGCCGAGGCCGGCGCGGTCGCACTGAAGGCCGGTATCGACGTCGAGCTCCCCGACACCCTGGGGTACGGCGCCGGACTGGTCGACCTCGTGCGCGCGGGCGAGGTCGACGAGGGGCTGGTCGACCGAGCGGCCCGTCGGGCCCTGCGCGCCAAGATCGAGCTCGGTCTGCTCGACGAGGACTGGACGGCAGAGGGCTCCGTCGCCGGAGCCGGCGCGGTCGACCTCGACTCGCCGGCCAACCGGGCGCTGGCGCGCGAGGTCGCGGAGCGCTCGATCATCCTGCTCGACGCGGGGTCGGCGCTGCCGCTGCGGGGCCAGGGTCGTCCGGGGCCGCGCACGGTTGCCGTCGTCGGCCCGTGCGCCGACGACCCGCTCACCTTCATGGGCTGCTACGCCTTCCCGACCCACGTGCTGCCGCGTCACCCGCGCGCCGGCCTCGGCATCGAGGTGCCGACGGCGCTGACCGCGATCCGGGCCGAGCTCGACGGCATCGAGGTGACGCACGCCCGCGGGTGTGCCGTGATGGGGGAGGATCGCTCGGGCTTCGACGAGGCGGTCTCCGCGGCCAGGGGAGCCGACGTCTGCGTCGCGCTCGTGGGCGACCTCGCCGGCCTGTTCGGGCACGGCTCGTCCGGGGAGGGCTGTGACGCCGAGGACCTGCGGTTCCCCGGGGTGCAGGCCGACCTGCTCGAGGCGCTGCTCGCGACGGGCACGCCCGTCGTCGTCGTGGTGGTCTCCGGACGCCCGTACGCGCTCGGCGACGTCATCGGACGCGCCGCCGGCCTGGTGCAGGCGTTCTTCCCGGGTGAGGAGGGGGGCGCGGCCATCGCCGGCGTGCTGTCGGGCCGCCTGTGCCCCGGAGGCAAGCTGCCTGTCCAGGTGCCGCGGCACGCGGGGGGCCAGCCGAGCACCTACCTTCAGCCGGCCCTCGGGCGGGGTCGAGTCCGCCGGCATCACGAGCGTCGACTCCACGCCCCTGTTCCACTTCGGGTACGGCGCGTCGTACACCTCCTTCGATCTGGGCGAGCCTCGCCTCAGTGCCACGCGAGGTCCCGACCGACGGCACCGTGGAGCTCTCCGTGGGGGTCACCAACGTCGGCGAGCGCGACGGCGACGAGGTCGTGCAGGTCTACCTCCACGACCCCGTGGCGCAGGTCGCGCGCCCGACCCGGCAGCTGATCGGCTTCCAGCGGGTGCACCTCGAGCCAGGAGGCTCGGCCGATCTCGTCTTCGAGGTGCATGCCGACCGCACGGCGTACACCGACCCGCAGCTCGACCGCATCGTCGAGGCCGGCGAGCTGCACCTCCTCGTGGGCACCTCGGCGGCCCCGGACGAGCTGGCCGAGGCCGTCGTGCACCTCACCGGCGCCACTCGCGTCGTCGGGCACGATCGGCGGCTGGACACCCCGGTCCGCGTTCAGGAAGGCGCGGCACACTAACGCCACACAGGAGGTCCCATGACGTCGCAACCCCGCACCACGCTGGCGACGATCGCGGAGTCCGCCGGCGTCTCGGTCGCGACGGTCTCCAAGGTGCTCAACGGCCGTGCCGATGTGGCACCGACGACCCGTGCCCGGGTCCAGGAGATGCTGCGCACCCACGACTACGCCGGCCGGTTGATCTCGATCGAGCGGCACCCGACGATCGAGCTCACCTTCCGCGGCCGGGTCGGCGGCTACTCCGCGGAGATCATCCAGGGCGTGGCCGGCACGGCGGCCGAGCTCGGGGTCGCGGTGACCATCGGGGTCAAGAAGGTCGGCGAGCGGCCGATCACGAAGGCACTCGCCACCGCCTGGGCGCGGGACCTGGCGGTCAACGGGCGGCGCGCCGTCATCGCGGTGACCGACGAGCTCGGTGGCGACGAGATCGCCGCCCTGCGCCGCATGCGGCTGCCGCTGGTCGTCGTCGACCCGATGAACATCCCGACCGAGGACGTCGTCAGCGTCGGCTCCACCAACTTCCGCGGCGGTCAGGCCGCGGCGCGGCACCTCGTCGAGCTCGGCCACCGTCGTATCGCCTACCTCGGCGGCCGCATCTCCGCGGAGTGCAGCCAGGCGCGGCTCGGCGGCTTCCGGGCTGCGCTCGACGCCGCCGGGATCGGGCTGCCCGACGCGTACGCGTTGAGCACCGAGGACTTCCACTACGAGAACGGGCTGGAGGGCGCACCGCTGCTGCTCGCGCTGCCCGAGCGGCCCACCGCGATCTTCGCCGCGAGCGACGAGCTTGCGCGCGGTGCCATCGAGGCAGCCCGCTCGCTGGGCATCTCGGTCCCGCACGACCTGAGCGTCGTGGGCTTCGACGACACCGAGATCGCTCGGATCGCCTCGCCGCCGCTGACCACCGTGCGCCAGCCGCTGCAGGAGATGGGCGCCGTCGCCCTGCGCACGGCGCTGCGGCTGCTCACCGGCGACAAGATCGACTCCAACCACGTCGAGCTCGCCACCGAGCTCGTGGTGCGCGAGTCGACCGCGCCGCCCGCCGTCTGAGCCGGTTGCCGGCTCCTCCGCGCCCCCGGGTTGCTCGGGCGCTACTCGTGCGTAACTTCTGGCCACGTCCCGGCGTTACCAGCGAGAACACGTTCTAGTGCGGAGGTGCGCATGCGCGCAGGTGGACGGACCGGTCTCGTCGCGGTCGTGGGAGCCCTTGCGGTGTCGGTGGCGACGATCGGTGCCGGGGCACCGGCGCGAGCGGCCGGCGACGGCGGCGCGGGGTACCGGCAGAGCGACTACGCGGACGGCCAGGCGATGTACGTCCTTCCGCCCGGCGAGAACGGGCTGGTGAACGCCACCGACGCGCTCCAGTTCGAGGCGACCGGCAAGCGCCCGGCCAACAGCGACGACCAGCTCTCGCAGTACTCCAACCTGCTCTACGGCTACCACGACCTGACCAACGCCAAGCTCTCGACGTACTACAACGACGAGTCCTTCGGGGTGAAGCCCGGCGACGTCACCCGGACCGAGAGCCCCGGTGACGGCGCCACGATCTACCGCGACACCAAGGACATGCCGCACATCTACGCCGGCACCGACAGCGGAGCGGCCTTCGGTGCGGGCTACGCACAGGCCGAGGACCGCCTGTTCCTGATGGACGTGCTGCGCCACTACGGCGAGGGCACCCTGGCCTCCTTCCTCGGCGCCTCGTGCGAGTTCGAGCAGATGGACCACGACCAGCTGCTGCTCTCGGCGTACACGCCAGCCCAGGCGCAGGCCCAGGTCGACGCGCTCCCGCAGGAGTACGGCGTCCAGGGCCAGCGCGCCAAGGACATGATCGAGTCCTACGTGCAGGGCGTGAACGCCTACATCGCGGCCACCCAGACCGACCCGAGCAAGCTGCCCGCCGACTACGTGGCCGGCGCCCCCGACCAGCTGCTCCCGCAGAAGTGGGACGCCGGTGACGTCGTCGCCATCGCCGGCCTGATCGGCGGGATCTTCGGCAAGGGCGGCGGCTTCGAGACACAGAACGCGCAGCTGCTGACCTACCTGCAGAAGAAGTACGGCGCCACGGCCGGCCTGGCCGCCTACCGGGACCTGAACCACCAGAACGACCCGATCGCCGCCACCACGATCACCGACAAGACGTTCACCTACGACGTGCGCACCAAGACCCAGGACGCCAGCCTGAACGCCCTCCCCGACTCCAACACGCTCACCGGTGGGCCGACCGACAAGGCTCCGGGCTGTGGCACGGGCTCCTCGCCCACGCCGTCGGTGCCCTCCATCCCGCTCAGCACGGCCACCCGGCAGCAGACGGCGCTCAACATGGTCTCCTCGCTCAAGGCGATGCCCAAGCACATGAGCAACGCGCTCGTCGTCAACGGCTCGCAGACGGGGTCCGGCCACCCGATCGCGGTCTTCGGACCGCAGGTCTCCTACTTCGCGCCGCAGATCCTCAGCGTCCTCGACATCCACGCACCGGACTACGACGCCGAGGGCGCCTCGTTCCCCGGCACCGGGCTGGTCGAGCTCGGCCGCGGCGAGGACTACGCCTGGTCGGCGACCTCGGCGGAGAGCGACCTGATCGACATGCGTGTCGAGAAGGTCTGCAACCCCTCCGGAGGCGCAGCTGCCGCGCAGGGCACGTCGTACGTCTACGACGGCGCGTGCACGCCGATGGTCAAGGAGGACTTCACCGAGACCGCGCTGCCCAAGGCCAGTGGCGCGGGTGCCCCGGCGCAGATCACGCACACCATCTACCAGACCCGGCACGGCATCGTGCAGGGGTGGACGACGGTCAAGGGGCAGCCGGTCGCGATCGTGCAGCAGCGCTCGACGTACGGCCACGACATCGACTCCGTCGTCGGCTTCCTCGGCTTCGGCTCCCCGTCGCAGACCCACGACGTGTCGAGCTGGATGACCTCCGCCGCCAAGATCGGCTTCACCTTCAACTGGTTCTACGTCGATGACAAGGACACCGGGTACTTCGTCAGCGGGCGTGACCCCGTGCGCAACCCGGCCGAGGACCCGACGCTGCCGACCTGGGGCACCGGCAAGGCCGAGTGGACCGGCTTCCTCAGCGCCGCCCAGCACCCGCACGAGGTGAACCCGAAGCAGGGCTTCTTCGTGAGCTGGAACAACAAGCCGGCGCCGGGCTTCGCCAGCGACGGCGACTACTCCAAGGGCCAGACCTACCGGTCGGTGCTGCTCGTGAAGCAGCTCCAGGCGCAGCTGGCGGCGCACCCGAGGGCGCTGACCCGGGCCGAGGTCGTGCAGGCGATGGAGACCGCGGCCAGCCAGGACCTCGATGGTGTGGACCTGAACGGCCCGATCCTGGCCTACGCCGCGACGCACGCCCAGCCCGCGGGTGTCCAGGCGATGCTCGCGCAGCTGAAGGCCTGGAACGCCAGCGGCTCACACCGGCTCAAGGCGCAGCCCTCCGACACGCAGTACGCCGACCACGCGGCCGTCGCGATCTCCGACGAGCTGGTGCCCAACCTGATCCGTGCCTTCTACGGCGGGATCCTCGCCGCCGGCGGCGAGGGCGGGGTGACGTCGACCGGCAGCGCCAGCGTGCCTGGCTACTCGATCCTGCCGATGCAGTGGGTGAACTCCCCGAACTCCGGTGACGCCCACCTCGGCTCGGCCTACGACGGCGGCTACGAGGGCTACCTGATGACCACGTTCCAGCAGCTGCTGGGACAGCAGCCGAAGGACGCCTTCGGGACGGGCCTGACCAGCCACCTGTGCACAAGCGGTCCGGCAAGCTGCCAGGCTGCCTTCGACCAGGCGCTGCAGACGACCTACGACGCGCTGGTCAAGGCCAACGGCTCCTCCGACGTCGCCTCGTGGACCGCCTCGACGGCCTCCCACGCCGAGGGCCAGACGATGCCGGTGTTCGACGCGATCATCCTGCGCCCGCTGGGCATCGTCGGCCAGCCACACCTGGACTGGCAGAACCGCCCGACGTTCCAGCAGGTCGTGGAGTTCCCGCGCCACCGCGCGCGCTGACCTCACCGCATGCCGCTGTCGGCGGCACGTGCAAGGCTGCTGCCATGGCCTACGACGAGGACCTCGCCGACCGGCTGCGGGTCGCCCTGCAGCACGTCGACGCCGTGACCGAGAAGACGATGTTCGGAGGGCGTGCCTTCCTGGTCCACGGTCACATGGCCGTCGCCGCGAGCGGGCAGGGTGGCCTGCTGCTGCGCTGCGACCCCGGGCAGACCGAGTCGCTGCTGCACGAGCCCGACGTCGCCCGGTTCGAGATGCGCGGCAAGGAGATGGACGGCTGGCTCCGGGTCGACCCCGCTGCCGTCGCCTCCGACGCCGAGCTCGCCGAGTGGGTCGCCGTGGGCGTCGACTACACCTCGGGCCTGCCGCCGAAGTGAACCCGCTCGAGAAGCCGACCCTGGCCGACCTGCGCCGTCGCACCAGCGTCAAGTGGACGGCGTACGACGACGACGTGCTGCCGCTCTGGGTCGCGGAGATGGACGTCGAGCTCGCGGCACCGGTGCGCGAGGCCCTCGAACGGGCCGTGCGCGAGGGGGACACCGGCTATCCCGGCCAGACGTCGTACGCCGAGGCGATGGCGGCCTTCGCCGAGGAACGCTACGGCTGGGGTGGCCTCGACCCTGCTCGTGCGGTGCCCGTCGCCGACGTGATGACGGGAGCCACCCGCGCTGTCGAGCTGGTCTCGGCGCCCGGCGACTCGGGTCGTGGTCACCTCCCCGGTCTACCCGCCGTTCTACGGGTTCCTCGAGAGCGTGGGTCGCGCGGTGCTCGAGGTGCCCCTGCGCGACGGACGCCTCGACCTGGATGGCCTGGCGCGGGCGTTCGAGGAGCAGCGTCCGGCAGCGTTCCTGCTCTGCTCGCCCCACAACCCGACCGGCACGGTGCACACGCCGGCCGAGCTGGCCGAGGTCGCGCGGCTCAGCGAGGCCCACGACGTCCGGGTCGTCGTCGACGAGATCCACGCGCCGCTGGTGCTCGACGGCGCGGTGTTCACGCCCTACCTCAGCGTGTCCGGCAGCGCCCGAGCCTTCGCCGTGATGTCGGCGTCCAAGGCGTTCAACCTCGCAGGCGTCAAGGCGGGAGTCCTGGTCGCCGGATCCGGAGCCGGCGACGACCTGGCCCGGCTGCCCTGGGTGGTCAGCCACGGTCCCTCCCACCTCGGCGTCATCGCCCACACCGCCGCCCTGACCGCGGGCGGCGAGTGGCTCGACGGGCTGCTGGACGGGCTGGCCGAGAACCGCCGGCTGCTGGTCGAGCTCGTCGACCGGCACCTGCCCGGCGTCCGGCTGCGACCTCCCGAGGCGACCTTCCTGTCCTGGCTCGACTGCAGCTCGCTCGGCCTCGGCGACGACCCCGCCGGGGTGTTCCTCGAGCGGGCGCGGGTGGCGCTCAACGACGGGCGCGAGTTCGGCACCGGCGGCGCCGGGCACGTGCGGCTCAACTACGCGACCTCGCAGGCGATCCTGACCGAAGCCGTGCAGCGGCTGGGCGCGGCGCGGGACTGAGCTGCCGCTAGGTGCCCTCGACCCGCAGCGTGCGCTTCATCAGCTTGCCGGTCGGGCTGCGCGGGAGGGCGTCGACGAACTCCACCGACCGCGGCGCCTTGTAGTGGGCGATGCGCTCGCGCACGTGGTCGATCAGCTCGCGCTCGAGCTCCGGGCCGGGCGTTGCCGACTCCGCGGGCTGGACGAACGCCTTGACCACCTCGCCCAGGTCGGGATCGGGTACGCCGATCACCGCGACGTCGTAGACGTCCGGGTGCAGCGTGAGCGCGTTCTCCACCTCCTGCGGGTAGACGTTGCGCCCACCCGAGATGACCATGAAGGCGCGCCGGTCGGTGAGGTACAGGAAGCCCTCCTCGTCGACGTGCCCGATGTCGCCGGTGGTGGCCCAGGTCCCGTGCCGCGGATGCTGCGCCTCGCGCGTCTTCTCCGGGTCGTTGTGATAGCTGAACGGCATCTCGTCGCGCTCGAAGTAGACGAGACCGTCCTGGCCGACGGGCAGCTCCTCCTGCTCGGGATCGGCCTCGTCGCAGACGTGCAGGATCCCGAGTCCGGCACGTCCCACCGACCCCGGGTGCTCGAGCCACTCCTCCGGGCCGATCAGGGTCACGCCGGCTGCCTCGGTGGCCGCGTAGTACTCGTAGAGCACCGGCCCCCACCACTGCATCATCTGCTGCTTGACCTCGACCGGGCACGGGGCGGCGGCGTGGATGGCCACCTTCAGGCTGGAGACGTCGAAGACCGCCCTGACCTCCGGCGGCAGCTTGAGCATCCGCACGAACATCGTCGGCACCCACTGGCTGTGTGTCACGGCGTGGTCCTGGATGTCGCGCAGCGCCTGCTCGGCGTCGAAGCGCGGCATCACCACGGCGGTGCCCCCGGTCGCGTGCACCAGACCCACGAACCGCAGCGGCGCCGCGTGGTACAGCGGCGCGGGGGAGAGGTAGACGCTGTCGGCGTCGAACCCGTAGATCGCGGCGAAGACGGCCACCAGCATGTCGCCCGGCTCGTCGACCTGCCGGTCCGGCAGCGGTACCCGGATCGCCTTCGGGTGACCGGTCGTGCCGGAGGAGTAGAGCATGTCCGCACCGGCCGGCTGGTCGGCGAACGGCTCTGACGACGCGCCCGCCAGCGCCTCCTCGTAGTCGACGAAGTCGTCGATGTGGCCGCCGACGGCCAGTGCCAGCGTCAGCCCGGGAACGCCCTCGCGCAGGGTCCGTGCCGAGTCCTCGAGCCGCGACGAGGCGATCAGGACCCGCGCCCCGCAGTCGCGCAGGATGTAGAGCTGCTCCTCGACGGAGAGGTGGTGGTTGATCGCGGTCAGGTAGAGCCCGCTGCGCAGTGCCGCCCAGTACGCCTCGTGGTAGCGGGGGCTGTTCTCGGACAGGATCGCGACCGCGTCGCCCGGCCGCAGCCCGGCGTCGTGCAGCACGTGGGCCAGCCGGACGGAGCGCTCCTCGAGCTGCCCGTAGGTGAGCGTCTCGCCGGTGTCGGCCATCACGCGTGGCCGGCTTGTCGGGGAAGTGCTGGGCGTGCGCTCCGGGGTACACGGGGGCCTCCTGGACACGGCGACGAGAATTACGATTCGCACCAATTCGAGACGGTCTCCGCACTACCGTTCTCGGCGTGGCACGAGCAATGACACCACGCCGGCGCCGGGGTGGCATCCGTCCCCTGGTGGCGTCGGCGACCGTTGCCTGCCTGGCCCTGCTCCTGTCCGCCTGCGGCGGCAACCAGGCGCAGTCGCCGCCCAGCATCAACACGCTGCCCACCGCCACGGCGACCCCCAAGGCCGAGAAGTCGGTCGTGGTGACCGGGCTCTCCGAGGGGGTGAACGTGACGGTCAGCCCGGGTGAGCCGGGCACGTCACCGGGTGGCGGCCTCGACTTCGTCTCCCCGATCTACACCCTGGGCCCCACGGGCCCGCTCGGCGGACGCGCGACGGTCACCATCGCGCTCGACCACCCCGTACCCGTGGGTACCACGGTCAAGGTCGGCACGCGCCCCTCGGACACCGGCTCATGGTCGTGGCTGCCGGCCACGCTCACCGCCGATGCGCAGCATGCCCGGTTCACCACCGACAGCTTCAGCCAGTTCGGGGTGCTCACCCAGGACGTCAGCACCGAGGTCTCGACCTACCAGGACGGTGTGCACACCGCGCTGACCTCGACGACCTCCGAGGGGCCGGCCAAACCGACCTGCCAGGACACCAAGGTCGCCCACAAGGACGGCTACAAGGTCGCCTCGTGGCCGCGCGACACCCTGGGCTGGTGCCTCGGGATGGACAAGGCGACGCACGTCCTCACCGTGATGAACCGCCGCAGTTCCCGGTCGAGGTCGCGCACGGCACCGCCGCGGCGACCCAGACCACGAGCAAGGTCGACGGCGTCTGGACGACGTGGTACGGCATCCTCGCCCCGGGCAGCACCGACACCTTCCTCGCGCCCGGTGGGTACGGTCACCTTCGACGCCGACCTCGACCCTGGGAACTCCCTCCTCGTCCAGCCCGAGACCAGCGCGAAGGCGCAGTCGACGCGCGCCCTGTACGCCGCCGTGGGAGCACTGGTCAGCCAGCTGCAGACCTACGGCTCCTCGACGCCGAGCACCGAGCAGGCGTTCCAGTCGCTCGTCGCCCGACCGCAGTGCGCCGACGCCCTCGGTCAGGGCAGCGTGCTCCTGCAGGAGGGTTGCCTCGCGCCCGCACGGCTGGCCCAGGTGCTCGGCGACGGCGTCGGCCTGCTGCGGCCGGTGCTGCGGTCCCCGGGCATCAAGGCCTTCTGGAACCGGCAGTTCGCCTTCCTCGCCCAGCAGGACAAGGACACCGACAGCCAGCACATCATCGTCGGCGTCAAGACCGTCGACTTCGGCGACCTCGTCGGCAGCTTCACCGGCCACACGCGGACGCTGACCGTGAGCAAGACCGGGCTGGTCACCGAGCGGGTCGACGACGGCACGAGCCCGGTGATCCAGCTGACCTACCAGCTCTCGAGCCCGAAGGTCACCGGGCGCAAGGCCGGCGCGAAGACCGGCGGCACGACCACGGCGCAGGCCCTGCTGAAGGCCGTCAAGATCTACGACAAGAGCGCGGTCGGAGGTACGCCGCCCAAGGTGGGCGACACCGGCACGATCACCTTCAAGGACGGCATCGTGACGCCGCCGTACCTGCAGACCACCTACTGCAACGCGGCCACCGCCGCGAAGGGCGCAGTGCGGCGCCTGACCCGCCAGGCTCAGGTGTGCTGGTCGAGCAGCTCAGCGAGGGTCGTCGGCTCGCGCCCGGTGAGGGCGCGGACGTCGTCGCTGAGGCCGGCGCACTCGCCGGCGCCGATGGCGGTGTAGGTGCTCACCCATGCGTCGTACTGCCAGTCGGGCGCGTCCCACGCCCGGCGTGAGGCGTAGGCCTCCTCCACGGTCTCGTCGTGGAAGCGGACCTCGCTGCCCCGATGCGCCCCGATCGTCGCGGCGATCTCGGGGAAGGAGAGCGCCTCGCGGCCGGTGAGGTCGTAGGTGTGGCCGGCGTGCGCCTCCGGCTGCTCGAGCACGGCGGCCGCACAGGCGGCCACGTCGCCGCGGGAGACGGCCGAGAGCCGGCCCTCGCCGGCAGGCCCGCGAATGACGCCGTCCTCGCCGACCGTCATCGGGAGGAAGTCGAGGTAGAAGTTGTCGCGCAGGAACGTGAACGCCACCCCGGTGCCGCGGATGTGCTGCTCGGTCGCGAAGTGGTCGCGGCCCAGGGTGAAGGTGCAGTCCGGCGCGGCGCCGTAGAACGAGGTGTAGACGATCTGCTGCACACCGGCGGCAACCGCCGCGTCGACGAAGGCGCGGTGCTGCTCCATCCGATCGGCTGCCTCCGCCGCCGAGACCATGAACAGGAACGCCACCCCGTCCAGGGCACGGACGGTGCCGACCCGATCGTCGTACCCACCGAAGGCGCGGGCCTCGGCGCCGTCGAGCCGCGGCAGGCGCTCGGGCGAGCGGGCGAGCAGTCGCTGCGGGACACCAGCGGAGGCCAGCAGCCGGGCCACCCGGCCGCCGAGCGCACCGGTGCCTCCGGTGACGGCGATCACCCCACTCACCTCGCCATCGTGGCAGAGAAACGATGCGCAAGGATGGCCCGCATGTCGTCACAGCCTCCGAAGCTGCCCGAGTCGCTGCAGGGCAAGACCGTCGCCGTCCTCGGCGGCACCGGGCCCCAGGGGCGGGGGCTGGCCAGGCGGTTCGCGGCGGCCGGGGTCCCCGTCGTGATCGGCAGCCGCAGCAGCGAGCGTGCCGAAGGCATCGCCGCCGAGCTGGCCTCCGCGACGGGTGGCGACGTGACCGGCCAGGACAACGAGGGCGCCGCCGGCGCCGGCGACATCGTGGTCGTGGCCGTCCCGTGGGACGGCCACGGCGACCTGCTCGGCTCCCTGTCAGGTGCGTTGGCCGGCAAGGTGGTCGTCGACTGCGTCAACCCGCTGGGCTTCGACAAGCGCGGCGCGTACGTGCTCGAGGTGGAGGAGGGCTCGGCCGCCCAGCAGGCGGTGGCGCTGCTGCCCGACTCGACCGTGGTGGCGGCCTTCCACAACGTCTCCGCGGTCAAGCTCGAGGACCCCGAGGTCACCGAGGTCGACACCGACGTCCTGGTCCTCGGCGAGGGCGAGGACCGTGAGGCCTGCGACCTCGTGCAGGACCTCGCCGGCGTGATCCCCGGGGTCCGTGGGGTGTACGGCGGCCGGCTGCGCAACGCCCACCAGGTCGAGGCGCTGACCGCCAACCTGATCAGCGTGAACCGCCGCTACAAGGCGCACGCCGGGATCCGGATCACCGACATCTGAGGAGTCTGGCCATGGCCCACCGACCGGAGCTGTATCCCGCGTTCCCGGCGCCCTCCGCGCAGGCCCTCGCGCACCACGAGGCGCTGCTGGCGTTCATGCGCGACGAGGTGTTCCCCGCGGAGGCGGTCTACGACGTGTACCGCGAGCAGGCCGGTCCGGACGACCACACCGTGCCGCCGGTCATCGAGGAGCTCAAGGTCAAGGCCCGCGAGCGCGGCCTGTGGAACCTGTTCCTGCCCTCGGAGTCGGGACTGACCCAGCTCGAGTACGCGCCGCTGGCCGAGCTCTCCGGCTGGAGCAACGAGCTGGCCCCCGAGGCGATGAACTGCCAGGCGCCGGACACCGGGAACATGGAGCTGCTCCACCTGATCGGCACCGAGGAGCAGAAGGACCGGTGGCTGCGGCCGCTGCTCGAGGGCGAGATCCGCTCGGCGTTCTGCATGACCGAGCCGGCCGTCGCGAGCTCGGACGCCACCAACATCGCGACCCGGATCAGGCGTGACGGTGACGAGTACGTCGTGTCCGGTACCAAGTGGTGGTCGAGCGGCGCCGCGGACCCGCGGTGTCGCCTGCTGATCGTGATGGGCAAGACCGACCCCGAGGCGGCTACCCACCGCCAGCAGTCGATGCTGATCGTCCCGGCGGACACGCCCGGCGTGCGGATCGGTCGCTCGTACCCGGTCTTCGGCCGCCACGACCAGCACGGTCACTGTCTCGTCGAGTTCGACGAGGTGCGCGTGCCGGCGTCCAACCTGCTGGGGGAGGAGGGCGGCGGCTTCGCCGCCGCGCAGGCCCGGCTCGGACCGGGCCGGATCCACCACGTGATGCGTGCCCTCGGTGCGGGCGAGCGGGCGCTGGCGATGATGGTCTCCCGCGCCCAGGAGCGGGTGGCGTTCGGCCGGCCGCTGGCCGAGCAGTCCTCGGTCCGGGAGCGGATCGCGGAGTCCCGCATCGAGCTCGAGCAGGCGCGGGCGCTGTGCCATCGGGCCGCGTTCGTGGTCGACAGCGAGGGCAACAAGGCGGCGCGGCACCTCATCGCCGCCGCCAAGGTCGCCGTGCCGCGCGCCGTCGGGCAGGTCATCGACCGGGCCATCCAGGTGCACGGCGCCGCAGGCATCTCCGATGCCACCCCGCTCGCCGCGATGTACGGCTGGCACCGCGCGATGCGCATCTTCGACGGCCCCGACGAGGTCCACCTGACCTCCCTCGCCCGCGCCGAGCTCGGCGCCGACCCCATCTTCGACCTCCCACCCGTGGGTCCCTGAGGAAGGACGGAGTCCTGCCTCGAAGGGGTCGCCCTATGGTTCTGCCATGACGCACACCGATGGCACCTTCACCGGGGCGGCCGGCGACCCGATCTACTGGCAGTCCTGGTTACCCGAGCAGCCGAAGGCGGTCGTGGTGCTGGCGCACGGGTTGCACGAGCACAGCGGTCGGTACCTCCACGTGGCGGAGCGGCTCGACGCGGCGGGCTACGCCGTCTACACCCTCGACCACGAGGGGCACGGCAGGTCCGGGGGCACCAAGGGCAACATCGGCACGATGTCGGGGGTCCTCGACGACCTCGACCACCTCCGTCGTACGGCGCACGACCAGCATCCCGACCTGCCCCTGCTGCTGCTCGGCCACAGCATGGGCGGCCTGATCGTCCTCGACTACCTGGTGAGCAAGGGACAGGACGGCGTCGCGGCGGCGGCTGTCTCAGGCGCAGCGGTGGACACGTCGTCCGCGGGCGGCGTCCAGCTCAAGCTCGCGCCGGTCATCGGCAAGCTCGCCCCCAACCTCGGGGTGCTGATGCTGGGCGCCGAGAACGTCAGCCGCGACCCGGCCGTGGTCGAGGACTACCGCAACGACCCGCTCAACCACAACGGCAAGGTTCGCGCCCGCACGGGCGCGGAGATGCTGCTGTCGGTGCAGCGGGTCGTCACCGGGCTGCCGCAGGTGACGTTGCCGGTGCTGGTGATGCATGGCTCCGAGGACAAGCTGGTGCCCGTCGAGGGTTCCCGGCTGATCAAGGACACGATCGGGTCGACCGACAAGACGCTGAAGGTCTACGACGGGCTCTACCACGAGATCTTCAACGAGCCCGAGCGCGACCAGGTGCTCGACGACCTGGTGAGCTGGCTGGACGCCCATGTCTGAGGCAGCGGCCCGGCCGGTCATCACCGAGCGCCGCGACGGCGTCCTCGTCATCACGTTGAACCGGCCCGAGGCCAGGAACGCCGTCAACCAGGCGCTGGCCGAGTCGTTGGCCGCGGCGCTCGACGAGCTCGACGACGACGCCGACCTCCGGGTGGGCGTGCTGACGGGGGCCGGCGGCACCTTCTGCGCGGGGATGGACCTCAAGGCGTTCCTGTCCGGCGAGGTGCCGGTGGTGGAGGGTCGCGGGCTCGGCGGACTGACCGAGCGTGCGCCCCGCAAGCCACTCGTCGCCGCAGTCGAGGGCTGGGCGCTCGCCGGTGGCTTCGAGATCATGCTCGCCTGCGACCTGGTGGTGGCCTCCCGCACCGCGCGCTTCGGCGTGCCCGAGGTCAAGCGCGCCCTGGTCGCCGGCGCCGGGGCGGCGCTGCGCCTCCCCGAGCGGGTGCCGCTGCCGATCGCCCTGGAGCTGCTGCTGACCGGCGAGCCGATCGACGCCTCCCGCGCCTCGGAGCTGGGGCTGGTCAACCGGCTCACCGACGAGGGCGGCGCCCTCGACGGAGCCCTGGCGCTCGCCACCACGATCGCGGCCAACGGGCCGCTCGCCGTGGAGGTGACCCGCCGCATCGCGCGCTCGGCCCGGGACTGGTCGAGCGAGGAGGCGTGGGCCAAGCAGGAGGAGCTGATGCGTCCGGTGTTCACCTCCGAGGACGCGATCGAGGGCGCGACCGCCTTCGCCGAGAAGCGGGACCCGGTCTGGAAGGGCCGGTGAGGTGGAGCTCGGCTTCACCGCTCCGGTCATCGAGTGGCGCGGACCGGCGCCGTACTACTTCGTCGCCGTGCCCGACGACGAGGCCGCGGCGATCGAGGCCGTCTCGGCCGGCATCACCTACGGCTGGGGGATGATCCCCGCCGACGTCACCATCGGCGCGACCACCTGGTACACCGCCCTGTGGCCACGCGACGGTTCCTACGTCGTGCCGCTCAAGGTCCGCATCCGCCGGGCCGAGGGCATCGAGCTCGACGACGTCGTCGACGTGCGACTTTCCCTGGACGTGTGAGTGACCGGGATTACGCTGAGCCGGTGCGACCCACGCTGTATGAGTTCGCCGGTGGAGACGAGGCGTTCCGGAGGCTGGCGCAGGCCCACCACGAGCGGTGCCTGGCCGATCCCGAGCTCAACCACCCCTTCTCGCACGACAGCCTGAACCCCGAGCACGTGCCCCGCTTGGCGGCGTACTGGGCCGAGGTGCTGGGAGGCCCCGCGAGGTACTCCGCGGCGATGGGGACGCAGTCCGACCTGCTGGACATGCACGCGAACAACGGGCCGATGGACGATCTCGGCCAGCGCTTCGTGGCGTGCTTCGACGTCGCCGCCGACGACGCCGGGCTGCCCGACGATGCCGAGTTCCGGCAGGCGCTGCACGACTACATGGTGTGGGCCGTGGCGGACGTGCTCGTGTTCGCGCCGTACGGCTCGACGGTGCCCGTCGGCCGGACCGTGCCGCGCTGGTCGTGGGACGGACTCGTCACGTCCGGCTGAGCTAGGCGCCGTGGCCGCGGTTGCCGACGATCACCGCGATCGGCGGGATCACCATGGCGACGGCGCTCATCGCGAGTGCGGCCGGCACCGACCACAGCCGTACGACGTTCCAGGCCAGCACGATGAGCAGGAGGCACAGCCCCATCAGGAGCAGGTAGAGGGTCTTGCGGCTCATCCCTCTAGGTTGTCACGGTGACCGGCAGCAGCGTTCCACCCGACGGGCCCACGTGGCACTGGGACGACTGGACCCTCGAGGACCTGCTCGCCCACAAGGGGCGCACCGGCCTGACCACCAGCCTGGTGGTGCCCGCTCGCAACGAGGCGGCCACGGTCGGCGACGTCGTGAGCCGGGTGCGTGAGGCGCTGGTGGACTCCGTCCAGCTGCTCGACGAGATCGTGGTGATCGACTCCGACTCCACCGACGACACCCACGGGGTCGCCACGGCCGCGGGTGCGGTCGTGCACCGCTCGCGCGAGATCCGGCCCGACCTGGGCTCGCACGCGGGCAAGGGCGAGGCGATGTGGAAGTCGCTGTTCGTCACCCGGGGCGACCTGATCGTGTTCATGGACGCCGACCTGCTCGACTGGGACACCCACTTCGTCCGCGGGCTGCTCGGTCCGCTGCTGACCACGGAGGTGTCCCTCGTCAAGGGGTTCTACGAGCGCCCACTCCTCGACGCCACGACACGGCAGGACGACATCGAGTCCGCCTACGAGGGCGGCCGGGTCACCGAGCTCGTCGCCCGGCCCCTGATCGCGCTCGAGTGGCCCGAGCTCGGCTGGTTGGTGCAGCCGCTGGCGGGGGAGTGGGCGGTACGGCGCGACCTGTTCGAGCGCCTGTCGGTCCCGGTCGGGTACGCCGTCGAGCTGGCTGCGCTCGTCGACACCCACCGGCTGCTGGGCCCGGGATCGATCGCCCAGGTCGACCTCGGCCGACGGGCCCACCGGCACCAGGCGCTGCGCGACCTCGGTGCGATGGCCACCCAGATCCTGGCCGCCTCGCAGCAGCGCGCAGGCGCCGAGGGCAGCGGGGACCGTCCTGCTGCACCAGCACCGCCAGCAGGAGGGCCGGTTGCAGACGCACGGACGCGCGAGATCGACCTGTCGGAGCGACCACCCGCGATCAGCGTGCCGGCGAGCAGTGGAATAGTTGAAAACATGACGCTTCGTCTCGGTCGGCACTCCTTCCCCGACGAGCGGCGGCTGATGATGGCGATCGTCAACCGGACCCCGGACTCCTTCTACGACAAGGGCGCCACCTGGGCCGAGGAGAAGGCGCTCGACCGCGTCGCCCAGGTGGTGGCCGAGGGCGCCGAGATCGTCGACATCGGCGGGATCAAGGCGGCGCCGGGGGAGGCCATCGGCGTCGAGGAGGAGATGCGCCGCGTCGTCGGCTTCGTCGAGCGCGTGCGCACCGACCACCCCGAGGTCGTCATCAGCGTCGACACCTGGCGCTCCGAGGTCGCGCACGCGGTGTGCGGCGCGGGGGCGGACCTGATCAACGACGCCTGGGGCGGCGCCGACCCGGGGCTGGTGCACGTGGCCGCGGAGCACGACGTAGCGATCGTCTGCACCCACACGGGCGGGGTGACGCCGCGGACACGTCCGCACCGCATCGAGTACGCCGACGTGGTCGCGAGCGCGCTGGCCGACACGACCGCGTACGCCGAACGCGCACTGGCCGCGGGGGTGGCGCGCGAGAGCATCGTCATCGACCCGGCCCACGACTTCGGCAAGACCACCCGCGACAGCCTCGACCTGACCCGTCGCCTCGACGAGCTGGTCGCGACCGGCTGGCCGGTGCTGGTCTCGCTGTCCAACAAGGACTTCGTCGGCGAGGCCCTCGACCTTCCCGTGGGTGAGCGGCTCACCGGCACCCTGGCCGCGAGCGCGGTCTCGGCGATGCACGGGGCGCGGATCTTCCGTGTCCACGAGGTCTCCGAGACCCGGCAGGTGGTGGACATGGTCGACGTGATCCTCGGCCGGCGTCAGCCCGCGCGCACGATCCGAGGACTGGCATGAGGGGACGCGACCGATGATCGACACGATCCTGGTGCTGCCGACCCCCCGCGCCCTGCTGCCGCCGCTGTCGGAGGACGACCCCGTCGCCGAGCTGCGGAGGGCCTGCCAGTCGGCCGTGGCCGGTCTGCCGCCACGCGACGTGGTGGTCGTCGTCGCGATGCCGACCGACGAGGCCAACCTGGCGCGCGGCGTGCAGGAGCCGCTCGGCCACCGGATCGCGCGCTACCTGCTGGGTGAGCGACCGTTCGTGCCCGAGCTCGCGCTGCCGTGGACGGCGGCGTCGTTGCTCGAGCGCGACGGACCGCCGGGTGAGCACGTCCTGCGGCCGACCACGCTGCTGGTGATGGCCGACGGATCGGCCCGGCGCAGCGAGAAGGCGCCCGGGCACCTGCACCCCGAGGCGCTGCCGTTCGACGACGGCATCGAGCAGGCCCTGCGCGCCGGCGACAGCGAGGCGTTGGCGACCGTCGACCTCGACCGGGCGGCCGAGCTCTGGTGCCAGGGAGCGGCCGGCTTCCGCCTCCTCGGCGAGGTGGCGCGCGGCCGCCGCGTGGGCGCTCAGGTCAGCTACGCCGACGCGCCGTACGGCGTGGCCTGGTGGGTCGCCCGGTGGGACCTCTCCCCAGCGGACGGCTGACGCGACGACGCCGGTCGAGCTTGTCGGAACCCCCAAGAAGGAGGACACATGGTGGACCAGATCGAGATCGCGATGGACGGCGGCGCCTGCGAGGCCTACGTCGCCCGGCCGTCGGGCGCCCTGGCGGGCAAGGGCCCGTTCCCGGGGGTGCTGTTCTTCATCGACGCGATCGGCCTGCGGCCCCGGATCGCCGAGATGGCCCAGCGGATCGCCGACTGGGGCTACGTCGTGCTGGCGCCCAACGTGCTGTGGCACTCCGGCACGGCGGCCGAGACCTCGCCCTCGGTGGACCTGACCGAGCCGGGTGCCCGCGAGGAGTTCATGGGCCAGGCCATGCAGCACGTCAAGGCGCTGACCTCCGACCTGGCGGAGGCCGACATCGCGACCTACCTCGCCACCCTGCGCGGGCTCGAGGAGGTCGACGGGGGACCGGTCGGCACGACCGGCTACTGCATGGGTGCCCGGTTGGCCGTTCGTGCGGCCGCGCTCGACGAGGAGGTCGCCGCCGTGGGCGGGTTCCACGGCGGCGGCCTGGTCACCGACGCCGACGACAGCCCGCACCTGGGGCTGGCTCGTGCCGACGCCGAGTTCTACTTCGGCCACGCCGACCAGGACCGCTCGATGCCGCCGGAGGCCGTGGAGGCCCTCGGTCGCGCCCTGGAGGACGCCGGCCTGGCGGCCACCAACGAGGTCTACGCCGGCGCCGGCCACGGCTACACGATGTCGGACACCTCGGCCTACGACGAGGCGGCGACCGAGCGGCACTTCGTCGAGCTCGAGGAGCTCTTCGACCGCGACCCTCTGAGCCGGGCCCCGGCACCTAGAGCATCGAGCGGGGGCCGTCGTTGGGCACGAAGCTGGCGCGGGTGCGCCGGCGGACCTGCTCGGGGTCGGGCACGGGGACGGTACGGGTCCAGAGTCGCATGATGCGTCCTTCCTTCTTGGTGGTCTTCGGGTTGCTCGAGCGCGTCATGACCGGTGCACCCGCAGGTCGCCGCTGACGGTGTGGGCGGTGACCTCGACACGCTGCTGGTCCTCACGAGGTGACTCGGTCTCGCCGAGCTCCTGGGAGACCCGGCCGGTCACCGTGGACAGGTCCAGCCAGGCAGCGGTGCCGTCCTGGATGCCGATGCTGATCTGGCCGCTGGCGCCGGTGGCGCGCACGGTGCCGGACGCGGCCCGCCTGATGGTCAGGTCGCCGGAGCCGGTCTTGGTCAGCAGCGAGCCCTGGAGCACGCCCACCTCGACGTCGCCGGAACCGGTCTTGGTGATGACGTCTCCGGAGAGGGCGCCGATGCTGATGTCGCCGGAGCCGACGGTCACCGTGGCGCTGCGGCCGCTGCCGTCCATGCTGACGTCGCCGGAGCCGGTGGCGACCACGAGCGCTCCCTCGACGCCGCCGGTCTCGATGGTCCCCGACCCGGTCTTGAGCTTGCCGGTGCCGGTGACGTTCTCGATGCTCAGGTCGCCTGAGCCGGTGTTCAGGTCGGCCACCGCATAGGTGCCGTCGGCCCGGACGTCGGCCGACTCGGCCTTGACCTGCAGCGTGCTGCCGGTCGGGCAGGTGATCCGCACGCCGACCTGGGGGCCGGAGCGGAACAGGCCTCCGCCGCGACGGGGGACGTCGACGAGCACGGTGCCGTGGCTGTGGTCGACGCGGGTCGCCTCGACGGCCTCCTCGCCCTGGGCGTTGAGCGCCGAGAGCTCCACGGTCGTCTCGGGGGTGTCCTGGGCGATGACGGTCACGTGACCGCCGCCCGTGCGGACGACGACGGTGACGGGGCCGCCGGTCTGGAAGGTCTGCATGCTGGCTGTCCTCTCGTGTGGGTACGTGCTCGTCTGGTGCTCGTTGCGGCTCAGCTGACCCAGCCCCGCACCTGGCGGCGCCGGCCGCCCTCGCCACCGGAGACGGTGATCCGGTTGCTGCCGAGCTGGAGGTCGACGCGACCGCTGCCGTCGAGGGCGTCGCGGACGGCGTCGACCAGCCAGGCGTTCAGCGACTGGCCGAGCTGGTTGGCGGCCTCCTCGGCACGGGTCTTGACCGACTCGGGGAGCCGCAGCGTGATCCGCGACTGGCTGGCGTCCTCGGGCTCCGGTGCCGACGGGGGCTCCGGCGGCGGCGGGGGAGTGATCGGCGCGGTGGCCTCGAGCTCGGTGACGACGAACCTCGGCTCGCGGCCGTCCATCCGCACGTCGACGGCCTGGCCCTCGAGCGTGCCGGTGATCTCGGCGGCGGCGTGCGAGAGCGCCTCGAGCAGCACCATCCGGGTGGCCGGGTCGAGGGCGAGGGCGAGTCGCTCCGCGGCCTGCTGGGCCTCGGCGCCGCCGGCTGCGGCGGCGTCGGCGAGGTCACTGCGGAGGCGGTCGACGTACGGCGTGAGCTCCATGACGCCACTATGACATCACAATGACGTCATGGCAACACCGAGTGACAGCAAGTTGGCGTCTGATCGACGTCTTGATGTCGGGCTGATGTCGGGCTGATGTCAGTGGTGGTGCTCAGGCGGGAGTGGAAGGCTGGTCGCGTGAGCCACCTCGAAAGCCAGTCCCCGCTGACCCGTGCCGTCCAGCTCGTCGCGAGCAACCCGCTGAGCGGCGTCCTCGAACGGCTGCTGACCGCGGTCACCGCGCCGATCGTCCCGGGCGAGGACTCCCCGCTGCGCACGACCGCGCTCGGTCACGACCTCCACCCCGTCCTCACCGACCTCCCGCTCGGCCTCTGGACCAGCGCCTCGCTGCTCGACGCGCTGGGCGGCAAGCGGAGCCGGCCGGCCGCGACGCGACTCGTCGGCCTCGGCCTGCTCAGCGCGGGACCGACCGCCTACGCCGGGCTGGCCGCGTGGAGCCGGCTCGAGGGTCCCGAGCGCCGGATCGGCGCGGTGCACGCGATCGGCAACGACGTCGCCATCGTGCTCTTCGCCGGGTCGTGGCTGGCCCGCGTGCGCGGCCGGCACGGGAAGGGCGTGCGCTACGCGCTCCTCGGCAACCTGGCCACCGCGGCGGCCGGGCACCTCGGCGGCGTGCTCGCCCTCGAGCGCGGCACCGCCGACCGGTCGTGACCGCGCCATGACCGAGGTCGGCGAGGCGCCCTCGCTCTCGCGCGAGGAGCTGGAGCACCTGCAGCTGGGGCGACTGCGCGCCAGCCTCGCTCGTGCCTACGAGCACGTGCCGCACTACCGGCACGCGTTCGATCAGGCAGGGGTGCGACCCGACGACCTGGGCTCCCTGTCCGACCTGGCCCGGTTCCCGTTCACCAGCAAGTCCGACCTCCGCGCCAACTACCCCTTCGGGATGTTCGCGGTGCCGCGCGAGCAGGTGGTGCGGGTGCACGCCTCGAGTGGCACCACCGGGAAGCCGACGGTCGTGGGCTACACGCGTGAGGACCTCGACACCTGGTCGGAGCTGATGGCCCGCTCGATCCGGGCCGCCGGCGGTCGGTCCGGGCGACGTGTGCCACGTGGCCTACGGCTACGGCCTGTTCACCGGAGGGCTCGGCGCCCACTACGGGGCCGAGCGTCTCGGCTGCACGGTGGTGCCGGTCAGCGGCGGCATGACCGAGCGCCAGGCGCAGCTGATCCTCGACTTCCGGCCGCGGATCATCATGGTCACCCCGTCGTACTTCCTCGCGATCCTCGACCAGCTCGAGGCCGAGGGCGTGGATCCCCGCGAGACCAGCCTGGAGATCGGCATCTTCGGCGCCGAGCCGTGGACCGACGAGATGCGCCGCTCGGTCGAGCGGCGCAGCGGCATCCGCGCCGTCGACATCTACGGGCTCTCGGAGGTGATGGGGCCCGGCGTCAGCCAGGAGTCCGGCGAGACCCAGGACGGGCTGCACGTCTGGGAGGACCACTTCCTGCCCGAGGTCGTCGACCCGGTCACCCTCGAGCCGGTGCCGGACGGCGAGGAGGGCGAGCTGGTGTTCACCAGCCTGACCAAGCAGGCGATGCCGGTCGTGCGCTACCGGACCCGCGACCTCACCCGGCTGCTGCCCGGCACGGCGTACCCCGCCTTCCGCCGGATGCAGAAGGTCACCGGCCGCACCGACGACATGATGATCGTGCGCGGGGTCAACGTCTTCCCCACCCAGGTCGAGGAGCAGATCCTCGCGGTGGAGGGGCTCACGCCGCACTACCTGTGCGTGCTGACCCGGCCCGGCAACCTCGACGAGCTCACCGTCCGGGTCGAGCACGCCGAGCGGCGCCCAGGACCCCGAGTCCCTGGGCGCCGCGTTGCGCGAGCGGGTCAAGCGACGCATCGGCGTCACCGTCTCCGTCGAGGTGCTCGCCCCGCGGGCGCTGGAGCGCTCGCTGGGCAAGGCCAAGCGGATCAGCGACCTGCGCTAGGTGTGACGTCCGGGCTGCCGGGCGGGCAGGTCCGCTCGCCCCCCGCGACGAGCGGACCCGGCGCCACGCCCCCGTCACGCCCCCGTCACGCGCCCCGTCACGCTCTGGGAGTGGGCACCGCCCGCCTTGATACGTCCCAGATCAGGTCGGGAGCTCCAGCTTCATGCTGAGGGTGACCGCCTTCACCGACGAGAGCCCGGCGGCGTACAGGACGGCGCCCAGGGTGATCATCACGTAGCCGAGCCACTCGAGCCCGCGCGTGTCGAGGAACAGCCCACCGAACCGGGCCACGAGGAACCCGGGTGCCATCGCGACCGCGCTCAACGCCCAGCCGGTCACCCACCGCTGCACCGTCTCCACCGGCCCGAAATGGCGGCGCGTGATGCCGATGACCCACGCGGGCAGCACGACCAGAGCCGTGACCATGATCCCGTACATGCCCCAGAGGAAGCCGAGGTAGACCCAGAGCGGCTCGATCGGAGGGGATCACGACGAAGCCGAGGGTGACCACGCCACCCATGAGGACGCCGGCGGCGAGGACCCTGGATCGGTAGGGCCTCGTCTGCCGGATCGCGCGCAGGACCTGCGGGTGCTCATGGGTGACGGCGAACCCGAAGACGCAGTTGCACCACAGCGCGGCGACTCCGGCGATGGTCGCGATCGCGAGTGACACCAGCAGCTCCCGAGGCGCTGGGGCTGCGGAGCGGCCCGTCGAGGAGCTTCTGGTGGTGCAGGTCCTTGATCGTCACCCACACCCACGCCGCCGGGATCAGCTCCAGCAGCAGCAGCCGGTAGTTCGAGACCAGCACCTTCAGGCCCCGCACGACCAGCACCAGCATGCCCGCGACCCACGCGATCGGAGCGAGGTACCGACGCGAGCTGCCCAGCCTCCGGGCCGTCGCCTCGATCTGCACGGGATCGGCGTCGGCGACCGCGCGCACGGCCTGGACGAGGCGGGTGAGCCGCCTCGCGGTCGTGGGCTCGTCGGTCCCCGTGCTGGTCACAGCGCAAGGATGACGTGCCAGGGCTGCTGACCGCGGCCGGGCACGCGGCCGGGGCGGGCGAACGCCTAGGGTCGCGGTCATGGGCACACTGCATCTCGAGGAGTCACGGACCATCCCCCTGCCGGTGGAGGAGGCCTTCGACAGCGTGCTGTCGCTGCCGCTGGAGGAGCTGTTCGTACGCCGCTACGGGCCGATCCCGGCGATCAAGGAGACCCGCCAGCACGGCGCCTGGGGAACCGTCGGGCAGACCCGCACCATCGTGCTGGCCGACCCGGGCACCATGCAGGAGCGCCTGGACCTCGTGGAGCGACCCGACCGGTTCGGCTACCACCTCGACGGCGTGACCGGACCGATGAAGCTGCTGGTCGCCCAGGTCGAGGGGCTGTGGACGTTCGCGACCGAGGGCGCCGGGACGCGCATCACCTGGGGCTGGGAGGTGCATCCCACCACGGTCGGCCGGATCGCGATGCCTCTGTTCGCGCGGCTCTGGCGCGGGTACGCGCGCCAGTCGCTGGCTCATCTGGAGCAGCTGCTCACCAGCCCCCGCCGAAGCTGAGCATCGGGACGACGTCGTCGGCGGAGGCGATCACCTCGGCGAGGGCGTCGGCCGGGGCGGTGCCACGGGCGACATGGGCGTGCCAGCCGGCCATCGCCTCGCAGGCCACGTCGTCGGCGATCAGCACGGGGGAGGAGAGCACGGTGCGCGCGCCGGCGTGCAGCCAGGCGGCGCTCATCCCGATCGCCTCCTCGCCCGATCGCACCGAGACCCGGCCCAGCTCGCAGGCCGAGAGCACCACGGTGGTCGGCACCTGGTCGAGCTGGTCGATGTCGTAGCCGAACCACGGCCCGTCGTGCAGCTCGACCGCGGAGAACAACGGGTTGTCGCGCGTGTGGCGGCCGTGGCCCGCGAGGTGCAGGACGTCGACCCGGGAGGCGGTCTCGGCCACGCGGGCGGTGGTCGCCTCCTGGCCGCACAGGATCTCGGCGTCCCACCAGGCGCCGGCGGCGCGCGCGACCTCCTCCTCGCCGCGGGAGACCCCGGGTCCGGAGACCAGGCCGGCGTTGGTCGGGGGCGCCGCGGCGCGCAGGCTGAGCCAGCGCGTCGCGGACGGCGCGACCGTCACCGGGCGCCCGCGCAGCCCCGGCAGCAGTCCCCACGGCGTACCGGCCAGCGACCCGGAGGGTGTCAGCACGACGCGTCTGTCGCCGACCAGGTCCAGCACGGGGGCGACCAGCCGGGCACGCGACCTGGTCGAGCCGGGTGGCCAGCGCCGCACGGAGGGGTACGGCGAGAGGGTCGTCGCGGTGCGCCGCCGCCATGGTCAGGTCGGAGGCGAGCGCGTCGAGCTGGTCGCGCAGCGGGTGCAGGTCGCCGAGGTCGACCAGGGCCGGCTCGCCGGGCCCGACGACCAGGGCGGCGATGCGGTCGCGCACCACGACGTGCGCGACGAGCGTGGCGCCGTCCGGGTCGAGGCCGGCGCGGAGCTCCTCGAGGCCGGCCGGCTCGACGACGACTCCTGCTCCCGGGGCCAGCCACTGGTGCTCGCGCACCCGGCGGCGCAGCTCGTCGGCGCGCGCGTGCGTCGGAGCGGTCGTTGAGCACCCGCAGCTCGGTGAGGTCCTCGGCCACCTGGTCGTCGACGCGGTGGCCGCACGGGCGTCACGCGGGCCGCCAGCGCACGCGCGCGCTCCGACCACTCGAGCGCGACCAGCGGGTCGCCGCTGTCGAGGGCCAGCCCGAGCCCCATCGAGGCCAGGTCGCGGCCGTGCCCGACCAGCGTGCTCTGCAGGTCGAGGCTGCCGAAGGACGACTGCCACTCGTGCAGGTCGGCCAGACCCGCACGGATGTGCTGCCGGGCCTGTCCTGACCTGCCACGGGCGGCGGCGAGCTCGGCCCGGACCTCGCGCGACAGCAGCCTGGTGGTCACCGGGGACGACGCCGTCGACGCGCACGCGACGCAGCCGCTCACCGCGCGGCGTCGAGCTCGCCTCGAGCGACACAGACGCGGGCGCCCTGGAGCTCCAGCACCGCGGCGTCGTGGGCGAGCCCGTGTGCGCGCAGGTCGGCCGCGAGGTCGTCGACGCGTCTCAGCAGGGCGGGCGAGCGGCCGCCGGCGGCGATCTCGGCGACCACGGCGGCCGAGTCGGCCCGGAGGGCCCGCGCAGGACTGGCCTGCCCGCCGAAGTGGCGAGCGGACCGTCGAGCCACCACACGTGCGCGGGCCGGGTCGTCGCGCAGCAGCGTCCAGGCCAGGGCGAGCTCGCACTCGGCCTGGTAGGTCCGTAGCCGCCGCGATCCGTACGCCGCGGCCGCGGTCTCCAGTGCCCGCACCGCCTCGTGAGGGCGTCCCGCAGCCGTGAGGACCTCGGCCCGGTCCTGCTCCACCGTGGCCCGGTTGATCGCCGACTGGGGAGCGAGCACCTGCGCCGCCTCGTCGATCATCTGCAGCGCCCCGACCAGGTCGCCTGCCAGCAGTCGCGCGTAGCCGAGGTTGTGCTCGGCCTTGGCCCGCTGCAGCCGGTGCCCGGGATCGTCGAGGCGCTCTGGGCTGCGGCGAAGTCGGCGGCGGCCTCGCGGGGCCGGCCGTGCTGGAGGTGGACGTTGCCCCGGTTGATGAAGGCGTAGCCGAGGTCGCTGCTCGTCTCGGGCAGCGCCACTGATCGCCCGCGCGAGCGCCTCCATCGCGGCTCGGTCGCGCCGGTGCGCATGCGGATCAGGCCGAGCTGCTGCCAGGCCTTGCCGCGGTGAGGACGTCGAGATCGTCGCGCCAGCACGTGCGCGCAGCGTGCGAGCGCGCCGGCCGGGTCGCCCGTCTCGGCCTCGACATAGGCCAGCGTGATCTCGAGCGGGCGCGCGGGTAACGCGTGGTCGGAGGCGTCCGCCAGAGCCTGGTCGAGGTAGCGGCCGGCCGCGTGTAGTGCCCGAGACCGGCGGCATCCCGGGCGCGGTCGAGCAACTCCTCCGCACCAGGCATGACACATCATGGCAACAGGTCGGTGAGCCCCGTCAATGCCGACCATGACCGAGCCACCGCCGTGGACCGGTCATCGTGGGCCGGGTCGATCCCGCCCACGAGCCGTGCCGCGAGCCGTCCGGCGAACAATGGCGCGGAGAACGACGTCCCGCTCCACACCGCGAAGCTGCCGGTGAAGTCGTCGGGGTCGATGGACTCGCGCACCCTGGTGTAGGCCTCACTGCGGGCCATCGGCTGCAGACCGCCCTGGAACGGCGGCAACGTGCTCATCACGGCACCGCCCGGTGCATAGGCCCGCACCCACGGACCGGCGTTGCTGAACAGTGCGTCGGTCCCGTTGGGGTTCAGGGCCCCGACCGACACGATCGGCACGCGCGAGGCGTGGGGGACCGCGCCCCCGTGGCCGTCTGCCCAAGGCGCGAACGCGGCCGGGAACATCGGTCGGGCTGTCGCGTCGTTGCCGGCGGAGCAGACGACCGCGACCCCGCAGTCGCCCAGCCGCTGCAGGATGTCGTACATCGTCGGGTCGAAGAGAAGGTCTTCCGGCGTCTCGTGGTAGTAGCCCATCGACAGGTTGAGCACGTCGATCGGGTGGCCGCCCGGCTCGCCGTCGCGGTGACGGCGCGCCACCTCGGCGATGTCGCCGCAGCGCCTTCACGAGGTCGCTCTCCACGACCGGGCCGTCGGAGCCCACGATGCGCCAGCGTGATGATGTCGGCGTCGGGACAGCCCTGGTGGATCAGGCCGGCGATGAACGTGCCATGCCCAGCCAGCGTGTCGATGCTGCCGTCGAGGGCGCCGACCTGGTCGAACCACTTCTCGGGATCGGTCGCCTCGTCGACGTAGCCGATCGGCGTGCCCGTCGAGATCGGGGCCGGGACGCACGCAGTCGGTCAGCCAGTCGTGCTCGCCGCAACCAGTGTCCAGGGTCGCGACAACGGGACGTCGACCTACCACCTCGGCGTCGCTGATCCGCCGGGGTGCCGGCCCGGCGTAGGCGATCGGCTGGCGTCCGCCGCTCCCAGCCACGGCGTACGAGGAGATGGCGCTGCCCATCACTCCCGGGTCGCCGAACGGGCTGGGCTCGTGGAAGGGACTGGGCTCGTGGAAGGGGCTCGGCTCGTGGAACGGGTCCGGGTTGATCCGCGGACCAGCACACGTGGTCGAGACCGACATGGTTCATCGCGGCGAGCCCGTGCGCGGCGCGGGCGTGCTGCAGGAGCACCCAGCCGTCGGGGGCCTGGGTCGCCGTCTCGTCCTTGACCGACAGGTCGAGCCGGACGACAGCCGGAGCACCCTGGCGTCCCTCGGGCGCAGCTTCGCCTTCGCTCGAGCGGTGCGTCCTCGGGCCGGACGGTCGCCTCCCAACCAAGGGCGGCGGCGACCTGTTCCAGGCGGGTGACGACCTCGGCCACGTCGGGGGCGTAGAGAGACGACCAGTCGCGGGTCCGACGTACACCGTGCTGCGAGGGTGGACGCCCTTGACGGCCAGGGCCGGTGCCCGGGTCGAGCAGCCGACCGCTCACCTGGTCGAGCACGGCCGAGGCGGTACGCGCGGCTCCTGGGTGGCCGAGAGCGCCGACTGGCGCGGGCGTGCGGGGTCGCTGCGGTCCTCGGCGTGCGGCATGTGTCTCCTCAGATCCAGATGGGGGGCGTGATGCGGAGCCGGGCGCCGGGTTCGTCGTCGAGGAACCCGAGCCGGTGGGCGCCCGCGGTGACGCGGGAGAAGGCGAAGCGCCCGAACTCGTCGAGGGCGACCCGCTGCGACCGGCCCGTCCTCGGGCCGCAGCTCGACCGTCATCGCCCGCGCCGGCACCACCCAGCCGTCGAGGCGGGTGTGGTCCTCGACCTCGGTCACGCGCAGGTAGGCACGCAGGTCCGGGCCGGCGTACTCCAGCGACCAGGAGCCGGTCTCCTGGTCCTCGGTCGCGCCCTCGGCGTGACGCACGCCGGCCAGGCTGTCGCGTCTCGACGAGGACCAGCAGCTCGTGCTCGAGGTCCTCCACGGCGAGCCGTGCGAGGACGCCGTCGGCGAGGTCGACGGGCGGGGGATCGGCGAGCTGCCAGAGCTCGGCCACCGAGGCCAGCAGCTGCTCGTCAGAGGGCTCGGACGTCGTCATCACAGTGCTCCTGCCTGCGCGAGCTCGCGGCGCAGCTTGTCGAGGCAGCGGCCGCGGGTGGGGCCGATGCTGCCGACCGGCATCCCGAGCTGCTCGGAGACCACGGTGTAGTCGGGTCGTGCCTCGGCCGCCACGATGCGCAGCAGCTTCTGGCAGCGCTCGGGCAGCTTCGTCAGGCAGTCCCACAGCCGGGCGTTGCGGTCGTCGAGGACGACCTGTCCCTCGGGAGCCGGCTCGTCGGGCAGCCGCCGGGCGATCGCCTCGTCCTCCGTGGGGCGCTGGCGCGTCGACTGGCGGGAGACGCGCCAGGCCTCACGGCGGGCCGAGGTGCACAGCCAGCCGGCGACGGCGCGCGGCTCGGTGATCGTGTCGCTCGCGCGCACGAAGGTCAGCCACGTGGTCTGCACGACGTCCTCGGCGGTCCCGGGGTCGAGCCCGGTCGCGCGGACCACCTGCCACAGCACCGGGCTGAGCAGGCGGACCAGGTCGTCGAGCGCACCCGAGTCCCCGCCTCGCCACTCCTCGAACAGGGCGGCAGCAGCGGCCCAGGGTGAGCGCGCGTCGGGTTGCACGTTGGACAAGGTCGGCACACCTCCCCAAGAGCAGCCCGGCCCGGCACGGATACACGGTGCCCGGACAGTCTGCCCTCAACGGTGTCTGCCTGGCGAGACGCTGTTGGTCAGAACAGGTCGGGCAGGTCGCGTGCGCTGGCACGGAACTCGGGCTCGCGCTTGTCCCGGAACGCCGCGACGCCTTCCTTGCCGTCGAGCTGGCTGGCGTGCCACATCGCCAGGCTGTCGGCCCGGTGCGCCTCGATCGGGTGGTGCACCGCTGCGTTGCGGTAGAGCAGCTGCTTGGCCATCCCGAGCGCGGCCGGGGAGCGGCGTACGACGAAGGAGCGGGCCAGGCCGACGGCCGCGTCGAGGAGCTCGTCGGGCTCGTGCACCGACCGGACGAGCCGACCGGCCAGAGCCTCCTCGGCGGTGAGGATGTCGGCGGAGTAGATCCACTCGAGCGCCTGTTGCAGCCCGACGATCCGGGGCAGGAACCACGTCGACGCAGCCTCCGGCACGATGCCCAGCCGGCCGAAGACGAAGCCGATGCGCGCCCTGGTGGAGGCGAGTCGGAGGTCCATCGCGAGGGTCATCGTGGCGCCGATGCCGACGGCGGGGCCGTTGATGGCCGCGATCACCGGCTTCGGCAGCTCGTGGACGGCCAGCGTCACCTTGCCGCCGGTGTCGCGCACGCCGCTCTGGAACGGCTCCTCGGTGAGGTGCTCGCGCAGGTCGGCGGGCGTCGGGTCGAGGGACTCGTCGAGCCCGAACACGTTGCCCTCGGCCGAGAGGTCCATCCCGGCGCAGAACGCGCGGCCGGCTCCGGTCACCACGACGGCGCGGACGTCGTCCTGGGTGGCGCGGGAGCGGAAGAACTCCTCGAGCTCACCGGCCATGGTCAGGTCGAACGCGTTGAGCTGGTCGGGCCGGTGCAGCGTCAGGGTGGCGACGCCCTCGTCGTCGACGTCGCAGCGCAGCGTCTCCCAGCTTGTGTCCCCGTCCGTCACTGGGCCCTCACCGGCCCAGACCGCTCGGGCTGCACAGCGACTTGCGAGAGCCCGTCGGTGCGGTCCTGCTGGATCCGGTCGAAGAGCTGCTTCGCGCGCGTGCGGTCCCAGTGGACGGCCAGGTCACGCAGCGGCACGGTGCAGGTGCGCCCGCCGGCACTCATCGCCATCGCGAACTTGGCGAGGTCGATCGGACCCGTGCCCTTGCTGATCCGGATCGAGGACGTCGCCGCGTTGTTGAGGTTGAAGTAGCGCACGGGGTTGAGGAAGGTCCACGGCGACTTGACCTTGTGCCCGATCGCGGCGACGACCTTGCGCTGGTTCTGAGCGCGCTGCACGTCGCCGAGCGCCTTGAACGAGTGCCGGTCGCGCGAGAACGCGAGCGCGGTGATGCCGTCGACCGTCTGGCAGCCCTTCTTGACGTGCAGGCCGCTGCGGCGGTCGTTGAGGTTGTGGGTCGGGCAGATGGTGATGCCGCCCACGGCGTCGACGGCGTTGACGAAGCCACCGAAGCCGATCTCGATGTAGTGGTCGACCCGGATCCCGGTGTCCTGCTCGATCGTCCGCACCAGCAGCCGCGGGCCGCCGTAGGCGAACGCCGCGTTGATCTTCGTGGTGCCGTGCCCCGGGATCGGCACGAGGGAGTCGCGCGGGATCGAGAGGAGCACGTTCGGACCCGACCCGGTGTGCAGCAGCATGATCGTGTCGGTGCGCTGGCCGGAATCGCTCACGCCGCCGGCGCTGAGCTTCTTCTTCTCGGCCGCGCTGAGTCCCTTGCGGCTGTCGGAGCCGACCAGCAGGTACGTCGTCCCGGGCTGCTCGGCCGGCCGGGCGCCGGCCGGGGTCGCGTCGACCTTCTCGATCTGGCTCCACGCCCACAGCGGGACGGCGACGAGGAAGACGACCCACGCCAGCAGGACGAGCAGGACGATCCGGCGCCACGGCACCTGCCGACCGCCCGAGCCGGATCCGGTGCGCGATCCGGAGCGTGGGGTCCGGGGCGGCGCGACCGGCTGGGCCGGCGCGACCTCGCGGCGAGGGCTGGTCGCGGGTGCTCGTCGGCCGACCGGTCGAGGAGCCGGGCGACTCGGCGTCCGGCCGCTGGATGGCGGGCATCACGCGCGTCGGCTCCGGGTCGCGCGGCGTCGTCCTCGGAGCCGCCGTACAGCCAGCCGTAGTCGCGGCCGGAACCGGCGTTCTGCTCCCCGTCGCGGGGCCCCTGCTCAGGCATGCCGCAGACGGTACCGTGCGGCGCGCCGTGACCCGTGTGACGCGAGTGACTGGTGATACTGATCCGCATGCCCGTCGTGACACCTGACATGACCGAGCCGCGACTCTCCCCACCCCCACCCACGGGTCGGCAGGTGCGTGCGGGCAGCACCCACTTCCGACGCGGCGTCATGCTGATGCTGCTGACCCTGGTGCTCCCGGGGTCGGCCCAGCTGGTGGCGGGGCGCAAGCAGACCGGTCGGATCGCGCTGCGCATCTGGTTCGGGCTGATCGCGACGATGGCCGTGCTGTTCCTGCTGGGCCTGGCCTCCACCTCCTTCGTCTTCTGGTTCCTCAGCAACACCGTCGTCCTGGGAGTGATCCGCATCGTGCTGATGCTGATGGCTGCCGGGTGGGCCTACCTCTTCATCGACGCCTGGCGCATCGCCGACCCGCTGGCGATGCAGCGCGGCCAGCGGCTCGCGATGGTGGGCATCAACGGCGTGCTGTGCTTCTCGGTCGCGGGCACACTGCTCTTCGCCAGCCACGTCGTGGGCGTGCAGAAGGACTTCCTGAGCTCGATGTTCGGCAGCGGTCCCGTGAGCGCCGCGCACGACGGCCGCTACAACGTGCTGCTGCTCGGCGGCGACTCGGGGGCCGACCGCTGGGGCCTGCGCCCCGACAGCATCTCGGTGGCCAGCATCGACGAGAACACCGGCAAGACGGTGCTGTTCGGCCTGCCGCGCAACATGCTCAACTTCCCCTTCGCCAAGGGCTCGATCATGGCCCGGCAGTACCCCCACGGCTACCGGTGCGGCATCCAGTGCGAGCTGAACTCGCTGGCGACGTACGCCGCCGACCACAAGCCCTTGTTCAAGGGCGTGGCCAACCCCGGCGTGGAGGCGACCAAGGAGGCCGTCGAGGGCATCACCGGGCTGAAGATCAACTACTACGCGATGGTCAACCTCGCCGGCTTCCAGAAGCTCGTCGATGCCGTCGGCGGCGTGAAGCTGCGTGTGCGCGACCCCATCCCGATCGGCGGCATCGGGCACAGCATCACCGGCTACATCAAGCCCGGGTACCGCACGCTCAACGGCTTCCAGACGCTGTGGTTCGCCCGCTCGCGCGTGGCGGCCGACGACTACTCGCGGATGGCCCGCCAGAAGTGCGTGATGAACGCCATGCTGCACCAGCTCAGCCCGCAGACCGTGGTGCTCAAGTTCGACGCGATCGCAAAGGCCAGCCAGGCCCTGATCACGACCGACGTGCCCGGCAGCGAGGTCGACACGTTCATGCAGCTCGCCCTCAAGGCGCGCCAGTCCCCGGTCCGCACGGTCTCCTTCGTGCCTCCGCTCGTCGACACGAGCCACCCCGACATCGCCACGATCAAGGCGACGGTGAAGCAGGCGATCAAGACCTCCGAGGGCAAGGCGAAGGCCACGGGCAAGGGCACGGGCAAGGCGAAGGCCAAGCCCGCGGCGCCGGTCTCCACCCAGACCAACGGTGGCGGCTCGATCGGCAACATGCGCCAGGGCTACGCCGCCAACCAGGCCGACGACCTGAGCTCGGTCTGCTGAACGACCCCTCCCGTACGCTGCCGGGCGTGCCTGAGCCCGAGGTCGCCGCGACGAGCGTGGTCGCGGTCGTGGTCACCTGGAACCGGCGCGGCCTGCTCGAGGAGTCGTTGTCCGCGGTGCGCTCCCAGACCCACCCGCTCGCGGCGGTCGTGGTCGTCGACAACGCCTCGACCGACGGCACCGACGCCTTCCTCGACGCCCAGACGGGCCTGGACGTCGTACGCCTCCAGCAGAACACCGGCGGCGCCGGGGGCTTCGCGGTCGGCATCGAGCAGGCGCTGACGCATGAACCCGACCTCGTCTGGCTGCTCGACGACGACACCGTCCCGCTGCCGGGCGCCGCGGCGGCCCTGGTGCGTGCCTGGCGGCAGTACGACGGGCCGCGGCCGGCCGTGCTGGCCAGCAAGGTCGTCTGGACCGACGGCCGCGAGCACCCGATGAACACGCCACGCCGCAAGCCGCGGGCCAGTCGCGCCGAGATCGCCTACGCCCAGCGCGTCGGCGCGGTGCCGGTGCGCTCGGCGAGCTTCGTCTCGATCATGTGCGACGCGGGACTGGTGCGGTCCCGCGGCCTGCCCATCGCCGACTACTTCCTGTGGAACGACGACTTCGAGTACTCCACGCGGCTGATCCGGGGCGGCGTGGGCCTGCACGTCCCGGCCAGCGAGGTGGTGCACAAGACCCGCGCGTTCGGCTCGACCGACGTCGACCCGGGGGAGCGGTTCTTCTACGAGGTCCGCAACAAGGTGTGGCTGTTCACCCGCTCGAGCAGCCTCGGCGCGGGCGAGAAGGTGCTCTACGGCGGGTCGAGCCTGCGTCGCTGGGGGCGCACCTTCGCGCGGTCCGAGAACCGCGGCACCTTGCGGCGCGCCGGGCTCCGCGGTCTGCTGGCCGGTCTGCGGGCCGCCCCGCGTGCCAACGCGGTGGTGCTCGAGGAGGCCGGCTGGACCGGGCCGGGCGACACCCTCACGCCCGGCCAGCCGTTCGCGGTGCTGATCAGCACCTATGCCGGCGACCGGCCCGACTACCTCCGCGAGGCGTTCCTCTCCACGGTCGTCGAGCAGTCGCGTCCGCCCGCCCAGGTCGTGCTCGTCCAGGACGGGCCGGTGGGGGAGGAGCTCGGGGTGGAGATCCGGCACCTGGTCGACGAGAGCCCGGTCCCCGTCACGCACGTGGTGATGGAGGAGAACCAGGGCCTCGGCCCGGCCCTCGACGCCGGGCTGCGGGCCTGCGACCACGAGATCGTCGCGCGGATGGACGCCGACGACGTCAGCCGCCCGGACCGGTTCGAGCTGCAGATCCCGGTCATCGAAGCCGGCGCCGACATCGTCGGCTCGGGGCTGACCGAGTTCGGCGACGACACCGGCGACGTCGTGGGTCGTCGTACGCCGCCCGCTGCACCCGGACGAGATCCGGCGCGTGGTGCGCTTCCGCGACCCGTTCAACCACCCCACGGTGGTCTACCGGCGCAGCGCGGTGCTCGCCGCCGGCGGCTACGCGCACATGCACCTGATGGAGGACTACCTGCTGTTCACGCGGATGGTCACCGGCGGGGCGCGGCCGGCCAACCTGCCCGACCCGCTCGTCTACTACCGCGTCGGCGACGGCGCCTACGCGCGCCGCGGGCGGCCGGGCGCTGCTGCGCTCCGAGCTCACGCTGCAGCGCCGATTCCGCGAGCTCGGGCTGACCAGCCGGCGGCAGTACCTGCGCAACGTGGCCGTGCGAGGCGGGTACCGCCTGGTCCCCGAAGGTGTGAGAAAGGTCGCGTACCGCCGCTTGTTGGCGAACAGATCGGGTGGTCCCCGCCGTTAGACTGGCGCGGGCCCCGCGCCGACCCGCCGCGCGAGCCGACTCGTCGCACGCCCGGAGGAGAGAGCGAGACGTTGACCGCTGAGACCCACCACGACCTCGTCGTCGTCGGATCCGGCTTCTTCGGGCTGACCATCGCCGAACGCTGTGCGTCCGAGCTCGACCTGAAGGTGCTCGTCCTCGACCGACGCCCCCACCTCGGGGGCAACGCCTACAGCGAGGCCGACCCCGAGACCGGCATCGAGGTGCACCGCTACGGCGCCCACCTCTTCCACACCTCCAACGCGAAGGTCTGGGAGTACGTCAACCGGTTCACCGCGTTCACCGGCTACCAGCACCGCGTCTACAGCAGCCACCGCGGCCAGGTGTACCCGCTCCCGATCAACCTCGGCACGATCAACCAGTTCTTCGACGCGGCGTACACCCCCGACGAGGCGCGCACCCTGATCAAGCGAGCAGTCCGCCGAGCTCGGCGACAAGGAGCCGGAGAACTTCGTCGAGAAGGGCGTCTCCCTCATCGGCCGACCGCTCTACGAGGCGTTCATCGCCCACTACACCGCCAAGCAGTGGCAGACCGACCCCGAGAAGCTGTCGGCCGACATCATCTCCCGGCTCCCGGTGCGCTACACCTACGACAACCGCTACTTCAACGACACCTACGAGGGCCTGCCGGTCGACGGCTACACCGCGTGGCTGGAGCGGATGGCCGACCACCCGAACATCGAGGTGCGGCTCGACACCGACTTCTTCGACGTCCGCGACGAGTACGTCGGCCGGGTGCCCCTCGTCTTCACCGGGCCCGTCGACGAGTACTTCGACCACGCCGAGGGCGAGCTGTCCTGGCGCACGCTCGACTTCGAGCGCGAGGTGCTGCCGACCGGCGACTTCCAGGGCACCTCGGTGATGAACTACCCCGACGCGGACGTGCCCTACACGCGCATCCACGAGTTCCGGCACTTCCACCCCGAGCGGGACTACCCGACGGACAAGACGGTGATCATGCGCGAGTTCAGCCGCTTCGCCGACCGCGACGACGAGCCCTACTACCCCGTGAACACCCCCGAGGACCGCGAGATGCTGCTCAAGTACCGCGAGCGTGCCAAGGCCGAGCCGATGGTGCTCTTCGGCGGCCGGCTCGGCACCTACAAGTACCTCGACATGCACATGGCCATCGGGTCGGCGCTGTCGATGTTCGAGAACAAGCTCGCCCCGCACTTCGCGGACGGCGCCGAGCTGACCTCCGGAGGGGTGGACGAGTGAGCGAGCGCAGCGAGCGAACCATCCGACACAGCGCCAGCCCCCTGGGAGAACGCGCATGAGCGTCCGACTGCTTCAGCGGCAGATCCTGCCCAAGGACCGCGACCTCGACGTGCTCAGCCTCTACGTCGACGCGGAGGAGGCCGTCCTCGACGCCGACAAGTACGACGTCGGCGGCAACCGCGGCGCCAAGGCGCTCAACGCCGCCGCGCTGCGTCAGGCCACCGCGACCGGGGCCGGGATCAGCGTCGACCAGATCGAGGGGCGCCACCAGCTGCGCATCCCGGTCGGCGGGCACCTCTCGTTCGGCACCTACTTCAACGCCTTCCCGGCCAGCTACTGGCGTCGCTGGACCGTCGTCACCGACGTGACGCTGACCGTCAAGGTCAGCGGCCAGGGCGCGACGGTCACGGTCTACCGCTCGATGGCCAACGGCCGTTCCCAGCGGGTCGACTCGCGCAGCACCGACGAGGAGGCCTATGCACATCTCGGGGACGACGCCTCGGCCACCTTCGAGTTCGACCTGAGCCTCAAGCCGTTCATCGACGGTGGCTGGTACTGGTACGACGTCATCGCCGGTGACACCGACCTCGTCGTGCACTCCGCCGAGTGGACCGCCGAGGTGCCCGACGACCGGGCCGACCACGGCACCACCACCATCGGCATCACCACGATGAACCGGCCCGACTTCTGCGCCAAGCTGCTGCGCCAGATCGGCGAGGACGACGACCTGCGCCCCTACCTCGACCAGGTGCTCGTGGTCGACCAGGGCACCCAGAAGGTGGCCGACTCGGAGATCTTCACCGAGGCCTCCGGGATGCTCGGCGACACCCTCCAGGTGATCGACCAGGCCAACCTCGGCGGCTCCGGCGGCTACGCCCGCGGCCAGATGGAGACCGTGCGCCGCGGCACCGCGACGTACTTCATGTGCATGGACGACGACGTCGTCTGCGAGCCCGAGGGCATCATCCGCGCGGTCACCTTCGGCGACCTCGCCCGCCGCCCGACGATCGTCGGCGGCCACATGTTCAACATCTACTCCCGCTCGCGGCTCTACAGCTTCGGCGAGATCGTGATGCCGTGGCGCTTCTGGTGGCGCTCCGCGCCCGGGGTGTTCCAGGACTGGGACTTCGGCGCCCGCAACCTGCGCTCGACGCGCTGGCTGCACATGCGCGTGGACGCCGACTACAACGGCTGGTTCATGTGCCTGATCCCGACCCAGGTGCTCGCCGAGATCGGCCTGTCGCTGCCGCTGTTCATCAAGTGGGACGACTCCGAGTACGGCCTGCGCGCCAAGGCCGCCGGCTACCCGACGGTGAGCTTCCCCGGTGCGGCCGTCTGGCACGTGCCGTGGACCGACAAGAACGACGCGGTGGACTGGCAGTCCTACTACCACCAGCGCAACCGGTTCGTGGCCGCGCTGCTCCACTCGCAGTTCCCGCACGGCGGCAAGATGATCCAGGAGAGCTTCAGCATCCAGGTCAAGCACCTGATCTCGATGCAGTACTCCACCGCCGAGCTGCGCCTGCAGGCCCTCGAGGACGTCTTCGCCGGCCCCGAGCAGCTCCACGAGGACCTCGGCGGCAAGCTTCCGGCCGTGCGCGAGTTCGTGAAGGGCTTCGCCGACGCGCAGCTCCAGCCCGACCCCGACGCCTTCCCGCCGATCCGCCGGTCCAAGCCCCGCAAGAAGAGCGACACCGTGGTGGTCCCGTCGCTGGCCGTCCCGGTTGATCTCCGGAGCCATGGGCACGCTGCGTCAGGTGCGGAAGCCGCGCGACCTGTCGCGCGAGTTCCCCGAGGGTGCGCTGGCCGCGGTCGACGCCGCCTGGTACCGCCTGGCGACCTACGACTCGGCCCTGGTCAGCATGCGCGACGGCAACTCCGCGGCCTTCTACCGGCGCGACCGCGAGCAGTTCCTCGACCTGATGCGGCGTAGCGTCGACATCCACCAGCGGCTCTACCGAGAGTGGCCGCGGCTGGCCGCGCTCTACCGCGACCAGCTCGGCGAGATCACCTCCCCGCAGCGCTGGGAGAAGACGATCGCCGCGAACGACCCGGAGACACGATGAGAGCCGCCAACAAGCGCGACGCCGAGAGCGTCATCGACGAGACCGGTCGGCGCCGCAACGCCGCCAGACGCGCGCGGCGGCTGGCCGAGAAGCAGGCCGACGCGATGCCCGTGGTGGAGGCCTCCGGGCCCCAGCTCACCCGCGTCGTCGAGGCCGAGCTCGGTCGCGCCGTCGCCGCGCGGCGGTCTGCTCGAGGTGTTCCAGAACCGCTACCTCCTGCGCCTGATCGTCAACCGCCAGCTGGCCTCGATGTACGCCGCCTCCGCGCTCGGGCTGGCCTGGAGCTACATCCAGCCGGCCATGCGCTTCGGCGTCTACTACCTGGTGATGGGGCTGATCCTCAACCTGCACAAGGGGGCGCCGTTCTTCGCCATGCACCTGTTCACCGGCATGGTGGTGGTGCACTACTTCGGCGAGACCTGGAACGGCGGCACCCGCTCGATCTGGACCAACAAGAGCCTGGTCCAGAAGAACCGGCTGCCGCGCGAGATCTTCCCGGTGGCCTCGGCGCTCGTCGCGGCGTACCACACGATGCCGCAGCTGATCCTGCTGGTGGTCGTCTGCCTGGTCGCGGGCTGGCACCTGACCTGGACCGCGATCGCGGCCGGGATGCTCGGGGTCGGCATCCTGATCACGTTCTCGATGGCGATGGCGCTGATCTTCTCGGCGCTGAACGCCTTCTACCGCGACTTCCAGAACATCGTCTCGACGATCCTGCAGTTCATGCACTTCCTGGTGCCGATGATGTACACGTTCTCCCGCGTCTACGCCGAGCACGACACCCACCCCGCGCTCTACCAGCTCTACATGGCCAACCCCATCGCCCAGGCGGTGCTCCTGCTGCAGCGCCTGTTCTGGTACCCGCTGGTCGAGGACAAGAGCCAGATCGCGGGACGCCCCTTCCCACCCGACCTCTTCGAGCGCGGCCTGATCACGCTGGTGGCCTGCGTGCTCCTGCTGTGGTTCGCCCAGCGCTTCTTCGCGCGCGCCGAGGTCAGCTTCCCGGAGAGGCTCTAGCACCATGAGCGTGTCCATCAAGGTCGACCACGTGACCAAAGAGTTCACGATGCTCTACCACCGCACCCTGAAGCAGAAGGCCGTGGCCGCGGCCCGGCGGCTCCCGCTGCAGGAGAAGTTCCTCGCGGTCAACGACGTCTCCTTCACCGTCGAGCAGGGCGAGTCCGTCGGCCTGATGGGTCTGAACGGCTCCGGCAAGAGCACCCTGCTCAAGGTGATCAACGGGGTGATGCGGCCCGACAAGGGTGAGGTGCTGACCCGCGGACGCATCGCCGGGCTGATCGCGACCGGGGCCGGGTTCCAGGCCCAGCTGAGCGGTCGCGAGAACCTCTTCCTCAACGGCGCCATCCTCGGCATGTCCGAGGCCGAGACCAAGCGCAAGTTCGACGAGATCGTCGACTTCGCCGGCCTCGGCAAGTTCCTCGACACCCCGGTGTCGCACTACTCCTCGGGCATGTACGCCCGCCTGGGCTTCTCCATCGCCATCCACGTGGACGCCGACATCTTCCTCGCCGACGAGGTGCTGGCCGTGGGGGACAAGCCGTTCAAGAAGAAGTGCATGGAGAAGATGCAGGAGATCCGCCAGCAGGGCACCACGATCTTCTACGTCAGCCACGCCGCGGCGTCTGTGCGGGCCATGTGCGACCGGATCCTGGTGCTCGAGTCGGGCCACCTCAACTACGACTCCAAGGTCGTCGAGGACGGCAGCGTCGACGGCGGCATCCGCTACCTCCAGTACGACGACGACGAGAGCGACGAGCTGGCCGAGATCGACGAGGAGCTCGGCGCCGACGTCTGAGCCACATGCTTGAGAAAACCTGGAAAATACATCCGTGTTATTCATTGAATAACACGGATGTTTTTCATTAAATACAGGTTTGTAATTCGGTCATTCCGGTTGCGGAATAGCATGTAACTGGTGTGAAACTTGGTACTCGTGTGAATTACCTTCCCCCTCACATGGAGTCCATCCAATGCATTTCAGTCGAGCCCGGTACGTCACGTTGTGCCAGCAATCCCTGGTCACTGCTGCCGTCCTGGTGGTGGGTCTCTCCGCAGCCGGGATCAAGACGCTCGACATCGTCCCGGCCCCCGAACCGCTGACCCAGGCGAACGGCGCGCTGCCCCCGGCCGCTGCGCCGCAGCTCCTTGCCGGGCACAACGGAGCACCCGAGCCCGCGAAGTCCGAGGTGGACGCGACCCCGGTCACCCCGAAGGTCCGCGAGGTCAAGATCGCCTCCCGCACCGCCACCCCGGCGCGCACCTCCACCCCCCAGGCGAGGGTCGCGCCGCGCACACCGCGCCGGTGCTGGTGGACCACAAGCCGCTGGTCGCGCTGTCCACCCCGCAGAAGGTGACCGGCTACGGGACGGTCGGGGTGACCTGGAAGCACGGCGTCTCCTACGCCGAGACCGCCATCGCCGTGCAGGTGCGCACCGAGAAGGCCGGCCGCTGGTCGAACTGGTCCACGCTGCAGTACCACGACGACCACGGGCCCGACGGCGACCCGGGGGAGCTCGACGGCCCACTCACGACCCGGCACCGACCCGTACGTCGTCGGCGACGTCGACCAGGTGCAGATCCGTGCGGAGACGGTGGACGGCGCCCCGATCCCCGACCTCCAGCTGGCCGTGATCGACCCCGGCACCGGCAAGATGGTCGAGGCGCACCCGGCGATCGACACCGCGAAGCTGCGCGACCTCCTCGAACGGCGCCACCAGCGCCACGGCCCCGACCCCGGCGGGCTCCGCTTCGAACACGGCATCGGACACGGCATCGAACACCGCGTCTGAGACGGCCTCGCTGAGCGCGATGAAGATCGCACCGAAGCCCTACATCTACTCGCGCGCCCAGTGGGGCGCCAACGAGCACCTGCGCGAGCAGGGCCTGCCGAACTACGGCACCATCAAGACCGGCTTCATCCACCACACGGTGAACGCGAACAACTACACCGCGGCCCAGGTGCCCGCGCTCCTGCGCGGCATCTACGCCTACCACGTGGAGTCGCGAGGCTGGCGCGACATCGGCTACAACTTCCTCGTCGACCGCTTCGGCCGCATCTGGGAGGGCCGGTACGGCGGGGTCGACAAGGCCGTCGTCGGCGCGCACACCCTGGGCTACAACGAGGTGTCCTTCGCGATGTCGGCGATCGGCAACTACGACATCGCCCAGCCGCCGCAGGCCGTGCTGGACGCGTACGCGCGGCTGTTCGCCTGGAAGCTCTCGATGTACAACATCCGGGCCGAGGCCACCCACCTCTGGGTGAAGAACCGCTACCTCAACGCCATCAACGGTCACCGCGACGTCGGCCAGACCGCGTGCCCGGGCAGGTACCTGTACGCCAAGATCCCGGAGATCCGCGCCATGGCGCAGAGGATCCAGGACGCCGCGCAGAGCGGCACCCCGGTGCCCACGCCGAAGCCCACGCCGAAGCCCACGCCGAAGCCGGACCCGAACGCGATGACCTCGCCCACGCAGGCTCCGCTCGCCGCCGTGGCGCAGCCCTCGATCAAGCTGCCCCGCTCGCTGAACCTGGCCGGCGACTCGGCCCCCGACCTCGTGCTGTCGCGCGGAAACGGCACCGTGAGCGTCCTGCCGACCGGCGGCCAGCTCGGCTACCGCGCGCCCGTGGCGTCCTCCGGCAACTGGCGCTCGTACTCGATGGTGGCGGCGGTCGGCGACGTGACCGGCGACGGCCGCGGCGACGTGCTCGTCCGCAATCGCAACGGTGTCAGCGGCATCGTCGCCGGTGACGGGACCGGGCACACGACGGGCCCGGTCATCGGGCTCACGCCACGCTTCCGCTACGCCGACACCGTCATCGGTGCCGGTGACTGGAACCGTGACGGCAAGAACGACCTGATCGTCCGCACGGCCCACAGCGGGAACCTCTGGCTGGTGCCCGGACTCGGTGGGAGGCCGGTTCGGCCGGGCCATCGCGCTGAGCAAGTCGTTCGCGGGCTTCACCCGGATCGCCGTGGTGGGAGACGTCACCGGCGACGGCCGGCCCGACATCCTCGCGCTGCACCGCAACGGCTACCTGTACCTCGCCCCGGGCACGAGCACCGGCGGGATCGGCCCGCTGATGCGACGCAGCAAGCTCGGCTCGTCGTACACGATGCTGGCCGGGGGAGCCCACGACTTCAACGGCGACCGCCTCGGCGACCTGGTCGGTGCGCAACACCAAGGGCGACGTCTACGTGATGCCGGGGCGCGGCTGGGGCTGGTTCGGCCGTGCCTACGGTCCGTTCCCCGCCGTGCCCGCCCTGTCGTCGCTGAGCGCCGGCCAGATGACCGGCAACGCGGCTCCCGACCTGGTCGGCGTGGACCGCAGCGGCAAGCTGCAGGTGCTCGCGTACAACGCGCTGACCAACCTGCTCCCGGCGGTGACCACCGACCTGCACCGCAGCGACATCGTGCAGGTGCTCAACGTGGGCGACTGGAACGGCGACGGACGCGGCGACATCATCACCCGGCTGGGCGGCGGCAACTCGCTCGCGCTGTGGCCGGGCCTCGGCAACGGCACCTTCGGGAAGGGCATCTCGATGGGCTACGGCTGGAAGTCGTTCACGCGGCTGGCGGCCGTGGGCGACGTGACCGGTGACGGGCACCCGGACCTGATCGGGCGCAGCCGCCTCGGGTGTGACGGTGATCTTCCCGGGCAACGGTCGCAGCGGCTTCCTGCGACCGGTGAAGGCCGCCAACTACATCAAGACCTTCAACCAGATCGGGACCGGCTTCTGGAAGCCCCAGCAGTTCGCCACCGCGACGTACCTCGGCGCCAACGACGGCTTCGTGCCGTTCCGCGGCACCGGCGTGGGCAGCATCCCGGGCTACAACTGGGTGATCGGACCCGGCGACGTCGATGGGGACGGCAAGCCGGACCTCGTCGCCCGCGACTCCTCGGGAACGCTGTGGCTGCTGCCCGGCACCGACTCGGGCTACGCGACCCGCCGACTGATCGGGGAAGGCTTCTCGAGCTACACGCTCGGAGGTTGATCAGCGGCACGCAGCCCGACGGTGGCCCGCTCGTCTCGGTGACGAGCGGGCCACTTCTCTTCGTCGGGGTCGCTCACCAGCACCACCGAGCCGGCGTGCGCCAGCGGCGCGAGGAAGGCCGGCACTCCCGCGCCCGCGGCCGGGTGCACGTCGGTGATCACGCGCGATCCCGCCGGCAGCTCACCGGCGTTCGCGCGCTCCAGGAGCTCGCCCTGGCCGAGGTCCGGACCGAGCCCAGGCCTGCGTCTCCGGGGTGGGTTGCCTGCACGGGTGCGAACACGTCGCTCTGCCCGGCCAGGCGAGCCCGAAGTCGATCACCCCCGGCGGCAGGGCGTCGGGGAACCGGACGGCGAAGGGCAGCAGCGAGCAGGCCAGCACCACCGCGTCCCTGAGGGACGACGTGCCGTCCGAGAGTCCGACGGCGTCCGGGCCGCACACCACCAGGGCGTGCTCGACCTCCGGGTCGGTGGTCACCGCCAAGCCCGCGCTCCACGCCGCACCCAGGAAGACCGGCACCAGCCAGTGCGACGGGAGGTCCAGCAGGACCACGTCGCCCTCGTCGAGGCCGAGCTCGTCGACGAGGAGGTTGGCGGTCTTGCTGACCCAGTTCGCGTACGTGGTGACCGAGAGCTCGGTGCGCTCGCCGGTGCGGTCGTCGTACGCCGTGAGGAGGGGCTGAGCCGAGTCGTGGCGCAGACGCTCGGCCAGCAGGTCGGGGAAGGTGCGTGCTCGGCTCACCCGGACACTTTGACAGGATGCGGCCCATGGTGAGCGACGTGTCGTCCCCCCTGCACCGGTTGTGGGCCATCGTGCCCGCGGGCGGTGCCGGCACCCGGCTGTGGCCGCTGTCCCGGTCGGCCTCGCCGAAGTTCCTCCTGGACCTGACCGGTCACGGCCGCACCCTCATCCAGGCCACCCTCGACCGGCTCCAGCCCCTCGTGGACGACCGGGTCGTGGTCGTGACAGGGGCGGTGCACGAGGCCGCCGTGCGCGAGCCAGCTGCCCGGAGTCGCCCGGGTCGTCGCCGAGCCCTCACCCCGCGACTCGATGGCCGCGATCGGGCTGGCCGCCGCGATGCTCGAGCGCGAGGACCCCGACGCACTGGTCGCCTCGTTCGCCGCGGACCACGTCATCCTCGGTGCCGACGGAGTTCGAGGCGGCCGTCGTCGAGGCCGCCTCGGTGGCCGACGCCGGCTGGCTGGTCACGATCGGCATCGAGCCGACCTCGCCGGCCACGGGTTTCGGCTACATCCGCGCCGGTGAGCCCCTGAGCGGGTTCCCGACCGCGCTGTCCGTGCGCGAGTTCGTCGAGAAGCCCGACGCCGAGCGCGCGCGGGCCTACGTCGAGTCGGGGGAGTACCGCTGGAACGGCGGCATGTTCGTGGCGCGCGCCTCGGTGCTGCTCGACCTGCTCGCCGAGCAGCACCCCGACCTCGCCGCTGGCCTGCGGGCGATCGCGGCCGACCCGGACTCGCTGACGCAGCGGTGGCCCGGACTGACCAAGATCGCCATCGACCACGCCGTCGCCGAGCCCGCCGCGGCGGCCGGGCGGGTGGCGACGGTGCCGGGCGCGCTTCGGCTGGGAGGACGTCGGCGACTTCGCCTCGCTGGCCACCTTGACCGGCTCCGGCACGGGACTGCGCGTGCTGGGCGACTCCGACCAGGTGATCGGGCTCGACGCCTCGGGTCTGGTCGTGCCGGGCGGGGGCCGCACGGTGGCCGTCGTGGGGCTCGAGGACGTCGTCGTGGTCGACACCGGCGACGCGCTGCTGGTCACCACCCTCGACCGTGCCCAGGACGTCAAGGGCGTGGTCGACCGGCTCAAGGAGTCCGGACGGACCGACCTGACCTAGCCGGGGTCCGACCGGTCAGGCGGCGCCGGGCTCCGGGCGCGACGGTCTTCGGGTACTTCTTCACGAAGTCGCCGATCACCGAGCCGCTCGGCTTGGCGCAGTACTGACCGTGACGCCCTTCTGGTCGTTCGGGCCCGGTCCAGTGCGTCAGTGCGACGTGCTTGCCGCTCGGGAAGGACTTGCCGTTCTCGTCCTTCGAGGTCCACGGCGCCGCGATGAAGTAGGAGTCGAGCCCGAGCCGGTCGGCGACCTGCTGGATCGCGTTGTAGTCCTCCGAGCCGGCCTTGATGGTGTCGTCGTACCAGAGGATCGTGTGGCCGTGCTCGAGGCTGTGCACCAGCCGCTCGAGCGGGGGCCGGTCGGCCGTGGTGTAGAAGGTGCGGATCTCCGAGCCCTGCAGGTAGTTGCCCCAGTGCGGGCCGAACGCCGGCGGCGCGTCGGTGTAGGGGATCGGCTGGCCGATGGGCAGGTGCTGGCCGCTGCCCTTCGCGTCCTTGGTCTGCACGGCCGAGCACGAGGCGGCCGACGTGGACGACGCCGAGCTTGCTGATCGGGGTGCCCGCGAGCTGGGACTGCTCGCGCTGGTGCTTGATGTAGGGCACGAGGGCCGCTGCGAGCAGGCCCACGACCAGCACGAGGCACGCCCCCAGGATGACCAGGCTGCGCGAGCGCTCCTTGCGCGCCTGCTCGCGCCGCATCTGCTCGACACGTGCGCGCCGCTCTGTCTCCTTGCCCGCGCTGTTAACAGTCTTCTTCGCCATCGTCCGCCTTCGGATGGCGTCTCGCCGGTCCTGGTGCTCGGAGGAGTCTACGGACGCCCCGAAGCGGTCACGGGGGAGATGGTGAGCGAGTCGGACACGGTCAGGTCGCTGTGCGGGCGCCAGCCGATGCGCGTGAGCGACCAGCCGCACCCGCTCCGCGGCCACGACACGGTCGCGCTGCTCGATCGGGCAGCGGCACGCGCAGGGAGCCGCCGGTGGGCTCGGCCGGCAGCCCGCACGAGCGCAGGGCCTCCCGGGCCTCCTCGAGGGGGGCCGGCTGGCCGAAGCAGTCGTGGTCGGTGCCGCGGACGGCGGCCAGCACGGCCTCGCGCGCGCCGAGGGCGAACATGTCCTCCGACCGCGGCCGGACCAGGCTCGCCGCCCCGGACCCGTGGCGCGCCAGGGGGCAGCACGCGGTCGCCGAGACCCCGCACGACGGCCACCGGGCGCCCGGCCAGCTTGCCGGCGACGAGCTCGGCCAACCCGGCCACCTCGTCGACGACCGCCGGTGCGGTCACGGCCAGCTCGTTGCCGTAGGAGTCGACCCGGCCGGCGTGGTCGTCGAGCGGCTCGAGGCCGGCGCACCCGATGGCGAGGTCGGTCTGGCCCGTGCGCCAGGCGCGGCCGGCGGTGTCGGTCACGAGCACGGCCACGTTGCGCCCCGTCTCCTCGTGCACCCGAGCGCGCAGCTCGCGCGCGGAGGCGTCCGGGTCGAGCGGCAGCACGACGACGGTGCCCGGCTGCGGTGTTGGAGGCGTCGACGCCGGCGGCCGCCATCACCAGGCCGAGGTGGTTCTCCACGATCGACGTGGGCCCCCGGCGCGCGACCACGCGCACCGTCTCGTCGTGCACCACCTGCGCCCGGTCGCCGCGGCGTACCCGGCCCTCGGCCTTGCTGACCACCTTGCTGGTGACGACCACGACGTCGCCGTCGGCCAGGTCGAGCCCGGGCGAGCAGCGCGCCGAGGTCGGTGCCCTCGCGTGATCTCGCCGATCCCCTCGACCGGCCAGGCCTGCAGCGGGGCGCGCCGGGTCGGCGTCACGAGACCAGGTCGAGGGCGGCGCTGACCATCTCGCGCCGTCGCGTCGGCGTCGTGCATCCACAGCGGGTACGGCGCGACACCGGATGCCGGCGGCCTCCACCCGGGCGACCTCGGCGGCGTCGGAGGTGTCGACCAGCCAGCCGTCCAGCACGCCGCCGCGCCGACCGGGCGCCGTAGTGCTCGGCCACGCCGGCGGCACGAGACCTCGACGCCGATCACCTCGAGCAGCTGACGGGCCATGCCGCGGACGTGGTCGCCGCCGATGATCCCGGAGACGCCCACGACCGGGGCCGGTGTGGAGACCAGGGCGTCCCGGACCCCGGGGACCGCCAGGATCGTGCCCACGGAGACGACGGGGTTCGACGGAGGGATCAGCACGACGTCGGTCTCGGTGATCGCCTCGAGCACCCCGGGCCCGGGCTTGGCGTCCTCGATGCCGATCGGCACGACCGCGTGCGCCGGCACCTCGGCACGGTGCTTGATCCAGTACTCCTGGAAGTGCACCGCGCGGCGCTCGTCGGTGTCCGGGTCGTCGATGACGACGTGGGTCTCGACCCGCTCGTCGGTCATCGGCAGCAGCTCCAGGCGTCCGTCCAGCACCGGTCCGAGCCAGCGTCGGCACAGGGCCGCGGTCACCGCGCTCAGCGGGTAGCCGGCGTCGAGCATCTGCGTGCGCACCAGGTGCGTGGCGAGGTCGCGGTCGCCGAGGCCGAACCAGGTCGGCTCCACGCCGTACGCCGCGAGCTCCTCCTTGGCCTGCCAGGTCTCGGCCACCCGGCCCCAGCCGCGCTCCTCGTCGATGCCGCCGCCGAGGGTGTACATCACCGTGTCGAGGTCGGGGCACACCTTGAGCCCGTGCACCCACAGGTCGTCGCCGGTGTTGGCCACCACGGTGACCGACGTGCTCGCGCCCGAGCGCTCGACGAGGCGCAGCACGCCCTGCAGGAAGCGGGCGCCGCCCGACACCGCCGCACAGTGCCGTGACCCGCCGCGGGGGAGAGGGTGGGAGCGCTCGCAGCCCGGGGCTCAGACATGGACCACAGTGTGTACCAGTGCCCCCCAATACCAGACTTCCGCTTGACGAAGCGCGTACGACAGGCATGTAATCACACCAGTGTGGTTAGCAACTCGGTCCGTCAGGATCGCAGGGTCGAAGAGGGGCAAACACGTGAATTCCAGTCAGGTCATGTTCGATCAGGGCAATCTCGGTATGGGCACGGTTCAGCAGCTCGGGGCCCACGCCGCCGCGAGCGAGCTCTACCTCCTCGAGGGCGACGGCAGCGAGGAGGGCGGGTGGCAGGAGCGCGGTCTCTGCGCCCAGACCGACCCCGAGGCCTTCTTCCCGGAGAAGGGCGGCTCGACGCGCGAGGCGAAGAAGGTGTGCCTGACGTGCGACGTGCGTCAGCAGTGCCTCGAGTACGCCCTCGCCCACGACGAGCGGTTCGGCATCTGGGGCGGGCTGTCCGAGCGGGAGCGGCGCAAGCTGAAGAAGCGCGCGGTCTGACTCGACGGCTCGTAGTCGGGGTGCACCTCCTCGGCGGAGACGCCGAGGTAGTCGGCCACCTGCTCGACGACGACGGTGAGCACCAACGCGTCCAGGTCGGCCCGGGTCTCGGCCCGGTGCTCGATCGGGCGCCGGTAGAGCACCAGCCGCGGCGGTGTCCGGCCCGAGGCCGGCACGAGCGAGGCGAGCGGCACCCGCGGGGCGCTCCAGGTGCCCGGCAGCAGGGGGATGTCCTCCACCGCCAGCTCGAGCTCGGCGAGCTCGTCGCTCCACCGCGACTCGACGTCGCCCATCACCTCGATGGCGACCTGCTCGAAGCGGTCGCGGCGGGTGCGCTGCGCCGGCACCGGCCCGGCCGGGGCGCCCGGCGCGAACGCCGGGCCGCGCATGCCGCGACCACGACGGTCGCGGTCGGGTGCGCCGGCTGGGCTGGGCCGTCGGGCATCCACGACGGCGAGCCTACGGCTGCACGTGGCGGTCCGCGTCGTACCGTCCTCGGCGTGGGTCTCCTGCGTCGTTGCTCGCGGACCGCGTGCGGCCGCCCTGCGACCACCACGCTGACCTACGTCTACGCCGACCAGACCGCGGTGGTCGGCCCGCTCGCGACGTACGCCGAACCTCACGCCTACGACCTCTGCGACGCCCACAGCGAGCGGCTCTCCGCCCCCCGCGGCTGGGAGGTGCTCCGGCTCGCCGTCGAGCACCACGCCGGCCCCTCCTCCGACGACCTGCTGGCCCTGGCCGACGCGGTCCGCGAGGCCGGCCGCGACGTCCCGCGCCCCGCGAGGGCGACGAGCCGGTGCTGAGCCCCGTGCCGCCGCTGGAGGGCGCGCGACGCGGGCACCTGCGGGTGCTGCGGCCCGGAGGACTGACGGCCGTCTATAGGGTCGCGCCCTATGCCGACGACCGACCCGGCACCACCTGGCCGCGACGTTCAAGGCCTACGACGTGCGGGGGACGGTCCCGGACCAGGTCGACGAGGACCTCGCCCGCGCGGTCGGCAACGCGTTCGTGGCGCTGACCGGGGCCGACGGCGGTCGTCGTCGGCCACGACATGCGCCCCTCCTCGCCGGGCATGTCGCGCGCCTTCGCCGAGGGCGCCGCGCGGGCCGGTGCCGACGTCACCCTGATCGGCCTGGCCAGCACCGACCAGCTCTACTTCGCCTCGGGCCACCTCGACCGCCCGGGCGCGATGTTCACCGCGAGCCACAACCCGGCCCGCTACAACGGCATCAAGCTCTGCCGCGCCGAGGCGGCGCCCGTCGGCATGGAGACCGGCCTGGCCGAGATCCGCGACCTGGTCGCCTCCGGCGAGCGGCCACGCGCCGACCGCGCCGGGCAGCGATCAGCGAGCAGGACGTGCTGGCCGACTACGCCGGCCCACCTGCTCGACGCTCGCGCCGGTGCGCGGCCGGCGGCTCAAGGTCGTCGTCGACGCCGGCAACGGGATGGCCGGGCTCACCGCGCCGGCGGTGCTCGGCCGCCTCGACGTCGACGTCGTCGAGCTCTACTTCGAGCTCGACGGCAGCTTCCCGAACCACGAGGCCAACCCGATCGAGCCGGCCAACCTGGCCGACCTGCAGGCCGGAGGTCCGCGAGACACGGCGCCGACATCGGGCTGGCCTTCGACGGCGACGCCGACCGCTGCTTCCTGGTCGACGAGCGCGGCGAGCTGGTCAGCCCGAGCACCCTGACCGCCCTGATCGCGGCCCGCGAGCTGGCCAAGGAGCCCGGCTCGCCGGTGATCCACAACCTGATCACCTCGCGACGGGGTGCCCGAGATCATCGCCGAGCACGGCGGCACGCCCGTGCGCACCCGCGTCGGGCACTCCTTCATCAAGGCGAAGATGGCCGAGACCGGCGCGATCTTCGGTGGCGAGCACTCCGGGCACTTCTACTTCCGCGACTTCTGGCGCGCCGACTCCGGGATGCTCGCGGCGCTGCACGCCCTGGCCGCCCTGGCCGAGACCGACCAGCCGCTCTCGCGAGGTGCTGGCGCCGTACGCCCGCTACGTGATGAGCGGCGAGATCAACTCCGAGGTGGCCGACAAGGACGCCGTGCTCGGCCGAGCTCGAGGAGACGGTGGGCCGGCGCCGGACAACGAGGTCGACCACCTCGACGGGATGACCGTCGACCTTCCCCGGGAGGTTGTTCAATGTTCGCCCCTCCAACACCGAGCCGCTGCTGCGGCTCAACGTCGAGGGCGTCGACCGTGACATCATGACGCACCGTCCGCGACGAGGTGCTGGCCGTGATCAGGAGACGACGATGAACCTCGACAGCCACTGCTCGACCTGATCGTGTGCCCGAACTGCCGGGCCGCGCTCGCGGTCGACGAGTCCGCCGAGGAGCTCGTGTGCACCGGGTGCGGCTACGCCTACCCGGTGACCGACGACATCCCGGTGCTGCTCGTCGACGAGGCGCGGAAACCGGCCTGAGCCGACCGGGGCGTTCCCTGAGATGACCTTCGACGACGGGCTCCTCGACGACGAGGCGGCGCTGGCCCGTGCCGATGCGCGCCTGCGACGCGTCGCCGAGTCCGGTGCGCGAGTACGCCGCGAGGCGGTCGCGGCCGCCGAGGCGCTCGCCGAGTCGGTGCAGCGCCTCTCGGAGGTGCGACCCCGCGGGCCGTCGTGGCCGCCGGTCCCGACTCGCGGCTGCTGCGCGCCGTCCTCGAGCCGGTCTGCCCGGTGCCGTTCGTGGCCTGGCCCGGGGCCGGCCTCCCCGGCTGGGCGGGCAGCCTCGACCTCGTCGTCGTGCTCGCGCCGGAGGGCAGCGACCAGCCGACCGCCGGCGCGGTGGCCGAGGCGGTGCGGCGCGGCTGCCAGCTGGTGGTGCGCCACGCCGGAGGGCTCGCTGGTCGCCGAGCACGCCCAGGGCCGCTACACCACGATGCTGCCGACGCAGACCGGCGACCAGCTCGCCATCGCCGTCGTCGTGCTCGACCTGCTCGACCGGCTGCACCTCGGGCCGCCGACCGACCCCGACGTCGTCGCCGACGCCCTCGACGAGGTCGCGGTGACCTGCAGCCCGCACAAGGACCTCGCCACCAACCCCGCGAAGCTGCTCGCGATCGGGATCGCCGACTCCAACCCGCTGCTCTGGGGCGGCACCGTGCTGGCCGCCCGCGCCGCGCGCCGGATCGCCGAGTCGATCCGCAGCGCGACCGGGCGCACCGCGCTCGCCGCCGACGCCGAGCACCTGCTGCCCGTGCTCGAGCAGACCGCGCCCGGCCGACGTCTTCGCCGACCCCTTCGCCGACGGCGGCCAGCAGCGGCGGCCGGTGCTCGTGGTCCTCGACGACGTCGCCGACGACGCGGCCCTCGTGGAGACCCGCGCCCGGCTCAGCGAGGCGGCCCGCGCGGCCGGCGTGCGCGAGGAGACGATCGCCTGCGAGGCGCCGGGCGACGTCGCCCGCTACGCCGCGATGCTCTCGACCGGCACCTATGCCGCGGCGTACCTCCAGCTCGGCCTCGAGGACCCGAGGCACTGAGCCGTGTCCACCGAGGGAGGGACCCGCGCGGTCGTCGCGGCGCTGCTGGCCAACACCGGCATCGCCCTGACCAAGTTCCTGGCCTTCGCGCTCACGCAGTCCTCCTCGATGCTGGCCGAGGCGATCCACTCGGTCGCCGACTCCGGCAACCAGCTGCTGCTGCTCGTCGGCGGCAAGCGGGCCCGGCGCGAGGCGACGCCCGAGCACCCGTTCGGCTTCGGCCGCGAGCGCTACATCTACTCCTTCATCGTCTCGATCGTGCTGTTCAGCGTCGGGGGCCTGTTCGCGCTCTACGAGGCCTACCACAAGTGGCACGAGGTGCAGGCGCACCCGGGTGACCTGGGCCAGCTCGACGGCCGCTGGTGGTGGGTGCCGCTCGTCGTGCTCGGCGTCGCCATCGTGATGGAGTGGCTCAGCTTCCGCACCGCGATCCGGGAGGCCAACCACGACCGCGGGACGGCCAGCCTGGTCGCAGTACGTACGGCGGGCCAAGGCACCCGAGCTGCCGGTGATCCTGCTCGAGGACTTCGCCGCCCTCACCGGCCTCGGCTTCGCGCTGTTCGGCGTCGGGCCTGACCCTGCTCACCCGCAACCCGGTCTTCGACGTGATCGGCACCGACGCTCATCGGGCTGCTCCTGGTCGCCGTGGCCGTCGTGCTCGGCGCTGGAGACCAAGAGCCTCCTGCTCGGCGAGGCGGCCACGCCCCGAGGCGCAACAGCGGATCGAGGCAGGCGCTCTCGGGCGTCCCGGGCATCGACGGGGTGATCCACATGCGCACGCTGCACCTCGGGCCCGACGAGCTCCTGGTCGCCGCGAAGGTGGCGGTCACCCCGTCGGACTCCGCGGCCGACGTCGCGCGAGGCGATCGACGCCGCCGAGGCGGCCGGCCCGAGCGGCCGAGCCGGGCGCCCGGGTGATCTACCTCGAGCCCGACATCCGCCGCCCCGAGACGGGTGCCGCGGGCTGACCTGCGTGGTCCGGTCCATCTCTGACCTAGACTTTCGGCGCGCCTTTCGCACGAGATCGTGGTCAGACGCCCGCCGCCGAGGCAGCTGCCCACCGGAGGGCCCGTCGGACGCGCGCGCCCACCCCGACCCACTGCACCCCACGAGGAACCCAGCATGGACTTCAAGGTCGCCGACCTGACCCTGGCCGACTACGGCCGCACCGAGATCGCCCTCGCCGAGCACGAGATGCCCGGCCTGATGGCGATGCGCGAGCGCTACGGCGCCGACAAGCCGCTGGCCGGCGCCCGCATCGCCGGCTCGCTGCACATGACCATCCAGACCGCCGTCCTGATCGAGACCCTGGTCGCGCTCGGCGCCGAGGTCCGCTGGGCCTCCTGCAACATCTTCTCCACCCAGGACCACGCCGCCGCCGCGGTCGTCGTCGGGCCCGAGGGCACCGCCGAGGACCCGCAGGGCGTGCCCGTCTTCGCCTGGAAGGGCGAGAGCCTCGAGGAGTACTGGTGGTGCACCCAGCAGATCCTCGACTGGTCCCCCCAGGGCGACGACAACGCCCAACATGATCCTCGACGACGGCGGTGACGCCACGATGCTGCTGCACCTCGGCGTCCAGGCCGAGAAGACCGGCAAGGCGCCCGACCCGGCCACCGCGGGCAGCACCGAGCAGCGGATCGTCTTCGAGGTCCTCAACGCCCAGCTCGACGAAGAGCAGGACCACTGGGGCCCGATCGCCAACTCGATCAAGGGCGTCACCGAGGAGACCACCACCGGCGTGCACCGTCTCTACGAGATGATGCGCGAGGGCACGCTGCTCTTCCCGGCGATCAACGTCAACGACTCGGTGACCAAGTCGAAGTTCGACAACAAGTACGGCTGCCGCCACTCCCTGATCGACGGCATCAACCGCGCCACCGACGTGCTGATCGGCGGCAAGGTCGCGGTCGTCTGCGGCTACGGCGACGTCGGCAAGGGCTGCGCGGAGTCGCTGCGTGGCCAGGGCGCGCGCGTCATCGTCACCGAGATCGACCCGATCTGCGCGCTGCAGGCCTCGATGGACGGCTACCAGGTCGACACCCTCGAGAACGCCCTGCCGTACGCCGACATCGTCATCACCTCGACCGGCAACAAGGACGTCGTGACCCTCGCCCACATGAAGGCGATGAAGCACAACGCGATCATCGGCAACATCGGCCACTTCGACAACGAGATCGACATGGCCGGCCTCGAGGCCGACGGCGTCGCGACGCGCAAGAACGTCAAGCCGCAGGTCGACCTCTGGACCTTCCCCGAGGGCAAGGCGATCATCGTGCTCTCCGAGGGCCGGCTGATGAACCTCGGCAACGCGACCGGCCACCCGTCGTTCGTGATGTCGAACTCCTTCACCAACCAGGTGCTGGCGCAGATCGAGATCTTCACCAAGACCGAGGAGTACCCCACCGGCGTCTACGTGCTGCCCAAGCACCTCGACGAGGAGGTCGCCCGGCTCCACCTCGGCGCGCTCGGCGTCAACCTCACCGAGCTCACCGAGGACCAGGCCGGCTACCTCGGCGTACCGGTCGACGGTCCCTACAAGTCCGACCAGTACCGCTACTGACGGACCAGGACGATCGAGGTCAGGCGTGGCGCTGCAGGAGGGTGTGGAACGGGCCAAGGACGGCCGAGGGTCCTCGTCGTCGATGACGACGAGGCCCTGGCCGAGATGCTCACCCTGGTGCTCCGCAACGAGGGCTTCCACAGCGAGATCGTCACCCGGGGTGACGAGGCGATGGACGCGTTCCACTCCTTCCGGCCCGACGTGGTGCTGCTCGACCTGATGCTGCCCGGCCGCGACGGCATCGACGTGTGCCGCGAGATCCGGGCGGAGTCCGGCGTGCCGATCGTGATGCTGACCGCCAAGAGCGACACCGTCGACGTGGTCACCGGCCTGGAGTCGGGCGCCGACGACTACGTCGCCAAGCCGTTCAAGCCCAAGGAGCTGGTCGCCCGCATCCGCGCGCGGGTGCGCCGCTTCGAGGTGCCGACGCCCGAGGACCTGCACATCGGCGACCTGAGCATCGACGTGACCGGGCACGCGGTGACTCGCGTGCCGGGCAGGAGATCGCGCTGACGCCGCTGGAGTTCGACCTGCTGGCCTGCCTGGCGCAGAACCCGCGCAAGGTGTTCACCCGCGAGGTGCTGCTCGAGCAGGTGTGGGGCTACCGCCACGCCGCGGACACCCGGCTGGTCAACGTGCACGTGCAGCGCCTGCGGGCCAAGATCGAGGTCGACCCGGAGAACCCCACGATCGTGGTGACCGTGCGCGGCGTCGGGTACAAGGCGGGCGCGGCCGATGAGTCCTGACCGCCCACTGACCGGCGCCGGCGCCGACGCCCGGGAGCCCGTGGCGGCGTCGCCTGGAACAGCCTGCTGTCGTTGTGGCGGCGCTCGCTGCTCACGCGCGTGGTCACCGCGATCGTCGTGCTGTGCGCGGTGGTGGTGGGATCGGTCGGCTACCTGGTCATCCGCCAGATCTCCGACGGCCTGGTCAAGAGCCGCGTCGACGCCTCCGTCGCCGAGGCGCGCAGCGAGACCTCGACCGCCCGCGACCGGCTGAGCCAGGCCGGTGGCAACGACTTCGACCCCGAGACCCAGCTGCGCCTGCTGGTGGAGAACCTCGTCGCCCGTGGCGAGGTCAAGGGGTTCGAGGTGGTCGTGCTCGGCCCGGTCGGCGACGGGCGAGGAGACCGGCGGCGTACGCACCACCCCGGCCGTCGACCCGGGCAGCGTGCCGGCCTCGCTGCGCCGCACCGTGGAGCGCGGGGACAACGGGCTGGCCTGGACCTACACCCGCATCCGCTACGCCGACGGCCGGGCCGATCGGTCTCCGACGAGCCGACGGCGTCGACGGCACCGGCTCGGCCATCCACCGCGTCGACCAGCCGGGAGTCGCCGTCGGGTCGACCGTCGTGCTGCCCTCCGACGGCGGCACCTACGCGCTGTACTACCTGTTCCCGATGGGCCAGGACCAGCAGACGCTGTTGCTGCTGCGCCGGGTGCTGCTCGGCGCCGGCGCCCTGCTGCTCCTGCTGCGTCGCGGCGGTGGCCGCCCTGGTCACCCGGCAGGTGATCACGCCCGGTGCGGATGGCCCGCCGGGTCGCGGAGCGGATCGCCTCCGGGCGCCTCGAGGAGCGGATGCACGTCTCGGGCGAGGACGACATCGCCCGGCTGGCCACGTCGTTCAACCAGATGGCCGAGGCGCTGCAGTCCCAGATCCGCAAGCTCGTGGAGCTCTCGCGGGTGCAGCGCACCTTCGTCTCCGACGTCTCCCACGAGCTGCGCACCCCGCTGACCACCGTGCGGATGGCCGGCGACGTGCTGCACGACGCCCGCGCGAGCTTCGACCCCGTGACGGCGCGGGCGGCGGAGCTCCTGCAGACCGAGCTGGACCGCTTCGAGAACCTGCTCGGCGACCTGCTCGAGATCAGCCGGTACGACGCCGGGGCGGCCGTCCTCGAGCTGGAGGACACCAACCTCTCCGACGTCGTGCACCGGGTCGTGGCCGCCGACGGCGCCGATGGCCGGCCAGCGCGGCGTGCCGGTCGATGGTGGTCGACGACGGGGTGCACCTCGCCGAGGCCGACCTGCGCCGGGTCGAGCGGATCGTGCGCAACCTGGTCACCAACGCGATCGACCACGCCGACTCCAGCGGCGTGGTGATCCGGCTGGCCAGCGACGCGGAGTCCACCGCCCTGACCGTGCGCGACCACGGCGTCGGCCTCGAGCCGGGACAGTCGGCGATGGTGTTCAACCGCTTCTGGCGCGCCGACCCGGCGCGGGCGCGCACCACCGGCGGCACCGGGCTCGGCCTCGCGATCGCCCTCGAGGACGCCCGCCTGCACGGCGGCTGGCTGCAGGCCTGGGGCACCCCCCACGGCGGCGCCCAGTTCCGGCTCACCCTGCCGCGCCGGGCCGGTGACGCCGCTGACGCACAGCCCGCTGCCGCTGGTGCCCGACCGACCTGCGCGAGGTGGTCTCGTGACCACGCGGCGGCGCATCACCCTGCCCGCGCTCGTGCTGGCGCTGGCCGGGGCGCTGCTCGTGTCCGGCTGCGCCTCGCTGCCCGAGTCCGGGCGCGGTGCACCGGGTGGCGGAGAAGAACCCCGACCAGGAGCAGGGCGCGCCGTACTTCCACCCGCCGGGGCCGGCGAAGGACTCCAGCCCCGCCCAGATCGTCGGCGGACTTCCTGACCGCCATGCAGGCCAACCCGCTCTCGACCGTCGGTGGCGCGGCAGTTCCTCTCGCAGCGGGCCAGGGACACCTGGAAGCCCAACCGCGGCACGATCGTCTACGAGGCGTACTCGATGCTCCCCGGCCCCGGTGGGGTGAACGTGCGCCTGGCCGACACCCGCCGGCTCGACGCCCGCGGCGGGTGGCAGGGCGGCGAGCCCGGACGCTCGGAGACCATCGGCTTCTCAGCTGGTCAGCGAGGACGGGCAGTGGCGCATCGACAACCCGGCGAACGCGCTGGTGGTGCCCTCGTCGTACTTCGACCGCAGCTTCGCGCGCTTCAACCTCTACTTCTTCGACCAGACCGGCCGCACGCTGCTGCCCGACCCGGTGTTCATCCCGCGCGGGGAGCAGTCGGCGACCAACCTCGTGCGCGGCCTGCTCGCCGGCCCCGGCTCCGCGCTCGGCGACGTCAGCCCGGTCGGCGCTGCCCGGCGGCACCGGGGTCGACCTGTCGGTGGTGGTCACCGAGGGCGGCATCGCCGAGGTGCCGCTCTCGCGCGAGGTGCTGCGCATCTCGCCGAGCGAGCTGTCCCGCGCCGTCGACCAGCTGGCCTGGACGCTGCGCCAGGTGCCCGGGCATCGAGAGCGTGCGGGTCACCGTGGGCGGCTCCCCGGTCCCGCTGCCCAACGGCCGCATCGACACACCGGTGACCGAGGGCCAGGAGTACGACGCCGCCGGCACCGGTGCGGCGTTCTTCTGGGGGCTCCGGGGTGGGCGCATCGTCGACCTCGGGTCCGACCCCACGGCGATCGGCGGACCGCTTGGGCAAGCCGGGCTACTCGCTGCGCAGCTTCGCGGTCAGCGAGACGCCTCGCCGGATCGCCGGCGTGTCCGAGCTCGGGGCACGCGGTCTACGTCGCGCCGACGGCCGGGACCGCGAGCCAGGCCCGGCCCGTCCGCCTGCTCGACGACGGCACCGACGTGCTGCGCCCGCAGTACGACATGTTCGGCGACCTCTGGCTGGTCGACCGCACCGCCGACGGCGCGCGGGTGATGGTCGTGCGCGGGAACCGGCCGTGCGCACGCTGCGACGTCCCCGGGGTGACCGGCCAGGACGTCAACGCCTTCTCCGTCGCCCGTGACGGCAGCCGCATCGCCTTCGGCCTACGCCGGCAGCCCAGCGACGTCGTTGCGCGTGGTCGACATCCTGCGCACCGACGAGGGGATCGTCTCCGGCGCCGGTCGCTCGCGCACGTTCTCCGACGGCCGCAGCGACGCCGCCCGCATCGTCGACGTCGGCTGGCGCGACCCCGCGACCCTGGCCGTGCTCACCCGGCCCACCGAGGAGACCAGCGAGGTGAACTTCGTCGGCGCCGACGGGTCGCCCGCCGACCCGACGCCTCGTGCAGCCGAGCATCTTCCGCGGCGCCGCCTCGGCACTCGTGGTGGCCCCCGACACCGACCTGCCGCTGCGGCTGATCACCCCGGACCAACGGCTCTACACCCTCGACGACAACGGCTCCTGGCCGCGCTCGGACTCACGCGTCGCTGGCCGCCGCCTACGTGCGCTGACCCGTCCACAACCCTCCTGACGGACCGCGCGATCCACAGGCTGCCCCACGTGAGGGGCAGCCGGCGGCCCGTGCGCTGAGGCGTCGTGCCGATGGCTCGACGCGCGTGCTCGATCCCTGGCTCGACCTCGTGCACGGCGGCCGCTGCGCCGGCTGCGGCGCGCCGGGCCGGGTGCTCTGCCGGGCCTGCGAGCGCCTGCTGCCGGCCACGGGTCGCCGGGTGTGGCCGACGCCCTGCCCCGTGGGGCTGGCGCCTGCTTCGCCGGTGGCGCCTACGACGGGCTGCTCGGTGCGCTCGTGGTCGCGCACAAGGAGCACGCCGCCTTCGCGCTGGCCCGCCCGCTCGGACGGGTGCTGGCCGCGGCCGCGGCGGCCGTGGTGGACCCGGCGTCGCCGACCGTCCTCGTGCCGGTGCCCTCCCGGCCCGCCGTCGTGCGGGAGCGCGGTCACGACCCGATGCTGCGCGTCGCCCGGTCCGCGGCTCGGCGGCTGCGGGGGAGTGCCGGGCCGGTGCGTCGTGGCCCGGCTGCTGGAGCAGCGGGTCGCCGTACGCGACCAGGCGGGCCTGGACAGCCGCCAGCGCGCCACCAACCTGGCCTTCTCGATGGCGGTGCGTCCCGGGGTCCGGCGGCGGCTGGTCGACCGCGGCGGCCCCTGGTCACCTGGTCGTCTGTGACGACGTGCTCACCACCGGCGCCACCGCCCGGGAGGCGCAGCGGGCGCTCGAGGACGCCGGGTTGCGGGTGCACGCGGTGGTCACGGTCGCCGCCACGCGCAAGCGGGTGCTGCCGCAGAACAGCCGCTCGGGGCCTACCAATGTCAGGTAGGCCCGATTACCGTCTCCACATGAGGAACAACCGGGCCCGTGGATTCACGGGGTCCCGGCCGGGTGGATCCCGAGGACGGCTCAGCCGAACGTCTCGCCCGCACCCGATGGCGCGCGTGGCTGGTGCATGCCCGCGCGCGTCGCAGTCCCCGATGGGTGGGGCAGGCAGCCGCCTGCCCACGGCCGCAGGGGAGCTGCCGGACGGCCAGATGAAGATCGATGCGTCGAGAGCCCGCCCCGAGGGCGGGCAACAGGAGGTCTGCGGTGGATGTCGTCGTCAGCAGCCGGCACTGTGAGGTGTCGGACCGGTTCCGGGAGCACGTGGAGGAGAAGCTCACCCGCCTCGAGAAGCACGATCACCGGATCATCCGCGTCGAGGTGCTGCTCGAGAAGGAGGTCCGCAACCGCGACCCCGAGCGCGCCGTACGCGTCGAGCTGACCGCCAAGTCCCGCGGTCCCGTCGTGCGCGCCGAGGCGTGTGCGGAGGACAAGATGGCCGCGCTCGACCTCGCACTGGACAAGATGGCGGCGCAGATGCGCCGCGCCGCCGACCGGCGCAAGGTGCACCGCGGGCAGCACGCCCCCGAGTCGCTCGGCCAGGCGATGGCACGGGCGCAGTCGCTGGACGACACGGGTGCCGCCGACGCGGACGCCCCCGACCACACGGCCAACGGCACCGGACCGCTCTCGGTCGACGGCGACGGGCCGCTCGTCGTCCGCGAGAAGGCGCACGCGGCGGCACCGATGACGCTCGACCAGGCGCTCTACGAGATGGAGCTGGTCGGGCACGACTTCTACCTCTTCGTCGACAAGGAGAGCGAGAAGCCGTCGGTGGTCTACCGCCGGCGGGGCTACGACTACGGCGTGATCTCCCTCGACGTCGGCTAGGCCCCTCCCGGCTGGGCAATCGGCTGGGCCCTAGTCCGACCGGACTACCACGTGGTGGTCCGATCGTGTCCAAACACCTGGTCCCTCTGTCATGATGCGGACGTGACCAGTGAGAAAGGTGTGGTCGACAACGACGCCGTTCGCGTGGTCGTCGTCGACGACCAGGAGCTGTTCCGACGCGGGATGACGATGCTGCTCGGCGTCGAGCCGGGGATCGAGGTGGTCGGCGAGGCCGGCGACGGGTTCACCGCGACCGACCTGGTCGTGGCCACCGTCCCCGACGTCGTCCTGCTCGACGTCCGGATGCCCAAGCGCTCCGGGCTGCAGGCCTGCATGAAGATCAAGGAGCTGGTCCCCAGCGCCAAGATCATCATGCTGACCGTCAGCGACGAGGAGGGTGACCTCTACGAGTCGGTCAAGAGCGGCGCCTCGGGCTACCTGCTCAAGGACTCCTCGATCGAGGAGGTCGCCCAGGCCGTGCGCGTGGTGGCCGAGGGCCAGTCGCTGATCAGCCCGTCGATGGCCGTCAAGCTGATCGACGAGTTCAAGGAGATGGCGCGCACCGACAAGGAGCAGGTGCCCACCCCGCGCCTGACCGAGCGCGAGCTCGAGGTGCTGCGGCTCGTCGCCAAGGGGCTCAACAACCGCGACGCCGCGCGCGAGCTGTACATCAGCGAGAACACCGTGAAGAACCACGTGCGCAACATCTTGGAGAAGCTGCAGCTGCACTCGCGCATGGAGGCCGTCATGTACGCCGTCCGCGAGAAGCTCCTCGACATCCCCTGACCGATCGCGGCACCTCGTCCAGGGCCAGGGACCCGCTGTCGGTGGAGATCGCTAGCCTCGCCGGGTGCCACCGACCTCGTCGAGCCGATCGCTCAGCACGTCGCAGGCCCGGCGGATCGCGCTGGCGGCCCAGGGCTTCCGCGACCCGCGTCACGCGACCCCGACGATGCGCACCTTCTCGCGCACCCTGACCCGCACCGGCGTGCTCCAGGTCGACTCGGTCAACGTGCTGCAGCGCGCCCACTACATGCCGCTGTTCTCGCGCATGGGGCCCTACGACGTCGAGCTGCTGCGCCGGGCGTCGGAGCGGCGGCCGCGGCGGATGGTGGAGTACTGGGCGCACGTCCAGGCCTTCATGCCCGTCGAGCTGTGGCCGGTGATGTACCACCGCCGGCAGGCCTACCGTGACAGCCCCCGCTGGGGCCAGTGGCTGCAGACCAACCCCGGCCTCGTGCCGCGCGTGGAGGCGCTCGTCCGCGAGCGCGGCGCCTCGACCGCGCGTGATCTCGACGACGGTGCGCCGCGCCGCAAGGTCGACTGGGGCTGGAACTGGTCCGAGACGCGCAAGGCGCTCGACTGGCTCTACCTCGTGGGCGACCTGGCCATCGCGGCCCGCAACTCCCAGTTCGAGCCGGTCTACGACGTGCCCGAGCGGGTGCATCCCGCAGGCCTTCCTCGACGCCCCGGTGCCGACCAAGGACGACGCGGTCAAGGAGCTCGTGCGACGCGCGGCGGTCAGCCACGGGGTCGCGACCACGCGCTGCCTCACCGACTACTTCCGGCTCCAGCTCGAGCGCGGCAGCGGCCAGAAGGCCGCCCAGCGAGCGGTCGACGAGCTCGTCGAGGACGGCGAGCTGCTGCCGGTGACGATCGAGGGCTGGAAGCGGCCGGCCTACCTCCACCGCGACGCCGCCCTGCCGCGCGCCGTCCACGCCCGGGCGGTGCTGAGCCCGTTCGACCCGGTGGTCTGGGAGCGCGAGCGCACCGAGCAGCTCTTCGACTTCCACTACCGCCTCGAGATCTACGTGCCCGAGCCGAAGCGCCAGTTCGGCTACTACGTGCTGCCGTTCCTGCTCGGCGACCGCATCGTCGGCCGGGTCGACCTCAAGGCCGACCGCCAGGCCGGCGTGCTGCTCGTCAAGGCGTCATGGAGCGAGCCCGGTGCGCCGCCGGAGACGGCCGCCGAGCTGGGGGAGGAGCTGCGCGCGCTGGGTTGCTGGCTCGGGCTGGACGACGTCGTCGTGGAGCCTCGCGGCGACCTCGCCCCGGCCCTGGCGGCCGCGCTCCGCTAGCTCGTGGGCGCCCCGTTGCGGGCGAGGAGCCCCACCACGAGGTCGGCAGCCGTCCGGGTGCCGTCCAGGCCACGGATCTCGGCGCCCAGGCGGGCGGCCGCGGCGCGGTGCGGGCCGTCGGCGAGCAGCCGCTCCACGACCGGGCGGATCCGGTCGGGCGCGTCCTTCTTGCGCAGCACCTCGCCCGCGCCGGCCTTCGACACCGCCTTGCCGACCATCGGCTGGTCGAGCATCGGGTGCATCGGCATGATCGCCAGCGGCAGGTCGTGGGCCAGCGCCCGCATCGTGGTGGCGTGACCGCCGTGCCCCACGACCAGGGACACCTGCGGCATCACCTCGTCGTGCGGCACGAAGCGGTGCACCTCGTGGTTGGCGGCGGTGCGCAGCGCGGTCGGGTCGACGACCGGTCCGGTCGTCACCACGACCCGTGCGTCGAGGTCGGCGGTCGCGTCCAGGATCCGTTGCAGGGCCGCCTCCATGCCGGAGTAGTGGAAGGTGCTGAGGCTGACCAGGACCGCGGGGTCGTGGGCGGTCAGGTCGTGCGGCGCCGGCAGGTCGAGCAGCGGCCCGACGTGCCGGACGTTGGCCGGGAGGGGCTTCTCGGTCGCGGGATCGAGGCCGGCCGGTGCGGCGACGAGGCACAGAGCCGCGCGGTCCCAGGCCGCCGGCGGGCTCATCCGCTTGAGCCGGTCGAGCATGCCGATCGGTCCCTTGAGCCAGCCACCCCGGACATAGGCGTCGAACAGGTGCTCCAGCGAGACGTAGGGCTGTCCCCGGTCGGCGCAGGCGCGGAGCACCGGCACCAGGAGGCAGTCGACCACGACGAGGTCGGCCCGCCGCTGATCCAGCTCGGTGCCAACGGCCCGCCCGAGCTGCCGGTCGGTGAACATCGAGAGCATGCGGGGCACGGAGTTGGTCGCCACGGACGAGAACGGCCGCACGCCGTCGTACGAGGAGAAGGTGAAGCCGGCCCCGGTGAGCGCCTCGCGCTGCGTCTCGTGACCGAGGAAGCGCACGCCGTGCCCCCGGCGCTGCAGCTCGCCGGCCAGCACCAGCGCGGGTGGCACGTTGCCGCCGCCGTCCCAGGTGGAGAAGAGGAAGTCGGGCATCAGGTCGTCCTATCCGTTGTGTGCCCGAGATCGGCGAGGACCGCCCTCACCAGTCGTTCCATGCGTTGCTGGGCCTGCTTGCGGGGCAACCCCCGGTCGAGCCGCAGCAGCTTCCACGCGTAGACGTCCGTGGCCACGACGAGCAGGTCGACGGCCTCGTCGTGCGGCCGCGCGATCGAAGGGCAGCAGGGGAGCGAAGACCTCCTCGACCCACCGGCGGTGCAGCAGCCGGCCGTCCTGGGTGATCCTGGCGACCCGAGGGTCGCTGTGCTCCTGGGCCAGCATCATCAGGCTGGCCCGGCCGCGCTCCTCGTAGTGGTCGACGATGACGCGCAGCGCCGCGGCGACGTCTCCCTGGGGGGTCTGGCGCTCCTCGCGACCGAGACCATGGCATGGGACATGGCCGCGTCGAAGAGCCCGTCGCGGGTGCCGAAGTGGCGCAGCACCGTCTGCACGCTCACGCCCGCGCGGGCGGCGACGTCGTCGAGCCCGATCTCGGTGAACAGACGGGTCATGGCCAGCTCGACCAGGGCGTCGAGGATCGAGGTGCGGGTGGCCTCCACCGCCTGGGCCCGTGCCGTCATCGTGTAGCCGCGTCGTGTATTCATGACAAGCACAGTTGACACCAAAGTGAGATTGGTGTCAACGCATACTGTCACGAAATAAGGGCGCCGTGCGTAGGTCAGGGCATCGGGTCGCCCGGTCCGGAACCATCGGCCACGCCCGAGTCGTTACGATGAACGGCGGGCCGGAGACCGGTCCGCACCATGTCGTCGTCCCAGGGAGTTGCTCGCGTGTCGCTTCTCGACAAGGTCCTGCGCATCGGCGAGGGAAAGATCCTGCGCCAGCTCGAGAGCGTGGCCAAGCAGGTCAACCTGATCGAGCCGGACTTCGAAGCCATGTCCGACGAGGAGCTGCGCGCGCAGACCGAGGAGTTCAAGGAGCGCTTCGCCGCCGGCGAGACCCTCGACGCAGCTGATGCCCGAGGCCTTCGCCACCGTCCGCGAGGCGGGCAAGCGGGTGCTCGGACAGCGTCACTTCGACGTGCAGATCATGGGCGGCGCGGCGCTGCACCTCGGCAACATCGCCGAGATGAAGACCGGTGAGGGCAAGACCCTGGTCGCCACCCTGCCGTCGTACCTGAACGCACTCACCGGCCGCGGCGTGCACGTGGTCACGGTCAACGACTACCTGGCCAAGTACCACGCGGAGTGGATGGGTCGCGTCCACCACTTCCTCGGCCTCTCCACCGGCGTGATCCTGCCCGAGATGACGCCCGACGAGCGGCGGGTGGCCTACGGCTGCGACATCACCTACGCCACCAACAACGAGCTCGGGTTCGACTACCTGCGCGACAACATGGCCACCTCGATCGAGGACCTCGTCCAGCGCCTCCCCAACTACGCCATCGTCGACGAGGTCGACTCCATCCTGATCGACGAGGCCCGTACGCCGCTGATCATCTCCGGTCCCACCCAGGACGAGGTGGAGTGGTACGCCGAGTTCGCCAAGGTGGCCGCGCGGCTGGACAAGGACGAGGACTACGAGGTCGACGAGAAGAAGAAGACGATCTCGATCCTCGAGCCGGGCATCACCAAGGTGGAGGACTACCTCGGCATCGAGAACCTCTACGAGTCGGCCAACACGCCCCTGATCTCGTTCCTGAACAACTCCATCAAGGCCAAGGAGCTCTTCCGCAACGACAAGGAGTACGTCGTCATCGAGCGACGAGGTGCTCATCGTCGACGAGCACACCGGCCGCATCCTCTCCGGTCGCCGCTACAACGACGGCCTGCACCAGGCGATCGAGGCCAAGGAGGGGGTCACCGTCCGCGAGGAGTACCAGACCCTCGCGACCATCACGCTGCAGAACTACTTCCGGCTCTACGACAAGCTCTCCGGGATGACCGGCACGGCGATGACCGAGGCCTCGGAGTTCGGCAAGATCTACGGCCTCGGCGTGGTGCCGATCCCGACCAACAAGCCGATGGTCCGCCTCGACCAGCCCGACCTCGTCTACCGGACCGAGGAGGCGAAGTTCGACGCCGTCGTCAAGGACATCGCCGAGCGCAACCGCAACGGCCAGCCCGTCCTGGTCGGCACGACCTCGGTGGAGAAGTCCGAGCTGCTCTCCGGGCTGCTCAAGCGGGCGGGCGTCCCGCACACGGTGCTGAACGCCAAGCAGCACGCCGACGAGGCCAAGGTGGTCGCGCTCGCCGGCCACAAGGGCGCGGTCACCGTCGCCACCAACATGGCCGGCCGCGGCACCGACATCATGCTCGGCGGCTCCACGGAGTTCCTGGCTGACCAGGAGCTGCGCGCTCGCGGCCTCGACCCCGGTCGAGGACGCCGAGGAGTACGAGGCCGCGTGGCCGGCGACGCTCGAGCGGATCGACGCACCAGGTCGAGGCGGAGAGCGACGAGGTCACCTCGCTCGGCGGCCTCTACGTGCTGGGCACCGAGCGCCACGAGTCGCGCCGCATCGACAACCAGCTGCGCGGCCGATCCGGCCGTCAGGGCGACCCGGGCGAGTCGCGGTTCTACCTCTCGCTCGGCGACGACCTGATGCGGCTGTTCAAGTCCGACTGGGTCGAGCGCGTGCTGGTCGGCCTGCGCGGTGCCCGACGACCAGCCCATCGAGGCCAAGATGGTGACCAAGTCGATCGCCAACGCCCAGGGCCAGGTCGAGGGGCTCAACTTCGAGTCGCGCAAGAACGTCCTCAAGTACGACGACGTGATGAGCCGGCAGCGCGAGGTCATCTACACCGAGCGGCGCGAGGTGCTCGAGGGCGCCGACCTCGAGGAGCAGGTCCGCACGATGATCGACGAGCTCGTCGTCGGCTACGTCACCGCCGCCACCGAGGACTTCCCCGAGCAGTGGGACCTCGACGAGCTGTGGAACGCGCTGCGCGCCGTCTACCCCGTCGGCATCCGGCACCAGGACCTCGAGCGCGAGGCGGGTGGACGCGACGGCCTCGACCGCGAGACGCTGATCGACGACCTCAAGGCCGACGCGCACAAGGCCTACGACGCGCGCGAGGCCGAGATCGGCGCGGAGAACCTGCGTGAGCTCGAGCGCCAGGTGCTGCTCTCGGTGCTCGACCGCAAGTGGCGCGAGCACCTCTACGAGATGGACTACCTGCGCGAGGGCATCGGGCTGCGGGCCTACTCCCAGCGCGACCCGCTCGTGGAGTACCAGCGCGAGGGCTTCGACATGTTCAACGCCATGAAGGACGGCATCCGCGAGGAGACGGTCGGCTTCCTGTTCAACCTCGAGGTGCAGCTCGAGGAGGAGGCCGACGAGGAGGAGCTGGTGCTCGACGCAGTGCCCGACCTCGCGCTGCTCGAGAGCGCCGACACCAGCGGTGCGTCGGGGCTCGTCGAGGAGCCGCCACGCGCACGCGCACTCACCGATCGTCCGGGCCAAGGGGCTGCAGGCGCCACGGGCGCCCCAGCACCTGACCTACTCGGCTCCCGGCGAGCAGGGTGAGGCCGAGGTGATCGGCGAGACCATGACGGACGCCGACGACGAGTTCGCCGACGTCGGCCGCAACGCGCTGTGCCCCTGTGGCTCGGGCAAGAAGTACAAGAAGTGCCACGGGTCGCCCGGAGGCGGGCCCACCGGCATGACCACGCGCGCCGGCGGCTAGCCGAACTGGAGGGCGGTGCAGAGCCACCGGCCCTCGACGAGCTCGAGGCGCGCCGCGATGGCGCGGGAGCGCTCGCCTCGACGTACGTGGATGCTGAGCTCGGCCGCCCGCGCCGAGGGGTAGAACAGGTGCACGCTGAGCACCTGGCTGCGCAGTCGACGCACCCGGCGGTCGCTCGGCGTGGTGCGGTGCAGCAGCCGGGCCCGCTGGCACAGCTCGGCGTAGACGCCCTCCGTGGTCCAGCGCAGCAGCTGGCTCGGACCCCGGTCGCCGGCCATCACCTCGACCACGGCCCGGGCGAACCGGTGGGCGTAGCCCTCGAGCTCGAGCCGGTGGCCCGGCAGCAGCCGGAGGTCGGGTGCTCGCGAGCTGCGGACCCCGTGTCCGAAGTCGAGCGCCAGGGCGCCCTGGACGCTGTGCGGAGCGACCTCGTGGGTGATGGTCATCGTGACTCCTGGTCGTGTCGTCGTGGGTCGGTGGCACCGCGCAGCCGCTCGCCGGGCCGCAACAGGTCGGGGTCGGGACCGATCACGGCGCGGTTGCGTGCGTAGAGCCGGTGCACGGCCTCGAGCACGCGGCCGTCGTCGGCACCACGCGGAAGCCGTGTGCCGGCGAGCGCCCACAGCGTGTCCCCGGGGCGCACGGTCACCTGGTCGGTCAGGCGGACGGACCCGGCGGGGCGGCGCCGGTGGGCCGGACCGGGACCGGCAGCGGCTCTCGGGACGCCCAGACCGGTCCGGGCGCCGAGCCCACCAGCAGCACGCCGAGCCCGGCGAGCAGGGCGCGGCGCACAGCCGGGGGAGTGGCCACCCACGAGGTGGCCCGCACGCGTCCCGCGCTCGCTGCCTCGACCACGGCGTGACGAGGACGAGCGCGCCCCAGACCGCGCAGCCGCGCAGCACCCAGCCGGCCAGGTCGACGAGCAGGGCGTCGTACGTCGCGGGCTGGATCTCGAGGACCATGTCGAATGCTTTCGTTTGCTTGCGTTTGCATCAGACAACGTCTAAGAAGGCTCTATGTCAAACGTTTGTCCACAGCCTGTTTGCCGGGCGTTCGCTCGGGGCAAGTGACCGGCGTGAGCTGGGAAGAGGCGATGGCGGGGGTCTTCGAGGACCTCGAGCAGCAGGCGTCCGGGCTGCACCTCGTCGAGCGGGACCTCGAGGTCGCCGAGATGGCCGTCGCGGAGTACTCCCGCGTCGGTCTCGCCGAGCGGCTGCACGCCTCGCTGGGCTGCGACCTGCGGGTCCGCCTCCTGGGCGGGCGCCAGCTCTCCGGGCGGCTCGGCCGCGTCGGCGAGGACTGGATGCTGCTGGTCGACCCGTCAGCGGAGTGGATCGTGCAGCGTGCCGGGATCGCCTCGGTCGCGGGCCTCTCCGACCGGGCCGACCACGAGGAGACGTGGTCGGCGATCGACCGGCTCAGCCTCCGGGCCCTGCTGCGCCGGCTGGCCGGCGAGCCGGCCGGCTGCATCGTGCACCTGAGCGACGACCAGCAGCTGCGTGGCCGGATCGGCCGGGTCGGCCAGGACTTCGTGGAGCTGCGCACCGGCGAGGGCGACGGCTCGCGCGATCCAGGTGGTCCCGCTCGCCGCGACCGTCGCCTGGCGGGAGCAGTCCTGATGCCGAGCGTCAGCTCTCGACGTCGTGGTCGGAGAAGGGATGGTCCTCGACGAACTTCCTGGCCTCGGCCTTGGCTCGCTCGATGTAGGCGTCGAGGTCGCCGGGATCCACCCGGATCTGGTTGCGGCCCCCGATCCTGATCGTCTCGAGGTCGCCGCGGCGCACCAGGGCGTAGACCTGCGAGGCCGAGATGTTGAGGATCTCCGCGACGTCGGCCAGTCGGAGGAGTGGTTCTCGAGCCGGGCTCACCCCCGTCACTCTGCCACCCGATGCCTGCGGTTGCGAGCAGTTGGCTCGTGTTGTCTGTGGAAAGGTCCGGTACGACGATGACGCTGACCTCGCCGCCCGACAGGCCGCCGGGACGCCCCGCCGCACGCGCAGCCGGCCGCCCGGGTGGCGCAACCCGCGACTGCTGCTCGGTCTCGTGCTGGTGGCGGCCTCGGTGGTGCTCGGCGCGCGACTGGTGGCCGCGGCCGACGACTCGGTCGCGGTGTGGACGGTGGCCCACGACCTGCCGGCCGGCGTCCGCGGTCTCGACCGACGACCTCGCGCGGCGCCGGGTCAGGTTCCCCGACGCGGCCACGGCCGACGCGCTACCTTTCCGCCGACCGCGAGGTTCCCGCCGGCGCCACCCTCGGACGCGCCGTCGCGGCGGGCGACCTCCTGCCCCGCTCGGCCCTGGCCCGCGATGATGGGCCGGCGCTGGTCGAGGTGCCCGTCTCGCTCGCCTCCGACGACCTGCCCGCCACCGTGCGCCAGGGCTCCCACGTCGACATCTGGGTCACGCCGAAGGTGAGTGCGGTCCAGGGTGGCCGACCGACGGCGACGAAGGTGCTCGACGACGTCGTGGTCGTGGCGGTGCCGACCCCGGCCGACCGGCTCGCCCCACAGAGCACGCGCCAGGTGATCGTCGGCGTGCCCGAGTCGCGGGCGACGTCGCTGCCCGCGGCCCTCGGGAGCATGTCCGAGGGGCACGTCGTCGTCGCCCGGCACGGATGAGCGCCCCACGCGCCGACCGGACCCCGGTGCTGCTGGCGGCGGCCGGCGCGCCGTGGGAGGCCCTCGCGCTGAGGGCGCTGACGGCTGCGGGCCTGGTGGTGCTCAAGCGTTGCGTGGACCTGCCCGACCTCCTCGCCAGCGCGGCCACCGGCGAAGCGGCGGTGGCCGTGGTCTCGGGCGAGATCGACGGGCTGGACGCCGACTGCGTCGTGCGGCTGCTGCGCCACGACGTCCGCTGCGTGGCCGTCGGCGGCGACGCGGAGCCCCTCACCCGGCTGGGGGTGGTGGCTGTCCTCGCGGACCTCGGACCTCGCCGCCGACCTGCCCGAGGCGGTCCGGGCAGCGCACGCCCAGGACCTCGTGGTGGACCCCGACCCGGAGCCGCCGGTCCCGCACCCGGACGACGGCAGTCTCGGCCGGGTCGTCGCCGTGCACGGGCCGACCGGTGCTCCCGGCCGTACGACAGTGGCGATCGGGCTAGCCGCCGAGCACGCTCACCGAGGCCACCGCAGCGTGCTCGTCGACGCCGATCCGCACGGCGGTGCGGTCGCCCAGCACCTCGGCGTGCTCGACGAGGTGAGCGGCCTGCTCGCCTCCGCCCGGCTGGTGAACTCCGGTGCGCTCGATGCGAGGCGTTCGCCCGCTGCCGGCGGCTCGTCGCCGAGCGTCTCGAGGTGATCACCGGGCTGCCCCGGCCCGACCGCTGGGTGGAGGCCCGCGCCGGGGTGCTCGACGTCGTGCTGGCCCGCGCCGCCGAGGTCGGCGACGTGGTGGTCGACACCGGCTTCAGCCTCGAGGACGACGCCGACCTCGGCCGACCGCTCTCGCGCAACCAGCTCACCCTGGACGCCGTGGCGGCCGCCGACGTCGTGGTGGTCGTCGGGACGGCCGAGCCGACCGGACTCGCCCGCCTGGCCCGGACACTTGGTGGAGCTTCGCGACACGACGTCGGCGCCCCTGGTCGTGGTGGTCAACCGGATGCGCGACTCACTCGGGTGGGGACGACGCGACATCGTCGGGATGGTCGAGGGCTACGCCCGTCCGGCCTCGGTGCACTTCCTGCCCGACGACCGGGCCACCACCGACCGCGCGCTCGTCGCGGGCCGGTCGGTGGTCGAGCTGGGTGACTCACCCCTGCGACAGGCGCTGTCCGAGCTCTACGCCGCCACCTTCGTCCGTCAGAACCCGCCCATCAGCAGGTAGAGGCCGGTCGCGGTGTAGATCACCATCAGGGTCAGCATCGCGAGCTGGCCGCTGATCTGGTGGCGCCGCGGCAGCAGGGCGATCGCCCGGTCGTGCGCGACCACGACCCCGACGACGTGCCCGAGCACGATGGCCGCGACCTTGAGCAGGGCGAGCAGCGTGGGGTGGAAGGAGAGCCAGTAGTCGACCGACCAGTTGCCGGTCAGCAGGTAGTCGTCGCCGCGCACCATCGGGTCGCTCAGCTGGATCAGCGTCGTCTGCCCCTGCTCGACGAAGTAGCTGAGGTAGTGCGCGGTCATGTAGCCCACGATGATCGGCACCAGCGAGTGCGCGAACAAGCCGGGCAGGGCCGTGCGGGGTACGGCGCCCGGTTACGTCGGCTGTGCACCCCGGTCAGCATGGAGGCGCCGACGAACGTGCCCGCGACCACGAGGCAGAAGACGAGCAGACCGACCGTGTTGGTCAGCGTCGAGTCACCGCCCAGGCGGTCGACGAAGTTGATCCACTGGAGCTGGTCCTTGTAGGTGTCGAACGCCGTCGAGCCGAACAGCACCGCGACCACCGCGACCAGGCCGGGGAGGGGCACGACCGAGGCGAGGTTCACGAGGGGGTTGCGCGCGACGAGGCGACCCTGCGGGCGCTCGTCGGAGGTCTCGGTGCCGCGCCCCCAGAAGGACAGCTTCGCGACCAGGTTCGAGTACACCTCGAACGGGTCGGCGCGCTCGAACCAGATGTCGCCGAAGACCGCCGAGCCCACCAGCATCAGCGCGACGTACGCCGCCAGCCAGAGCCGCACCGAGCCGAGGTAGGCGCTCTGGGGGTCGACGAGCTCCTGCCAGACGAAGGCGAAGAGGCCGAGCGCCGCCGGCCAGCAGCCCAGCCGCCGGGGGTACTCCAGTAGCCCCCTGGCCGGGTCGCCTCCGGTCGCCCGGGCCATCAGCGCGTTGAGCGTGCGCACCGGGCTGACGGCGCGCACGACGGGGCCGAGGAGCAGCGAGAACGGCACGATCCCGACCCACACCAGCACGTAGAAGGTGCCGAAGACCGGGTTGGTGACCAGGTCCGGTCCCGCGACCGCGGCCCACGTCACGTAGCCGAAGAAGAGCAGCCCGAGGACACGCAGGCCCCAGGTCCAGCCGGGGCTGCGCACCAGCCGGTCGAGCCAGTCCGGCGCCGGGTGGCCGGGCGTGAGCTGCTGATGGCGGGGTGTGCGCCAGGCCAGCGCGAGGACCGCGAAGGAGACCACGAGCGCGCCGACCCCGGCGACGATCGCGAACGACAGCGGTATCGGGAGGTCCTTGGCGCCTCCGATGCCGTGGGCAGGCTGGAGCAGCTCAGGCAGCGGACCGCCCACGGATCACCTGACCTCGAGCTGCACGACGAGCTTGTCGAGGGAGTGGATCTCGACGTCCACCAGGCCGGGCTGGGCGATCGTGAGCGTCTTCTCGGTCATCCCCTTGGAGAAGTCGATCTCCTGCTCCGGGTGAGCTGTGCACGTGCAGCTGGCCGTCCATGTCGGACTGGATGCGCAGGTGGACCGGCTTGCCGGCCTTGACCTCGACCTTGGAGCCCGAGGGCTGCACGTCCTTGTCCTTGATCGTGATGTCGATGGTGACCGCGTCGCTGCTGTCGTCGCTGCCGCTGGTCGTCGCCTTGTCGGCGGTGCCGCAGCCGGCGACGACCACGAGCAGGACCGCCGCCAGGAGCAGGAGCGTTGACTGACGCAGGGCGCGATGCATCCGGTTTCCTCCAGGTACTGACCGACGGCAGGTCGAGGGCCTCTGTCAGAATCCCATGTCGACCCAACCAGGGCGAGATGAGGGGTTGCGATGGGTGAGCGGCTGCGAGCGGGTGACCTGACCCTGCTCGCCGAGGACCAGCCCCAAACGCCCATGCACAACGCCACCCTCGAGATCTTCGAGCCGGGCGACTCCGGGTTCGACTACGACGCCCTCGTGGCCCACATCGACGACCGGATCGCCTTCGTGCCGCGCTACCGCCAGCGCGTCCGCAAGGTCCCAGGTCGCCTCGCCAACCCGGTGTGGGTCGACGACGACCACTTCGACCTCGGCTACCACGTACGCCGCTCGGCGCTGCCGCGCCCGGGCACCATGGATCAGCTGCGCGAGCTGGCCGCACGGATCATGTCGCGCCGGCTCGACCCCGACCGACCACTGTGGGAGGTCTACTTCGTCGAGGGTCTCGAGGGCGGCCGGGTGGCACTGCTCTCGAAGTCCCACCAGATACTCGTCGACGGGATCGGCACCGTCGACCTCGGTCAGGTCCTCCTCGACGTCGACCCGGGGCCGCGCACCCTCGTGCACGAGGGCTGGGTGCCCGACCACGAGCCCACCCAGACCGCGCTGGCCCTCGACGCCGTCGCGGAGTCGCTGCGGCACCCACGGGTGGCGGCCGGGACGGCACTGAGCACGGCTGAGGCGTTCGGGCGGGCCGTCGGCGCCCTCACCGCGCGGATCGGCTCGGTGGCCGGCGTGCTGTCCACCCGACACCCCTCCCCGGAGTCGCCGTTCAACCAGTCGCCGTCCGCGCAGCGCCGGATCGTCCTGGTGCGCACCTCGCTCAAGGACTACCGCAAGGTCCGCCGGGTGCACGGGGGCACCATCAACGACGTCATCCTCGCAACCCTGGCGGGCGCGGTGCGCATGTGGCTGATGACGCGCGCCGAGTCCGTCTCGGCCGGCCGGAGGCTGCACGCGCTGGTGCCGATGAGCGTGATGGACGAGGAGCTGGAGCCCACGTCGCTGGGCTCGCAGGTGGTCGGCCACCTCGTCGACCTCCCCATCGGCGAGGGATCCCCGGTGGTCCGGCTGCACCAGGTCTCCTACGCGCTGCGGGCGCACAGCGAGACGGGACGGGCAGTCGCCGCCGACCGGATCGCGGGCGTGGCCGGCTTCGCGCCGACCACCTTCCACGCCCTCGGCTCGATGGTCGCCAACCGCTCCGCCCGCGGCAACGTCAACCTGGTGATCACCAACGTGCCCGGGCCCCAGTTCCCGATGTACCTCGCCGGCGCCGAGATGGTGGAGACCTACCCGATCCCACCGCTGCAGGAGGGCTTCTCGATGGCGGTGGGCGTCACGTCGTACGACGGAGCGGTGTACTACGGGATCTCGGCCGACTTCGACGCCCTGCCCGATGTCGAGGTCCTCGGCCAGTGCGTGCGCGACGCTCTCGACGAGCTCGTCGACAGCGCCAGCGAGAGCCGGCCGCGCGCGCCGCGCGGGCGCAAGCCCGGCACGGACGGGTGAGCCCGGGCAAACCCGAGATGCGGCCCGGTATGTCCGCTTAGGGTGGGAGCCTCCGATCTCGAGGACCCCGATCATGACCCCACGCAAGGCGGCGCTCTGCGCCGCCGTCGCGCTCAGTCTTCCGCTCTCCGTGGTCGCCGTCGGCGCAGGAGCAGTCGCGCCGGCCTCCGCGGCCGGGCAGCCCGACCCGGCGACGAAGGCGCTGCGCGCGCTGGAGGCGGACGCCCGCGGGTCCGTGCACGTGCACCGCGACCACGACGGTGACGTCAGCTCGGTGAGCTCCTCGTCCGGCAAGGCCATGCTCGACACGCACGCGTCCACGGCGGCGGGCGCGGCTCGCGAGACGCTCGACGCCTACGGCGCCGCGTTCGGCATCGACGGCGACGGCTCCAAGGCCCGGCTCACCGACACGGTGCCGTCCTCGACCGGCGGCTCGGTGGTGCGCACCGAGCAGGTCGTCGACGGGGTGCCGGTCTTCGGCGGCCAGGTGGTGCTGAGCCTGGACAAGAACAAGGACGTCACCGGCGTCACCAGCGCGACGACGGATCCCGACACCGCCGTGCCGGCGCCGCTCGTCTCCGAGGCCACTGCGGGCGCCACCGCCCGCGCCGCGGTCGCGAGGGCCGAGCACGTCGCTGCCACGACGCTGGCGGTCACCGACGTCGGACGGCGCCTCTACGACCCGGCTGTCCTCGGCGAGCAGGACGCCTTCGGTGCGCGTCCCGTCTGGCAGTTCACGGTCAGCAACGGCGACGGGGTGGACAAGACGGTGCTGGTCGACACGACACGGGGCGCTGTCGTCGTGCAGTTCGACAACGACGTCGCCGCCGTGAGCCGGAGCATCTGCGACAACAACGGCACCAGCCCCGCGAACAACGGCAATGAGCCCGTGTCAGACACCAAGGACGTACCGGTGTGCGAGAACCCGGCCCGGGTCGAGGGTGGCCCGCCTCGACGGTCGCGGACGTGAACTCGGCCTATGACTTCCTCGGCGAGGCGGACCAGGCCTATGCCTCCCTCGACGGCATCGACCTGACCAACCTGATCGGCTACGACAACGGCACACCAGGTCGCTCCAGGCCACCGTGCGGTGGTGCTACACCAACGAGACCTGCCCCTTCGACAACGCCTTCTGGGACGGTCGTCAGATGGTCTTCGGCGCCGGGTACGCCGGCGCGGACGACGTCGTCGGCCACGAGCTCACCCACGGGTACGTCGCCGCGACCTCGCAGCTGTACTACCTTCCACCAGAGCGGGGCGATCAACGAGTCGGTGGCCGACACGATCGGCGAGATCATCGACCACCGCAACGGCTCCGACGACGACTCGGCCTGGAACTTCGGCGAGGACCTGCCGCTCAGCGCCCGCGACGGCCGGCCCGCCCTGCGCAGCCTGCAGGACCCGACCCTCTACGACCAGCCCGACACCACCCAGAGCTCCTTCTACGACACGAGCGACGTCAGCGACGACGACGGAGCCGTGCACGCCAACGACGGCATCGGCGACAAGACGGCGTACCTGATCTCGCAGGGTGGCACCTTCGACGGCCAGACGATCACCGGGATCGACGCCGGCGACAGCACGCTGTCCAAGACCGGCCGTCTCTACCTGGAGATGATCCCGCGGCTCACCTCGGGTGCGGACTGGGCGCAGTACGGCCAGGTGCTGGAGAGCACCTGCGCCATGCTCGCGGCGGGCGGCACCGGAGGCTTCACCACCGCCGACTGCGACTCCGTCGACCAGGCCGTCGCGGCGACCATGCTCGAGACACCGATCGCGTCCGCTGCGGCGCAGGTGGCCTCCACCTGCCCGTCGGGCACCACCCGCATCCTGCGCAAGCAGGACGACGACACGACACAGCAGACGTTCGGGTTCACCGCCAGCGCGCTGTGGCACCGCACGCCGACGGACGAGACGCCGAACTGGAGCAGCAGCGGCACCAGCTCGTGGTTCGCCTGGGACCCGATCCCGAGCATCGACGGGACCACGGTCGCCACGCTCAAATCTGCCGCCTTCGTGGTGCCCACGGGACAGTCGAGCTACCTGCACTTCCACCAGGCCTACGTGCTCGCCTGGGGCTCGGGCGGCCTCTACGAGGATGGTGGACGGGTCCTGGCCTACGTCAAGAACGGCTCGAGCTGGACGACCGTCACCCTGCCCTGGGTCAACGGGCCGAACCGATCCTTCCGCCACACCTCGCTCAGGGTGTTCGGTGGCGACAGCATGGGCTACGGCTCGAGCCGCCTCGACCTCTCGTCGTTGGCCGGTAGGACCGTCGCGCTCGTCTTCAGGCTCGACGGTGACGAAGGCCAGTACGGCGTCGGCTGGTGGGTCGACGACCTGCAGCTCTACAGCTGTGCCAACTCCATCGCCGCCGCGCCCGTGACGACGCTGGCGACCTCAGGTGCCACGGCAGCCACGGTGACCTGGTCGACCCCGTCGTACGTCGGGAGCGACCCGGTGAGCGGGTACCACGTGACCACGTCGACGGGGAAGAGCTTCACGCTGGCGCCGACTGCTCGGTCGCTGACGCTCAGCGGGCTGAACCCGGCGACGAGCTTCGGCGTGCACGTCGCAGCGCTCACGGCCGGTGGCCCTGGTGCGTCGAGCCTGGCGGTGATCTTCCCCGGGGCGACCCCCTCACGAGCTCGGCGGCCACGGTCAAGAAGTCGCAGCGCGTTCTCGCTGACCGCCGTCGTCGTACGGCGGGGGACCAGCACCCGGGTGGCCGGGGCGCCGGTGGTCCTCCAGAGGAAGGTCGGCGCCGCGTGGCGCAACATGGCCGGCGGCACGACCAACAGCTCCGGCTGGAAGTCGTGGTCGGTCACGCAGACATCGGCGACGTACTACCGCGTGGTCACCTCGGCGGCGCACACGACCTGGGCGTCCGCGTCGGGTGCGCTGAAGGTGGGGATCAAGAAGTAGGTCGCTCCGTCGCGCCCCGGTTAGTGTCGGGCCATGGACGGATTCAGCACCCCGCCGGCTCCTACCAACGAGCCCAACCTCGACTACGCCCCCGGCAGCCCGGAACGGACGGCCGTGGAGGCCGAGCTCGCCCACCTGGTCACCGCACCGGTCGACCTGACCGCCACGATCGGCGGCCAGAAGCGGATGGGTGGCGGCCGGCGAGATCGAGGTCGTGCAGCCGCACGAGCACAAGGCGGTGCTCGGGGTCCTCAAGAACGCCACCCGGCGTGACGCGCAGGCAGCCGTGCGTGCCGCGGCCGACGCCGCACCGGCCTGGCGGGCGTTGTCCTTCGACGACCGCGCGGCGATCATCCTCAAGGCCGCCGACCTGCTGGCCGGTCCGTGGCGGGCGAGACTGAACGCCGCCACCATGCTCGGCCAGTCCAAGACGGTGTGGCAGGCCGAGATCGACAGCGCCTGCGAGCTGATCGACTTCTGGAGGTTCAACGTCCACTTCGCCCGGCAGATCCTGGCCGAGCAGCCGATCGCCAACAGCCGGGGCGTGTGGAACCGCACCGACCACCGGCCGCTCGAGGGCTTCGTCTACGCGATCACCCCGTTCAACTTCACCGCGATCGCCGGCAACCTGCCGACGGCCCCGGCGCTGATGGGCAACACGGTGATCTGGAAGCCCTCGCCCACCCAGCAGTTCGCCGCCCACCTGACCATGGAGCTGCTCGAGGAGGCCGGCCTCCCGCCGGGCGTCATCAACATGCTGCCCGGCGACGGGCTCGAGGTCTCCGACGTCCTGCTCAACCACCCCGACCTCGGTGGGATCCACTTCACCGGCTCGACGCCGACCTTCCAACGCCTGTGGGCGACCGTGGGGGAGAACCTGCCCTCCTACCGCTCCTACCCGCGGATCGTGGGCGAGACGGGCGGCAAGGACTTCATCGTCGCCCACCCCTCGGCCGACGTCGACGTGCTCCGGGTGGCGATGATGCGCGGTGCCTTCGAGTTCCAGGGTCAGAAGTGCTCGGCGGCCTCACGCGCCTACGTGCCGCAAGTCGGTGTGGCGCAGGCTGAAGCCCCAGCTGGTGGCCGAGACCGAGAACCTCACGATGGGCCCGACCACCGACCTGTCGAACTTCATGGGCGCGGTGATCGACGACCGCGCGTTCGCCAAGCACAAGAAGGCGATCAGCCGGGCCAAGCGCTCCCAGAAGCTCGACGTCATCGCCGGTGGGCAGGTCGACGACTCGATCGGCTACTTCGTGCGGCCCACGATCGTGGAGTCCAGCGACCCCACCGACGCGATGTTCAAGGACGAGTACTTCGGCCCGATCCTCTCGGTGCACGTCTACGACGACAGCCGGTTCGAGACGGTCGTGGACCAGATGGAGTCCTTCGCGCCGTACGCCCTGACCGGCGCGATCATCGCGCAGGACCGCGAGGCGGTCGCGTGGGCCACCGAGCGGCTGCGCTTCGCCGCCGGCAACTTCTACGTCAACGACAAGCCGACCGGGGCGGTCGTGGGCCAACAGCCGTTCGGCGGTGCCCGGGCCTCGGGCACCAATGACAAGGCGGGCGCGGCCAGCAACCTGCAGCGGTGGACCTCACCCCGCTCGATCAAGGAGACGTTCGTGCCGCCGACCGACCACCGCTACCCGCACATGGGCTGACCGTGGCCGCCTCAACGGGCGAGGTAGGTCACGCCGGTACGTCGCTCGGCGCGCAGCGCCTTGGTGAGCAGGTCGGCGATCAGGCCCTCGATCTTGCTGCCGACGAGCGGGATGTTGACGCGGACCGAGAGGTTCACCGTCTCGGTCGTGCCGTCGGGGTCCTGGGTCATCAGCGCGGTCCCACTGATCTCGCCGGGCTTGCCGGGGATCGAGACGTGGATGTTGCCCTTCTCCGGTGAGGTCCACTCCTCGCTCTGCACGATGTTGATCTCGTCGCCCACGAACTTCTTGGCGAACGACGGGATGCCTTTCGCGGCCTGCACCTGGTCGACGACCACGGTCATGCCGTTGGCGGACTCCTCGATCGTCACGGTGTGGCGCAGCACGCCCTGGGCGTCGCACACCTCGCGCCGGAAGTCCTGGTCCGCCAGCATGGCGTGGACCTGCTGGATGGTGGCTCCGTCGTAGCGCAGCTCCTCGGAGACCTTCTTCACGCGCGGTCACCGGCGAGCCAGGCCGCTCCGGCGGTCTGCTCGTCATCCATCCCCGAGGCGACCAGGTCGGCCATCAGGGCCTCGAGCTTGCCCCCGATCAGGGGCACCTTGACCTTGACCTCGACGTCGAGGGTCTCCGTGGTGCGGCCGCCGGACTCCGAGAGCGAGATGGTGCCCTTGATGGAGGTCGGCTTGCCTGGGGTCTCGATCGCGATGCTGCCGCCCGTGGGTGAGTCCCACTTCTCGGTCTGGATCGCGCGGGTGGTCTTGCCGGCGAACTTCTTGGCGAAGGACGGCACCCCCTCGGTCGGCTGCACCTGGTCGATGCGCACCTCGATCCCGCCGCCGGTCCTGTCGATCGACACGTCGGCCGAGATGACCCCCATGGCCTTGGCGGACCGCTCCCGGAAGGCAGGGGTCGCCAGCATCTCGAACACGTCGGCCAGGGGTGCGTCGTAGCTGATCTCGTGGCGCAGCTTCATGGAGCCAGATCATGCTGCATGCCCTCCACCGCGCATAGGTTGGGGCCCATGGCTGCAGAGACCACGGGGGAGAGCTTCGTCCGCTTCGGCGAGGAAGGCGGTCAGCTGACCTACGGCAGCTACCTCCAGCTGCCGACGCTGTTGTCGGCGCAGCAGCTCGAGTCCGACCCGCCGGCCCACGACGAGCTGCTGTTCATCACCATCCACCAGGTCTACGAGCTCTGGTTCCAACAGCTCCTGCACGAGGCCGAGACCGTCCGCGACGCGCTGATGGCGACCGAGGCGGCCAGCGGCGGCCGCGACCTCTGGTTCGCCCGCCACCTGCTCGGCCGGATGCACGTCATCGAGCAGGTGCTCGTGCAGCAGGTCGACGTGCTGGAGACGATGACGCCACAGGACTTCCTGGAGTTCCGGCAGCGGCTGGCCCCGGCGAGCGGGTTCCAGTCCGTGCAGTTCCGCGAGCTCGAGTTCCTCTCCGGCGCCAAGGACGCGGGGTACGTCGAGCGCTTCCGGGGCCTCACCGACGAGGAGCAGGAGCGGTTGACCCGGCGGCTGGAACAGCCGAGCCTGTGGGACGGCTTCGTGCACGTGCTCGGCGAGGCGGGGCTGGACACCTCCTCCGAGGAGGCCATCACGGGCTCGGTGCGGCAGGCCGCCCACGACCGCTCGTCGTACGCCGACATCTGGGGGCTGGCCGAGGCGCTGCTCCAGCACGACGAGCTCGCCGCCGCCTGGCGTGCCCGCCACGTCGTGATGGTCGAGCGCATGATCGGGGCCCGCACCGGCACCGGCGGATCCACCGGCGCGGCGTACCTGCGCAGCCGCCTGGACCTGAAGTACTACCCGCTGCTCTGGCAGCTCCGTTCAAGCCTGTGAGCAGCGCCTGGCGCGTTTGATTGTGACAGTGCACTCACAGGCATAACGTCGACATCGTGAGCGTGCTGGAGGAGAACAAATCCGAGCTCATCTCGTCGTTGTGCAGTTACGCCGATGCCCGGCACGCGAAGGCACCGGACGGGGTCGACCTGCCGACGGTGATGCGCAGCTTCTACCGCCACGTCGCCCCTGAGGACCTCCTCGAGCGCGAGCCGTCGGACCTCTACGGCGCCGTGATGGCGCAGCTGAGGCTCGCGGCCGACCGCCCCCAGGGCAAGGCGGCGGTCAAGGTGTTCACCCCGAGCGTCTCGGTGAACGGGTGGGCGGCAGGCGGGCACACGGTCGTCGAGGTGGTCACCGATGACATGCCGTTCCTCGTCGACTCGGTCTCGATGGTCCTGTCGGAGAGCCAGCACGACATCCACCTCGTCATCCACCCGCAGTACGTCGTGCGCCGCGACGTGATGGGCGCGATGCAGGAGATCCTCGACGACCAGGCCGTCACCGACGGTCACGACGTCGTCCGCGAGTCGTGGATGCACCTCGAGATCGACCGGGTCGCCGACGAGGAGCTCGACGCGATCCAGGACCAGCTGACCAAGGTGCTCACCGACGTGCGCGACGCGGTCGAGGACTGGGACCGCATGCACAACCAGGTCGACCTGCTCGTCAAGGACATCGAGGAGCACCCGCCGCCGCTGCCGCCCGAGGAGGTCGAGCAGGGCACCGGGCTGCTGCGCTGGCTGGCCGACAACCACTTCACCTTCCTCGGCTACCGCGAGTACGCCCTCGAGCGGCGCGACGGCGAGGAGGTGCTGGTCGCAGTGCCCGGGACCGGCTACGGCATCCTGCGGGCGGACCCGCTTGCCCCGCGCGTGCTGCCGGAGCTGGTCGCCGACCGTGCGCGAGACAAGCACCTGCTGGTGCTGGCCAAGGCCAACTCCCGCGCGACCGTGCACCGGCCCGTGTTCCTCGACTACATCGGCGTGAAGAAGTTCGACGAGGCCGGTGAGGTCGTGGGGGAGCGGCGCTTCCTCGGGCTGTTCTCCTCGGCCGCCTACACCGAGTCGGTGCGCCGCATCCCCGTCCTGCGCGAGAAGGCCGACGCCGTGATGCAGGCGGTCGGGCTCGACCCGGGCAGCCATGCGGGCAAGGCGCTGATGGACGTCCTCGAGACCTACCCGCGCGACGAGCTGTTCCAGACGCCGGTGGAGGACCTCGTCCCGATCGCGTCGCAGGTGATGTACACCCGCGAGCGGCGCCAGCTGAAGCTCTTCGTGCGGCGCGACCTCTACGGCCGGTTCCTCTCGTGCCTGGTCTACCTCCCCCGGGACCGCTACAACACCGGCGTCCGCGAGCGCATCGCCGCGATCCTCAAGTCCCAGCTCGCCGGTGAGTCGATCGAGTGGACCGCCCACGTGGGCGAGTCGTTCGCCGCACGGCTGCACTTCGTCGTCCGCCCCCGCGACGGCGAGCAGATCGGCGAGCCCGACGTCGCCGACCTCGAACGTCGCTGCGCCGAGGCGGCCCGGTCCTGGCGCGACGACTTCGTCACCGCCGTCGTCACGACGTACGGCGAGGAGCAGGGCAGCCGCCTCGTGCGCGCTTACGCCTCGTGCTGGCCGGAGGCCTACAAGGAGGACTACCCGCCGCAGACGGCTGCCAACGACATCGGCCGTCTCGAGGAGATCGACGGCGACGCCGGGCTCTCGCTCTCGCTCTACGAGGAGGTGGGCGCGCCGCCCGGCGAGGCCCGGCTGAAGGTCTTCCGCATCGGTCCCGCGCTGTCGCTCTCCGAGGTGCTGCCGATCCTCTCCGACATGGGCGTGGAGGTGGTCGACGAGCGGCCCTACTCCCTCGAGGGGCTCGACCGGTCCTCGCACATCTACGACTTCGGGCTGCGCTACCACCGCCGGCTGCCCGACCAGGTCCGCGAGCTGTTCCAGGACACCGTCAAGTCGGTGTGGGAGGGCCGCAACGAGAGCGACGGCTTCAACGCCCTGGTGCTCGCGGCGCGACTCACCTGGCGGCAGGCACTCGTGCTGCGCGCCTACGCCAAGTACATGCGCCAGGGCGGCACGCCGTTCGCCCAGGACTACATCGAGGACGCGCTGCGCAGCAACGTGGACATCACCCGCTACCTCGTGCAGTTCTTCGAGGCACGCTTCGACCCGGGCCGCTCCGGGCGCAACGGTGGTGCGATCCCGGCCGAGAGCGAGGCCCGGCACGCCAAGTGCAGCGACCTCGAGGAGCGGGTGCTGCCGTGCGCTCGACGAGGTCAGCAGCCTCGACCACGACCGGATCCTGCGCTCCTACCTGACCAACATCTCGGCCACGCTGCGCACCAACTACTTCGCCGCGGACCCCGACGGCCGCCCGCTGGACCGGCTCTCGCTCAAGCTCGACCCGTCCGCCATCCCGGACCTGCCCGCACCGCGGCCCAAGTTCGAGATCTTCGTCTACAGCCCACGCGTCGAGGGCGTGCACCTGCGCTTCGGCGCGGTCGCCCGCGGCGGCCTGCGGTGGTCCGACCGACGCGACGACTTCCGCACCGAGGTGCTCGGCCTGGTCAAGGCGCAGATGGTGAAGAACACCGTCATCGTCCCGGTGGGGGCCAAGGGCGGCTTCTTCTGCAAGCAGCTGCCCGACCCCTCCGACCGCGACGCGTGGATGGCCGAGGGCATCTCCTGCTACAAGTCGTTCATCTCCGGCCTGCTCGACCTGACCGACAACCTCGTCGACGGTCCGGAGGGCCGCACCGTCAAGCCGCCGGACTCCGTGGTGCGCCACGACGGCGACGACCCCTACCTGGTCGTCGCTGCCGACAAAGGCACCGCGACCTTCAGCGACATCGCCAACGGCGTCTCGCAGGACTACGACTTCTGGCTGGGTGACGCCTTCGCCTCCGGCGGGTCGGTCGGCTACGACCACAAGGCGATGGGCATCACCGCGCGCGGCGCCTGGGTGTCGGTGCGCCGCCACTTCCGCGAGCGCGGGATCGACTGCCAGAGCGAGGACTTCACCTGCGTCGGCATCGGCGACATGTCCGGCGACGTGTTCGGCAACGGGATGCTGTGCTCGGAGCACACCCGTCTCGTGGCCGCCTTCGACCACCGCGACATCTTCGTCGACCCGGAGCCCGATGCCGCGACGTCGTACGCCGAACGGCAGCGGCTCTTCGACCTGCCGCGCTCGTCGTGGCAGGACTACGACACCTCGCTGATCTCGGCCGGCGGCGGAGTCTGGTCGCGCAGCGCGAAGTCGATCCCGATCAGCCCGCAGATGCGCGCGGCGCTGGGTCTCGACGACAAGACGCAGCGCATGACGCCGGCCGAGCTGATGAAGGCGATCCTCCTGGCGCCGGTCGACCTGCTCTGGAACGGCGGCATCGGCACCTACGTCAAGGCCAGCAGCGAGACCCACGCCGATGCGGGCGACAAGGCCAACGACGTGATCCGGGTCGACGGACGCGACCTGCGGGCAGCGTGCGTGGGGGAGGGCGGCAACCTCGGCCTGACGCAGCGTGGACGCATCGAGTACGCCCGGCACGGTGCCGGTGGCGACGGTGGCCGGCTCAACACCGACTTCATCGACAACTCGGCGGGGGTGGACACCTCCGACCGCGAGGTGAACATCAAGATCCTGCTCGACCGCGTCGTCTCCGACGGCGACCTGACCACCAAGCAGCGCAACGAGCTGCTGTCGTCGATGACCGACGAGGTGGCCGAGCTGGTGCTGGCCGACAACTACGACCAGAACCTCGCGCTGGCCAACGCCGAGGCCGTCGCGCCGTCGTTGCTTCACGTCCACGAGGACTGGATGCGCTCGCTCGAGCGCGCCAAGGTGCTCAGCCGCGAGATCGAGGGGCTGCCGAGCCGCCGCGAGGTCGCCCGGCTGCGCGAGCGGGGCGAGGCGCTGAGCGCGCCCGAGCTGTCCGTGCTGATGTCGTGGACCAAGATCGTGCTCGCCGAGGACCTGCTCACCAGCGACCTCCCGGACGACCCGTTCTTCCGCTCCGAGCTGTTCTCCTACTTCCCGGCCAAGATGCGCCAGGGGTACCGCGGCCAGATGGAGCAGCACCAGCTGCGGCGCGAGATCGTGGTCACCGAGGTGGTCAACCAGCTGGTCAACAACGCCGGCATCACCTACTTCCACCGGCTGACCGGCGAGACCTCCGCGACGACCGCCGAGCTGGCGCGCGCCAACTTCATCGCGCGCGAGATCTACGGCGCAGGACGGCTGGCGCGCCAGATCGCCTCCTTCGACAACCAGATCCCGGCCGACGTGCAGACCCAGATGCGTCTCGAGCTGCGCACCCTGTCCGAGCGCGCCTCACGCTGGCTGCTCAACAGCCGCCGGGCCTCGCGGGCGGCCGACGAGGTCGTCGAGGAGTTCGAGGTCGTGGTCGAGAAGGTCGCGGCCGAGCTGCCCAACCTGATGATCGGGCGCGAGCTCCAGGCGTTCGAGGCCCGTCGCGACGCGTTCGTGGGCCGCGGCGTGCCCGAGGACCTCGCCGTGCGGGTCGCGGTGTGCCCGCCGGCGTACATGATCCTGGGCATGGTCGAGACGGCCGCACGCGACGACCGCGACCCGATGGAGGTCGCGCGGATGCACTTCAAGGTCGGCGAGCGGCTCGGCCTGCCCCTGCTGGTGAGCCGGATCCTGTCCTTGCCCCGCGACGACCGCTGGCAGACGATGGCCCGCGCCGCGCTGCGCGACGACCTGCACGCCGTGCACGCCCAGCTCACCGCTGCCGTCGCTCGCCGGCTCGCCGCCGCCGGAGAAGGAGGCCGAGTCCGCCGTCCGGACGCTCCAGGAGATCTGCTCGGAGGACGACACCGACCTCGCCCGTCTCTCGGTGGCCCTGCGGGTGGTCCGCACCCTGCTCTGAGCCGCAACGTCATACGACGTGGCTGCGATAGCGACCACCTCGTATGACGTCCCGCGCGGTCCAGGGCGTCCGGGTGGTGGTTGGATGCGGCCATGGCCGACACCCGTCTCGCCGACCTGACCGCGGCGGAGATCGCCCGTCGCGTGACGAGCCGCGACGTCTCCGCGAGCGAGGTCACCGAGGCATGCCTCGCAGCGGATCGCCGAGCGGGATCCCGCGCTCAACGCGTTCTCCGTCGTGCTCGCCGAGGAGGTCCGGGCGGAGGCCGCCCAGCGCGACGCGCGCCTCGCCGCGGGCTGGGAGGCCGGTCCGCTGCACGGCGTACCCGTGGCCATCAAGGAGGAGATCGACGTCGCGGGCTGCGTGACCACGTTCGGCGGCCGCGGGAACTCCACCCCGGCGGCCTCCGACAGCCCGCTCGTCGCCCGACTGCGCGCGGCCGGTGCCGTGATCATCGGCAAGACCCGGATGCCGGAGTTCGGCGCCTGGCCCTACACCGAGTCCGTCGACGGCGGCATCACGCGCAACCCCTGGAACACCGCCCACACCCCGGGCGGATCCAGCGGGGGTACGGCGGTCGCCGTCGCGGCCGGGATGGTGCCGGTCGGCCTGGGTGGCGACGGGGGCGGCTCGATCCGGATCCCGTCGGCGTGCTGCGGGCTGTTCGGCCTCAAGCCGGAGCGGGGCCGTACATCGACGGCCCCGATGGAGCAGCTGTGGTGGGCGCTGGGCACGGCCGGGCCGCTCAGCCGGTCCGTGCTCGACTCCGCCCTGGTCTACGACGCGATCCGGGGCAACGAGCCGACCGACATGTTCACCGCGCCGGAGCCGACGACCTCGTTCGCCGAGGCGGCCGGCCGCGAGCCCGGCCGGCTCCGGATCGGCTGGTCGACCGCGTCCCCGACACCGCTGGCGCGAGCCGCACCCCAGCCACGTGCGCGCCGTGCGAGGAGATGGCCGCGCGGCTGGCCGACCTCGGTCACGACGTACGCGAGATCGAGCCCCGGTACCCCGACGTCACCGCGGCCTTCGTGCCGCAGTTCTTCGCCGGCATCCGCGCCGAGGCCGACGAGGTCGAGCACTACGACCGGCTCGAACGCCGCATCCGCGAGGTCTACCGGCTCGGCAGCTGGGTCCGCCCACGCCGTGCTGCGATCGGCCCTGCGCGCGGGGGAGCGCGCGGCGGCCAAGGTCGACGAGCGGATCTTCGGCCAGGTCGACGTCCTGCTGACCCCGACCCTGGCGCACCGCCCTGCGCTGACCGGCGTCCTCGACCGCGGCGGGGCCCTGACCCAGTCGTGGCGGGCGCAGCCGATGATCGCCTACACCGCGATCTGGAACGTCACCGGTCACCCGGCGGCATCGGTCCCCGCCGGCATCGACGACGACGGGCTGCCGCTCGCCGTCCAGCTGGTCGGCCCGCGCAACGGCGAGACGACGCTGCTCTCCGTGGCCGCGCAGGTCGAGGCCGCCCACCCGTGGGCGATGCCCTCGCTCTGAGCGGTCAGGCGGACTTCTTCGCCGGCGCCTTGCGGACCCCGAGCGGGGAGGCGAAGACGACGGTGTTCGAGGTGTAGTCCTTGCCGGTCCACCCGGTGCAGGTGACCAGCACGAGCCGGTTCGTCGTACGGCGCTGCCCGAAGAGCTCCTGCGAGCGACGGGCCAGCTGGGCCTTGGTCAGGGTCAGCACGCGGGTCGTGCGGTAGACCATCGTCCCCTTGGGGGTGACCACGCGGACCACGTTGCCCGGCTTGAGGCTGCCGAGGCGGTTCATCACGCCGCCGCCGGTGTGCACGGTGTGGCCGGTCAGCACGGTCTGCCCGTGGTCGGCGCCCGGGCGTACGCTCTTGCGCCACCAGCCGACCTCGTGCACGTCACCGGGAGGGTCGAGCACGTTCTGCTTGTTCACCTCGATCGGCAGCACCTTGGCGCGGATGCCGAGCGAGGGGATGACCAGCCGGATCGGCGTGGCCGGCGAGCTCATCGGTCGGAACTCGCTCGGCTGCGCCTTGCTCGGCATCACGAACACCGCGACGACCAGTGCTCCCGCCAGCAGCAGCGCGGTCAGCAGGCCGCCCTTCGCCTTGTCCATCTCGTCTCCCTCCCCAGGGTCTGTCTCGCTGTGCTCTCAGCCCAGCAGTCGCCGCAGCCCGAGCGTCCCGGCGCCGACCAGCCCGAGGCCGGCTAGTGCCGCGAGCGCCCAGGTCGAGCCGTCGACGCCCTGGTGCTGGCCGGGCATCGACGCGAGGCCGGAGGAGACCGCTGTGGGTGTCTTCGGGTTGCTCACCGGGTGCGGCTGCCTGCGGGGCGCTGACAGCGGCCTCGGGCACCGGGGCGCAGGCCGCGTTGCCGACCTGGAGGTTGACCAGCGGGCTGCCGTTCAGCTGCGCCTTGGCGGCGGGCAGGACGTCGACGTTGAGCGCGCGGACCTTGATCGAGTCGGGCGTCGGGTGCATCTGCTGGTTGAGCGTGATGTCGAGCAGGTTGTCCTCGAGCGGCTTGAGCTGCGCCTCCACCTGCGAGTGGATCTGGGTGACGATCTGGCTGCGGATCTGCGCGGTCAGCGCCTTGAGCGGCGACGCGTTGCCCTGCAGCGAGTCCGTCAGGTCGGCGTCCACCCCGTCGAGGATCGCGTTCAGGACGTCGCTGAGGTTGGTGAACACGTGGGTGTTCGGCTTCGGGTGGACCGGCAGGGTCAGCACCGTGATCGGCTTCTGGCCGGGGATGTTGAAGGTCAACGACGCGTCGGTGAGCGTCGCGGTGCCGGTCGGGCCGCCGGAACCGGCCGTGCACCGGCCTTCGACCACGTCGAGGTTGGCGACCAGGCCGCCGTCGCCGAACTGCTGCTTGGCCTGGTCCAGGGCGCTGCTGATGGCGTCACTGAGCGCCTGGCCACCGCCGGCGATCTGGTTCAGGGCGGCCCCTGGAGCTGCGAGGGGAGCTGGTCGGTCGGGATGCTGGACCCGGACGGGATCAGGGTCGAGGGGTCGAAGCTGCCGAACGAGCCGGTGATCAGGTTGCCCGGCTTGAGGCAGCTGCTGTCGCCGATGTTGATCACCGAGCCGCCGTCGCCGGCGAGGCCGGCGCAGGCGGCGGAGAAGCCGGGCTTCGCGGTGGCCTCCTGGGCCAGCACGCCACCGGTCAGGAACGTCTGGTTGCCGGGGTTGGGGAACGCGGGCGAGGTGTTGCCGCTCGTGGTCTCCTTGCCGTTCGCGTACGACGCGGTGACCAGGCCGGTGCCCTGATCGCCCTGTCCGGCCACGTTGACGGTCACGGCGTTCGCACCCGCCTGGTTGTCGGTGGCGGCCACGGATGGCGACATCGCCAGCAGGCCGAGTCCGAGCGCGCCGACCACGGCGGTGGTGCGAAGGTAGGTGCGTCGACCCACGGTGTCTTCCTCCCCAGTGCTGCTCGCACGCGCGAGGGGCGCGTACGGACAGTTCAACTGGTGAGACGCCCCAGGGGTTACGCCTGGTGGCGCACCTGTTCCGCGGGTCTCAGGAGGCCTTCTTCGCCTGCTTCTTGGCGGCGGTCTTCTTCGACTTCGGGCGGACTTCTTGGCCGCCTTCTTCTTCGCCGGGCCTGGTGGCCGCGCCTTCGTGGCGGGCTTCTCCTCGGTGTCCTCACCGCGCGCCGTCTTGGCGGCGTCCACGCTGCGCTGCAGCGCAGCGAGGAGGTCGACCACCTCGCCGGAGGACTTCTTCGCGACCGGGGCCTCCTTGACCTCGCCGCCCTCGATCTTGGCCTTGACCAGCGCCTCGACGGCCTCGCGGTAGTCGTCCTCGTACTCGCTGGCGTCGAAGTCGCCGGCCAGGGTGTCGACGAGCATGGTGGCCATCTTGACCTCGGCGGGCTTGGCCTCGCTGGAGTCGACCGTGGCGAAGTCGGGGGTGCGGATCTCGTCGGGCCACATCATCGTCTGGAGCACGATCACCTCGTCGCGCACCCGCAGGACGGCGAGCGACATCCGGTTGCGCAGCGAGACGGTGACCAGGGCCATCCGGTCGGCCGCCTCGAGCGCCTCGCGCAGCAGGGCGTACGGCTTGGCGCCGGTCTTCTCGGGCTCGAGGTAGTAGCTCTTCTCGAAGAGCATGGGGTCGATCTGGTCGCTGGGCACGAACTTCTCGACGCTGATCTCGCGACTGCTCTCGGCGGGCAGCGAGGCCATGTCCTCGTCGGTGAGGATGACCATCTCGCCGTCCTCGGTCTCATAGCCCTTGGCGATGTCGGCGTACTCGATCTCCTCGCCGTCGATGCTGCACAGACGCTGGTAGCGGATCCGGCCGCCGTCCTTGGCGTGCACCTGGCGGAAGGAGATGTCCTTGCTCTCCGTGGCGGCGTAGACCTTCACCGGCACGCTGACCAGGCCGAACGAGACGGCGCCCTTCCAGATTGCACGCATGTGATCAAGGATGCCGCACGCTGGTCGGGCTTGTCGAAGCCCTGCGAGAATGCCCAGCGTGCTGCCGATGCTCGCCACCCGCGGTGACCGGGTGCCGGAGGGCTCCGACTGGGTGCACGAGGTCAAGTGGGACGGCATGCGGGTGCTCGTCGAGGTGGGCTCCGGGCGGCTGCGGATCTTCTCCCGCAACGAGAACGACGCCACCGTCGCCTTCCCCGAGCTGCACGGCCTGCTCGACGTCGCCGACGACGCCGTGCTCGACGGTGAGGTCGTCGCACTGGGGGACGGGGTGCCGACCTTCGGCGCCCTCCAGGAGCGGCTGCACGTGCGTGACGCGACGCGGGCGCGGCGGCTGGCCGAGAGCAAGCCGGTCGCCCTGCTGGCCTTCGACCTGCTGCGACTGCACGGAGAGGACCTCTGCGAGCGGCCCCTCTCGGAGCGGCGCGAGCGGCTGCTCGACCTCGACATCGAGGAGATGCCCGGCTGGGCGGGCGGCTGGCAGGTCCCGCCGACGTACGACGACGGCCCGGCACTGCTCGAGGGGGCCGAGCAGCAGGGGCTCGAGGGGATCGTCAGCAAGCGGCTCTCCTCGCGCTACCGCCCGGGCGTGCGCAGCCGGGAGTGGCTGAAGTTCCCGATCCGGCCGACGAGCAGCGTCGTGGTCGGCGGCTACCGCTACGAGACGGGGTCGCAGAGCCGGATCGGTGCCGTTCTCGTGGGCGAGCCCGGCAGCGACGGGTTGCTGTTCCGGGGACGGGTCGGCAGCGGGATCGCCGGCAAGGCCGGACGCCTCCTCGCCGAGGTGCTCGAGCCACTCGTGGTCGCGGGGTCGCCGTTCAGCGAGGTGCTGCCGCGGGTCGACCGGGAGGGGACGGTGTGGGTGCGCCCGGTGCTGGTCGTGGAGGTGCAGTCCCTCGGGCTGACGAGGGACGGCCGACTGCGCCAACCGGCGTACCGTGGCGTCCGCACGGACCTGACGCCGGCCGACCTCGAGGAGCGTTCGTGAAGCAGGCCCTGATCTCCCTGACCGGCGCCGTGCTGTTCCTCGGCGTCCTCGGTGTGGGCTGGGCCGGCCCGGCCGACGCGGCCGGCCTGGTCCTGGACGGCGTCCACGTCTCGGTTCCCGCCGGCAGCACCGAGGTCGTCACGGTCAACCACACCAGGGGCCACCGGGCCAGGATCACGCTGTGGCAGCACACCTCGTCGGGGTGGACGAAGGTCGCGCGCACGCGCAACGGGCGGACCGGCTACGGCGGGCTGGTCGTGGGCAGCCGCCGCCACCAGGGCACGGGCACCACGCCCCTGGGCAGCTACCGCCTCCTCAGCGCCTTCGGCACGCATGCGAAGGCGGCGGGCTGGCACCTGCCGTACCGGCGGATCCACGCCGGCGACTACTGGGTCGAGGACAACGGCTCGGCGTACTACAACCGCTACCGCAACAAGGCCCAGGGCGGCTTCCGGTGGTGGCTGAAGTCCGGTGAGAACACCTCCGAGCGCCTGCAGTCCTTCCCGCAGCAGTACGAGTACGCCATCAACACCAGCTTCAACCTCGACCAGGTGCGCCACCGCGGCGCCGGCATCTTCTTCCACGTCAACGGCAGGGGCGCGACGGCCGGCTGCGTCTCCGCGCCGCGCTGGTTCCTGCGGCTGGCGATGGCGCGGCTCGACCCGAGCCGGGTGCCGGTGATCGCGATCGGCCGGTAGCCCGTGCCCGCGTCGAAGGAGCAGCGCACCGAGACGCCGGTCGAGGTGGAGGGCCACCGGATCACCCTGGTGAACCTCGAGAAGGTGATGTACCCGCGCACCGGCACCACCAAGGGCGAGGTGCTCAACTACTACGCGCAGGTCTCGGGCGCGATGCTGCCGCACCTGCGCGACCGGGCCGTGACCCGGATCCGGTGGCCGCACGGCACCGGCGACATGTCGTTCTTCGAGAAGAACACCCCCAACGGCACGCCCCGCTGGGTGCGCACCGCCACCGTGCCGACGACCGGCTCACGCGCCCGACGTCAATCGGAGTGCGGGCGAGGCGGGCGAGCTCACCTTTCCGGTCATCGACGACCTGGCCACCCTCACCTGGGCGGTCAACCTCGCCGCCCTCGAGCTGCACGTGCACCAGTGGACGGTCACCAAGCGGGACCGCACCCGCAACCCGAACCGGCTCGTCGTCGACCTCGACCCCGGCGAACCCGCGGGACTGATGGAGTGCTCGCAGGTGGCCCTGCTCGTGCGCGAACGGCTCGCCGAGGACGGTCTGGAGGCGGTGGTCCCGGTGACGAGCGGGTCCAAGGGCATGCACCTCTACGCGCGGTTGGACGCGAAGCGGACCAGCGACGAGGTGCGCGACTACGCCAAGGAGATCGCCGAGGAGCTCGAGTCCGTCGCACCGGTCGCTGGTGGTCTCGCAGATGACCAAGGCCCGACGCGGCGGCAAGGTGTTCCTCGACTGGTCGCAGAACGTCGGCGCCAAGACCACCATCTCGCCGTACTCGATGCGCGGCCGCGACCTGCCCACCGTGGCCGCCCCCCGGACCTGGCAGGAGGTCGAGGAGGGGGCCGAGGACCCGCTCGCTCTCGAGCAGCTGCGCTTCGAGGAGGTGCTGGAACGGGTCCAGCAGTGTGGCGACCTGTTTGCCGGTGTCAACGATTTCTCCGGGTGAACGACGCTTTCTGCCGCGAATAGGGACATCGGCGCTGCCAACTCGGGAACTGGTCTAGGGGTCGAACAGGCCGGTGCTAGCCACCTGACCTGCGCGTTCGTACCTTCTCCCTGCCGTCGCACGTGAGCGATGGCATCAACGGGGAGAGAGTCAACATGAACAAGCGCAAGACCGCGCGCGTCGTCGCCTTCATCGGTTCGCTGGGCGCCTCTGCCGCGCTCATCGCGTCGGCTGTCGGCAGCACGGGTGCCTACTTCACCGACAGCAAGGACGGCAGCCTGTCGGGCACCGCCGGCCACATCAAGATCGACGTCAGCGGCCAGACCCTGAACTTCTCCGGCCTGATGCCGGGCGAGTACCAGACCAAGACCGTCGCCTACAGCACCAACAGCACCGGCAACTCCGACGTCTGGATGGTGTTCAACCCGAACAACGCGGCGTACCAGGCACTGACCGGCGCGCACGGCAACGCGCTGGCCCCCGGCGGCGGCCTCGGCGGGTTCGGGCACTTCGCGGTGTTCGACAACGCGGGCAACCAGCTGTTCTCGTCGTGGAACCTGCAGAACGCCAGTGACACCAGCAGCGGGTGCGCCGACAGCCTCGGCCACGGCGGCAACGGTCCGACCTCGGACTACACCTACAACCACAGCCCCGCCGGGCCGAACGACGTCCTGTGCGGCATCCCGCAGGCGATCCGTCTCGACGCGGGCCTGCCGACCGGCGACTACACGTTCAAGGTCGTCTTCGGCATCACCCCGCGGGCGACCGGTGGCCAGGACGGCCCCTGGACCGGCACGGTGCCGTTCAAGGTCGTCGCCACCCAGCCGGGCGTGGACCCGACTGGCGCGTTCATCAAGGCCGGCGACAAGTTCTGACGTCGTCGATCGACATGACAGGGATGGGGGGTGGTCCGGTTCCCAGCCGGGCCACCCCGCACCTCGCACCACCGGCAGTCGGGGGACTGGGATGAAGCTCAAGCACGTGGCCATCGGCCTGCTGACCGTCCTGCTGCTCTCGATCGCGACGGCCGTGGCCGTCGCGTGGCACCAGGGCTACCGGGCCTACGTCGTGCGCACGGGGTCGATGGTGCCGACGTTCCGCCCTGGTGACGCCGTGCTCGACCGGCCGGCCTCCGCGGGCTACGCCGTCGGCGACCCGGTCACGGTCGCCATCGGGCCCGACGTGCTGGTCACCCACCGACTGACCAGGATCGACGCGTACGGACTCCTGCACACCAAGGGCGACGCCAACCCGAGCGCGGACGCCTGGCAGCTGCCGAGCAACCGCGTGCGCGGCGTCGTGAGCCGGGTGCTGCCGGACGCGGGGTACTTCATGGTCTTCCTCCAGCAGGGGACCGGCGTCGCCAGCGTGATGACCAGCGCCCTGGCGATCGTGCTCCTGTGGAGCCTCTGCTTCCCGGCCGAGCAGGAGACGCCGGCGCCACCGGCACCGCCGCGGGTGCCTCGTCAGCGTCGTGGTCCGTTCGTGCGGATCCCGCGTCAGCGGGTGCCCGGCCAGGTGCCGGCCCCGGTCGCCGATACTGCGGTGCTCACGCTCGCCCAGCGTCGGCTGCCACCGGTACCGCCGCCCGTTCGGCGGGTGCCTCCGACGCCGCCGCCATCGCGGCCCGGGCGCGTCGTCGGGTGGCCGCGGGTACGAACTGCCTGAGGGCGACGAGGTACGAGAAAAGCTGGAACGTCCGCCGCTCCCGAGACACGGCGGACGGCGCAGGACGAACCCGCATCGACGAGGATGCCCGGCTTGTCCGTCTGCAAACGTGCCGTCCCGAGACGTGGGCCACGCGTTGCCCCCGGGCGGGTCGCTCGTTGGGGGGGCATGACACGCGACTCCACGGCCGCTGGGCCGTCCCTGTCCCGCCGTACCCTGCTGGGCGGCGGCGCCGCGGTGGGGGTCGGGGCCCTCACCCTCGGCCTGACCGACGGAGCGGCCGAGGCCGCCACCCTGCAGGGATCGCTGCCGGCCAGTGTCGACGTCGTGGTCGTCGGCGGGGGCATCTCGGGCCTGACCACTGCCCGGCAGATCGCCAAGAGCGGCCGCTCGGTCCTCGTCGTCGAGGCTCGTGACCGCGTGGGCGGGCGCGTGCTCAACCACACCCTGAAGTCAGGCGCCACCATCGAGTCCGGGGGTGCCTTCATCGGCCCTACCCAGGACCACATCGCCGCGCTGGCCGCCGAGCTCAAGGTCCCGACGTTCCTCGAGTACAACACCGGCAAGAGCGTCTACAACTCCTCCGGGCCGCTCGGCCGCCAGGAGTACGACGGGACGGTGCCCCCGGATCCGCTGATCCTGCCGGACGCCGCGGTCCTCCAGTACCAGCTCGACCAGTGGGCCTCCGAGATCGACGTGGCGGCGCCCTGGAACCACCCGCGGGCCAAGGAGTGGGACAACCAGACGCTCGGTCAGTACATCCGCAACACCGCGGTCAACAAGGACGGCATCGGCAACCTGATCAAGTGCTGGACCCAGCCCGGGTTCGGCGCCGACCCCGACCAGCTCTCGCTGCTCTACGTGATCTGGTACACCGCCTGCTCCGGCGACGAGAACAACAAGGGGACCTTCGAGCGCAACAGCGACACCAGCGACGGCGCGCAGCAGCGGCGCTTCGTCGGCGGCTCCCAGCTGGTGCCGCTGCGGATGGCGGCCCAGCTGGGCTCGCGGGTCGCACTCAACGCCGCCGTCTCCGAGATCGACCAGACCAGCACCGGCGCGGTCGTGCACACCGCCCGCGGCAAGGTGTTGGCCAAGCGCGTCGTGGTCGCCGCGCCTCCCGAGCTGGCGCGCTCAGATCAAGTTCAGCCCCGCTCTCAACGCGCGCCGGCAGGCGCTGTTCAACCACCTCAACATGGGCGACCTGATGAAGTGCGACGCCGTCTACGACAAGCCGTTCTGGCGCGACGCCGGCCTCAACGGCTTCGGCATCGCCGACCACGGCGCCGTGCGTGCGGCCTTCGACAACTCGCCGTCCACCGGCACGCCCGGAGTGCTGCTCGCCTTCGTCGGGGGCGCGACCTGGCGCCAGTACGGCCTGCAGACGCTGGCCGCCCGTCGCGCTGCGGTCCTCCAGGGCTTCGCCGAGATGTTCGGCGCCCAGGCGCTCAAGCCGATCGAGTACGTCGAGCACGACTGGACCAAGGAGCAGTGGACCAAGGGGGCACCCGTCGCGATCATGGGCCCGGGCACGCTCACGTCGTGGGGCCCGGAGATCCGCGTGCCGCACGGTCGCATCCACTGGGCCGGCACCGAGACCTCGACGTACTGGACCGGCTACATGGACGGCGCGGTCCGCGCCGGCGAGCGCGCGTCGGCCGAGGTGCTCAGGCTGCTCTGATCAGTTCTGGTCAGTTCTGGTCAGTACGGCGTGGTCTTCGCGACCTGCAACGCGCGTGACAACGTGAACGGGCTCGCCTGGCGGTAGAGCCACGGGCGGCCGAACCAGAGGTAGCCGTCCACGTGCGCCGGGTCGCTGGTGACCCAGGTCGGCGGGTGGCCGAGGGTGTCGCAGGTGGTGTCGGACGTGCTGCGGCAGGTCTCCGCGTTGTCGAAGTCACCCTTGGGGTGCTCGGCGTAGTACTGCGACCAGGTGAACGGCTTGCCGTTGTCGGCGGTGTCGATCACGGCGTGCTTGCCCGGGATGCCGGCCGCGCCGAGCTTGGCGATCACGGTGCCGGCGTAGGTCGTCTCCGCGACGGTCGAGCCGTAGTGCGTCGCGCCGAGCGCGAAGCCGCGGGCGTAAGCCACCCCGGCCGACTTCAGCATCGAGACAGCGGCGTCTGCCTTCAGCCAGTCGGCGTCGCTGGCGTCGATGTAGACCGACGTGCGTGGCTGCTTGGAGAGCACCTGCGCGGCGTACTTCACGAGCGCGAAACGCGTGCTGGGCTTCCAGCCGGAGAGCGCCATCGCCAGGTCGGGCTCGAGCACGACCGCCACCCGGCTGGTGCCGATGGCGGCGGCGACCGCGCGGTACCAGGCCTTGTAGTCGTTGAGCTGCGCCGTGGTCATCGGCCGCTTGCGCCCGGCCTCGCCGCCGCTGGGCCACAGCCGGAAGGTGGCGAGCTGGACGAGGGTGTTCGCGTTCCCGTGCTGGGAGATCGAGATGTAGTGCCCGACCTTCGGGCCGACCTGCGACGTGGGGATCCACTCCCCGAACCAGCGCACCCGCGGCTGCTTGGCGATCTTGCCGAGCAGGGCCTTGGTGGTGCCGCTGGCCTTCAGGTACGGGCCGTAGACGTCGTCGGTCTTGGTCGTGTAGACGCCCCAGGGCCCACCAGCCAGCGGATTGCTGTTCGTGGAGGCGACAGGGATCAACGCGGTGGGGCTGGTGGCGGGGGAGGCCACCGAGGCGTCGTACGACGGTGACAGCATCGCGCCGATCATGAGGACCAGGAGCACGGTCATCAGGCGGCGAGCGACGGTCACGGGAGAAGCGTAGAAACGCGTAGGACTTCCCGCAGGGAAACGGGCAAATCGGACACGATCAGAAAGAACACGCCCGTCCACCCCTTGGTCGCACCAGTGCATTTGGACTACACCGCGTGCTCGCGGATCGTTGCCGCGCTCCGGCAGTGCGCTGCAGGATCGACGCGCCGTACTGACCGAGGAGGCCACCGCATGTCACACCGCCGGATCCGCACGGCCCTCGGTGCCGTCCTCGCCGTCGTCCGTGCTCGTGGTCGCCCCCGGCCGGCGGCCTTCGCCGCCGACAACACGCCCGACCGTGGTGGACGGCGTCGACGGCGCCGACGGCACGACCCTGACTGCCGTGAACGACGTCCGGGATGGCCATCGGGCTACTCCGACACCTCCGACGACGCGTACGCCATCGCGTGGACCGCGACCGACGGGGTGACGAAGATCCTGTCGCCCCATCGGCGCGTCGGGGACCACTCCTCAAGCCGTCAACGCCAACGGCCAGGTCGTCGGCAACTACAACGACGGCGCCGGTCACGCTCGCCCGTTCGTGTGGACCAAGGACGGCGGCACCAGGGCCTCACGGCTTCGACGACGGCCCGAGCGCCGTCCCGGTAGGCGAGAACGACGCGGGACAGATCATCGTGGAGACCGGCACCGTCGGACGTCCACAACGGGTACGTCGGGACGCCCGGTGCACTGGACCCAGATCGTCGCGCCCGACGGCTCGACCGAGGTCGAGGTCGAGGCCATCAATGCCGGCTGGTGACGTCGCGGCGTCGAGGTGAACGGGGCCCCGGACGGGCGTTCCTCTGGTCCGCCACGCAGGGTGCCGTCGACATCGGGACGGTACCCGGAGCACGGCCATCGACGTGGCCCTCGGACAGCATCAACGACTCCGATGCGATCGTCGGCACGGCGAACTTGCGGACGGGGAGCAGGCGTTTCGCTGGACTCCGGCGGTGGGATCAAGAGGCCTCGACGCGCCCGCCGGCTCGACTGGGTCGGGCCAAGCAGGTGAACGCCGCTGGTGTCGCGATGGGGGACGGGTTCGCCCCCACGGAGGAGGCTCGTTGCGCGGCTACGTGTGGGCGGTGGACGGCTACGCGCGAGGACCTGGGCGACCTGGGGGAGGCCTACGTCGACCCGCAGGCGATCGCGGATGACGGGAGGGTCGTGGGCATCCTCTCCGGGTGGAGCGGACCTGTTCGGCTTCGTCTGGTCCCACGACACGGGCATGGTCGAGCTGGCACCCCGGTCGGGTGACCAGTCCGCCCTACCCGACGGCCATCAGTCCCGACGGCCGATGGGCTGTCGGTGAGAGCCATCCGCCCTCGGATCCCCAGCTCGGCGCGGTGTGGGATCTCGACGCTGCCCTCGGCGGCACCGCCTCGACACCCAGCGCCCCGCGGGCCGTGCGGGCGGTCGCGGGCGATGCGTCGGCACAGGTCTCCTGGCAGGCCCCCGCCAACCAGGGCGGAGCCCGGGTCACGTCGTACGCCATCACGGCCTCGCCCGGCGGCGCCACGAGCACCGTCACGGTGTCGAGCGGCAGCGCTGATGCCTCGGGCACCGTGAGTGGACTGACCAACGGCACCGCCTACACGTTCACCGTGCAGGCGACCAACTCGGCCGGGCCGGGAGACGTCTCCGACCCCTCGTCCCCGGCCGTCACACCCGTCGCCGGAGCGCCGGCGCCGGTGACCGCCTCAGGTGCCGCGTCCAACAGCGGGGGCACGGTCAGCACCGGTGACCACTCCACGTCGACCCAGCCGATCAGCACCAGCGTGACGGTGCCCTCGGGCACCGGTGGGGGAGCGGTCGACATCACGCAGGGTGCGGTGAGCCAGACCGCCCCGTCGGGCTACACCTTCGCCAGCCAGCAGGTCCAGATCACGGCGCCGTCGGCTTCGTTCGACAACCCCCTCAAGCTCGCCTTCACGATCGGTGCCAGCCAGGCCGGCGGCGCCACCGCCGACGACGCTGCAGCTGTTCCGCACCGAGGACGGCGGGTCACCGGTGCAGGTCCCCGACTGCACGGCCACCGACGGCACCGCCACTCCGGACCCGTGCATCTCCAGCCGCCAGACCGGTGCCGGTGGGGAGATCGACCTGACTGTGCTCACGTCGTCGGCGAGCATCTGGAACTTCGCCGCCAAGAAGACCTCGCCACCGCCCCCGCCGCACTACAGCTTCACGGGGTTCTACGCCCCCGTGGCCAACGCGCCCAAGCTCAACACGGTCAAGGCCGGCGCCTCCGTCGCGTTGTCCTTCGGCCTGAACGGCAACCACGGCACGGCGATCCTCGCCCACGGCTTCCCGGAGACCGCCACCGTGTCGTGTGCCCACCCCACCCAGATCACCGGCAAGGTCAGCGCCACGACCGGCTCCCTGAGCTACTCGACGAAGACCAAGCGCTACACCTACACCTGGAAGACCTCCAAGACCTACGGGAACACCTGCCGCGGCATCGACGTACGGCTCGACGACAGCACCGACCACTACGCGGTCTTCCACTTCACCAAGTAGGCGTTGCGCGCTCGGGTCTGAGGCCACTGTTTCCTGAGAATTCGGGATGAGGGGTTGTCACGGACATCCGAAGCACGGGATGGTCGAGCACGCGCTCCCCGTGACGAGGGGGCGTCCATCCGGATTGGGGTCCGGGCCGGTGGCGGTTCTCGTCTCCGGTGTCGCGTTCAGACGGCACCGGGCTTTCCGCTCACACTGGAGGACCCATGCATCTCAGCAAACGCCTGCGCCGTCTCGGGGTGGTCGCCGTCGCGATCATCGCGGGCACGGCTGTCGGCTTCGCCCTCTCGGCAGGATCGGGCGCGTCCGCGAGCGCATCGCCGGGCAGCCGCACCATGGCGGCGATGTCGATGACGCCGGGCCACGGCGAGAACGACTTCGGCATGACGCACGCCTTCTTCCACGGGCACAGCGCACGCTTCACGTACTCGCACGGCTACTTCTGCGACACCAGCGTCTCGGCGCAGTCGTCGACGAAGTGCGAGGTCGGTCAGAAGTGGAACCACGCGCCGTCCGCGCAGCACGACCCGCTGTTCATCACCGTGCCGCTGGGCTTCAAGCCGAAGAAGATGGTCGACTGCCCCGCGAACCTGACCTGTGTCGACCACCCGATGACGGTGGACATGACCAGGCTGGAGCCGGCGCTGAAGCCGCTGTACCCGCAGTTCACCGACGCGCAGCTCACCGACGCGTTGAAGAACTTCATGACGCCCGGCCACGACCACTTCATCACCACGAAGAACGGTGGGCGGCGTGAGTGGTGGGACGTCCGCGTCGTCGGCGTCACCAGCCCGGCGGTCTACAAGAAGATCAAGCACCACCAGTCCTTCTCGTACATCCAGAAGCTGATCAAGCACAAGAACAAGAACGTGGTCGGCCCGATCCCGAGCAACATCTTCCTGTTCTTCAGCGTGCAGCGCTGACCGACTGCTGACGCAGGAGCACGCGGCCGTCCCTCTCGTGGGGGCGGCCGCTGTGCGTCTGGAGTGACCCCGTGAGCCGTCTGTGACGGGTGGTCCGTTGGCTGTCCACAGGCCGGATGATCGGTGTTTCGCCGCGTTGATCCGCGGGGTACGCCATCGGCATGTCGGTGCAGCTGCGGGGGCCGTTGGCGGGGGACGTGAACGGCTCTGCCGCGCCCGACCTGCTCGGTGAGCTCGACGCGCAGCTGCGTGAGCTGGTCCGGCGCGATGGGGTCGACCCTCAGCACGAGGCTCCACGAGTACGCCGGTTGGCCGAGCAGGTGGTGCGGGCCCACGACGAGCGCAGCCTGACCGGGGTGGTGGCGCCGGTGCCCGACCCGCAGGGTGTGGTCGGCGAGCTGGTGGCCCGGGTGGCCGGGTTCGGTCCGTTGCAGCACCTCCTCGACGACCCGGAGGTCGAGGAGATCTGGGTCAACGACCCGAGCCGGGTGTTCGTCGGCGCGCAACGGGCGGCACGAGCTGACCAACGTGATCCTGACCCGCGCCGAGGTGCAGGAGCTGGTCGAGCGGATGCTCAAGTCCAGCGGCCGGCGCATCGACCTCTCCCAGCCGTTCGTCGACGCGATGCTGCCGGCAGGTCATCGGTTGCACGTGGTGCTGGAGGGGATCAGCCGCGACTTCGCCGCGGTCAACATCCGCAAGTTCGTGCTCAAGGCCGCCCGGCTGAGCGACCTGGTGCAGCTCGGGCTCGCTCACGACGGGGGTCGCGCGCTTCCTGGAGGCCGCGGTACTGGCCGGCCAGAACATCGTGGTCGCCGGGGGAACGCAGGCGGGCAAGACGACCTTCCTGAATTGCCTGGCGGCGGCCGATGCCCGGGCGGTGACCGGATCATCTCGGCGGAGGAGGTCTTCGAGCTGCGGTTCAGCCACCCCGACTGGGTGGCGATGCAGACGCGGCAGGCCGGGCTCGAGGGCACCGGGGAGGTCTCGCTGCGCGACCTCGTGAGGGAAGCGCTGCGGATGCGGCCGACCCGCGTGATCGTCGGCGAGGTACGCGGTCGGAGTGCCTCGACCTCCTGCTGGCCCTCAACGCCGGGCTGCCCGGGCATGGCCACCATCCACGCCAACAGCGGTCGCGAGGCGCTGGTGAAGATGTGCACCCTGCCGCTGCTCGCCGGGGAGAACATCTCGGCCCGGTTCGTGGTCCCCACCGTCGCCTAGTCCGTCGACCTGGTCGTCCACCTCGGCCTCGATCGCCACGGCGTACGCCGGGTCAACGAGGTCGTGGCCGTGCCCGGGCGGGTCGAGAAGGACATCGTCGAGACCGAGCCGATCTTCGTCCGGCAGGGCGGCGACCTGGTGCACACCGGCGGGATGCCGACCCGCCTCGAGTCCTTCGAGCGCGCCGGTGTCGACGTCCACCGGTTGCTGCGCGAGTCCGACTGATGGGCGCGGTGATCGGCCTGCTCTTCGGCCTCGGCGTGCTGCTGGTGTGGTCCTCGACCTGGGCCGCGCCGCCGCGCGGCGAGAGGACACCGCGCCTCGCACCGCTGCTGCGCGAGGCCGGCCTCACCGACGTCCGGCCGAGCGGGTTGGTGGCCGTCTGCGTCTCGTCGGGATTCGTGGCCACCGCCGGTGTGCTCGTGGCGTCGCGGACGCTGCCGGTGGCGCTCGCGTTCGGCGCGATGGCCGCCTACCTGCCGATCGCGGTGCTGAAGGGTCGGGCCCGGCGTCGTCTCCGCGACTTCGCGGAGGTGTGGCCCGAGGCCGTGGACAACCTCGCCAGCGCCGTGCGCGCCGGCCTGTCGCTGCCCGAGGCGCTGACGGCGCTGGGCGAGCGTGGCCCGGAGCCGCTGCGTCCTGCCTTCCGCGCGTTCGGCCTCGACTACCAGGTCAGCGGCCGCTTCTCCGACTGCCTCGACCGGCTCAAGGAGCGGCTCTCCGACCCGGTCGGTGACCGGGTCGTGGAGAGCCTCCGGGTCGCGCGCGAGGTGGGCGGCGGCGATCTCGGCCGGTTGCTGCGCAGCCTGTCCGGCTTCCTGCGCGACGACGCCCGCACGCGCGCCGAGCTGCAGTCGCGGCAGGCGTGGACCGTCAACGGCGCGCGGCTGGCGGTGGCGGCGCCGTGGCTGGTGCTCCTGCTGCTCTGCTTCCAGCCCGAGGTGATCCAGCGCTACTCCAGCACCGCGGGAGTGGTGGTGCTCGTCGGCGGTGGGGTGCTGTGCGCCGTCGCCTACCGCGTGATGGTGCGCATCGGGCGGCTGCCCACCGAGCGGCGGATCCTCTCGTGAGCCCGGTGGCGAACGCGGTCATCGGTGGCCTGCTCGGCGCGGCGCTCGGCCTCGGGCCTGTGGCTCGCCGTCACCGCGGTGGCCGATGCCCGGCGGACGCCGATCACGGTCCGGGTGCTGCCCTACGTCCGCGACCTGCCCCGTCCAGCGTCGCTGCCGACCCCGGCTGCTCGCCCGAGCAACGCGTTCGTCGGCGTGTTCGGTCCGCCGCTCGCGACGGCTGGACGAGGGGTGGAGCGCGTCCTCGGCGGCGCCGCATCGGTACGGCGACGACTCGTCCGCGCCGGCATGGAGCCCGACGTCGCGCAGTTCCGCACCGAGCAGGTGATCTGGGGGCTGGTGGCGTTCACGGCCGTGGCCGTCCCGTCGGCCTTCATCGCGGCCGCCTCGCCGGAGCGTGCGGTCCCACTGCTGATCTTCTGCCTGATCGCCTTCGCCCTCGGTGTCCTGCTGCGCGAGAACCGGCTGACCGCGCAGGTCGAGCGCCGCGAGCGGCGGATCCTCGAGGAGTTCCCGACGGTGGCCGAGCTCCTCGCCCTCTCCGTCGCGGCGGGCGAGGGCCCGGTCTCGGCGCTCGACCGGGTCGTCCGACGTACGCACGGGGAGCTGTCGGCCGAGCTGGCCGGTGTGCTGGCCCTCGTCCGCACCGGTACGCCGCTCGGCCGTCGCCTTCGACGATCTCGCGTCCCGCTCGGGACTGGCCGTGGTGTCCCGGTTCGCCGAGGGCATCGCGATCGCCGTCGAGCGCGGGACACCGCTGGCCGAGGTCCTGCACGCCCAGGCGGGAGACGTCCGGGAGGCAGGGCGGCGCGCGCTCATCGAGTCAGGGGCGCGCCGCGAGGTGCTGATGATGGTGCCCGTCGTCTTCCTGGTCCTGCCCGTGGTCGTCGTCTTCGCGTTCTGGCCGGGCTTGGTCGGGCTCCGGCTGGTGGTGCCGTGAGTCCCGGATCTCGTAGGAGAAATGAGGTAGCAATGCGCAGGTTCACACGACGTTGGCGCCGCGACGACCGCGGCGACGTGCCTGGATGGGTGCTCATCACGGTGATGACCGCCGGCCTGGTGGCCGGCCTCTGGGCGATCGCGGGCTCCCAGCTCGGGGCGATGCTGCGTGCGGCGCTCTCCTCGGTCTCCGGCTGAGCGTCGGCGCCGGAACGAGCACGGGGCGGCGGTCGTCGACTTCGTGCTGGTCAGCCTCGTCCTCGTGCCGCTGGTGCTCGGCCTGATCCAGGTCGGGCTGGTGCTGCACGTGCGCAACACCCTTGCCGCCGCGGCGACCGAGGGCGCGCGGTACGGCGCGACCATCGACCGGTCGCCGGCCGACGGAGCTGCCCGGACGCGGCAGCAGATCGACGGCGCCCTCGAGGCGCGGTTCGCCCAGGACGTCTCGGCCAGGCGCGAATCGGTGGGCGGGGTGCCGACCGTCGCCGTCACGGTGCACGCCGTCGTGCCGCCGCTCGGGCTGTGGGGACCCGGGGTGGCGCTCAGCGTGACGGGCCACGGCGTGCAGGAGACGGCGCCGTGAGCCTGCGCCGCGACGAGGACGGCACGGCGGTGATCGAGTTCGTCTGGCTGGCGATCATCCTGCTCGTGCCCGCTGCTGTACGTCGTGCTGGCCGCCTTCGACACCCAGCGCGCGGCGTACGCCGCCTCGGCCGCCGCACGGTCCGCCGGCCGCGCGTTCGTCACCGCGCCCGACCAGGCCACCGGCTACGCACGTGCCCGCGAGGCGGTGCGGCTGGCCTACGCCGACCAGCGGCTCGACTCGGTGCCCGCGGTGAGCATCTCGTGCCGGCCGCGCCCGCACGACTGCCTCACGCCGGGATCGGTCGTGCGAGCGCAGGTGCGGTCCTCGGTGGCGCTGCCGCTGATGCCGGCGTTCCTCGGCTCGCAGACGCCGCGCATCCGGGTGGAGTCGGACCACGAGGCGCCGTACGGCACCTTCCGCGAGGCCCGGCCATGACCGGGCGCGACGACGCCGGCACGATCACTCCGCTGATCATCGGCTTCGCCGTCGTGGTCGCGCTGCTGGTCGGTGCGGTCGTCGACGCGTCCGTCGGCCTTCCTGCGTCGCCAGGGGCTGGACTCGGCCGCCGACGCGGCAGCGCTGGCCGCGACCGACGGCATCCAGGGCGAGCAGGTCTACACCCACGGCCTCGGGGAGCGTGCCCAGATCGACCCGGTCGCGGCCCGCCGCTACGTCGCCGACTACGTCGAGTCCACCGGCCTGCGTGCGCCGGTTCCCGGGCCTGGACTACTCGGTCTCGACCACGTCGGACACGGTCGTCGTGCGGATGGTGGCACCGACCGACCTGCCGTTCCGGCTGCCCGGCGTGGGCACGGACGTGCCGGTCAGCGGCACCGCCGCCTCGGTCGTCGTGGTCTCCGACTGAGTCTCATCGTGAGGAAGAGCCGCCGGGGATCGGCCCCGAGATGGACGAGCTCCTGGCCCGCGTGCAGAGACGGGCCGACGATGTCCTCTCGGCGGGTTCGTGCACCGGACCGCACGCACGTACCCTGAACTCTTGTGGCTGGCACCGACTTCGACACCGAGATCAAGCAGCTCCAGGCGACCATGAAGACCATCGGGTCCGTGCTGGACCTCGGCCGCATGCGCACTGAGATCGCCGACCTCGGGGAGCAGGTCGCTGCCCCCGACCTGTGGGACGACCAGGCCAACGCCCAGCGCGTCACGGGCAGGTTGTCGGTGCTGCAGCACGACCTCGAGCGCTTCACCGCCCTCGAGGGTCGGCTCGACGACCTCGAGGTCATGGTCGAGCTCGCGGCCGAGGAGGACGACGCCGAAGCCGCGGCGGAGACCGAGGCCGAGCTCAAGCGACTGCGCCAGTCGGTGGAACAGCTCGAGGTGCGCACGCTCCTCTCCGGCGAGTACGACGCTCGCGAGGCCATCATCAGCGTCCGCTCCGGCGCAGGCGGCGTCGACGCCGCCGACTTCGCGGAGATGCTGATGCGGATGTACACCCGCTGGGCCGAGCGCAACAAGTACCCCGTCGAGGTCTTCGACACCTCCTACGCCGAGGAGGCGGGGCTGAAGAGCGCCACCTTCGCGATCCATGCGCCCTACGCCTACGGCACTCTCTCCGTCGAGGCCGGCACCCACCGGCTCGTGCGGATCAGCCCGTTCGACAACCAGGGGCGGCGCCAGACCAGCTTCGCCGCGGTCGAGGTGGTGCCGGTCCTCGAGCAGACCGACGAGATCGAGATCCCCGACGAGGAGATCCGTGTCGACGTCTACCGCTCCAGCGGGCCGGGTGGCCAGAGCGTCAACACCACCGACTCCGCCGTACGCCTCACCCACATCCCGACCGGCACCGTCGTGTCCTGCCAGAACGAGAAGTCGCAGCTGCAGAACAAGGCCAGCGCGATGGTCATCCTCAAGGCCAAGCTCTTGGCCCTGAAGAAGGCCGAGGAGCGGGCCGAGATCGACGCGCTGCGCGGCGACGTGCAGGCGAGCTGGGGCGACCAGATGCGCAGCTACGTGCTGAACCCGTACCAGATGGTCAAGGACCTGCGCACCGAGTACGAGGTCGGCAACCCGCAGGCGGTCTTCGACGGTGAGATCGACGGCTTCCTCGAGGCCGGCATCCGCTGGCGCGTCGGCGCCGAGGCGGCCGCAGCGAACTAGCCTTCACGGCTCATCCCCCTGTCGGGCGGGGTGACGCCCTGGGGACAGGTGCGCGCAGAGGGGTCGAGACTCCGTCATGTCCCCACGTCAGGACCGGCGTCCGACAGCCTTCTCCAGCTCGGCCTTGCTCATCGAGGAGCGGCCCTCGATGTTCTGCTTCTTGGCCTCCTCGTAGAGCTGGGCCTTCGTGCGACCGCCCGGGCCCTTGCCTGAGCGCAGCCCGCCGCGACGACCTGACGAGATGTCGTCGGTCGAGGTCCTGCTGGCCTGCTCGGACTCGCCGGCGCGGGCCCGCTCCTTGTTGACCGTGCGGGCCGCGATCTCCTCGGCAGTCTCCTCGTCGCGGCCCTGGTCCTCGAGGCTCTCCTTGACGTGCTCGTACTGCCTCTCGCGCTTCTTGCTCCACTCCTTCGGCATGGCCGGGGAGTACCCACTAGGCGGTGGGATCCTCGCTCACCCGGACCAGCACCTTGCCGAAGTTGCGCCCGGCGAGCATCCCGCGGAAGGCCTCGGGTGCGGCGTCGAGACCGTCGGCGATGTCCTCGCGGTAGCGCACCGCGCCCTCGGCCACCCAGGGGCCCATCTCTCGCACGAAGTCGCGGGTGTGGCTCTCCACGAACTCGCCCTGGATGAAGCCGCGCACGAGCAGGCTCTTGGTCAGCACCAGCCGCATGAACCACGGCAGCCGGTCGGCGTCGCCGGGCGTCGAGACCGTGTTGTAGTCGGCGACCAGGCCGCAGACCGGCATCCGGCCGTAGAGGTTCATCCGCTTCACCACCTCGCGCAGCACCGGCCCGCCGACGTTCTCGAAGTAGACGTCGATGCCGTCGGGCACGGCAGCCTCGAGGTCCTCGGCGAAGGTGGGGGAGCGGTGGTCGACCGCGGCGTCGAATCCGAAGTCCTCGATCAGCGCACGGCACTTGTGGTCACGCCCCGCGATGCCGACCGCCCGCGCGCCCTTGAGCTTGGCGATCTGCCCGACCGCGGAGCCGACCGGCCCGGTGGCCGCCGCCACCACGACGGTCTCGCCCGGTTGCGGCTTGCCGATCTCGAGGAGCCCGGCGTACGCCGTGAAGCCGGGCATGCCCAGCACGCCCAGTGCCGTCGAGATCGGCGCCACCGACGGGTCCAGCTTGCGCAGGCCGCGGCCGTCGCTGACCGCACGCGTCTGCCAGCCCGAGTAGGAGAGCACCACGTCGCCCACGTCGTACGACGGGTTGCGGCTCTCCTCGACCACGCACACGGTGCCGCCGACGATCACGTCGCCGACCTGGAGCGGCGCGGCGTAGGACTTCGCGTCGTCCATGCGCCCGCGCATGTAGGGGTCGAGGGAGAGGTAGACGACCCGCAGCAGCACCTGGCCCTCGCCGAGCGGTGGCAGGTCCTCGCTGACGAACGAGAAGGTGGCGTCGTCGGGCTCGCCCACCGGACGGCGGGCGAGCCGGACCTGGGTCGTCTCGCTCAGTGCCCCAGCACCGCCTTCTCGGCGTTGACGAGCCCGTAGCCGTCGACCGGGGAGAAGCCGCTGCCGAGCTTGTTCTGGACGAACCCGGTCACCGTCTTGCCGTTGGACAGGGTGGCCACGAACTTCATCCCGTTGGCCTGCACGTGGCCGCTGGGGATGAACGTCTCACCACCGAGCTCGTCGGCACCGTTGCCCTCGTTGGCCCCGCCGTACCCGGAGACCGCGAGGTCGCGGTCGACGCCGAAGCTCAGCCCCTGGCCCGAGCCGAGGCCCTTGGCGAAGGTGAGCGTCATGCGGGAGAACTGGCCAGGCGCCGAGTCACCGGCGTTGGCCCCGGCGAAGCTCGCCTTCACCGACCCCGCGCTGAGGCCGCCCGCCGTCGCCCCGATGGTGAACGGGAACCCGTTGTCGCGGTACGACGCGTCGGCCGGCCCGAGCGGGCGCGGGTCGAAGACCATCCCGGCAAGCGAGGTCGGGCTGGCGGTGTTGCCGTAGAACGTCAGCGACGTGACCTTGGCCGAGCCCCTGTAGCCGACCTTGAAGAAGTTCGGGTTGGTCATCGGGCCGTTCGCGACGTCGACCTCGGCACCCTGCGGGCCATCGGCCTGCACCGTGACCCCGCCGGACGTGCCGCCCGAGTGCATCGGGTCGAGGTCGTGGGGGAAGGTCGACTTCTCGAGCAGGGAGCGCATGGCCGTCGGCGACACGGAGTTCGGACCGCCGTGCTTCTGCAGGACCAGGGCCGCGATGGCGGCCACGTGCGGAGCCGCCGCGCTCGTGCCGCCGAAGTTGGGCTGCGCGTCGGGGTCACGCGGGTCGTCGACGACGAAGAACGTCGTGTTGCCGCGGTCGGTCCCGGTCACCTCCGGCTTGTGGCGGTACTGCACGTTGGGGTAGCGGTTCCCCTTCGAGTCGAACTTGATCTGCATGTTCCCGCCGGGGGAGGTGTAGTACTCCGGGAGGTAGGGCTTGAACGGGTCCTCCGCGCCGACCGCGGTGGCCCCGCGCGCCAGTGGGTGCCCGAAGATCGCGGGCGCCACCGGGTTCACGTACTCGTCGAAGTAGATGTCGGAGTAGAGGATGTCGCGCAGGTGCGTCGCGCCCATCGGACCGGTCCCGGCGCGGGAGATGACGACCTGCACCTCGGGGATCCCACCGATCGGGAAGATCTCCAGCGGACGCCCGATGGCCGGGTTGTCGTCGGCCGAGGCGCCGAGGTAGTTGCCGTCCATGTCGAAGAACAGCAGGTTGAAGTCCGTCGTGGTCCGCGACGGCGCGAGCACCTGCCGCACGTCGACGATGAACGGGCCGGTGGCCCCGGTGTTGCTGCCGACCGTGGCCGTGTAGGTGCCGGCCTGCGTCGGCGTGAACGCGTAGAGCTCGGGTGAGTCGACGTTGTCGACGTCAGCGAGGTCGGTGCCGTCGGGCGCGGTCACCGAGAGGCTGAGGTCGAGCGTCCCGGAGGGCACCGCGTCGTCGCGCACCATCAGCTTCTTGCCCAGGTCGGCCTTGGTGACGGTGAAGGTGTAGTCGCGGCTCGGGGTCGCGTCGGTGAGCGTGCCCTTGGCCGAGAACAGGGTCTTGCCGTACTGCGCGCCGTTGGCGTCGAAGGGGTCGTCCCACTGCAGGTCCATCAGGCCACCGCCGTCACCGACGAGCATGTTCTGCGCCACGTCCGTCCCGGGTCCGGTGTTCATGTCCTGGAGGCCGCCGCTGTAGAGCGCGGGGTCGACCTGGCTGAAGTCGAGGTTGGTGCCCTTCACGCCCTGCTTCTCCGGGATGAGGCGCACTGCGGAGTCCCACGACTGCTCCTCGCCGTCGTTGCCGGCTGCGCTGAAGTAGTGCACGCCCTTGGCCGCGACGGCGTCGATGGCGTCGCTGATCGGCCCGTCGGAGAAGGACGGCTCGTCGAAGTACCCGACGTCGTCGACGATGACGTTGGCCTTGCAGGGACCCGACTTGTCGGCCAGCTTGCGGATGTTGTTGGCGAAGGCGACCTCGCCGGCGTACGCCGTGGCGAAGCACAGCTTCGCCGCCGGTGCCATGTCGTGGACGATCTGGAGCATCGCCCGACCCTCGTCGGTGTCGGCGTTGGGGTCGTTGCCGTCCTGGAGCACGACCACGGGGTCGGGGTAGGCCTTGTTGCCCTTGCCCGGGAGGTCTCCTGACTTGACGTCCTGCGCGGCGTGGATCTTCAGCTTGTCGCCGAGGACGGTGTACTTCGCGTCGTCGTAGGAGTCGGACAGCACGCCGACGGTGATCCCCTTGCCGTCGATGCCCTTCTTGAGCACCTGGTCGACGCGCTGGAACGCGACGCCCTGGGTGGTCGCGGCGCCCGCGCGCAGCACGGGCTTCAGCGCCTGGGTGATCGTGCCGGTGCCTGGGAGCGAGGCCAGCTTCTGCACCGAGCCGATGGCGACGAAGCCCTCCAGGGTCCCGAGACTGGGGTCGACCGCTGTCACGTCGAGGCCCTGGGCCTCGGCCTGCTGGCGGAACGCCGCCCGGTCCACCCCCGCCTGCGGGGTCAGGTCGACCTTGATGCGTCCTTGCGAGTCCTTGATGGCCAGCTGGGACTGGTCGCTGACCAGGCCGTGCTGCTTCCTGAGGGAGGGATGCTCCGACTGCTGGACCAGGCGTCCGAGGCCGCCACCGAGGCGGGGGTCGTCATGCTGCTTGGTCAGCGGCGGACGCACGGGCCGCACGGCCGCGTGCGTCGCTGCCGGCGCCAGCGCGAGGCTGCCGGACGCGATGAGGGCACCTGCGGTGACGATGACGAGACGGCGCTGCTTGGTCATGCGGATCTCCCTGTCCGCCGGCCACCTTTTCGACGCCGGCACCGAGGGGGACAGTAGCCACCAGGTGGGACGACCTGCGAGAGAACGCGCGGCAACGAATCGGTCTCTCTTGTCCGCGCGTTGCGCCGAGCGCGCCCGGATACGAGACCTAGACTCCTTCCGGTGATCCGCTTCGACAACGTCTCCTCGACGTACACCGGACACACCAAGCCTGCGCTGAGCGACGTGACCGCCGACATCGGCGAGGGCGAGTTCGTCTTCCTGGTCGGTGAGTCGGGGTCGGGCAAGTCGACGTTCCTGCGCCTGGTGCTCCGCGAGATCCGGGCCACCCAGGGCCGGGTCTTCGTCGCCGACAAGGAGCTCAACCGGCTGCGCAGCTGGAAGGTGCCCGCGCTGCGCCGCCAGATCGGCACCGTCTTCCAGGACTTCCGGCTGCTGCCCAACAAGACCGTCTCGGAGAACGTCGCGTTCGCGCTGCAGGTGATCGGCAAACCGCGCTCGGTGATCAACCGGGTCGTGCCCGAGACCCTCGAGCTCGTCGGACTCGACGGCAAGGGACGGCGGATGCCCGACGAGCTCTCCGGTGGCGAGCAGCAGCGGGTCGCCATCGCGCGCGCGTTCGTGAACCGCCCGCGCATCCTGATCGCCGACGAGCCCACCGGCAACCTCGATCCCAACACCAGCGTCGGCATCATGAAGCTGCTCGACCGGATCAACCGCACCGGCACGACCGTCGTGATGGCCACCCACGACGCGGGCATCGTCGACCAGATGCGCAAGCGCGTGATCGAGCTCTCCGACGGGCGCGTCGTGAGAGACCAGTCCAGAGGCGTCTACGGCTACACCGGTTAGGACGGACCCGACTTCCCCATGCAGCTCCGCTACGTCTTCTCCGAGACCGCGACAGGTCTGCGGCGCAACGTCTCCATGTCGATCGCCCTCATCGTGACGATCGTGGTCTCGCTGACCCTGGTCGGCATGGGCATCCTGCTCAACTCCCAAGCCGACAAGGCCGAGCACTTCTGGGGCAGCAAGCTCCAGATCACGGTCTTCATGTGCAACCAGAACAGCCGCACGCCGAACTGCTCGGGAGAGATCACCGACGCCCAGCGCACGGCGATCCGGTCGGAGATCAAGGCCAACCCCGAGGTCGCGTCCTTCTACCACCAGAGCAAGCAGCAGGCCTTCGACACCTGGAAGAAGGTCTACATCGACCAGGACAAGTCCGAGCAGGCCATCTACTCCACGGTGACCGCGAACGACATGCAGGAGTCCTACTGGATCAAGCTCAAGGACCCCAACCGCTATCGCGGGGTCGAGACCGCGCTCGCCAGCACACCGGGTGTCACCGCCGTGCGCGACCTGCGCCAGGTGCTCAAGCCGATCTACTTCTGGATGACGGTGCTCAAGTGGGGGGCGATCGCGGTCGCGGCGTTCCTGCTCGTGGCGGCGATCCTCCAGGTGGGCAACACGATCCGCCTCGCGGCGTACGCACGTCGCAGGGAGATCGCGATCATGAGGCTGGTCGGTGCGTCCAACCTCTACATCTCCTTGCCGTTCCTGATGGAGACGTTCGTGGCCGCCCTGATCGGCATCGCCATATCGTGCGGCGCCATCGCGGCGTTCATGTACTTCGTCATCTACGGCAAGCTCCGGCCGAGCTCCAACATCGTCCAGTGGGTCGACTGGAACGACGCCGCGGTGGCGATGGTGGGCATCGCGGCGCTCGGGATCCTGCTCACGCTGATCCCGACACTCGTGATGACGCGCAAATACCTCAAGGTGTGAGGTCGAGGGGTTACCGTCAGCCAGGCTTTCTTCCCCAGCTGAATGGCTTTCCTGTGATCCAACCTTCCCCAGGATCCAAGCGCTCCCGGCTCGTCGCTGCCGGTGTCGTCCTCGCGCTCGCGGCTGGCGCCTCGGTCGTCGCGGGCGGCGACGCCACGGCCTCGGACAAGCTCAAGCACCGGCAGCACCAGGTGCACGGGCAGGTAGCCCGGGTCCAGAGCGACCTCGACGACTCCAGCAGCGCCCTGCGCTCGGCGCAGGCCCGGCTGCGCTCCTCGCGGGCGGCCCTCGTGGTCTCCCAACGCCGGCTGTCCGTGGCGGTGGCGGCCCTCGGTGCGGCCCAGCGGCTCGACGAAGAGATGCAGGCCCGGCTGCAGCAGGCCGAGTCCTCCCTCGCGCACGCCCGTGACCAGCTCGCCCTGGCACAGCAGGCGGTGGCCGATGAGCGTGCCGCCATCGGGGAGCTGGCCGCGAGCAACTACGCCAACGGCGACCCCGCACTGATGGGTCTGGCGGTCATCTTCAAGACCCAGGACCCCGCGGCGGTGACCAGCCAGCTCAACACCGTGAGCTCGCTGATGAGCAAGGAGACCATGATGCTCACGCGACTGCGTGAGGCGAAGGCCCGGACGGCGGCCGAGGAGGTCCTCGTCGCCAAGGCCACCTCGACCGTGGCCGCGCAACGCAAGCTGGCCGCCACCAACCTCGTCCGCAAGCAGGCGCTCGAGCGGTCGGCGGCACTTGCCCGGTCGCAGTACGCCGCCACGGTCACCAGCAACCGCGCCGCGGCGCTGGCGGCCTCCCGGATCCGGGCGGCCGACCTGCGCAGGCTGCACGTGCTGAAGCAGCAGGAGCGCCGCATCAAGGACCTGATCATCCAGCGCTCGCGGCGACAGCACGGCGGGTACACCGGTGGCACGGGCGGTTTCCTGTTCCGGCCGGTGCCCGGGTACATCACCTCGCCGTACGGCTGGCGGATCCACCCGATCTACCACTACTGGGGCCTCCACGACGGCACCGACTTCGCTGCCCCGTGCGGTACGCCATTGCGCGCGGCCGGCTCCGGCACCGTCATCACCGAGACGTGGTCCGACGTCTACGGCCACCGCCTCTACCTCGACCTCGGCCGCGTCAACGGCAAGAACATGACGGTCGTCTACAACCACGCGATCAGCTACCGCGTCGGCACCGGGGCCCACGTGCGTCGTGGCGAGACCGTCGGCTACGCCGGCACCACCGGCTGGTCCACCGGCTGCCACCTGCACTTCACCGTGCTGGTCGACGGCAACCCGGTGAACCCGATGAACTACATCGGCTGACGCACCAGCCCCGGTCCCAAGGTGAGGACGACGTCCCACGCCACCGGGAGGTGAGGACGACGTCCTGCGCCAAGGGACCGGGAGACGGCCCGTCCTTCCGCAGAGGACGTCGTCGGGGCCTGAGAGGATGTCCGGATGCCGAAGGAGAAGGGGCGCAAGCTGATCGCGCAGAACAGGCGTGCGCGCTACGACTACCACGTCGAGGACGTGGTCGAGGCCGGGCTGGTGCTCGTCGGCACCGAGGTGAAGTCGCTGCGCGCCGGGCGCGCGACGCTGTCCGACGGGTTCGCCGAGGTCCACGAGGGCGAGGTCTACCTCCACGGCGTGCACATCCCCGAGTACACCCAGGGCACCTGGACCAACCACGAGCCGCGGCGGGTGCGCAAGCTGCTGATGCACCGCCACGAGATCGACAAGCTCGAGAGCAAGGTCAACGAGCGCGGGTTCACCCTCGTGCCGCTGTCGCTGTACTTCAAGGACGGCCGGGCCAAGGTGGAGATCGCCCTGGCCAAGGGCAAGAAGACCTACGACAAGCGGCAGTCCATCGCGGCGCGGCAGGCCAAGCGTGAGAAGGAGCAGGCCCTCGGCCGGCGCCTCAAGGGCGTGGAGTGACTCAGCCCTTCCCGGTGGTGGAGCCCGTGGAGGACACCCGCGCCTTCTGGCGAGGGCTCGGCCTGCCCGGGCTGTTCGACGCGCACGTGCACTTCCTGCCGCCGCGGCTGCAGGCCAAGGTGTGGGCGCAGTTCGACGAGGCCGGCCCGAAGATCGGCCGGCCCTGGCCGATCCGCTACCGCGCCAGCCACGACGAGCGCGTCGCGCTGCTGCGCGAGCTCGGCGTGCGCAGCTTCCCGTCGCTGCCGTACGCCCACCGCCCCGGGATCGCCCCCTGGCTCAACGAGTGGTCGCGCGAGTTCGCCGACGGGGTGGAGGAGTGCCTCTGGTCGGCGACGTTCTACCCCGAGCCCGAGGCGGCGTCGTACGTCGGTGAGCTGGTCGGGGCGGGTGTGGAGGTCTTCAAGCTGCACACGCAGGTCGGCGAGTTCGCGCTCGAGGACCCGCTGCTCGACGAGCCGTTCGGGATCCTCGAGGAGTCCGCGACGCCGGTGGTGATCCACGTCGGGTCCGGGCCGGTCGGCAACGAGTGGACCGGACCCGAGCACCTCGCCCGACTGCTGCGTCGGCACCCGCGACTGACCGCGATCGTCGCGCACATGGGCGCGCCGGAGTACGCCGAGTTCCTGGCGCTCGTCGAGGAGCACCCCAACCTGCGGCTGGACACGACGATGGTGTTCACCGACTTCTTCGACGTCGAGGCGCCCTATCCCGACGGCCTGCTGCCGCGGGTCGCCGACCTCGGCGACCGGGTGCTCTTCGGCAGCGACTTTCCGACGATCCCGTACCCCTACCTCCACCAGCTCGAGGGCCTGGCCCGGTTCGCGGATCGGCACCCGCGGCTCGGCGAGGGGTGGCTGCGGCGGGTGTGCTGGCACAACGCGGTCGAGCTGTGGGGGCCGGACGCTCAGCAGTAGGCGTGGACCCCGCGGGGGGTCAGGTCGAGGTCGCGCAGCACCACGGGCAGGGACGCGCCGTAGTGCGCGCACGTCCAGTCGAAGTCCTGGCGGCGGTACTCGATCGCGATCACACGGCGACCGTAGAACCGCGTGTAGCCCGCGCACTCCCGGTAGCGACCGCACTCCTCGGCGATCGCGAAGTCGTAGCCGACCCGGCGGCCGTCGAAACCCGCGAGGTTCTTCTGGGCTGCAGCCAGTCCGTCGGCGTGGGCCCGCGCGATCACCAGTCGTGCGTAGGCGAGCGCCTGGCGCTCCTTGAGCAGCCCATGGCTGCGGGTGAAGGAGTCGAGGTTGTCGTACTCGACGGCGTCGAAGCCACGGGCTGCGCAGCCGTTCGTCCAGGTGCCGACGATGCGGGCGAGTCGCTGGCGCTTCCTCTTGGTGCGCAGGTCGAGCAGCCACTCGCCCCACGCCGAGTCGACGACCGGATGTCCGTGCCGGCGGAGCACCAGATGCGGCCGCGTCCTCCAGAACGAGGCCTCGTCCCGCTGCGTCTGGAAGCCGTTGACGTAGCAGACGTTGTAGTGGCCGGCGAGCGGGTGGGAGTGACGGTCGCGGACCACGATGCCGACGTTCGCCGGGACCGGGGCGTCGCCGCCGAGCTGGTAGTCGGCGTCCGGGCCGACGGGCAGGTTGGTGCGGGCCACCGCGGGAGCTCCGAGGGCCAGCAGCAGGACCGTCACGAGCATCAGCGCCAGGGTTCGTCGCACCGGCTCAGGCTAGTCGTCGCCGCGTCCGATTTCCGCGAGAACTCGAGCTCCGGCGCGGGCAGGCTGGTGCCATGACCAGCGCGACGACGACCATCCCCACGGCGACCGTCTCCACCGCGGCAGTGCGCCTGCAGGTGCACGCCCTCGACCCGGACCGGCTCCAGGCCGTGCGCGTCGCCGGCACCGACGGCCACGGCAACGCCGTCACCGCCTTCCCGGCGTCCGGCCAGGGCGAACCGCTCCGGTGCTGCCTGCGATTCGCACGTCACGGTGAGCCGATCGCACTCATCTCGTGGGCGCCGTTCGACCACGCCTCCGTGTGGACCGAGGTGGGCCCGGTCTACGTGCACGCCGAGCAGTGCGCCGGGCCCGATCGCGCCGACGTGCTGCCGGGCGAGCTGCGCACCGGGCCACGCCTCCTGCGGACGTACGCCGCGGACCACTCGATGAGCTACGAGCACAACACCCTGGCCGAGGAAGGGCAGGACCTGGAGCCCCTGCTCGAGCGACTCCTGGCCCTGCCCGACGTGGCGACCGTGCACGTGCGCACGGTGCTGCCGCAGTGCTTCCTCTACGCCGTCACTGCATCTCGCGAGCCCTCCTAGGCAGCAGCCAGCCCAGGCACCAGGCCAGGGAGACGATGCCGATCAGCAGCAAGAACGTGTCCTCGGCCGCGACAAGATGACGACCGGCCGCGATCGCCGCCGACGGACCCCCGCGCTCGAGCCCCAGCTTGTCGAAGAAGAGGGTGCCGAGCACGCCGACTCCCAGCGAGGCGCCCAGCTGCTGCAGCGACTCGAGCAGGCCGCTGGCCGAGCCGACCTCGTGGTCGTCGATCTCGCCCATGATGATGCTGAAGAGCGGCACGAAGATCATCCCCATCCCGAGCCCGAAGACGAACAGCCCCGGGGCCAGGTCCGCGAAGCCGACCACGCCGTCGCCGTGACGCAGCGACCACCAGAGCAGACCCGCGCCGGCGGCCATGATCGTCAACCCCACATGGAGGATCGGCCGACCGACAGCGGTCGAGGCCCATGCGCCGACACCCGCTCCGAAGAACGCTCCGACAGCCATCGCAGCGAGGTAGAGCGCGGCGTGCAGCGCCGAGAAGCCCAGGCCGATCTGGAGGAACAGTCCGGTGGTCAGCGAGAAGCCGACGACGCTGCCGAAGAAGAACAGCGTGAACAGCGTCCCGAAGACGTACGAGGGCTTGCGCAGCACGCTGAACTCGACGAGTGGGGATCGTGCGGCCCGGAGACGGGCACGCTGGTGCACGACGAACGCGCCGAGCATGGGCACCGAGGCGGCGAGCAGCCCGAACATCCAGGCGGGCCAGCCCTGCGTCCGGCCGTCCACGAGAGGGAAGACCAGCAGGAAGCTCGCCGTACCGAGCAGCACCGTGCCCACGAGGTCCAGCCTCAGCCCGACGTGCGTGGGAGCACCCTCGGGCAGGACCTTGGCGCCCACCACCAGCGCGAACAGGCCGATCGGCAGGTTGATCAGGAAGAGCGCGTGCCAGCCGGTGCCGAACACGTCGGCCTTCATCAACAGCCCGGCGACGATGGGGCCGAGCACCGTGGCCGCGCCGATGGTCGGTCCGAGCGCGGCGAAGCCCTTGCCGATGTGCTGCGGCGGGAACACGTCGCGGATCAGCCCGAAGCTCTGCGGCACCATCAGGGCGGCAGCGAGGCCCTGAGCCGCACGGGCCGCGACGAGCACGTCACCGCTCCACGCCAACGCACACAACGCCGACGCCACCAGGAAGCCGACCAGCCCGATCCCGAGCATCCGCTTGCGGCCGAACATGTCGCCGAGCCGCGCCCCGGCCATCAGGCCGACGGCCAGCGCGAGGGTGTACGCCGCTGCCACCCACTCCAACGAGGCGGTCGACATCGAGAGGTCGCGCTGGATGGCCGGCGCCGCGACGTTCACGATCGTCGAGTCGAGGATGTTGAGGGTCATCGCCGCGAGGATCACCGCGAAGCCGGCCCACATGCCGCGGGGAACAGCGGGCGCCTCGGCGACCTCGACGGACTGGATGTCAGGGGGTTCCAGGAGAGTGGTCATGTCGCTGACGCTAGGAGCACATCAGGCACGTTTCGTTCCTGATGAACCTCTAATCTGAGGCCATGGCAGAAACCTCCGGTCGGCTGCTGCGCTTGTTGTCGCTGCTCCAGACCCCACGCGAATGGCCCGGTCCCGAGCTGGCTGATCGCCTCGGCGTCAGCCAGCGCACCATCCGCAACGACGTCGACCGGTTGCGCCAGCTCGGGTACCCCGTGCTCGCAACCCGCGGCTCCATCGGCGGCTACCGGCTCTCGGCAGGCGCGGCGATGCCGCCCCTGCTCCTGGACGACGACGAGGCGGTGGCGGTGGCGGTCGCTCTGGGGACTGCCAGCAGCGCCGTCAGCGGCCTGGAGGAGACGGCGCTGCGAGCGCTCACCAAGCTCCTGCAGGTGCTGCCCAAGCGGCTCGGGTCGCGCGTCGACGCCCTGCAGGCCACGACCGTGCGGGTGGCCGGTCGACAGCGGGGCGCCACCGTCGCCGGGCCGCTCCTGGCCGAGATCGCCGCTGCCGCGCGCGACCACGAGGTGCTGCGGTTCGCCTACTCCGACCACAGCGGCTCGGCCACCGAGCGCCGGGTCGAGCCCTACAAGCTCGTCAACTGGGGGCAGCGCTGGTACCTCGTCGGATTCGACCTCGGCCGCGACGACTGGCGCACCTTCCGTGTCGACCGGCTGAGCGAGACCAGGGGAGTGGGACACCGGTTCCGGGCTCGCGACCTGCCCGCCGAGGACATCGCGGCGTACGTCGCCTCGAAGACACGCCAGGTGCAGGAGAAGGTCACCGGTCGTGTCGTGGTGCATGCGCCGGCGGCGTTCGTCGAGCAGCGCATGGGCGCCTGGACGCGCGGCAGCATCGAGCCGCTCGCCGAAGACCGGTGCCGCGTGCAGATCGGCGGCCGGTCACCGCAGGACATCGCCTTCTGGCTCGGGGTGCTCGACGCCGACTTCGAGGTCGAGGACTCACCCGACCTCGCCGACGCCGTACGCCGGATCGGCCAGCGGTACGCCCGCGCGTCGTCCGGTGGTTGACCTTGTCGAGAACCCGGGATGAACCACGGCCGCATCCCCGTTACCCTGTGGTCACAACTCAAGAGGGGCTGATTGGTTTCGACTGGGGACGTTAGTCCCAGGAGAAGCGGGTCGAGAAGCCAGCGTCATCTCGTAAACGATCGCTGGAAAACCATAGTTGCCAACACCAATCGCAACGACTTCGCTCTCGCTGCCTGAGCAGTGATCGAAGGGTCAGACCGGGCACCCGTCCTCGTCCCGGATCCTGATCTCATCTAGAGGACTTGCTGGTCAACCACTGTCAGGAGGGTTGACCGGGACTTCATCCTGACTGAGCCCGGCGGCGACCTGTTCGTGGGAGTGCCGGGGCCGAGAAACCGCTAGCACGAACTGCACCCGGAGAAGACCTGGTACGGCGCCACAGGACGCGGGTTCGATTCCCGCCAGCTCCACCAACCAACCAACCAAGGGGTTATCGCAGAAATCTGCGAAAACACCTAACGAAAAGACGGGCTCCTGTCCGGGGCGGGAAAGCGGTCGGTGCCTCCCCGGGGTCACCGCCTTCGGGTGGCTCTGACCTGCCTCGTTCGCTGTCAAGTGCGAAGGACTCAGCCGCTGCGCCAGCTGCGCTCTTCAACCTGGCGGCGGCGCTGAGCTCTGGGGGAGTACCCCACTCGAGGTCGGAGTGGTCTTTTCTGAGCCAGTGTCAGTTCGCGCATCCTCCCGCCGCCACCCTGTGCTGCGACTAGCGGTCGCGGCCTACCTCGCCCGGGTACAAGGGTGAGTCGCGATCCCACGGTGAGTTCGACCTGCGCAACTACCTCGGTTGGTGTCGTGACCGCGGGTTGGATCCGCTGCAGGCAAGACGACCACACGTCGAGCTCTACGTCCGCTGGATGCAGGAGATCCGGCGCTACGCACTCTCGACCACCTCTCGACGGGTCTCGGTGGTGGTCGGCTTCTACCGCACGTCCCGTTGAGTCACCGACCCTGGGGCTCAGCCACCTGCAGTTCGAGGCAATGCTGAGCGCAGCCCGCGACTCGACATATGACAACGACTTTGCACTGGTCGCCATGCTCGGATTGCTCGGGCTGCGGCATCTTCGAGGCCATCGGCAGCAGCATCGACGATCTCAGCGAGGTCCACGGTCACCAGGTCATGCGATCCACGGCAAGGGAGACAAGATCGTCTTGGTTCCCCTGCCACCGGCAGTGGGACGGGCCGTCGACCGGGCCACCGGAGATCGCGAGTCCGGACCGGTTCTGCGTAGCAGCACCGGGAGCCGAATGAACAGGCACTGCGCCACGCGCCGACTACGAGCACTGGCCCAGGACCGAAGCCTCAAGCTCGCACGAATGCACCCGCACATGCTGCGGCACACCTATGTCACGACCTTGCTCGACGCAGGCGTCGACTTGCGCGACGTCCAGATCGCAGCCCGTCACGCCGACCCACGAACCACAGTGCGTTACGACCGCGCCCGCAAGAACCTCGACCGCCACCCCAACTACATCCTCGCCGCTACATGGCCTCCGGCACCTGACGGCCGCCGGATCGCGCCATGAGTGGATGTTTTCATACGCAGTCAGCAGCGGTCGGGACGCAGCCTGCGCGAGCGAATGCAGTTGTGGGTTGGCTAGGCCGAACTCCTGCTGGTGACGGGTAGCCACGCTTTTTCCAACTGACACGGGCGCGGCGTTTGATCGTCGTGCACAGTGTCTATTGGGATCTCGAAGGAGATGAGAGCGTGATGTTCGGGTCGTTGCCGGCGCTGGACGAGGTTGTACGTGGCGCGTACTTGGCGCGTCTAGAGGTGGCGCCGGAATCGCCGTCGGTGGAGGCCATGTTCGAGATCGTGCGGCGGCAGGCTGAGCGAGTGCCGTACGAGACGATGTGGATCCAGTCGGGCGAGTTGTGGGGGATCGACCCGGCCGAGTCGGCTCGTCGAGTAGCGCTCGTGGGGCGAGGCGGCTACTGCTATCACCTCAACGGCGCACTCGGCATGCTGCTGAGCTCGCTCGGGTACGACGTGCACGGCCATGTAGGGGGCGTCCATCTCTCTGAGGGACCGGACCCGGACGCGTTCGGCAACCACCTCGTTCTCACGGTCACCGGACTGCCCAGCGACGTGAATCCGCTGGGCGGTTGGTACGTCGATAACGGTTTGGGGGACGCGCTACACGAACCGATCCCGCTCGCTGAGGGGACCTATGAACAGGGGCCGTTTCGGATGGGCCTAGAACACGTCAGTGGAACCCAGTGGCACCTGACCCACGACCCGGCGGGCGGCTTCGCCGGCATGAGCTGGACGACCGCCCGCGCTCAGCAAGCCGACTTCGAGGAGAAGCATGCTTGGCTCTCGACGGCGCCTGAGTCGGGGTTCGTGCAGGTGGCGATGGCTGAGCGACGCGACGCAACCGGGGTCGACGTGATCCGCGGCCTGGTTCGGTCGCGGGTCGGCGCGGACGCCTTTGCCGCGGACCCGGTCACGAGTAGGCAGGATCGGTTTGACTTGCTCGCCGGTGACTTCGGCCTGCGATTCGACGCCAGCCCGCCTGATACTCGCGACCGGCTGTGGGACACCGTCCTTGCCGCACACCGACGATGGGAAACCGCCAATAACGTGTGAGCGCTACATGCGTAAGGCCACGTCAACCCCTACGCCGACGGGGAGATATGTCGACGCTGTCCCACCTGAGATTCGCACACTATCTGCGGCATGAGCGGACGTCGGGATCGTGGTGTCTCCAGGGCCTGAGGCCGCCCGTCCTGGACCGGCGGGTCCGCTACCGCCTAGTCGCGTTGGACGATGTCGACTGAGATCTCGACCGCTGGGATCGTCCCGCTGTTCTCGAGCCAGTGCAGGGTGTCGCTGTCCTCGGGCCAGCCCACACCGGGCCCGTACTCGGTAGCGACCCCGTTGCGATGGTCGGTGATCGTTCCGTCCAGCACGTAGACGGTCCCTGGTCTGCCCACGTGATCGTGTATCGGGCCAAACACCCCCCGGGCTCGATGGTCACCATCCGCATCCGAAGTTGGCGCCCTTCCAGGCCCCGGATCTCCGCGCCGAGGTCAACCGTTGCCAGCAGTTTCACTTCGACGCCTCTGGTCTCCGGCCCCATCGGTTCACTGCTCATGGCCGGACGGTAGCGCGAGCGGGGTGCCTGTCGACCGCACATCGGGGCATGTCCGGGGGCCGACCGCTTGCTCACAAGTCCTTCGTGCCCAAGGAGTCTCCGCGCCCTCGACCCGCGGCCCGACGTTTACGATGTCTGGCACAGTCCACTCGAGGTCGCGGCGATGCTGGACGTCAGCCCCAGGCCGGCACCGCGCGCCTACGGCGCGGAAGCCTCGCGGTGGCAGCCCGGCGCGTGATGGGTGCACAGTGACCAGCTCGAACCAGTGCTGGACGCGCGGGTGGCCGGTGGACTCCACGCCCGCAGGACGATTGACGGACGGGACCGCCCCCCGAGACCGGTCCCGTCCGCTCGCGCATTGACACCCGCGGCGCTCAGTCCGCCCGAGGGCGGTCGTCCTGTGTCTCGACCGCATCCCGCGTTGGGCGAGCTCCTCATCGGTGAAGTCAGCCCGGCTGATGTTGATCCCGAGCTGACGCAGCAGCCTGCGCCTTGCGTTCCCCGGCGGGGGGAGATCGGCCATCCGGTGGTAGCGCGGGGGAACGAGCCCCTCAGTGCTCACGGCGAGGACTCCACTGGGCGGGGAGGGGGCGCGGATCAGGTCGTGGGATCCGCCATTCCGGCCGGTACGCCGGGTGCCGGCCGTACGCGACCGCCAAGACCCGTAGAGCCAGGCACGGGCGTGTGTCGTCCTTGGCGCAGGTCCTGCATCGGGTGATCGTCTCGATCCCCTTGTAGGAGACGACCCTCATGGTCCGGTCGCTGTGTCGCTCGATCTCGGCACGCAGCTTCGCACGCGTGCGCGGGAGCCGGGCCGGGTAAGTGAGGCCCAGCCGGGCCGCGCGAACCGGTGCTGTCGGGCACTCGACATCATCGACCTCGATGTCGGCGCCAAGGACGTAGGCGAGCAGAAATTCCTGGATGCTCAAGACCCGCGGGCCAACCGTCATCGTGACGCTCCTCGACAAAGGGGCTGCGTCACCCGGGGTCCGGGGGTGAAATGCTAGATCGTTGACGATACTGCCGATGCGACGTCCCGGCCACCCTCGTCCCAGTACACGGGTTCGTGGGGGGTGGGGGGCGACGGCTTCGGCTGGGAACCGCGGTCGAGCCCCGCGACGCGTGACCCAACGCGCCTTGTCGAGGCTGCCCCCGTCCCAGTGCAATCCCCATTCCTCAAGGCGCGGAGCAGTCCGCCCAGCTCGCCATTCGCGGCATGGGACCCCGCGGGAGATGATGAGTCTGCTGCGCGGGGCGACCCGAGACGTCTCGCGGAGTTGGACCGCTCGGCAACAAGGCATCATTTGCCCTGCCCCTGCTGGGCGGCTTCCATTTTTCGACGCGCTCAACGTGTTCTAGCCCGATGCCAAAGCCCTCTGGTGCCGATCCATCGAGGCTGCATGGCCCACCGGTCATCTCGGATGGAACGCCCGAGCTCCCGATGCGAGGACCAGAAAGCGTCGCCCGGGAAACCCGCGGAGGTCCTCGGCGACCTGCTTGCGGCTACCACCGCCTGCACGGAGGTGCCCCAGGAGACATGGGCGCGCATTTTCGAGTGCGCCTCAAGTCAAAGGATCGTGATCCCGCGAAGTGCCCACGCGTCGCCGGGCCCCGATCACGTCAGGCAGCCACCCCGGGCGCGGCACGGGGGTGGCCAACACACGAGATGGCTGCGCGCCCCAAGTGTGCCGCGGCGATTCACCCAGTGATAACGCGGTCTAGTTGCTCGAGGCCCACTGGTAGATCAGCGGCGTGTTGTGGCTCTCAGGAAACACTTTGGTCGGGGGGAAGCTGCCATCGTCGCTCCAAACAAGCGGTGATCGCCCCCGGCTACAGCCGGGGGCGATTCTGTTCCCTCCTGGGGAGTTCAAGAGTGCACCACCGGCGCCTTCTTCCCGGTTGGGACGCATGCTGGGGCTATGGCCGAAAACTACCGGGATTATCCGTTCGGCGACCGACTCAATATCGAGGTCCTCGTCAAGGGCATCTGGTACCCGGGCGAGCTGCGCGCGTGGTCGCGGCCCTCTCCCCTTGTTGGTGGCCAGTGGTGGGGGAACGTCGACTACCGGACCGGCGCGACACGGCATCGCTTCGCCACCGTGCACAGCGACCGGGAACGCAAGGCCGAACCGCCTGTGGGCGCTGGGCGCTAACCCCCCGACCGCCCAACCATCCCGACCGCCCGAACATTGGCACGATCCGACGTTGCACGTGCGCTAGTAGAGCCCCTCGAAGCCGGGTGGGCATTCAAAACGCCCTATCCCTTATCCCATGACGCGCGTGGGCCGCTGCGCAGCGCTTGCCTGACCAGGAACGTGGTCTTGCCAGCTTGCGTGAGACCGGGAACGGCGGTTCCGTTGGGAACCCGGAGATCATCGGGCTGCAGATCCGATGGTCAGGCGAGGGCACCTTAAGTTGTTCGATGCACGAGTGACGTTGACCTGTCATGGCTCCGCTCTGCCTCATACAAGGGCCGCGAGCCGGCACGCGGGCTGACTTGAGTCCCGGTCAGATCTGGTCGAGAAGGCGCTGCTTCTTCGCGGTGAACTCCTCGTCGGTCAAGATGCCAGCTGTATGTAGCTCGCTCAGCTTCTTCAACTGCTCGTAGACATCCGGGCCCTGTGCGGCGGTCGTCGATCTCGGTGCAGGGGGCTGGCTTGTTGACGGTCCCCCACTCGCGATCCGTGCTCTGACGGCATCTGTGATGACCTTCCCATCCTTCATCTGGACGTTGTTGATCTCGGCTTTGTTCCCCGAGGCGAAGACCGTCATCTTCCCGAGCAGCAGGCCCGTGGACCATTGGATCGAGGTGATCTTCTCCAGCGGGAAATCCTCGGAGGTCTTGCTCATGAACCCATCCTTCAGGAACAAGAGCCGCCGGTCCGTGAGCACCAGAACGCCTGTTCCAGCGCCATAGGTGCCGCCGGTGATGAGATCGACGCGTTCGTTCTCCCATAGGTGTTCAGGGAGCCGCCTGATCTCACGCTTGCTGCCCATCCTGTAGGACATCTTCTCCATCGCGGCCACGATGTCGGGGCGGATATCGTCTCCGAGCTTGGAGGCCCTGCTCTCCTCGGCTTCTGCTCGCTGGGCCGCCTTGGCGTCTTCGTCGACTACCCGCTTGGCCGCCTTGGTCTCTTCATCGGTCGCGCGCTTCGCGGCCTTGATCTCATCGTCGTCAGCGCGCTGGACAGCCGTTGCCTCATCCCGACGGTGCCGCTCCTCGGCCTTGAAGGCGTCGGCTTGAGCCCTGGCCGCGGCGGCGGCCTGGCGTTGGGCCTCCCTCTTCGCCCTGTTGTCTGCGGTGGGCCGCGCCATGGGGGCTCCTGGCTGCAGAGGCGCGGTGTGCTCGGTCCAGGCCAAGCCATCCCAGTACCGCAACTGGTCTCCTTCCGGGTACCAGCCTGCGGGGGTCGTGGGAGTCCCGTCGCTCATGCTTGGAGGCTAACGCGGCTCGCTGATCCGGATCGATGCTGTGTTCACGGACCCAACGCCCGAGGCGGCGAACCCTGAAGAGGGTCGACGGTGAGCACCTGGCTCGATGGCGTGGTCAAACCCTGGCCCCCTCGCACCAGCAATCGTCTCATCTCATCCGGGACCGCCCACCGTGGTCCAGATCCGGATGCAGCACCAACCAGTCACCTGCGACTACAAAGCACGCCACTTCTACCGCACCACACCTAGGTGCCCAGCAAGGCTTCATGGAGTATCTGGTCGACCCTCTCGGCAGCCTCCATGTTGACCAGGTGACGGGCGTCGGGCACGACGACCTTGCGGGCGTCCCGGATCCGCTCCTCGAGCACCTCGGCCATCGTGCGGAAGCACGGGACGTCAAGCTCGCCGACCACGACGGTTGTGGCCACGGTGAGGCCAGCCAGCAAGCTCTGTGTCGTGGGGTGAGGTCCGTGGGGGTCGCGGCTGGTCCAGATCTGGCCCGAATAGTCGGCGACCGTCTGCTGCAGGTGGGCAGCGACCTTCGGTCGGCGTTGGGCCGGCGCGAAGAAGGGATGCCGGAGCCAGGCCGCCTTGGCTTCCGCGAGTCCACCTCGGCTCAGCTCATCGCCGATGAGCTGCATGCCGTGCGCGGAGTCCGGATCCCAGGGCACCCCGCCCACGACCGCGTCGAGCAGCACCAGGGACGTGACCCGCTGCGGTGCGGCCAGGACGGACTCCAGGGCGATCCGGCCACCCATGGACAGACCGACGAGGGCTACGCGATCGAAGCCGAGGTGGTCGACCAGCCTCCAGAGGTCACCGGCGTGGGTGTACTCGGTGGGTCCCGTCGGCGACGGAGAGCCCGAACCCACGCACGTCGTAGCGGACCATGGTGCCGATCCCTCCCAGCGCTGATACCTGGTCGTCCCACATGCGCAGGTCGAGTGCGAGCCCGTGGACCAGGACGACCGGCTCCCCGGAGCCGCCGGTCCGGTAGTGCAGCCGGGCACCGGGCAGGTCGAGGGTTCCCGTCGTCTCGCCAGCTGATCGATCGAGACCTTCACGTCGCTGAGCGGGCATGAGCGGCTCCTCCGTCCGGGGGACGAAGAGTCTGGACCGGGGTGTCGGAGAGATGGCCCCACTCCGCCCACGACCCGTCGTACACGCGGACGTCGGGCCGGCCGAGCAGGTGGCTGAGCACGAACCACGCGGTCGCGGCGCGGCCTCCGATCGTGCAGTAGGTGATCAGCTCCCCCACGCCGTCGAGATCGACGGCTGTGAACACCTCGCGGAGCTCGGCAGGTGGACGGAACGCGCCCCGCTCGTCGTACAGGCCGGTGCTGGTGTCGAGCGGGTTGTGGACCGCGGTGGGGACATGGCCGGCTCGCGCGCCGGGTTCGTTGCCGCCGGAGGGCCAGAAGCACTCGCCGGCGTACTCGGCCCTCGAGCGGACGTCGAGCAGGGTCACGCTCGGGTCGGTGATCGCGCTCTGCACCTGAGCCCGGCCGGCGCGGAGCCGACCGTCCTCGACGAGCGGCTATGGGCCCCTGTCGCCGTGCGCTCGGGTGGGGCACCTACGGCCGTCGGGTAGCCGGAGGCGCGCCAGGTCTCGCGGGAGCAGTCGAGGATGCGCGCGTCGGCGTGGCCGTGGCTCTCCATCAGCCACAGCCCGAATGCCGGGCCGTACCCGTAGAAGACCACGGTGGTGTCGGGGGTGATGCCGGAGCGTGCCAGCAGGGCCGCGACCTCGGCCTCCCCGACAGGTCGGAAGTCGGGGGTCTTGAGGTCGGTGTAGATGTTCCACACGTCCGCGCCCTCGATGTGCCAGTCCTCGTACGCCGTGATGCTGACGTCGACCTCGACCACCCGCAGCAGCGGGTCGGACAGGTGTGCAGCCAACCAGGCAGCGTCGACCAGCAGGTCGTGGTCGACGGTGGATGTCGTCGTCATGGGAGTTCTCCTCGGGTGCGATCGGTTCGATGCCGACCGTTCTACGACGAACCCGTTGCCACGACGTTGGGGAAACCTTGTCGTCGGTCTACTCGACCTGGATCCAGCCCAGCAGGTCATCGGTGCTCACGGTGTCCACCAGCACCGGGTGGTCGGTCTCCATGTGGGCCCGGATCGCCGACACCACCTCGTCCTCGGTGGTTCCCCGGGCGATGAAGCCACACTCGCAGCGGATCAGCTTCGCCATCGCGCACTCCCTTCCCCAGCCAAGTATTGCCAAGATGGTTGGCGTGACCTTGTCGTCGCCGGTCTCGCTCCGCGTCCAGCTCTGCGGTCCGCTCGTCGTGGAACGCGGCGGGCTCCGTCTCGACCCGGGCCTCCCGGGCCGTCAGGGCAGGCTGCTGTTCGTCTACCTGGTGCTCAACCGGCACCGGCAGGTCCCACGTGACGAGCTCGCCGAGGCGCTCTGGCGCGAACCCGACCCCGCGGCCATCGACACCCGGCTCAACCCGCTGCTCTCCAAGCTGCGCCGCGTGTTCGGTGCCCAGTCCATCCAGGGTCGGGCCGTGCTGCGCCTGGACCTGCCCGACGCCTGGGTCGACCTCGAGGCGGCGGTCGAGGCGATCCACCGCGCGGAGTCCGCAGTCGCCCTGCAGGACTGGACCCGCGCCTGGGGACCGGTGCTGGTCACCCTGTTCACCGCCGAGCGCGGGTTCCTGCCCGGCGAGGACGCCCCGTGGATCACCGAGACCCGCCACCAGCTCACCGAGCTGCACCTGCGCGCGCTGGAGTGCTACGCCTCGACGAGCCTCGGCCTCGGCGGCACCGAGCTGGGCGGCGCCCTGCGGGCCGGCCGACAGCTCGTCCACCTGGCGCCCCTGCGCGAGAGCGGGTACCGCCACCTGATGCAGGCCCTGGCCGCGCAGGACAACGTGGCCGAGGCGCTGGCCGTGTACGGCGAGCTCTGTGCCCGCCTGCGCGACCAGCTCGGCGCCTCGCCGAGCCCCGCAACCCGCGAGCTGCACCAACGGCTGCTCGACTCGACATGACGGCGGGCACAGGCCCTCCCTCACGTGTCTCTGGAGCGGGCAACCGCCTGATAGGCAATGAGTCTGGGGGAGACTCATCGAGATGGAACGGTCCTAGCTGAGCTGGCGCCGGTTAGTGCCTCCTCCCGCCGCGCGTCAGCGCTGCTAGGTGACCGGACATGTCGATGTGCGACGAATCGCCGCCGTTCACGGGGGGCGTCATCGTTCGGGCGCGACCAACCGACTCGGTCGTGTCCCGCCTGGCTCAGGAGTAATGTCGGCGCGATGACACATGCGCCCGTCGTTCCTGTTGTCATGGACGTCGAGCTGCCCGCGGGGATGGTGGGGCCCGAGCCGATGACCTTCGACGTGCGGTGCTTCCTCGTCCCGCACGATGACGGCATAACGCTCGTTGACACCGGGATGCAAACCGATGCCCAACCCATCACCGACGCGCTGATCGCTACGGGCGCCGGTTGGGATGACCTTTCTGATGTCGTCCTCACCCACGCCCACCCGGACCACTGCGGCGCGCTGTCGACGGTCGCGTCGAGGGCGCCATCGGCCGTCATCTGGGGCGGCACCGGTGACACCTTCCCCGCTGCCGCGCACCCGGCCGAGGACCGGACCCTCATTCACGGGCTGCGGGTCGTTTCCACCCCTGGACACACACCTGGCCACCTCTGCCTGCTGGACGAAGACGAGGGGATCCTGTTCACCGGCGACGCGGTCGGCAGCCAAGCGGGTCGGCTGACCCAGGGTCCGCCGATGTTCATCGCCGATGCCCAGCAGGCCGCTCGTTCACTTCAGCGACTAGTCGAGCTCCGACCCGATCGCATGCTCTTCGGTCACGGGGACGAGGTCGCGAACCCTGCTGACACGCTCGCGGACTTCCCCAGACCCTGAGGGACCCTCGGTTAGAGGGCACGACGAGCCGATTGGTTCGCTTGATGCAGACCGAACGCACGCTCATGGCCGCAGGTCGGACGTCCGAGGTCCGTCGTGAGCCTGTGCCACGGTGGACCCCGCCCTCAGCGATGGCGGCTGAGCGCTGCAAGCCATTCGTTGGCCAGCTGGCGAGTGATCGGGCGATTGATCTCCGGCGTTGAAACTCGAACAAGATGTGTGCGACTCGGTCGTGCGCGTAAGCGAGATCTTCCCTGCCTTCTAGCGCTTCTGCCCATGACTGCAAGTCACGTTCGGACAGCGCGCCGTTCTTGAACATCAGCCGAGCGCTCACGAGGTGTTCGTTGGTCACTTCGACAAGCTCGACGTCGCTCGGCCAAGGGAAGCGTTGCAGCTCGCGGATCAAGCCTGGGATGTGGACCTGCTATCTCGACGAGAGCGCGCAGCGCTTCGGTGCGGTCACCGGTCGTTCCCGTGCTCGTGGCTCGTCCGCTGATGCCGCTGATCGAGCGGACCTGCCGAGATGCGGATGCTTGCCCTTCGTTGGCGCGATGCTGTGGTCAGTCGGCGATCACTTCATGGGGTCCCAGGCTGCGCGACGACCAGCACCGTCCCTGCGGCCGGTGAGATGGCGATGTCTTCTGGACACCGGCGTGCAACATCGCGCTGGGACGAGGTGAGAAACCGAACAGACCGGGCGCGTCGTGCCACGATGTCAGCAACAGCTCGCACATCTCGGGAAGGTGGCCGGTGGACAGCAGCGCGCCGCGCTTGGAGACCGAGCGCGAGCTGGCGGAGAGCAAGGAGCGGTACCGCTCACTGTTCGCCTACAGCCCTCACGCAGCGTTCTCCCTCGACCTCGACGGCACCTTCGTCGACGCCAATGCCGTGGCCCAGGAGCTGAGCGGCTACACGCTCGCGGAGTTCACGGAGGTCGACTTCACCCACTTGCTGGCGCCAGAGGACGTCGGCCGCGCCGCTGCCGCGTTCGAGGGCGCTCTGCACCGGCAGCCGCAGAAGCTGCAGGCGACCATGCTGACCAAGGACGGCCGGCGCATGGAGCTCAACCTCGCTGCCGTCCCGGTCATCGTCGACGACGAGGTGGTCGGCGTGCACGGTACCGCGGAGGACATGACGAAGGAGCACGCGCTGCTGCGCGATCTTGAGGGAGCCCGACGTGCCGCGGAGGACGCGAGCGCGGCCAAGTCGCTGTTCCTGGCCAACATGTCCCACGAGGTGCGCACGCCGCTGACCAGCTTGCTCGGCGCCGGCGAGATGCTTGCGGAGGGCGACCTCGACCCGGGGCAGCGTTATCTCGTCGAGGTCGTACGCCGCTCGGGCGAGCGACTGCTCCGGCTGGTCAACGACATCCTGGACGTCTCCCGCCTCGAGGCCGGGCACGTCGAGATGGCCGCGGCGGCCTTCGACGTCCGGGCTCTCGTCGAGGACGCGCTCACGTGGGCACGCCCGTTCGCCGAGCGCGAGCACCTCGACCTGTCCTCCGTGATCGCCGACGAGGTGCCGCGTGTGCTCCTCGGTGACTCCTTCCGCATCACACAGGTCCTCACCAACCTGATCGGCAACGCGCTGAAGTTCACCGACTGCGGCGGCGTCTCGGTGCGGGTCGACCTCGAGAGCGTCGACGGCGACACCCATCGGCTGCGGCTCGCGGTCGAGGACTCCGGCATCGGCATCCCAGAGGACCAGCTGCCCCTGCTCTTCGAGTCCTTCGCCCAGGCCGACACCTCGACCACGCGCCGGTACGGCGGCGCCGGGCTCGGCCTGGCCATCTGCCGCGAGCTCGTCGCGCTGATGAGCGGCACCATCGAGGCGTGCAGCATCCCAGGTGAGGGCACCACGTTCACCGTCGTGCTACCGCTGACACCGCCCTCCAAGCGTCTCGGCTGATGGCACGCGCTCGAGCGACGGGAATGACACCGGGGCGCGGCTGACTCATCGCGGACGTTTCTGCGTGTGCTCGTCCGACTGTGGTCCGCCGCGTCCGAAGCGTCGAGCTCCGACGTCCCGATGCTCAACGATCCTTCCGTTCTCGAGGCGGAACCGGTGGACGTGACGGAAGTCGACACTTCGCCCCTGGGGGCAGCAGACCATGGGCTGTGACTTCTCGGGCCGGATTTCATGGTGCAGAGACCTGATGGCGAGACAGAGCGCGAGTGTCCACAGACTCCCGTTCCGTTGTCATGAAGGCTGCCCCCGCGACCGATCAGGCCTGGCCGAGGTTCGGTTGGTGCGCCGCCACCAGTGCGTCCAGGAGCGGATCGAGAAGCGGGCTGAAACGACCCTCGCCCCAGGGGACTCCGGGATCGTTCGCCAGTGTCATGCCCAGGACTCCGCTCATCAGCACCCCGGTCATCAACGTGAGCTGGTCGGGGTCAGCCTGCTTCCCGACCTGACCCGCGTCCACGGCATCGGCGAACGCCTGTTGCTGGAGCGCGACCATCGCGAGGCTGGGCGCCAGTGCTTCCGGAGTCGGTTCGTAGCCAGGAACCGGCCGCCAAAAGAGCAGCTGCGCGATCGCCGGGTGTGCGGTGCACCAGCATCCGCTCGCTTCGAGGCAGGCCCTGATGGCTGGGATCCCGGGCTCGGCGTCCGCCATCGCGGTACGCACCACCTCCAGGTGGACGAGCTGGCCGCGGGCGAAGAGCGCATTGTAGATAGCCATCAGGGAGTCGAAGTACTTGTAGATCGACGGCGGCTTGACGCCGAGACGGCGGGCGACCTCGGAGAGGCTCAGACCGCCGACGCCCTCGGAGTTCATGAGTTCCTCGGCGAGGTTCAAGATCTCCTCGATCGTCTCCTGACGCCGACGGGTACGCCGGTCGGTCGGTGTCGGGTGGTTGTCCCTGGTCGAGGTCACCATATAACTGTAGCAAAAGAAGGGATTGACAGCTAAAGCTAACACCATTAACTTTGCCGCATGAACTCTGGGAGGCAACGTTGGTACCTGACCGTCGACAGCGTCTCGGTGGAGATCGCCGCCGGCGCGACTGCGCTGTACGACCTGGTCTCCGACCTTCCTCGCATGGGCGAATGGAGCCCGGAGTGTGTCCGGGTTGAGTGGGAGGGCGAGGTCGGCGTCCCCGTCGAGGGCACGACCTTTGTCGGCTTCAACGAGGTCGGTCCCGGCCGTCGCATCAAGTATCGGCGCCACGGCACCGTTCTCCGCGCCGAGCGAGGTAGCGGCTTCTCCTTCATCACCGACGAAGGGGGTCGACCCTCGACCGCGTGGCACTACCACTTCGAGGCCGTCGGGCCGGGACGCACCCGGGTCACCGAGGGCTACGAGGTGCGCTGGATCCCGCTGTGGGCGCGGATCATCGACGTCCCGCTGAACCGCCACCAGGAACTGCTCGAAGGGATGAGCTCGACCCTCGAGAAGCTGAAGGAAACCGCAGAGGCCTGAACGGCCCCCACGAATCGGCGGCTACGTCGCCGGAGAGAAAGGAAAACAGATGTCGGTCTACACGACGATGAAGGTCACCGCGGACCCGGCCGCGTTCGAGAAGGCCGCCACGGAGCACTCCGACGTGATCGACCGGATCATGGCTGCCGCCAAGTCCAACGGCATCATCGGCCACCGGTGGTTCCGCGGCGAGAACGACGTGATGGCGGTCGACGAATGGCCGACCGCCGAGAGCTTCCAGGCCTTCATGGCAGCGGCCGAGCCCGAGATCGGCCCGTTCATGGCAGCCGCCGGCGTCACGTTGCCCCCGGACGTCAGTGTCTGGGGGCAGGTGGCGATCGACGACGCCTTCGGCTGGGACGCCTGAGGCCGATTCGGGATAGGTCGGCCGTTTGGTTGGGCCGACCTATCGGCGAGGGGCGGAGCATCGGGGTCCACGTCTGGTCCGCCGGCCGGAGACATCAGCTTCCAATACTCCAGGACCTCCGCGGCACTTCGGACCTCACGGACCTCAACCGCCTTGCTGGATCCGGACGCAGGTCGGTGGTCGAGAGTCATCGCGGTCGAGGTCGTCAACAAGGTCGCACCGCTTTCCAGCAGATGCTCGCCCACCCCGGCCGGCCGCGAGTGCGACCCCAGGAACCACACGAAGTCACTGCGCCCCAAGCTCGCAAACCATCCGGCTGCCTCCTGCCCGATCGCGTCTACCTCCGTGAGGTCCCTGGCCCTGAGCGCGGAGACGTTCGCGAACAGCGGGACCGGCCCAGGTTGGTACACCAGCCACGCACCCGCGACGTTGCGCCGTTGGCCACTGCCAGGCAGCGGCACATAGGCCATGAAGTCCTCGGCGACCTCCGCAGGTTCCATAGAGCCGAACCTTGGCAACACGACGGCCCAGTGGCAAGAGCCACCCGACCAACCCGTCCCGGACTACCAGACGCTGTTGACCGGCCAGCTCCTGCGCGACGCGTAATGGGGCGCTGGCATCCCACCCGGATCCGCTCCGGATCGTGAGCCGCGGCCCGACCGGATCTGCCTCGAGCCACACGGACTTGCTCTGCCCGCAACCGCGAGCGGGCAGTTGAAATCCAGGTGTGCCAGGACTGCGATGTGCGGATGCTTGCCGACACGACAGAAACCCACGGTCCGTACGTGCGGGTTGACGCGGAGGCTGGGCTGGCTTGCAGACGCCCAGCTCTGGCGCTCTTGGCCGGCAGGACGTGGCGCGGTCAGCCAGGGCTGACCGCTAGTGGCTGCGTCTGGGCGCCCCTCGGTGCCGCGAAACCTGGTTGCTACTCACACCGCCTCATGCTGTCTGACATCCCGAACGAATTGTACCCGCAGCAGGCTCGCGGTTCGTTGTCATGAGCGGCCGCTCGACGATTCCTCACGCCCGGGGTCAGGCAGGACTCGATCCCGGTGAGGCTTGGTTCGTGCGCTCTCAACTGCCGCTGGAAGGGTCCGCCTTCGGCAGTCGCTGGCGCTCGCCTGGCCGACTGTTGACAAGGCGCTGTGCCCGCGAGGAAAGTCGAAAATCACCTACTGCTGCCTCGCTCCTGCTGAATGAGGACACAGCGGCGGCCGGGCTCACGATCGATGAGATCAGCGGGAGATGGTAGCCGTGCCGGCAGCAACGGTCGAGTACAAGCAAGGCATGGACTTCGGGGTGGGTATCGACACGCCGAGCGCCGATGCTCGGAACGCGTGCGTACTGGGCGATCCCTCCGACATCCACGACGCAGCCGGTGACACGGTGACCTTCGAGATGACCGAGGTCACCTCGATTGAAGACATCCAGAGCGCCCTGGGAATCTCCGCCAGTGCCAGCGCCGGAGTGGGGCTCTTCAGCGCCTCCGCGAAGATGAACTACACAGAGAGCTGCCACTTCCACTCCAGCTCAGTGTTCTTGATGGTCTCGATCAACGTCCTTCAGGCATTCACCAGTATCAAAGCCCCCACGATCGACCCGACCGCAGCCGCGCTGCTGAGCCAGGGCGACACCAGCAACTTCCAGGACCAGTTCGGGGAAATGTTCGTCCGCGGTTTGGTGACGGGCGGCCAGTTCTTCGGCGTGATCGAGGTCTCGACGAGCAGCCAGACCGATCAGGAGAGCCTGTCGGTGTCACTGTCGGGCAGCTACGGGCTGTTCAACGCCTCTGGGTCGGTATCGCAGAGCTTCAACAAGGCCATCGAGAACCGCTCGGTGAAGGTGAGCTGCTTCATCCAGGGCGGGCAAACCTCACCGATTCCGACCAGCGTGGAAGACATGGTCGCGGCCGCGCGGGCGTGGCCGGGGACCCTGGCAGGCAAGGGCGTGCCCTACTCGGCACTACTCGACAGCTACAGCATCCTGGCACTGCCCAACCCGCCGAACTACATCGACCTGCAACACCAGAAGGACGTCCTTCAGGAATGTGCCACTCTGCGTAACCAGGACTGGTTCCTGATGAACGAGATCGACTTCATCACCACGCATCCCAGCGAGTTCGTCCCTCCGGTGGACATCCCGGGGCTGATGACCTACCGCAACGCGCTAGCGCACGACCTCAACGTGATCGCGGCCGCCGCCTCGGTTGCGTTGAACGAGCGGAAGGCGGCGGCGGTCGCGATGCTGTGCGGTACTGCTTGGGCTCCTGCCGGATCGACGAGGCACCGGTTGAGCCACCAAGCAGGTTCGAGTATCTCAGGGAAGTCCATGGAAGACATCGACTGTCCCGGATTCGACGGCACGGGAAGAGTTACGGGACCGACGCGGCCGAGGCCGGCCTCCTGGTCGAATACGTGTACAGCACGACGGGGACGGAAGTGAAGGCGACATCATGAGCGTGGCGCCGCCCGTGGGTACCACGGTGGCTGTCGGCTCCACGGTCGTTGTGACGGTGCAACGCAATCCCGGACCGGGCGACCAGTGAGCGCGGCCACGGACGTTGAGCGGCAGCCGACGGCCGGTCTGCCCAATCGATGAGAGGTGCTACGAATGTCCACCACTGACCCAACACCGGACCCCACGGCCGGTTCCACGGCCGGTTCCACGGCCGGTTCCACGGACGGGTCCACGGGCGGGTCTACGACTATCCCCGAGGTCACCGTGACCGGAGACACGAACGCTCCCGTCGACCCGCTCAACGGTGATGACGCGTACGCCGACGGCTACAGTGCGGGTCTTCGCGGAGCCCCTACGACGACTCGGCATACGACGACGACTGTAAGGCGCGCTACCAGCAAGGATGGTCGGCGGGGGCGGCCGCGGCCAAGCTCGCCTCGCCGCCGCCCGAGGGCGGCTCGACCGGGGAGGTCGCGGCTGGCGTCGGCGAACTCCTCGGCCCCGAAATCGCGGGCCATCTGCTCGAGATCGGCCCGTGGAGCACCTTGGTCGCGATGGCAACTAGTCCGGGTGGTGACACCCCGCTACCGCCGGCGCCGGTTTACCTCAGCATCTGCTGCCGCGCCGATCACCGGCTCACCGGCGACCCGATCCTCGACGGCGGCGCGTGGCATGGCACCGCAACTCTTACCTACGCTGATGCGCAGAGTGAGGGCGCCGAACATGCCAGCACCTGGCAACACACGGAGAACGTGGTTCACACCTGGCAATGGGACACCAAGCAGTGGGACCCCGAGGGCGACTGACAACGCGGGAAAAGCCCAATCAAGCCGGGCCGGTCGCGAAACGACGTCTGAGACGCAGGCCTCTCGGGTCTGTCCCCGGGTGCAGCTAGCCGATCGAGGTTCGACCGGGCCGCCGGATCGCGATCGGGACCGGTCTCGAGTGCAAGTAGCAGCACAGGCCGAGGGCTACAGCCACTGCGACCACGCGGGACCTCATGTCCAAGAACATGCTCGACGCAGGCGGGGCCGTCTCATCGAAGCCACCCGCGACGTCGAGCTCCCCCACAGGTGATCTGGAGAGACACGCTGCGGCGATGAGCCTCGCCGCTCGACCTGCGCCGATTGGTCCCAGCCTCACTGGTCAGGACACCTAGGAGGCGGCGCAATTCGAGACCTACTGGCCAACTCATCGACCTCACCTCGCTATCGACCGGTGTGGCCCCCGGGTCTGATGGCTCCGGACTCGTACGCCGCGATCACGGCCTGCAGCCGGTCACGGACGCCTAGCTTGGCGAGGATCGCGGTGACGTGAGTCTTGACCGTTCCTTCGGCAAGATGAAGGCGGCCCGCGATCTCCGCGTTGGACAGCCCGCCCGCCATCGCCTGCAACACGTCTGCTTCCCGTGCGGTGAGAGTCGAGGGCAGAGCCGTCGTGGGTCGGGGCGTTGCGACGTAGGTCTCGATCACGCGGCGCGCACTGAGGGAGAGAGCATCGCGTCGCCGTCGAAGGCGCTGCGGACTGCACGCACGAGCGCATCTGGCTCGGTGTCCTTGAGGAGGAACCCGCAGGCCCCCGCCCGCAGGCCCGCATGGATGTACTCATCGACGTCGAACGTAGTCAAGATGATGACGCGGTGTGCCGCCCCAGGACCGCTCAGGATCTGCTCGGTCGCCGTGAGACCGTCCATGACGGGCATCCGGACGTCCATGAGGACCACGTCAGGGCGCAACCGACTTGCGGAATGCACAGCGTCCAGTCCGTTCCCGACCTCGTCGACGACCTTGATGTCCTCCTCCCGTTCGAGGATTGACCGCAGGCCGCGACGCACAAGGGCCTGGTCATCGGCGATCAGCACCCGGATCATGCGGTGCGTCCCGATCGGCAACATCACCTCGGTCTCGAAGCGACGCCCGGCCTGGGCGATCCTGCATGACCCGCCGAAGAGCGCCACTCGCTCCCTGATCCCGATCAGCCCGTGGCTACCGGGCAGCCCGTCGATCAGCTGAACGAGCTCAGGCGCTGGAGTGGTTCCAACGGTGGGGTTGCTGATGTAGAGCCTGAGTGTCGAGGGCAGGTATTCGAGTTCCAGACGTGTGCATCCCTCACCGCCGTGTCGAAGAGCGTTGGTCAATGCCTCCTGAAGGATGCGGAAGGCCGTCATGTCCTGCGCCTCGGTGAGGCCTGCGCGGCGTGCCCCGCGTCAGGATCTCGGCGTCCAACCCGACGCCTCGGAACTGGTTCAACAGATGTGGCAGCGAGTCGAGCCCCGGCGGGGGCCCGAGCGGGAGATCCTCGTCCCGGCGCATCACTCCCAGCAGACGACGCATCTCAGCCATGGCGCGCCGGCCGGTGTCCTCGATGGCGCGCAAGGTCGTAGCGGTCTCACCCTCCGCTCCAAGGCGGGCGGCCGAGGACTGGAGCACGATGATGCCGAGGCTGTGCGCCACGATGTCATGCAGCTCGCGGGCGATCCTCGCTCTCTCCTCGGCAACGGCCAGACCAGTTGCGGCTTCGCGGCCACGCTGGGCGTCGAGGAGTGCCTCACTCAGTCGGGCGCTCTGGCGCTGCCATCGGCGAACCAGCTGGCCGATCAGCCATGCCAGCACCGACAGCACACTGGCGAAGACATAGTCCCCAGGCACCTGGAAGCTGGACGCCCACAAGGGCATAGGGCCAATGAGAAGTAGTGGGACTCCTATCGCGAAACGATCCAGAGGGCTCCTCGCGTGCAGCGACGCCGAGTACAGCGCCACCAGGAACGGGAAGAGCCCGCCGAAGAAGAGCACGCTGCCACCGACAACAGCGCCGATGAGTACCAGCAGAGCTGCCACTGATAGCAGTGCCGTGAACGGATAGACACGCCGCCACGCCAGCGGCAGCACGGGCAACAACACCAGCAGCGAGTCGACGCCGCTCGGGACGGTGCCTTGAAAGGTGTTCTGGCTGGCGAGGTGCAGCTCGATCTCGGCCACCACGGCGAACGCAACTGCGAGCCCCGAATCCAAGGCCGCCGGCTTGGCCCCGACCCACGTCGCTGACTCATCGTGGGTCACTTCGGCAGCGTAATCCCGGCTCGGCACGCAGCACCATCTGTCGAACGTCGTGGACAGGAGTCGACCTTCGACAGGGTCAGTGCAGGCGTCTGGCCGATCCGAGAGCGCTCATGCCTGCCTAGCGTCGAAACCAGAACAACACCTTCGCTGGGAGACGTGATGACCACGATGACCGCAGCCGACTCGACCGCAACCTCCAGCTCGACCCAGTCCGTGCGAACCGCGCTGACCGCCCTCGCGGCAGGCGGCGCCGGGGTGTGCATCGCCGTGGGGCACTGGCTCACCGTGAATCCGAGCCTCCCGGCCAACACCTACCTCCATCAACTCGCGGCACACCAGATCAGGGGGGTCGTTGGAGGGCTCACGACCTCGGTCGGCGCCTTCCTCCTCGTCCCCGGGCTGGTGGGGCTGCTGGCGTTGGTGCGAGGTCGGGGCGCTGGCCTGGCGACGGTCGGGGGGATCCTTGCGGGCTGGGGCGCAGTCGCGCTCGGCGCCGGTGACGTGATGATCACGCTCGTGATGGGAGGGCTGGTCCAGAACCATCCCGGCACGGCCAGGCAGGTCTTCGACGCCACCTCGACGGCGCCATTGCTGACTCTTCCCTTCATCTTCGCCCCGCTGCTCGTGATCGGACTCGTCCTCCTCGGGGCGGCCCTCCTGCGCGCACGCACCGTTCCCCGCGGGGAGGCCGTGCTGTTGATCATCGGCGCAGCACTGATCATTCCCAGCACCGGAGGAGGAATGTTCGCCGCCATCGCCCTCACCCCCTTGGGATGCGCCCTGGTACTTCTCGGCCGACCGAAGCGCGATCGCCCCGCGGTGACGGGCCGAGGAGGCCCATCTCGTCCTTGGCCTCCGGTGAGGCGACCCCGGCGAGCATCACCAGCGTCCTACTGGGCGCGATGTGGGATGCCCCAAGAGTTGCAGAGGGTCGCAGCAAGGCCAAGACATTCGTGCGAGCCGGGCGGAGACGCGCAGAAATGGCATGACGCGTGTGCAACCCATCCGGACCGTAAGTTCAAGTCCCCGGCTGACCTGCTGTTATCACCTTTTGCGAATACCCCACCAACCAACCAACACGCCCCCCCGGCGGCAGCGTCAGGGTCCGCCGGGGCCGTTCGGTCCGAACGGCGGGTGGTGGTCGAACGACCAGCCGCTGTCGGCGTGCACCAGCGCCACCGCGAGGGCAGCGGCCGAGACCGTCATGACGACGAACGTCGCGGCGCGCGCCCAGCTGCCGGGCACGCGCCGAGCGGTCTCGGGGTCGCGCACGACGGTCGTGCGCAGTGCGGGGACGATACGCCCGAGCAGGTGCAGGCCGGCGGCCACCGCCCACACCGCGAAGAACACCTGGTGGGCGAAGACCCAGTTCAACCGGAACCCGAGCACCGTGGCGAGGCTCTGCCGCGACCGTTCCTCGCCCAGCAGGACCAGCAGCACCCCGGTGCCGAGCAGGCCCAGGGTCGAGATCACGACGAGCGGCCCGAGCAGGCGCATCAGCAGCGGGGGCGGCCCGGCCTCGCGGTACGGCGTACGACCGACGTAGTAGCTGATCATCCGCCAGGTGGTGCTCGCCGTCTTCATCAGTGCCGGCGGGACCAGGAGCGCGCCCAGCGCGACGTGCCAGGAGATCAGCCCGTGCACGTCGAAGAGGGTGAGCAGCTCGCCGACCGCGAGGACCAGCAGCACCAGCGCGGTCCAGGCAGTCAGCAGGGCGTTGCCCGCCGGCCCACCGGTGCGAGGCAGCACCGGGTTGCCGCGAGCCTCGCGTCCGGTCGCCTCGGCCAGCGTGTCCGCGACGACACGGCTCATGGCTTCTCCACCCGCAGGGCCAGCGCGGGGCAGCTGCGCGCGGCGAGCCGGGCCGGACTGAGCAGGGCGTCGTCGACGTCGGTGCGGGCGATGATCGGGAACCCCCACTCGTCCAGCGTGACGAGCTCGGGCAGCAGCCGGGAGCAGAGTCCGTGGCCGTCGCAGCGGGTCCAGTCCACCTGGACGCGGTGGTCGCTCATCGCCGCCTCGCACTGCCGGTGGGCAGGGTGCCGGCGTACGACCGGTGGCAGGTGCCGTGCGCGAGGTGGTCGGTGACCTCGGCCTGGAGGACGTCGAGCGCGCTGCTGACGAACATGGCCGCTCCGTCGGGGTGACCGCAGGCGCCTCGGCTGGGAAGTTGTCCGAGGCGCCTGCGGAGCTGCTCGATGCCGCCGCGGGGGAGCTGCCCGTGGGCGAGGGCGTCGACGTCGGCGGCGACGGCCGGGAGGCCGAAGAAGCAGGGGCCGCACTGGCCGGTGCTCTCGGAGGCGAGCCAGGCGGCGACCTGCGCGACCTCGGCGATGGCACAGGTGTCCGGCGCGAGTGCCGCGACCACCCCCGCGCCGAGGTGGAGGCCACGCGCCCGGAGCGCGGCGCGGTCCAGCACCAAGTCACCGACGTCGGCGACCCAGGTGCCGTGGTAGCCGCCGACGAGCACCGGGCCGGCTCGTCGCCGAGGAGGTCGCGCAGCGGCGTCCCCATCGCGACCTCGACGACGCCCTGGACGCAGGTCTGGCCGTGCAACGTCAGCAGCGTGGTGCCGCGCTCCCGGCGGGATCCGACGGTGGCGTACCACTCAGCCCCGTGCGTGCCGAGGAGCCCCAGGTGGGCGAAGGTCTCGGCGTTGGAGACGAACGTCGGCTTTCCGTGCAGCCCGGAAGCGGCCGGGATCACCCGTCGCCCGGGCGGGACCATCGGGCCGCCGTCCAGACCCCGCAGCAGTGCGCGCACCTCGCCGGCGACGAAGCCACCGTCGGTGCCGACGACCCTGACGTGCCGGGCATCGGCACGCCCGCGGACCGCCTCGTCCAGCACGATCCGGGTGCGCTCGTCGTGCACGGCGACGGTCACGTGGTCGGTGCGCAAGGCAGCGGCCGCGAGGAGTGCGCCGTCGAGCACCAGGTGCGGGGCGTACCGGCCGAGCACGCGGTCCTTCTGGCTGGCGGGCTCACCCTCCGACAGGTTGACCACGACCTGGGTCCGCGACCCCGGCCGGGTGGCGCTGAGCTTGGCCTCCACCGGGAACGCGGCACCGCCACGTCCGAGGAGCCCGACCTGGGAGGCCATCCGCACGAGCCCGTCGCGGTCGACCGGCTCGAGCGGGCCGTGCACGCGCCGGTGCGCCGCGAGGTCGACCAGCGGCCCGTCGGCGATCCCGGCCAGCAGGCGTGCCGGTCCGAGCGAGGCTGCAGAGGAGGGTCGGGGGCGGTGGGTGGAGGTGGTCATGGGCGTCGTCCTAGGAGCGGCGAGCGGGAGTCGGACTGCTCGGCACGGGCTCGGACCAGGGGGTCGTCGTCGCGGCGGTCGGCGCGGCCGAGCCGGGCGTAGCCCGCGACCGCCACGGCGAACCCGCAGGTGCCGTAGACCGCGATCGCCCACGGAGTGCGCGTGTCGGTGCCGGCGAGGATCCCGTGCGACATCGCGAGGACCCAGCCGACGTACGCCGCGCGGTGCACGGTGCGCCACCGGTCGGCGGTGCGCGGTGACACGGCGAGTCGCCCACGCACGAAGCCGGTCACGATCGCCAGCAGGAACAGGCACGACCGCGATCGTGCCGAGACCGAGCGCGAAGGGCCGGTAGCCGGCAGTGAAGGGCAGCAAGGCGCCCGCCAGGGACACCGCCACGTGGCTGTCGAGCAGGATCAGGGTCAGGTGCAGCAGCAGCGCGCCGAGCCCGACCACCGCCGCCGAACGGTGCAGGAGCTGGAGCAGCACGCGACGGTCGAGCGCGGCGTCGCGCGCCCGGGTGCTGGTGTGCCCCTCCGCCTCGTAGACGCTGCGGTCGGAGGACGTCGCGCCCAGCACGACCGCGAACGTGAACGCGACCAGGGCGACGATGCCGAGCCCGCGGGCCAGGAACCACATGGTCATGCCGCACGACCCTCGGGCCGTGGCCAGCCGCCGACGTACGTCGGGGCGCCGTCGCGGTCGATGAGCCGGGCGGCGCGGTCGTGGGCGATCAGCCAGTCGACCGCTCCCTCTCCCAGCACCAGGGCCGTGGTGCTGGCCTCGTTGGCTGCGCACGCGCTCGGAGCCCACACCGAGCAGGTCCGCCACGGGCCGTCGGCCGGCAGCCCCGTGCTCGGGTCGATGAGGTGGTGCATGGTCCCCTCGGGGGTGCCCCAGCGGCGCGAGCCCGGTGGAGGACGTGGCCAGCCCGCCCCGGGAGACCTCGACCTGCTCACCCGGACCACCCTCGTGCTCGCTGACGTCGAGGCGCCACGGGCGTCCCGCGCCGCTGACCGCGAGGTCGCCGCCGATGGAGACCATGACCGGGAGGTCGAGCTCGGCTCGCGCGCGGGCCGAGGCCCGGTCGGCCGTCCAGGCCTTGGCGGTGGCGCCGAGGTCGAGCAGTCCGTCGGGTGTGACCGCGACCCGGTGACGGGCCTTGTCGAGGAGCACCGACTGCCAGCCGGCTGCCGGCCGCGACGGCGTCGGCAGCGCCGGTTGGCCTGCTGCACGACCTCGATGTCGTCGACGTACCCGGCAGCTCGCAGCGCGCTGCCGACGGTCGGGTCGCAGGCGCCATCGGTGCGCGCCGCGGAACGGAGCGCCACACCGACCAGCGTGGTCGTGAGCTCGGAGACCTCGACGAGCCGGCCCGGCCGAGCGTTGACACGCGAGAGGTCCGAGGTCGGGGTGAACCGGTCGACGGCTTCGGCCACCTCGTCCATGAGGTCCCGGACGACCGCCGTGGCACGGTCGAGGTCCTGCCTCGCGCTGCTCTGCACGCTGACCCGGACGCTGCACGACCAGTCCCGCCAGGTGGCCGACAGGGAGTCGGCACTCACGAGCTGTGGCTCCCGCCGTCGGAGGTGCCGCCCTGAGAGCTGCTCAGGCCCGAGGATCCGGAGGTGCTGCTCTGGTTGCTGCCCTGGGTGCTGCTCTGGCTGCTGCCCTGGCTGCTGCCCTGGGTGGAGCTCTGGCTGCTGGCGCGGTGGGCGTGGCGGCGGTGGTGCCGGGGTTGCTGCGTCGGGGTGGCGAGGTGGTGGTGGTGCTGCTGGTGGTCCCAGAGTCGTGCGACGAGCCCTGCTGCGTGGTGCCGGTCTCGAGGTGGGCGGCGTAGGCGACCCCACCGACACCCAGGACGGCGCTGGTCACGAGCGCGGCCGCGCCGATGCGTGCGCGGCGGAGGATCCAAAGAGCTCGCGGCATCGGTCAGCATGGTGACGCGGTCGGACCGAGCGAACTGCCGATCTGCCGCGACCGACCCAGCACTACTCGGCGCCCGGTCATGTTCGACCTGGTCTGGGCAGTGGCGGGCCGATCGACAGAGATGGACTCCGGGGGGCGCCGAGTCGTTGAGGGTGATACCGGTCAAGGTCGATGCGATCGCCGGCACGAGCGGTCTGCCTATGGCCGCCAAGGGCACGCGTTGCGGCCAGGTCGTGTCTTCCTATGAGCGCGGCCTGGCCGTCCTCGTTTCAATCCCTCAATTGACGGATATGCGGAGAACATGCCGGTATCTCGCTGGGCTTGCGCGTGGCGGTCGATGCGGAATCATCCGGTATGTGAAGGCGATGGAGGCCAAAGTTTCGGCCGACCAGAGCGCGTCGCATCGGGCGACGGTCGGACAAGCGCTCGCCCGTATGGATGCCGCGCAGGGCAAGCTCATTCCCGGCGTCTCGAGGCTCAGCTCCTCGCTATCGACGGACTGCTGCGGCAAGGTCGAAAAAGCTGTGACCGGCATCGGCAACGCGCTCGATCGTCGACTCGGCCTTGATCGAGCATAGGCGCTGCTCGAGGGCGCATTTGAAAATTCAATCCATGGCGGACGGCACGGCCGCGGCCGCGAAGGGTAACCTCTCGCTCGCGACCGCGATCGATACGGTTAACGAGCGGCTCGGTGTCCAGCAAGAGATCATGGATCGTGCGGCGCAGTCGACCCCGCGCACCCGGTCGCTACGGCATCACAGCAGACCAGTACCCGGTCGCCTTGGCGTGACGCAGCCGGGCGCGAACACGGCGGCGCGGGACGTGGACATCGCGCGATGGTAGAGCCCCACGACCTTGGCGCGGTTCAATCCGTTGTTCGCAGCCCAGCGCAACGACCTGGCGAGCTGACGCCATCAGCGACGCGAGCAAGGTGGGTGATCAGCGAAACGAAGGCGCGGCCGCGATCTCGAGGACGAAGGACGCCTCGCCGCCCAGGTGACAGCGCTCAGCGCCGCAAAAGCGCAAACGACAACCCTGGCACCAGTGTCGAACTCGCGACCGGTCACATTCAATCGCTCAAGCCGGTGGTGCGACACATGACCCACTTCGATTGCCGCGGGCACGCCGCCCCTACAGGCCTTCGGACGAAGATCGGCACCTGGTCCCAAGCCCTCTCCGGCGGCGCGTTGAAACGATCGGCGACACTATCACCGGTTGCCGACGCCCGTTGCCCTGGCCGATGGCGCGCTGGGCGGCATCGTGGTGACCGCGGTAACGGCGCCGGAGGCCTGGCAGAGCGGACATGAATTGATCGCAATCGCCTGGCACCGGCATCGGCCTCGCCGCCGGCGCATGGGTTCGGACTCAACCGGATTGCTCAGGCGACAAAGTCGGTCTCGACGATCTGGATCTCGGAGCGCGCGGCATCGCGACGGCTCGGCAGGAGACGGGCAGGGTAGGGAGGACTCGTTCCGCCGATCATCGGCATAGCAAGAATTCTCGGCGACCATAAACCAGAGCCAGCGAGGCGACCAAGACGCTCGCCAGCGCGTTCGCGGACCCGGTCGGGGCGCGGAGGAGCTCGAAGAGCTCCTCGACTTCTCGAGACGCGACCCGCAACCTGATCACCTCGTTCTCCGCGTCCGGCGATCACCGCTGCGCAGCGGGGGCTCCTCGACGCCATGACGCCGAGATTTGGACGGCGACCGATCACCAAGGCTGGACCGGGCCTGGAACGTGGTCGCCAACGCGGCGTCGAATGCCTTCCAGGCGATCGGCGAAGGATCAGCGAATTCATCGGTGGCCGAGCGACATCAGCACGCAAATCCAGCAGGCCCAGGCGCGCCTAGCGGCCGCCCAGGAGCGCCTTTCGGGACGAGGCCCGGAACGCCGGGCACGCTCGGCAACGCGCCCTACGCCCGCGCGGCGTCGGATGTGGCCACGCTGACTGCCGCCATCGACGCGCTGCTCGGCAAGCAACGGCAGCTCGCGACCCAGGCCGAGGACACCCGGCTAAACGACCTGAGCAAGCAGGTCGGTGATCTCGTTTCCGCGGCCATGCCCGCCGCGAAGGAAATCGACGAGCTTGCGGCCGCGACGAAGCTCTTGAACCAGGCCATGGAGACGCCGGCCCTGGCCGGCTATCTCGCCCACGCCGACAACCTCACCGTCGACAAGCGCTTCGCCGAGGCGCAGCGGACGGCCATCGACCCGATCGATAAGGCAACCCGCGCTCTACAGCTGCACGCCGCAGCGATCGATCACCGGAGCCTGGCGGACAAGGTAGCGCAGGCGGTGCAGCAAAAGACACTGGAGTTCGACGGCCAGAAGATTGCGGCCGACAAGAAGCAACGGCAGCTGGATCTCGTGGCCCAGATCGCCGGCGGCGGCCAGACCGCGCGCGATCAACAGACGATTGCCCGTATCAATGCTTTGGGCGAGCTCGCCACCGTCACCGATAAGATGCGCGCGAAGCAGTTGGAGTTGAACAACGCTAACCGCGAGGGTTTAGGCATCTCCACCGAGTCGCAGGCCGCGTTGGTGCGACTCGTCGAGCGCAAGAAGTCGCGTCGCGCACCTCGGCGAAGAGCTCGGCCGGCATCGCCGACACGTCCGACATTAGCCGCACGCTCTCGCTCCAGCGTAGCTCGCTTATCGATCGCGGGCTGCTCGACCCGAGCGACGCGACCAAGATGCGCAGCCAACACGGTCCTCGCGAAGAGCTTCGAGCAGATGAGCGCGGCCGCAGAGACGCGCGCGCGCCGCTCGAGGGCCTGAAGAAGCTCGAGCTCGAACTCCAGCAACGTCCGCAACCTGTTCGACAGCACGGCGACGTCATCGCTCAACAGCCTGACGACCAGCCTGGCGGACATCACGACGGGCTCGAAAAGGCCGGCGATGCGTTCCACAACCTTCGCCCAGACGGTCGTGCGCGCGCTTGAGGAGATGCTGCTCAAGATGTGATCGTCGCGCCCCTCGCCAAAGCGCTCCAGGGCACGCTCGGCGGCTTCCTGCCGACGGGCACCGGTGGTGGCGGCGGCGGTCCGCTCAACATTCTGCCGCCCCTGTATCACTCCGGCGGCACGATGGGCGAGCCGAGCGGCTTCCGCATGGTGCCGGCATCCATCTTCGCCGGCGCGCCGCGCTTCCACAGCGGCATAGGCCCAGGCGAGCTCCCGGCGATCCTGCGCCACGACAAGTCAGTGCTCACGCCGAAGCAGATGGCTCAGCTCGCGCCCAAGGGCGGCTGGGGCGGCGGCGGCCCGTCGAACCAGCAGGTCAACATCCACAACTACTCTGGCGGTCAGGTGAAGACGCAACGCCGGCAGTCGGGGAATACGCAGCGTCACCGATATCGTCATCGGCGAGGCCGGCGACGGCATCGCAAAGGGGCGTTTCGATACCCCCATGGCGGCGCGATACGGAAGCCGCGTGAAGGCCATCTCCCGGTGAGGCTGGGGATGGCAATGGCCCGAAGCCCCCGAGCGGGGCGGCCCGAGAGCCCGGGCCATGCCAATCCCCGACGCGATCAGAAGCGCATTGGGCCGCCGGCGCCCAGCTGCGAGACTGCCAGGATGCGGCTGCACGTCGCGGCGCTTGGCATTGCCGTCGACTAGCTCTTCGGTAAGCTACTCGGGCTCTACTGCTCGAAAAACGCCCGAGGCTCCCGCTCGAACAGCCCCCACCCCCAGCCTAGAGGACGGGAGCCTCTCTAAACCCCCAACCGATCTAGGAAACGCGCGTCGCTGCGTCGGCCGCCACGCGCTCGGAATACCGCACGCCGTGGTCGCGCGCATGGGCCACGCGGCCGTCTACCGACCGCGTGCCGGCGGCGCCGGCGACCGGCTTGGCGCCGGCCTCGAGGTGCCCGCGGATCCGCGAGCCTCGACACCGGGTGCCACAGGGCCGCCAGGGCGCTCAACCATCTCGCAAACGCTTGCCCACATATTCGTGGTCGCGGTCCGATAGCTTGGCCTTGCCGAGCACAGCGCGGCCGCATGCTCGATCGAGTGCCCGATGCCGACCACGAGCTCGATGATGCGCCCGTCGAGCTCGCCGAGCACGCCCGGGCCTGGCGGAGCGTCTCGGCGGCCACGAACATGGGCGGCGCCGGTGGAGCGCCAGGCGTGCCGGCCCGTACCCTGTCGAAGTCCATTGAGCCGCCACCGCGGCCGCCGACGGTTTCAAATGCGTCGCAGGTAGGTGTCGGCCGCCAGCTTCTGCTGTGCGTCGATTTGCCGGCGCTTGTGCATGGCGTCGATCGTGTCGACGACGCGCTCGGGCCTATCGATGCCGTGGCCATATGCACCGTGCACCACCACTCTGGCCGTTTGGCGGGCATCGGCGGCCGTTACGGGCGCAGCTTGTGGGCCTTGCGTGGCATCATGGGCTCCCTGTTCCTGGGATTTGGTGACTGAATTTCAGTCGCTAGTCGCACGCGTGGTCCCCGGCTGATCGCCGACTGAATTTCAGTCAGCGATCCGGCTGCGACCATTGTCCGAAATTAGGACGATGGTCCGACCGCCACATCGACCGGCAATTCCGGTCGACGGTCAACCGAACGAATAGGGAATCAGATCGCCGACGCGCAAGCAAACCTTTCGACATCGTCATCGCATGCAAATGGCTAAGCCACTTCAGCTATTCAGATCGAGGGAACCAGCTTGCGAATTGAATGCGGTTGCTTGCGCAAAACGCAAGCGATGCTTGCGCTAAGTTATTGAGAATAAACGCGAAAAAGTTGACCCGGAGCAGTGATCTGGCAGGATGAGCGGGCCTGACAGCAGCGGACACGCGGCCAGGCCCTTGTGACCGTCCACACGGAGATAACGGTTGGACGGCGCCCACTCTTCGATCGCACAACCGCGCCCGCCGGCCCAAATCCCGTCCCCGACACCATCAGAGAAATTACTTCCGTGCTCGACTTGCATCTGGTGGACCAACGTCGTCGCCCGTTGCGCCCAGGGCCTCACCGTCGAGAGAGAAGAGAGGATGCGGGACTGAGCGTCGCGAAGTTCTTGCGGCGAAGCTACATCGAGCTCGATCTCGCCGGGCTGCATGATCGGATTCTGGGGCTCTATCGGACCGCGGCGCCCCCGTGGGCTACGGCGCGAGGCTACAAAAACCGTCCCGGGAGGACCACGAGGCTCGCTCCGGCGGGGCTTTTTTTTCGCGCGGCTGCACCTAATGCGATGTGGACGCGGCGCGCGCGTACCCACTACCTTGCTCCGGTACGTCGGACTTGGCCCCGCTTCGGCGTGCTCTTACGCTGCATAGAGAACGAGTTGAAGCTGCACATCGCTGTTCACAAGGACTGGTGGAAGCTCGGCATTTTGCTATGCGTCGTTTGGGCGATCGAATGCCGGCTGGAGGGAAATAATATGCTCCAAAACGATGGCAGTGCCGGTCATGGTCGGCGCGTGGCTCGGCGCCGTCCTTCTTCTGGATCGAGGGGTGATTGGATGGTGGAACGCCGGCTGAACTGGCCCTGTCTCCGCCGCTAGCTTCGCCGGCGTGCGGCTCC
>CAVWML010000027.1:0-10915 GCA_963756045.1 uncultured Actinomycetota bacterium
ACTGCCTCGGGATCGCCTGACCCGGCGGCGTCCCGCCATTGCTCGGGCCGCAGGTTTGGTCCGGCTCCCGCGGTGGAAGAACTGTGCCACCACGCTCGGGGGGACGCTGTGCACGTGGGAGGTGACCCCCTCGAGTCCTATCTCAGAGGGAGCACCATGAAGAAGTTCGCCGCTGTCATCACCCTGCTCGTCAGCACGCTCGTCGTACCCGCGTTGGCCGCCGCACCCGCGAGCGCGCGGTGTGCCCCACCCGGCAACGAGGTGATCTACGTGTTCACGAACAAGTCGTTCACCTACTACCCGACCAACGTCCACAGCGACTGGGCGGTCTTCCGCAAGGGCGGCAGCATCACCTACAGCCAGACCAAGACCATGCAGGTCAGCGCGTCCGTCACGGCGACGGTGTCGGCCGAGGCCGGCGTCATCTTCGCCAAGGCCTCGACGAGCCTCGGCGTCACGGTCGGAGGCTCGAAGTCGTGGACCCAGCAGTGGAGCTACACGGCCAACGTGCCGGCGGACACCGCGCACAAGTACCGGCTGCACGCCTACCACTACACCGCGAACTTCTCGGTGATGAAGAAGACCTTCAACGGCGCACCCAGCGTGTGCAACTACCAGAACTCCTGGAAGAGCTACCAGCGCGTGACGCACGCCCCGGCCAAGGCCTCGAAGAACGTCTGGCGACTCGACAAGGCTGCTGCCTGACCCGACCTAGAAACGGATAGTCCGATGCGTACGGACCCTTCCCCTGCTTCGGGGAGGGTCCGACTGCATCGGACTATCCGTTTGTGCGCAGCGGTCAGGAGGCCTCGAGCGTGGGGTAGTCGGTGTAGCCCTCGGCCCCGCCGCCGTAGAAGGTGGCGGCGTCGGGCTCGTTGAGCTCGGCGCCCTGCTCCCAGCGGGCACCCAGGTCGGGGTTGGCCAGGAACGGACGACCGACCACGACTGCGTCGGCCAGACCGGTCGCCAGCAGCTCCTCGACGGTGTCGATGCTGGTCACGTCGCCGAACCCGTCGTTCAGCAGCACCGGACCGCCGAAGCGGCTCCGCAGGTCCGCCACGAGGTCCTTCAACGGCTCCAGCGGGCTGGCCAGGATGCTCAGGTAGGCGAGGCCCAGCGGCGACACGGCGTCCACCAGGGCGGCGTACGTCGCGGACATGTCCGCGCCGGCCTCTTCGCCGACACCGTTGAACTGGTGTCCGGGAGAGATCCGCAGGCCCACCTTCTCCGCACCGATCGCCTCGGCGACCGCGGTCACGACCTCGACCACGAAGCGGGCCCGGTTCTCCGGCGAGCCACCGTGCGCGTCCTCGCGCAGGTTGATGGTCGGGTCGAGGAACTGGTGCAGCAGGTAGCCGTTGGCGGAGTGGATCTCGACCCCGTCGAGACCCGCGGCGACGGCGTTCCGGGCGGCGGTGACGAAGTCCTCGACGACGCCGGCCAGCTCCTCGGTCTCGAGTGCGCGCGGCTCGTCGTGGGTCTGGGGCCCGTTCGCGGTGACCATCTCACCGGGCGCCTGCACGGCGCTGGCGGAGATCGTCTCGGCGCCGTCCTTGTTGTCGGAGTGCGCGATCCGGCCCGCGTGCATCAGCTGGGCGACGATGTGACCGCCCTGCTCGTGCACGGCGTCCGCCACGAGGCGCCAGCCCGCGACCTGCTCGTCGGTGTAGAGGCCCGGGACGTTGAGGTACCCCTGGCCGACCGCGCTCGGGGCGGTGCCCTCGGTGACGATCAGCCCGGCACCGGCCCGCTGGGCGTAGTAGGTGGCGTTGAGCTGCGTCGGGGCGTTGCCGGCACCCGCGCGGTTGCGGGTGAGCGGGCCCATCACGAAGGACTGCGGCAGGTTCCAGGAGCCGATCGTGACCGGGGCGAAAGCGCGTGACATCAGGTGAAAACCTCACAGATTGGGGAAAGTCGGATCACCTGCTCCAACGGGGCGCTCCTGGCTGGCATTCCGCCGAGGCGCCCGTCGTGGGCTTCCTCACGGCCTTCCCGAATTTGTATAAGCACTGTTACAGTTTGCCGGTGCCCTCCGCCGACCCCACCGAGCAGAACCGCTGGCGCCCGCTCTGGCAGCTGCTGCGCCGGCTCGACGCGGACATCACCCAGGTGTACGTCGACGCGGGGATCCCGGGCTTCCGGTCACGGTTCACGATGCCGCTGGTGCGGCTCTCCCGGCTCGGCCCGATGAGCATCAAGGCGCTCGCCGCCGAGTGCGACGTGACCCACTCCGCGATGAGCCAGACGGTCACCGAGATGCGCCGGGCCGGACTGGCCGAGAGCGTCGCCGACCCCGCCGACGGTCGGGCCCGTCTGGTCGAGCTGACCGCCGAGGCACAGCGCATCGTCGCGCTCGGCGAGGCCGAGTGGGCAGCGACCGAGGCGGTGCTCGAGGAGCTGGAGTCCGAGACGCCGTACCCGATGAGCCAGGTGGTCCGCGACCTCGAGGCCGCCCTCGAGCGACGTGGGTTCAGCGAGCGGCTGCGCGCGCACATGGAGGGACTCGTGATGCGCGGAGCCCTGATGGACGTGCGCCCGCTGCGCCACTCGCCACAGTTCCGCCGGTTGTGGTGGGGCACCAGCCTGTCGCAGCTCGGCGGCCAGCTCACCGTGTTCGCGGTGATGCTCCAGGTCTGGGAGCTGACCCACAGCCCGGTCTGGACGGGGTGCATCGGCCTTGCGCACGCCGTGCCGATGGTGGTGCTGTCGCCGTTCGGCGGTGCGCTCGCCGATCGGGTGGACCGTCGCCGGCTGGTGCTGCTGACCGCCGTGGGACAGCTGCTCGCGGTGGCAGCGCTCGCCGGGCAAGCCGTCGCCGGCGTCGGCTCGGTGTGGCTGGTGCTGGTGCTGGTGGCCGTGCAGACCTCGTTCGGGGCGCTCGGATCGCCGGCCCGTCGTACGTTCGTGCCGCGGTTGCTGCCACCCGACCAGGTCCCGGCTGGTCTCGCCCTGACCCACGTCAGCTTCCAGGCCGCGATGCTGCTCGGGCCCTCGATCGCCGGGTTGGTCACGGCGGCGTGGGGTCTCCAGGTCTGCTACGCCGTCGACGCGGCGACCTTCCTCGCCTCGATGTACGCCGTCTTCCGACTGCCGTCACTGCAGCCCGAACCCGGCGACGACCACGACACGACCGCCGTACGCCGCATCGTCGCCGGCCTCCGCTTCCTGATGGGCTCCCCGGTGCTGCGCGGCGCCTTCGCGACCGACCTGTTCGCGACCGTGCTCGCGATGCCGATCGCACTGTTCCCGATGGTCAACGACGAACGCTTCGGCGGCTCACCGCGCACGCTGGGACTGTTCCTCACCGCGGTCGCCGTCGGCGGCGTGCTCGCCTCGATGTTCTCGGGCTCCTTCACGCAGTCGCTGCGCCCCGGCCGGGTGATGCTCGGCGCCGCCGCTCTGTGGGGTCTGGCCCTGGCGGTCTTCGGGGTCGTCGACGCCCTCGGCCCGACCCTGCTCGCCCTGGCAGTGGCCGGTGCCGCCGACACCGTCTCGGTGATCTCCCGCGGGACGATCACCCAGCTGGCCACGCCCGACAGCTTCCGCGGACGGATCAGCTCGGTCGAGGGCATCGTCGGCGTCTCCGGTCCCGACCTCGGCAACGTCCGCGCCGGACTCGTCGCCGGCTGGACCTCCCCGGAGGTGGCCCTGTCCGTGGGCGGACTGATGTGCGTCGCCGGGGTGGGGTGGGTGGCCTGGCGCAACGTCTCGGTCAGGCGGTTCGTCGTACAGCGGGAACGGGTCGGCGCCGGTGCCGGATAGTCCGGCTCTCAGACCAACCCGGTGAGCCACGGCGCCACCACGAACGCGGTCGGCAGCACGAGGACGAGGACGGCCAGCGCGAGCAGCAGTGCGGACTGGAGCCGGTGGGGGCCGGACTCGCGGAGCAGCTCGACGCGCAGCAGCAGGTCGCTGGTCGCGCCGGAGGCGGCCAGGGCGACGCCGCGGTCGAGGGCGGGTGGGCGGGCCTCGGCGAGGGCGACGAGGGCGCGGCCGAGTGGTCGGCGGCCGGTCGCGCGGGTGGCGGCCGCGTCGGCCAGGACCTCGACGAGCAGGCGCACCTCGAACAGGGCGGCGCGGCTGGACACCCAGCGCGGGAACGCCCGGTGCAGGACGTCGAACGCCTCGAGGACCAGGTCGTGGCGCGCGCGCAGGTGAGCTCGCTCGTGGGCCAGTACGGCGTCGACCTCGTCGCTGGTGAGCAGGCCGAGCGCGCCCGCCGAGACGACGACCCGCGACGTACGCACGCCCTGGGAGGCAGTACGCCAACGGGACCTCGTGCTCGAGGACGCGCACCCCGGCGGCATCGATGCTGCCCAGCAGGTCGACCTGGTCGCGGTGCCGTCGTCGCAGGGCGCGGAGGTCGGTGCCGATGCGGTGACCGCTGAGCAGCAGCCGGCCCAGCACCAGCACGGTCAGGGCCAGTGCCACGGCCGCGACCACCCACGCCCAGGCGCCGTGATCCCCGCCGAGCGCGTTGCTGGTGGTCAGGGAGAGTCCGGCGCCGAGCGCGGCCAGCACCGCGGCGAGGGCGACGCTCTGCCACAGCACCATCGCCGCCCGGGGCGTACGACGCAGCACGGGCACCCGCGCCATCAGGGCAGGGACGGGTCCGGCGAGGAGCAGGGCCAGCAGGCCCAGCACGAGTGGGGTCATGCCGGTCAGGCGTCGTCGAGCGCGGCCAGCGCTCGCCGGAGGGCGGCGAGGTCCTCGCGGCTGGCGTCCTCGACGAAGGCCACCAGGGCGGTCGAGCGTTCCTTCTCGGAGAAGTCGTCGAGGGTCTCGCGCATCAGCTCCGCCGTCAGCGACGCCCGGGACGCGCGAGCGCGGTAGCGGTAGGCGCGCCCGTCGCGCTCCTGGTGGACCAGCTCCTTGCGGGCCAGCCGGTCCATCACCGTCATCACGGTCGTGTAGGCGATGTCGCGGTCGGCGGCCAGCTCGGCGTGCACCTCGCGGACGGTGCGGGCCTCGCCCTCGGGGGCGGCCCAGAGCCGGTCCATCACCGCGCGCTCGAGCTCGCCGAGGCGTGGCTTCGTGGAGCCGTTGCGGGAGTGGGGCACGCCACGATTGTACCTACGGGATCCAACGTACTACGCTCCGTAGTAGTTACTTCGAGACGACGTAGCGTGCCGTGACTGGAGGCCCCCCATGGATCTCGTCGACATCGCCCGGTGGCAGTTCGGGATCATCACCGTCTACCACTTCCTCTTCGTGCCGCTGACGATCGGCCTGACGGCGTTGGTCGCCGGGATGGAGACGGCCTGGCTGCGCACGAAGAACCCTTCGTGGCTCCGGCTCACCAAGTTCTTCGGCAAGCTGATGCTGATCAACTTCGCGATCGGCGTGGTGACCGGGATCGTGCAGGAGTTCCAGTTCGGCATGAACTGGTCGGCGTACTCGCGCTTCGTCGGCGACGTCTTCGGCGCACCCCTCGCCGTCGAGGGACTGCTGGCGTTCTTCCTCGAGTCGACGTTCCTCGGGCTGTGGATCTTCGGCTGGGACAAGCTGCCCCGCCGGATGCACGCCGCCTGCATGTGGATCGTGCACGTCGGCACGCTGCTGTCGGCGTACTTCATCCTCGCCGCGAACTCCTGGATGCAGCACCCGGTCGGCTACAAGTTCAACCCCGACAGCGGCCGCGCCGAGCTCACCGACTTCGCGGCGGTGATGTTCAACAAGGTGCAGCTGGTGACCTTCCCGCACGTGGTGCTGGCGTCCTACCTCACCGGCGCGCTGTTCATGACCGCCGTCGCCGGCTGGCTGCACGTCTCGAGGAAGCACGAGGCCGACCGCGAGATGTACCGCAAGGCGTTGCGCGCCGGGGCCGTCGTCGCACTGGTGGCCGGTCTCGGCGTCGCCGTGTCGGGCGACTTCCAGGGCAAGGTGATGACCGAGGTCCAGCCGATGAAGATGGCGGCCGCCGAGGCGCTCTACAACACCGACAAGAGCTGCGCGCCGTTCTCCGTGTTCACGATCGGCAGCCTCGACGGGAGCAAGGAGGAGTTCTCGATCACGATCCCGTGCCTGCTCTCCTTCCTCGGCACCGGCTCGACCAACGGCGAGATCGAGGGCATCAACGACCTGCGGAAGCAGTACGAGCAGACGTACGGCCAGGACCCGGGAGCGACGTACTACTCCCCCAACGGCTACGTGCCGATCATCCCGGTCACCTACTGGTCCTTCCGGCTGATGATCGGCCTGGGCATGGGCGCCGCGGCGGGCGCCGCCCTCGTGCTCTGGCTGACCCGCCGGCGTCGCGCCCCGGACTCGCGCTGGTACCGCGTGCTGCTCGTCGCGCTGCCGCTCGGGGCCCTGGCCGGCAACTCCTTCGGCTGGATCTTCACCGAGATGGGTCGCCAGCCGTGGGTCGTCTTCGGGCTGATGACCACCGACAACGCGGTCTCCCCGGGAGTCAGCGTGGCCGAGGCGCTGATCTCGGTGATCGCCCTGACCGCGCTGTACGGCCTCCTCGCCGTCATCGAGGTCGGCCTGCTGCTGCGCACCATCAAGGCCGGCGCGGAGGAGTACGTCGAACCACCCGATCCGACCATCCGCGGGCGCGAGGACGACGACGCCCCGCTGGCCTTCGCCTACTAGGACAGGGAGAACGGACATGGAACTGACCACCGTCTGGTTCGCGCTGATCGCCGTGCTGTGGATCGGCTACTTCGCCCTCGAGGGCTTCGACTTCGGCGTCGGCATGCTGCTGCCGGTGCTCGCCCGCAACGACACCGAGCGCCGCGTCATGATCAACACGATCGGCCCGGTCTGGGACGGCAACGAGGTCTGGGTGCTCGTGGCCGGCGGCGCCACCTTCGCGGCGTTCCCGGAGTGGTACGCGACCTTGTTCAGCGGCTTCTACCTGCCGCTGCTGCTGATCCTGCTCGCCCTGATCGTGCGCGGCCTCGCCTTCGAGTACCGCCACAAGCGACCCGACGCCGCCTGGCAGGCGTGGTGGGACCGGGCGATCATCGTCGGCTCGTTCGTGCCCGCGTTCCTGTGGGGCGTGGCCTTCGCCAACATCGTGCGCGGCGTGCCGATCGACGCCTCGAAGACCTTCACCGGCAACCTGTTCACCCTGCTCAACCCGTTCGGGCTGCTCGGTGGCGTGGTCACGCTGCTGCTGTTCCTCACGCACGGCGCGATGTTCCTGGCCCTGAAGACCGACGGCGAGATCCGCTACCGCGCCAGGACGCCTGGCCGTGCGCGCCGGCGTCGCGGCAGCGGTCGCGGCGGTCGTGTTCCTCGCGTGGGCCCAGGGGCTGCGCGGCGATGCCGCGTCGGCGATCGTGTTCGTGCTGGCCGCGCTCGCCCTCGTCGGCTCGCTGTTCGCCGCCTGGAAGGCCCGCGAGGGTTGGGCATTCGTCGGGACCTTCGCCACGATCGCGCTCGCGGTGGCGGGGCTGTTCATCGCGCTGTTCCCCGACGTGATGCCGTCGACCACCGACGCGGCGTACTCCCTGACGACGACGAGCGCGGCGGCCACGCACTACACGCTCACGATCATGACCTGGGTGGCGGCGATCTTCACGCCGCTGGTGGTCGGCTACCAGGCCTGGTCCTACTGGGTGTTCCGCAAGCGCATCGCGGTGCACCACATCCCGACGGCCACCCTCGCGGAGGAGCCGGCGTGAGGCCGCTCGACCCCCGGGTGCTGCCCCACCTGCGGCCGGCGCGCGCGTCGCTGGTCGTGGTCGTGGCCGGGCAGTGCCTGGTCGGCGCGCTCGTGGTGGCCCAGGCCTTCGCGGTGGCGGCGCTCGTCACCCGGGTGGTCGGCGGTACGTCGTGGCAGCAGCCGGCGGTCGTCCTGCTCGTCGTGACGGTGCTGCGCGCGGCGGTGGGTTGGGTGGTCGAGGCGGCTGCCGCGAAGGCCGCTGGTCAGGTCGGTACGACGCTGCGCCGGACCGTCGTACGGCAGGCGCTGGATCTCGAGTCGACCGACCTCTCCCAGCACCGCAGCGGCGAGCTGGCCGTGCTCGCCACCCGGGGAGTCGCGGCGATCGAGCCCTACCTCACCCGCTACCTGCCGGCCCTGGTCGTCGCGGTCGTGCTGCCCGTGCTCACCGTGCTGGCGATCGTCGAGCGAGGACTGGCTCAGCGCCCTGGTCGTCGTACTCACGCTGCCGCTGGTGCCCGTCTTCGCCGTACTCATCGGCGTGACGACCCGCGAACGCGCCGACCAGCAGTGGGCGGCGCTGACCCAGCTCGCCGGCCACTTCGTCGACGTCGTACGCGGGCTGCCGACGCTGGTCGCCTTCCGCCGGGCGACCGCGCAGGCGCCGCGCATCCGCGCGATCACCGATCGCTACCGCCGGGCCAACCAGGAGGTGCTGCGGCTCGCGTTCGCGTCCTCCGCGGCCCTCGAGCTGGTCGCGACGATCTCGGTGGCCCTGGTCGCCGTGCTCACCGGCCTGCGGCTGAACGCCGGCGGGCTCGACCTGCAGACCGCACTGACCGTGCTGCTGCTGGCGCCGGAGGCGTACTGGCCGCTGCGCCGTGTCGGCGCGGAGTTCCACGCCGCCGCCGAGGGAACCGCCACCTTCGAGGCGGTGCACGCGTTGACCACGGGCCCGACACGGCGACACGGCGGCGTCCAGCCGGCCGACCACCCCCGCATCCCTGGAGCTGCGACACCTGACGGTGACCTGGCCCGGTCGCACCGAGCCCGCCGTCGCGAGCGCTCGACGCCACGATCCCCGCGCGCGGACTGACCGTCGTGGCCGGACCCTCGGGCTGTGGCAAGAGCACGCTGCTCGCCGCGCTGCTCGGCGACCTGCCGCTACGCCGGCAGCATCGAGGTGGGCGGCACCGAGCTCGACGACCTCGACCTCGACGCCTGGCGGACCCGCGTCGCCTACGTCCCGCAACGTCCGTGGCTGTTCGACGGCACCGTCCTCGACAACGTCCGGGTCGGCCGGCCGAGCGCCTCGCTCGACGAGGTGCGGATGGCCCTGGCGGCCTGCGGGCTGGGCGACGTCTCACCCGCCACCGAGCTCGGCGAGGACGGCGGCGGCCTCTCCGCCGGGCAGCGCGCCCGGCTCGCGCTGGCACGGGTGGTCGTGTCCCACCGTCCCTACGTGGTGCTGGACGAGCCGACCGCACACCTGGACGCCGAGACCGAGCAGGTGCTGCTCGAGGTCGTCCGCGACCTCGCGCGCGACCGGTGCGTCCTCGCGGTCGCGCACAGCCCGGCCCTGCTGGCGCAGGCCGACCACGTCATCGGCCTGCCCGCGCCGGAGGTCGAGCAGCCGGTCGCGGTGGCGGGGAAGGTGTCCGCCCACGGACACGCGCCGGCTTTCGACGAGCCCGTCGCCCCGACGCGGGTGGGCCTCCGGTTCGCGGGCGCGACGGCGCTCGGGGTGCTGGCCGCGTCCGCCGGAGTCGCGCTCACCGCCACGGCCGGCTGGCTGATCACGCGGGCCTCCGAGCACCCGCCCGTGCTGCTGCTGATGGTGGCGATCGTCGGCGTCCGCACCTTCGGACTGGCGCGGCCTGTCCTCCGGTACGCCGAACGGCTGGTCTCCCACGACGTCGCTCTCCGCCTGCTCGCCGAGCGTCGGGCACGCGTCTTCGACCTCGTCGTCCCCCTCGTGCCCGGGCGTCTCGGTCGACGCCGGGGCGACCTGCTCGCCTCGCTGGTCGACGACGTCGACTCCTACCTCGACGAGCAGCTGCGCGTGCGCCTGCCCGTCCTGGTCTGGCTCGGCACCACCGCGCTGACCGGGCTGGTCCTGACCCTGTTCCTCCCCGCTGCTGCCGTGCTCGTCGTCGCGGTCTCGCTCGTCGCCGGAGCCCTGGCCTGGGCGACGGCGCACGCCGGCGCCTCACGCAGCGAGGGTGCGGCGACGCAGGCACGGGCCGAGACCTCGCGGCAGGTGCTGTCCGTCCTCGACGACGCGGGCTCCCTGGTCCAGTGGCAGGCCGACGGCGAGGCCCTCGACCGCGTGGACCGTGCTGGCCGGGCGCAGGCCGCGGCCTCAGGCTCGGGCGCGCGATGGCTGGCCGCGGCCCGCGCCTGGCCGCTCCTCGCCGGTGGCGCAGGAGTCGTCGCGACTGCCCTGCTGCTGCCCAGCACTCTCACGCCTGCGGTCGCCGCCCTGCTCGTGCTGGTGCCGCTGGCACTGGCCGAGGTGGTGGCGCCCGTCGCGGACGCCGGCCGCCTCCGCGTCGCCACGCGCAGCAGCGACCGCCCGGATCGAGTCGCTGGCCCGGCTCACCCCGGCCGTCACCGACCCGCTCACTCCGGCTCCGGCGCCCGACCGGCGAACGGATGTCGGTCCGCGACGTCGCCGCCTCCTGGGACGAGCGGCCGGCCCTCGAGCACGCGTCTCTCGAGCTCGGGCCCGGTCGAGCCGTGGGCGTGGTCGGTCCGTCGGGGTGCGGCAAGAGCACCCTCGCCGCGCTGCTGGTGCGCTTCCTCGTCCCCACCGCCGGACACCTCGAGCTCGACGGTGTCGAGGTCGACACCTACCGGGCCGACGACGTACGACGGGTGGTCGGGCTGCTCGACGACGACCCCTACCTGTTCGCCTCCAGCGTTGCCGAGAACGTCCGGCTCGCCCGGCCGGACGCCGACGACAGCGAAGTCGACCGCGCGCTACGAAAGGCCCACCTCGGTCCCTGGCTCGATGCGCTCCCCCAGGGTCTGGCGACCCGCATCGGTGACGGCGCGGCCTCCGTCTCCGGCGGCGAGCGTGCCCGTCTCGGACTCGCCCGGCTGCTGCTGGCCGACCAGCCCGTGCTCGTCCTGGACGAGCCGACCGCCCACCTCGACGCCGGCACCGCCCAGTCGCTCGCCGACGACCTGCTGACTCTCCGCGGTCACCGCGCCCTGGTGTGGATCACCCACGGCACCATCGGCCTCGACCGGATGGACGAGGTCGTCGATCTCGGTGCCGGCGTACGGCCTGAGCCG
>CAVWML010000028.1:0-115136 GCA_963756045.1 uncultured Actinomycetota bacterium
CTTGGCCGAGTACTTCTTGATGAAGTCGAAGATCTCTTGCTGGCGCTTCGTGAGGTCCTTGCCGATGTCCATCGCGCGGCCTCCCTCGGTCAGTTGCTGATCAGTCGTACGAACATGTGTTCGACACAGTAGCGATCCCCGGGGACGGACTCAAGGCGGGCGGTAGCCTGGATGCGACGATGCGGCTCGGACTCCTCCTCCTCATCGCCGGCATCCTCATTGCGGGATGCGGCGCCGACACGCCCCCGCCCAAGCCGCAGAAGCCGGTGCGGCTGAGCGTGTCCGCGCCCTCGGACACCGCCATCGTCCAGAGTTCCACCGCGCAGGTCAGCGGCACGGTCAGCCCGCCCGGCGCACGGGTCAAGGTCCAGGGCCATCTCGCCCAGGTCAGCGGCAACAGCTTCACCAGCACGGTCAACCTCGCCCAGGGCCCCAACGTGATCGACGTCGCCGCCACGGCCCGCGGCCGCGCCACCGCGCTGACCGCGTTCCGGGTCACGCGCGACGAGCGCGTCGCCGTGCCCGAGCTGGTCGCCCTCTCGCTCGACGACGCGACCAAGCAGGCCGAGGCGCGCGACCTGAAGGTCTCCGCCGAACGCGGCGGCGGCTTCCTCGACCCGCTCGTCCCGCGCGGCATCCACGTCTGCGACCAGTCGCCCGCCCCCGGCAAGCAGGTCCGGCGCGGCGCGACGGTCAAGCTGCTGGTCGCGCGGTCCTGCTGAGTCAGCGGTTCGGCGTGACCGCGATCAGCCCGATCCGCGGCTGCCCGCGGTCGCGGACCATGCCGAGCACGATCCGGCCCTCGATCGCCTGCTTGTTCTTGCGGTCGACCGTGTAGCTGCCGCTCGCCCGGCCCGCGCGGCCGCCTTGGATCGCCAGGTCGTCGAGCGAGTAGCCCTCGGTCTCCTGCGCGCGGAACTGCGACTCGTATTCGCGCACCACGCGCGCGCGCCCGCGCGCGATCCCGCTCGGCAGCACGCGCGTGACGCTCGGCGTGAGCAGCCGCCGCAGCGCCGTCCCGTCCTCGTCCTGGTAGGCCTGCGCGAAGTCCTGGGCGACGTCGCGCACCTCGTCCTCGGACAGCGGCGCGCGGGCGCGGTCGGCGCCGTCGCCGGCGCTGGGGTTGCCGATCAGCGCGACGGCGGTGCCGGCGGCGGCGATCCCGAGGACCAGCCCGGCGAACGCCCGGCGACGGCGGCGCCGCGGCGGGAGCACGGTCGTCTCGTCCTCGCGCCGCACGCGGGTCTGGGCGCGCGTCAATGCGGTCGGCTCGGCGACGGTCAGCGCGGTCGGCGGCGCGACGTGGCCGTTGGTGGAGGGCGCGGCGGGGCCGATCGCGACGCTGCGCTCGGCCTCCGTCACCGACTCGCCTTGCGCCGCCGCCAGGGCCGCGCGTCCGAGATCGCCGGCCGACGGGTAGCGGTCCGCCGGATCCTTCGCCAGCGCGCGGGCCATCACGCGGTCGAAGCCCTGCGGCGCGCCGCGCTCCGACGGGCGCGGCGGCGGGTCGTTGATGTGCGCGAGCAGGGTCGCGGGGATGGTCGAGCGCGGGAACGGCGGATCGCCCATCAGCGCCGCGTGCAGCACGCAACCGAGCGAGTAGATGTCCGCGCGCGCGTCGACCCGCTCGCCCTGCAGCTGCTCGGGTGAGGAGAAGTCGGTGGTGCCGAGCCACTGGCCGGTCTCGGTCAGCTGCTCCTCCGAGCTCAGCATGCGCGTGAGGCCGAAGTCGCCCAGGTAGGCGTGGTCGCCCGCGATCAGGACGTTGGCGGGCTTGACGTCGCGGTGCACGAGCCCGGCCGCGTGCGCGGCGTCGAGCGCCGACGCCACCTGCGCCACGATCGCCGCCGCGCGCTCCGGCGGCAGCGGCCCCTCGTGCTTGAGCAGCCGGTGCAGGTCGGTGCCCGGCACGTAGCGCATGACGAGGTAGAGCTGGCCGTCCTCCTCCCCCGCCCCGTGCACCGGCACGACGTTCGGATGGTCGATCAGCGCGGCCAGCCGCGACTCGCGCTGGAAACGCTCGCGGAAGGCCGGGTCCGCGGCGCGGTCGGAGGCGATCAGCTTCAGCGCGACCGGGCGCCCGAGGTCGAGCTGGACCGCCCGGTAGACGACGCCCATGCCGCCGCGCCCCGCGACCGATTCGATGCGGAAATCACCGAAGACGTCACCAGGAGCGAGCGGTGTCACGCCATTCATTGTGACCGGGCCAATTAAGCGCCTCACATTCTCGCCCGCGGGCCAGTGCATGCGGGCGCGCGGCGCCTACTCTCCAGGGCGTGTCGACGCAAGCTGCTCCCGCGCCGCTCAGCTACCTCGGCGGGCGGACGTTCGTGGACGACCAGGCGCTCCTGCGCGAGCTGTTCACCGCCGTGCTCGCCGCCAGCGAGGGCGAGCAGGCCGTCGCGCTGCACGAGCGCGCCGCGGCGCTGGGCAAGCGCGGCCGCGCGGGCGACCTCGCCGCCGCGCGCGAGCTCGAGGAGCTCGTCACGGCGCTCTCGCTCGAGGACGCCCAGCTGCTGATGCGATCGCTGTCGCGCTGGTTCCAGCTCATGAACCTGGCCGAGGACAACGAGCGCGTGCGGCGGCTGCGCCGGCGCGAGCGCGGGCTCGGCGACGCGCCCCGCGCCGGCTCCCTGCGCGCCGCGGTGACCCACCTCGCCGAGCGGGGCGTGTCGGCAGCCGAGCTGCGCGAGATGCTCGAGGGCGCCGAGCTCCGGCTCGTCATGACCGCGCACCCGACCGAGGCGCGGCGCCGGACGACGGTCGAGAAGCTCGCGCGCATCTTCGCGCGCCTGCGGGATCTGGACGAGCGGCCGCCGGTGCCCGACGACGAGGCCGAGGCCCGCCGCGCGATCGCCGGCACGATCCAGGAGCTGTGGGGCTCCGACGAGGTTCGCGCCGCCTCCCCCACGCCCGCCGACGAGGTCCACGGCGGGCTCGTCTACTTCGCCTCGACGCTGCACCGCGTGGTGCCGGAGCTCTACCGCGAGCTCGAGGCGGCGGTCGAGGCGTGCTATCCCGGCGAAGGGATCACGGTGCCGCCGGTGATCACCTTCGGGTCGTGGATGGGCGGCGACCGCGACGGGAACCCGAATGTCACGGCCGAGGTGACCGCGTCCGCGCTGGAGATGATGCGTGTTGCCTGCCTCCACCTGCTGGAGGCGCGGATCGAGGTGCTGGCCCAGCGCGTGTCGCTGTCGGAGCGGCTGGTGGGCGTCGGCGAGGAGCTGGGCGACGCGCTCGCGGCGCTGGGCGAGCTGTTCCCGGAGGAGGCCGCGCGGGGGCTGGCGCGCAACCCGGAAGAGCCGTTCCGGCGCTACTTCTCGCTGGTGGCGGAGCGCGTGCGCGCGACGCGTTCCGGCGACGGCGGCGGCTACGGCGCGCCGGCCGAGCTGCTCGCCGACCTCCGGCTCGCGCAGCGGCTGCTGCGCGACGCGGGCGCGGAGTTCGTCGCCGCCACGCAGCTCCACGACACGATCCGGCAGGTCGAGGTGTTCGGCTTCCACTTCGCGCGGCTCGACGTGCGCGAGCACGCGACGCGGCACGGCGATGCGCTCGCGGAGGTGTTGTCGGCGCTGGGGGTGCACGAGGCGTACGCGTCGCTGGGCTCGGCGGAGCGCTGCGCCCTGCTCGCGCGCGAGATCGCCGAGCGGCGGCCGCTGATCCCGTCGGACCTCGGCGCGTTCTCCGCCGCGACACAGGAGGTCATCGGGACGTTCCGGATGCTCGGCTCGCAGCTGCGCGGGCGCCACGCGGGCGCGGTGCAGTCCTACGTGGTGTCGGGCACCGAGGACCCTGCGCACCTTCTGGAAGTGCTGCTGCTGATGAAGGAGAGCGGGCTCGCGTCGGCCGGCGGCGAGGGTGCGATGTTGCGGATCGTGCCGCTGTTCGAGGCCGAGGAGTCGTTGTCGGACGCGGTCGCGACGATGCGGACGCTGTTGGAGCTGCCCGTCTACCGCGCCGCCCTGCGCGCCGTCGGAGACGAGCAGGAAGTGATGATCGGCTACTCCGACTCCAACAAGGACGCGGGGTACGTGGCGTCGGGCTGGGCGACCTACCGCGCGCAGGTCGCGCTGGCCGAGGAGCTCGAGCGCTTCGGCGTGCGCTGGGTGTTCTTCCACGGCCGCGGCGGAGCGCTGGGGCGCGGCGGCGGGCCGGCCAACCGCGCGATCCACGCCCAGCCGCCAGGGACCGTCGCGGGCCGGATGAAGATGACCGAGCAGGGCGAGGTCCTGTCCGCGAAGTTCTCCCTGCCGGAGATCGCCCACCGCGAGCTCGAGCTGACCGGCAGCGCGGTACTGGTCTCGACGCTCGAGCCGGCGCCCGACTCCTCCCGGCTCCCCCGCTGGAGCGCGCTCATGACCGAGATGGCGAGGCGATCCGCGGCGGAGTACCGGTCGCTGGTCTACGGCGACCCGGGCCTCCAGGCGTTCTTCCACGCTGCCACGCCGGTCGGCGAGATCTCCCGCCTGCAGCTGGGCTCGCGCCCGGCGCGGCGCAAGGCGACGCAGGACATCGCCGACTTCCGCGCGATCCCGTGGGTGTTCTCCTGGACCCAGGCCCGGATCGTGCTGCCCGCGTGGTACGGGCTCGGCAGCGCGCTGGAGGCGGCGGTCGACGAGCACGGGCTCGAGCTCGTCCAGGAGATGGAGCGCGACTGGCCGTTCTTCTCGGCCCTGCTCTCGAACGCCGAGATGGCGTGCGCGAAGGCGGACCTGGCCGTCGGCCGGCGCTACGCGGAGCTGGTCGAGGACCGCGCCGTGCGGTCACGGATCTGGGGCCGGATCGAGGCCGAGTTCGACCTGACCTGCCGGCTGCTGCTGGCGGTCACCGGCCAGGGCCGGCTTTTGGAGCGCGAGCGGCTCCTGCGCGCCTCGATCGACCGCCGCAACCCGCTGGTCGACCCGATCTCGCTGCTCCAGGTCGAGCTCCTGCGCCGCTCGCGGGCAGCGGGCGACGGCGACGGCGAGGAGCTGGCGCGAGCGAGCTTCCTGGCCATCAACGGCATCGCCGCGGGCATGCGCAACACCGGCTGAGTCTCGCTAGCCCAGCAGCCGAGCGCCTGACGCCGTGGCCGCGGCGAGGATGACGACGACGATCATCGGCAGCTTCGCCAACGCCGCTGCCAGCGCGACGACGAGGCCTGCCGCGCGGGCATCGAGCGCGATGCCCGACGGCGTCGCGTTCAACGTCTCGTAGACCACGAGCCCGGTGAGGATCGCCGGCGCGACCAGGCTGATCACCGCCAGCGCGCGCTCCGGCGGGCGCCGGCGACCGAGCGTGAGCGGCCCCGCGGCCTTCAGCGCGACGGTGCCGAGAAAGAGTGCAGCCGTGATCGGCCAGACGACGGTCATCGGCGCAACCCCAACAGCGCCGCCGCCGCGGCGGCGATCACCGGCACGCCCGGTGGCGCGACGGGCATGAGCGCGAGCGTGATCGCCGCGGCCACCGCCACGGTCGCGTAGACCCGGCCTCCGTCCACCTCGCCGAGCAGCAGCGTGAGGTAGAAGGCGGGGAAGATCGCGTCGAGGCCGAACGCGTCCGGGTCGGGCACGGTGCCGCTGGCCAGCACGCCGATGGCCGTGCCGGCGACCCACGCGCTCGTCTGAGCCAGCGTCGCGCCGATCAGCCGGCCGCGGTCGAACGTCCCGTCGCCGCGGTTCGCGAGCACGAACGAGGCGTCGACGATCGCCTGCGCCTGCGCGCCACGCCGCGCGACGCTGCCCGAAAGCGACGGGGCGAGCGCGAAGCCCATCGGGAGCCAGCGGGCGTTCATCAGCAGCCCGGCGGAGATCGCCGCGGCAGCGGTGCCGCCCGCCTGCAGCACGCTCAGGGCCGCGAACTGCGCGCCGCCCGAGAACACGAGCACCGACATGACGATCGGCCCGACGGCGCCCATCACCGGGCGAGCCAGCACCCCGAACGAGACGCCGAGCGCCAGCGTCGGAAGCACGACGGGCAGCGCGGCACGCACCCCCGCCCAGAGATCTCGGTTCGCCTCCATCTCAATGTCTTACCATATGTATTATTCAAGAGGTAAGGACATGACGCGCGACGCAACCCCCGAGGACATCCAGCTCTTCGGCGGCGCGCTCTGCCTCGACTTCGCCAACAGCATCGACTGGGACGAGGCCGGCGAGCACGTCGCCCCCGACCGCACCGACGTCCTCGCCTCCCCGGGCGAGCTGCAGCGGTGGGCGGCGCGCCTCGGCCTGCCGGCCGGCGCGACCGCGGACGCGCGGGAGCTGCGCGAGACCCGCGCTCTGCGCGACGCGCTGCACCGACTGTTCTCCGCCATCGCGGCGGGCGAGACCGTCGCGGACGACGACCTGTCGCGCCTGCAGCGCTCGGTGGCGGCCGCGACCCGGGCAGGCCGGCTCGCACCACACGACGGCGCCTGGCGCCTCGCCTGGCCCGCCGAGGAGCCCGCCGCGGTCCGCTTCGCCGTCGCGCTCGACGCCCTCCGCCTGCTCGACGACGAACCGCAGCTCGCACGGGTGACGCGCTGCCCCGGTCGCCATTGCGGCTGGCTGTTCCTCAACACCAGCGGCCGCCGGCGCTGGTGCTCCATGAGCGCGTGCGGGAGCCGCGAGAAGATGCGTCGCATGTACGAGCGACGCCGTGCCGCGCGTTAGCGCCGCGGCGCATCAACGGGCATGCGCGGGACCCGGCCGAGCCGCGGGGCCGGTCTATACTCGCGGTCGCTCTCGCGCCGATGGCGGAATTGGTAGACGCGCCAGGTTGAGGGCCTGGTCCGGGATAACCGGGTGGAGGTTCGAGTCCTCTTCGGCGCATCTTCGAAAGCCCCGCGTATGCGGGGCTTTCGGCGTCTTCGGCGGAAATCGAGGCGCACGTTCGTGGCAACACGCGCGGCCTCAAGGTCGCCGCCGAGTTGTCTCTTCCACCCTGCTGCTCTGACTCGATTGCGCCCGACAGCGGAAGCGACCGGCTCGACCGTCGATACTGCTGCTGCTTCCCCGTGTGAGGCGAGAGGAGGTGCCGGAGCTCGGCCGGGTCAGACGCGCCGATAGCGGGCGTCAGCGACCGAGTAGGCCCCGAAGGCGATCATGCCCGCCGCCACGATGCCGAGCAGGACCTGGCCGTAAGACGCCTTGGCCACCGCGGCGAGCGCGCCGTCGACGCTGACCGCCTTCTTGGGGTCGAAGTCGATCGCGGCCTTCAGGAGGAAATAGCCGATCAGCGCGAAGACGACCATGCGCGCGAGGTGGCCGGCGATCCCCAGCGCGGTGAACGCCTTCTCGGTCTTCTCGCTCATCTCCCCGGTCTTGGACTTCTCGAGGAACTTCTTCTTTACGCCCTCGTAGCCCTGGTACAGGCCGACGCCGATCAGAACGAGCCCGGCGATCCCGACGATGAACTGGCCGCCGGGCCATCCGAGCACGCCGCCGGTCGCCTTGTCCGGGCTGCCCGAGCCGCCGCTGCCGCTCGAGCCGAACAGGATCGCGAGGCAGGTGGCGAACAGCGACGCGTACGCGATCCCGCTGACGAGGCCCTTGAGCCGCTCCTTGCCGTCGTCGGTCTCCTCCGGCCCATGGCCGACGGCCGCGCGCAGCAGGCGCCAGAAGGCGTAGCCGAAGAGGCCGATCGCCATGAGGATGAGCAGGATCTTCCCGCCGGGCTGCTGCGCGATCTCGGCCAGCGCGCCCTTCTGGTTGGTCGTCTTGCCACCTGTGCCGAACGCCATCTCGAGGGCGAGGACGCCGATGATCCCGTAGATCGCGCCACGGGCGACGAGGCCGGCGCGGGCGAGCCACTCGAACCAGCGCGCGTGCGCGATCGCATCGCCGGTCGACTTGGCCTCGCGCAGGGGGGCCTGCGCGGCACTCGTGTTCGGATGGCCCATGGTCATCACTCCTCGGGTTCTTGTCGGGGCACGCGGACGCGCAGCGCGCCCTCCTCCACCTTCACCTTGAAGTCCCGCACCTTGCTGCGGTCGCCGCCGTCGAGCTCGTAGCGCACCTTGCGATCGAGCTCGACCTTGACCTTGCGCGCCTTCGTGACGCGGATGAACGGCGACTTGCCGGGCTCACTCACCGCGGTGCGGGCGAGCGTCCGCGTCCATTGGGCGATGCCCTCGGCCGTGCAGACGCCGAGCTCGAGCATCCCGTCGTCCGGTCGCGCGTCGGGGAACACCTCGACGCCGCCGAAGATGTCGCCCAGGTTGCCGAGCAGCACGCAGGTGGCGCGCCCCTCGTACCAGTCCGCCCCGTCCACCTTGATCTGCGCGTCGAAGCCGGACAGGCGCAGGTGGCGCGAGCCGCTGAGGATGTACGCGACGCGCCCGACGCTCTCCTTGAGGTCATCGGCGTCGCGGATCATCTCCGCGTCGAAGCCGGCGCCGGCCATGACGGCGAAGCGCTCCTGCTTGAAGCGCCCGACGTCGATCTTGCGCGTTCGCCCGTGCAGCCCGATCTGGACCGCTCGCTCGAGCTCGGACGGAATGCCCAGATTGGTGGCGAACAAGTTCGCCGTCCCGGCCGGCAGCACGGCGAGCGGGATCTTCGTGCCGGCGAGCACGCTCAGGCAGCGGCGCACCGTCCCGTCGCCGCCCCAGGCGAAGACGAGATCGGCGCCGGCGTCGAGCGCCCGCTCGACCTGTCCCGGCGCCTTCTTGGCCTTGGGCACCTCATACCAGAGCGGCTCCTCGACGCCCGCCCGGGCGAGTGCGCGTCGCAGCGCCGGCAAACCGTCGCCGAGCGTCTTCGCCGCGTGTGCGACGACCGCGACCTTCATGACACCGGCTGGGGTTGGCGCGAGGAAGATCGGGCGCCGGTCCGGGCCGGGGCCTGCGGGCGCGCGGCGACGCCGGCGGCGCGGCACGCGAACAGCAGCACCAGGACCGCGCCGATGCCGATCAGCGCACCCGCACCGAGGTCGAGCGGGTGGTGCATGCCGCGGTACATGCGCGAGGCGGCGACGAACACCGGAAGCAGCAGCGCGACCACCCAGGCCGCGACGCGCCAACGGGCCTTCGGGAAAGCCGAGGTGAGCAACAGCACGAAGCCGCAGTAGACGGCGATCGACGCGGCGGTGTGGCCGGACGGGTAGCTCGCGTCGGCCGGAAGGTTCTCCAGCCGCGCGACGTGCGGCCGGTCACGCGGCACCACAAGCGAAGCCGTACGGTAGGTCGCGGACTCGACCACGAGCACAAACACGGCGAACGCGGCGATCCGCCACTTGCGCTTGATCGCGCAGACGATCCCGATCAGACCGACCAGGATCGGCAGCACCGGCGCGCCACCCACCATGGAGCCGACCGACGAGACATCGGTGAGGACGCCGGTGCGGTCGCGCACGATCGACACGACCGCGCTCTCGTCCGCACGGCCGATGCCGCCCGTGTGGACGAGCACGTCGGTGACCAACAGCCCGAGCAGGATCGCCAGGCCCGCGAGAACCACGAAGCCCGCGAGCACAGCGGCGAAGAACACCACAGCTGGATGCCTGCCCTCCATGGATCCCGCGAACCGCTGTGCCGGCCCTCCCGGACGCGCCTCCAAGATGGGGACGACGCCGTCGTCCCGTGTCCGGCCATTCGTCGTCGCGCGCCCGTGCGCTGGCATCGCTTCCCCCTCCGATCTCCCGGGTAATGCTCACCCCGGGGGCCATGAACGCCTTCCCCGCACGGCCTATACCCATGACGCTCATCGCACTAGTCATCGTGGCAATGCTCGCCGGGCTCACCACCGGTGCGATCGCCTGGCACTGGGCCGGCCGTGCCGGCGCGCCGAGGACCGAGGCGACGGTGGCGCGTTCACGCTGGGCGCGGCGCCTGGACCCGCAGGCGGCGACAGGTCTGGCGCTGACCCTGGCGTTCGCGGTGATCGTGCTCGGCGGGCTGGTGGTGGCCGTGCTCGCCTACCTGGTGCGCGGCAGCACCGAGGTGGTGCGGATCGACAGCGGCGTCGCCGAGTGGGGCGCCCGCAACGCCTCCGGCTTCACCACCGACGTGCTCACCGCGGTCACCCACGTCGGCGAGCCGACCGTCGTGATCGCGCTCGCGGCGCTGGTCGCGATCGCGGAAACGATCCGCACGCGCAGCCGCTGGGTGCTCCCCTTCATGGCGCTGGTCGTGGCCGGCAACGGGCTGATCACGACGACGGTCAAGGGACTGGCCGACCGTGCCCGGCCGACGCTCAACCCGATCGCGGAGACGCTCGGGCCGTCGTTCCCGAGCGGCCATTCGTCCTGGTCGGCCGCGTTCTTCGCCGCCACGGCGCTGCTGGCGAGCCGCGGGCGCAGCCGGCGCGCGCGGACGCTCATCGCCGGCGCATGCGCCGCAGCAGCGGTGAGCGTCGCCGCGACGCGCGTGCTGCTCGACGTGCACTGGCTCAGCGACGTGATCGCCGGACTCGCACTGGGCTCGGCGTGGTTCTGCGTCTGCGCGATCGCCTGCGGCGGGCGGCTGCTGCGGTTCGGCGCCCCAGCCGAGCAGGCCGAGAGCAAGCACGACTCCGCGGTCGCGGCCGGCGCCCGGCGTGGCGCGTCGCCACCCCCGATCCGGTTGCGCTCCTAGCAGCGTCGGGATCGGTCGCGCGCCCTCGGACGGTGCGAGGCCGTCAGCTGGAATGAGCGTCTCCTCGGCGCGCGGGTGGAGGTTCGAGTCCTCTTCGGCGCACTCTCGAAAGCCCCGCGTATGCGGGGCTTTCGTCGTTGTAGTGCGAGTCCATATCGCCAGGACGTCCTCCTGGCTTCGAGGCCTCGGCCGCACCCCGGACGGCTCGCTGAGTCTGCACAGCCATGAGTCAGGAGGTCACCGCTGCCGGCGTCACCGCCGGCAGCCGACCCGCTCGGCGGTAGGTTTCGACGGGCGCTGTCGCGGCAGCAACAGCACCACGCGGTCGAACACGCCGCAGCGTCCACGAGGCACGTGATCGACGCAGTGCGCTCAGAGGCGTGGAAAGCTAACGTCGCTGACGTCGAGCGTTTCACGACAGAAAACTGGCTATGGAGTGGCCGATGAGCGAGCCTGCCGACGGGCTGCTTGAACGTGCTGAGCAGCTGACGCAGATCGGCGAGACCATCGCCGCCTCCGTCGGTGGTGATGCCCGTGCGCTCGTCATCCAAGGGGCTGCCGGCATTGGGAAGACGGCCCTGCTGACAGCCGCGCGCCGACGCGCCGCCGAGGCCGGCATGTTCGTGATGGAAGCCCGCGGTGGGGAGTTCGAGCAAGCGTTCACGTGGGGCTCGGCGCGCGATCTCCTGACCCCGGCCGTTCGCGCGGGAGCCGTGTCGGTTGAAGGTGCTGCGGCGCTCGCCGGACCGCTCTTCGGCCTGGGGCCGGCGCCGATGCTCGACGATGCCCAGGCTTCGTTCAGCTGTATCTACGGGCTCTACTGGCTGACGGCGACGCTGGCCGAGCGCGGGCCGATCGCGCTGATCATCGACGACCTCCAGTGGTGTGACGAGCCGTCACTGCGCTACCTGGGCTATCTGCTGGCGCGTGCCGAAGGGTTGCCGCTTGTCCTCGTGGCCACGCTCCGCTCACCCGGGCCCCCGACCGGCGTAGACGATCTGCTGGCCGCGATCGTCACGTCGCCGATCTCCCAGGTCCTCCAGCCTGCGTCCTTCAGCGCGGCCGCGAGCTCCATCATCGTGCGACGCGCGGTCGCGACGGCGTCTGATGCGCTGTGCGCGAGCTGCCACGAGCTGGCCGGCGGCAACCCGTTCCTTCTGCAGCAGCTTGCGATCCGACTGGCTGCCGAGCCGGAGCGCGCCGCTGCGGACGACGTGCGGGAGCTGACGCCCGAGGTTGTCGTGCGGGACGTGGTGCGACGGCTCGAGCGGTCGCCGCCGGGCTCGCTTGAGCTGGCTCGGGCCGCCGCGGTCCTGGGGCCGCTGAGCGATGTACGACGAGCCTCGCTCCTGGCTCAGCTGGACGCTCCCGCCGCCACCATGGCCGCGACCGCCCTGATCCGGGCCGATGTGTTGACGGACGGCAGCGCGCTCGGCTTCCGGCATCCGCTCGTGCGTGCTGCGGTGCTCGCGGACCTCAGCGAGCCGGAGCGAGGCCAGCTGGAGCGCGCGGCGGCCCAGCAGCTGGCGGAGGACGGCGCCGACGTGATGAGCGTCGCGGCGCATCTGGATCGAGCCACGCCGGCGGGTGACCCATGGGTCGTCGCCACGCTCCGCCTGGCCGCTGCCCGTGCCGACGGCGCAACGGCCATCGCCGAGGGGCACTTACGGCGCGCCCTGCGCGAGCCACCCAAAGCCGGCGAGCGCGCGGCGCTCCTACTGGAACTGGGCAAGCTGCTGTCGGCGACGGATCCCGGTGGGGGTCACGAGGAGCTGCGCGCCGCGCGGGAGCTCGCGACGACCGATGACGCGCGCCAGACCGCGACGCTCGCCCTCGCCCATGCCCTCACGCTGTCGGGCTCCTTCCTCGAGGCAGTCGAGCTGCTGGCCGGCGAGGACCACCGCAGTCCCGACGTCGCGGTCGCCACGTGGACCGCTGCGCGCTTCGGCCTGGAGACGCAGCGGCTGCGCCAGAGGACGACCGAACGCCTCACCGAGCTCGCGAGCCGAGGTCCCCAGCCGGTGGACGCCCGTATCTCAGCTGCGCTTGCGGTCGAGATCTCCGCCGCCGGCACTGATCGTGAGGCCGCAGTGGCCTACGCCCGGCGCGCGCTGGGTGACGCTGAACTGGTCGCGGCGCCCGCGAATGCCAGCCTGATGACGGAGCTCACGATCGTGCTGGTGTTCGCCGAGCACTACGCCGAGGCTGACGCCGCGATCGCCCAGGCGCAGACGATCGGACAGCGCAACGGATGGATGCTGAGCTCTGCCACCGTAGCCACCGCCGCCGCACTCGCTGCCGCTCAGCGTGGCCTGGTCAGCGAAGCGGCGTCCTTCGCCGATCACGCGCTGGCCGCGGAGGGGGCGAGCTGGATCGCGATCGTCGCACTCTCGAGCCTGCTGTTGTCTCTGGTGGAGCGCAACGAAGCGGAGGCTGCCCGGGATCTGCTCGTGGCCCGCGGCCTGGACGGTGCCCTGCCCAAGGCCTGGCCGGCAAACGTGTTGCTGCACCATCGGGCGCGTGTCCTCGCCGCCTTGGGCGAGACCGATCGCGCGATCGCGGATCTGCGTCTCAACGCTCAGCTCACCGCTGCCTGGGGATTCGAGAACCCGGCGATGATGCCGTGGCGATCGCAGCTTGCGCTCGCCTTGGCGGCCGACGGACAGCACGAGGAAGCCACCGCGCTGACCGACGAGGAGGTGCGCCGCGCCCGTGTCTGGGGCGGCCCTCGAACCCTGGGGGTGGCGCTGCACGCGGCCGGGGTTGTAGCTGGTCGGAACGGTGAACCCGAGCTGCAGGCGGCGGTCACCGCGCTCCGCGAGGCTGATGCGCCGCTGGAGCTCGCCCGCAGCCTGACCGAGCTCGGTGCGCTCGTCCGCCGGATCGGATCGCGGACCCAGGCCCGCACGCTGCTGCTGGAGGGGCTCGACGCGGCACACCACGTGGGTGGCATCGCCGTGGCCGAGCGCGCGCGCAACGAATTGCGCGTCATCGGTGCGCGCCCTCGGCGCGACGCACTCCATGGACGCGACGCCCTGACCCCGAGTGAGCTGCGAGTGGCCCGCATGGCCGCCGACGGGATGACCAACCGGGCAATCGCGCAGGGGTTGTTCGTGACCTTGCGGACCGTCGAGATCCACCTCACGAGTACGTACGCCAAGCTTGGGATAACGGGGCGGCGAGCCTTGCCCGACGCGCTGGAACAGCAACTTCCCGGCTGAAAGACTGTGGCCGCGACCGAGATGCGGGCGCGTGGGCGACGCGGCAACCTCACGCGTCATGGACTCAGATTTCAGCTACGGGCCGAGCGTTACTCGCGGGCGCGCCGTGCGTTGCTGGATGGCCTGCCTCGCGGTCGCCGGCGCCGTTCTGGCGGCCACCGCACCCAGCGCAGCTGCCGCGCCTGAGTGGCAGTTCGGCGTCCCAGTGCTGCCCAACATCGACAGCTGCGTGGCGCCGGTGAAGATCGTTCAAGCGATCGTCGATGGCGGCGTGCTCTACGACAACGCCAATCCGCCGGTTCCAGGACAGGTCTTCTACGTGGGCGCGCGGTACGCGGGCACGGACACCGAGTGCTCGCTGAACGCGGCGTGGGGGGACATCGGGCTCCCGGCCAATGTCGCGACGGCCATCGACGCCACCCACCCGATCCTCTGCTACCAGTTCAGCGCCGACGCCCCGGCCCTCGTCCCGGATCCGGCCACCGGCGAATGTCCGAATCGGGTCTTCCCAGCGCTGTTCGGCGGGACCACCTCGGTCGCGCCTCGCGATGTCGACGGCGTGACCCCAGCGCTCTGGGACCTCTCGGGGGGCGAGCGGCATCCTTGTCGCGCTGCCGGTCGTCGCCTCAGCGCCTGCCGTCTACGACTTCAGCTTTCCCACGCAGCTCAAGACGACCTCCTCGCCGTCGACGCAGAACCTCACCGCCCACGAGACGGTCCTCGTGGCACGCGCCCCGTCGAGCGGCTCGGGTGGCTCGAGCGGCTCCGGCGGCTCGGGCGGCTCATCCGGTTCCGCGAAGCTCTCGCGCCTGAAGACGCCCGCGAGGATGAAGCTGTCCGCCGCCGCGAAGTCCGGCATCGCCGTCTCCTTCACCCTCGGCGCCCGGAGCGACGTCCACCTCGCGTTGAAGATCCCGACGCGTCACCACCGCACGAAGACGGTCGCGACGTACGTCAGCAGGGCGCACGCCGCCGGCCCGTTCCGCGCGAGGCTGAAGGTCTCCAAGAAGTACCGCAAGTCCTTCAGGAGAAAGCGCACGAACGCCCGGATCGTGATCGAAGTGACGCCGGCGGGCGGCTCCAGGACCACGATCACGCGGGCCATCACGATCCGGCGTGCCTAGGTGTCGAGCACCGCGACGTCGACGAACGAGGCGCGAGAGGCCATCGGGTCTTACCAGCTCGATCTGGACTGCCTGGGTCAGCGCTGATCCGGCCGAGCTGTTCACGGCAGCGCGGTGCGCCTCGAACGCGCCCCGCGCGTCGTCCTCTACACCGACGGCATCACTGAGCGCGAGGTCGAAGGCGTCGGGACCTTCGGGCTCGCCCGCCTCGCGAAGCGGTCGAGCCCGCCCCGACAAGGTTGAGGGCCTGGTCCGGGATAACCGGGTGGAGGTTCGAGTCCTCTTCGGCGCACTCTCGAAAGCCCCGCGTCGCGGGGCTTTCGTCGTTCTCCAACCGCGACGCGTTGGTCGGAGACGGGCGGGCGGCGCGAGCCCGGTGTGAGCCCGGCGATTACCCCGTACGTAATCGACGCGCCGCCGTCAGTAGCGCACGATGCGCGGCATGAGCGACTTCACACAACTGGCAGAGCGCTACATCGACAGCTGGAACGAGACCGACTCCGCGGAGCGCCGCGCGATGCTCGAGCAACTCTGGACCGACGACGCCCGCTACGTCGACCCGCTCGTTGAGGCGAACGGCCGCGACGCCATCGACGCGGCGATCGCGGCCGTCCAGGACCACTTCCCCGGCTTCAGCTTCCGCCTGGCCGGCCCGGTCGACTCCCACCACGACCAGGGCCGCTTCTCCTGGGAGCTCGGCCCGGCAGACGCCGAGGCCCCGATCGCCGGTTTCGACGTGGCCGTCACCGATGGCAACGGCCGTCTGCAGACCGTGCTGGGGTTCCTCGACAAGGTGCCGGCCGGCTGACACCCAGCGCGGCGCGACCGACCCCGGGTGACAAGGTTGAGCGCCTGGTCCACACTTAGCGGGTGGAGGTTCGAGTCCTCCTCGGCGCACTCTCGCGGCGGCGCGGCAACCCCTCGGTGCACGCGCCGCCGTCTTCACACACGCGCTAGTGGATCAGCAGGCAGAGCCCACGCGTGGCGTCAGCTCGCCCACACGGCGGCGGGCCTACCGGCCCCGATGTGAACTAGAGGATCCCGTCCCGAGCCGCCGCGTGGACCGTCGGCACCGTCGGCACGAAGCCCAGCTCGCGACACAGCGTCCCGTCCATGCGACCCGACCACGGGTTCGTCAAGGGCTCCGCGGACTCTTCGATCGGGTCGCCGGCGAGCTGGGTCATCTCGTACACGGTCAGCGGCGCGTCGTCGGTCAGGTTGACCACGCGGTTGTCCATCGCCCCGGTCAGCGCGAGGCGCATGGCGGTGGCAACGTCGCGGTGGTGCATGACCGAGAAGGAGTGCGCCGGGTGGAGGCCAAACCGCGGGGCCAGCGCCGGCATGGACTCGAGGTGACCGTCGCCGTCGCCGTAGACGAACGGCAGTCGCAGGATCGACCAGGTCAGCCCGCTCCCGCGGAGGAGCGCTTCGGCGGCGAGCTTGCTCGCCGGATAGGCGGCAGTCGGCGTCGCCGGGTCGTCCTCGCGACCGGGGTGCGACGCATCGGCGTCATAGACGTTGCCGGTGCTGGTCATCACGACACGGGCATCGGGCGCAGAGGCCTTGGCCGCGTCGATCAGGTTGCGGGTACCGTCGAGGTTCGCGCGCCAGATGGCCTCCTCGTCGTCCGTGCGGAAGAGCGCCGCGAGATGCACGATGGCATCGACGCCCTCCACGGCTCGCTGGAGCGAACCTGGGTCGCCGAGGTCGCCACGCACCCCGGTCGTCCCGGCTGGGAGGTCGGCGTCTGCGCGGACGAGCGCGCGGCAATCGAATCCGGATTCGGCCAGACGCGGCAGCAGCCGCGAGCCGACGAGTCCGGTCGCACCGGTGAGAAGCAGAGTCGTCACTGATCGTCCTTTCTGATGATCGTCAGTAGTAGTGACGATCAGACTACCACTAACATTGCCGGGATGCCCAACGCCGACGACCTCGGGCCGCAACTGAGTCGGCGGCTCACGTACCTGCTCAAGCGTGCCGCGCTGGAGCTCGAGGAGCTCCACCAGCAGCACCTCGCGCCGGCGGGCATCAGCGCTCGGGAGCTGGCGGTGCTCCTCTTCCTCGACGCACGGGAACCCGGGTCCCAGCAGCAGGCCGCCCGTCGCCTTGGGGTCGACCGCACGACGATGGTGGCGCTGGTCGACGGACTCGAGGACAAGGGCCTGGTCGCGCGTCGGCCCGACGCAGGCGACCGCCGCCGCAACGTCGTCGAGCTCACGAAGGCCGGCGAAGCGACGCTCGCACGTGCGACACGCGCGAGCGACGCCGCCGAGCGACAGCTGCTTGGCGGGCTCAGCGACGCAGAAGCCGCACAGCTGCGGGACCTGCTGGCCCGGATCGCCGCCGAACGGGCGCGGTCCTAGCACCGCAGCCTCGAGAGAGCAGCGGCGTCACGAGTATGCCCGTCAGCCTCGGGTGGCAACACACTCTCGAAAGCCCCGCGGTCGCGGGGCTTTCGTTGTTAACGGATCCGTCGACAGGCAGGAATCAGCGCGAGCGGAGCGAACCACGGGAACCCTGTCGTTTCCGCTCGGAGGCACGCAGATGATGTCCACGAACGCTGCTGACAACCTGCGGCCCATCACGAGTTTGTGGTGGCTGCCCGCGCTCTTCGGTGTCGTGACCTTTGGTGTGGGCGTGTCGGGCACTACAACGTGCTCACCTTGTGGGAGGGCAAGGTGCCCGCGATCACCATCGTGGTCCCGCTCGCCTGGCACTACCTGACCAGGTTGTTGGCGCGCCCACAAAGCGCCGACGTGCTCCTCCTGCTCGTCCTGGGGATCGACTTCGTGGGCCTGACCAGCAGTGCCGCCCTGGTCGCTCCGATCATGGCGTCGGCCGCGCTCCTGGCCGCGGTGCTCCTGCGCTCCCGGGTGACGGCGCTCGGCGCCGCTTGCTTCGTGCTGGCGCCGTTGCTGGCCGGGATCGCGACCGCCCTGGGTCCAGGTGTCCCGACCGGCATCCCCCCGCAGGCGCTGCCGGCGACGACCGTGTTCGTCTACATGTTCGGCAGCGGGTGGCTGACGGTGCTCTCCGTCCTCGCCGTCGTGCTGGGCACGTGGTCGATGCGGGGGCCCGCCCGCGTGCTGGCCTGTTGTGCCAGCCTCGCCGGCCTCGTGACCCTGCTACCGGGCTTCTTCGACCTGGTCAACGCCGTCACCGGTGGAGGACCAGTGGCATGGCGGATGATCTTCGTGATCCCGACGGCCGTCCTCGTCGGGATGCTCGCCTCGGTGCAGTTCCCTGCGTTGCCCCTGCGGCGCTGGCCGGCAGCCGCCTCGTGGCCCACAGCCGAGCTCCTCCTCGGTGGGCTGGTCGTCCTCGCGGTGCTGCACGGCTCGGCGGTCTGGTTGCCGACGCCGTACTCGGGGACGGGTCCGTTCCAGTGGAAGGTGGACCAGGCCGGGCTGCGTGACCTCCGGGCTGTCGAGGGGGTGCGGAGCCCGCCCGGCACCTGGCTGCTGCCGGAGCCGGCCATGGGTGTGCTCGCCGTCAGCACCACTCGGCGGACCGCGGTCGTGCCACGCGAGTACTACCTGCCCACCCTCGCCACCACCCCGGCTGACCTGAGGGACAGGCTCGTGCTCTACAGCCTCGTCTCGGGTCGCTACGTGACCGTGCCCCAGGCCCGGGGAGCCCTGCACCGACTCGGCGTCTCGCTCGCGTGCGTCCCCGCCGAGGACGCGCGGGCCAACCGCACCCTCCAGCGCGCGGTGCGGGCGCCCCTCGAGGCGCACGGCCCCTTGCGGTGCCACGTCGGCCGCACCTGACGAGGGGCATTCGTCGGGGCGGTCCGCCCCCCTGGGCTGGGGTTCAGGGACCGATCCGTATGGTGGAGAGGCACCCGTTCTTCCCCGACGAAGGAGCCCTCCATGGGAACCGTCGTTCTCGTGCTGGTGGTCGCGCTCGCGCTGGCTGCCCTCGTGATCGTCTACGCCGCCTACCCCTACCGCGGTGAGGAGACGCCGCTCGACCCGCGCGTGGGCCGCGCGCTGAAGCGCGGGGTGGAGTCGATGCCGACGATCGAGGCAGCCGACGGCCCGCTGGCCCGGGAGCCTCACACGTCGCGGAGGTAGAGCTCCTTCACGCGGGCCACGACTCGCCACGAGGCCCCGTCGTCCACGTGGTCGAAGAAGATCGACCGTCGCCACTCGTAGTCCTCGCGCTGCTCTGACGTCAGCGGCTCGAAGACGCGGTCGAGAGCCTCGGTGAGCTCCTCGAAGGTCTGGCACACCGGCCCGGGGAGCACCTCGTCGAGCTCGTAGAAGAGGCCGCGCTCCTCCGAGGAGTAGCGGTCGAGGTCGTAGGCGAAGCTGAGCACGGGTCGGCCGGTGAGCATGAAGTCGACCAGGCAGCTGGAGTAGTCGCTCATCAGTGCGTCGGCCGCGCGGTAGAGGACCTCGAGGTCGGGGTAGCGGCGGGAGGACAGGTCGATGGGGTCGAGGGGGGCGAGCGCCCGGGAGTAGGTGCCGGCCTGGTCGGCCATGTGCTCGCGCACGCCGATGACGGCGTGGTGCCGCTCGCACCACGCGCGCAGCCACTCCACCTCGTCGGGGGTGAACCGGTAGTAGGAGTCGGCCTGGCCGTCCTTGAAGGTCGGCAGGAACATCAGCAACCGGCGCCCGGCGAGCTCCTCCTCCAGCCGCAGCTGCTGGTGGTGCAGGTCGTCGGGCAGGCGCGTGGTCGGGCAGACGATGAAGTCGTTGCGGGGGAGGCCGGTGACCCACATGTCCTGGAGCTCGAGGGGGAAGAAGGCGGCCGACATCGCCAGGGAGTCGATGCGCGAGGACGTGATCACCGCGCGGGCGGCGCCGTGGTGCTTGCGCAGCACCTCCTGCTGCGCCTCGCTCGTCACCGCCGCCCAGCCGAAGCGCTTCAGCGGGATGCCGTGCCAGAGGTTGACGAAGTTGTGCTCGTCGGGCGAGAGGGGATACGGCACGTTGATCAGCGGTGAGTGCTTGACGAACACCTGGCCGCACCGGGCAGCGAGCTCCTGCCCCCGGCGACTCATCAGGGGGACCACCTCGACGTTGGCCCCGTCGACCTCGACCCGGCGAGAACGGGTCAGCACGACCTTCTTGATCGAGGGGTCCTCCCGCACGACCTCGAAGACCGCTCGCTCGTTGCCGGCGAAGGTGTGGTCGTAGGCGCAGACCGGGAAGGCCCACCAGTGGTCGAAGGTGGGCGTGCGCGCGTCGAGGCGCTGCACACCCGGTGCCTTCAGCGGGTTGTCGTGGACCACCTTGCCGTCCGGGCCGGTGACGATCGCGAAGCTCCGCTGCAGCTTGTCGTCAGCGGCGACGCGCACCAGGTTGCGCTCGAGCATCTCGACCGGCGCGTCCGGGACGTGCTCGAGCACGCGCTCCTTCCAGCGCACGAGGTCGGGGGTGTCGTAGGGGTTGTCGACGAGGTGCGCCCGCTTGACGAACGGGTAGCCCTCGGCGAGGAGGTCGAAGGCCGTGGGGCTGTAGACCGGGTGGTAGGGGTGCAGGTCGGCGACGTAGGTGTCGAAGGTGTAGCCCGCGCCGGTGAGGTAGAACGTGGTGCCGGTCTCGTACTTGTAGATGATCATGTTCTTCTCGGCCTGGCCGGTGACCCGGTCGAGGTGCCTCCGGAAGCCGGCATCACGCAGGACCCGCCCACGGAAGGCCAGGAAGTAGCTCCCGACGTGCGGGTAGAGGTCGTAGTGCCACACCCCTCGTGGCATCTGCTCCCGCACGGTCGCGATCGGCACGGGCGTGCGGTCGTCGGTGCTGCCGTAGAGCCGACGCGAGGTCAGCTGCATCCCCCACCAGTCGCAGGAGCGCGCCTGCATCGTGGCGAAGACGTCATCGAGCGGGCGCACCGGGTAGACGCTGTCGTTGGCGAGCACCACCTCGTCGTACTCCTGCAACCGGTCCCACCCGACGAGGTCGCGGGCCAGGCGCGACCACGAGCCGAAGTCGTACTCGCCGTGGCGGAAGGCCCAGCTGTCGACGGTCGCGTCGTCCAGGCGGCGGAGCTGGTCGGCGGCCAGCTCGCCGTCGAAGAGGTAGAAGACGTCGGCGAACCTGGCCAGGTCGGTGAGGTAGGCGACCACGTAGTCGTCGACCAGGCCGTCCACGTCGTACCCCGCGACCAGGACGGCGCGCCGCACCGGTCGGTCGGCCGGGAGGGCCGGGGGTGGTGGCAGGTCCGGGTGGGGCGGCATCGTCGGCAGCCCCAGAGCTCGTCCGACGAGCAGGTGGTGGACCAGGGGATTGATGCGGTCGTCGGCAGGGTCGAGGTACTGGCCGACGTACCACCAGACGTCGAAGTCGAGGCTGGGGTTGAACAGCCGGACCCGCGCGCGCCGGCAGAAGTGCTCCGCCGCGTCGAGGCCCGCCCTCGCAGCGCCGGGGTTGGCCTCGAGGTAGCCGGCCTCGTCCATGGCGCCGCTGAGCCTGACCAGCTCGATCTCGCACTCGACGGCGTCGGCAGGGTCGACGTGGACGGCGGACGACCCGGGGGGAAGGCCGCGCTCGAGGGCCTCGTGGAGCAGCGCGGTGGCGTCGCTCGACGCGGCGCCGCCGCGCTCGCGCCAGGCAGCCACCAGGGTGTGCCACCCGAGCAGGAACTCGCTCGGCCGAGAGGTCAGCACGCGCGTGCGTCATGTCGGCACGACCCCGCGGACCGCGGGACGAAGCGAGCGGATCACCGCGACGGCCCGGGCCGCGCTGCCGGCATCCAGGTAGTCGTGGAACAGGCGTCGCGACCGCTCGTAGCGACGCTGGGCGCCGGCGTCGGGTGCCTCGAAGAGGCCGTCCAGCGCCACCTGCAGCTGGGCGAAGTCGCGACAGCACGGACCGGGCATCACCTGGGTCACGTCGTAGAAGAGGTGGCCCGACACCGCGTCGAGGTCGTGGACGAAGGAGACGACGGGTCGCCCGGTGGCCAGGAACTCCAGGCCTGCCCCGGCGAAGTCCGTGACGAGCGCGTCGGCGACGCGCATGACGACGGGGAGGCTCGGGTGCTCGAACGGGGAGAGGTGGAGCACGGCCTCGCCGAGGCTCCCGCGGTAGCCGGGCACGCGCTCCCACAGGCCGAGCACCGCGTCGTGGCGATCTGCCCACTCCTGCAGCCAGCCCTGCTCGCGCTCGTCGAAGCGGTACGGCGGGTTCCAGGGGTGCAGCTCCTCGGGGGCGAACAGGACCAGCCGTCGGTCGCCCACCGCGCGGCGCACGCGCTGCTCGGCCTCCTGGAGGTCCTGCGGGAGGGCGGCGTGGTCGGCCAGCAGGAAGTCGAGCGCCGGGAGGCCCACGCGGCGGCAGTGCGGGTAGTCCGTGGTCCCGTGCACGGCCAGCATCGTGACCTGGTCGACGTCGGAGGTGGTCAGCACGGCCGACGCGACGGTCTTTCGGCCCGGCCGCGACTCGAGGGCCCGGTAGCGGGACGCGCTGCCGACCCGACTGATGGTCAGGCCCCCACGGACGACGACGATGTGGTGCTGGGCAAGGTCGAGCGGCTTCCTGGGAAGGCTCACCCGCGGACGTTCGTCGACGAGGACCGTGCCGCATCGCGCGAGCGCCTCAGCGCCGGCGGGGCTGTTCAGCGAGAGCTCCTGGACGTTGACGCCGTCGAGCTGCAGCTTCCGACCCCGCGTGAGGACGACCTTGGTGAGGGAGGGGTCCTGGCGCACCTGCTCGAAGACTGCGCGGCTGTTGTCGGGGAGCCGGTGGTCCCTCACCGAGACCACGAAGGCCCACCAGTCAGCACGTGTGTCGGTGCGCTCGTCGAGCGCGCGAAAGTCCTTGTCGTCGAATCGATCGGGCACCACGACCCGGCCCTGCGCGTCGCGTTCGATGGCGAAGCTGCGCTCGAGCTCGTCGGCGGGCACCGCGCGGAGCAGGTGCCGCTCGAACATGTCCACGGGCGCAGTCGGCACGTGTGCGAGCACTCGCTCCTTCCAGCGGACGAGCCCCGGGACGTCGTAGGTGTTGCGGTAGAGCAGGAACTTCTTCAGCAGCGGGAAGCCCTGCTCGAGGAGCTCGAAGTACCACTCGGTGAAGATCGGCTGATCGGGGTAGAGCGCGTCCACGTAGGTGTCGAGCCGGTAGCCCTTGCCGGTGAGGAACCTGGTCAGGCCCACCTCGTACTTCGCGATGATCGAGAACTTCGACCGCTGGCGGTGCACGGAGTCCAGCAGCCTGCGGAAGTGGTGGTCGGAGGTGACGGCTCGTCGGTAGGCGAGGAAGTAGGAGCCGACGTGGAAGTCGTAGATCTCGTCGTCGTCGTAGGTCGGCAGCAGGCGATCGCGCACCTCGTCGATCGGGATGGGCTCGGTGAAGCTGTTGCTCGGGGCCGCCGCCGTGGCCGCGAGGCCCTTGGTGGCCTGGAGCCCCCACCAGTCGCAGTCGCGCTCGGACATCGTCGCGAACACGTCGTCCAGCGGGCGGAGCAGGTAGCAGCTGTCGTTGACGAGGAGCAGCTCGTCGTACTGCTCGAGGACGTCCCAGCCCACGAGGGTGCGCGCGAGCATGGACCAGGAACCGAAGTCGTAGGCGGCGTGCCGCACCGCCCACGCGCCCTTGGTGAGGGGTTGCAGCTTGGCCATCTCGTCCGGCTCGAGGAAGCCGTCACACAGGTAGTAGACGTCGGCGAAGCGACTGAGCTCGCGGACGTACTCCACGACGTAGTCGTCGACCAGTCCCTGCGCGTCGTAGCCGGCGAAGAGGCAGACGCGGCGAGGGGTGGCCGACGGCGGGGCCGCGGCTGGAGGTCGTGCGGCGTGCGGGTCGGGTCGTGCCCGGAAACCGGCTGCCTGTCCCAGCAGCAGGAAGTGCACGAGCGGGTTGATCCCCTCGAAGCCGGGATCGAGGTAGTTGGTCCAGTACCACCAGGTGTCGAAGCGGGCGGAGGGACGCAGGGCGTCGCGCCAGCCTCGTCTGCAGAAGTGCTGCAGCAGCTTGCGACGGCGCACGGTGACCCCGGCGGCCTCGACCTGGCGGGCGTAGAAGTCGGCGTCGAAGAAGCCGCTCGACTCGACCAGCTCGATCTCCAGGAGCAGCTGGGGATCGTTGTCGGGCAGCTCGCTGGGAGGTGGCGCGAACGGCGAGCTGGCCTCCGGGTCCTCGAACCGGCCGAGGTGGAGCTCCTCGAGGCGCTGGTTGGGTGCGATGCCCGCGGGTGCTCCGTGCTCGAGGTAGTGCGCGATCAGGTCTGCGTCGTCCGGCACGGCCACCGCGGCCCGGTCGACGTACCAGGTGCGGTCCAACCACCGGGAGAGCTGCAGGAAGCGCCGGCGCGGGTCCACCCGCGCGGTGGGGGTGGAGGTCACTGGCCACCCTTCGCAGCGGTGTCGAGGTGGTGCAGGAGCGGGTTCGCCCCCGCTCGTGCTGCGGCGGGGTGCTGGGCGAGGTAGCGCGAGGTGTTGAAGTCGGCGCTCGGGTTGAACCCGGCGGCGGCCCCGTGCCGCAGGTAGTGGACGGCCGGGGTGAGGCCGGAGGCGACGACCTCGGGATGGCGGCGCAGGTACCAGGCCCCGTTGAACAAGGGCGAGGCGCGCAGCCGCTCGGCGTCGCGCCACTCCTGTCGCCGCGCACGCAGCCGACGGATCAGTCCAGCGCCGGGCCCGCACCGGCAGGCTGCTGCCGACGGGCAGGCCCTGCAGCCGGTCGTCGACCTGCCGGGAGAGGGCCTGGAAGCGCTCGCGGGTGGTCTCGAGCTGGTGACGCACCAGCGCCAGCTCCTCCTGGAGGGGTTCCTGGGTGTCGCGCACCTGGGCCAGCTCGCGCTGGCACAGGCGCAGCTCCGAGTCGAGCCGGTCGAAGTCATTCGCGTCCGCGATCACCGAGGATCACCACTCCAGGAAGGGTTGTCCGACTGTTGCTAGGGCGCTTCGGGCTTGCGGAACACCACGTGCATGATGTCGCTGGTCCGGTGGGCGTTGAACAGGGGAGCGGCCAACCACACCACCGCGACACCCACGACACTGGTCAGGGAGGGCTTGCGGTCCGCGTGCGCTCGCTGCCACAGTCCCTTGCGACGAGTGCTGTCGAGAGAGCCGGCGGAGACGAGCTGCAGTCCTTCTTCCTCTCCCAGCCGGGTCAGTCCGGCGCGGTCGAAGAACCACACGTGCGGTGAGGGCAGTCCCACCTGCCACAGACGGTCGAAGGCCGACCGCAGCCCGAGCAGGTGGCAGAGCATCGCCAGCCGGTAGAAGAGCCCGCGACTGTTGGGGATGTTGACGGACAGCAGCCCTCCTGGCTCCAGGTGGCGGGCCGTGGCCGCCACCGCGGATCGCGCATCGGGGAAGTGCTCCAGCACGTCGTTGTAGGTGATCGCGGCGAACCGCTCGTCGTCGTCGAGGACGTCGGGGAAGAAGCCGATGCGCACCCCGGTCGAGTCCGCGCGGGCGGCCACCGCCTCGTCGGGTTCGATGCCCTGTGCGTCGATGCCGCGCGCGCGGGCGGCGTTGAGGAACCAACCATGGGCGCAGCCGACGTCGAGCAGGGTGTCGCCGCGCTCGAGGCCGTGCTCGAGCAACCGGTCGACGACGACCGCGTCGTTGTGGCGGCGGAGCTCGGCGAGGCCGGTCTCGCGCTGGTCCTCGTCGAGCTTCTCGTGCGCGTCGCTGTTGATGCCGATCGGCAGCGTCGAGCCCCAGGTTGAGCAGCTCGGACACTGGAAGCACCAGTCGTTCATCCGGGCCGCATCGGGGTCTGGCAGACGCAACAGATCGGGGAAGGCACGGCGCTGACTCTAGGCGAGGCGAACACCCAGTGACGGTAGGCCACGAACGTGGTGACGGTGAGAGTGGCCACGGCCACGACCTTGGCCACGAGGACGCTGATCCCGACGTGGTGCAGACCTGTGACGATCGCGAGGGTCACCGCATAGTTGACCGCCACCAGGACGCCGTAGCGCAGGAGCTGGTTGCCGGTGCGCTCGACCGCCTTGAAGGTCCAGTACTTGTTGGCGAAGAAGTTCACGGCGAAGCTCGAGCCAGAAGCCCGCGCTGGTGGCTGCCCACAGCGGGGTTCCCAGGACGTGGTACCCGACGAGGAGGCACCCGAAGTCCACGGCGAAGCTCGTGACGCCGATGACCAGGTAGCGCAGCACCGGGCTGCCGGCCGCCACGTCCGGTGTTCCAGGGGTGGAGTCGAGCACGGGCGGGCTGGTGCGGTCGCGACTCACTCGTCCGACTCGGCGGTGGCCGGGGTCCCGAGCTGCTCCACGTCGAGCCTCAGCAGGGCCAGCTCCTCGGCCAGGGTCCGGTTGGCGTTCTCGAGCCGGCCGATCTCATAGCTGTGCTGGATGCTCACCAGGAGCAGCAGCATGCTGGCGACGAAGAACAGCAGGTTCGAGGCGACTTCGACGCCGAGCAGGTGGAGAGACCTTGGTGAGCAGCGACGGTGCCAGGGTGATCACCAGGGTGGCGACCGCGACCCACCCCCACAGCAAGGCGTACTTCTCTCGCAGGTGGCGGCGTCTGAGCATCTCGAAGAGCACGACCAGCGTGGTCAAGGGACCCGATCAGCCCGAGGATCAGGTTGGCCTTCATGTCACGAATCTTCCAGGGGGTTTGCTCTCCGCGCAGCCGGCCAGCGTCGTACGAGAGCAAAGGCCGAGGGCGACCACGGCGCGGAAAGGTAGACGGCGGCGCGCACCGGTGAGTGTGGCGGGGGTCCCGCCGGCCCGGGGGCGCATGGCCACCGGTTCCTGGAGCAACGCGGGCAGCCCGTGCGCATCGCGATCACGAGTGACTCGACGGTGTCACCGAGGTACTCCGCGGGGTAGTGGACCGCGAAGGTCCTCGATCGCTCCCCGTTCGCCTACGCGGAAGCCGCTGGTCACGTCGGTGAGCCGGGTCTGACCGAGGTGGCTGAGGGTGCGGGCCAGGATGCGCATGGCCATCCCGCGAAAGTAGACCGACCCGGTAGCTGCCCTCTCCCGCGAACCGCGCGCCGATCACCATGTCGGCCTCCGACGAGCGTTCGACCAGGCGAGGGAGGTAGGCCGGGTCGTGCTGGCCGTCGGCGTCGATCTGGGCGGCGACGTCGTAGCCGTGCCGCAGGGCGTAGCGGTAACCGGTGCGCATGGCACCCCCGACACCGAGGTTGAACGGCAGCCGACAGACCCGTGCGCCGGCGGCCGCTGCGGCATCGGCGGTGCGGTCGGCCGAGCCGTCGTCGATCACGAGCACGTCCACATCGGGACATCTCTCGCGGATCTCGGTGATCGTCGTACCGACCGTCAGCTCCTCGTTGAACGAGGGCACCACGACCAGGACGCGCGGTGACGTGGGGAGGTCAGCCGACATGATCATCGAGGCTACTTCACCGCGGACCGCACTCACGTCGGCGCCACGGGGTAAGTGTTCCGGGGCAGCGCATCCTCACGGCACTCGGTAGATCTCGATCGTCCCCCGACTGCTCCTCCACACCAGCGGCCATCCGCGGGTGAAGTGTGGATGTCGAGCGGCCCATGCCGCCTGATACTGCTGACATACCGGACATGTCGCGTCGTGCGCACTGAAGCGGACCACGTAGTCCCCGGACGCGGAACGCGCCCGTACCCCAGCGGCACCACCTTGGCGTGGGCCATCCGGTGGCCCGCGAACGAGCTCAGGTAGACGGGGAGCTGCCTGGAGCTGGCGTAGTCGGTGAAGATCGTGGAGACGCTGCGGTCGTGCACGTGCATCCAGTTCCGGAATTCGGACATGACGCCGTGGTTGGTGACCACGAAGCTGGGCGTGCTGCGCACCCAGCGCGTCGTCGTCGCCAACGGTGCGACGAGCAGGAGGCAGGTCAGGACGACGACGCCGACAGCACGCCACTCGCGCGGCAGGGCACCTCGCCGAGCGACCACGAGACGGTAGACGTAGCGCGTGGTCATCGTGAGCGTGCCGACGAAGGCGATGATCAGCGCTGGCAGGAAGCCCAACCAGTAGCGAGGCAGGTCGAGCCGGATGTTGGGTGCACCCGGGTGCCAGAGCCCGCCGAAGGCCACGTAGCCGAGGGCGACCACCAGGAACCACGCTGCGAACAGGCCCACGGTGCGGCGGAAGACGACCCCTCCGGCGACCGCGACGATCGCCATGAGGATCATCCAGTAGCCGTCTGGTTGTGCTGCCATCGTGCGCGGAATCATGAACGCGTAGGTCAGCCGGCTCTGGTGCAGGTAGGCGAGGTCGGACGGGTTGGCGATCGCGGTGAGGTTCATCCCCAGGAGTGACTGGAAGCGAGCGAACGGCGTCACCGAAGGCGAGCTGGCTGATCAGCATCTCCACGGCCAGCACCGCGAGGGCGAAGACGGCTGGGAGACCGAGCGCGAGCTTCACCGGTGGGCCCTTGCGCCACAGCAGCACCGCGGCGATGACGGGCCAGCTGAAGACGGCGGTCTCACGCATCATCCAGCTCAGGCCGACCGCGGTGCCCGTGAGAGCGAGCAGGACGAGCAAGCCCCCGTCAGGCCGACCCACCTTCCGCCACCGATCACGGCTGCTGACGGCCAGGGCGAGCGCCACCGTCGTCACGCTGGCTGCGAAGACGTCGGGGTAGAGGCGGGTGGCCCCCGCCAGGACGACGGTGTTGAGCAGCATCAGCGCCGACGTCGCGAGCGCCGCGACCTGTCCGAAGAAGCGGGCCGCCAACCAGTGGGTGGCGGCGATCAACACCCCCGTGGCGAGGATCGGCGGTCAGGTAGTAGCTGAGCTCGGAGTTGTGGAAGAGCCGGGTCACCGCGATCTCCGGCATGATCACGCCGTACCTCGTCAGCCCGATCATGTTCCAGGTCTTCTCCGGGAAGGTCAGACCCGCCAAGACGTAGTTGTACGGATCGGAGACGACCGGCAGGGTGCGCAGCTTGAACACCAGCACCATCGAGACCAGGCCGACCACTGCAGAGGGCCAGGGAAGCGTGCGCAGCCGAGCTCGACCGCGCCGCGGGTGCCGCAGCGACCGTGCGCGGGAGAGGTTGGTCCTCGCCCGTCAGGGGCTGGTCACGCCGCTCGTCGAGCCCTTCGGCTGGAATGCTCACTCAACCTCCCGGTCGTAGGAATCCATTCTTGCCAGATCCGGCCAGTGATCGATGTCGCGTCGGTTGCATGTCGCCGCCCGCGTCGTGCAGAACCCCGGGTGACAGGATCGCGACATGTCCTTGCTCCTGATCATCATCATCGCCCTGGTCGTGATCGGGCTGGGGGTCGGCGCCGTCGCCCTGGTCAACGGCAGCCGCCAGCCCAAGCAGCCGCTCCAGCCGCCTGCTCCCGCGCCGACTCCGGTCGAGGAACCCGAGGCGGCACCGGGAGCGCCTCCTGCCGACGTCACCACCCTCGAACGCCCGGAGAGCACGGCCAGCCGACTGGTCCGCCTGCGCCAGCGGCTCTCGCCGCTCCCAGGGGGCGCTGGGACGCAGCCTGCTCGCCCTGCTCTCGCGCGACCGGCTGGACGAGTCGACGTGGGAGGACATCGAGGACACCCTGATCACGGCCGACGTCGGCGTCGGCCCCACCCAGGAGCTGGTGGAGCGCCTCCGCACGCGGCTACGCGTGGAGGGCGTCGACGCGAACGAGGCCGGGACGGTGCTGCACGAGGAGCTGCTCGCGCTCGTCGACCCGACGATGGACCGGCGCATCGGCGTGACGGGGGCCGACGGCAACCCGGGCGTGATCCTCGTGGTCGGGGTCAACGGCTCGGGCAAGACCACGTCGGTCGGCAAGATCGCACGCGTGCTGGTCGCCGAGGACAAGACGGTGGTCCTCGGCGCGGCCGACACCTTCCGCGCCGCAGCGGCGGAGCAGCTGACGACCTGGGGGGAACGGGTCGGGGTCGAGGTGGTCTCCGGTCCCGAGGGCAGCGACCCGGCGAGCGTGGCCTACGAGTCGGTGCGCACCGGTCCTCGAGCGCGACGCCGACGTCGTCGTGGTGGACACCGCCGGGCGGCTGCAGAACAAGGCCGGGCTGATGGACGAGCTCGGCAAGGTCAAGCGCGTCGTGGAGAAGCAGGCGCCGGTGACCGAGGTGCTGCTCGTGCTCGACGCGACGACGGGGCAGAACGGGCTGGTGCAGGCCCGGGTCTTCCGCGAGGTGGTCGACGTCACCGGGATCGTGCTGACCAAGCTCGACGGCTCGGCCAAGGGCGGCATCGTCGTCGCCGTCCAGCGGGAGCTGGGCGTGCCGGTCAAGCTGGTCGGCGTCGGCGAGGGCCCCGACGACCTCGCGCCCTTCGACCCGGCGGCGTTCGTCGACGCGTTGCTGACGACTAGCGCCCGCGAGCTAGGTGCTGATACCGTGCAGCACGAAGTCGACGAGCGCGTCGAGCTCGTCGATGCGCGGGCATCTGGTGGCCGTTGACGGCGCGCATGGCGACCAGGCTGCCGATGAACTGCACGGCCGCCTCGAGGTGGATGTCGGGGCGCACCTCGCCGCGGTCGATCGCCCGGCGGAAGACGGTGTAGCTGCCCTGCTCGGCGCGGTCGTTGGCCTCGCGGTAGAGGGTGGCGATGCGCTCGTCACGCATCGACTCCTTGACCGTCGTGCGGACGTAGTCGGTGCCGGCGGGGGAGTTGACGAAGGTCAGCACGGAGGCGTACATCGCGCAGCAGGTCGCCGCGGATCGAGCCGGTGTCGGGCGGGGGCATCTCGTCGCGGTAGAGCTGCTCCATGGCGGCGACCGCGAGGTCCTCCTTGCGCGACCAGCGGCGGTAGACGGTGGCCTTGCCGACGCCGGCCGAGCTGGCCACCTCGTCGACGGTCATGCTCTCGTAGCCGCGCAGCAGGATCAGCGAGGAGGCAGCGGCGAGGATCCGGGCGTCGGCCTCGGGGTCGCGCGGCCGGCCGCGCTTGCGGCGCACCTCGGCAGGCGGGGTGGCGGCAGCGTCCACGTCCGGAGTCAGCTCCGGGGTCGGTCCTGCGCTCATCTCCGGCCTCACCTGCGCCTGCGCCATGCTGGCATCCACAGGCCAACGATAGGGAGCCAGCCGCGGATGTGGGGACGATTCGCCGAATCTGTGGACTTGACGGACATCCGGAGTACCGGAACCCGCGCGTGATTGTCACATCGACGTAACACAACCGGGTCATCCGTCACGCCCGCGAAACATCGCCCGCAGACCCCTGAAACCTGCTCCCCGCAGAGTGTCGCCCAACGTGGGGGACCGGACGCTTCGACACTGCCGTCCGCGCGTGGTCCCTGGGCTCACTCACTCACCATGGAGGTTCGATGGACGGCTACTACGCCTGGATGATCGTCGCCACGGCGCTCGTCCTGATGATGACAACGCCTGCCCTGGCGTTGTTCTACGGCGGCATGACGCGCGCCAAGTCAGTGCTCAACATGATGATGATGTCCTACGTCGCGCTCGCGGTCGTCGGCATCGTCTTCGTGCTCTGGGGCTGGTCGATGGGCTGGGGCGGTGACGGGGTCGGCAATGCCAACGGCAAGCTGATCGCGAACCCCTTCAGCATGTTCGGCCTCAGCGGCGTCGGGCACGCCAACTACATCTACGTGCTCTTCCAGCTGACCTTCGCCGCGATCACGGCCGCGCTCATCTCGGGTGCCATCGCCGACCGCGTGAAGCTCGTCGTCCTGGATCGTGTTCATGATCGGCTGGGTGACGTTCGCCTACTTCCCGATCGCGCACAACGTGTGGGCAGGTGGCTGGCTCTACGCCCACTTCCCGAACCTCGACTACGCCGGCGGCACCGTGGTGCACATCAACGCCGGTGTGGCGGGCCTGGTCCTCGCGCTGGTCATCGGCCGCCGCGTCGGGTTCATGAAGGACCCCATGCGTCCGCACAACCTGACGCTCACCATGATCGGTGCCGGTCTGCTGTGGTTCGGGTGGTACGGCTTCAACGTCGGCTCGATCGTCTTCACCTCTGACTCGCTCAAGAGCGCGAGCAAGTTCTCCGACGCAGTTCTACTCCGAGACCGGCGTGACGTTCATGAACACGACGCTGGCGACGATGGCAGCGATGCTCGGGCTGGCTGCTCGTGGAGCGCCTGCTCCACGGGAAGGCGACCTCGCTGGGCGCCGCCTCGGGCGTGGTGGCCGGCCTGGTGGCGATCACGCCGTCGTGTGGCGCGGTCGACACCGTCGGTGCCCTGGTCATCGGCGTGCTCGCCGGTGGCGTCTGTGCCGTGGCCGTGGGACTGAAGTTCAAGCTGAAGATGGACGACTCGCTCGACGTCGTCGGGGTCCACCTCGTCGGCGGCATCATCGGTGCGCTGATGATCGGCCTGATCGGGACCAACAAGTCCCCGCAGGGCGTGGACGGCCTGTTCGGCAACATGAACGGGCTCTTCTACGGTGGCGACCTGACGCTCCTCGGCCACCAGGCCATGGGCGTGCTGTTCACCATCGTCGTGTCCGGCGTCGTCGCCCTGGTGTTCGGCCTGCTGATCAAGTTCACGATCGGCTGGCGGATCACCGAGGAGGACGAGGTCGACGGCATCGACTTCGCCCAGCACGGTGAGACGGCGTACGACTTCGCCAGCGTCGGTCGGGCGGGCCCCTGGGCACGCCTTCCGCGCTGGCGCAGACCACCGCCGAGTCGAGGGGGGTCAACGCATGAAGCTCGTCACCGCGGTGATCAAGCCGCACAAGTGGGAAGAGGTCCGTGCCGCGCTCGAGACCTTCGGCGTGACCGGCATGACGGTCAGCGAGGTCAGCGGCTACGGGCGCCAGAAGGGCCACACCGAGGTCTACCGGGGCGCGGAGTACGACATCGCCCTGGTGCCCAAGATCCGGGTGGAGATCGTCGTGGACGACGCCGACGTCGAGGACGTGGCCGGGATCGTGGTCAAGGCCGCGCAGACCGGTCGCATCGGGGACGGCAAGGTGTGGATCTCTCCGGTGGAGAGCGTCATCCGGGTCCGTACGGGGGACACAGACGAGGCGGCCATCTAGGAATGACTGATCGCGGCCTCCGCCAGGTCGCCGTACTCCCCGCGGGTGCCTCCCACGCCGCCGGACACTGTCTGGCATGTGGGATGCGCCCGCGGGTGCGTCCCCGCACGTCATCGTGTCGGGCCATGGCGAACCTCACCTTCGCGTCCTCCCCCTGCTCCTGACCACCCACCCGCTGCCCCTCGCGATCAGTGCCGGGGACACCGCGTGGCTCCTGGCGGCGTCGGCACTCGTGCTGCTGATGGCGCCGGGGCTCGCCCTGTTCTACGGCGGGATGGTGCGCTCCAAGAGCGTCCTGAACATGATGATGATGACCTTCGGGGCGCTGGCCGTGATCGTCGTGCTCTGGGTCGTGGTCGGCTACTCGCTGGCCTTCGGCGACGACGTCGGTGGCGGGCTGCTCGGCGATCCGCTGCAGCACCTCGGGCCTGGAGTCGCTGCTCTCGGAGCGGGCGGACACCTGGCTGCACGTGCCGACGATCCTGTTCGCGGCCTTCCAGGGGCTGTTCTGCGTGATCACCGGGGCGCTCGTGTCCGGGGCGATCGCCGACCGCGCCCGCTTCGGTGCCTGGATCGTCTTCGTCGCCGTCTGGTCGCTGCTCGTCTACGCGCCGGTCGCGCACTGGGTCTTCGACCTCGACCGTCCCGGCCACACCGGGGGCTGGCTGGCCAACCGGGTCGGCACCGTCGACTTCGCCGGTGGGATGCCGGTCGAGATCACCTCGGGAGCCTCAGCGCTCGCCCTCGCCCTGGTGGTCGGCTCGCGCGTGGGGTTCGGGACCGACGCGATGCGCCCGCACAACCTGACGCTGGTGATGCTGGGCGCGGGCCTGCTCTGGTTCGGCTGGTACGGCTTCAACGCCGGATCCGCCCTGCGGGCGGACCACACGGCGGCCGTCGTGTTCGTGACCACCACCTGCGCGGGGGCGGCCGGCTCGCTGGGCTGGCTGGCCCTGGAGCGGCTGCGCGACGGGCACGCCACGACGCTGGGCGCCGCCTCGGGCATGGTCGCCGGGCTGGTGGCGATCACGCCGAGCGCCGGGTCCCTCACGCCCTTGGGCGCGCTGGTGATGGGGGCAGCGGCCGGTGCGGTCTGTGCCCTGGCCGTGGGGCTGAAGTACCGCTGGGGGTACGACGACTCGCTGGACGTGGTCGGCGTGCACCTGGTGGGTGGCCTGGTGGGCACGCTCGGCATCGGCCTGCTCGCGACGGCTGCCGCGCCCACCGGGGTCGACGGCCTCCTCCACGGCGGGGGCGTGCACCAGCTCGGCCGGCAGGCGCTGGGTGCGGCGGTCGTGCTCGCCTACGCGTTCACGGTCTCCGGCGTGCTGGCGTGGGTCGTCGACCGGGCCATGGGCTTCCGGATCGACGAGGAGCACGAGGTCAACGGGATCGACCTGGTGATCCACGCGGAGACCGCCTACGACCTGCACGCGACGGCCGGCGCCCGCAGCACCAGCGTGCTGAACGTGGCGAGGACGCCCGGCGGACCCGGCGTACCGCCTGCAGGCTGAGCACGACCCATCAGGAGAGGATGCACTCATGAAGATCGTCACCGCAGTGATCAAGCCGCACAAGTGGGAAGAGGTGCGCTCGGCGCTCGAGGGCGTCGGCGTCACCGGGATGACCGTGAGCGAGGTGAGCGGCTACGGGCGCCAGAAGGGTCACACCGAGGTCTACCGCGGGGCGGAGTACGACATCGCGCTGGTCCCGAAGGTGCGCCTCGAGGTCGTGCTCGACGACGCCGACGTGGACGCCGTGACCGACGCGATCGTCGCCGCCGCGGCGACGGGGCGCATCGGGGACGGCAAGGTGTGGGTGCAGCCCGTCGAGAGCGTCGTCCGCGTCCGCACGGGCGACCGCGACCACTCCGCGCTGTAGTCCGCGACCCCTGGTCGTGTCGAGGGAGGATCCGGTGACCGCCGCCGAGCGGGCCGAGCGCACACGCGCGGCCGACGAGCTGTGCGTCCAGGCGTTCACCAAGGCCGGGTGCCCGGAGAACGGCGTGGCGCTGGTGGCCGTGGGCGGCTACGGGCGGCAGGAGCTGGCGCCCTACAGCGACCTCGACGTCGTGCTGGTCCACGACGCCGAGGTCGAGACCGGCGAGTGGGCCGGCCAGATCTGGTACCCGCTCTGGGACTCCGGCGCCGACATCGACCACTCGGTCCGCACGGTCCCCGAGGTGCTCGAGCAGGCCGGCGCCGACCTCCGGGTGGCGACCGGCATGCTCGACGTACGCCACCTCGCGGGCGACCCCAACCTGACCCTGCGGCTGCGCACCGCCGTGCTGACCCAGTGGCGACGCGACGCGCGGGCGCGCCTGGGGGAGCTGCGCGAGATGGCCTCGACCCGCAGCCGCCGCGCCGGCGAGCTCGCGCACGCGTCGATCCCGGACCTCAAGGAGTCCGCCGGCGGCCTGCGCGACGCAGGAGCGCTCAAGGCGCTGGTGGCCTCGTGGCTGGTGGACGTCCCCCACCAGGACCTCGAGCGCAGCCGGATGGCGCTGCTCGACGTGCGTGACGCGCTGCACACGGTGGCCGGCCGGGCCACGGACCGCGTGGTGCCGGAGTACTGGGACGAGATCGCGGAGATCCTCGGCCTCGCCGACGGCAACGCCGCCCAGCGGCACACCCGCACGCTCGCACGCAGGATCTCGCACCTGTCCCGGCTGGCCTGGCGTCGCGCGGAGGCGGTGCTGCGCGAGCCCAGCCCGACCGGTCCGCGGCGACCGCGCCTGGAGACGATCGCCCCTGGGGTGGCGCTCTCCTTCGAGGAGGTCGTCCTCGACCGCAACGCGCCGATCACCGAGGACCCGCTGCTCCTGCTGCGGGTCGCGGCCGAGGCGGCCGAGCGCGACCTCGTGCTGGCCCCGACCACCGCCGCCCGGCTGGCGCGGGAGGGCCGGCCGCTGGGCGACCCGTGGCCGAGCGGTGGTCGCGACCTGCTGGTGCGCCTGCTCGCCGCCGGTCCTGGGCTGCTGGGCGTCTGGGAGACGCTCGACGAGACCGGTGCCCTCGAGCGGCTGCTGCCGGAGTGGGAGCGGGTGCGGCTGCTGCCGCACGCCTCGGTGGTGCACCGCTTCACCGTCGACCGCCACCTCGTCGAGACCTGCATCGAGGCGTCGTCGCTGATCCGGCGGGTGGCGCGCCCCGACGTGCTGATGGTGGCGGCCCTGCTGCACGACATCGGCAAGGGTCAGCTCACCGAGCACAGCGTGGCCGGCGAGCCGCTCGCCCGCACGATCGCCGAGCGCATCGGCTTCGACGCCCGCGAGGTCGAGATCATCGGCGACCTGGTCCGGTGGCACCTGCTGCTGCCGGAGACGGCCACCACGCGCGACCCCGACGACCCCGGGACGGTCGAGACGATCACCTCGCGGATCCACGACCGCGAGGAGCTCGAGCTGCTCGCCGCCCTGACCGAGGCCGACGCGCGGGCCACCTCGGAGAAGGCGTGGACGTCCTGGCGTGCCTCCCTGGTGCGCACCCTCGTACGACGCGCGGCGGCGGTGCTCGCCGACGAGCCGGTGCCCGACGACGCGATGACGGAGATCGAGATCCCCGAGCGGGTGCTGGCACGGACCCGCGCGCGGTGTCGGTGCGGGTCGCCGACGGGCCCGAGGGGTCGCGCGTGACCGTGGTCTCCGGCGACCGGCTCGGCCTGCTCGCCGACGCGGCGGCCATGCTGGCGCTGCAGAAGGTCTCCGTGCGCGCGGCCCGGGCGTGGACCCAGGACGGCTTCGGCTGCTCGATCTGGGACCTCGCCGAGACCGGTCTCGACGACGTGCTGCTGCGCCAGCGGCTCGACGCGCATCGTCCTCGGGCGCATCGACGCCGCGGAGCGGTTGACCCGTGCCACGCCGGCGAAGCTCGAGCCGACGGTCGCCGTACGCGCCGACGCCTCGCCGACGGCCACGGTGATCGAGGTCCGCTCGGCCGACCGCCCCGGGCTGATCCACACCGTCTGCGCGACGCTGGCCGAGCTCGACATCTCGGTGCGCTCCGCCCACGTCTCGACCCTCGGCCCGCAGGCGGTCGACGTGTTCTACGTCCAGGAGCAGTCGGCCGGCGTCCTCTCCGAGGAACGCGCCGCCTCGGCCGCCCACCGCGATCCGCGAGGCGCTGGTGCGCACCTACACCGACCGCAACGGATAGTCCGAGCCAGATGTACGGGGGTACTGCTCGGTAACCCCGTACATCTACCTCGGACTATCCGACTCGGGCGGGCAGATAACCTAGGGCCACCGGCTTCTGCTCCACGACCCCGAGGGATTCACTGCGTGTTCGCCACCCTGTCCGACCGTCTCTCCGAGACCTTCAAGAACCTCCGCGGCAAGGGCCGGCTCTCCGAGGCCGACATCGACGCCACGGCGCGGGAGATCCGGCTCGCCCTGCTCGAGGCCGACGTCGCGCTCCCCGTCGTCAAGGAGTTCGTCGAGGCGGTCAAGGAGCGCGCCCGCGGCGCCGAGGTCAGCCAGGCGCTGAACCCGGCCCAGCAGGTCATCAAGATCGTCGACGAGGAGCTCGTCGACGATCCTCGGCGGCGAGACCCGCCGGCTGCGCTTCGCCAAGACCCCGCCGACCGTGATCATGCTGGCCGGCCTCCAGGGCGCCGGCAAGACCACGCTGGCCGCCAAGCTGGCGCTCTGGCTCAAGGACCAGGGCAAGAGCCCGATGCTGGCCGCCTGCGACCTCCAGCGCCCCAACGCCGTGCAGCAGCTCCAGGTCAACGGCGAGCGGGCCGGCGTCACCGTCTTCGCGCCCGAGCCCGGCAACGGCGTGGGCGACCCGGTGGGCGTCGCGCGCCAGGCGATCGAGGAGGCCCGCCGTACCCTCCACGACGTCGTCATCGTCGACACCGCCGGCCGCCTCGGCATCGACGCAGAGCTGATGCAGCAGGCCGCGGACATCCGCGACGCCGTCGAACCCCGACGAGGTGCTCTTCGTCGTCGACGCGATGATCGGCCAGGACGCCGTCAACACCGCGCAGGCGTTCCTCGACGGGGTCGGGTACGACGGCGTGGTCCTGACCAAGCTCGACGGTGACGCGCGTGGCGGCGCCGCGCTCTCGATCGCGAAGATGACCGGCAAGCCGGTGATGTTCGCCTCCGACGGCGAGAAGCTCACCGACTTCGACCTCTTCCACCCCGACCGGATGGCCTCGCGCATCCTCGACATGGGCGACCTGCTGACCCTGATCGAGCAGGCCGAGAAGACCTTCGACGCCGACCAGGCCGCCAAGGCCGCCGCCAAGCTCCAGGGCGACGGCGAGTTCACCCTCGACGACTTCCTCGAGCAGATGCAGCAGGTCCGCAAGATGGGCTCGCTGTCCAAGATGCTCGGGATGCTGCCCGGCATGGGGCAGTTCCGCGACCAGCTCGAGAACTTCGACGAGCGCGAGATCGACCGGATCCAGGCGATCATCCAGTCGATGACGCCCGGCGAGCGGGCCAACCCGAAGATGATCGACGGGTCGCGCCGGGCCCGCATCGCCAAGGGATCCGGCCGCGCCGTCAGCGACGTCAACCAGCTCGTCGACCGGTTCTTCGAGGCGCGCAAGATGATGCAGCAGATGGCCCGCGGCGGCGGCATGGGCCTGCCCGGCAGCCCGGGGATGGGTCTGGGCAAGAAGGCCAAGGGCCGCCAGGCGCCGCAGCCGAAGAAGGCCAAGGGCAAGCGCCAGTCCGGCAACCCGGCCAAGCGCGCCCAGCAGGCGACGGGCCGAGAAGCCGGCCGCCGCGTCGGGCAGCGCCTTCGGCCTCGACGAGGCCGACGTCCCCGCCGACTTCGACCCGACCCAGCTCCCGGACCTCTCGAAGTACCTCAAGTAGGGCCAGCCGGTTTCCCCGGTCGACCGGGGAAACTGTCGCTGGATGGGCATTACTTCACCCTTCCAGTGACAGTTTCACCGGTCAGCCGGGGAAATTCCGTCGCCGCCCTACGACAGCGGGAAGCGCACCACCTGGCCGCCGCCCTTGCAGACCGAGCAGGTCGTGACGTAGGCGGACCCGTTGTGGATCGCGACGCCGTACGGCGCCGGCAGGTTGTCCTTCACCGTCGTCGGGGAACCGGTGTGGTGGACCTGCACCAGCGACCCGCTCGGCAGCCCGGTCTCGTTGAGCAGGCCGACGTCACTGATCTGGACGGCGTAGAGCTTGCCGCCCGCCCAGGCCAGGTCGGTGACGTTGGTCAGACCCGTCGCGTACACGGTGCGCACGCCTCCGGCGATCCGGAAGATGCGGGCAGCGCCCGGCACGAACGGGAAGCCGGTCAGCTCGCTGACGTAGAGCGCACCGTCGGGCCCGATCGCGGTCGCGGTCGGCACCGTCTCCATCGGGATGGTGCCCGGTCCGAACGGGTTGTGGACCGTGCGGTTGCCGAACACGGTGACGACGCGGATCTTCCCGTTGCTGCGCTTGACCGAGAGCACGTCGTTGCCGCCGGAGTCGGCGATCACGATCTTCTTGCCGCGCTTGACGTACCCGGTCGGGTCGCTGTCCTTGCCCAGGTGGTCGGGGTCGTGCAGCCGCTCGTACTTCGCGAGGTTGGCCAGCAGCTTCAGGTGGTTCCAGCTGCCGTGGCGCTTGGTGGCCACGGTGAGGCTCCCGAAGTAGCGCCCCTTGGCCGGCAGCCCCGCCTTCACCGCGGGAGCAGCATCGAGCCCGAAGGAGATCAGCAGCTTCTTGCCGCTGCGCATCGGCTCGTTGGGGCCGATCGCCTGGCTGCCGTTGGCCGGGGCGAAGGACGGCAGGCCCGACAGGATGCGGCCCTGGTGGCCGCCGGCGATGCGGGTGATCGACCCGCTGGTGCCGTAGCAGGTCTTGGTGCCGTCGCCGCCGGTGTGGCAGGGGCCGGAGCCGCCGAATCCCGCTTCGCCGACGTAGATGCCGGTGGAGGAGATGGTGAGCAGGCGTGGGTTGTTGAGGCCGCTGGCGACCACGTCCAGGGCGGAGGAACCGCCCCGACCTGTGAGGAGGGGACCAGCGCCCCTGCGGCAGCGACGCTGGCAACGGCGGCCAGGGTCAGGGTTCGAGACGTGCGTGCACGGATCATCCGTACCTCCCGGGTTTGCGGATTTCCCTTCACCCAACTCCTGACGGGTGAACGGCGCATGATCCCTTCGGGCCATACAAACCTCGGGTTCCCCAACGTTCCGGGCATCTCGCCCGACCGATTCTCGGCCCGTCGGGCCGCGATAGCGTCGCGGCCATGGCTGAGCAGTCGTCCGCGATGCGGTTCCGGGGTCCTGTCCTGCCCGACGGCGAGGTGCGCGACCTGTACGTCGTGGACGGGCAGGTGACCTACGAGCCGCAGCCCGGTGCCGAGACCCTCGCCGAGGGCTGGATCGTGCCGGGGCTGGTCGACGCGCACTGCCACCTCGGGCTCGACGAGAACGGGGCGGTCGACGAGGCCACCACGGAGCAGCAGGCGATCACCGACCGCGACGCCGGGGCGCTGCTGCTGCGCGACTGCGGCTCGGCGGCCGACACCGCGTGGGTCCACGAGCGCGAGGACCTTCCGCGGCTGCTCCGCGCCGGTCGTCACCTCGCCCGCACGAAGCGCTACATCCGCAACTACGCCCACGAGGTCGAGCCCGACGAGCTCCCGGCGTACGCCGCCCAGGAGGCGCAGCGGGGCGACGGCTGGGTCAAGCTCGTCGGCGACTGGATCGACCGTGACACCGGTGACCTCGAGCCGTCCTTCCCGGCCGAGGCGTTCGCCGCCGCCATCGACGCGGCCCACGACCACGGCGCGAAGGTCACCGCCCACTGCTTCGGCGAGGAGGTGCTGCCCGGCCTGATCGCCGCCGGCATCGACTGCATCGAGCACGGCACCGGACTCTCCACCGACCTGATCGACGAGATGGTGGCGCGGGGGACGGCGCTGGTGCCGACCGTGATGCAGCTGAACGGCTTCCCGGAGTACGCCGAGCAGGCGGAGGCGAAGTTCCCCGCCTACTCGCGGCACATGCGCGACCTGCACGCGCGGCGGCGCGAGACGATCATGGCGGCGCACGAGGCCGGTGTCCGATCTACGCCGGCACCGACGCCGGCGGTGTGCTGCCGCACGGCCAGGTGGCCGGCGAGGTGCGTGAGCTCGCGGCCTACGGCTTCTCGCGCCGAGGCAGCGCTGGGGGCGGCGTCGTGGCACGCCCGCGAGTGGCTGGGCCTGGACGGCCGGCTCGCCGAGGGGACCACCGCCGACTTCGTGGTCTACCCGCGCAACCCGCTGGAGGACCTCAGCGTCCTGGCGGAGCCGGCCCGCATCGTGCTGCGCGGGGCCGTCGTTGCCTGACCGACCCGTGTCGTCGACGCCCTCCGGGCGGCCGGCTGCGTCTTCGCCGAGGAGGAGGCGGAGGTGCTGCGAGGCGGAGGCCCGCACCCGGGGTCACCTCGAGCTGATGCTCGCGCGCCGGGTCCGGGGCGAGCCGCTGGAGCAGGTCGTCGGCTGGGCGGAGTTCTGCGGCCTGCGGGTCGCCGTGGCGCCCGGGGTCTTCGTGCCGCGCCGCCGCAGCGCGCTGCTGGTCGACCTCGCGGTCGACGCACCTGCGCGGGCTCGAGCACCCGGTGCGTCGTCGACCTCTGCTGCGGCACCGGCGCGCTCGGCCTGGCCGTGGCCGACCGGGTGCAGCCGCTCGACCTGCACGCCGCCGACCTCGACCCGGCGGCGGTCGCGTCGCACGGCGCAACCTCGGCGAGGAGCGGGTCCACGAGGGCGACCTGTACGACGCCCTGCCGGGCACGCTGCCGGCCGGGTCGACGTGCTGCTCGTGAACGCGCCGTACGTCCCGACCGAGGAGATCGCGCTGATGCCGCCGGAGGCGCGCGACCACGAGCACCGGGTCGCGCTCGACGGTGGGGCCGACGGGCTCGACCTGCACCGGCGGGTGGCGGCCGGGGCCCCCGAGTGGCTGCGGCCCGGCGGGGTGCTGCTCCTGAGACGAGCAGGCGCGCAGGCGGAGGGCACCCGCGCCGCCTGCGCGCAGGCCGGCCTGCGCAGCGAGGTGGTCCGCGGGAGGAGACGCAGTCCACCGCCGTACGTGCGTGGGTTTCGAGACACTGAGTCAGCCCTGTCGGGTCTGAGTCCGCTCCTCAACCTCCGCTGTCGCGGGTTCGAAGTCACCCGCGGGCGGATTTCGGCAGGAGCGTGGGTCTGGCAGAATGACGCGCTGAGTCGTACGCCGTCCGGCCCCTCTCAACCGGACGGTGGACGCACACCGGGACGCGGCGCCCCGACCCCACTCGGCTGGCGCGCATCCCACCACCCACACATCGCAAGGAGACACCACACACGTGGCCGTCAAGATTCGCCTGAAGCGGATGGGCAAGATCCGTCAGCCGTACTACCGCGTCGTCGTCGTCGACTCCCGCAAGAAGCGGGACGGCAAGGTCATCGAGGAGATCGGCAAGTACCACCCCAAGGAGGAGCCCTCGTTCATCGAGGTCGTCTCCGACCGCGCGCAGTACTGGCTCGGCGTCGGCGCCCAGCCGAGCGAGGCCGTCGAGGCCATCCTCAAGGTCACCGGTGACTGGCAGAAGTTCAAGGGCCTGCCGGGCGCCGAGGGCACGCTGCGTCACGCCGAGCCCCGCCGCGACAAGACCGAGCTCTTCAACGAGGCGCTCAAGGACGTCGCCAACGAGCCCAAGAGCGAGGCCGTGACCCGCAAGCGGGCCGCCAAGAAGGCCGCCGAGGCTCCGGCCGAGGAGCCTGCCGCCGAGGCAGCCCCCGAGAAGGCCCGCCGAGGCGGCCGCCGAGAAGGCAGAGCCGGCCGCAGAAGCGCCGCCGAGACGCCGGCAGAGGCGCCCGCCGAGACCTCCGCCGAGGCCTCCGAGGAGTCCACCGACGAGTCGTCGGTGACCACCGAGGCGGCCGCCGAGGCTGACGAGAAGTCCGACAGCGAGGCCTGAGCCGATGCTGGCCGAAGCGCTCGAGCACCTCGTCCGCGGCATCGTGGAGCACCCCGACGACGTCGTCGTGCGCGACAAGCAGCTGCGCCGCGGCTCGATCCTCGAGGTGCGGGTCAACCCCGACGACCTCGGCAAGGTGATCGGCCGCGGCGGCCGCACGGCCACCGCGTTCCGCACCGTGATCAGCTCGCTGGCCGGTCACGGCGGCGCGCGGATCGACTTCGTCGACGTGGACCGGCGCCGCTAGGCGCAGCCACGTGAGCGACGAGTACGTCGTGGTCGGGCGGGTCGGGCGCGCCCACGGGATCCGGGGCGAGGTGCTGGTCGAGCCCCGCACCGACGAGCCGGATCGTCGCTTCGTCGCGGGTGCCGTCCTGCGGGCGGAGGGTCGGGTGCACTGGTCGACCCTGACCGTCGTCGGGGCGCGCACCCACCAGGGACGGCTCTCGTGCTCCGGTTCGAGGAGATCGCCGACCGGACCACGGCCGAGTCGGCTCGCGGCACCGAGCTGAGCGTCCCGTACTCGCCGCAGGAGCAGCCCGAGGACCCGGAGGAGTTCTACGACCACCAGCTCGTGGGGCTCCGCGTGCAGACCGTCGGCGGCGCCGACGTGGGTGAGCTGCGTCCGCGTCGAGCACAACGCCGCCCAGGACCTGCTGGTGATCGGCACGGACCGCGGCGAGGTGCTGTTCCCCTTCGTGCGCCCGCTCGTGCCCGAGGTCGACGTGGCGGCCGGCAGGATCGTCGTCGACGACCTGCCGGGGCTGCTGGAGCAGGAGCAGCCGTGAAGGTCGACGTCGTCTCGATCTTCCCCGAGTACCTCGCGCCACTGCGCCTCTCCCTCGCCGGCAAGGCGCAGGAGAACGGCCTGCTCGACGTAGCGCGTCCACGACCTGCGGGACTGGACCCACGACCGGCACCGGACGGTCGACGACACCCCCTACGGCGGCGGCGCCGGCATGGTGATGAAGCCCGAGCCCTGGGGCGAGGCGCTCGACGAGGTCGCGCCCGACGGAGCCACCCTGGTGGTCCGTCGCCGGCCGGCGAGCGGTTCGACCAGGCCTCGCCGCCGACCTGGCGACCCGCGCGCACCTGGTCTTCGCCTGCGGGCGCTACGAGGGCATCGACCAGCGGGTGCTCGACGACGCGGCGTCCCGGCTGGAGGTGCGCGAGCTCTCCGTCGGCGACTACGTGCTCAACGGCGGTGAGGCTGCGGCGCTGACGATCCTCGAGGCCGTCGTCCGGCTGCTGCCGGGCTTCATGGGCAACGAGGGCTCGCTGGTCGAGGAGTCGCACGCGGCGGGACTGCTGGAGTACCCCGTCTACACCAAGCCCGCCTCCTGGCGCGGCCACGACGTGCCCGAGGTGCTGCGCTCGGGCGACCACGCCCGGATCGCGGCCTGGCGTCACGACCAGTCCGTACGTCGTACCGCGGAGCGGCGCCCCGACCTCGCCCACGCTGCCCAGGTGCTCGACCTCGGGGCCCTCGCGGCGCGAGCTCCGGCTCGCGCAGCCCTCCGACGCCGGTGAGCTGCTCACCCTCCAGCGCGCGTGCTGGGTGCAGGAGCAGCAGGCCAACCCGGACGCCTTCATCCCACCCCTGCACGAGGACCTCGCCGACGTGCAGGCGTGGATGGGGGAGTGGACGACGCTGGTCGTGCGCAGTGGCGGCCGGCTCGTCGCCGGCGCGCGCGGTCGTCGTGAGGGGGACGCCTGGGACGTCGGGCGGCTGATGGTCGCTCCGGACCTGCAGGGCCGTGGCCTCGGCCGGCTGGTGCTGGGGGCCATCGAGGAGGCAGCGCCGGCCGACGTGACCGGCTTCGTGCTGTTCACGGGAGCGGCGAGCAGGCGCAACCTGGCGATGTACAAGAAGGCCGGCTACCGGCTCCGCGGTCCCGATCCCGACGTGCCGGGAGCCGTGCGGCTCACCAAGCCCCGGGCTGTCCGCTCGCAGGACGCTGATTAGGTCCTACGACGGGGCACATGGCAGAATCGCTCCTTGGCCCAGCGCCGCGGTCACCTGCCACAGGGGGACGACCGATCGGCCCCCCGCACGGGGAGCGGGCAGAGCAATGACCGTGAACACCACCATCCGTGGGTGACCTGTGGCAGCCGCGAGGAGACACCATGTCGAACGTGATCGACGACCTGTCCGCCCAGACCAAGCGTGACGACGTCCCCGACTTCCGGGCCGGTGACACCATCAAGGTGCACGTCAAGGTCGTCGAGGGCAACCGCTCGCGGATCCAGGTCTTCCAGGGCGTGGTCATCAAGGTGCAGGGCTCCGGAGTGGGCCGCACCTTCACCGTCCGCAAGGTCTCCTTCGGTGTCGGCGTCGAGCGCACCTTCCCGCTGCACTCCCCGATCTTCGAGAAGATCGAGATCGTGACCCGCGGCGACGTGCGGCGCGCGAAGCTCTACTACCTGCGCAACCTGCGCGGCAAGGCGGCCAAGATCAAGGAGCGCCGCGAGGCCTGAGCCGGCGCGACCTCACGACGGCTAGGCTCGCCTGCGTGACGAACGTCGACGAGGCCCGGCCGCCGACTGACGGGACCGGTCCCATCGACAAGCCGAAGCGTCGCCAGATGCCCGTGTGGCAGGAGACGATCCTGCTGCTCGCGCTGGCCCTCGTGCTGGCGATCCTGATCAAGAGCCTGTTCGTGCAGGCCTTCTACATCCCGTCTCCGTCGATGGAGCCGCAGTTCATCCAGAACGACCGGATCCTCGTGCAGAAGGTCTCCTACTGGGGCGGCGGCTCTCCGAAGCGGGGCGACATCGTCGTCTTCGAGGACCCCGGTCACTGGCTCAGCGAGTCCGACACCAAGGCGCCGACCTCGCCCGTCACCAAGCTGCTGGAGAAGGTCGGGCTCTACCCGACCGGAGGACACCTGGTGAAGCGGGTGATCGGCGTCGGCGGCGACCGGGTGGTGTGCTGCGACAAGCAGGGGCGGCTCACCGTCAACGGCCACCCCCTGGACGAGAAGTCCTACCTGCCCAAGGGCACCGCCCCCTCGACGATCAACTTCGACGTCACCGTCCCCAAGGGCCACCTCTGGGTGATGGGCGACAACCGCGGGGAGTCCTACGACTCCCGTGGCCACATGGGCAATCCCGGCGGCGGCTTCGTCGACCAGGACCTCGTGGTCGGGAAGGTGTTCGCCCTGATCTGGCCAGCGAGCCGGGCCCAGCTGATCCACCGTCCCAGCACGTTCGCGGGCGTGCCCGACCGGAATTGACGACCGGGGTGGATGTGCGGTGACGGGTCTCCCACGCGGCGCGACCGTCCGGCGTGACGCCGGCCTCTACGGCTACGAGCGCGCGCTCCGTCGCGCCGGCCTGGCGCCGATCGCCGGTGTCGACGAGGCCGGGCGTGGGGCGTGCGCCGGCCCGCTGGTCGCTGCGGCCGCGATCCTGCCCGAGGGCAAGGCCGGCATCGTGCCCGGGCTGGCGGACTCCAAGCTGCTCACCGCGAGGGCCCGCGAGCGTTGCTACGAGCAGGTGCTCCGCCGGGCGCTGTCCTGGTCGGTGGTCGTCGTCCCGCCGGGGGAGTGCGACCGCCTGGGCATGCACGTCGCCAACGTGGAGGCCCTGCGCCGGTCGTTGGCGAGGCTGTCGCACCGCCCCTCCTACGTCCTCACCGACGGGTTCCCGGTCGACGGGCTCGAGGTCCCCGGCCTGGCCATCTGGAAGGGTGACCGGGTGGCTGCCTGCATCTCGGCGGCGTCGGTGATCGCGAAGGTGACCCGCGACCGCCTCATGTGCGACCTGCACGAGCACTTCCCGGCGTACGACTTCGCCACCCACAAGGGCTACATCACCGACGAGCACGCCGCCGCGCTCACCGAGCACGGGCCCAGCCCGGTCCACCGCATGCGTTTCGTCAACGTCCGGCGTGCCGCCGGGATCGTCGACCCCGAACCGATCAGTCTGGAGCCCCAGCTGGAGCTGTGGGAGACCGCCATGGAGGCACTGACATGAGCACCGAGGATCTCGAGAAGTACGAGACCGAGATGGAGCTCAACCTCTATCGGGAGTACCGCGACGTCGTCGGCATCTTCAAGTACGTCGTGGAGACCGATCGACGCTTCTACCTGTGCAACCAGGTCGACGTGAAGGCGCGCACCGAGGCCGGTGAGGTGTTCTTCGAGGTCACCCTCACCGACGCCTGGGTCTGGGACATGTACCGCCCCGCGCGGAGGCTGGCCAAGAACGTCAAGGTGCTGACGTTCAAGGACGTCAACGTCGAGGAGCTCAACCAGTCCGAGATCGAGCCCCCACCCGGAAGCTGACCGGTCTGCTACTTGATCAGCCGCACCGGGTCGCCGTCGATGCTGGCGCTCCAGGTGGTGGTGTCCGACACGCTGGTGGCGCCGGGGAAGTTCATCTGCAGGCGCACCCAGCAGCCGCCGCTGGCCGTCGAGTTGCAGGTGTAGTTGTTCGGGATCGGCACGGAGATCGTCTGCAGGCGACCGTTGTAGGTCGAGCTGGTGACGTTGGAGATCTGGCAGCCGGCGCCGATCGAGCTGGTCACGCCCGCCCCCGTGCAGCCGCTGAACGACGTCATCGCCACGGTGCCCTGCTTCGCGTCCGTGGGCGGCAGCACCGTGATCGTGCCGCTGCCCCCGCTGATGTCGCCCAGGTCGAAGAAGTGGATGTTCAACGTCTTGGTCTGGGCTGCCGGGATCACCCGCACGAGGTTGAACGTCGGGCTCGAGCCGGCGTAGTTGGCGTAGATCGACATGTTCTGCCAGCCGGACACGGAGACGGCGCCGCGTACCGCGCTCGAGGAGTTGTAGGCCCGCAGCGAGAAGCGGTTGTTGCCCACGCCGCCGACGCTGGTGTCGTCGTCGGTCTGGGTGAAGATCTTGTTGTTGCCGGCGTACGCGCCATCGCTGTCCAGGGTGGCACCGGAGGCGACGGCGACGTTGGTGCGCACCTGCAGGTAGTAGTCACCGACCGCCGTGGGGGTGAAGGTGCAGAACGGCACCCACTGGTGGAAGACCTTGGCGAGGTTGTCGTTGTACTTGGGGTTGGCCGAGGTGCTCGTGGTGGTCGTCGTGTGCCCGCCCGTGGTCGTGGTCGTGGTCGTGGTGATGCCCTTGGCCAGGGTGCCGGTGGAGATCGGGTCCGGGTTGGTCTGGGTGTTGCTGCCGGTGGTCATGCGGTAGCCCGGGTACTGCTTGGCGCAGCCGCTGACGGGCGCGCCGTTGGTCGGCTGGTAGGTGGTCGTGGGCGCGCGCAGGCCGAACGAGGTGGTGATCGGGGTGCTGCCCGTGCCGTTGTCCACGTCTCCGCTGCAGAAGGCGTTGTTGGTCGAGTCGTAGCGCGTGGTGCCGTCGGTCGTCGTGTAGTCGTTCATGGCGTTGGCCAGGGCCAGACCGGTGGTGACGGTGGGGGAGGCGTCGCACAGGTCCCCGGTGGAGACCCACGACGGGTCGTAGATCTGCAGGGTGATCGGAGAGTTCACCGCGCCGGCGGCGACGCGGACGATGTAGAAGTAGCCCTCGGGGTTGAAGTCGTTGTTGTCAGCGCCCGACGAGGAGCTCGCGCAACCGTCGTTGTTCGCCCCACAGGTGCGGGTCATGTACTGGTCGCCGTTGCCCTTGGCGGTGTTCGGGCCGGCAATGGCTGCCCAGAACTGAGGCGTGGCAGGGCAGGCGGCGCCCCCGGGGGGAGTGACGATCACGCTGCTCGAGGGGCCGAGGGCGCTGGTGCCGTTCGGCTCGTTGCCGAACGTGTTGCACGGGCTGCCCATCGGCGCCGGACCGTTGTAGTCGGCGGTGGCGCTCCGCGTGATCGTCGTGGTCGGCACGCCGATGGCGCTGCCGAACGTGTTGCTCACCTTCGTGCGGATCGTGACCACCAGCTGGGTCGGCTTGTCGCCGATCGCCGTCGTGATCGTCGTCGTGGCCGACGCCGGGTAGCCGTTGTCGGAGGCGACGTCCTTGGCGGTCGAGGTGGCCGAGGTGAAGTCGTCAGGCAGCCAGGTGACGCCGGCCGCTGCTGCCGCGTCGGCAGCGTTCTGCACCCGAGCGATCACGAGGTACCAGTTGGCGACGTCCACCGAGGTCGCGCAGAGCGGAAGGGCCAGGGCTGCGCAGACGATGGCGACCAGCACGGCGGCATAGCCGGACTCCTCGGTCCGGCGCGCGTGCAGCAGGCGACGCCAGAGGCCTTTCACGGGTGCGACCCCGCGGTGCAGCTGGTGGCGGGAAGGGGCTCGAACTGCATCATCACCCGTCCCGGCACCGCCACGCTCGTGCCGAACAGGCCGGTGATCCAGGTGTGCTGCGCGGACATGGCCACGCCCACGGACATGCGTGAGGCGTCGTTGACGCAGGCGTTGATCGTGGTGCTGTCCCACGACCCGCTGCTGTACACCAGCCCTTGGCTGCCGCTGCTGTAGACGTACTTGACGCAGTTGGTCGTGCAGGTCATCGCCGTGTTGTTGGCAGGAAGGGGATAGCCGGCAGAGTTGGCCTGGTAGACGAGCACGTAGTTGGTCTGGCTCAGGGGCATGCTGGAGCCGGCGTTGGTGATGGCGTTGACCGCGTCCGTCGCGAGCGTGGGGACCTTGTTGCCACTCGTGGTGGTCAGTCCCGCGCTCGCCTCGGTGGCTGCGATGCGCGCCCCTGCACGGACCTGGTTGGTGACTCCGACACCGTCCCGCATCAGGAGCGACATCTCGATGATCCCGAAGACCAGCAGCATCAGCACAGGCGTCACGAGTGCAGCCTCGACGGCCACTGCGCCGCGATCCGACCGCCGTTGACGAGACACAGACCCTCCTCTGACGCGGACACACCGGATCGTGGCCACGCGCCGTGGTGAACCAAGCGTATTTCGCAGGGGTGCCTGTTTGTGGCCTTTTGGTCATATCTGTGCCACGGCCGGCCGACCGTTTCACGCCCACAGCCAGGTGCGGGCCCTAGTCGTCCACAGGCAGCCACGTCGACGAGGCGCGGGTCGGTCCTCGGCTGTGGGCTGGGCGCATGACACGAGGCGAGCGCAACAGGAGCATCGGTGCCTACGGCGAGCGGGTGGCGGCGCGGCACCTGGTCGAGTCCGGCATGGTCGTCGTCGACCGCAACTGGCGCTGCGACGGCCGGCGAGATCGACCTGGTCCTGCGCGACGGTGACGTGCTGGTCTTCTGCGAGGTCAAGACCCGCAGCGACCTCTCCTACGGCCACCCGCTGGAGGCCGTCCTGCCCGGACAAGGCCGCGCGGCTGCGTCGGCTCGCCGGGCAGTGGCTGCACGAGCACGAGGTGCACGCGCCAGGGGTCCGCGTCGACCTCGTCGGTGTCGTCCTCGCACGCAGCGGTGCCCCCGAGGTCACCCACCTCAGGGCGGTGGGCTGATGGTCGCCACCACCCACACCGTCTGCCTCAGCGGCGCCGTCGGGCACGTGGTCGACGTCCAGGCAGACCTCTCCGACGGGCTCATCGTCACCGCGCTCGTCGGTCGCCCCGACGCCTCGATCAACGAGGCCCGCGACCGGTGCCGCGCCGCGGTGACCAACAGCGGCTTCCTCTGGCCCAACCACAAGCGCACGACCGTCCTGCTCTCGCCGGCCGACCTGCCGAAGAGCGGCCCCCACTTCGACCTGGCCATCGCCGTGGCGGTGCTGGCCGCGTCCGACCGGCAGCTTCCCCGCGGACGGCTTCGGTCCGTCCGTCATGCTCGGCGAGCTGACCCTGGACGGACGGCTCCGCTGCGTCCCCGGGATCCTGCCGATGACGATGGCTGCGGCCGCGCGGGGGCTCGACACCGTCTACGTGCCCGAGCCGCAGGCGCAGGAGGCGGCGATGGTGCCGGGTGTGAGCGTCTTCGGCATCCGGTCGCTCGCCCAGCTGGTCGCCCTGCTCGCGGGGGAGGAGGTGCCCGAGGCGCCGCCGGTCGAGCCGCTCAGCGGGGCGCCACTGCTCAGCTGGCGCGGAGCCGAGCGCCTGGACGACCTCGACATGGCCGACATCATCGGCATCCCCGACACCCGCTACGCGGTGGAGGTCGCGGCCGCCGGAGGTCACCACCTGATGCTCACCGGGCCCAAGGGCGCCGGGAAGACCAGCATCGCCGAGCGGATCCCGGGCATCCTGCCCGACCTGGCCGACGACGAGTCGCTCGAGCTGACGGCGGTGCACTCTCTTGCCGGAGTGCTCCCTCCCGGTGGCGAGCGGCTCCGGCGCCCGCTGTTCCGGGCTCCCGCACCACTCGGCCTCGCGCACCGGCATCCTCGGCGGTGGCACCGGTCGGGTCCGGCCCGGCGAGGTGAGCCGCGCTCATCTCGGCGTGCTCTTCCTCGACGAGTTCCCGCTCTTCCCGGTCGACGTCATCGAGGCGCTGCGCGAGCCGTTGGAGTCGGGCGAGATCTCGATCTCCCGGGGCGACGACGACGCCGTCTTCCCCGCCCGGGCGATGTTCGTCTTCGCGTGCAACCCCTGCCGCTGTGGCGCCTACCACCCCTACTCGCCGCGACCACCAGTGCCGTGCAGCGAGCGAGCGCGCCGTGACTACCGCGCGAAGATCTCGGGCCCGATCGCCGACCGGATCGACATCACCCGGTTCGTCGAGCCGGCGACGTCCGACGACCTGCTGCCCTTCGAGCGGCGTGAGAGCAGCGCCGACATCCGGGTGCGGGTGGAGGCCGCGCGCGAGCGTCAGCGTCGGCGCTACGCCGGCCTGCCGTGGCGGCTCAACGTGCACGCGCCCGGGCCGCTGCTCCGCGAGCAGTGGCCGCTCACCGAGTCGGCGATGACCCGGCTGGACGGCGAGGTCTACGCCGGCAAGCTCACCCGCCGCGGCGCCGTACGCGTGCACCGGGTGGCGTGGTCGGTGGCCGACCTCTCCGGCGCCGAGCGGCCCGGGTCCCGCGAGCTGGACCTGGCGCTCCGGCTCCGTCGCGCCGACCCCCTGCCGCTCGGGACGTCGGCGCGCCCCGTCGTGCAGGAGCGTCCGGCATGACGTCGTCGGCGGCCGAGAGCCGACCGGCTGGCGCGGGTGGCGCTGTCCTGCGCGGGGGAGCCGGGCCACCCCAGGCTCCTCGAGGACGTGCGCGAGCAGGGCGCGGCCACCGTCCTGGCAGGCCTCACGCGCGCAGGCGGAGGAGGGCAAGCTCGGCGGCGACCTCGCCGAGCGGCTGCGGACGGTCGATCCCGAGCGTGAGCTCGCGAGGGCAGAGGCGGCCGGTCTGCGCTTCGTGGCGCCGGGTGACCCGGAGTGGCCCGCGGGGTTCGACGACCTGGTCCGGGCGCCCTACCTCCACGACCGCGGCGGGGTGCCGATCGGGGTCTGGTGCCGGGGGTCGCTGCGTCTCGACGAGGTCTGCACCGACGCCGTGGCCGTGGTCGGGTCACGCTCGGCCACGTCCTACGGCGGCCAGGTGGCCGCGGACATCGGCGCCACGCTGGCGCGCGAGCACTGGACGACGGTCTCCGGCGCCGCCTTCGGGATCGACCAGGCCGCCCACCGCGGCGCCCTGGCGGCAGGTGGTCGCACGGTGGCGGTGCTCGCCTGCGGGGCCGACCGGCCCTACCCGGTGGCCCACACGCAGCTGATCGACTACATCGCGCAGGTCGGCCTGGTCGTCTCGGAGGCCGCGCCGGGATTCGCGCCGACGCGGATCAGGTTCCTCGCCCGCAACAGGCTCATCGCCGCGCTCGGCAGGGGCACGGTCGTGGTCGAGGCGGCGGTCCGCAGCGGTGCCCTCAACACCGCGAGCTGGACGAGCGGCCTCGGCCGGGTGCTCATGGGCGTCCCGGGCCCCGTGACCAGCGCGCCCTCCGCGGGGGTGCACCAGCTGGTGCGGGCCAGGGACGCGCTGCTGGTCACCTCGGGCGAGGAGGTGCTGGAAGGCGTCGGCCCCATCGGCTCGTTCACGCTCACGGACCCACGCGAGCCCGAGCTGCCGCGCGACCGCCTCCGCGCGCGGGAGCGGCAGGTCCTCGACGCGGTCCCCAAGCACGTCGGCGTGGCGCCCACCTCCATCGCGCGGACGGCGGGACTCTCGCCGGGCAGCACCCGCGCAGCGCTCGACGAGCTGCACCGGGCCGGCCTGGTCGAGCAGTCGCTCGGGCGCTGGCGACTGGCCGCGCCTCCCCAGGACGGCCCGTGATCGTCCGTACGCTGACGACGTGGAGGACCTGCCCGAGGCGATGGCCGGCGTCCTGGCCGCCTACGAGCGGCACCTGGCCTCCGAGCGCGACCTGACACCGCACACCGTGCGGGCCTACGTCGGTGACGTCGCCGGCCTGCTCGAGCACGCGGCTGCCCTGGGCCACACCGAGGTCGGCACCCTCGACCTGCGCACGTTGCGCAGCTGGCTGGCCAAGCAGCAGACGCTGGGCAAGGCCCGCTCGACGATGGCCCGGCGAGCGACCGCGGTGCGGGTGTTCACCGCGTGGGCGCAGCGCACGCGGCCGGGCGCAGTCAGACCCCGGGGCGGGGCTCGGCACGCCCAAGGCGCACAAGTCGCTGCCCCCGGCGCTGACGCGCCGCCGAGGCGCGAGCCCTGCTCGACGCCACGGCCGTACGGGCCGACGACGGCAGCCCGGTGGGGCTGCGCGACGTCGGCGATCCTCGAGGTCCTCTACGCCACCGGCATCCGCGTGGGCGAGCTGTGCGGGCTCGACGTGGACGACGTCGACCGCGGCCGCCGGGTGCTGCGGGTGCTTCGGCAAGGGCCGCAAGGAGCGCACCGTGCCGTACGGCGTGCCGGCCGACCGCGCGATCGGTCGCTGGCTGGAGGCCGGTCGACCGGAGCTGGTCGTGCCAGGTGCTGGGGCGGCGATGTTCCTCGGAGCACGAGGGCGCCGGATCGACCCGCGTGCCGTGCGCACGCTGGTGCACGCCCGTCTGGCCGACGTGCCCGAGGCGCCCGACATGGGGCCGCACGGCCTGCGGCACACCGCCGCGACCCACCTCCTCGAGGGTGGCGCCGACCTGCGCACCGTGCAGGAGCTGCTCGGCCACGCCTCCCTGGCCACCACGCAGATCTACACCCACGTCTCGAACGAGCGGCTGCGCCCGGCCTACCGGCTGGCCCACCCCCGCGCCTGAGCGGCGGGGTCAGGAGGGGACCGGGCGCCGGAAGACGACCGGGTGGCTGCCGCTGGGGATCGTCGGGACGACCACGGGAGCCGGACCCCCGCCGCCCGCCCTCGAGCGGCAGCAGCCGCAGCGGGCCGGCGCCGACCAGGACCAGGGGGTCGAGGTAGGCCGCTCCGCGCCGCAGGCCCCAGTGCAGGCAGGCCCGCGGGAAGCAGTGGCTGCCCGCGCGCTGCAGCACTCCGATCACCGCCCCGCGCGCCAGCACGTCGCCGGCGTGCACCTGCGCGGTCACCGGCTCGTAGGTCGTCCGGAGGCCGCCGTGGTCGACCACCACCACCCCGCGACCCGCCAGCGTGGCGGCGAAGGTGACCGTGCCGGCCAGGGAGGTGTGCACCGCCTGCCCCTCGCGGCCGAGCAGGTCGACCCCGCGGTGGCCGGCGCCGAAGAGCGACGTGGGCGGGTCGAAGCCCCGGACGCACCTGCGGGCGCGGTGAGAGCGGCCAGACGCCTGCGCGCGAGGGCTCCGGCGAGACCCCGGCGTGGACAGGAGCCGGGGTCGCGAGGACGGCCAGCGCGCGGAGAGGAGCACGGAGCCGAGGGTGGGCAGCAGTCGCATGCGCCGACGATCCGTGAGCCGACGGCGGCGCGGGCGACGACTGCCTCCGTCCTGTGGACGACCGCTGCTCGAGACGTGCCTGTGGACGCGGAACGGCTCCCGGGGAGCTCCTCGGGTTTGGTCGGGGTGGCGAGCGGGACCTAGACTGACCGAAGCAACCCGAACGGGTTGACTTCGCACGCTCGATTCCGTGCCACTCCCTCCTTCCTGGCGGGCGTGGAGCTCCACGGGCGAGGACCCTCGGTCCCTGTCGCAGCACGGACAGGGTCGGGTCACGTTCGAGCGTCAGGGCAGGACACTCCCGACCGCGTGCCGGGACCCCTGCAACGAACTGAAAACCCAGGTTCGGACACGTCCGCGTGCCCGGGCACGACCAGGAAGAAGCAGATGGCAGTCGTCACCATGCGCCAGCTCCTCGAGAGCGGCGTCCACTTCGGGCACCAGACCCGTCGCTGGAACCCCAAGATGAAGCGCTTCATCATGACCGAGCGCAACGGCATCTACATCATCGACCTGCAGCAGTCGCTGTCCTACATCGACTCCAGCTACGCGTTCATCAAGGACACCGTGGCCAAGGGCGGCACGATCATGTTCGTCGGCACCAAGAAGCAGGCCCAGCAGGCGATCGCCGAGCAGGCGACCCGCGTCGGCATGCCCTACGTCAACCAGCGCTGGCTCGGTGGCATGCTCACCAACTTCCAGACCGTGCACCAGAGGATCAACCGCCTCAAGGAGCTCGACGACATCGACTTCGACGACGTCGCCGGCTCCAGCCGCACGAAGAAGGAGCTGCTCTACATGCGGCGCGAGCAGGTCAAGCTCGACAAGACCCTCGGCGGCATCCGCGACATGAGCCGTACGCCGTCCGCCGTGTGGATCGTCGACACCAACAAGGAGCACCTCGCGGTCGAGGAGGCTCGCAAGCTGCACATCCCGATCATCGCGATCCTGGACTCCAACTGCGACCCGGACCTGGTCGACTTCCCGATCCCGGGCAACGACGACGCCATCCGTGCGGTCAGCCTGCTGACCCGCGTGGTCGCCGACGCCGTGGCCGACGGCCTGATCGCCCGCTCCGGCGGCAAGACCGCCGCCGACGACGCGAGCATCGGTGCCGACGAGCCGCTGGCCGACTGGGAGCGCGACCTCCTGCAGGGCCAGGAGGGCGAGAAGGTCGAGAAGGCCGCCGTCGCCGCGACCGGTGGCGACACCGCGACCGAGGACACCCCGGCCGCGGAGGCCACCGGCGCCTCGGCCGAGACCGCCGACGCCAAGCAGGCCGAGGACGAGGCCCAGCCGGCCGCTGACTCGGCTCCCGAGGCGGCTGCACCCGAGGCCGACGCCTGCCGCTGAGGCTGCTCGCCCCCGAGGCCGAGGTTGCCGAGGCCGGCGCCGACACCGAGACCCCCGCGGAGCCCGAGGCTGCCGCGGAGACCGACAAGTAAGGAGACCTGGCGTGGCGAACTTCACCGCCGCTGACGTCAAGAAGCTCCGCGACCTCACCGGCGCGGGGATGATGGACTGCAAGAAGGCGCTCGACGAGACCGACGGCGACTTCGACAAGGCTGTCGAGGAGCTGCGCGTCAAGGGTGCCGCCAAGGCCGCCAAGCGCGGCGCCGAGCGCGAGGCCACCGCCGGCCTCGTCGCCACGGCCGGTGGTGCGCTGGTCGAGCTCAAGAGCGAGACCGACTTCGTGGCCAAGAACGAGGAGTTCATCGTCGCGGCCCAGCGCATCGCCGACGCGGCGAACGACGCCAAGGCCGGTGACGTCGAGACGCTCAAGGCGGTCGAGCTCGACGGCAAGACCGTCGGCGAGGTCGTCGAGGGTCTCGCGGTCACCATCGGCGAGAAGATCGAGCTCGGCGAGGTCGCCTACTTCGACGGCAACAGCGTGGTCTACATGCACAAGCGGGCCAGCGACCTGCCGCCGGCGGTCGGCGTGCTCGTGGAGTACGACGGCAACGACGCCGACGCGGCCCGCGGGGTGGCGATGCAGATCGCGGCGATGCGGCCGCAGTACCTCACCCGCGACGAGGTCCCGGCCGACGTCGTCGCCGCCGAGCGCGACGTCCTCGAGAAGAAGACCCTCGAGGAGGGCAAGCCGGAGGCGGCCGTCGCCAAGATCGTCGAGGGCCGGCTGGGCGGCTTCTTCAAGGAGATCGTCCTGCTCGAGCAGGAGTCGGTCAGCGAGTCGAAGAAGACCGTGAAGGCCGTCCTCGACGAGGCCGGCATCCAGGTCAAGCGGTTCGCCCGCTTCGAGGTCGGCGCCTGACGCCGTGCAGTAGGTTCGCCAGTGGTCAGACGTCGATCGGAAGGCATCCGATGAGCAAGTACCACCGCGTCCTGCTGAAGCTGTCCGGCGAGGTGTTCGGCGGCGGCAAGGTCGGCGTCGACCCGGAGGTCGTCCGGGCGATCGCCCAGGAGATCGCCGAGGTGCAGCGCGCCGGCGTCCAGGTCGCGATCGTCACCGGCGGCGGCAACTTCTTCCGGGGCGCCGAGCTGCAGCAGCACGGCATGGACCGGGCCCGCGCCGACTACATGGGCATGCTCGGCATCGTGATGAACTGCCTCGCGCTGCAGGACTTCCTCGAGAAGGAGGGCGTCGAGACGCGGGTGCAGACGGCGATCACGATGGGCCAGGTCGCCGAGCCCTACATCCCGCGCCGCGCGATCCGGCACCTCGAGAAGGGTCGCGTCGTGATCTTCGGCGCCGGCGCAGGCATGCCGTACTTCTCCACCGACACCGTCGCCGCCCAGCGCGCGCTGGAGACCAAGTGCGAGGTCGTGCTGATGGGCAAGAACGGTGTCGACGGCGTCTACAGCGCCGACCCGCGCACCCACCCCGACGCGCTCAAGTACGACTCCCTCACCTTCGTCGAGGCGCTGCAGCAGGGCCTCAAGGTCGCCGACGCCACGGCGTTCGCGCTGTGCATGGAGAACGGCCTGCCGATGGTCATCTTCGGGATGCAGCCTGCCGGCAACATCCTGCGCGTCGTCCAGGGTGAGAAGATCGGAACGCTCGTCAGCACGGGCGCGGAGCCGGGCTGACCCCCAGACAGCAGTGACAGGAGAAGCAGTGACGATCAACCAGAGCCTGAGCGACGCCGACCAACGGATGACCAAGGCCGTCGAGGTGACGCGCGAGGAGTTCTCCGCCATCCGCGCCGGCCGGGCCAACCCGTCGATGTTCGCCAAGCTCACCGCCGACTACTACGGCACCCAGACGCCGATCCAGCAGCTGGCGTCGTTCACCGCGCCGGAGGCCCGCATCATCCTCGTCGCGCCGTACGACATGGCGGCGCTCGCCAACATCGAGAAGGCCATCCGCGAGTCCGACCTCGGCGTCAACCCGTCGAACGACGGCAAGCTGATCCGCTGCGTCTTCCCCGAGCTCACCGAGGAGCGGCGCAAGGAGTACATCAAGGTCGCCCGCACCAAGGCCGAGGAGGGCCGGGTGTCGGTGCGCAACATCCGGCGCAGCGCCAAGCAGGCGCTGGAGAAGCTCGAGAAGGACGGCGAGGTCGGCAAGGACGACGTCACCGGCGCGGAGAAGCGCCTCGACGCGGCGACCAAGAAGCACACCGACCAGATCGACGACCTGCTGAAGCACAAGGAAGCAGAGCTGCTCGAGGTCTGATGGAGGACCTCGATCCCAGCGACGCCGGCCAAGGACCCGGGCCGGGCCGGCCGGAACCTCCCCGTCGCGATCGCCTCGGGCGTCGTGCTCGCGGTCGCGATCATCGTGTCGCTGGTCTTCTGGAAGACCGCGTTCATGCTGATCGTCGCGGCGGCCGTGGTGGTGGCCATCTGGGAGCTGCACAAGGGCCTGAAGGCCCGCGACATCGACATCCCGCAGGAGCCGTTGATGATCGGCGGGGTCGCCATGGTGTCGCCTGGCGTACTTCGTCGGCACCGACTCCCTCGTCACGGCGACGGCGGTCACCGCGCTCGTGACGATGCTGTGGCTGCTGCGCCGCGGGGTCCCCGGCTACGTCCAGAACTCGACGGCGTCGGTCTTCACGCTGATCTACGTGCCCGTTCCTGGGCTCCTTCGTGGCGCTGCTGCTCGGCGAGGACGACGGCGCCAAGGGCGTGATCACCTTCATCGTGGTCACCACCGCCTCCGACATCGGCGGGTACGCCGCCGGCGTGCTCTTCGGCAAGCACCCGATGGCGCCGGTGATCTCGCCGAAGAAGTCCTGGGAGGGCTTCGCCGGCTCGGCGGTCTCGTGCGTGGTCGCGGGCTACCTGCTCGTGGTCTACCTGCTCGACGGCGACTGGTGGGTCGGCGTCGTGCTCGGCCTGATCGCGGTCGTGATGGCCACGCTCGGCGACCTCTGCGAGTCGGTGATGAAGCGCGACCTCGGCATCAAGGACATGAGCCAGGTGATCCCCGGCCACGGCGGCCTGATGGATCGCCTCGACTCGCTCCTCGCCACGATCGCCCCGATCTGGCTGCTGCTGCACTACCTGGTCTTCAAGCTAGGCGCCCATAGCTCGGAGACGCGCGGACACAGGTTGTCTCGGTGACCGCCTTCGTGAGCGTGGGACCGATGTGAAAGTCGAACTTGTGTCCGCGCGTCTACGTGGAACAGGGGTCAGGGGTTGCCGCGACGTCCGTGGGTGCGGGGGGCGTCGTAGCCGCCCTCGGGGGGCTCCATCTCGGCACGGACGCCGAGGAGCCGGATGGGGCGGTCGTCCTCGAGCTTCTCCAGGAGGGCCAGGGCGGTGGCGGCGATCGTCGCGGCGTCGTACGTCGGCTCGGGGAGCTTGCGGGACCTGGTGACGGTGAAGAAGGGCTTGAACCGCACCTTCAGGTGCACGCGGGCGCAGGCGCGGCCCTCGCCGCGGATGTCGTCGACCACCTGCTCGGAGAGCGCCAGCACCGCCGCCTCGATCTCGGCCGGCGTGACGAGGTCCTGCTGGTAGGTGGTCTCGCGGCCGTGGGCGCGCGCGACCCACGGGGTGTCGTCGACCCGGTGGGTGCTCACCCCGCGGCCCAGACGCCCGATGTGGGGCCCGGTGTTGGGGCCGAACTCGGCCACCAGCGGCTCGTCCGGCGTCTCGGCCAGCTGGCGCACGGTCTCGATGCCGAGCTTCCCGAGCCGTTCGCTGATCCGGTTGCCGACGCCCCAGAGCTCCTTCACGGGCTTCTCGCCCATGACCGCGAACCAGTTGTCGCGGGTGAGCCGGAACGTCCCGCGGGGCTTGCCGAACTCCGTCGCGATCTTCGCGCGCACCTTGGTGTCGCCGATGCCCACCGAGCAGTGCAGCCGCGTGGCCGCCAGCACGTCGGCCTGGATCCGGCGGGCCACGGACTCCGGGTCGTCGGTGTGCACGCCCACGAACGCCTCGTCCCAGCCGAGCACCTCCACCACGACGTCCGGGACGGCGCGCAAGGTGTCCATCACGACGGCCGAGGCCGCGTCGTAGGCCACGTGGTCGACCGGCAGGATCACGGCGTCGGGGGACTTGCGGTGGGCGAGCCGCAGCGGCATCCCGGAGTGGACGCCGTGCTCGCGGGCCTCGTAGGACGCCGTCGAGACGACCGCGCGCTCGGTGGGGTCACCGCGCCCACCCACGATGACCGGCCGGCCGGCCAGCTCGGGTCGGCGCAGCACCTCCACCGCCGCGATGAACTGGTCCATGTCGACGTGGAGCACCCAGGGCTGAGCGAGGGCGTCCACGCCCGGACATCCTGCCCGGGAGCGCGGACATCGGGCGCCAACGGGCGCCGCCTCCGCCGCGCTCCTCCGAACGGGCGTGAGACGTAGGTCGCATCGACTTCCCGAAAACTAGAACACGTTCTAGTCTTGGTCGCTCGGGACACGACCCATTGCCAGGGAGGTGAGCCGTGACCGAGATCGACCACGAGCGCCTCGGCCTGCGTGACGGGGAGTACGTCGCCCGGCTGATGCCGCTGCTCCGGATGGTCTGCAAGCTGTGGTTCCGCTCCGACGTGCGCGGCATCGAGCACGTGCCCGACGGCGGGGTGCTGATGGTCTCCAACCACTCCGGTGGCCTGATCGCGATGGACGTGCCGGTGATCGCGGTGGCCTTCGCCGAGCACTTCGGCGACCGTCCGCTCTACTGCCTGGCCCACGACCTGCTCTTCGTGGGGCAGGCCAACGAGCCGATGCGCAAGGCGGGGTTCATCCCGGCCACGCGCGAGCACGCGGCCGAGGCACTTCGTGCCGGTGCGGCGACCATCGTGTTCCCCGGCGGGGACCACGATGCGTTCCGGCCGACCTGGGAGCGCAACAGGATCGACTTCGCCGGTCGCCGGGGCTACGTGCGCACGGCGATCGAGGCGGGCGTCCCGATCGTGCCGGTGGTGAGCATCGGCGGCCAGGAGGACCAGATCCATCTCTCGCGCGGCGAGCTGCATCGCCAAGCTGTTCGGCCTGGAGAAGCGGCTGCGCACGAAGTACCTCCCGGTCACCTTCGGGTTCCCGTTCGGACTGACCCTCGCCTTCCCGGCCAACCTGCCGCTGCCCACGAAGATCTCGACCCGGGTGCTCGAGCCGATCGACATCGAGGCGGAGTTCGGGCCCGACCCCGACGTCGAGGAGGTCGACCGCGTCGTGCGGCAGCGGATGCAGGAGGCGCTCGACGAGCTGGCGGCGGCGCGGCGCTTCCCGGTCCTGGGGTGAACGCGTGAGAGGCCTCTGGCAGCGGGTCGCCCGGCTGTGGTGGATCGCCAGCACCCTGGTCCGCAGCGGCATGCTCACCCTGCTGCGTCCCGACAAGTACCTCAGGATGGCCGGCGTCATCCGACGACAGGGCACCAACGCGACCACCGGGCTGAGCCTCGCGGCCGCGCGTCGGCCCGGTGGCACGGCGCTCGTCGACGAGCGGGGGTCACTGACGTGGGCCGAGCTCGAGCGTCGCTGTGCGGCCCTGGCGGTGGGGCTGGCCGGGCAGGTGCCCGGTGGCCGGCCGGAGACCGTCGGCATCCTCTGCCGCAACCACCGGGGCTTCGTCGAGGCGCTCAGCGCCACCGCGCGGCTGGGCGCCGACGCGCTGCTGCTCAACACCGGCTTCTCCGCGCCCCAGCTCGCCGACGTGCTCGAGCGCGAGCACGCGCAGGTGCTCGTCTACGACGAGGAGTTCGCCGACCTGCTCGGTCCTGCCCGCGAACGCGTCGGCGGGCCTGGTCGAGGTGACGGCGTGGGCCGAGGAGCCGGGGGAGGGCAGCGTCGACTGGCTGATCGACGAGCACCTGGGCGAAGCGCCACCGAAGCCCGAGCGCCACGGACGCACCGTGCTGCTCACCTCGGGCACGACCGGCACCCCCAAGGGCGCGCGTCGCGGCGGGGGAGGCGCCGACCAGCTCGCGGCGATGCTCGACCGGATCCCCTGGCGGGCCGAGGAGGTCGTCGTGGTCGCGGCCCCGATGTTCCACGCCTGGGGCTTCGGCCAGCTCGCGGTCGCCTCGACGATGACCTGCACGATCGTGATGCGCCGGCGCTTCGACCCCGAGGCGACGCTCGACCTGGTGCAGCGTCACCGGGCGACCGGCCTGGCCGTCGTACCCGTGATGCTGGAGCGGATCATCGAGCTCCCCGACGAGGTGCTGGACCGCTACGACACCTCGTCGCTGCGGTTCGTCACCGCCAGCGGGTCGCGGATGCGCTCGGAGGCGCTGGTGCGGTTCATGGACCGCTTCGGCGACGTCGTGCACAACAGCTACAACGCCACCGAGGCGGGCCAGATCAGCGTCGCCGTGCCGGCCGACCTGCGGGTCGCCCCCGACACCGCCGGCAAGGCCGTGCGCGGCACCGACCTGCAGCATCGTGGACGACGACTGGCGCGAGCTGCCGACCGGTGAGGTCGGCCGGATCATCGTGCGCAGCGACTCGCAGTTCGAGGGCTACACCCACGGTGGCTCGAAGGACTTCCACGAGGACTACATGGTCTCGGGCGACGTGGGGCGGCTGGACGCCGAGGGACGCCTCTTCGTGGTCGGCCGCGACGACGAGATGATCGTCTCCGGGGGCGAGAACGTCTACCCGCTGGAGGTCGAGGAGGCGCTCAACGCCCACGAGGCTGTCCGCGAGGCGGCGGTGCTCGGCGTCGACGACGAGAAGTTCGGGCAACGGCTGGCGGCCTTCGTCGTGCTCGCCGAGGGGGCCCGTGCGACCCCGGACGAGCTCAAGGCGCACGTGAAGGGCGAGCTCGCCGGCTACAAGGTCCCGCGCGACGTGACGCTGCTCGACGAGCTCCCGCGCAACGCCTCCGGCAAGGTGGTCAAGCGCGACCTGCTCCCGAAGGACGGCTGACGTGCAGCGGATGGAGGGTGTGGACGCCGGCTACCTCTACATGGAGACGCCGAGCATGCACATGCACACCCTGAAGATCGCCCTCGTCGAGCCGGCCCCTCGAGAGGGTGCCGCCTTCGACCCGGCGTACTTCACCGAGGTCGTGCTCGAACGCCTCCAGGACCTCCCGGCGTTCGGTCGCCGGGCCCTGAAGGTGCCGTTCGGGCTGAACCACCCGCTGTGGATCGCCGACCGGCCGCTCGACCCGGCGAAGCACGTGTTCGTGCACCGCGTGCCGGAGCCCGGTGGGATGGCCGGGCTGGAGGACCTGATCGGCGAGATCGCCAGCCGGCCGCTCGACCAGTCGCTGCCGCTGTGGGAGGTCCACGTCACCGAGCCGTACGACGGAGACGAAGGTCGCCGTCGTGGCCAAGATGCACCACGCCCTCGCCGACGGCGGCGCGGCCAACGCCCTGCTCGGGGCGGTGACCGACGCCGTGCGGGAGGAGGTCGGGGTGCCGGCGACGCAGGTGCTCGAGCCGACCCCCTCGCGCTCCGCCCAGGTGCGGATGGCGCTGCTCGACGTGCTGGGGCAGGTGCTCTCGCTGCCCGCGCTGCTGCTGACGACCCTGCGGGGGATCGCCGGAGTGCTGCAGGATCCGCACGCGCTCGGCGGTGCGGGTGCCGCGGCCGATCCTGGACGCGCCGCGCACGCCGGTTCAACGCCGCACTCACCGCGAGGCGCAACTTCGCCACCGCCAGCCTGCCGCTCGACGAGGTGCGCGCGGTCGGCAAGGCCCACGGGGTGACCGTCAACGACGTCGTCCTGGCGCTCGTCTCCGGCGCCCTGCGCGAGTGGCTCGACGACCGGGGAGAGCGTCCGGCGCGGAGCCTGCTGGCCGGGGTGCCGGTCGGCACGGACACGCCCGGACGCTCACCCCAACGGCTCGGCGGCAACCGGGTCTCGAACCTGTTCACCACGCTGGCCACCGACGTCGACGACCCCGCAGAGCGCCTCCGGCTGATCTCGGCGACGACGCGCGAGTCCAAGCTGGTGCAGCAGACGCTCGGGCCCGACCTGCTGCGCGAGTGGGTCGAGTACACCCCGCCGGGCCCGATGTCGCTGCTGATGCGGGGCTACTCCCGCGGGCGCGTCGCCTCGCTGCACAACCCGCCGTTCAACGTGGTCGTGTCCAACGTCCGCGGCCCGGGCGAGGTGGTCACGATCGCCGACGCGCGGCTCGTCGACCTCTTCAGCGTCGGACCGATCCTCGAGGGCATCGGGCTCAACGTCACGGCCTGGTCCTACGACGGCCGGCTGAACTTCTCGCTCCTCGGCTGCCCCGACCTGGTGGCGGACCTCCGCCCGATCGCACGGGGGCTCGCTGCCGGCGTTGGAGGAGCTCCGCGCCGCCGCCCCATCCGGGTAGTCCGAGGTAGATGTCATGGGTTACTCAGTCAGTAACCCATGACATCTACCTCGGACTACCCGTTCCGGCAGGCATGCTGTCGCCCGTGCATCCGACGCTGCACCCAACTCTGGGGCCGGTCCCGACCCACGCGCCTGTTCGTCGGGCTCGGGGTGCTCGGCGGCGACCTGGGTGTTCGTGCACGAGGCCCGCCGCCGCGGCCAGACCGACGAGCGGCTGCTGGTGGTCGTCACCGGCGCACTGGTCGGGGGCGCGATCTTCATGCGGCTCGGCACCTGGGTGCAGCACGTGCACCTGCGCGAGAACGCCTCGCTCGCCGAGCAGTGGGCCTACGGCAACCGCAGCATCCTCGGCGGCCTCGTCGGTGCGTGGCTCGGCGTGCACGTCGCCAAGCGGCTCTGCGGCTACCCGCTGCGCACCGGGGACCTCTTCGCCCCCGCCGTGGCCCTGGGGATGGCGGTCGGCCGGATCGGCTGCTTCCTCACCGAACCCCTGCCGAGCACGGGCGGCTACAACGTCTCCTTCCTCTACGAGAGCGCGTTCCAGCTCGCGGCGTTCGTCGTGCTGTGGCGCTGGCTGCGGCACTGGTCGCTGCCGCCGGGAGAGACCTTCGTCTGGTACGTCGCGGCCTACGGCGTCTTCCGCTTCCTCGTGGAGTTCGTCCGCGGCAACGAGGTCGTCTGGCACGGCCTGACGCGACCGCAGCTGTTCCTCGCGGTCACGATTCCCCTTGTCCTGCTGCGGATCACGCTCAGGTGGCGCAGCGGCGCCTACGCCGCCCCGCGCCCGAAGGAGATGGTGGCGGCCCGATGACCACGACCCGCACGAGTGCCGCTCGAGGGTCCGGGATGCCCCTGCGCGGCGACCGGATCCACCGCTACGTCAACGCCTTCTGCCCGCTGTGCCACGAGGCCGAGCCCGACCGGCCGCTCACCGAGGTGCAGCGGCTCTCCGGCTGGCTGGTCGAGCGCGAGGACCGGATCTGGCTGGAGCGCGGCTGCGCCACCCACGGCCTGGTCCGCACGCTGTACGACGAGTCGCCGGAGATCCTCACCTACCTCGAGCAGTGGACGGCCCCGACCAAGGTGCACACGCCCGACGTCACGGGCAACTTCGCGCCGGTGCCCGCGGCCTACGAGCACGGCCTGCCCGAGATGCAGACCCAGCACACCTGCATCCTGCTCGAGGACCTGCTCGACCACTGCAACCTCAAGTGCCCGACCTGCTTCGCCTCCTCGGCGCCCGGCCCTGGCCTCGGTCGTGCCGCTCGAGCGTGGTGCTCGCCTCGATCGACGCGCGGCTCGGTCGCGAGAACGGCCGGATCGACGTGCTCATGCTCAGTGGCGGCGAGCCGACGCTCTACCCGCAGCTGGCCGAGCTGCTCGACGAGGTGGCGGCCCGGCCGATCGTCAGGGTGCTGGTGAACACCAACGGGCTCGCCGATCGCCCAGGACGACGAGCTGCTCGCCCTGCTGCAGCGGCACCGCGAGCGCGTCGAGGTCTACCTGCAGTACGACGGCGAGTCGGCCGAGGCCTCCACCCACCATCGCGGCGCGGACATCCGGCGGTTCAAGGAGCGGGCGATCGAGCGGCTCTCCGGCGCCGGCGTCTTCACCACGCTGACGATGACCGCTGCCCTGGGCGTCAACGACGACGAGATCGGCTTCGTGATCAAGCGCGCGCTGGACACGCCGTACGTCGGAGGGGTGACCATCCAGCCGGTCTTCGGCAGCGGCCGCAGCGCCGGGCTGGATCCGCTCGATCGGCTGACCCACACCGGCGTGCTGGCGCGGCTCGAGGAGCAGACCGCAGGCGTCGTCAGCTGGCGCGACCTGACCGCGCTGCCGTGCTCGCACCCGCACTGCTGCTCGGTGGGCTACCTGCTGCGCGACGACTCCGGCTCGTGGAAGTCGCTCGTCGGGCTGATCGGGCACGACCGGCTCAAGCAGTGGCTCGACCTCGAGCCCGACCTGCTGGCGAACCGGATCGCCGACGACGCCATCCCCGGCAAGCTCCGCGCGCTCGTCAAGGACTCGCTGCTCGACCTGCTCTCGGAGCAGTCGTCGCTGTCGCACCCGTCGATGGCCTCGATCTGGAGCGACATCTGCACCAGCTGCGACCTCGGCATCGGCACCCTCGCGACGCTGGCGTCCTCGCGGCTGCCCGGCCGGCACGAGCGGCTGCGCCGGATGCTCGGCGAGCGGGTGCTGCGGGTGACGGTGAAGCCGTTCATGGACATGAACACGATGATCGAGGAGCGGCTCACGCAGTGCTGCGTGCACGTCGCGACGACCGACGGGGCCGGCGCCCACCAGTGCGCGCCGTTCTGCGCCGTGCAGGCCTGGGCCCCGTTGTCGCGCAGCAGGATCTCCACCAGCGCCGGACTGCCCCTCCTGGAGGCCCGATGAGCGACCCACGACAGGTGCCCACCGCGCACGAAGCGCTCGGAGAGCCGTCGGCCGGGGCGCCGTACGACCCGCTGCGGCTGTGCGTCTTCGCCACCGTCGCCCTGATCGCCTGGGTGCTCGGCCCCGTGGCGCTCGTCGTCTTCGCGCTCCTCGGCGCCGTCGGCTACGTCCGCGCTCGTCGGGCCGGGCTGCTGCGCTCGCGCTGCAAGCTCGGCGACACCCGGCTGGTGATCGCCTACCTGGTCCTGCTCGTGCTCCTCGGGAGCGGCGGGCACCGCCTACGCGCTGACGGGAGGGCACCTCGGTGTCTGAACCACCCCTGGGACCGCCCCCCGGCTGGTCGCCGTACCCCCAGCAGCCGCCAGCCTCCGAGCGGGATGTCGAACTCGGCCAAGTTCTGGATCGGGGTCGTCCTCGCGCTCCCGGCCGCCGTGCTCGGGAGCGTGCTCGTCGGCATCCTCAGCGGTGTCGGATCGGCGCTCGACAGCTCGGGCACCGTGTCCGGGATCCTCGGTGGCGTGGGCGGCTTCCTGGAGCTGGCCGCGGTCGTCGTCGGCCCTCGTGCTGCCCAGGACCCGGTGGTTCGCGCTCGGGGTGATCGCCGGCATCGCCGTCCTGACGGTGCTCGCCGCCGGCGCCTGCGTGGTGCTCCTCGCGGTGTTCTCCCACTCCTACAACTGACCTCGGGCTCGCGCGCGATTGGGGGCCTCGGCCCCCGGGTGGGACGATGGGCCGGTTGTGAGTGAACCGATGAAGACACTGCCCCTCGTGTTCGACGAGCCGCCCCGCCGCGGCAAGCCGCCGCGGCACCTCGCCGACCTCACGCCGGCCGAGCGCAAGGCGCGGCTCGAGGAGCTCGGCCTCCCCGGGTTCCGCGCGCGCCAGCTCTCGACGCACTACTTCTCCCGGCTCGTCGACGACCCCGCGCAGATGACCGACCTGCCCGCCGGGCAGCGTGCCGAGCTGGTCGAGGGTCTGCTGCCCCACCTGATGACGCCGCTGCGCACGCTCGAGGCCGACCGCGGCACCACGCGCAAGACGCTGTGGAAGCTCTTCGACGGCGCGCTCGTCGAGTCGGTGCTGATGCGCTACCCCGGACCGCGTCACGATGTGCGTCTCCAGCCAGGCCGGGTGCGGCATGGCCTGCCCCTTCTGCGCGACCGGCCAGGGCGGCCTGCAGCGCAACATGTCCACCGCCGAGATCGTCGAGCAGGTGGTCGCGGGCGCACGGTCGCTGGCCCGCGACGAGGTCCCCGGGGGTCAGGGTCGCGTCTCCAACGTCGTGTTCATGGGCATGGGCGAGCCGATGGCCAACTACAACGCGGTCATCGGCGCCGTACGACGCCTCACCGACCCGACGCCCGACGGGCTCGGCATGTCGGCCCGCGGCATCACCGTGAGCACGGTCGGGCTGGTGCCACGGATCAACCAGCTCGCGACCGAGGGGATCCCGGTGACCCTCGCGCTGAGCCTGCACGCGCCCGACGACGAGCTGCGCGACGAGCTGGTGCCGGTCAACACGCGGTGGAAGGTCGACGAGGCCGTCGACGCGGCGTGGGGCTACGCGCGCACCACGAAGCGCCGGGTGTCGATCGAGTACGCCATGATGCGCGGCATCAACGACCAGGCCTGGCGCGCCGACCTGCTCGCCGACGTGCTGCTGGCGCGCGGTGACTGGGGCTGGGTGCACGTCAACCTGATCCCGCTCAACCCCACGCCCGGCTCGAAGTGGACGGCGAGCGACCCCGCCGACGAGCGCGAGTTCGTCCGCCGCCTCGAGGCCAAGGGGATCCCGACCACCGTCCGCGACACCCGCGGCTCGGAGATCGACGGCGCCTGCGGCCAGCTCGCGGCGGTCGACGCGTCGGAATAGTCAGCCCTGGGCCTCGTTGGGCCCTGTATGACCACACTCGCCATCATCGGAGCAGGCAAGGGCCTCGGGGCCGCCGTCGCACGTCGGTTCGGCAAGGAAGGCTTCGCCGTCGCGCTGATCTCGCGCCACCAGGGCCGCCTGGACGCGCTGGCCGCCGAGCTCGAGCAGGACGGCGTGCAGGCCAAGGGCTTCACCGCCGACGTCCGCGACCCGGCGAGCATCGCCGCGGCCCTCGAGCAGGCGACCGAGACGCTGGGCCCGATCGAGGTGCTGCAGTACAGCCCGCTGCCGCAGAAGGACTTCATGCGACCCGTCCTCGAGACCACGCCCGACGACCTCCGCGGTCCGGTCGAGTTCTCGATCTACGGCCCGGTCGCCGCGGTGCACCAGGTGGTGCCGGGCATGCGCTTCCTGCCCGAGGGCTCGCACCCCAGCATCCTCTTCGTCAACGGCGGCTCGGCGGTGAAGCCCGGTCGCAACGTGACCGGCACCTCCGTCGCGTTCGCCGGCCAGGCGGCGTACGCCGAGCTGCTGCACGAGGTCCTCGGCGAGGAGGGCATCTACGTCGGCCAGCTGATCATCGGCGGCCGGATCATCGAGGGCGACGAGGAGAAGGACCCCGACGTCCTCGCCGACCGGATCTGGCACCTGCACAGCAAGCGCGACACGTTCCGCGACCAGGTCTCGGCCGACTGATCCGTCCCCTGCCGGACAAATCGGGGAGCTGACGGGCAGAACCGTCGCTGGAGGGGTGTAGTTCCGCCCTCCGGCGACGGTTTACCCGGGCGCCCGGGTAAACCGGCAGCCTCAGACGTCCGCCGGCTTGCCGACCAGCAGCTCGGTGTTGCGGTCCTTGGCGACGCCGGTGGCGGCGGGGGCGCGGTGGGGGTCGTTGTAGGAGAGCTCGCGCGACAGGCTGGCCAGCGCGACCGTGCTGGCGAGGTCCTTGCCGTGGTCGGCGGGCCCGCGTGGTCGAGGATCGTGGTGAAGATCGACAGGGTGCCGTCGCCGTTGTCGGCCACCTCGACGAGGCGTGACTGCTGCGGGTAGTCGATGTGGGAGGCGGTGTTGATCTCCCAGAAGCCGCCCGAACCGTCCGACCGTGCATGGGCGGTGACCTCGTTGCGGTGGGTGTGGCCGTTGACCCAGGCGATCACGCGCTGCTGGCCCAGCAGGTAGTCGGTCACCTCGCCGCCGAGCACGCGCGGGCGCGGGTCGCCGCCGGTGGCGACGAAGGGGTTCGACATCGACGCACTGGTGTGGTGCGAGAAGACCAGCACCGCCTTGCCCTTCGCGGCCTCGATGGTGCTCTTCAGCCAGGCGAACTGGTCGGGGTCGAGCGAGCCGTCGGCGTAGCCGTTGGGGTTCACGGTGTCCATCACCACGAAGCGGAAGCGGCCCTTGTCGAAGCTGTAGTACGCCGTGTCGGCGTCCCGGTTGGCCTGGGTGAAGCCGTGGCCCCGGGGGAGACCCGAGGTGGCGAAGTGCTCGTCGACGATCTCGCCGCGGGAGAGCTCGCGTCGCTTCGGGTCCGCCGTCACCAGCTTGGCGTACGGCGAGACGGTGACCGCCCCGAGCACGGAGTCGAGGGTGGCGCCCTTCGGGTCGAGGACGTCGGCGGGGGAGACGCCGGCCGGCGGGCGAGATCACCTTGACCGACCCGGTGGCCAGCGTCGACGTCGGCAGCGTGTTGCGTGGGGAAGTTGCCCTGCGACAGCCCGTCGTGGTTGCCGAAGCAGGTGTACCAGGGGATGCAGAGACCAGCGGCGGTGAACGGCTTGCGGGCGGCGTCGAGCAGCGTCGGCAGCGTGGGGAAGCCGTACTCGCCCCGGTAGCGGTCGACCGACTTGCCGGGCGGGGTGCCGCCCGGGTGCCAGTAGTGGTCGTCGTAGTAGAGCGGGTCGGCGTCCATCACGCCCTCGTAGCGGTGCAGGTCGCCGCTGTCGGGCACGATCCGCTCGCCGTCGAGGACGTCGATGTTCCAGCGCACCTCGTTGTACTGGCAGTTGTCGGAGTTGTCGCCGGTCTCGATCGCGAACAGCAGCGGCAGCCCCGTCACGGGCGCCTTCTTCACCGCGTTGATCGCGCGGACCATGGCGTCGCCGACCTGCGCGGTGAGCATCTCCTGCGGCCGGTAGGCGGAGCGAAGATCCCCGGGACCTGGCCGGTGTCGTTCGGGTCGTCGTACCGGTCGGTCCACTCGACGCGGGCGGGGGACTGGTGGTCGACGACGTGCACGTCGCTGAGCTGGGCGAAGGCGAGCAGGCCCGTGCGCTTCTTCGCCCGGGTGGCCCCGGCAGCGACGCCGAGGTCGGTGCGCACGACGCGGGTGTCGGCCGGCACGCGCGACGATCTTGCAGTAGCCCTTGGCCCCAGGGGCGCCCGGGCCGTAGGTGCCGACAGCGGTCGTCCGGCCGGCGGCGAGGGCCTCCTCGACCAGCGAGCCGAAGACCATCTCGCGGCTGACCGCCGCGACCCCGCCCAGCACGAACGCGGACCTGAGCAGCGCCCGGCGTGACATCTCCATGCCGTGACAACGATCACCCGCAGGCAGCGGTTACTGCCCGGTAGCCCTCGGCGGTCAGTCGGGCAGCGTTCACCGACACGACGCCCGGGGCTGGGCGTCCGTTCCGCCGGCGTGGGGACCGTCGAGGCATGCGCGTCCTCGTCGTCAGCGAGTCCTTCCTCCCGCAGGTCAACGGCGTCACGAACTCCGTGCGCCGGGTCCTCGAGCACCTGCAGGCCTCCGGGCACGACGCCATGCTGGTGGCGCCCTCCGGGCCCGAGGAGTACGCCGGGGCGCCGGTCCGACTGGTCCGGAGCGTGTCCCTCCCGTCCTACCGCGAGTTCCCCATCGGCACCGCCGCCCGGCGCACGCTGCGGCACGTGATGTGGGCCTTCGACCCCGACGTCGTCCACCTCGCCTCGCCGGCGTGGCTCGGTCACCAGGCGGCGGAGGCGGCCCGGAGCAGGGGCATCCCGGTGGTCGCGGTCTACCAGACCGACCTGATCGGCTTCGCCGAGCGCTACCCGATCCCGGGCGGGGTGGCCGCCATGCGCCGGCTCACCCGACGCGTGCACGACGCGGTCGAGCGCACGCTGGTGCCCAGCTCGGCCAGCCACGACCAGCTCAGCCGGCTCGGCATCGGGCGGCTGCACCGGTGGGGCCGCGGCGTCGACACCGAGCTGTTCCACCCCGGCCGGCGGACGACCGAGCTGCGCGAGGAGCTGGGTGCCGACCGCCTCGTGGGCTACGTCGGCAGGCTCGCCGCGGAGAAGGAGCTCGACCTGCTGCGCCACGTCGCAGGACCTGCCCGGCACCCGGCTCGTCGTCGTCGGCGGGGGGCCGGAGCGGCAGCGGCTCGAGGGCGTGCTGCCGCGCGCCGCGTTCCTCGGGCGTGCGCGCGGCGAGGACCTCGCGGGCGTGGTGGCCTCGCTCGACGTCTTCGTGCACACCGGACGCACCGAGACCTTCTGCCAGTCGGCGCAGGAGGCGCTCGCCTCGGGCGTGCCCGTCGTCGCCCCGCGCGCCGGTGGCCCGGTGGACCTCGTGCGCGACGGGCGTCAACGGCTTCCTCTACCGCCCTGGTGCGGGCGAGGAGCTGCGCGCGCACGTCGGCCGCCTGCTGGCCGACGACCAGCTGCGCGAGCGGCTCGGCCGCGCGGCCCGCGAGGGCGTGGCCGACCCGCTCGTGGACAAGCGTCAACGAGCAGCTGGTCGACCACTACCGCGAGGTGGTCGAGGCGGCGCACGTCCTCCGAAGTGCCTGATCGCGGCACGTCGCCCGCCGAGATCCGTAGCATTGGACAGTCTCGTCCGTTATGGGATCATCGGGCCACCACCAGCCCGACCGCGACACGGAGGAGTACGTCGACATGGCCGATGAGCCGAAGCCCGAGGAGCTCGAGAAGCTCCACCGGCTCGAGGACCTGAGCACCAAGGACCTCAAGAAGGTGATCGACAAGGGTCGCCACGTGCGGCTCCCCGCCAACTGGTCGCTGATCTGGGAGAAGACCGCGGCCGACAAGGCCTACCTGATCGTCGACGGCGAGGTGTCGGTGCGCAAGGGCGGCGAGGAGGTCGCCAAGCTCGGCCCGGGCGACGTGATCGGCGAGATGGCCATCGTGGGCCACAAGCTGCGCTCGGCGAGCGTGGTCAGCCTGACACCGCTCGAGGTCATCCACTTCACCAAGGAGTCCCTCGAGGAGCTGCTCGACGAGGTCCCGGCCTTCGCCGAGGCCCTGAAGGGCACCACGTCCGACCGGCTCGGGTCGCCGAAGGGCTGATCGGCGCCCGAGCGGAGCCGGCAGCATGGCAGACCGTCCTGCAACCCCGCCCGGCGAGGAACGTCCGGACGCCTCTGCGCTGATCGACCTGCTCGAGCAGTACCTGCTCGGCGAGGGGCCCTCGCTCACCGGTCGCCAGGTGGCCGACGACGTCGGCATCGACTTCGAGACCGCGCGTCAGCGGTGGCGCTCGCTCGGCTTCAGCGCCGTGCCGGAGGACCTGGTCGCCTTCACCCAGGCCGACCAGGACGCGCTCCGGACTCACCGAGGAGCTGCGCGACCTCGGGTTCGTCGACCCGACCGACGAGCAGGCGCTGATCCGCTCGCTGGGTCGCAGCTTCGCGCGGCTGGCCGAGTGGCAGATGGGGCTGCTGGCCAAGCAGATCGACCTCGACAAGATGTCGGTCGACGAGATCTCCGAGGTGATGACCAAGCTGGTGCCCGGCGGTCGAGAAGCTGCAGGCCTACGTCTGGCGGCGGCACACCCTGGCGGTCGCCTCGCGGCTGCTGCTCGCCGCGGAGCGCGAGGACACCGACGGACCACGAGCCTGCCGAGGTCGAGGACGGCACCGAGGTGGTCGGCGTCGGGCTTCGCCGACATCGTCAACTACACCCGGCAGAGCCGTTCGTTGAGCCGCTCGGAGCTGACCGAGCTCGTCGACGGGTTCGAGGCCCGGGCGCTGGAGATCATCACCGCCCACGACGGCCGCATCGTGAAGACCATCGGCGACGAGGTGCTCTTCGTCGCCGACAAGCCCGACCAGATCGCCTACATCGGCCTCGAGCTGGTCGAGGAGCGGTTGCACGACGAGGACTTCCCCGAGCTGCGCGTCGGCCTGGCCTGGGGTCCGGCGGTGGCGCGGCTGGGCGACGTCCTGGGCCCGGTCGTCAACGTCGCCTCGCGGCTGACCTCGACGTCTCGGCCCGGTCGGGTGCTCACCGACCGCATGCTCGCCGACGAGCTCGAGGGCAACGAGCACTTCCGGCTGCGCCGGCTGCGGCGTACGTCGGTCCGGGGCTACCGCCGCCTCGAGCCGTGGTCACTGCGCCGTCCCGCCGACGAGGACCCGGAGATCACCGAGGACGGCGCGCTGCCCGGACCCGTCTCAACCCTGCTCGCCCAGCGCCGCCAGGGCATCCGACGTCTCATCGACAAGGGCGACCCGGCTCCGCGAGGGGTCGGCCGGCGGCGAGGGCGCTGACGAGGGGCCAGACGGGTAGCTCGCTCGGTCCAGTACTCCCGCCCGACGAAGACCATCGGCGCGACGTCGCGCGCGGTCGCGTAGTAGTTGGTGCAGGCGGCCTGGAACACCTCCTGCACGGTGCCGGCGGCGCCGGGCAGGAAGACGATGCCGTGGTGCGAGACCTCCAGCAGCACGTCCTCGCGGATCGCGTTGCGGAAGTACTTCGCCACCGCCGACGCGAACGGGTTCGGCGGCTCGTGGCCGTAGTGCCAGGTCGGGATGCCCAGCGACCGTCCCGAGTCGGGCAGGTCCTGCACGGCCTCGAGCCCGGCCCGCGCCCACCCGGTGACGTCCGCCGCGTAGTCGGCGTGGGCGCCGATCGCGCGCGACCACCCCGTCGAGCACCTCGCGCGGCTCCTCGGCCAGCCGGGCACCGAGGTTGGCCGCCTCCATCGCGCCCGGCCCACCGCCGGTCGCGACGGTGTACCCGCGAGCGGCGAGCGCGTGGCCGAGGACCGCCGCGTCGGCGTACGCCGGGTCGGTGCGCCGCAGCGCGTGGCCGCCCATGACGCCGACGATCCTGCGTCCCTCGACGTACTCCTCGAGGGCGTCGTCGACCGAGCTGTCGTGCAGCGACGTCGCGAGCAGGTGGTGCAGGTCGTGCCCGGCCCTGCCCCGGGCGTGCTGCAGCGACCAGGCGTAGATGGTGGCGTCGGTGGTGTGCGCCGTAGCCGTCGGGCAGCCCGTCGTAGAGCTCGGCTGCCGTGTAGAGGGCGCTGCGCCAGGGGTCGAAGGGCAGGTCGGGGAGCGAGGGGAAGACCAGTGCTCCGCCTGCCCGCAGGCGCGCGGCCAGGTCGTCGGACATGCGGCAGCCGAGGAAGAGCGCGCCGCGCGGGTCCAGCGCCGCCGAGCTGCGACTCGTGCGCGGTCAGGTCGAGGTCCTGCACCTGCCACCCCGACATCGAGCCGTGCGCGCCCGCGATCGCCCGCTCCAGCTCACCCTCGGTCTGGATCTCGAGCACCCGTCTCCGCACGGCCGATCATCGCCCGCGGTAGTCCAGCAGATGTACGGGGTTACCGCAGTAACCCCGTACATCTGGCTCGGACTACGCGCTAGGCTCGGCAGCGGTGACCCCGAACGTGTCCTACGTCCTGCTGGATGCCGCCGTGATCGCCGGGCCGGGGCGAGGACCCCGTGCTCGTCGCCGGGGGCGGGCGCACCTGGTCGCACGCGCGGCTGCTCGAGGAGGTGGCGGCGCTGGGCGGGGTGCTCCGGCACCTCGGCGTCGGTCACGGCGTCCCGTGCGTGCTGGACCTGCGCGACGACACCGACGCCGTCGTCGCGGCGCTCGCCACCGCCCGGGTGGGCGGGGTGGTCACCACCCAGGACCACCCGGACGCGCCGGTGGTCCTGGTGACCGAGGGCTCGCAGGTCGCGGCGGACGGCCGGGTCCGGCTGGTGCGCGCCGCCGACGGCCAGGTCGCGGAGCCCGACCTCGACTGGGTGGTGATGATCCGCGCGGGGCGGACCGACCCGGCGGCGGCCGAGGTGCTCGACCCCGACGCGGCGTACTCCAGCACGCGGAGCGTCGCCGAGCAGACCGCCGTCCTCCAGGGCGTGCAGCCCCCTCATCCGGCCGAGGACCTACGGGCGCTGCTGCAGGCTGTGAGCTGGGTTCTAGTGTGGGCCTCATGACCAGCTACCTCGAGGCCCACCCGGACGCGCAGGACGTCGTGAAGAACGCGCCCACCCAGCTCTACATCGGCGGCCAGTGGGTCGACGCCACCGGCGGGGCCACCTTCGAGGTGGAGGACCCGGCCACCGGCGAGGTGCTCTGCTCGGTCGCCGACGCCACCCCCGAGGACGCCATGAAGGCGCTCGACGCCGCGGTCGCGGCCCAGGCCGACTGGGCGGCGACGCCGCCCAACGAGCGCTCGGAGATCCTCTACCGCGCGTTCCAGGCGCTGGGGGAGCACAGCGACGAGCTGGCCCTGCTGATGACGCTGGAGATGGGCAAGTCGCTGGCGGAGGCCAAGGGCGAGATCACCTACGCCGCGGAGTTCTTCCGCTGGTTCTCCGGCGAGGCGCTGCGCCTCGACGGCTACTACAAGTCGGCCGGCAACGGGCAGAGCCGCGTCCTGGTGATGAAGCCAGCCGGTCGGGCCCGTGCTTCTTCATCACCCCGTGGAACTTCCCGACGGCCATGGGCACCCGCAAGATCGGGCCCGGCCATCGCCGCCGGCTGCACGATGGTCGTCAAGCCGGCCCAGCAGACGCCGCTGTCGATGCTCGCGCTCGCCCGGCTGCTCTCCGAGTGCGGTCTGCCCGACGGCGTGCTCAACGTGGTCACGGCCACGAAGTCCGGCGACGTGTCCGAGCCGATCATCAAGGACTCGCGGCTGCGCAAGCTGAGCTTCACCGGCTCCACGCCCGTCGGCCGCTCCCTGATGGCGCAGGCCTCCGAGCAGGTGCTCAAGACCTCGATGGAGCTCGGCGGCAACGCGCCGTTCCTGGTCTTCGACGACGCCGACCTCGACGCCGCGGTCGACGGCGCGATGATCGCCAAGATGCGCAACGTCGGCGAGGCCTGCACCTCGGCCAACCGGTTCCACGTGCACGAGTCGGTGGCCTCGGAGTTCGCCGCCAAGCTGGCGGAGCGCATGGGCGCGCTGACGCTGGGCCACGGCGCCGACGAGGGCACCGACACCGGGCCCCTGATCGACGCCACCCAGCGCGACAAGGTCGCCGAGCTGGTCGACGACGCGGTGGCCAAGGGGGCGAAGACGCTCACCGGTGGCGGCCCTCGCGACGGGCGCGGGCTACTTCTTCGAGCCGACCGTGCTCGAGGGCGTCTCCGCCGACGCGACGCGTGCTGGAGGAGGAGATCTTCGGCCCGGTCGCCCCGATCGCCACGTTCAGCGAGGAGCAGGAGGCGATCGACGCGGCCAACAAGACCGAGTACGGCCTGGTCGCCTACGTCTTCACCAGGGACCTCGACCGGGCGTTCCGGGTCGTGCGAGAAGCTCGAGTCGGGGATGGTCGGCCTCAACCAGGGCCTGGTCTCCAACGCGGGCGCACCCTTCGGCGGCGTCAAGCAGTCCGGCATCGGTCGCGAGGGCGGCAACGAGGGCATCGCGCGAGTACCTCGAGACCAAGTACGTCGCCATGAAGGTCTGAGGCGCTCGGACCCGGCGCTACTTGCCGGAGGGATGATCGAGGCTTGTTCTTGGCCTCCGCCTTCAGGTGCTTCTCGGCCCGCTTCTCCTTCAGAGACTTGCCGGCTTTCTTGGACAGGTGCTGACGTGGCGACTTGTCGGCCATGGTGCTCCCTTGTGGAGCCTGGAAGGCTCCTGCCCCCGACACTAGTCGCGTGCCTGCGGCTCAGTCGCCGTTGGCCAGCTCGAGCAGCACGTCGGCGTGGCAGGCGACCTCGAGGGTGCACCAGCACGCGCAGGTCGCGCCCGCGCAGCTCGCGACGTACGTCGTCCACGCTGATGTCGAGGTAGCCCTCCTCGAGGGCGTCGCGGAAGAGCGACACCGCCTCGTCGGGCCCGAGGTCGGCGCCGAGCGCGAACGGGTTGCCCCACCGGGTCGGGCGCGCCGACCACGACGGCGCCCTCCGGCTTGCGCCAACCACGCTGTCGGCTCAGCTGGATGCGCTGCGGCTCTGACGGGGCTCGGGCCACTGCGCTCTGCCACACCCTCGTCCACGCGCCCCGCCGGGCTGTCAGGATGGTCGGTGTCCACCGGAATGTCCTAGCGACGTGCGCGTCGCGACGTCGTGATCCTCGGGTCGACCGGGTCGGTCGGCACCCAGGCGCTCGACGTGGTCCGGCGCAACCCCGACCGGTTCCGGGTCGTCGGCCTGACCGCCGGCGGCTCGCAGGAGCAGCTCTTCGCCGAGCAGGTGGCCGAGTTCGCCCCGGCGTACGACGGGCTGGGGGAGGACGCCTCCGTCGAGGCCGCCGGGCTGGACTGCGACGTCGTGCTCAACGCGATCACGGGCGCGGTGGGGCTGCGGCCGACGGTCGCCGCGCTCGAGGCCGGCAACACCCTCGCGCTGGCCAACAAGGAGTCGCTGATCATCGGCGGCCCGGTCGTCACGCGGCTGGCCGAGCCCGGGCAGATCGTGCCCGTCGACAGCGAGCACAGCGCGCTGGCGCAGTGCCTGCGTGGCGGGTGCGGCGGACGAGGTGCCCGGCTCGTCCTGACCGCCAGCGGCGGGCCCGTTCCGCGGGCGCAGCCGCGGAGGACCTGCGCGACGTCACGCCCGAGGAGGCGCTGGCCCACCCGACGTGGGACATGGGCCCGGTGGTGACCATCAACTCCGCCACCCTGGTCAACAAGGGCCTGGAGGTGATCGAGGCCCACCTGCTCTTCGGGATCCCCTTCGACCGGATCGAGGTCGTGGTGCACCCGACGAGCGTCGTGCACTCGATGGTCGAGTTCGCCGACGGCTCCACGCTCGCGCAGGCCAGCCCGCCGACGATGCTGATCCCGATCGCGCTCGGCCTGGCCTGGCCCGACCGGGTGCCGGGCACCGCGCCGCGCGGTGGACTGGACGACCGCGCAGACGTGGGAGTTCTTCCCGCTCGACGACGAGGCGTTCCCCGCCGTACGCCTGGCGCGCGAGGCGGGGGAGCGCGGCGGCACCGCGCCGGCGGTCTACAACGCGGCCAACGAGGTGTGCGTGGAGGCCTTCCGGCACGGGTCGGCTGCCCTTCACCGGCATCGTCGACACGATCTCAGCCGTCCTTCAAGATCACCCCGTATCCTCGGACGGGTCGACCTCGCTCGGGGTCGACGAGGTGCTGGCCGCGGACGGATGGGCGCGGGACCAGGCCGCAAGCCTGCTGGGGGACACTGAGATGACCGCGCTCGCCTACACCCTGGGCGTCGTGCTGTTCGCGCTCGGCGTGGCCGTCTCGATCGCGCTGCACGAGCTCGGCCACCTGATCCCGGGCAAGATCTTCAACGTCAAGGTCACGCAGTACTTCGTCGGCTTCGGCCGGACGCTGTGGTCGACCCGGCGCGGCGAGACGGAGTACGGCCTCAAGGCGATCCCGCTCGGCGGCTACTGCAAGCTCGTCGGGATGGTGCCGCCGAACGCCGACGACCCGCAGACCGACGAGGCCGTCGTCCGCAGCCGCCGCACCGGGATGTTCGCCCAGCTGGTCAGCGACGCCAAGGCCGCGGAGTACGAGCAGGTGGCGCCCGAGGACCACGACCGGCTGTTCTACAACAAGCCCTGGTGGCAGCGCGTGATCATCATGGGCTCGGGCGTGGCCATCAACATCGTGCTGGCGTTCGTGATCTTCGCGATCGCCTTCATGGGCATCGGCATGCAGAGCGCGACGACCACGGTCGGCGGTGTCTCCCAGTGCGTCATCGCCGTCACCAAGACCGACCGTCGACCAGGCGACCGGCCGTGCCGCACCACCGACCCGCAGGCTCCGGCGAAGGCGGCCGGGTTCCGGCCGGGCGACACGATCGTGCTCGTTCAACGGCCGCACGATCACCGACTGGTACGCAGGTGCAGCACGAGATCCGGGCCAACGGCGACCGCACCGCCACGGTCGTGGTCGAGCGCGACGGCAAGCGCGCTGACGCTGACCCCCACCACGGTGGTCTCGACCGTCGACCGAGCTCGACGACAGCTCCAAGGTCACCAGGGCCGGGTTCCTCGGCGTCATGCCGACGACCGCGAAGCAGCGCCAGGGCGTCGGCTACGTCGTCTCCACGATGGCCACCGGGACGTGGCAGACCGTGCAGACGATCGGCCAGCTGCCGCAGAAGCTCTACCACGTGGCGCGGGCCTCGATCGGGCTGGAGAAGCGTGACATCAACGGGCCGATCAGCATCGTCGGCGCGGGCCGGGTCGCCGGCGAGGTGGCCTCGCAGGACCACGTGTCGTTCAGCGACCGTGCCTTCCAGATCCTCGCCCTGCTGGCCGGGCTGAACCTCTTCCTCGGGCTGATCAACCTCGTCCCGCTGCCGCCCTTCGACGGCGGCGGCATCGCCACCACGCTCTACGAGACCGTGCGGCGGGCCTTCGCGCGCATGCGCGGCAAGCCCGACCCGGGCGGCGTCGACAGCGCCAAGCTGCTGCCGGTCACCTACGTGATGGCCGTGCTGATCCTGCTGATGAGCATCATCCTGATCTACGCCGACATCGTCGCCCCGGTCTCGCTGACCTCCGAACTGCTCGGGTGATGCCGTGCGACCTCGCGGCGGCGCGATACCGTGCAGACTCGAGGACATGACTGCTGTCTCTCTCGGCATGCCCGAGGCTCCGCCGCCGGTGCTCGCGCCGCGACGCCCCACCCGCCAGATCCAGGTGGGCAAGGTCGGCGTCGGCAGCGAGTCGCCGGTCTCGGTCCAGTCGATGACCACGACGCTGACCGCCGACGTCAACAGCACGCTGCAGCAGATCGCCGAGCTCACCGCCTCCGGCTGCGACATCGTCCGCGTCGCCTGCCCCTCGGCCGACGACGCCGAGGCGCTGCCCGCGATCGCCCAGAAGTCGCAGATCCCCGTCATCGCCGACATCCACTTCCAGCCGAAGTACGTCTTCGCCGCGATCGAGGCCGGCTGTGCCGCCGTACGCGTCAACCCGGGCAACATCAAGAAGTTCGACGACCAGGTCAAGGAGATCGCCCAGGCGGCCAAGGACCACGGCACCTCGATCCGGATCGGCGTCAACGCGGGCTCGCTCGACAAGCGGGTGATGGAGAAGTACGGCAAGGCGACGCCCGAGGCCCTCGTCGAGTCGGCGGTGTGGGAGGCCTCGCTCTTCGAGGAGCACGACTTCCACGACTTCAAGATCTCGGTCAAGCACAACGACCCGGTCGTGATGGTGCGCGCCTACGAGCTGCTGGCCGAGGCCGGTGACTGGCCGCTGCACCTCGGCGTGACCGAGGCGGGTCCGGCGTTCCAGGGCACCATCAAGTCCGCCACCGCCTTCGGCGCGCTGCTCAGCCAGGGCATCGGCGACACCATCCGGGTCTCGCTCTCCGCGCCTCCCGTCGAGGAGGTCAAGGTCGGCATCCAGATCCTGCAGTCGCTCAACCTGCGGCCGCGCAAGCTCGAGATCGTCTCCTGCCCCTCCTGCGGGCGCGCCCAGGTCGACGTCTACAAGCTCGCCGACGAGGTGACCGCCGGGCTCGAGGGCATGGAGGTCCCGCTGCGCGTCGCCGTCATGGGCTGCGTCGTCAACGGCCCGGGCGAGGCCCGCGAGGCCGACCTCGGCGTCGCCTCCGGCAACGGCAAGGGCCAGATCTTCGTCAAGGGCGAGGTGATCAAGACCGTGCCCGAGTCGCAGATCGTGGAGACCCTCATCGAGGAGGCCATGCGCATCGCCGAGGACATGGAGACCGAGGCGGGCGCGACCGCCGAGGTCAGCGTCTCCTAGCCCGTCTTCGCGGCCAGGGCGGCGCGGATGGTGGCGAGGGCCGCCTGGGAGGCGCGCCAGCCGCTGCTCTCGGTGGAGAGGAACTGCAGGTCCTTGACCGCCTTGGTGGTCGCGGCGGCGTCGCCGAGGTCGACGACCGAGGCCTGCTCCCAGCCGGGGCCCTGCTGCTGCGTGGCCACCGGCGCCTGTGCGGTCAGGGTCGTGAGCGCGGCGCCGACGAGGGCGGGCTTGGGCGGGCGGACGGGCTTGGGCTGCTTCTTCTTGTGCTTCTTGGCACCCGGGGTCGGCGTGGGACTGGGTGCGGCGGGCCAGGGTCCGGCGGCGTAGGCCGTGGCGTCGTCCTTGACCAGGGCGAGCTGCGCCTGCATGTCGAAGCCGGTGAGCCGGGCGCTCCACGCCTTGAGCGCCGCGATCGCCTGCTGCTGCTCGTCGATCTGGGCGCCGCAGCTCTTCCCGGTCGCCGAGGTGCTGTAGTAGTCGATCGTCGCCACCACGGTGTTCCAGCGATCGGGGAGCGCGGAGGGCTGGGTGAGCGCGGCCTCGCTGCGCGACGTCGTCGCCGAGCTGCTTCCACTGCTTGCGGCAGTCGGTCGCCGCCTTGCTCGGCGCGGCCGCGGCCTTCGTGCCGTCGCTGCCGCAGCCGGCCAGCGCCCGGAACGGTCAGCGCCACCGAGCACCAGCCCGGCGAGAGCGCGGCCGCTGAGCATGGGGTCAAGGTAGCCCTCGTGACGCGCCCTGGGCGCCCAACAGGTGAACTTCCCGGCAGTCGGTTGTGAGTAGGCTCCCCGCGTGGGCCAGTCCGTCGGAAGTGTCCGTGTCCTCGGCCCCGGTGACGTGTCCGCGGCGCTCGAGGTGATCGGGCGCGACCCCGTCGTCAACGTCTTCGCCGACTACCGCACCCGGATCACCCAGCTCGACCCCCGCTGGCTCGGCGGGGAGATGTGGGGGTACGTCGAGGACGGCACCCTGGTCTCGCTCTGCCACGTCGGCGCCAACCTCGTCCCGGTCAGCGCCACCGAGTCCGCGTGCGCGGCGTTCGCCGAGCGAGCCAGCCGCTCGGGGCCGAGGAGCTCGACCATCGTCGGTCCGCACGACCAGGTGGCGATGCTCTGGGAGGGGCTCCGCAACAGCTGGCCGGCGCCGCGCGACCAGCGCTGGGACCAGCCGCACATGGTGGCCCGCCGTCCGTCCGGGGCCCTCGGCGACCCCCTGGTGGGCCGGACGCCGAAGGACCAGGTCGACGTGCTCTACCCGGCCTGCGTGGCGATGTACACCGAGGAGGTCGGGGTCTCGCCGGAGGTCGACGGCGGTCGCGAGCTCTACCGCGCCCGGGTGAACCAGCTCGTCGGCCGCGGCTGGTCGTTCTCGCGCATCGAGGACGACCAGGTGGTCTTCAAGGCCGAGGTCGCGTGCGCGACCCCGAGCGCCTGCCAGATCCAGGGCGTGTACGTCGACCCGTCGCTGCGCGGCCGAGGGATCTGCACCTCCGGCATGGCCACGGTCGTCGAGACGTGCCTGCGCGAGGTGGCGCCCGCGGTGTCGCTCTACGTGAACGCCCACAACGTGCCGCGCGCGGGCGGCGTACGAGAAGGCGGGCTTCGAGCAGGTCGGCACCTTCTCCACGCTGATGTTCTGAAAGGCTCGACTCGTTCACCTCTCGGACAGGTGGTCGTCGCTCGGTCGTCGAACGGCGGGAGCAGGTTGCGGGAAGCCACCATCGACGGAGGAACCACGTGACCAGGTACTCACGCATCATCGCCCCGGCAGCCGCCGCGGTCGTCATCGCCGCAGGCTTGGGGGCGACACTCTCGAGCCCGGCCAGCGCCACGGCCCACGGCGGCCACGTCAGCACCACGACGCACCATGAACGCGGGGGTCTCCCGGGCGGCTACAAGCACCTGGTCGTCATCTACGAGGAGAACCACTCCTTCGACAACCTCTACGGCGGGTGGGGCTCGGTCAACGGCCAGCACGTCGTCGGCCTCAGCGACGCCACGCCGGCCAAGACCACCAGGTCGCCCAGGACGGCACGTCCTACAAGTGCCTGCTGCAGAACGACGTCAACCTGACCAGCCCTGACCCGCTGCCCACCACCTGCACCGACTCCCACACGACGACCTCGGGCGCGGCGATCAACAGCGCCTTCCCAACAAGCCGTTCTCGATCGACGACTACATCAAGCCGACGGACACCACGTGCCCGGCACCGGGCGTGTTCGCCGCCCACGGGGTGAAGAAGGGTTCCGGCCTCCCCGGCGGCTGCACCGAGGACATCGTGCACCGCTTCTACCAGGAGCAGTACCAGATCGACGGCGGCAAGCAGGATCGCTACACCACCGGGTCCGACGCGGTCGGCCTGACGCAGGGCCACTACGACACCAAGGCGCTGCCGATCTACCAGTACCTCCACTCGAAGGGCGCGCCGAAGTACACGATCGCCGACCACTTCTTCCAGGCGGCCTTCGGCGGCTCGTTCCTCAACCACCAGTTCCTGATCGCCGCCCGCGCGCCGCTCGACACGGACCCGGCCGCGACGTACACCCCGGGAGGTGCGCCGGCGAAGAACTCCATCCTCGACGCCAACGGCTTCCCGAACGCGTCGTACCCGCTCTACAAGCCGGCCACACCGTGCTGGACGACCGGCTCACGCAGAAGTGCGCGGACCCGACGGCCAACGACGCGCGTCAAGGCCTGCGGCAACTTCGCGGTCAACACCATCCAGCCGGGCGCGGCGCCGCACTCCGGCGGCCAGTACCTGCCCGCTGATCGACGACGCGAAGTACCCCAACATCGGTGACCGGCTCTCCGCCAAGGGCATCTCGTGGAACTGGTACTCCGGTGGCTGGGACGACGCGGAGGCCGGGCACCCCGGGCCCAACTTCCAGTACCACCACCAGCCGTTCAACTACTTCGCGAACTACGCCCCCGGCCAGCCGGGTCGCGCCCACCTGCAGGACGAGACGAAGTTCCTGGACGCGGCGAAGCACGGCAGCCTCCCGGCGGTCTCCTTCGTCAAGCCGTACGGCGACGAGAACGAGCACCCCGGCTACGCCAGCGAGTCCACCGGGTCAGCGACCACCTCGTCGACCTGCTCAAGACGATCCGCAGCGGTCCCGAGGGCAAGAAGACCCTGGTCGTGGTGACCTACGACGAGTTCGGCGGTCAGTGGGACCACGTCTCGCCCCCGAAGACCGACGCGTGGGGACCCGGCACCCGGATCCCGGCGCTGGTGATCGGCGGTCGCCAGGACGAGTCCGGCGTGGACCACACGGTCTACGACACCACCTCGATCCTGGCCACCATCGAGCACAGCTTCGGGCTGAAGCCGCTCTCCAGCCGGGACGCACGGGTGAACGACCTGAAGCACGCTGTCTCGGGCGGTCACGGACGCAGCTGAGAAGGGGTCCAGGGCCGACGCGAGAGGCGCCGGCCCTGGACCGCGCCGTATCGTCACGGCTGTGCCGACCCCACTGCCGAACGACGTCAAGCTCCTCGCCGGGATCTTCGGCGTGTCCGGGGTGGTCCACCTCGTGCGCCCGGAGACCTACGAGCCGCTGATGCCCGAGGTGGTGCCCGCCCACCGCGAGGTGATCCTGGCCAGCGGGGTCGCCGAGCTGCTCTGCGGTGCCGGCCTGCTGCACCCGCGCACGCGCAGGCTCGCGGGCTGGGCCAGCGTCGCCCTCCTGCTCGGCGTCTACCCGGCGAACGTCAAGATGGCCGTCGACGCGAGCAGGACCCGCAGCACCGGCTTCAAGGCGGCCGCCTTCGGCCGGCTGCCGCTGCAGCTGCCCGATGATCCGCTCCGCGTGGAAGGCCGCGCGCTCGTCGTAACCCGTTCGTCCGCTGCAGGCGACCCGCGACTAGCCTTGCGCGGTGATTCTTCGCATGTCGACGCTGTTCGTCCGGACCCTGCGCGAGGACCCGGTGGACGCCGAGGTGCCGAGCCACCGGCTGCTGGTGCGCGCCGGCTACATCCGCCGGGCCGCGCCCGGGATCTACTCGTGGCTGCCGCTCGGCCTGCGGGTCTACAAGAAGGTCGAGAACATCGTCCGCGAGGAGATGGACGCGATCGGCGCCCAGGAGCTGCGGTTCCCGGCGCTGCTCCCGCGCGAGCCCTACGAGGCGTCGAACCGCTGGACCGAGTACGGCGACGGCATCTTCCGGCTCAAGGACCGCAAGGGCAACGACTACCTGCTCGGCCCCACGCACGAGGAGATGTTCACCCTCGTGGTGAAGGACCTCTTCTCCTCCTACAAGGACCTGCCCGTCTGGCTCTACCAGATCCAGACGAAGTACCGCGACGAGGCGCGTCCCCGCGCCGGCCTGATCCGCGGGCGCGAGTTCGTGATGAAGGACAGCTACTCCTTCGACACCACCGACGCCGGGCTCGACGCGTCGTACGCCGCCCACCGCGACGCCTACATCAAGACCTTCGACCGCTTCGGCTTCGACTACGTGATCGTCAAGGCGATGTCGGGGCGATGGGCGGCTCGAAGTCCGAGGAGTTCCTCGCGCGCAGCGCCGTCGGTGAGGACACCTACGTGCGCTGCACGAACTGCGACTACGCCGCCAACGTCGAGGCGGTCGCAGTCGCGGCCCCCGCGCCGCGGCCCCTCGACGGGCTGCCGGCCGCCCACGCCGAGCAGACCCCGGACACGCCGACCATCGACACGCTCGTCGACCACCTCAACGAGGCCTTCCCGCGCGCCGACGGCCGCAGCTGGGGCGCCGCCGACACCCTGAAGAACGTCGTGTTCTCGGTGCGCTACCCCGACGGCCGCACCGAGGCCCTCGCCCTCGGCGTGCCGGGCGACCGCGACGTCGACACCAAGCGGCTGGAGGCCTACCTCGGCGAGGGAGTGGCCTTCGAGCCCTTCTCCGAGGCCGAGTTCGCGGCCCAGCCGACGCTGGCCAAGGGCTACATCGGTCCGGGAGCGCTCGGGGCCGACAAGCCCGCCGGCATCCGCTACCTCCTCGACCCCCGCGTGGTCGACGGCACCGCTGGGTGACCGGCGCCGACGTCAGCGGCAGCCACGTGCTCGACCTCGTCGCCGGGCGCGACTTCACCGGCGACGGCGTGGTCGAGGTCGCCGACGTCCGCGACGGCGACCCCTGCCCATCTGTGGATTGAGGGGGGCGACGGCGGGATCCTGGAGACCGCGCGCGGCATCGAGATGGGCCACATCTTCCAGCTCGGCCGCAAGTACGCCGACGCGCTCGGCCTCCAGGTGCTCGACGAGAACGGCAAGCTCGTCACGGTCACGATGGGCTCCTACGGCATCGGCGTCTCGCGCGCCGTGCCGGTGATCGCCGAGGACAACCACGACGAGCTCGGGCTGATCTGGCCGCGCGAGGTCGCCCCCGCCGACGTGCACCTCGTGGCGACCGGCAAGGACGCCGCCGTGTTCGAGGCCGCCGCCACGCTGGCCGACGTCGCTGTCGCAGGCCGGCCTCGAGGTGCTCTACGACGACCGGCCCAAGGTCAGCCCCGGCGTGAAGTTCAAGGACGCCGAGCTGATCGGCGTACCCACCATCGTCACCGTCGGCCGCGGCCTCGTCGACGGCAACGTCGAGGTCAAGGACCGCCGCTCCGGCGAGCGCACCGAGGTGCCGCTCGCCGAGGCCGTCGACCCACCTGGTGGGGGTCGTTCGCGGCTGAGCTGCGTCGGACGGCGCAGTTTCCCTAGTTAACTAGGGAAACCATCGCTTACGCCACGAGAAACTTCGCGTGGGAAGCGACAGGATCCCTGAGTTAACTAGCGGAAACCGCAGCAGCGACGTACTCAGATGTCGTCGAGCTCGTCGAGGTCGTCGTCGGTGGGCTCCCAGCGCAGGGCGGCGGCGTTGGTGCGGACCTGCTCGCCCCGGGTGACGCCGGAGATGACGGAGGCGACGGCGGGCTGGGCGGCGAGGCCGGCGACGGCCACGTCGAGGAGGGAGAGCTCGCGCTTCTCGGCGTACGACGTCAGCGCCTCGATCCGGTCCCAGTCGGCCTCCTGCAGCCAGCCGGCGCGCGAGGGGTCGAGGGCGGCGCGGGAGCCCGAGGGCGCCTCGCCGCCGCGGGTGTACTTGCCGGTGAGCAGGCCGTACTCGAGCGGGAAGAACGGCAGGATGCCGAGCCCGAAGCGCTCGGCCGCGGGCGCCACCTCCTCCTCGACCGTGCGGTCGAGCAGCGAGTAGCGGTTCTGCACCGAGACGAACGCCTCGAGACCCTTGGTCTCGCGAGGTCCAGGCGGCGTCGGCCAGCTGCCAGCCGGCGAAGTTGGAGCAGCCGATGTAGCGGACCTTGCCCTCGCGCACCAGCTCGGTGAGCGCCTCCAGGGTCTCGGTGAGCGGCGTCACCGGGTCGGGCGTGTGCAGCTGGTAGAGGTCGATGTGGTCGGTCTGCAGCCGCCGCAGGCTGGCCTCGACGGCGCGCCGGACGTAGCGACGCGAGCCGCGGACGCCGTGGTCCTCGCCGTTGGCGCCCTGCATGTCCATCCCGAACTTCGTGGCCACCACGAACTCCTCGCGCCGCCCCTGCAGCGCGACGCCCGAGCAGCTCCTCGCTGCCGCCGGGCTTGCCGCCGTAGATGTCGGCGGTGTCGAGCAGGGTGACGCCGACGTCCTGCGCGGCGTCGAGGATCTCGTTGACGCCGTCCTGGTCGACACGTCGGCTGAAGGCGTTGGTGCCGATCCCGACCGCGCTGACCATGAGCCCGGAGCGCCCGAGCGGGCGGTAGTCCATCTCCATGCGCCGAGCCTACGAGCGGGCCGGAATTGGCTAGCGTGCGGGCCATGCAGCCCGAGGCCGTCATCTTCGACTGGGGCGGGACGCTCACCCGCTGGCACGACATCGACTTCCACGCGGAGTCGCTGGCGCTCGCCCACGCCGTCGACCGAGTCGGACCGGGACCTGTCACGTCCACGCCGAGGCGCTGCACCGCGCCAACCAGGTGATCTGGGGCCGCAGCCGCGACCACCAGCAGAGCGCGACCGTGGCCGACCTGTTCGACGAGGCGGGGCTGGCGCACGACCCCGAGCTGCTCATCCACTACCGGGAGTTCTGGGAGCCGCACACCGCGACCGACCCGCAGGTCGCTCCGCTGTTCTCCCTGCTGCGGTCGCGGGGGATCGCGGTCGGCGTGCTGTCCAACACGATCTGGCCGCGCGCCTGGCACGAGGACTTCTTCCGCCGCGACGGCGTGCTCGAGCTGATCGACGGCGCCGTCTACACGAGCGAGGTGCCGTGGACGAAGCCCGCGCCGGAGGCCTTCCGCGCGGCGATGGACGCGGTCGGGGCGAGCGATCCGTCGCGGTGCGTCTACGTCGGCGACCGGTTGTACGACGACATCTGGGGCGCCCACAACGCCGGCCTCAGGGCGATCCACGTCCCGCACAGCGACATCCCCGCCGAGCAGGTCGGCCACTCCGAGGGCACCCCGACGCCGTGGCCCACGAGCTCGCCGACGTACCGGGGCTGCTGGAGCGCATGTAACGCGGGGTTCGTGCCCGTGAGTGTGCTCCCGGGAGGTGCCTCAGGGGCAGTAACCCCGCGTTACATGCGCGCGCCGGGCCACGCTCAGCCCGACGCGCCGCCGGTGAAGTTCCAGGCGGCGAGGCGGAGGGCGGGGCAGGTGTAGCGCGGCGAGGTGGCGGCGTAGGTGTCGCCCGGGATCGGGGTCGCCGTGCGGCCGACGCCGAGCACGTTGCCCGGCGCGAGGGCGCGCGCGTAGGACTGGGTGAACCGGAAGTTCTTCACCGGCGCGGTGATCTCGCCGTCCTCGATCAGCCAGACGCCGTTGCGGGTGAGGCCGGTGAGCGACAGCGTGCGCGGGTCGAGCACGCGGGTGTACCAGAAGTCCGAGACCAGCAGGCCGCGCTTCACGCCGGCCACGAGCTCGGCGACCGAGGAGTCGGCCGCGGGGCCCTCGACCTCGTCGGCGCGGCCGCCCGGCGCGGACGGCTCCAGCCCGAGGTGGCGCGCGACGGGTCCCGAGCCGAAGCGGTCGACCACCGCGTGCCCGTCGAGGTGGCACCGGCGACCCGCGCGGTACGACGGTCGTGGGTGACGGCCTCGGTGCGGCCAGCGGCGATCAGCGTGAGCCGTTGCCGGGGCGTGCCCTCGCGGTCGTAGCCGAGGCCGAGGGCCAGCGGGTCGTCGTACAACGTGATCGAGGGGTCGTGCTGGTCCGCGCCGAGCTCGGCGTAGGAGACGTGGTCGTTGACCGCCTTGCCGTTGAGGGTCAGCGCCGCCGACGTGGCCAGACGAGGTCGAGGACCGCGTCGGGCTCGAGCACCACCTCGTAGCTGCCCGGCAGGCAGCTCGACGGGGTCCCTCCACGCCCGAGCCTTGGCCGCGGCGCGTGCGCCGAGCGCCGCTCCGTCGAGGTCGGCGAGCCGCGGCGGCATCAGCCGGGCGACGCCGTCGGCGGGACCGGCCGGTCCGTGCTCGCGGGCGATCGCGGCCAGCCCGCACTCGGCGGCCTCGCCCGTCACCGTCTGGCCGGCCGAGCTCGCCAGCGCGCCGTGCCAGTGGTCGGTGCGGACGTAGCCCGCGGTCTCCAGGCCACCGGCGCCCTCGACGAACGCGCGCACGACCTCGGCCCGGTCGGCCGGCGTCGCCTCGGCGGTGGCGCGGTCGAGCGCCTCGGTGTCGGCGGGCGCGGCCGGGTCGCCCAGCCCGGGCCAGCCCGGGTCGGCGGGCGCGACGCCGACCGAGTCGACGACCCGACGCACGAGCGCGTCGAGCTCGGAGTCGTCGACGACCGAGGCCGTGCCGGTCGCGGTACGGCCGTCGTGGTGCACCGTCAGCCGCACCGTGGTGACGTCCTCGGCGACGTTCTGGTGGATCACCGAGGTGGCGAACCTGGTCAGCCCGAGCTCGTGGCGGTCGGCCTCGGCCAGCACCTCGGCGCCGGCCAACCGACCGGTGACCTGCTCGACGGCGCGGGCCGCGAGATCCTCTTCCGAGCTCATGCGCGCACCCCCACCCGGACGTTGCGGAACCGGGCGGGCGCCGCAGGATGCCCCGTGTGGCCGGTCTGGCCGGGTTGGCCCTTGCCGCAGTTGGGCGTGCCCCACGGCACCAGCTCGCTGGAGAGCATGTCCATCGAGGCCCAGAACGTCGGGCCGATGCCGGTGTACGTCGGGTTGCGGAGCAGCCGCCCGAGCTTGCCGTTCTTCACCTCGTAGCCGACCTCGGTGCCGAACTGGAAGTTCAGCCGCCGGTCGTCGATGGACCAGGAGCGGTTGCTCTCCATGTAGATCCCGTCGTCGGTGTCGGCCACGATCTCCTCGAAGGTGTGCGGGCCGGGCTCGAGGCCGACGTTGGTCATCCGCACCATCGGCAGCCGTGCCCAGCCGTCGGCGCGGACGCTGCCGCCGTAGTCGAGGCCGGCCGCGGCCGCGGAGTCGCGGCCGGCGAGCACGCCGACCCAGATGCCCTCGCGCACGGCGTCGCGCTTGGTGGCGGGGGTGCCCTCGTCGTCGTACCCGAAGGAGCCGAGGGCGCCGGGGATCGAGGGGTCGATGGTGATGTTCATCAGCGGGGAGCCGTACTGCAGCGACCCGAGCTGGGCGAGGTCGAGCCAGCTGGTGCCGGCGTAGGCCGCCTCCCAGCCGAGGATCCGGTCGAGCTCGATGGCGTGGCCCACCGACTCGTGGATCTGCAGGGCGAGCTGCTCGGAGCCCAGGATCAGGTCGGTCTCGCCGCTGGGGCACTCGGGCGCGGTGAGCAGCTCGCGCGACTCGGCGCCGACCCGGGCGGCGTTGCCCTCGAGGTCGAGCCCCTCGACCAGCTCCCAGCCGCGGGTGCCGTACTGGCCGCGCGAGGCGGGGTAGGAGCGGCGCTGGGTCTCGTGCTCGCCGATCGAGGTGGCACTGATGCCGGCGCCGCTCTCGCGGACGTGCTGGTCGATGCGGTGGCCCTCGCTGGAGACGAACCACTTGCGGGTGTCCCAGACGTGGTAGAGCCCCTCGGCGAGGTCGGCGCCCTCCTCGCGCATCGTCGTGGTGGCCCGCACGAGCAGGTCGCCCTTGTCGGAGAGCGAGACCTCGAACGGGTCGACCTCGCAGTCGCTGGCCCACGACCCGGTGGCCGGCTCGCCGTCGGGAGGGCACCAGGCCGGCGCCGTCGCGGCTGACCAGCGCGCTCGCCCGGGCGATCTCCGAGGCGCGGGCGCCGGCGTCGCGCACGGCCCGGTCGGTGAGGTCGGGCACGGCGAAGAAGCCCCACCCCGAGCCCACCAGCGCACGCACGCCGAGGCCGGAGTCGGAGTCCTGCGACACCGAGTCCACCTCGCCGTTGCGCGCCGTCATCGACTCCGACCGGCGGTGCATCACGCGTGCGTCGGCGTACGTCGCCCCCGCGTCGAGCGCCGCCTGGACTGCCGCCTGGGCGGCGTCGTACTCGCTCATGCGTCGACCCTAGACGGGCCGCACGATCACCCGGGCACCCGGTGGAAGCCGCTGCAGACGAGGCGTACGTCGGACATCCGCCCGTCGGTCACCTGGTAGTAGCCGACCTGCTCGACCACCGTCGGCCCCGCCGCGGTGTCGACCCACAGCCGGTAGCCGAACGAGCCGGTCGCCCCGAGTGGATCGTGCTCGAGCACCCGCACGTCGGTGACGGTCACGTCGTCGGGGAACCACGTGCCGAGGACGAGGTCCTCGACACCGACCGGCGTCTCGGCGTCCCAGAAACGACGCGGCGTCACGGCCCGGAAGCGCACGGGCGTGGTGAACAGCGCGCGCAGCGCCACCCGGTCGCGGGCGGCGATGGCACGGGCCAGTCGCGCACCGAGATCAGCTCCCTGGTCGGTCGGCCCACCTGCCGGGTCAGTAGCTGAACGTGTTGGCCGGCTCATCGCCGATCCACTCCCACAGCTGGACGGTCCCGCCGAGCTCGGCCTCGGCCACCAGATCGTCTGCGGACAGGTACCTGCTGTTGAAGCAGATGGGGCAGGTCAGGTAGCGGCCACCCGCGGCGGCGTACCGCTTGACCAGCTCCTCCAGCGACGGGCAGCCGTCGCAGGCGACTCCCCGCGCCACCGAGCCGGTGACGAGCCGGACTGCTTCCTTGGTGAGGAACATCAGGGTCGGGCGCCCCGACTCCGCCGCGCCCACCGCGACGAGGAAGGCCACGGTGACCTTCTCGGGATCCTCGAGGCCGGTGGTGAGGCTGACGACTGACTTGGTCTTCATGGTGAACTCCCTTGCTCACCGGAAGCGTGCCGCGATCAGCAGGGCGGCTTCATGAGGCAGGTTCCCCATCTTCGGGTGCGAGCAGGCCGTGCTCGATCGCGAACAGCGCCGCGCCCGTGCGGTTGGAGACCCCGACCTTGAGGTAGATGTGCTCGAGGTGGTTGCGCACCGTCTTCTGGCTGATCACGAGCCGCTGGGCGATGGTCGCGACGTCGTGCCCACGGGCGATGAGTCCGAGCACCTCCACCTCGCGCCCGGTCAGGCCGGCCGGTGACGTCGTACGGCGGGAGCGGCGGCTGGGATGACCGGCGGCGGACAGCACCGCTTCCACGGCGGAGCCGTCGAGCCGCCCGCGCGTGACCTCGTCGCGGAGCCGCCGAGCCGCGTCGTCCGGGGCCAGCGCCGGCCGGTGCGGACGCGGCTCGAGGGAGGTGCGGTAGCTGTCGGCGGCCGCCAGCACCCGCTGCGTCATCGGCAGGGCCGCGCCACGCAGGCCACGCGGGTAGCCCGAACCGTCGAGCCGCTCCTGGTGCGCCTCCGCGATCGCGGTCTCGACCTCGAGCCCGCGCACCCGGTTCAGCACCCGGCCGGTGAAGTAGGGGTAGAGGCGGATCCGCTCGCGGTCGCTGGCGGTCAGCGGCCCCGGCTTCTCCCAGACGCTGTTGGGCACACCCATCCGGCCGAGGTCGTGCACGTAGGCCGCCCGTCGTACGCGGTCGACGTCCGCCGCCGCGAGACCGACGTGCCGCGCGGCTGCGTCCGCCAGTGCCGCGACGGCGCGGGAGTGGCCGATGGTGAACGGGCACTTCAGGTCCGCGAAGTCGCCGATCGCCGCCAGCAGCGCGTCGAGCTCGGCCCCACGCAGCATCAGGTCGTGGTCGGGCGCGAGCTCCAGCGCGCGCTCCCAGACGTCCTCCTCCGGCAGGGCATCGAGCCGGTCACGACACCGCAGCAGCGACTCGACCAGCTCGGGGTCGAACTGGCGACCGCTGCGGGCGCGCGCCATCGCCAGCGCCCCCGAGGTGCCGTGTCGCTGCAGGTGGACCTCGCAGGTCTCGCTGAGCTGCACGATCCGCGTCGCGAGCGGGATCTCGGTGCCGCTCCGCCTCGCGGGCAGCCCGTCGCCGTCCCAGCGCTCGAAGGCGCACCCGACCGCCTCCCCGACGGCCTCGTCCAGGCCGATGCGCCCCGCCATCAGGCCGGCCGAGAGGCAGTGGGAGTGGATCAGCGCCGCCATCCGGGCGCGTGGCATGAGCAGCATCGCGAGCACCAGCTGGGCGCGCCGCGTCGGCGGCCGTCCGGACCCGACGCGGCTCAGCACGTAGCGGAAGTACGGCAGGCCCGACCAGTCGAGCTCGTAGCTCCCCCCGCGCATGGCGAGGTCGTCACCGAACCAGTGGCTGAACTCGTGGGAGTCGGCGTGACAGCCGATCCAGAGCACGAGGTTGGTGTAGTAGACGGTGGTGCGCTGCTCGTCGTCGAGCCCGAGCTCGTCGCCGAGGGCGGACGCGATCAGCGAGGACCGGAGCACGTGCTCCATCGGCAGGCCGAGGCCGAGGTCGATCGCGATGGAGAGCGCGGCCAGCACCTCGGCCCTCCGGGCCCCGACCCCGGACTGGTCGTCAGCCATGTCCGCGACAGCGTCCATGCCCGCAGTTTCCCACTCAGTCGAGCCCCGGGAAGTTCCCCGGGTGGGCGCCGAACGAGACCTCGCGGAGCGCGGAGCCCTCGAGGGCGGCCACGGCCCACTTCCGGTCGGCGCCCGAGGTGTTGGCGACCAGCTCGCCGTAGGTCCGGGTGACGCGCTGCTCGATCGTGCGCGCGGTGCCGGCGACACCGGCAGGGGTGGCCACGGAACCGGGCACGCGGTAGTCGACCAGGGACGCCACCGGGTCGGCACCCTGCGCGCTGATCAGCTCGGTGAGGGTGTCGCGCTGGGCGCGGTGCTGCCCGAAGGCAGCATCGAGGGCCGCGAACAGCGTGGGCTGTCGCGAACCGGAGGTGCGCGCGCCCAGCACGCCGTAGAGGAAGACCGCGGCGTGCTCGGCGGCCAGCGCCTTCTGCAGCGCCTCCGTCGGGGTCATGCTCCGCTGCCCAACGCCTGGCGGTGCACGGTCACGGCGGCGGCCATGCTCGCGAGCAGGCGCGCGAACTCTCCGCTCTGGGCCCGCAGCGCCAGCGCCTGCAGGGTGTCGTGCAGCCGGGCCTCCGCGGCCTGGAGGCGCGCGACGGCGACGTCCTTGCGCGCGGCCACGGCGTACGGCGCCGGGGTCGTCGAGCCGCGCTCCTGCGCCGGCACGGCGTCGACCAGCGACCGCTCGTGGGCGGTGTGCATCACCTCGAGCCCGGCCAGGCTCGCCCGGGTGGCGGGGAAGCGTCGGGCCGTCGCGCGCACGGCGTCGTGGGCCGACCGCACGGCGGCGAGCGCCACCGCCGCCGTCTGCACGTCGGGGGTGACCGATGCCGGCCTCGCCCGCTGGGTGCCGGTCGACGTCGTGCCGCTCGAGCAGCCCGCGAGGGCACCCAGGCCAGCGCCCAGTCCGGCGACGCCCAGACCGATCACCGAGCGTCGGGACAAGGGCCCGTGGGCAGGGCGGGGGAGCGCGGGCACCCCCAGATCCTAGGTGGAGGCAGTCCCGGATCCCGGTTGCGATGGGCGCTAGTGTTGGCCCGACAACAGCACAGCAGCAAGGAGGTCCGGCGCGTGAGCACGTCCGACACCAAGGATCGCCTCGCTGAGGAGCTCTCCGCGCCGGTGAGTGCGCTCGGGCTGGATCTGGAGGCGGTCGACCTCTCCAGCGCTGGCAAGCGCCGTGTGCTGCGCGTCGCCGTCGACAAGGACGGCGGCGTCACCATGGACGACATCGCCGAGGCCACGCGCGCCGTCTCCCAGGCGCTCGACGCGCCGCAACCTGATGGGCGAGCAGGCCTACACCCTCGAGGTGTCCTCGCCCGGGGTCGACCGGCCGCTGACCCTGCCCCGCCACTGGCGGCGCAACGCCGGCCGGCTGGTCAAGGTCACCCTGCGACGAAGGCGACCCCGTCACCGGACGGATCACCGACAGCGACGACGACGCCGCGGTGCTCGACGTGGAGGGCGCCACCCAGCGGGTGCCCTTCGACCAGGTGAGCAAGGCCAAGGTGCAGGTCGAGTTCCGAAAGACACCACCACCGGCAGGGAAGGAGCAGACCTGATGGACATCGACATGACCCTGCTGCGGATGCTCGAGCGGGAGAAGGAGATCCCCTTCGACGTCCTCGTGGAGGCGATCGAGCAGGCGCTGCTCACGGCGTACTCCAAGACCAACGGCGCCCAGGAGAACGCCCGGGTCGAGCTCGACCGCAAGAGCGGCCACGTGACCGTGATGGCGCAGGAGGTCGACGAGGAGGGCAACGTCGTCGGGGAGTACGACGACACGCCCGACGGCTTCGGCCGGATCGCCGCGACGACCGCGAAGCAGATCATGCTGCAGCGGCTGCGCGACGCCGAGGACGAGCGCAAGTTCGGGGAGTTCTCCGGCAAGGAGGGCGACGTCATCTCCGGGCGTGATCCAGCAGGGCCGCAACCCCGACGACGTGCTGGTCGACCTCGGCAAGCTCGAGGCGCTGCTGCCGGCGGGCGAGCGGGTGCCCGGGGAGGACTACTCGCACGGCACCCGGATCAAGTGCCTCGTGGTCAGCGTCCGCAAGGGCATGCGCGGGCCGCAGGTGATGCTCTCGCGCACCCACCCCAACCTGGTCAAGAAGCTCTTCGCCCTCGAGGTGCCCGAGATCGCCGACGGCACCGTCGAGATCTGCGGCATCGCCCGCGAGGCCGGCCACCGCACCAAGATCGCGGTGCGCTCCCACGTCTCCGGCGTCAACGCCAAGGGCGCCTGCATCGGCCCGATGGGCCAGCGGGTGCGCAACGTGATGAACGAGCTGCACGGCGAGAAGATCGACATCGTCGACTGGTCCGACGACCCCGCCAAGCTGGTCGGCAACGCGCTGAGCCCGGCCCGGGTCTCGCAGGTGATCGTCGTCGACGCGGAGGCGCGCTCGGCGCGGGTGATCGTGCCCGACTACCAGCTCTCGCTGGCCATCGGCAAGGAGGGCCAGAACGCCCGCCTCGCCGCGCGGCTCACCGGCTGGCGCATCGACATCCGCTCCGACGAGGCACCCCGAGTCGGCCGCCGGTCGTCGCGGTGGCGCCGCCCCTCGACGAGGAGTGACGCCCGCCGAGGGCGGGTCCGCGAGGGCTTCGCGAGCTCAGCCCTCGGGTCGCGTGATTTAGCCTCTGGGGTCCGCTTGCGGTAGAGTGGTTCTTCGGTGGTTTCCCAGCTGAACAGCTCGACGCACGAGCGCGGACCCGTCCGCACGTGCGTCGGATGTCGGAAGAGAGCCGCCAAGCGTGAGTTGCTGCGGGTCGTCGCAGGGACGGACGCGTCGGGCCAGTGGTCCGTCGTACCCGATCCGAGCGGCACCGCACCAGGCCGCGGGGCGCACCTGCACCCCACAGCCGAATGTCTCGCACGCGCCGAGCGCACACGTGCCTTTGCCCGGGCCCTGCGGCATGATGCCGTGGTCCGGGGGGCGCTGGGCCTCGACGCGCTTGAGGCAGTACCTCGGGCAGACCGGCCCTACGTAGGGCACCGACAGATCGCACCCAGGAAGAACGGGAGCACGAGCTCATGAGCCTGCGATGAGAACTTCTGCAATGAGCATGCACACCCACTAGCGGTCCGCAACGCCCTCGCGGGGACACGGACCAGGAGGAAACACGTGGCCAAGGTCCGAGTCTCTGAGCTCGCCAAGGAGTACGGCGTCAAGAGCGCCGAAGTGATCACCATGCTCACCGATCTCGGTGAGTACGTGAAGGCGCCCTCGTCCAGCGTCGAACCGCCCGTCGTGAAGCGGTTCCAGGACAAGTACGGCGAGGAGCTGCTCGCCAAGCGCGACGCAGCCGCCGCCAAGAAGGCCGCCAAGAAGGCGCCGGCGAAGAAGGCCGCCCCGGCGGCCGAGGCGCCGACCGTCGACGTCGAAGCCCCCGCCGCTGCCGCCGAGGCCCCGGCCGAGGCGCCCGCGCGAGGCCCCCGCCGAGGTGGCTGACGAGGCCCCGGCCCCTGCCGCCAAGGCGGCGCCGAAGCCCGGCCCGCGTGCGACGCCCGTGGCCGAGCCCGAGGTCGCGGAGCCCGCGGCCGAGCCGACCCCCGAGGCGCCCGCAGCCGAGGCGACGGCCCCGAGGCGCCCGCCGCCGAGGCCCGAGGCCGACGAGGGCCCGCGCTTCAAGCCCGGTCCGCGCCCGGCCCGTCCCGGCGCACCCGCGCCCGGGCAACAACCCGTTCGCGTCCTCGCAGGGCATGGGCACCCGCCCGGCCCCGCGTCCTGCCGCCGCCCGCCGGCGACGACCAGCGTCCGCCGCGGCCGCCGGCCGGTCGCGACGGCATGCCCCGCCCCAACCCGGCGATGATGCCCAAGTCCCCGGCCGCCTTCGGTGGCGGCCCCGGCGGCCGACCCGGTCCCGGCGGCCCCGGTCGCGGTGGCCCCGGTGGTCCCGGCGGCGGTCGCACCGGCGCTCCTGGTCGTGGCGGCCCCGGTGGCCGTCCCGGTGGCGGCGGCTTCGGCGGCCCTCCCGGCGGCGGCCTCGGTGGCCCGCCCAGCGGTGGCCGTCCCGGTGGTCGCGGTCGCCCCGGCGGTCGCGGCACGACCCAGGGCGCCTTCGGTCGCCCCGGTGGCCCGTCGCGTCGTGGGCGCAAGTCCAAGCGGGCACGTCGCCAGGAGTTCGAGGCGATGCAGGCCCCGACGATCGGTGGCGTGCGCGTCCGCAAGGGCGACGGCGAGACCGTCCGCCTGCCGCGCGGCGCCTCGCTGACCGACTTCGCCGAGCGGATCGGTGTCGAGCCGGCCTCGCTGGTGCAGATGCTCTTCCACCTCGGCGAGATGGTCACCGCGACCGAGTCGGTCAACGACGCGACGCTGGAGCTGCTCGGCGAGGAGCTCAACTACGTCGTCGCGGTGGTCTCGCCCGAGGACGAGGACCGCGAGCTGCTCGACTCCTTCGACCTCGAGTTCGGCTCGGACGAGGGCGACGAGGACGACCTCGAGGCCCGTCCGCCGGTCGTCACCGTCATGGGTCACGTCGACCACGGAAAGACCAAGCTGCTCGACGCGCTGCGCAGCGCCAACGTGGTGGCCGACGAGGCCGGTGGCATCACCCAGCACATCGGTGCCTACCAGGTGCACACCGAGGTCGACGGCAACGACCGCCGCATCACCTTCATCGACACCCCCGGTCACGAGGCGTTCACCGCCATGCGTGCCCGCGGCTCGCAGTCCTCGGACATCGCGGTCCTCGTGGTCGCGGCCGACGACGGCGTGATGCCGCAGACGGTCGAGGCGTTGAACCACGCCAAGGCCGCCGGGGTGCCGATCGTGGTGGCGGTCAACAAGATCGACAAGCCGGACGCCGACCCGACCAAGGTGCGCGGCCAGCTCACCGAGTACGGCCTGGTGCCCGAGGAGTACGGCGGCGACACGATGTTCGTCGACGTCTCGGCGAAGTCCGAGCTCAACCTCGACAAGCTGCTCGAGGCGATCGTGCTGACCGCCGACGCGTCGCTGGACCTGCGGGCCAACCCCGACCAGGACGCCCAGGGCCTCGTCGTCGAGGCGCACCTCGACCGCGGTCGTGGTCCGGTCGCGACGATCCTCGTCCAGCGCGGCACGCTCCGCGTCGGCGACTCGATCGTCGCCGGCCCGGCGTACGGCCGTGTGCGGGCGATGCTCGACGAGCACGGCGACAACATCGAGGAGGCCGACCCGTCGCGTCCGGCGATGGTGCTGGGCCTCTCCGGGGTGCCCGGAGCCGGCCAGAACTTCATCGTGGTCGAGGACGACAGGATCGCCCGCCAGATCGCCGAGAAGCGCGAGTCGCGCGAGCGTGCGGCCATGCAGGCCAAGCGTCGCGTGCGTCGCAGCCTGGAAGACTTCATGGCCTCCATGGAGAAGGGCGAGAGCCAGGAGCTCAACCTGATCCTGAAGGGCGACGTCTCCGGTTCGGTCGAGGCCCTCGAGGACTCGCTGGCCAAGATCGACGTCGGCGACGAGGTGTCGCTGCGCGTCATCGACCGCGGTGTCGGTGCGATCACCGAGACCAACGTCGACCTGGCCGCCGCCTCCGACGCGATCATCATCGGCTTCAACGTCCGCCCGCAGGGCAAGGCGACCGAGATGGCCGAGCGCGAGGGCGTGGAGATCCGCTACTACACGGTGATCTACCAGGCCATCGAGGAGATCGAGGCCGCGCTCAAGGGCATGCTCAAGCCCGAGTTCGAGGAGCAGACCCTGGGGCAGGCGGAGATCCGCGCGATCTTCCGCAGCTCCAAGATCGGCAACATCGCGGGCTGCATGGTCACCAGCGGCGTGATCCGGCGCAACGCCAAGGTGCGCCTGATCCGCGACGGCGCCGTGGTCCAGGACAACCTCGACCTGACCTCGCTGCGGCGCGAGAAGGACGACGCCACCGAGGTGCGCGAGGGCTTCGAGTGCGGTCTCGTGCTCCGGGGCTTCAACGACATCAAGGAGGGCGACATCGTCGAGGCCTTCGAGATGCGGGAGATCCCGCGCGCGTAGCTGCGTGGCGCACGCAGTTTCCCAGGCTAGGAACCGGTCTGCCTCTTGACACAGGTTGCCAGCCTGTGTGAGGAGGCGCAACCCTCACCGACATGGGAAACCGGCCGCCGATGGGTCGCCGCGAGGAGCAGGAGCAGAGCATGGCCAACCCACGGGTCCGCAAGATCGCCGACCGGATCAAGGTGATCGTCGCGGAGATGCTCGAGCGACGGATCAAGGACCCGCGGCTCGGGTTCGTCACCGTCACCGACGTCCGCGTCTCCGGTGACACCCAGCAGGCGACGATCTTCTACACCGTCCTCGGCCAGCCGGGAGGACGACCAGGCGGACCTCCAGGGGTCGGCGGCCGCGCTGAGCTCGGCCAAGGGGCTGATCCGCTCCGAGGTCGGCAAGCAGCTCGGCATGCGGCACGTGCCGACCCTCGACTTCGTCCACGACGCGCTGCCCGAGACCGCGCGCCACATCGACGACCTGCTCGAGCGGGTGCGCCAGTCCGACGCGGAGGCCGCGCAGGCGCGGGCCGAGGGCGCGTACGCCGGCGAGGCCGACCCGTACAAGAAGCCGCCGCGTCGACCCCGACGACGAAGACGAGTCGAGCCGACCCGACGCCACCGACGGTGAGCGCCGGGTCAGCGGGTCGTCGTCGTCGACAAGCCCGGCGGGACTGACCTCCCACGACGTGGTCGCGCGGGTGCGGCGGCTCGCCGGCACCCGCAAGGTCGGCCACGCCGGCACGCTCGACCCGATGGCCACCGGCGTGCTGCTCGTCGGCGTCGGCCGGGCCACCCGGTTGCTCGGCCACCTGCAGCTCACCGACAAGGCGTACGACGCCACCGTCCGGCTCGGCGTCGCCACCACCACCGACGACGCCGAGGGTGAGGTGCTCACCCGCACGTCGGCCGACCAGCTCGACGACGACGCGATCCGCACGGCGCTGGCCGGCTTCGTCGGCGAGATCGACCAGGTGCCCTCGGCCGTCAGCGCGATCAAGGTCGACGGGCGCCGCGCCTACGACCGGGTGCGCGCGGGGGAGCAGGTCGAGCTCGCCGCGCGGCGGGTGCGCATCGACCGGCATCGAGGTCGGCGGCGATCACCCGCGACGGGACGCGGGCGTCACGGACGTGTCCGATCGCGGTGCGCTGCAGCACGGGCACCTACGTCCGCAGCATCGCGCGTGACCTGGGCGAGGAGCTCGGTGTGGGTGGCCACCTCACCCGCCTGCGGCGCACGGCGGTCGGGTCGTTCGGCCTCGACCAGGCGCACTCGCTCGACGCGCTCGGCCGAGCACGTCGGAGCTGGTCCCGCTCGAGGAGGTGGCCCGAGCCAGCTTCCCGTCGTACGACCTCGACGAGCAGCAGGCCACCGACGTGGGCTTCGGCCGCAAGCTCGCGCTCGACCTCGGCGCCCCCGACGAGGGACCGGTGGCACTGTTCGCGCCGGACGGTGACCTTCCTCGCGCTCTACGAGCAGCAGGGTGAGCTGGCGCGCGCGGTAGCGGTCTTCACCGCCTGACGCGGTACCAGAGGATCGACGGGTTGCCCTGCGGGCCGATCCGCTCGAGGCCCACGTTGGTGCCGCCCGGGTGCTCGAAGAGCCGGGTGCCGTCGCCGAGCAGCACCGGCGCGACGATGACCAGCACCTCGTCGAGGAGCCCGGCCTCGAGGCACTGGCTGCGCGACGTCGGCGCCGAGCACGTTGACGTACCTCCCGCCGGCGGCCGTCTTGGCCAGCTCGACAGCCGTGACGAGGTCGGAGGCGAACGTGACGTCGGGTGTCGAGGTCGTCGGGTGCCGGCGCGTGCGTCAGCACGACCGAGGGGCCGTGCCACCTCCCGCCGAACGCGCCCTCGGAGTCGGTGCCCTTGTTGGGGTCGTCGCCGGTGAACGTGCGGTGCCCGATGAGCAGGGCACCGATGTCGGCCATCAGCTCCTCGATGTCGAGGCCGGAGTTCTCCTCGGAGGCCGGGCTGGCGCTGCCGACGTGGGCGGCGAGCCAGGACATGTCGCCGCCGGCCCCCGCGATGAAGCCGTCGACGGACATGGTGGCTGAGTAGAGCAGCTTGGCCATGAGTCCAGTCTAGCACCATGGCAGGCGTCGTTCACCCTGCTGCTAGCACCAAGGTTCACTTCCGGCTCGCCCTTGTCGCGGCCGAAGGTGTGCTCATGGCCAGCACCCCCACCGCCCGGCGCACCCGGGACGTCGACGCAGCGCGGCTCTCCCGCCCGCACCGCGCGACGCTCGGTGTCGCCGCCGCGCTGATCCTGGGCGAGGCCGTGCTCGAGCTGGCGCGGCCGTGGCCGTTGCAGCTGGTGGTCGACCAGGGTCTGGGAGGTCGGCCGTTCCCCGCCTGGGCCGGCGCCCTGGTCGGCCTCCCGCTGTGGCAGCTGGCCGCGGTGGCCGGTGTCGCGGTCGTGGTGCTGAGCCTGTCCGCCGCCCTGGCCAGCGCCGCCTCGGGGGTGCTGGTCGGGCGGGTGGCGGAGCGCATCGGCAGCACCTTGCGCGACCGCCTCGTCACCCGCCTGCTCGACCAGTCACCGTCGTTCTTCCGCCGGCACCGCAGCGCCGAGCTGGTCAACCGTCTCACCTCCGACGTACGACGGGTCGAGGACTCGGTCGTCGCCTGGTGGGAGGTCGCCGTGCCCGAGGCGGTCGTGCTGGTCGGCACGCTGGTGATGCTGGCCGTCATCGACCCGTTGATGGCGGTCACCGCGCTGGCCGTGTGCCCCGTGCTCGCGGCGGTCATCGTCGTCCGTCGTCGGTTGGTGCGCCGGGCCCAGGGCCACGCACGGCAGCTGGAGGGCCGGCTCAGCGAGAGTGCTCACGACCTGGTCCGCAACGTCCGCGTCGTGCAGGCCTTCGGGCGGCAGCGCGAGATGCACGACGACTTCGACCGGCTCAGCCAGCGCAGCCGGCGTGCCAACGTCGCAGCGCTCACGATCGAGGCCCGGCTCGGACCGCTGGCCGACGTGGTCCTGGCGCTGGGCAGCGCGGGGGTGCTCGTGCTCGGCGCGGTCCGGGTGCAGCAGGGGTCGATGACCACCGGCACCCTGCTCGTCGCGCTCACCTACGTCGCCGGCCTCTACGTGCCGCTGCGTTCGCTGACGTCCCTCGCCGCCACCCTGGCGAGGGCGGAGGCCAGCCGCGACCGGCTGCGCGAGGTGTTCGCGGCGTCCGCGCCCCGCCCGGCCGACGGTCTTCCGGTGCGCGACCTGCGCGGCGACGTGGTGCTGGAGTCGGTGCGGTTCGGGTACGACGAGACGCCCGTCCTCGACGGCGTCGACCTGGTGATGCCCGGCGGGCAGGTGACCGCGCTGACCGGACCGACCGGCGCCGGGAAGAGCACGGTGCTCAACCTGCTGCTCCGGTTCGAGGACCCCTCCTCGGGGATGCTCACGATCGGCGGTCGCGACCTGCGGCTGCTGGCCTCCGGTGACGTGCGCCGCCGCATCGCCTACGTGCCGCAGGAGTCCTGGTTCCTCGACGACACCATCCGACGCAACATCGCCCTCGGCAACCCTGACGCCACGGACGCCGACATCCTCGCCGCCGCCGACAAGGCCCTGGTCACCTCCTTCACCGAGCGCTTCCCGGCCGGTCTCGACACGGTGGTGGGGGAGTCGGGCCTGATGCTCTCGGGCGGTCAGCGCAAGCGGCTCGCCCTCGCCCGCGCCGTCGTACGACGAGCCGACCTGTTCCTGCTCGACGAGCCCACCGCCGGGCTGGACGACGCGGCCGCCTACACCGTGCTCGCCGCCCTGTCCGCCTCGACGGCCGGACGACCGTGGTCGTCGTCACCCACGACCCCCGTGTCGTGCGGTGGGCCGACGACGTGGTGCACCTGCCGGCACCACCCGACCTCCATGACCCCGCCCCGGCCGACCCGGCCGGTGTCGCACCGACGATCGCAGGAAGGAGGTGACCGCCATGTCGACCACTCGTCACTCCGGGCTGATCTTCGGCCTCGCCGAGGCACACCCGGCAGAGAGCACGGCGCGCCGCTCGCACGGCCGCTCGCACGGCCGCTCGCGCAGCCGCAGCCGCAGCCGCGGGCGCCACTGAGGCACCCGCGAAGCCGAGGTGGGGGCGCACCGGTGCGCCCCCACCCGCCGGCCGTGTCCGTCCCCCTCACCAGCCCGAGAAGGAACCATGACCCTCCACGCCGCCACGGCCACCGAGGAGTCGGCGCGCGAGCTGGCCCCCGGCGACCTCCTGCTGCCCGGCCTGCTGGCGTGGGAGCTGCTCGGCGGTGGCCGGCACTGCGAGTCCTGGCTGGCGTGGTCGGAGGACCTCTGGTCGCCCGTGGTCGTGAAGCTGCCCCGGCCCGAGGAGGTGGCCGACGCCGGCGTCTGGGAGGACCTCCTGCTGGAGGCCCGCGCCCACGACCGTCTCCGTCACCCGGGCTTCCAGCGGCTGTGGCGCGCCGAGCTCGAGGCCGAGGTGCCCCACCTCGTCCTCGAGTACGTCGAGGGGCCGTCCCTGCAGACCCTCGGCGACGACGCCGTGCTGACCGTGCCGGACGTCGTCCTGCTCGGCCTGCAGCTCGCCTCGTCGCTGCGCCACCTGCACCGGCACCGCCTGGCGCACCTCGACGTGAAGCCCGGCAACGTCGGTGGTCCGGCACGGCCGCGCCGTGCTGCTCGACCTCGGTGCGCTCACGCCCACCGGTCGCGTCTACGGCCACGACGCCCCCGGCACCACGGCCTACATGGCGCCCGAGCTGCTGGAGGACGGCCTCGTCTCCGCCTCCTGCGACGTCTTCGCGCTGGGGGTCTCCCTGCGCGAGCTGCTCGAGCAGGCGCCGCCGCTCCCCGTCGTCGACGACCTGCTGGCCCGGATGACCAGCCCCGACGCGGCCGCTCGACCCGACGACGACGAGGTGCTCCGCGTCCTGCACGACCAGCTCGCGGACGTCGGCTCCTCGCTGTGGCCCGCCTGGGCCGGCGGACGGCTGCACCCCGGCTGAGCACGGGGTATCGCCGCTCCTCGGTCGGGCTCTCGCTAGCCTCGGCCCGTGCGCATCTGGCGATCTCTGGACGACGTGCCCGCCGACCTCGGTCGCACGGTCGTCGTGATCGGCAACTTCGACGGGGTCCACCTCGGTCACCGGCACGTCGTACGCCGCGCGCGGGAGCTCGCGGACGCCGACGGCCTCCGGGTCGTGGCGGTGACCTTCGACCCCCACCCGATGGCCGTGCTGCGGCCCGAGCACGCGCCGCTGACCCTCACCGACGTCGAGCGCCGGTGCGTGCTGCTGCACGAGGCGGGCGTCGACGACGTGTTCGTGATCCCCTTCTCCCGGGAGATCGCCGCCTGGACGCCCGAGGAGTTCATCGAGCGGGTGCTCGTCGACGGCCTGCATGCCGCCCACGTCGTCGTCGGTGCCAACTTCCGCTTCGGCGCCAAGGCCGCGGGCGACGTGGCCACCCTGGTCGAGGCCGGTCGTACCCACGACTTCGAGGTGGCGGGGATCGCCCTCGACGGGGGGCCGCAGGTCTGGTCCTCGACCTACGTCCGCACCTGCCTGTCCGCGGGCGACGTGGAGGGAGCGGCCGAGGCATTGGGCCGGCCGTTCTCGGTCGTCGGCCACGTGGTGCGCGGCGACCGGCGCGGGCACGAGCTCGGCTACCCCACGGCCAACGTCCCGACGCGCGACACGGCCGCGCCTGCCGACGGGGTGTACGCCGGGTGGCTGCGCGTCCTGGAGCCGGCAGGGGAGCCGATGCCGGTCGCGATCAGCGTCGGCACCAACCCGACCTTCGAGGGTGAGCGGGAGCGCCGCGTGGAGTCCTACGTGCTCGACCGCACCGACCTCGAGCTCTACGACCTGCTGGTCGAGGTCTCCTTCGTCGCCCGCATCCGGGGCATGGTGAAGTTCGACGGCGTCGACCCGCTCCTCGAGCAGATGGCCGACGACGTCGCCCGCACCCGCACCCTCCTCGACCTGTAGCCGGCGGGATTCAGGTGAGCCAGAGGGCGGCGTAGGGGGCGAGCTCGAGGGAGTCGCCGCGCCAGGGTGGGGGCTCGCCGGTGATCCGGTCGACCACGTGGTCGGGGGAGAGGCCGACCTCGTGGAGCACCTCGACCGGCACGTGCCGCGGGGTGTCGGAGACGTTGTAGACACCGAGCATCACCCCGAGCGGGTGCTGCCGGGCGAGGAGCAGCACGCCGGGGTCGCGCGGCTCGAGCACGTCGGTCGGCACCGAGGCGTGCAGGTGGGGGAGCGCCTGCCGCGCGGTGATCAGCTCACGCAGCGAGGCGTTGATCCCGTGGGTGTCGGGCGGGGGCGGCCAGGGCATCCGCTGGCGGTGGGCCCAGCGGTTGTCACCGGCGTGCTCCTCCACGGCGTCCCAGTCCGGGTCGTTGAGCAGCCCGATCTCGTCGCCCATCCAGATGACCGGCAGCCCGCCGTACCCGAGGACCACGGCGTGGGCGAGACGGATCCGGGCGGGCGCGAGCGGGTCACCGACCTCGAGCCCGGCGAGCGAGGCCAGGGAGCCGGAGATGCGCCGGTCCTGGGTGACGGGGTTCTCCTGGAAGACCAGACCGCGGGCCCACGACCCGGGGAAGGTGCCGGCGTAGAAGTCGGAGAGGAAGGCGCGGTGCCCGTAGCCACTGACGCCGGCGGCCGCGGCCGACTCGTCGTCGATCGCCCACCCGATGTCGTCGTGGCAGCGCGCGTAGGTGATCCACGCCGTCGTCGACGGCACCCGCGGCAGGGCGCGCAGCGCGATGCGAGGCCAGCGAGGCGTCGCGGGTGGCGAGCATCGACCAGACGTGCACCATCAGGCCGTTGTGGTAGGCGAGGTCGCTGACCTTGCCCCAGTGCTCGCCCTGGCCGAGGTAGGCCGGCAGGTCGTGCGGACCCACGATCGCCTCGGCCTTGAACACCGTCGCCGGGCAGGCGATCCGCGCGACCGTGCGCAGCGCCTGGGTCAGCGCGTGCACCTCGGGCTGGTTCTGGCAGTTGGTGCCCATCCGCTTCCAGGTGAAGGCGATCGCGTCGAGCCGGAAGACCTCCACGCCGTCGTTGGCCAGCGTCAGGATGATGTCGGCGTACTCGCACAGCACGTCGGGGTTCGCCCAGTTGACGTCCCACTGGTAGGCGTTGAAGGTGGTCCACACCCAGGCGTCGAGCTCCTCGTCCCAGGTGAAGCTGCCGGGCGCGAAGTCGGGGAACACCTCGGGCAGGGTGCGCTCGTAGGCGTCGGGCAGCTCCCGGTCGGGGAAGACGTAGAAGTAGTCGCGGTACGCCGGGTCACCCGCGCGGGCCTTGCGCGCCCACTCGTGCTCGCGCGCGACGTGGTTGAGGACGAGGTCGACGCACAGGCTGATCTCGCGCGAGCGCAGCTGCCCGGTCAGGTGGCGCAGGTCCTCGAGGGTCCCGAGGTCGCCGCGGACGTTGCGGTAGTCCATCACCGCGTAGCCGCCGTCGTTGGGCGCCGGCCGGGGAGTCAGCAGCGGCATCAGGTGCAGGTAGCGGACCCCCAGCTCCTGGAGGTACGACGCCTTCGCGGCCACGCCCGCGAGGTCGCCGGCGAACCGGTCGGCGTAGGCGGCGTACCCGATCGTCTCGGGCCGCTGGAACCAGTCGGGCGCGAGCGAGCGACGCAGGTCGAGCGCGTGCAGCTCGTCGGGGCGGCCGGCGAACGCCGAGGCCGCGAGCCCGAGCAGCCGGTCGCGGACGGCAGCCGGGTCGTCGTACAGCGGCGCGAGGGCGGCCTCCAGGTCGGGGAGCCACCGCTCGACCCGGGCCTCGAAGAGCTCGCGCCGGTGGTCCGACAGGCCGGACAGCGAGTGCCCGGGTCGAGGGCATCAGCCCGCTGCCGTGACGGTCACGGGTACGCCGTTGAGGGCGGCGTTGCCCGACACGTCGAGCCGTTCGGGATCGGTCAGGTCGTTGATGGAGACGCCGGCCACGCGACCGGCCTGCGACATCCTGGTGCCCGTGACCTGGTGGCCGTAGCCGTGCGGCAGCGAGACGACCCCGGGCATCATGTCGTCGGTCGCGCGGACCTCGGTGGTGACCTCGCCGACCCTCGAGGCGATCCGGACGCGGGTCCCGTCGCCGAGCCCGCGTGCGTCGAGGTCGTCAGGGTGCATCAGCAGCTGGTGACGAGGCTTGCCGCTGGTGAGCCGAGCGCTGTTGTGCATCCAGGGATTAGGATAGTCGGTGCCTGAATAAAAATGTCTCACATAAAGAAATTGTCTTGACATAATCATAAACCACCTGGCGCATCTCGCCGAGCAAACGGATCGAGGAATACGCTTGAAGGCATCTCGCTTCGAGTTAACATTCTACGGCATCAACCCCAAGACGATGCAAATAGAAGGCGTTTCGGTTATTAACGGGAAGATCATCTCGAAATGGAATGGGAAACGGTTCGTCGAGCATACGCTTACCAAGGGCACTGCAGTCATTGACCAGATAGCTCGGGTTTTCAAGCTTGTTGAGCTCGTCGAAGTTACATCCGCAGAAGATGCTCTAGGAAAAACGAACTCGGTTTTACTTACCCTCAACAAGCAGCGCTCACCATTAAATCCCGAGAGCACGACTGTCTTGGCGCCCCCAGCCCACTCGTTTAACGAGGAAAGTTCTTGACGGCTTACGTGACCTGCCACTGAACCTTCATCCAGCAGCGATTAGAGTCTCGGCCGAAGTTGCGCCCTTCGGCGCGGTGAGTGTACCTGCGTAAGCCGCCGGCGTCTTGTACCCGAGCGAGGAGTGCGGCCTCGCGGTGTTGTAGTCAGTGAGCCAGGCACCGATGAGCCGGCGAGCCTGATCGAGATCGGTGAACAGGCTCTCATTGAGAAGCTCGTCACGCATCCGGCCGTTGAACGACTCGATGTAGCCGTTCTGCATCGGTCTGCCCGGCGCGATGTAGTGCCAATCGACGCCATGATCCTTTGCCCAACCCAGCATGGCGTTCGAGGTGAACTCGGTGCCATTGTCGGACACGATCATCTGCGGCTTGCCGCGCATGTTGACGATCGTCGTCAGCTCGCGAGCGACACGCTTGCCTGAGATCGAGGTGTCGGGGATCGCCGCCAGGCATTCGCGCGTGACATCGTCCACGACGTTGAGGATGCGGAAGCGCCGGCCATGCGAGAACTGGTCGTGGACGAAGTCGAGCGACCAGCGTGCGTTGACCTTGGCCTCGATCAGGATCGGCGCGCGTGTCCCGATCGCTCTGCGCCGAGCCTTGCGCTTGCGAACGATCAACCCTTCCTCCCGGTAGAGTTGATAGATGCGGTTGATGCCTGACGGCTCTCCTTGTTCCCGTAGCAGGATAAAAAGCCGTCGATACCCGAACCGGCGACGCTGGTTGGCGAGATCGCGCAAACGGATCCGCAGCTCGACCTCGGGCGGCCTGCGCGAGCGATAGCGGACCATCTTGCGATCGGCAGCGACGAGAAGGCAGGCCCGGCGCTCGCTTATCGGCATGACGTTACGCAGATGAGCGACAGCCTCGCGCTTGGCGACGGGCCCTACCATTTTTTTGACAGAAGCTCCTTCAACGCCGCCTGATCCAGCATCAACTCCGCCAGCAGCTTCTTCAGCTTGCGGTTCTCTTCTTCCAGCGACCGCAGCCGCTTGGCCTCCGACACGTCCATGCCGCCGTACTTGGCCTTCCAGTTATACAGCGTGGCTTCGGAGACACCGTGCTTGCGCGCCAGATCGGCCGTCTTCGCACCGGCATCGTGCTCTCGCAGCACCGCAATGATCTGCTCTTCGGTGAACCTGATCCGCTTCATCGCGTCAAGTCAGCCGTTGACCCAACGCGGACATCTGTAAGTTCTTGAGGCGTGTATTTTCGTGCCCGGAAGCTGCTATACTTTCCTTCCAGGGGCAGGTTCTTGATGTCGGGCAAGCGCACATTGCGAGCATGGGTCGGGGTCGTTGCGGCCTACGTCATTGCGTTGCAATCGCTTCTTGTCGCCGTCGTTGCGACCGAGATGGCGGTTGGAGCGGCACTTGAGCCTTTCGAAATCTGTTGGGGCAGTCACAGCGACTCCGAGCTCGCAGGATAAGCCCACGGGGAACACCCACGCGGGCCATCAGACCTGCATCGTCTGCTCCTTCGCTTCTGTCGGAGCTTTGCCACCCGCGCCGACATCGCTTGCGCTCGCGCAAAATGTTGAAACCGCGATTTCCTGGCACGCACGCCCCGTGCCGCTTCATCTCGCTAGACTGCGCTCGCCAGCCCTCTCACAAGGTCCTCCGCAGACCGCGTAGCTCGTCGGCCTTCCGTCGAACTGCTCACGCAACCCTGTGTCGAGGATTTGTCATGTCACGCCTGACGCGCGTGCTTTGCGCCACAAGCGCAATCGCGCTTCTTTGTCCCGAACTTGTTCACGCACAAACGACGCTCTCCCCGATTTTCGTTGAAGGAAAACAAAAAGCGAAGAAGAAGCCGCCTTCGCTCAAGCACAGCTCGGGGCTCGGCAGGAGGACGGTCTGCCCAACGTGCGCGGCCCGCTCCCCCGACGCCGCCGGGGGTATCAGCCGACGCGGCTGGGTCCGGGAGTTTGACTGTTCCGGGCACAGAAAAGGCTACCTCGGAGATCCAGCGCACGCCCGGCGGCGTCGAGGTGGTGCCGGATACCGAGTTCAAGAACGGGCCGGCGAACACCATCAAGGATGTTCTCGGCTGGGTGCCGGGCGTCATTACCCAGACCAGGTGGGGACCCGACGGCCGCATCTCGATCCGCGGCTCCGGGCTGTCGCGCAGCTACGGCAACCGCGGCATCAACATTTACATGGACGGCATCCCCCTCAACACCGTCTGACGGGCTGTTCGATCTCTTCGAGATCGATCCGACCGCATATCGCTATGTCGAAGTGTTCAAGGGCGCCAATGCGCTGCGCTATGGCGCGAATTCGCTGGGCGGCGCGATCAATTTCGTGATGCCGACCGGCCGCGATGCTTCGTCATTCGACGCGCGGTTCGATGCCGGCAGCTTCGGGTATCTGAAGTCGGCGGTGAGCTCCGGCGGCGTCTCCGGGCCGTGGGATTATTTCGCCACCGCGTCGGCGCAGCGCGAGGACGGCTATCGCGAGCACAGCAAAACCAACTCGGAACGCTTCAACACGAATTTCGGCTATCAGTTCTCGCCTGAAGCCGAGACGCGATTCTACGTGAACGCGGATAGCTGGCGCGCGCAACTGCCGGGCGAGGTCACCAAGACGGCGGCGCTGAACTCACCACGGACCGCAGATGCAACGTTTGTGCAGCAAGACCAGCAGCGCAACATCGACTCAGGGCGTATCGCCAACAAGACCACACTGCGCTTCGACAATACCACGGTCGACCTCGGCATCTTCGGCCTCGATCGCCACGTGATGCATCCGATCTTCCAGTGGCTCGACTTCAGAGTCCTGGACTACGGCGGCTTCGCACGGGCGACCGACGACCGGATCATCGGCGGCTTCCGCAACCGCCTGATCACGGGCGTCAACGTTCACAACGGCACGATCGACATCGACTATTTCTCAGAACATCGGTGGCGCCGTAAAGGGACCGCTCGCGGCTTCTTACCTGTGGAATTCGCAAAACATCTCCGCCTATGCGGAGAACTCGTTCTTCGTCCTGCCGAACGTCGCGCTCGTTGCCGGCGCACAATTCCTGCACGCGGTCCGCGATCAGCAGGACCGCTTCCTGTCGACGGTGACCAGTCGGGTCGCGCACCTGGGACATCTTCAGCCCGAAGGTCGGCATACTCTGGGACGTCGATCCCACATGGCAGGTGTTCGCGAATATCTCGCGCAGCGCCGAGGTGCCGACGTTCGACGTGAACACGTTTGTCGACGCCTGCGAGCTCGAACGTCGATGCCCAGACCGGCGACCACCTACGAGATCGGGACGCCGCGGCCGCCAGGCCAGATCTCACGTGGGACGTATCGCTCTACCGCTCGACATGCGGAACGAGCTTGCAGTGCCTGACCACAGTCGCCATTCAGTCCATGCACGACCGTGAACGCGGACCGCACGGTACATCAAGGCGTCGAGGCCGGGCTCGGCGTTGCATTCCTTAAGTCGGTCTTCGCGCAGGAGGACCGCTTCTGGTTCAATGTCGTCTACACCTATAGCGACTTCCGCTTCGACGGCGACGCAATGTGGGGCAATAACCGCCTGCCGGGGGTGCCGCCGCACAGCATCCGCACCGAAGTGCTCTACCGGCATCCGAATGGATTTTATGCGGGGCCGAACATCGAGTGGATGCCGCAACCCTTCTTCGCCGACAACGCCAATACTCTCACGGTCGATCCTTACGCGCTGTTGAACTTCAAGATCGGCTACGACCCCGGCAAGAGCTGGTCGGGTTACCTCGAAGGGCGCAATCTGCTCGACACTCGCTACATCTCGACCACGATTACCGCGGGCGTCGCCACGCCCACCTCGGCCCTCTTCAACCCGGGCACGGGACGCGCGATCTATGGCGGTCTGCGGTATCGGATGTAGTCGGGCACCAACCGGCACGAGATCATGGATGAGGTATCTCGATATTCTTTGTTCGTCGCGGCAGATGCTTGTCGCGGCGATGCTCGTCACCGCCGTAGTCCCGTGCCTTGCCGATGAAGCCTCGGACAAAGCGGTCATTCAACACGTCATGCGCGGCACCTGGGACAAGCCGGATGCGCCGCTTCGTATCGAGCCGATCGTGGTGGCATCCGGCTATGCGGTCGCGGGCTGGGCACAAGGCGACATGGGCGGACGAGCGCTCCTCCGTCGCAAGGGGGATGCGTGGAGCATTGTTCTATGCAGCGGCGATGCCCTGAAGTCGGCGGACACACTTATCAAGGCCGCCGTACCGATCACCGCTGCGGCCGAACTTGCGGCGGGTCTGGCGAAAGCCGAAGCCAGCACCGATCCAAGACTTGTTGCGCAATTCTCGCGCTTTGAAGGTCTCGTCATGATGGACGAGGCCGGCAACCATCCACCCCATCACAAATGAAGGCAGGTACCTCATGCGCAAGAGCGCTCTGATCGTCTTCGCGAGTGTCCTGTGCGCCGGCACGGCGCACGCTCATGTCACGCTCGAACAGAGAGAAGCCGCCATCGGCAGCGGCTATCGGGCGACGTTCCGTGTCCCGCATGGCTGCGGAAACTCACCAACCGTCAAAGTCCGCGTCCGGATTCCCGACGGCGTGATTGGCGTGAAGCCGATGCCCAAGCCCGGCTGGCAGATCGATCTCGTGAAGGGCAAGTACGACAAGTCCTATGCGATGTATCACAGCACCCTCAGCGAGGGCGTGAAGGAAGTATCCTGGAGCGGCAACCTTCCGGACGACTACTACGACGAGTTCGTCCTGTCGGTTTATCTGACCGATGACCTCCTGCCGGGCCGGATGCTCTATTTCCCCGTAGTGCAGGAGTGCGAGAGCGGCGTGCATCGCTGGATCGAAATCCCGCAAGATGGCAAATCGCCTGCGGACTACAAAGAGCCGGCTCCAGGTTTGAAGCTTCTGCCCAAACAATAGGGACATTCGTGCGCTTGCACGCTGTCTGCTTCTGGCTTGCGCTTCTCAGTGTTCTCGCGGGCTTGCCGGCGTCGCGCGTTTGCTCATGCGACGCTGATTTCCAGCGATCCGGCCGACGGCGGAGTGGTTGCGGCTTCGCCGGCGCGTTTGGTCCTCACCTTCAACGAGCCAGTATCCGCGTTGGTTTTGCGGCTGATTGCTCCGGGCGGCCGCGCCCAACTCCTGCCGAACCCGGAGGGCCGCCACGAACGGGTCGAGATTCCTGCGCCCATCGCCCCCGTGACAGGAACGTACGCCCTGAGCTGGCGCGTTATTTCGCTCGACGGACATCCGGTCGGGGGCACGATCGTCTTTTCGATCGGCGCTCCAAGCGCAGCCGCGCCCGCCGCCGCAGAGACCTCCGATGCCGCCGTCGTGGCCGCGCTCTGGTTGACAAAGATCGTGGTCTATCTCGGCCTCTTCGTCGGCATCGGCGGCAGTTTCTTTGCGGCCTGGATCGCAAGGAGTCCAACTTGCCGGTCGTTCCTTGCCGTGATCTGCACCACGGGGGTTATCGCGACCGTGATCGCGGTAGGGCTTCAAGGGCTCGATGCCTTCGGCGTGTCGCTCTCGAACCTTGGTGAGGCGGTCGTTTGGAGGACTGGGATAGATACCTCATTCGGTGCAACCGCGATCGTCGCGGCGGCAGCCCTCATGGTCTGCTTGGTTGGGCTTATGTTGAGGTTGCCTTTTGCGGCACGCGCCACCTCGCTCTTGGCGATGACCGCGGCAGGCGTTGCCTTGGCGCTGAGCGGACACGCGAGCGCTGCATCCCCCCAGATCGTGATGCGGTCCGCCGTTTTCGTTCACACCGTCACAGTCGCGTTTTGGGTCGGCGCGCTCATCCCTCTCGCAGTCGCGCTGCGGAACCCACAAGGTATTCCCTCTCTGTTGCGTTTTTCCCGGGTCATTCCGTGGACCGTCGCGGCGCTCATCGTATCCGGCGCAGTGCTGGCTGTCGTACAGGTGCAGCAACCCGCGGCGCTGGTGTCGACGGCCTACGGCAAGATTTTATGCGCTAAGCTTGCGCTCGTCTTCCTGCTGCTCGCGCTTGCGGCGTGGAACCGCTTTCGCGCGACGCCGGCGATGCTGACGTGTCCTGCCGGCGCGCGACGTCAGTTGCGGCGGACCATTGTTGCCGAGATCGTCCTCGTTGGGTGCATCTTCGGCCTGGTCGCGTCATGGCGCTTCACGCCTCCGCCACGCGCGCTCGCCATCGCGGTCGCGCAGCCGGCGCTCCTGCACATCCACACGGCTGAGGCCATGGCCGACATTCGCTTCGAACCAGGTCACTCTGGTATCGTTCGCGCGAACATCGTGATCATGGCCGGCGACTTCGGCGGTCTCGATGCGAAGGAGGTTCAGCTCACCATTGAGAACAAGGCGGCGGGCGTCGAGGCGATTTCGCGTCCCGCGAGGAAAGGCGCCGACGCGATCTGGCGCGTGGAGCAGCTTCCCATCCCTGAGGGCGGTCAATGGGACGTGCGACTAGACATTCTGGTGGATGACTTTCGTAAGGTTATTCTCGACGGCCAGATAAACTTGCGCGGCTCCTAGCTATAGGAGCCAACAAAAGAGCAAGGTCATCTGGTCTGGTTTTGGCCCTTAGTAGACAATACCCGAGCGCCACCTGGTTCCGGATG
>CAVWML010000029.1:0-79703 GCA_963756045.1 uncultured Actinomycetota bacterium
CGACCAGCAGACCGACCAGCAGGCCGGTGCGTTCGCGCACCACGAGACCGCAGGAGGCTCCGAGCATCAACGAGAGACGCAGGATCACCACTCATGGATGGGTGCTGACCAGGTCGCCACGGACGGCGTGAACCACCCCACGGACACCACCCGGGTGTCCACGAGCTCCTCGGCACACCGATCGGCCCCGGCCGGCGCGGTGGACCTGAGGATGTGAGGAGTCGTCATGTCCATCCCAGCGACCGAGCCGGTCGGCTACACCGGCATCTTCGGCACGAGCGCGAGCACAGGCTCGACGGGCGCCACGACCACCACCAGCACCTCGAAGGACAAGGACATGTTCCTCCAGCTGATGGTGGCCCAGATGAAGTACCAGGACCCGATGAACCCCACCGACTCCAGCCAGTTCCTGGCGCAGTCGGCGCAGTTCACCGCCCTGGAGAAGATGCAGGCCGTCGCCGACCAGACCGCCCAGATGGTCACCAGCCAGATGGCCTTCGGGGCCAGCAGCCTGGTGGGTCGCACCATCAGCTGGACCGACACCGAGGGCGCCGCGCACAGCGGCGCCGTCTAGCGGGGTGCAGTTCGGCACCGACGGCCCGACCCTGCAGGTCGGCACGTCCTCGGTGCCGCTGGCCCAGGTGCAGTCGGTCACCGGCAGCGCCGGCCCGAGCAGCGGCACCACCACGACCCCCAGCACCAGCCACGGCATCGACCGGCGCCTGAGCGCGCCCCGGTCGCACACCCAGCCACCCATCCACCAGCAAAGGAAAGATCCATGCTTCGTTCGCTCTTCGCCGGCATCAGCGGCCTGCGTGTCAACCAGGCCATGCTCGACGTCACCGGCAACAACATCGCCAACGCCAACACCATCGGCTTCAAGAGCAGCGGCACGGTGTTCGAGGACACCCTCAGCCAGATGCTCACCAGCGCGTCGTCGGCCAATACCGGCCGCGGTGGCACCAACCCCGTCCAGATCGGCCTCGGCGTGCAGCTCGGCGGCACGGACATGAACATGACCCAGGGCTCCACCCAGATGACCGGGCGGTCGACCGACCTGATGATCCAGGGCGACGGGATGTTCGTGGTCAAGAAGGAGGGCGAGGACCTGTACACCCGTGCGGGCTCCTTCTCCTTCGACAACACCGGCACGCTGGTCACCCCCACCGGTGCGCGCGTCCAGGGCTACCAGCTCGACGCCAGCGGCAAACCCACCGGCGGCCTGGTCGACGTCACCCTCGACACCACCAACGCCACGCCGCCGGTCGGCGCCGGGGTGAACATGACGTCGTACACCATCGGCGCCGACGGCAAGCTGCGTGCGACCTTCTCCGACAACGTGCAGCGCGACCTCGCCCAGATCGCGATCGCGAACTTCCCCAACCCCCAGGGCCTGGAGAAGGTCGGCGAGACCGCGTTCCGGGCGACCGCGAACACGGGCCCCGTGACCACGGGCGTGCCCGGTCAGGGCATGAACGGCACCCTCGTCGGCGGCGCCGTCGAGATGTCGAACGTCGACCTCGCCCAGGAGTTCACCGACCTGATCCTCGCCCAGCGCGGCTTCCAGGCCAGCTCGCGGGTGATCACCACCTCCGACCAGGTCCTCGAGGACCTGGTCAACATCAAGCGCTGACGACCCACCACCACGCACAGCGCTGCCACGACGGGGGCGGTCCCTATCCGGACCGCCCCCGTCGTCATGTCCCCTCCCCCGTCTCGTCCATCCGCCGCATCAGTCGAATCAGCGGCGCTGCTCCGCTCAGGTCGACATCGTCGCGGCCGATGGAAGAGCTGTACCGGGCCATGGACGGCCACCCACGGTGAAGCACTAGGAAGGTGCGCCCAATGATCATGCTCACTCGCATCTCGGGGTCGAGGTTCGTGCTCAACGCCGACCTGATCGAGCGAGTCGACAGCACGCCCGACACGGTCGTGACGCTCGTCGATGGCAAGAAGTACGTCGTGCTGGAGGACCTGCTCGACGTCGTCGCTGCCGTCCGGCGCCACCGGGGCGAGATCATCGCCTGCTCGCGGCTCGTCGAGGACGAGATCGCCGACGCCGACACCGCCCACCGGGCCGCGGCCGCCAGCCACCTGACCCCCGTCGCGACCCTGCACGGGGAGGTCTGATGGACCTCGCTCCCGCCATCGGCATCGGCGCCGGGTTCGCCGTCGTCATCGGGGCGAACGTGATGGAGGGCGGCAACCCGATGAGCCTCCTCCAGCCGCCGGCCATGCTGCTCGTCTTCGGCACCACCATCCTGGTGACGATCGCCGGAGGCACGATGCGCGACGCCAAGCAGATCGTGGCCTCGCTCGTCCGCGCCTTCACCGGCACGGCCGAGCCCGCCAGCACGCTCATCCCGCAGGTCGTGACGCTGGCCGAGCGGGCCCGCCGCGAGGGCCTGCTGGCGCTCGAGGACGCCGTGAAGTCCGTGGACGACGAGTTCCTCAAGAAGGGCGTCACCATGGCCGTCGACGGCACCGACCCCGAGGAGCTGCGCGAGATCCTCGAGTGCGAGGTCGACGCCAAGCGGGCCGCCGACAAGCAGGCCGCGAAGTTCTTCGCCGACGCCGGCGCCTACGCCCCTACCATCGGCATCATCGGCACCGTCATGGGCCTGGTGCACGTGCTCGAGAACCTCGCCAAGCCGGCCGAGCTCGGTCACCTCATCGCCGCGGCGTTCGTGGCCACCCTCTGGGGGGTCACCTCGGCCAACGTGATCTTCCTGCCCCTGGGCAACCGGCTCAAGCGCCTCGGCGAGATGGAGGCCAACCGGATGGAGGTCACCATCGAGGGTGTCGCCGCCATCCAGAACGGCTCCAACCCGCGCGCGGTGGCGCAGAAGCTGCGCGCGCTGCTCCCCGACGCCTCCGAGCCCGAGGCGGCGGCCTGACATGTCACGGCGTCACAGCCGCCGTCGAGGCGGGCACGAGGAGGAGCACGAGAACCACGAGCGCTGGCTGGTCACCTACGCCGACATGGTGACCCTGCTGATGGTGCTGTTCATCGTCATGTTCGCGATGAGCCAGGTCGACCAGCGCAAGTTCAACGCGCTCAAGGCCGGCCTCGCCGCCGGCTTCGGGCAGTCGACCTCGGTGCTGGACGGGTCGAGCAGCATCCTCGACGAGCCCGGCACCACCGCCATCGAGGCGATCTCCCCCAACGGTCCCGACGGCACCATGCCGCCGCAGGAGCAGCAGGAGGTCCAGATGGCCACCGGCAAGATCCAGCAGCAGGCAGCCGACCGCCGCGAGGCGGCGGCCGAGAACGAGGTCGACCGGCTCGGGCGCATCATCGCCGAGCTGCGCACGTCGCTGGCGCGGCACGGCCTCACCGGTGACGTGTACGCGCAGATCGACGAGCGCGGCCTGGTGCTGAGCCTGGTCTCGCGCCACGTCGTCTTCGAGCCCGACATGGCCTCGCTCTCACCGCGCGGCCGCGACCTGCTCGACGTGCTCTCCCCCGTGCTCGCCGATCTCAAGGAGCCGCTGTCCATCGACGGCCACACCAACCAGGTCAAGGTGAAGCCGGCCTACTTCCCCTCCGACTGGGAGCTCTCCGCCGCCCGGGCGGTGACCGTGCTGCGCTACCTGCACGACCAGCGCGGCATCCCGGCCTCGCGGCTCAGCGCCACGGCGTACGGCCACGAGAAGCCGCTCGTCCCGCCGAGCCGGCCCGGCTCGCAGGCGGTGAACAAGCGCGTCGACATCGTCGTCAGCTCCCCCCTCGACCCCGACACCCGCGCGCCTGCTGAAGGACGCGGCGCTGACCCGCAAGATCAACGAAGGGACCCTGTCATGACCGTGACCGCGCTCGCCCCGACGGCCGCCGACGCCCCGGCGGCCGAGGAGGCGCCGAAGAAGGGCGGCAAGAAGAAGCTGGTGATCATCCTGCTGTCGGTGCTCCTCGTGGGCGGCGGTGGCTACTGGTTCGTGCTCCGGCCCAAGCCCGAGTCCGCGCCCAAGCCGGGCACCGTGGTGCCGCTCGACGCCATCCAGATCAACCTCCAGGGCGACCACTACCTGCGCCTCGGCCTGGCGCTGCAGCTGACCGCCGGCACCAAGGAGGAGGACGGCAGCAAGGCGCTCGACGCCGCCATCGACGAGTTCAGCGGGCTGCCCATCGCCGAGGTCAGCGACCCCGCCAAGCGACGCACCCTGAAGAAGGAGCTGGAGACGAAGCTGGACAAGCTCTACACCGACGAGGTCATGGGGGTGTACTTCACGCAGTTCGTCACCCAGTAGCTAACGAGACCACCGGGTAGACCAGCTAGACAGGAAATCCTCAGGTCGTCCCCGGCCCGGCCGATTCCTGCCCATGTGAGCGTGGGTGAGTCGGTAGCGGTTCGGGACGGGCGGGTCCGCCCGCCCGTCGACACGTCGGTCCGCACCGTGACGCCGGTACGACTTCCGGCGACCCATCACGCTCTCCCGTGAGCACTCCCGGATCCTGCAGGTCGCCTTCGACGGCTTCGCCCGCCAGGCCACCACCGTGTTCACCTCGTCGCTGCGCCGGCGTCACGCAGGTCAGCCTGCGCTCGATCGAGCAGCGCACCTACGGCGAGTACGTCGACTCGCTGCCCGGATCGACGTACCTCACCCTCTTCTCCGCCGAGCCCCTCGCCGGCCTCGGCGTGCTCGAGCTGCCGCTGCCGGCGGTGATGAGCTGCCTGGACCACATGCTCGGCGGCCCCGGAGGCGACGACCAGCCGCTGCGCCCCCTCACCGACATCGAGAGCGGCGTGATCAGCGGCCTGATCACCCGGCTGCTCGGCGAGATGCGCTACTCCTTCGAGGGGCTGGCCAACGTCAACCCGACCGTGGTCGGCACCGAGTACAGCCCGCAGTTCGCCCAGGTCGCCTCCGCCGCCGAGGTCGTGGTCGTGCTGCGCCTCACGCGTCGAGATCGAGTCGCTGAAGACCGAGCTGACCATCTGCCTGCCGTTCAACGGGCTGCTCCCGCACCTCGTCGCCGCCGCCGCCCCGGCGCCGGTCTCCGACCGCGAGCGTGCCAAGCGCCACGAGTCCGAGCGGCTGCTCCGTCGACAGTTCGAGCAGGTGCCGATCGAGGTCTCGGTGCACCTGCGCTCGACCCGGGTCTCACCCGGCACGCTCTCCGGCCTCGCCGTGGGCGACGTGCTGCGCCTCAGCCACCCCGCCTCCGCACCGCTCGAGGTGCGCGCCGACGAGACCACCTTCGCCCTTGCCACCGCCGGCTCCAAGCGCGACCGGCTCGCCGCCCTCATCGTGGGCACCTCCGAGGAGACATCGTGACCGCCACCCCCACCAACGTGCACCCGTCCCGTGCGGAGCTCGCCCTGGTCGCCGCGGCCGAGGCCGCCGCGCCAGGCGCTGCCCTCGGTGACGCCGCTGACCGTCAGCAACCCGCAGCGGGCCACCGGTGACCTCACCCCGGCCTTCGCCGCCGCCGTCGTGGCCACCGCCGTGGACGGACGTGGCTGGATCGGGCTGCTGCTCGGCGAGGAGCTCGTCGCCACGCTGAGCGCCGGCCCGGCCGGCGCCGCCAGTCTCGCCTCCGTCGCGCAGCCGGCACTCGACGCCGCCGCAGCCGCGCTCGGCCTCACCGGTCGAGGCCGCCCGGTCGCTGCTCGCTCGAGGCGTTCTCCACCCGCTTCGGCGCCGAGCTCATCGTCACGCCCCTGATGGACACCGGCCTCGCCGCCGCCGTCGCCGTCGACGGCGTCGTGATGAGCATGGTCGGCGAGGCCGACGAATCCGCCGACCCGGGCGAGTCGCGCGACGACGCCTTCACGGTCCCCGCCGTCCCGACGGCGACGACCCGGCCAGCCGCCGGCCCGTCACGGGGCATCGAGATGCTGCGCCGGCGTCGACATGGAGCTCACCGTCGAGCTCGGCCGCACCCGGATGGCCGTGCGCGACCTGCTGGCCCTCGCGCCCGGCGACGTGCTGGAGCTCGACCGCGCTGCGGGCAGCCCGGCCGACCTGCTCGTCAACGGCCGGCTGATCGCGCGTGGTGAGGTCGTCGTCGTCGACGAGGACTTCGGCCTGCGGATCACCGAGATCCTCGACACCTCCGCGGGCTGACCGTGCTGGAGCCGATCCTCCGCCTCGTCGTCTCCCTCGCCGTCGTCATCGGGCTGCTGCTCGCGACGATGCGCGTCGCGCGACGCTCGATGCGCTCGCGACCCGGGAGCCTGGTGCGCGTCGTGCAACGCCAGTCCCTGAGCCGTACGTCGGGCCTGGCCGTCGTCGAGGTCGCCGGCCGCACCCTCGTGCTCGGCACCACCGAGCACCAGGTCAGCCTGATCGTGGAGCTCGACGACGTGGCCGAGGAGGCGACCGATCCCGTCGACTGAGCAGGACGCCTTCGCCGCCGAGCTGAGCACGGCCCTCGCCGAGGAGCCGGCTCCCGCGGCCGCGCCGAAGCCTCTGAAGGCCGTGCCCAGCCCCCAGCGCCAGCCGCGCCGCCTCGGGGCCGCTCGCGGGCTCGGTGCTCTCCCCCGACACCTGGAAGCAGGCCGTCGCCGCCGTCCGGGGCGGCCGGTGACCTCGACTCCCCCGCACCGCACCGCCTTCGGCGTGCGGCGTCTCCTCGCCGCGCTCGCCGCGGCGCTCTTCGTCGTGCTCGGCACCGGCGCGGTCGCGGCCGCCTCCCCCACGCCCGACCCGTCCTCGTCCACCTCGACGGTCTCCGGCCACCAGCTCGCCGACGACCCGAGCGACCCCACCGGCACGTCGACCGGCTCCGGCGGCTCCGGCAGCCGGCGCCGGCGACTCCGGCGACTCCGGACGCCGGCCACCGGTCCGAGCGGACCGCACGGGCCCAGCAGGACCAAGTCGCCGGTCGTGACGGTGAACCTGCGCGGCATCGGCAACAAGCCGAGCACGTCGGTCTCGATCATCCTGGTCATCACGCTGCTGTCGCTGGCTCCCGGCGATCCTGCTGACCTGCACCAGCTTCACCAAGATCCTGGTGGTGCTCAGCCTCACCCGCAACGCGCTCGGTCTCCAGCAGACGCCGCCCAACCAGGTGCTCGCCGGGCTGGCGCTGTTCCTGAGCATGTTCATCATGAGCCCGGTGCTCGCGCACGCGAACCACGCCGGCCTCCAGCCCTACATGGACGGCACCAAGACCTCGGCGCAGGCCTGGCACGACGGCAGCACGCCGATCAAGAACTTCATGCTCGACAACACCGACGACAGCGAGCTCCAGCTGCTGACGAACGTGGCCAAGCGCGACCTGCCCAAGAACCGCGAGGACGTCGGCTTCGACACGCTCGTCCCGGCGTTCGTGATCAGCGAGCTCAAGGACGCCTTCACCATCGGCTTCATCGTCTTCATCCCGTTCCTGGTGATCGACATCGTCGTCAGCGGCGCCCTGATGGCGCTCGGCATGATGATGATGCCGCCGGTGATGGTCTCGCTGCCGTTCAAGCTGTTGCTCTTCGTCCTCGTGGACGGCTGGGCACTGATCATCAAGGCGCTCGTCGCCAGCTACGCGGGCGGGGGCTAGGTGTCATGACCGACAGCTCGATCATCGACATCGCCATGCAGACGATGCTCGTGGCGCTCAAGCTCTCCGCGCCGATCCTGGTCACCTCGCTCGTCATCGGCTTCACCATCTCGCTGTTCCAGTCGATGACCCAGATCCAGGAGTTCACGCTCGCCTTCGTGCCGAAGCTCATCGGCGTCGGCATCGCGCTCGCTGGTGTGCGGCAACTGGATGCTGCACACGATGATCTCCTTCACCACCGGCCTGTACGAGTCCATCCCCGGTCTGCTGGGCTGACCCCCCGCCGACATGGAGATCTCCGTCGCGGGTCAGCCGCTGATCGCCTTCCTGCTGGCCTCGGTGCGGATCGTGGCCTGGCTGGTGGTCGTGCCGCCGTTCTCGACCAAGGCGATCCCGGTGATGGCACGGTCGTGCTCTCGCGTCGGGCTCGCCTTCGCGGCGGCGCCCGCCCTGCACGCGACGACGGTGCCGACCGACCCTTACGGACTCACCGTCGAGGTCGCCACCCAGGCGGCCGTCGGCGCCGCGATGGGCTTCGTCACCTACCTGCTCTTCGAGGCCATCAGCGCGGCCGGCAGCCTGATCGACGTCTTCGGCGGCTTCTCCCTCGCCCAGGGCTTCGACCCGCTCGGGCTCAACTCGACCTCCGATCTTCGGCACCCTGCACCAGATGCTGGCCACGATGCTGCTCTTCGTCACCAACGGGCACATGCTGGTGATCGGCGGCCTCCTGAGCACCTTCCGGTTCCTGCCTGTCGGCGCGGGACCCGACCTCCACGGCGGCACCGGCGTGCTGCTGACCGCCTTCAAGCTGTTCTTCGTCACCGCCGTGCAGATCGCCCTGCCGATGATCGCGGTGCTCTTCCTCGCCGACCTCGGCCTCGCGCTGCTGACCAAGGTCGCTCCGCAGCTGAACGCGATCAACGTGATGTTCCCGGCGAAGATCGGGCTGACCCTGCTGCTCGTCGGCCTCTCCTTCACCGTCCTGCCCGGCGCCATGCAGAACCTCGTCGACTACGCCGACCAGGCGATGGCCGCACTGGCCGGCGGGTAGGGGGCGGCAGATGGCCGGTGAGAAGACCGAGAAGGCCACTCCGAAGCGTCGCAAGCAGGCGCGCAAGGAGGGTCAGGTCGCGCGTACGCCGGACCTGGGCGGGTGGGCCACGATGCTGCTCCTCGGGCTGGCGATGCCGACCCTGCTCGGTCACGAGATCCACGCGTGGACCGACCTGATGATCCAAGCCTTCACCGCGACCGAGCACCCCTCGACCACCGTCGCGCTCCAGCTGCTCGGCCAGGGTGGCCGGCACGCCCTCGAGTCGCTGGTGGTGCTGGGCTCGATGGTGATGGTCGTCGGCGTGGGGTCTGCCCTCGCACAGGGCGGCTTCGCGCTGGCCACGAAGCAGGTCAAGCCCAGCCTGTCCAAGCTCAACCCGATCAAGGGGGCCAAGCGGCTCTTCGGCCCGCAGGTCGCCTGGGAGGGCGTCAAGGTCCTCATCAAGAGCGCGCTGGTCGCCGTGATCGTCACCCACGCGATCAAGGGCCTGATGCCCCTCGTCGGCGGGCTCGTCCCGATGGACGCGGTGGTCGGCGACGTCGCGTACCAGCGCGCTCGGCCTGGCCCGCACCGTGGCCCTCGCCGGGCTCGCGATGGCGGGCGCCGACTACGCGATGCAGCGGCGCCGGGTCGGACAAGCAGACCCGGATGACCAAGGACGAGGTCAAGCAGGAGCACAAGCAGTCCGAGGGCGACCCGCTGCTCAAGGGCGCCATCCGCTCCCGCCAGCTGGCCGCCTCGCGCAACCGGATGATGGCGGCCATCGCCGACGCCGACGTCGTCCTCGTCAACCCGACCCACGTCGCGGTGGCGCTGCGCTACGACCCCGAGCAGGGAGCCCCTCGCGTCGTCGCCCGCGGAGCAGGTGCGATCGCGGCCCGGATCCGCGAGCGCGCGGCGGAGGAGCGCATCGCGCTGGTGCGCGACGTACCGCTGGCGCGTGCGCTCTACACCTCCACGCGGGTCGGCCAGACGATCCCGCCCGAGCTCTTCAGCGCGGTCGCCACGGTGCTCGCCTTCGTGATCAGCCGCCGCACGCCGGGGTCACATGGGCGGCAGCCACCGCACGCCGCGCGACCGAGGTCGAGCTGCCCGCCGTGCTCCCGGCAGGACGTCGCCGGAAACCCTCAGCTGCGCTCCCGGCCGGCCGATAGGTCCACGTGACGCCAGGAGGGCGATGTACCGCACCAGGGAGGGTGTGTCGGTCCGTCGCCCCCCTACGCGTCCTTCGAAAGGTGTCTCTCCCGCGATGAAGCGCCTCTCCCAGCTCGGTGTGCCCGTCGGCATCGTGTTCATCGTCGTGATGCTGGTGGTCCCGCTGCCGGCCATCGTCCTGGACCTGCTGATCGCGCTGAACATCACCGGCGCGCTGCTCATCCTGCTGACGGCGATGTTCGTCCACCGGCCGCTCGACTTCGCGGCGTTCCCCGCGGTCGTGCTGGTGATGACGCTGTTCCGGCTCGCCCTCAACGTCAGCGCGACCAGGCTGGTGCTCCTCGACGGGTACGCCGGCAAGGTGATCGACACCTTCGGGCACTTCGTCGTCGGCGGCTCGCTGATCGTCGGCCTGATCGTCTTCGCCATCCTGCTCGTGATCCAGTTCGTCGTCATCACCAACGGCGCCGGGCGCGTCGCCGAGGTCGGCGCGCGGTTCACCCTCGACGCCATGCCCGGCAAGCAGATGGCCATCGACGCGGACCTCAACTCCGGCCTCATCGACGAGGACGAGGCGCGCCGGCGCCGCAAGGAGGTGCACGCCGAGGCGGACTTCTACGGCGCGATGGACGGTGCCTCGAAGTTCGTCAAGGGTGACGCGATCGCGGCGATCATCATCACGCTCGTGAACCTCATCGGCGGCTTCGCCGTCGGCATGGCCCAGAAGGGCCTGAGCATGAGCGACGCCGTGTCGACCTACAGCCTGCTGTCGGTGGGCGACGGCCTGGTCTCCCAGATCCCGGCCCTGCTGCTCTCGGTCTCGACCGGCCTCATCGTCACGCGTGCCACCAGCGACGCCGACATGGGCTCGGACATCATGCGCCAGCTCAGCACCCAGCAGATGCCGCTGCGGGTCGCCGGGGGTGCCGCCCTCTCGCTGTGCCTGATCCCGGGCATGCCGAAGCTGCCGTTCATCATCGCGGGCGGCCTGATGCTGCTCGCCTCGACGCGCGTCAAGGACCCGAGCGAGCGAGGCCGCTACGGCGCCCGCGCTCGAGCAGTCCGGCGAGAGCGAGACGCCCGAGGACCTCGCGATGGAGATCCAGGTCGACCCGCTCGGCCTCGACCTCGCACCCGACATCATCGACGTGGTCGACGTGGACCGCGGCGGCGACCTGCTGCGACGGGTCAAGGCGCTGCGCCGCAAGGTGGCCTCCGACCTCGGCATCGTCATCCCGCCGCTGCGCACCCGCGACAACGTGGACCTGCCGCCGACGACGTACGCCATCAAGCTCTTCGGCATCGAGGTGGCCCGCGGCGAGGCGCCGCGCGGCCACGTGCTGGCCATCGGCGACTTCCTCGGCTCGCTGCCCGGCACCCCGACGCGCGAGCCGGTCTTCGGACTCGACGCGAAGTGGATCGCCGTCGAGCTGCGCAACCAGGCCGAGCTGGCCGGCGCGACCGTCGTCGACCGCTCCTCGGTGATCACCACCCACCTCGCCGAGGTGGTCCGCATGCACGCCGCCCGCCTGCTGGGCCGCGAGGACGTGCGACTGCTGACCGACGTCGTGAAGCGCGGCAACCCCGTCGTCGTGGAGGAGCTCACCCCCACGCAGCTGAGCCTGGGCGAGGTGCAGCGCGTGCTGCAGTCGCTGCTCGACGAGCGGGTCTCGATCCGCGACCTGGTGCGCATCTTCGAGGCGATCTCGCTGCGCGCCGCACAGACCAAGGAGCTCGACTCGCTCGTCGACGCCGCCCGGTCCTCGTTGGGCCCGGCCATCGTCGCGTCGTACCTCCACGAGGGGGCCGTGCACGCGATCAGCCTCGACCCACGCCTCGAGCAGCGGATGCTCGAGGTGCAGCGGCCAGCGGAGGGCGGCAGCATCATCGCGCTCGACCCCGACACCGGCCAGCAGGTGCTCACCCAGCTCGACGACCTGGTCCGCGAGTCGGAGAACCGCGGCGTGCCGCCGGTACTCGTGTGCGCGCCCATGCTGCGTGCTGCCGTACGACGGTTCCTGCGGCCGACCCTGCCGTCGGTGCCGGTGCTCGCCTACACCGAGCTCATCGGGGCCGGTGAGGTGCGCTCTGCAGGCGTGATCAGCCCGATGCCAGTCGCGGTGAACGCATGACCGCGCCCACCGGCCTGGTCGCCGCAGGCACCCTCGCCCTCGGCTCCCCCGCCCTCTGGCTGCTGGCCCACGACCAGCTCAGTCTCGACGGCACCCTGGTGCGGCTCGGGGTCTGCGCGGCTGTCTGCTGGCTGGCCCTGAGCACGGTCGCAGGGCTCGCGCCCGCGCCTCCGCCGCGCAAGCCGCCCCGCCGAGACCCCGGACGCCGTCGGAGCGAGTCCGAGGAGGAGTCGGAGCAGGTCGCCTGACGGCCGGGTCTGCGACGATGCCGCCATGACCCCTCCCGGCACGCACCGCCCGAACCGCCCGATCCGCGTGGTCCAGTGGACGACCGGCAACGTCGGGCGACGCTCTCTCGAGGCGATCATCGGTCGCGACGACCTCGAGCTGGTCGGCGTCTACGCGCACGGCGCGGACAAGGTCGGGCGCGACGCCGCCGAGCTGTGCGGGGTCGACGAGCCGACCGGGATCACCGCCACCGGCTCGCTGGAGGAGATCCTCGCGCTCGAGCCCGACGCCTGCTGCTACAACCCGCTGTGGTCCAGCACCGACGAGCTCGTCGCCCTGCTCTCCGCAGGCGTGAACGTCTGCTCGACGGCCGGGATGGATCACCGGTGGCAAGCTGCCCGAGGCCGAGCGCGACCGGGTCCGCGCGGCGTGCGATGCCGGTGGCAGCACGATGTTCGGCTCAGGTGCGCACCCCGGCGTGACCAACATGGTCGGGATGGTGCTCAGCGGCGCGTGCAGCCGGGTCGACGAGGTACGGATCACCGAGTCGGTCGACTGCTCGACGTACGCCTCGGCGGGCACGCAGACCGCGATGGGCTTCTCGCAGGACCCCGATACCCCGGGCCTGGCAGAGTCGGTACGCCGCGAGAGCGAGGTGTTCGCCGAGTCGGCGGCGATGATGGCCGACGCGATGGGCGTGACGCCTCGACCGGCTGAGCTTCGACGTCGAGTTCACCGCCGCCTCCGGGGACAGCGACCTGGGGTTCATGCGGATCCCGGCCGGCACCATCGGCGGCGTGATGGGCTACCACCGAGGCTGGGTGGGTGAGCGCAACGTGGTCAGCGTGGGCTTCAACTGGACGATGGGCCAGCACGTCGTGCCGCCCAAGCCGCTGGCGCACGGCCACGTGGTCCAGGTCTTCGGCGTGCCCAACATGCGCACCGTCATCCACTGCCTGCCTCCGAGGGACGGCAGCTTCGCGCCCGAGGAGTGGATGGAGCTCGGGATGATCTACACGGCGATGCCGGTCACCAACGCGGTGCCGCGCGTCGTCGCGGCACCGCCGGGGATCCTCACGCTGGCCGACCTGCCACCGGTGGTCGGCCGGATCCCCGCCTGCTGATGCGTCAGTCGGCGACGTAGAACATCCGCTTGTTGACGAACTCGTCCATGCCGAGCGGGCCGAGCTCACGACCGAAGCCGCTGCGCTTGACGCCGCCGAAGGGCACCTCGGCACCCTCCCCCGCGGGCGTGTTCACGTTGGACATGCCGACCTCGAGCCGCTCGGCGACGCGCGTCGCCCGCTCGGTGTCGGTGCTGAACACAGCGCCGCCGAGCCCGTAGGCCGTGTCGTTGGCCAGCGCCAGCGCCTCGTCGTCGGTGCTGACCTTGTAGACCACCGCGACCGGGCCGAAGAGCTCCTCGCGGTAGGCGCGCATCTCCTCGGTGATCCCGGTCAGCACGGCCGGTGAGTAGTACGCCGCCGGGCCCTCGCCGAGCACACCGCCGGCGTGCAGGGTCGCGCCCTTGCTCACCGCGTCGTCCACCTGCTCGGCCAGTCGCTCGGCCGCCGCGCGCGAGGAGAGCGGCGCGAAGATGCCCTCGTCCCGCCCGGCCGGGTCGCCTGGCCGCAGGCCCTTGGCCAGCTCGGTCAGCCGGGCCACGAAGCCGTCGTACACGTCGTCCAGCACGATCATCCGCTTGTTGGAGTTGCAGGCCTGCCCGGTGTTGCTGATCCGCGTCTCCCAGGCGAGGTCGGCGGCCGCCGCGGCGTCGTCGGTGTCGAGGATGACGTAGGGGTCGGAGCCGCCGAGCTCGAGCACGCACTTCTTCAGGTTCTTGCCCGCCAGTGCTGCGACCACCGCGCCGGCCCGCTCGGATCCGGTCAGCGAGACGCCGGCGATCCGCGGGTCGGCGATCACCGTCTCGATCTGCTCGTGCGAGGCGAACAGGTTGACGTAGGCGCCCTCGGGCAGCCCGGCGTCCTTCATGATCTGCTCGACCGCGAGCGCGCACTTCGGCACCGACTCGGCGTGCTTGAGCACGATGGTGTTGCCCAGCATCAGGTTCGGGCGCCGCGAACCGCGCGATCTGGTAGTAGGGGTAGTTCCACGGCATGATCCCGAGCAGCGGGCCGATCGGCAGCCGCTGCACCATCGCCTTGCCGCCCGAGAACGTCTTGATCGGCTGGTCGGCCGCGAGCTCGGGGCCCTCGGTGGCGAAGTAGTCGAAGATCTCGCCGCAGAACTTGGCCTCGCCGCGAGACTCCCCCAGCGGCTTGCCCATCTCCTCGGTCGCGATCGCCGCCAGGTCGGCGCGACGCTCCACGAAGAGCTCGCCGATCCGCTTGACGACCTTGGCGCGTTCGGTGATGGGGACGTCGCGCCAGGTGGCGTACGCCGCGTGCACGGCGGCGAGCGCCGACTCGACCTCGGCGTCGGTCGCGGTCTCGAAGGTCTCGACCACCTCACCGGTGGCCGGGTTCACCGTGCGGTACGTCGGTGAGGTGGTCGTGGCGTCGCTCATGGGATCTCCTCGGTGCTGGTGGTCCTCGACCCCGAACCTAGCGCCGCGGCCTGCCACGCACCATGGCGGCAGCGTCAGGTCGACGCCGCGCGAGGTGGTCGACCAGCAGCGCGTTGACCTGCTCGGGCTCCTCGAGGTGCGCCCAGTGGCCGGCGCCCTCGATGTGGTGCACCTCCAGGCTCGCGGAACGGCGTCCGGGGCGCCGTCGCTCGACATGAAGGTCGCGACCGGGTCGGCGGTCCCGGTGACGAACATCGAGGGCGCCTCGATCGGGCCTGTCGGGCAGCGCCCGCGCGACCTCCCAGTTGGCGTCGAGGTTGCGGTAGTAGCACAGCGCGGTGGCGAAACCGGTTCTGCCGAACGCCTCGACGTACTCGGCCAGGACGTCGACGGGCAGCCAGGCGGGGCGCTCGCATCGGCGCACCGTCCGTGGGCAGCTCGAGGCGGCCGTCGAAGAGCCGCAGCAGCGTCCGCTCGACGTCCCGCTCGAGCCGTGCAGGCGCCTCCTCGCTCTGGAAGCGCAGCATGTAGAAGTCCTCGCCGATCCGGCGCCGGAAGATCTCCGTCGGCGGGGCAGGTGAGGGCGGCGCGTAGGGGACGCTGAGCCCGGTGAGCGAGAGCACCCGGTCGGGGTGGGTCAGCCCGAGCGGCCACGTCGACGCCGCGCCCCAGTCGTGACCCACGAAGTGCGCACGCTCCACGCCCTCGTGGTCCAGCAGTCCGACGAGGTCGGCGCCCACGGCGTCGACCCGGTAGCTCTCCACCCCGGGCGGGCATGCGCTCGCGCCGTACCCGCGCATGTCGGGGGCCACCACGCGGTAGCCCGCGTCGACCAGCGCGGCACCTGCAGCCGCCAGGTCAGGGCCAGGTCGGGGAATCCGTGTGCGAGCACGACCAGCGGGCCGGAGCCCTCCGCCCGCACCGCGAGGTCGACTCCGTTGACGTGCCAGGTCTCCACGCGGACGACCCTAGAGTGCGCCCCCACCGGGGACGAGACCACTCCCGCGCTGCGGTAGTGTTGCGCGCGCTCCGGGCGGTCACTGCCGGGGCTTCGGGCTGTGGCGCAGCTTGGTAGCGCACTTGACTGGGGGTCAAGGGGTCGCAGGTTCAAATCCTGTCAGCCCGACCGAGAACCGCCTCTGATCTGCGGAGACGCAGATCAGAGGCGGTCGTCAATTGTCGAGCTGCCTACGCACGATCCTCGCCGGGGTACCTGACCTGCAGGAATGCGACTAGGCCTGGTCACCGTGTGACCGTGCCCGTTCAGCGGCCTCGGCGCGGTTGCGTACCTGCAGCTTGGTCAGGATGGCGGAGACGTAGTTGCTGGTCGTCTTGCGGCGTGAGCCCCAGCTGCGCGGCGATGGCGGGGTTCGAGCGGCCTTGGGCGATGAGGTGCAGCACGTCGCGTTCTCGCGAGGTGAGCATCGGAAACTGCTCGGGCGCGATCGAGGGGTGTCGTCGGGCGAAGAAGTCCAGCACCCGCGAGGCGACCGCCGGGCTGAAGATGGCCTCTCCCTGCGCGACGGCGCGGATCGCCCGGAGCAGGTCGTCGCGTTCGGCGTCCTTGAGCACGTAGCCACGCGCACCGGCACGGAGGGCAGCGAACACCGACGCGTCATCGGCGAACATCGTCAGGATCAGCACGCCGACGTCGGGGAAGTCGCCGGCGATGGCGCCTGCCACCTCGATGCCGGACATGGCGGGCATGTTCACGTCGAGCAGGGCCACGTCGACCACGTGCCGAGCAAGCAGCTCCAGTGCCTGGGCGCCGTCGCGAGCCTCGGCGACGAGGTCGAGGTCCTCAGTGGCGGCCAGCATGGTGCGCAGACCTTCGCGGAAGAGCGGGTGGTCATCGGCGACCAGCACCCGCACGCGGGTGGAGCCGACACCGTCACCGATGTCCGTGCCGACGTTCATGTCCAGGCCCCCGTGGAGAGGGGGAAGCAGACGCTCACCCGGGTGCCTCCGCCGTCCGGGACGCAGATCGTGCATCGACCGCCCACCTCCGCGGCGCGTTCACGCATCGAGCCCAGGCCGATCCCGTGGGTGGACGTGCTGTCGAGTCCCACGCCGTCGTCCTGGACCTCGAGGGTCAGCAGGTCACCGGCCCGGACACTGACGTGCACGTGGCGGGCATCGGCGTGCTTCAGCACGTTCATGAGCGCCTCCTGGCAGATGCGGTAGGCCGCCACCTCCACCGCTGCGGGCAATGTCGGCAGGGAGTCAGGCCCGTCGACCCGCACGTCCACCAGCTGTCCGAGCTCAGCGGTGCGTTCCTTGATCGCCGTCAACAGCCCGAGCTCGAGGGCCGGGGGTCGCAGCTCATCGACCAGGGTGCGGATGTCAGCCACCGCCGCCCGCAGGTTGCGCTGCAACGTGTCGAGCACCTGCTCGGCCGTGGCGGGGTCGTTGCGAACGAGGTCGCGTGCGGTCGCGGCGGTCAGCCCGGCCGCGGCCAGGGTGGGGGCCAGCCCGTCGTGGAGGTCACGCCGCAGACGACGACGTTCCTCCTCGCGCGTCAGCACCAACCGCTCCCGGGCCGCCTGGAGGTCCTCGGCGCCCTGGCGGATGCTGGTGGTCAGCTGGAGGCTGTGGATCGCGCTTCCGGCGTGGCTGACCAGGTCGGAGAGCAGGGCCAGGTCGGGAGCGGTCAACGGCCTGCCGGCGTCGTGACCGACGATCAGCACGCCCACCTGCTCCCCGCGGTGGAGCACGGGCAGCGAGAGGGTCTGCGCGGTGACCCGGCCCTGCTCGGCCGTGATGGGGAAGGCCCCGTCGGCGCGGACGGCGAGTGCGACGTACGGCGCCCGCAGCGCCTCGCGGATGGTCGAGACCAGCTCGGTCGGCACGTCGCCGTCCGGCACCGATGCCGCCAGCCGTCGGCTCAGTCCACTGAGCGCGGCGTAGGGCTCGGCCCGCATCCCGTAGACGAGTCGGCGAACCCGTTTCTGCAGGAACGCCCGCAGCGGACCCACCAGCAGAGCCACGATCGCGGCGCCGACGAGCGGTGCAAGGCCGCCGGCCCGTTCACCCACCAGCAGGCCGGTCCCCGCGACCACCAGGAGGTAGCACACCGCGACCACCAGGGAGAGCAACCCGTAGACGAGAGTGCGGGTGATCACCACGTCGACGTCGAAGAGGTTCGCGAACACCATCGCCAGGAGGAAGCAGATCGGCACCGCGAGCACGGCCAACGAGGAGGCCGTCTGTTGGAATCGGTCGTACGGCGAGCCCGCGGCCACCAGGCCGGGGAACCAGCCGGGCGCGAAGTACGGCAATGACACCAGCAGGCTCACACCGATGGCCACCCCGACGCCGTACAGGACCCAGCGGAGCTGGACCTGTTGCTGGGGATCGGTGCCGTGGCGGTAGCGCGAGAACTGGGCCGCCAGCGGGATCACGAACCCCGCGAAGAACATGACGCCGCCCAGGACATCGAGCGTGGTGCCCAGCGGACCGACGAACACGACCGCGAGCTGCCAGGCGCCGAACGCCACCACCACCCAGCGCAGCCACGGGGGCCGGAAGTGACCATCAGGGAAGACCGACAGCGTCAGCACCGCGAGCGTCAACGCGACCCCCAGCACCAGCCGGCCCACCGGAGCAGTCGGGGTGCCGTCCGTGGCAGCGACGACGGGCGCGGACACCCCGTTCGCCAGCAGCATGCAGCCTGTCAGCACCGTCATCCGGGTGGGCCGGGCACGCACCAGCAGGAGCACACCCGACCCGATCCAGACCAGCGCCGACACGACTCGGAGCACATCTCCGAGCATCAGATGTGCCATCGCCGGCTGCATGCTGACCAGCATCGCCTCATGAGACAGCGCTTGTCGCTGATTCCGTCCGGCCTGCCGGCATCGTCCCTGCGTGATCGGCGGTCTGCCGCATCACCAGGCCGAGCAGCCCCATCAACAGGTAGCACGGCGCGGGCATCCGGACGGCGTCCGCGACCGCCGGCACGGAGCTGCCCACGGCACTGACGATGATGTTCGCGACGAGCAGCCAGACGGCCAGGCGCGGGTAGAAGCCGGAGCGCCACGTGGCGACGGCGAGCACGATCATCCCCAGGGCCAACGCCACGACGCCGTAGAACTCCATCGCCCCGAAGGTGCTCGCGTGGTAGGCGTCGAGGTCATACAGGGAGCTCGGGTCGAAGAGCCCCTTCACCAGGTGCGGGATCTCCAGAGCTGCGATGCCGAGCACCAGGAGAACGGTCCCGATCCAGCCGGGCACCCGCGCCCGCGCCGACTGGGCAACCTGGAAGGCGATCATTCCCGGCAGCGCGAGCACCACCCCGGCCAGGCCCAGCGCCGCGGCCGGCCGGATCAACGCAGAATGCGCGGAGGCGGGGTAGATCAGGTAGGCGGCGGTCAGCAACAGACCGCCTGTCAGAAGGACAGCGCCCCATCGGCGCAGGATGTGTGTGGTCATGAGGCCACTCCACCCACCCGCGCACCCGGACGTCAGAGTCATGGTTCCCGGGAATCCGGGAAGTTCCCGTGCCCGATCGGTCCGTGTCGTTGCACCGATGGCCGAGGAGTCGAGAGCCCCGATGGGCTAGGGAAGGTGCTTGCCGAGCCAGCGCAGCCGGCCGCCGATGAACCGGTTGCGGTGCCACCCGCGGCGGACCACCTCCGAGCGGAGGTCGCGGAACCGGTCCCGGGCGAAGGCGGCGGGCCCCGTCCTGTCGTGGTCCTCGATCTGCCACGCCTGCTGGTGCACGAAGTGCGCGCAGCGCGGGCACAGGTGCACTTCCGGGTGGTTGCCGAGGCGGACCATCCGCTCGGGTACGTCGACGGAGTCGCAGCACCAGCACGGCAGCCCTCCCGTCGTCGTGCGTGTCGACCACGGTGATGACCGGCTTCACTGCTCATGCAGCCAGTGTGCGCCGACCCCTCAATGGGGCTCGGCGACCGCGGCCGCCTCGACGAACGCGTCGCTGTGCTCCCGGCCGCCGAGCATCACCCCGGCGACGAGGGCGGCGAGCAGGGCGGCGATGCCGCAGACCAGGTAGCCGATCGCGTAGCCGTGCGAGAGGGCGTGGAAGGCGATGTCCTTGATCGGGTTGAACGGCTGCAGCTTGCCGTCGGGTCCGGGCACCTGCGACGGGACGGCGTTGGCGCCGAGCGGGCCGGACTTGACGGCTCCGATGGCCGCTTCGACCGAAGCCTTCTTGTCGGCCGGCACGTGTCCGGGAGCGGCGTAGAACGCCTCGAGCGCCTTCTGCAGCGAGGGTGTCGCGGCGAGCTTCGAGGAGATGGCGTTGGACGCGCTGGTGAGGGCGATCGCGCCCACGATGGCCGGGCCCAGGGTCAGGCCGAAGTCGCGCAGCATGCTCGTCGCGCCGCTGGCCATGCCGGCCTTCGGCGTGGGCACGCTGTTCACCGCGACCACGGTGATCGCCGTGACGGCGGTCTTGAAGCCGGCACCGACGACGAGCAGCGGCAGTGCGATCGCCGCGATCGAGTGGACCGTGGCGGGGATCAGCGACAGCGCGATGTCGCCGATGCCGATCAGGGCCGCGCCGGCCGCGAGCACCCAGCCCGGGATTGAAGCGCTGCAGGATCCGCGGGCTGACCGGGAAGAGCACCACGCCCATGATGTTCAGCAGGACGAAGCCGACCGAGGTCTGCAGCGGCGTGTAGCCCTGGATGGCCGAGAGCCGGATGCTGGTGGCGTACGCCGTGCCGAGGTAGGCGAACATCGCCAGGACGGTGGCGATCGCGGAGACCGTGAACATGCGGTTGCTGAACAGCTCGAGCTGGATCAGCGGCTTGTCGACCCGCTGCTCGATCATCACGAAGAGGACCAGGCCGACGACCGCGACCACGAAGCCCCCGACCACCAGCGGGCTCCCCCACCCGTCCTCCGCTCCCTGGATGACGGCGTAGAGCAGCGCGAACAGGGCGACGGCGATGACGATCTGACCGGGCCAGTCGAGCGAGCGGCCCTCCGGTGCTGCGGAGTCATCGGCCAGCGTCAGCGTGATCACCGTGCTGACCAGGGCCAGCACCGCCATCGCCAGGAACGCGTAGCGCCAGCTGGCGAACTCGCCGCCGGAGTGGTGGAGCTCCGCCAGCAGACCGCCGATGACCGGCGACATGAAGCCGCCGGCGGTGAGTGCCGCGGCCCAGATCGAGATGGCGTGCGCCCGGTCGCGCACGGTGTGGGTGCCTGCCGCGAGCATCGCGATCGAGGTCGGGAAGATCGCCGCAGCACCGAGGCCGGCGATGACCTGGCCGGTCAGCAGCACGCCGACGCCGTCCGAGGGGGTGAAGAAGCCGAGCAGGCCGCCGATGATCACCAGGCCGGAGCCGATGGCCAGCAGCCGCTTGCGCCCGAACAGGTCGCCCACGACGCCGAAGGAGAGCTCGAACAGGGTGACCGGCACGAGGAAGGCGTCCGAGACCCAGGTCAGCGTCGTGGACGAGAGCCCGAGGTCCTGGTTGATGTAGCCGTTGAGCACGGCCGGGATGCTCAGCCCGAACTGGGCCACGAAGCAGGCGCTGATGGCGGCGGCGAGAGTGCCCGGGCTCAGCCTGGGCAAGGTCGGTGAGGCGTCTGAGGTCAGGCTCGTGCTCATGCCAAAAAGCAAATCACAACGGAACCCTGATGTACAGGTTTCCTGATCACTTTGGGACGCGCAGCCGGGTCAGGCGGTGTCTGCCGCCGGTCCCTTCGGGCTGGCCAGCGCCTCCCGACACAGCTCCAGGGACGACCTCAGCGCGTGCGCGTCCCCGGCCGAGAGCTGCGCGAGCATGCGCGACTCGATCTCCGCGACCCGCGGCCGGAGCCGGTCGAGCAGACGTTGACCGTCGAGGGTCAGCGACATCACCAGGCGCCGCCGGTCGGCGGGGTCACGATGGCGCTCGATCAGGCCGCGGTCGATCAGCGCCGTCACCATGTCGCCGGCACTCTGCGCGGTGACGAACGAGTGCCGCGCCAGGTGGGCGGCGGTGAGGTCGGGGTGCTGCTCCAGCACCGTGAGCGCGGTGTACTGCAACGCCGTGAGACCGACCGGGCGGGTGAGGTCGTCGAGCTCGGCGCGCACGGCGAGCTCGACCTGCTTCATCAGGTACAGCAGGGTGGGTCGGGGACGGGCGCCTCGACGACCGGTCGCGCGAGCCATCGGCGGCCTCCTCACCTCCGGCTGGCGCCGGGGTCACATCGTAGGGGTGTCAGGTGAGCCCGAGGACCTGCGCAGCATTGCCCTTCAGGATCCTCGGCAGCCGGTCGGGGTCGACACCCAGGGTCTCGAAGTCCGCCAGCCAGCGCTCGGGAGTGATGAGCGGGTAGTCGGTGCCGAAGAGCACCTTGTGGTTGAGCATCCCGCCGGCGGCCCGCACGAGCTCCGGCGGGAAGTACTTCGGCCGCCACCCGGACAGGTCGATGAAGACGTTGGCCTTGTGCGTCGCCATCGAGATCGCCTCGGCCTGCCAGGGCACCGAGGGATGGGCGAGGATCACGGTGAGGCCCGGGAAGTCGGCTGCGACGTCGTCGAGCAGCAGCGGGTTGGAGTAGCGCAGCCTGATCCCGCGCCCACCCGGGAGGCCGGCACCGATGCCGTTCTGCCCGGTGTGGAAGAGCGCGGGCACGCCCAGCTCCTCGATCACCGACCACAGCGGCCAGAACTGCGGGTTGTCCGGTGAGAACGCCTGCAGGCTCGGGTGGAACTTGAAGCCTCGTACGCCGTGCTGCTCGACGAGGCGCCGGGCGCGCTCGACGGCCATCGGCCCCTGGTGGGGGTCGACCGAGCCGAACGGGATGAGGACGTCGGCGTGCTCGGCCGCGGCGGCGGCGATCTCCTCGCTCGACAGCGACGGATGTCCGGTGGCGGTGGTGGCGTCGACGGTGAAGACGACCGCGGCCATGCCTGCGTCGCGGTAGCGCGTGGCCAGGTCCACGACCGTGGGCGTGCGGTTCTCCGAGCCCTTGAAGTACGCCGCCGAGGCGTCCATCAGCTCGTCGTCCAGGGAGAGGTGCCCGTGCCCGTCGGACTCGACGTGCACGTGGACGTCGAGCGCGGCGATGGCATCGACGTCGATGCGGGGGACGTAGCGACTCACGGGCTCTCCTCTCGCAGTCGTGACTTCACCAGCTTGCCGGACGCGTTGTGCGGCAGCTCATCCAAGAACATCACGGACCGCGGCAGCTTGTAGCGGGCCAGCCGCCCGTCGAGGTGCGCGAGGACGGCGGCCTCGTCGAGCTCCGCTCCCTCGCGTACGACGACGAACGCCCGGCCGACCTCGCCCCACCGCTCGTCGGGCATGCCGACCACGGCGCACTCGGCGACCGCGGGGTGCTCGTGCAGGGCCTGCTCGACCTCGGCCGGGTAGACGTTCTCGCCGCCCGAGATGTACATGTCCTTGAGCCGGTCCACGATCCGCAGGTAGCCCTCGTCGTCACGCACGGCCAGGTCGCCGGTGTGCAGCCAGTCGGCGTCGAACGCGCGCCCGGTGGCCTCGGCGTCCTGCCAGTAGCCCGGCGAGACGTTGGGGCCGGAGACGAGCACCTCTCCCGGCTCGCCGACGGGGGCGTCGCCGTCCGCCGTGACCACCCGGACGTCGGTGAAGAAGCAGGCGGTGCCGGCGGAGCCGAGCTTGCGCACGCCGTCGGCCGCCCGCAGCATCGTCGTCCCGGGCGAGGCCTCGGTCAGGCCGTAGCCCTGGATGATCATCAGCCCGCGGTCGAGCCAGGTGTGCAGCAGCGACTCGGGGATCGGCGCCCCACCGCTGAGCGCGAGCCGGAGGCTGCTCAGGTCGGCCTCGGCGAAGCGCGGCACCGCCGCCAGCGCGAGGTACATCGAGGTGACGCCGAAGAGCAGCGTGACCCGCTCGGACTCGATCAGGTCGACGGCCCGAACCGGGTCGAACCTCGGCTCGACGAGGATCGTGCCGCCCTTGAGGATCGTCGGGAACAGCACCTGGTTGAGCGCCGCGGTGTGGAACAGCGGGGCGGTGACGAGGGCGACCTCCTCGCTGCCCAGGTCGATGTCGACGAGCAGGTTGACGACGTTCCACACGACGTTGCCGTGGGTGAGCATCACGCCCTTGGGGCGACCGCTGGTGCCGGAGGTGTACTGGATCATGAACAGGTCGTCGAGCCCGATCGGCTCGTCGATCTCGCTCAGGTCATCGGAGGCCAGCGCGTCGAGACCGGCTCCGGCTGCGCGGGCGAACACGACGGTGTCGATCGCGAGCGTCGACGACAGCCGGAGCAGACGTCGGCTCGGACAGGACGTCCTCGACGAGGAGCAGCACGAGCGCCGGAGTGCTCGAGCACGTAGGCGAGCTCGGGCGTGGCCAGCCGGGTGTTGACGGGCACGGAGACCGCACCGAGCCGGGCTGTGGCCAGGATGGTGACCACCATCTCGATCGAGTTCAGCCCGAGATAGGCGACCCGGTCACCCCGCGCCACGCCGCGTGCGCGCAGACCATGGGCCAGCCGGGTGACGGCCTCGTCGAGGCGGGCGTACGACAACCGGGTGCCGTCCTGCACGAGGGCCGGCTTGGCCGGCGTCATCCGGGCACGGCGGCGCGGCCACGACCCCACTCCCTCGTCCCTCATGCGAGCCCCTCGCCGTCCTTGAGGGCGAGCAGCCGGACCAGGGCCCGGTCGCGGCGGGCCAGCACCTCCCGCTCCTGGCCGGACAGCTCGGCGCCGACCCCGTCGACGAGCTGCTCGACGAGCTCCGGGGTGAGCGCCGGCTCGCGCAGGTCGTCCCACCACTCGACCATCGGCGGGCCGAGATGCTCCAGCACGTGGGCCAGGCCGCCCGGGCCGCCGGAGAGGTGCTGGGTGGCGATCGGCCCGAGCAGCGCCCAGCGCAGGCCGGGTCCGGACGAGACCGCGAGGTCGAGGTCGGCGACCGTGATCGCGCCCCGCCCGACCAGGTCGTAGGCCTCGCGCCACAGCGCCGCCTGGAGCCGGTTGACCACGTGGCCGGGGAGCTCGGCGCGCACCCGGACCGGGCGGCGGCCCAGCGCCTCCATCACCGTCATCGTGGTCGTGACGGCGACCTCGGAGGTGAGCCGGCCGCGCGACCACCTCGACGAGCGGCACCAGGTGCGGCGGGTTGAAGGGGTGCGCGACGAGCACGCGTTCGGGATGGCGGCAGGCGTCCTGGAAGCTGCTCGGGACGAGCCCCGACGAGCTGCTGGCGAGCACCACCTCCGGGCGGGCCGCCTCGTCGAGCGCGGCGAAGAGACGCCGCTTGAGGTCGAGCCGCTCCGGCCCGGACTCGATCACGAAGTCGGCGAGGGCGGCGGCGGCCGGCGGGTCCGGGTGGAAGTCGAGCCGACCGAGAGCGCTCTCGTCGGAGTCGAGCTCGACCAGGTGGTCGGCCACAGCGGTGCGCAGCCGATCCTCCGCGCCGTCGGCGGGGTCGCTCGCGTGCACGGTGGCACCGTGCGCGAGGGCCGAGGGCGGCCCAGCTGCCCCCGATGGAGCCGGCGCCGATGACGGCGACGGCGCGCGGAGCGGTCATCGTGTCGCGCACCGGGGTGCTGCTCGTTCCGCGGCCAGCGCGACGAAGGCGTCCAGGGACGTGGGGTCGGCCAGGGCGTCCCTGCTGACCACGCGCTCGACCGGCATGCCTTGCAGGATCCGCTTGACCGGCAGCTCGAGCTTCTTGCCGGTGAGGTTGCGCGGGACGGCCGGCACCGCGACGACGCGGTCCGGGACGTGGCGGGGCGACAGCGCCGTACGGAGGGCGGAGCGGACGGCGCCGACGAGCGCGTCGTCGAGCCCGTCGCTGGTCACGACGAACAGGATCAGCTCGCCGTTGCCTCCAGCCGGGTCCTCGAGGTGGACGACGAGGCTGTCGGTGACCTGCGGGAGCTCCTCGACGACGCGGTAGAACTCGGCGGTCCCGAGGCGCACTCCCCCGCGGTTCAGGGTGGCGTCGCTGCGGCCGGTGACCACGCAGCTGCCGTCGGGCTCGAAGACGATCCAGTCGCCGTGCCGCCAGATGCCGGGATAGCGGTCGAAGTAGGTCTCCCGCAGCCGGCTGCCGTCCTCGTCGCCCCACAGGCCCAGAGGCATCGACGGCATCGGCGAGGTGACGACGAGCTCGCCGGGCTCGCCGGTCACCTCGCGGCCGTCCTCGTCGAAGGCGTGCACGTCGACGGCGAGGGCGCGACCCGAGATCATCCCGGCGCGCACGGGGAGCAGCGGATTGTTCTGCACCAGCCCGCTGCACACGTCGGTGCCGCCGCTGCCGACGTTGAGCTGGACGTCGGGACCGAGCTGCTCCCCGATCCACGCGTAGCCCTCGGGTGGCAACGGAGATCCCGCCGAGCCGACCACGCGGATCCGCAGGTCGAGGTGCGAGAGGTCCAGGCCGGCTGCGCGACATGCCATCACGAAACCCGGGCTGGCGCCCATCAGGGTGGCGCCGGTCTCCTCGGCAAGCCGCCACTGCCAGCCCAGGTCCGGGTACGCCGGGTCGCCGTCGACCAGCACGATGGTCGAGCCGACGAGCAGGCCGGAGACGAGCGCGTTCCACATCATCCAGGCGGTGGTGGAGTACCAGAGGAGGACGTCGCCGCGACCCAGGTCCCACGACAGCGCGTGGTTCTTCAGGTGCTCCAGCACGATCCCCCCGTGGCCGTGCACGATCGCCTTCGGCTTGCCGGTCGTCCCCGATGAGAAGAGCACGACGAGCGGGTGGTCGAAGGCGACCGGGGTGGTCTCGACGAGCGGCTCACGTACGTCGTCCACGAGCTGCGCCCAGGGCGTGGCCGACTCCACCCGCCAGTCGCCGTACTCGATGTCGAGCACGTGGCGCACGCTCGGCAGCGCGGCCACGATCTCGGCCACCTCGGCGCGTCGGTCGACGTCCTTGCGGCCATAGCGGTAGCCGCCGGCGACGAGGAGCACGACGGGCTCGACCTGGCCGAAGCGGTCGATCACGCTGCGAGGGCCGAACTCGACCGCACAGCTCGTCCAGACGGCTCCCAGCCCTGCCGCGGCCAGGAAGGCGACGACCGCCTCCGGGCAGTTGGGCAGGTAGCCGGCCACCCGGTCACCGGGCCGCACACCGAGGTCGACGAGGACACGGCGGGCCCGGGCGACCTGGTCGCGAAGCTCACCCCAGGTCAGCGAGGAGTCCGGCCGGGTCTGCGACCGCGCGTGGACGGCGACCGCGTCGTCGGTCGCCCCGGCGCCCCGCAGTGCGTGCTCGGCGTAGCTGAGCCGCGAGCCGGTGAACCAGCGCGCGCCGGGCATCACCCGCTGCTCGAGCACCGAGGTCCGGAGAGCCGTGCTCGCTCACCTCGAAGAACTCCCAGACCGCCGACCAGAACCCCTCCAGGTCGTCGACCGACCAGCGCCACAGCGCGTCGTGGTCACTGAGGTCGAGTGCCACGGTGCTCCCGGAGCCAGGCCAGGAAGTGGCCCACCTGCGTCGTCTCCAGCACGTCGGCCGGTGGACGCCACAGGACGTCGCCGGCGCTGACCTCGCGCGCCTGCCCGAGGCTCAACGGTCGGTCACCTTCTCGGCCCGGCCGTCGAGGAAGGCCTGCATGCGGTCCTTGGCATCGTCGGTGCCCTGGGCGATCGCCGCCATCATCGCCTCCATGAAGTAGCCCTCGCGCGGGCTGGCCTCCGCGATCCGCGGCAGCGCCTGCACGATCGCGTAATTGGTCTGCGGGGCGTTGTCGGCGACCCGGGTGGCGAGCTCGATGGCCCTCGCGGACCCGTCGCCGTCGTCGACGACGTACTGCGAGAGGCCGATCGCCGCACCCTCCTCAGCGTCGTACCTCCGGCCGGTGAGCATGAGGTCGGCCATCCGCGCGACGCCGATCAGCCGCGGCACCCGCACCGAGGCGCCGCCGCCCACGAAGATGCCGCGCATGCCTTCTGGCAGCGCGTAGAAGGTCGAGCGCTCGGCCACCCGCAGGTGCGCGGCGGCCGCGAGCTCGAGACCCCCGCCGACGACCGCCCCCTTGAGGGCCGCGACGACCGGGACCGGCCCGAACTCGACCTGCTCGAAGGCCCGGTGCCACATGCGCGAGTGGCGCACACCCGAGAGCGTGTCCCGCTCGCTCATCTCGGACAGGTCGAGGCCCGAGCAGAAGTGGTCGCCCTCGGCCTCGATCACGACGCTCCCGATGTCGGCGGGCAGGGTGGTGAAGAAGCGCTCGATCCCCAGCACGGCCTCGTCGTTGAGGGCGTTGCGCTTGGCCGGCCGGGCCAGGGTGAGGACGGCGACCTTGCCGACGCGCCGGGCGCGGAGCGTGGCCGGCAGGTCGACGTCGAGGGCGTCCGAGGCGAGCGTGTCGGGCACGGGGTTGCTCCTAACAAACAGGTTTCCTGATTATTAGTCGCAGGACCGGGACCGTCAAGTCAGGTGCTCTCCGGCGCTCGCTAGCGGGTGGCGGCCGACCCGCTGCTGACCATCAGGGACGAGGTGTCCACCGCCTCGAAAGCCGTGGCCGGGATCGTCTTGAGCTGGTCGAGCAGGGCGTCGGACCAGCGCGAGTCCTGGGCTCCCTGGAAGTACCAGGGCGACCCGTTGTCGGCGAGCACGAGCCCGTAGGTCTTCATCGCGGTCAGCACGGTGCGCGCCTGGGTGCTGTAGCCGGCGAGGCTGTACGACGACTTCAGCCGGAACCGCGCGCCCATCGGCGGGTACGCCGGGTCGCTGGTCGAGCCGGCGTCGTGGCGGGCCGGCCAGAGGTGGTGGCTGCTCGTCTGGTCGGAGGTGAACCGGATCGCGTGCGTGACCCTGCCGGACGCGACCTCGTCGTAGCGCAGCAGACCGGGGTAGATGGGCAGCCCGGCCGCGTCGGCCGACGTCCAGCCGTCGGGACGCAGCGCGTTCGAGCGCAGCGACCAGGTCGCGCCGGAGCCCGCGTGCCAGCGCCCGCTGCTCTCGGTGGTGTCCCAGGTCTCGTAGAGCCGGCACGCGGACCGGTCGACGACGATCGCGTGCATGTCGCCGCCGGAGTCGCGCCCGCCCTCGATGCGCGTGTCGGCGCCGAACGGGTAGGGCACGCGGTCGCTCTCGGCGGCGTACGAGAAGCTCACCGGCACGGTGGGGTGCGACGAGGTCACGGTGGTCACCGGGATCCCGTAGGGACCGCCGAAGTCGGGGTGCAGGTTGCGCCCGGTCGACATGTGCGAGAGCCACTGGCTGCTCGAGCGGCTCACCGGCAGCCGGCTGATGTCGCGGTTCCACCAGTTGTTCGCCGGGAAGGCCGTGCAGGCCGCGGGCCTGACCGCCGGCTTGGCGACCGACGGCTTCTTCTTGTGGTGCCGGTGGTGCCGCTTGTGGTGGTGCTTCTTGTGGTGGTGCCGCGCGGCCGCGGCGCTGTCCGCCGTGACCGTCCCGACCACGAGCACCGAGAGCGCGACGAGCGTCGCGAGCAGGGCTCTCCGGAAACGGGACATAAGCCTCACCGTACGACGGATCCCGGCGTCCGTCAGGTCAACGCCTCCGCTTCTCCCGCGGCCGCTGCTGGAGGTCGATCGGGCTGCCCACGAAGCCGAATTCCTCGCGCAGGCGGCGCTCGACGAAGCGCAGGTAGCCGGCGTCCAGCTTGCCGGAGGTGAACAGCACGAACGTCGGCGGCGAGGTCGTCGGCTGGGTGCCGAACAGGATCTTCGGTTGCTTGCCCGACCGCACCGGGTGCGGGTGCTCGGCGACCAGCCGGCCCAGGAAGGCGTTCAGCTGGCCCGTGGAGACCCGGGTCTCCCAGCCCGCGAGCGCCTTCTCCAGTCCCGGCACGAGCCGGTCGACGTGCCAGCCGGTGAGTGCGGTGATGTTGACGCGCGGCGCCCACTGCACCTGCACGAGGTCGCGCTCGATCTCCCGGTCGAGGTAGTAGCGGCGCTCCTCGTCGACGAGGTCCCACTTGTTGAACGCGATCACCAGCGCCCGGCCCGAGTCGCGGACCGTCTGCACGATGCGCAGGTCCTGCTCGGAGATCGACTGCGACCCGTCGACGATGAGCACGCACACCTCGGCACGCTCGATCGCCGTCTCGGTGCGCAGGGAGGCGTAGTACTCGTGGCCCGACGCGGTCTTCACCCGCTTGCGGATGCCGGCGGTGTCGATGAACCGCCAGGTCTTCCCGCCGAGCTCGACCAGCTCGTCGACCGGGTCGACCGTCGTGCCGGACGCGTCGTCGACGACCACCCGCTCCTCCTTCGCCAGCTTGTTGAGCAGCGAGGACTTGCCGACGTTGGGGCGACCGATGATCGCGATCCGGCGTGGGCCGCCGACCTGGTCGAAGGTCTCCGGCGGAGTCTCGGGCAAGCGCCCGCAGGATCGCGTCGAGCAGGTCGCCGGAGCCGCGGCCGTGCAGCGCCGAGACGGGCAGCGGCTCGCCGAGCCCGAGGTTCCACAGCCCGTAGGTCTCGGCCTCGGCGCGCTGGTCGTCGACCTTGTTGGCGGTGAGCACGACGGGCTTGCCGGCCCGCCGCAGGATCCGGACCACGGCCTCGTCGGCGTCGGTGATACCGACGCCCGCGTCGACCACGAACAGCACCGCGTCGGCCACCGCGACCGCGACCTCGGCCTGCGCGGCGATCCGCTCGGCCAGCCCGCGGGCGTCGGGGTCCCAGCCGCCGGTGTCCACGACGGTGAAGGCCCGGCCGTTCCACACCGCGTCGTAGGAGACGCGGTCGCGGGTCACGCCCGGGACGTCCTCGACGACCGCCTCGCGGCGACCCAGGATGCGGTTGACCAGCGTGGACTTGCCGACGTTCGGGCGGCCGACGACGGCCAGGATCGGCACGCGCGTGCCCTGTTCGGTCACCGGGTCGCTCACGACGCCCACCTTCGCTCCTGCTTCTCGGGCTTCTTCTCTGGCTTCTTCTCGCTTCTTCTCGGGCTTGGGGCCCAGCGGGCCGGGCAGGTGCATCCCGGTGACCTGCTCGGCCTCACGCATCGTCTCGATGATCGCGGCGGTCACCTGCGCGGCCCCGTCGGCCATCTGTTCCTGCGTGCGTGGCCACGGGCGCCGCTCGAGGTGGACCGGGTGCCCGAAGGTCATCGCGAGCCGGCTGCCGCGTTGCGGCACCGATCCGCTGTGGCCGCCCGGCACGCGGGTGCCCAGGAACGACACCGGCACGACCGGGGCACCGGTCACCATCGCGAGGTACGCCGCGCCCGCGCGCGGGCTGGCCATCTCGCCGGCACCGCGCTCCCCCTCCGGGAAGACGCCGACGGCGCGGCCGTCCTCCAGCGCCTGCAGGGCCGTGTGGATCGCGCGCAGGTCGACGTGCGACCGGTCGAGCGGGATCTGGCCGCAGGCGAGCAGGAACGCACCCAGCGGCCCGGAGAACATCTCCTGCTTGGTCAGTGCGTGCACCGGCCGCGGCGAGGAGATCGCGAGCAGGGGCCCGTCGAGCCAGCCGACGTGGTTGGCCGCCATCACCACCCCTCCGGTCCGCGGGACCCGCGACTCGCCGTACTTCTCGAGGCGCCAGAGGGAGCGCACCAGCAGCTGGACCGCCGGGCGCCCGCGGTAGAAGAACGCGCTCCTCAACGACCCGACCTCGTGGCTGCGGCCTCGACGAGCGCCGCGACCTGCTCGACGACCTCGTCGAGGGTGTACGGCGTCGTGTCGAGGTGGATCGCACCGTCGGGAGCCACCGCCGGCGCGACGGCACGTCCGGAGTCGATCCGGTCGCGGCGCAGCAGGTCGGCCTCGGTCGACTCGACGCTGCCCGCGCCGTTCTCCGCCGTACGACGGGTCGCTCGTGCCGACGGGTCGGCGGTCAGGTAGACCTTCACCGCGGCCTGCGGCCAGACGACCGAGCCGATGTCGCGGCCCTCGACGACGATGCCACCGGCCACCAGGGCGTCCTCGATGATGCGCCGCTGCAGCTCGAGCAGCCGCTGGCGCACCGCAGGCACCGACGCGACCGCGCTGACGTGGTCGGTCACCTCCTGCGACCGCACCCGCGCCGAGACGTCCACGCCGTCGAGGGTGATCGTCGGGGCCAGCGGGTCGGTGCCCGACTCCAGCCGGGGCTCGCCGGCCCGGCGGGCGATCGCGTCGGCGTCGTCGAGGTCCACGCCGTGGTCGAGCATCCAGGCCGTCACGGCCCGGAACTGGGCGCCGGTGTCGAGGTAGCGCAGGCCGAGCCGGGTCGCCACTCCCCGCGACGTGCTCGACTTGCCCGATCCCGACGTCCCGTCCATCGCCACGACGACGGTGCTGCTCACGCTTCCTCCTCGCTGCAAAGGATGAACCCTACCGGTGCGTGACCCAGCTCCTGGCCTCGAGGGACGTGCGCAGGAGCTCGGCGGCGGTCTCGGCGACGACGAGCTCCAGCAGGCCCATCGGCCGGCCGGGATCGTGGTCGATGTGCACGTCCTCGACGTTGACCCCGATCTCGCCGACGTCGGTGAACAGCCGGGCCAGCTCGCCGGGGTGGTCGGGCACCGAGACGAACACGCTGGCCGTGGCCAGAGCCGGGCCGCCGTGCTTGCCGGGGATGGCGCGCGTGCCGCTGACGCCACGCGCGAGGATCTCGCCGAGCGCGTCGCCGTCCGCGGAGTCGAGCACCGCGAGCAGCCGCTCGAGGTCGACCTGGACGTCGCGCAGGATCTCGGTGACCGCCTGCCGGTTGCCGCGGATGATCTGCCCCCACATGTCGGGGTCGCCGGCGGCGATGCGGGTCACGTCGCGCACGCCCTGCCCGGACAGGGACAGGTGGTCGGGCTGGGCCTCGGCGAGCTGGCCCGCGGTGAGCACCGCGAGCAGGTGGGGCAGGTGCGAGGTGCGAGCCACCGCGCGGTCGTGCTCGACCGGCGAGAGGCGCACCGGCTCGGCGCCGCAGAGGCGGGCCAGCGACTCGACGAGCTCGACCGCCTCGGGTGCGGAGTGCACGTGGGGCGTGATCGCCCACGGGCGGCCGTCGAACAGGGCCGCGCTCGCGGCGAGTGGTCCGGAGCGCTCGCTGCCGGCCATCGGGTGGCTGCCGACGTAGCGCGCGAGCTCGGTCTCCCCCACCGCGTCGGTCACGTCCTCCAGCGGCAGGCCCTTGACGCTGCCGACGTCGGTGACCACCCCGCCACGCTCGAGCGCCTCGACCACGTGCGCGGCGATGTCGTCCGGCGGCACCGCGACCACGGTCAGCTGCGGCACGCCCTGCTCCGGCGCCGGGATCGCCGGCACCGAGACCGCTGGCCGTGCGGACGTGCTCGTGGTTGAGGTCGGAGAGCCAGACCTCGACGACCGGCGCGGCTCGCGGCCAGCCCGACCGAGGTACCGAGCAGCCCCGCGCCGACGACGTGGATCGGGCCGGTCAGCTCGTGGGGTGCGTCATTCATCGGGGACGGCCCGGACCTTGCTGAGGTCGCGGCGCAGCGCGGCGGCGCCGTGCAGGTAGACGTGGGTGACGTCGACGCGGGGCAGCTCGGTCTCGACGTGGGCCATCATCCGCACCACCCGCGGCATCGAGCCCTCGATCTCGAGCTCGCGCGCGCAGATCAGCGGCACGTCGCTGAAGCCGAGCTGGCGGGCGGCGTACGCCGGGAACTCGGCGTGCAGGTCGGAGGTGGCGGTGAAGATGATGCTGATGAAGTCGTCGACGGCGAGGTCGTTGCTCGACATCACCTCGCGCACCATCTCGGCGACCCGGTCGAGCATGTGGTCGCGGTCGTCGGCCTCGAGCTGGGTCGCCCCCCTGACGGCACGCACGGTCACGGCGCCCAACCCTACAAGGGGCCTAGAGTCCGGCGGCGTCCAGCAGCGAGCCGAGCTCCTGGGCGTCGAGCTCGCGCAGCTGACCGCTGCGCAGCCCGGCGACCCGCACCGGGCCGATCGCGGTGCGGGTCAGCCGGCGCACCGGATGCCCGACGTGGTCGAGCAGGCGGCGCACGATCCGGTTGCGGCCCTCGTGGATGACCAGCTCGACGATGGACCGGTCGCCGTGGCTCGAGGTCACCTTGGCCGCGGACACCGTGACCGGGCCGTCCTCGAGCACGACCCCGTCGAGCAGCTGCCGGACCGTGCCGCGGCTCACGACGCCCTCGACCTCGGCGACGTAGGTCTTGTCCACCTCGTACGACGGGTGGGCCAGCCGATGCGCGAAGTCGCCGTCGTTGGTCAGCAGGATCAGGCCGTCGGTGTCGGTGTCGAGCCGGCCGACGTGGAAGAGCCGCTCAGGACGGTCGGCCACGAAGTCGGAGAGCGTGCGGCGCCCCTGCGGGTCCGACATCGTCGAGACCACGCCGCGGGGCTTGTTCAGCACCAGGTAGGCGTGCGCACTCGCCGGCGGCAGCCGCTTGCCGCGTACCCGGATCACCGCCCGTCGCGGGGTCGACCTTCGTGCCGAGCCGGGTGACCACCTCGCCGTCGACCTCGACCTCGCCGGCGAGCATCAGCTCCTCGCACTTGCGCCGACTGGCGACGCCCGACTCGGCGAGCAGCTTCTGCAGCCGGACCTCGCTCGTCGGGGTGGTGTTCATTCCTCCATCGTCGCAGGCTCGGCCGGGCGCGGCGTCGGCCACGGCCTCCAGCTCCTCGAAGTCCTCGATGCCGGGGAGGAACGGTGCGAGCTCGGGGAGGTCGTCGAGCGAGGTGACGCCGATCCGCTCGAGGAAGTAGGACGTCGTCCGGTACAGGTGGGCACCGGTCTCGTGGTCGGTGCCGGCCTCCTCGACCAGCCCGCGGGTCAGCAGCGTGCGCATGACGCCGTCGACGTTGACGCCGCGGATCGCCGAGACGCGGCTGCGGCTGACCGGCTGCTTGTAGGCCACCACGGCCAGCGTCTCCAGGGCCGCCTGGGTCAGCCGGGCCTGCTGCCCGTCGAGCACGAACCGCTCGACGACGGGGGCATGCTCCTCGCGGGTGTAGTAGCGCCAGCCGCCGGCCACGTTGCGCAGCTCGAAGCCGCGCCCGGTCTCGTCGTACTCCTGCGCCAGGGTCGGCCAGGGCGTCGCGCACGTCGGGCACCGGGTAGCCCACGGCGCTCGCCAGCACCGCCTCGTCCAGCGGCTGGTCGGCGACCATCAGCACGGCCTCCAGCGCCGGCCGCAGCTCCCCGAGCGGTACGGCGAGCGCGTCGGTCTCTTCCAGGGTGTCGGTCATGTCGCTGGTTCCTCCTGCTCGGCGACGGGCTCCTCGGCGGGCGGCTCCTCAGCCGGCGGGGCGCCGTCGAACTCGTCGGTGATCTCGACCTCGGTGTCCTCGGCGCCGGTCCAGCGGATGCTCAGCTCGCCGAGCGGCGTCATCTGGTCGAAGCTGACCACGCCCTCCCGGAACAGCTCGAGCAGCGCGAGGAACCGCGCCACCCGGGTCATCGTGTCCGGCGCGTCGGCAGCCAGCGACCGGAAGGTCAGCGTGCCGCTCCCCCGCAGCCGGCCGACGACCAGCGTCGCCTGCTCGCGCACGCTCACAGCGGGTGCGTGCAGGTGCGCGAAGGTCATCTCGGGCTCGGGCTTGGGCTCCAGCGCCGCCGCGGCGAGGCCGGCGAACTCCTGGAGGCCGAGGCCGATGAGGACCTCGGGCAGCAGGGTCGCGAAGCGCTCCTCGAGCCCGACCGAGCGAGGGTGACGGCGCTCCTCGGCGATCATGCGCTGCTCGAAGAGGGCGGCGACCTGCTTGAACGCCTTGTACTGCAGCAGCCGGGCGAAGAGCAGGTCGCGCGCCTCGAGCAGCGCGAGGTCCTCCTCGTCGTCGACCTCGCCCTGCGGCAGCAGCCGCGCGGCCTTCAGGTCGAGCAGGGTGGAGGCGACCAGCAGGAACGAGGTCGTCTGCTCGAGGTCCCAGACGTCGCCGGCGCGCCTTGATCTGGGCGATGAACTCGTCGGTGACCTTCGACAGCGCCACCTCGGTGACGTCGAGCTTGTGCTTGCTGATCAGGCTCAGCAGCAGGTCGAAAGGACCCTCGAAGTTCTCCAGGCGTACGGCGAACCCGCCAGCGGCGGCACCGTCCGCACCGGAGACGCCCGCCACGGCGCCGTCGGCCACCGCGGTCATCGGTTGCTCACGAGCTGATCAGCCGCTGCACCAGGTCGCTGTCGTCACCGTGCACCTCGAGGTCGGCCAGCGCCATCGCGATCGCCTCGCGCACGAACCGGCCGCGGTCGACCGCCAGGCCCTGGTCGCGGCGCAGCGTGAGCCGGGCGTGCTCGATGTCGAGCAGCTCGTCGGCGGTGACGTAGACGGTCATCTTCTCGTCGTGGCGCACCCGGCCACTGGAGCTGGCGGCGGGGCGCCGACGACGGGTCCTCATCCGGCTCGCCGACTTCAGGGCCGTGACAGCCGGCTCCCGGCGCGGGAACAGGTCGTCGGCGGTCGGCAGGCTCACACGTCGGGGCACCGCAACGCCACCTCCCTCGCCAGCTGGCGGTAGGCGTCGGCGCCCGGCGAGCTCGAGGCGTAGCTGGTGATCGGCTCACCCGCCACCGTGGAGTCGGAGAACTTCACCGTGCGCCGGATGACGGTGTGGAAGACCGTGTCGCCCCAGGCCTCGACCAGCCGCTCCATCACCTCGCGGCCGTGGAGGGTGCGCCCGTCGAACATCGTGCCGAGCACGCCGTCGACGGTGAGCTTCGGGTTCAGCCGCTCGCGCACCTTGTCGATCGTGGTCTTCAGCAGCGCCACCCCACGCAGCGCGAAGTACTCGCACTCCAGGGGCACGATCACCCCGTCGGCGGCGGTCAGCGCGTTCACGGTCAGCAGGCCGAGCGAGGGCTGGCAGTCGATCAGGATGACGTCGTAGTGCTCGATCGCCGGGGCGAGCACGCGCTGCAGCGTCTGCTCGCGGCCCACCTCGTGGACGAGCTGCACCTCGGCGGCCGACAGGTCGATGTTGGAGGGCAGCAGGTCCACGCCCGGCACACCGGTCGGGACGATGGCGTCCTCGAGCAGCACGTCCTTCTGCATCAGCAGGTTGTAGATGGTCAGCTCCATCTGGTGCGGGTTGAGGCCCAGCCCGACCGAGAGCGATCCCTGCGGGTCGAAGTCGACGAGCAGCACCTTGCGGCCGAACTCCGCCAGCGAGGCGCCGAGGTTGATCGTGGTCGTCGTCTTGCCGACCCCGCCCTTCTGGTTGCACATCGCGATCACCCGGGCGTGGCCGTGCTTGGTGCGCGGTCGCGGGTCGGGGATCTCGGGCATCGGGCGGCCGGTCGGGCCGAGGACGACCTCGTCGCGGGCCACCTGGCTGGGGCACGACCGCCTGGGCGGCCTCGGTCGCGCGCGGTGCGAAGGCCAGGGGCTCGGAGACGGTCTCGGGTTGCGGAGGAGCGGGAGGTCGACCCAGCGGCGGCATCTCGGAGGCACTGCTGCCCCACGTCGGACCGCGTCCTTCGCCACCACTCATCTTGTCTCCTTCGTTCGTCGATCCTGGTCAGTCTCTTTGTCGACATGCCGCCAAGCAGCGGGCGCGACTCTATGCACCGCCGGAACGGCGTCACAAGGCACGATCGGCCACACCTGACCATCTTCGGCAATCTGGGGAAACGATGTGGGTAGCGCCTCGCCGTAGATGCACAACTCCTTGCCCGCCTGTGGATGAACCTGTGGGTCCGCGGTCCATCCCTGGTACAGGCAAGCGAAAAGTCCGATACCTCTGCCGGCTAGTCGAGGGCACGGGGGTGCGCGGCGGCGTACACCTCGCGCAGGCTGTCCACGGTGACCAGCGTGTAGACCTGCGTCGTGGTCACCGAGGCGTGGCCGAGCAGCTCCTGGACGACGCGTACGTCGGCCCCGCCCTCGAGCAGGTGGGTGGCGAAGGAGTGCCGCAGGGTGTGCGGTGAGATGTCGGCGTTCAGGCCCGCCCGGTCCGCCGCCCGGACGATGACGGTCCAGGCGCTCTGCCGCGACAGCCGGCCGCCGCGGGCGTTGAGGAACAGCGCCGCCGTGCCGGTGCCGGCGCCGACCAGCTCGGGCCGGCCGCGCACCAGGTAGGCCTGCACCGCCTCGCGGGCGAAGCGGCCCACCGGGACGATGCGCTCCTTGGAGCCCTTGCCCCGCAGCAGCACCGTGCCCTGCTCCTCGCCGGGCAGCTCGAGCTCGAGGTCGTCGACGTCGAGGCCGACCGCCTCGGAGATCCGCGCGCCGGTCCCGTAGAGCACCTCCAGCAGGGCCCGGTCGCGCATCGCGAGCGCCGTACCGGGCGCGCCGGCAGCCTCCAGCAGCCGCTCGACGTCACCGAGGGGGATGGCCTTGGGCAGCCGCTTGGCCGGCGTCGGAGGCCGTACGCCGGCCGAGGGGTCGGCCTGGGCCAGCCCGTCCTTGACCGCGAACCGGTGGAAGCCGCGCACCGCGACGACGGTGCGCCCCGCGGAGCTGGCGCTCAGCGGCGGGTGCTGGGCGTCCCCCTCGCGCAGCGCCATCAGGAAGCCCGCCACGGTCTGCTCGGTGACCTGGTCGAGGTCGCTGACGCCGACCGCGTCGAGGTGCTCGAGGTAGCGCCGCAGGTCACGGCGGTAGGACTTCACCGAGTTCTCCGCCAGCCCGCGCTCGACCACGAGGTGGTCGACATAGGTGCGCACGGCCCGCACGAGCGGGTTCCCGACCGCAGGGTCAGGCGCAGCGTCAGGCAATGGCACTCTCGAGGTCGGCGGACTCCAGGTCGTGCGCCTCCGCCACCGGGGCGTTGGTCAGCTTCCCGGCGTGCGTGTTCAGGCCCAGCGCCAGCGAGTGGTCGTCACGGCAGGCCTGCTGCCAGCCCTTGTTGGCCAGCGCCACCGTGTAGGGCAGCGTCGCGTTGGTCAGCGCGTAGGTCGAGGTGTTCGGCACCGCGCCGGGCATGTTGGCGACGCAGTAGAACGTCGAGTTGTGCACCTGGTACGTCGGGTCCGCGTGGGTGGTGGCGTGGGTGTCCTCGAAGCAGCCGCCCTGGTCGACCGCGATGTCGACGAGCACCGAGCCCGGCTTCATCCGCGAGACCAGCTCGTTGGAGACCAGCGTGGGGGCCTTCGCGCCGGGGATCAGCACCGCGCCGATGACCAGGTCGGCCTCGGTCACCTGCTGCTCGATGGCCAGCTTGGACGACGCCAGTCCGTGCACCCGGTTGTTGTAGCGCCAGAACGACATGCGCAGCTTGTCGAGGTCGGTGTCGAGCAGCGTCACGTCGGCGCCCATGCCGAGGGCGATGTTGGCGGCGTTCTGCCCGGAGACCCCGGCACCGATGACGACGACCTTGGCGTTGGCGACACCGCCGACGCCGCCCATCAGCACGCCGCGGCCGCCCTGGGCCCGCATCAGCGAGTAGGCGCCCACCTGGGGCGCCAGGCAGCCGGCCACCTCCGACATCGGGTAGAGCAGCGGGAGCGCGCCCGAGGGCAGCTGCACCGTCTCGTAGGCGATGCCGGTGACCTTGCGCGTGATCAGCTCGTCGGTCAGCGGCCGGTCGGCGGCGAGGTGGAGGTAGGTGAAGAGAACCAGCCCCTCGCGCATCCGGTGGTACTCCTCCTCGACGGGCTCCTTGACCTTGAGCACCATCTCGACGTCGCCCCAGACGTCGTCGGCGGAGTCGAGGATCTTGGCCCCGGCGGCGACGTACTCGTCGTCCTCGACCTGGGAGCCCACCCCCGCACCCTGCTGGACGAAGACCTCGTGGCCGTGCGAGACCAGCTCGTGCACCCCGATCGGGGTGATGGCCACGCGGTACTCGTGGTTCTTGACTTCCTTGGGCACACCGATACGCATGCCGGGGACATTACTCTCGCGCTGCCGACTCGGTCAGCCCGGCGTCGCGCATCGTGCGGAGCACGTTGCGGCAGGTCAGACCCGCAAGGTCGGTCTCCGACCAGCCCCGGTCGGCGAGCGCCTGCAGCAGTCGCGGATAGCCCGAGACGTCCTCGAGCCCGACCGGCAGGTCCGGCGTCCCGTCGTAGTCGCCGCCGAGCCCGATGTGCTCGACGCCGGCCACCTCGCGCACGTGCTCGACGTGGGCCACGACGTCCTCGATGGTCGCGCGCGGCGCGTCACCGGTGGGGATCTCGGCCTCGTCGCGGGGCACGTCGACACCGAGCCAGTCACGCACCTCCTGGCGCACGAAGTGGGGCACGAAGGTCACCATGCACACGCCGCCGTTGCCCGCGAGCCGGGCCAGCACGTCGTCGGGCACGTTGCGCGGGTGGTCGCACACGGCGCGGGCCGAGGAGTGGGAGAAGATCACCGGCGCGGTGCTGACGTCGAGCGCCTGGTGCATCACCTCGGCGCTGACGTGGCTGAGGTCGACCAGCATCCCGATCCGGTTCATCTCGGCCACGACCTCGCGGCCGAAGTCGGTCAGCCCGTGGTGGACGGGCTCGTCGGTCGCCGAGTCGGCCCACGGGTTGGTGTCGTTGTGGGTCAGGGTCAGGTAGCGCACGCCGAGGCGGTGCAGCATCCGCAGCGTGCCGAGCGACTCGTCGATCTGGTGGCCGCCCTCGGCCCCCATCAGGCCGGCGATCTTGCCCTGCTGCCAGGCCCGCTCGACGTCCTCGACCGTCGTGGCCGGCAGCATCTGGTCGGCGTACCGCTCGAACATGGCGTACGCCGCGTCGACCTGCTCCAGCGTGGCCGTCACGGCCTCCGACGCCGGCCGGTCCGAGGGCACGAACACCGACCAGAACTGCGCCCCCACTCCCCCGGCCCGCAGCCGCGGGAGGTCGGTGTGCGTGCCGATCGAGCGGCACACCTCGGAGTCGGTCAGGTCGAGCCGCGTCGAAGTCGTAGCCGACCTTCTCGCGCGCCGTCCACAGCAGGTCGTTGTGCCCGTCGACCACGGGGTGCTCCCGCAGCAGCGCAGCGATGTCCACCGTCACCCCTCCACCCAACCAGGTGACCGGGGGGTTGGTGCACGCCCCAGGCCGGTGACCGGGGGTTCCGTGCACACCGCGACGGGTCAGAGGCGGTCGCGGCGACGGAGGGCGTCGTAGGTGAGCACGGCGATCATCAGCGGGCCCTCCTGGACGCGGCCGTCGAGGACGGCCTCGAGCAGGTCGTCGAACGGGGTCCAGAAGACCTCGATCTCGGCCTCCTCCGCGTGCAGCTCGAAGTCGCCGCGGTCGGCGTGGGAGAGCCCGCGGGCGAGGTAGACCAGGTGCCGCTCGGCGGTGATGCCGGCCGACGGCCACGAGGTCGGCGAGCAGCCGCCAGTGCTCGGCCTGCAGCTCGGCCTCCTCGAGGAGCTCGCGGGCGGCGGTGTCGACGGGGTCCTCGCCCTCCTCGTCGCGGATGCCGGCCGGGAGCTCGACCATCACGCCCTGGCTGGCGTGGCGGTACTGCCGCAGGCAGCAGACCCGCTCGTCGTCGTCGACGGCCAGCACGACGACCGCGCCGGGGTGCTCGAGGACGAGGCGGCCGAAGACCTCCTCGGGGTGGCCCGGCCGGTGCACGACGTCCTCGCGCAGGCCCACCACCCACCCGCCGTCGTAGTGCCGCCGGGTGCCGACCACCGGCCAGGAGCCGGGTCGGTCGGCCGGCTCGACGGGGTCGGTCACGCTCAGGCCCGGTGCCGGGCCACGAACGCCGCCTCCGCGGCGTCGGCATCCTCGTCGCCGGCCTCGGCGCCGGCCTCGACGTCGGCCTCCACGAGCGCCACGACCTCGCCCTGGTCCATGGAGTCCTCTTCGTCGGCGACCCACTGGCGCCGCAGGGCGCTCTCGTCGATCGGGATGAGCAGCTCGCGCTGGCGCTGCAGCGCGGCCTCGACCAGCCCGGCGAAGAGCGGGTGCGGCCGGGTCGGCCGGGAGCGCAGCTCGGGGTGGGCCTGGGTGGAGACGTAGTAGGGGTGCACGTCGGTCGGCAGCTCGACGAACTCGACGAGGCGGTCGTCCGGCGAGGTGCCGGAGAAGACCAGCCCGGCCGACTCCAGCTGCTCGCGGTAGGAGTTGTTGACCTCGTAGCGGTGCCGGTGGCGCTCCTCGACCCGTCGTTCGCCGTACGCCGCCCGGGCGACGGTGCCCTCCTTGAGGTCGGCGGGGTAGAGGCCGAGCCGCATCGTCCCGCCGAGGTCGCCGGCGCCCTCGACGTAGGCGTGCTGCTCGGCCATCGTCGCGATCACCGGCTCGGGGACGTCGGGGTCGAACTCGGTCGAGGCGGCCTGCTGGAGCCCGGCCATCGAGCGGGCGTACTCGATCACCATGCACTGCAGGCCGAGGCAGAGGCCGAGGGTGGGGATCTTGTGGGTGCGCGCGTAGGTGAGCGCGCCGAGCTTGCCCTCGATGCCGCGGATGCCGAAGCCTCCCGGGCACGCAGACGGCGTCGACGTCGGCGAGGTGGCGGGCCGCCCCCTCGGGGGTCGCGCACTCGTCGGAGGGGATCCACTCGATGTTGACCTTGGCCTCGTGGGCGAACCCGCCGGCGCGCAGCGCCTCGACGACGGAGAGGTAGGCGTCGGGGAGGTCGATGTACTTGCCGACGAGGGCGACGGTGACCTCCTCGTTGGGGTGGTGCACCCGCTGGAGGAGCTGGTCCCAGAGGGTCCAGTCGACGTCGCGGAAGGGCAGGTTGAGGCGGCGTACGAGGTAGGCGTCGAGGCCCTCGCGGTGCAGCACCTTGGGGATGTCGTAGATCGACGGCGCGTCGGCGGCGGTGACCACGGCCTCCTGGTCGACGTCGCACATCAGCGAGATCTTCTGCTTCACCGAGGCCGGGATCTCGCGGTCGGCGCGGCACACGATGGCGTCGGGCTGGATGCCGATCGAGCGCAGCGCCGCCACGGAGTGCTGGGTCGGCTTGGTCTTGAGCTCACCGGACGGCCCGATCCACGGCACCAGGGAGACGTGCAGGAAGAAGACGTTGTCGCGGCCGACGTCGTGGCGCACCTGGCGGGCCGCCTCGAGGAACGGCAGCGACTCGATGTCGCCGACGGTGCCGCCGACCTCGGTGATCACCACGTCGATCTCGTCGCCGCCCATGGCGAGCACGCGGTCCTTGATCTCGTTGGTGATGTGCGGGATCACCTGGACGGTGTCGCCGAGGTAGTCGCCGCGCCGCTCCTTGGCGATCACGCTGGAGTAGACCTGGCCGGTCGTGACGTTGGCGATCTGGCTGAGGTCGGTGTCGAGGAACCGCTCGTAGTGCCCGATGTCGAGGTCGGTCTCGGCGCCGTCGTTGGTGACGAACACCTCGCCGTGCTGGAACGGGTTCATCGTCCCGGGGTCGACGTTGAGGTACGGGTCGAGCTTCTGCATCGTGACCCGCAGCCCGCGCGAGCGGAGAAGGCGACCGAGGCTCGAGGCCGTGAGTCCCTTGCCGAGCGAGGAGGCGACGCCTCCGGTGACGAAGACGTGCTTGGTCGGCTGCTTCTCCACGGGATTCAACCCTATCAAGACTTCCGGCGCCCCCGGGCCACGACACGACCACGTCGTGCCGCTCGCGAGCGACCTCGAGCAGCTCCTGGGCGTGCGCCATCGCGGTGTCGGACTCCTCGAGCCCGGCCAGCATCCGGGACAGCTCCTGGACCCGGCCGGCGTCGTCGAGCGCGGTGAGGCCCGAGGTGGTCACCGACCCGTCGCTGCTCTTGCGTACGACGACGTGGTGGTCGGCGAACGCGGCGACCTGGGGCAGGTGGGTCACCACGAGCACCTGGGCCGACCGGGCGAGCGCGGCGAGCCGCCGGCCGATCTCGACGGCCGCCTTGCCGCCGACCCCGGCGTCGACCTCGTCGAAGACGAACGTCGGGCACCGGCCGGGTGTCGGCCAGGGACACCTCGATGGCCAGCATCACCCGGGACAGCTCGCCGCCGGAGGCGCCCTTGCCGAGCGGGCGCGGGCTCGGAGCCGGTGTTGGCGGCCAGCAGCAGCTCGACCTCGTCGATGCCGGTCGCGGTGAACCGCCAGCGGCCGCCGTCGACCTCGAGGCCGCGCTCGTCGGCGCACCCGGTCGACGCGGACGTGCGAACCGCGCGTGCGGCATCGACAGCTCGTGCAGCTCGGCGGTGACCGCCGTCGCGAGCCGGTCGGCGGCCTGCCGGCGCAGCGACGGAGAGCGCGGCCGGCCTGGTCGGCCAGCGTCGAGCGCAGCTGCTCGCGCTCGGCGCGCAGCTCGGCGACCCGCTCGTCGGAGCCGTCGAGCCCGGCCAGCCGCTGCGGCCGAGACCCGGCTCCACTCGAGGACCTCGTCGAGCGTCTCGCCGTACTTCCGGGTGAGCGCGGTCAGCGCGGCCCGCCGCTCGGAGACCGCCGCCAGGCGGGCCGGGTCGGTCTCCACCGCCGTGGCGTAGGAGGCGACGTCGGCGGCGACGTCGGCGAGCAGGTAGCTGACCTCGGCCACCCGGTCGGCCAGCGCCGCGGCCTCGGGGTCGTGCTCGCGCACGCTCTCCAGCGCGCGCCGGGCGGCGGCCACGGCGCCCAGCGCGTCGGAGACGTCCGGCGTCGTGTCGCTGGAGAGCGCCTCGCGGGCCGTCCTCGGCGGCGGTGCGCAGGGTGTCGGCGAAGCCGAGCCGGCCCTCCTCGACGGCCAGCGTCGGCGTCCTCGCCGGCGACCGGGGCCGACCGCCTCGATCTCCTCGAGACCCAGCCGCAGCACGTCGGCCTCGCGGGCCCGCTCGCGGGCGGATCCGAGCACCTCGCGCAGCTCGGACTCGACCTCGCGCAGCCGGTCGAACCCGGCGCGGTAGCGCGCCCAGCAGCTCGGCCAGCTCGGCGCCGGCGAAGGCGTCGAGCGCGTCGCGCTGGGCCTCGGGTCGCAGCAGCCGGTGCTGGTCGGACTGGCCGTGCACGGCGACGAGCGCCTCGCCGACGCGGCCGAGCGCGGACGCCGGCACCGAGGCGCCGCCCAGGAAGGCGCGCGAGCGGCCCTCGGCCGAGACCTGGCGGCCGAGCAGCAGCTGGCCGGCCTCGACCTCGCCGCCGTGCTCCTCGGCGATCGCCGTCGAGCGCGTCGTCGGCGCGCGACCACGCCCTCGACCCGGGCCGCCCTGGCGCCGGTGCGCACCGCGCCGGTGTCGGCGCGGCCGCCCAGCAGCAGCCCGAGCGCGGTGACCAGCATCGTCTTGCCGGCGCCGGTCTCGCCGGTGATCACGGTCAGCCCGTCGCCGAGCTCGAGCACGGACTCCTCGATCACGCCCGAGCGAGCTGATCCGGATCTCCTCGATCATCGCGTCGTCAGTCCTCGTCGTCGGCGCGTCGCTCGGCGCGCCGCGCCAGCCCTCGACGGGCAGCCCGAACTTGGCGACGAGCCGGTCGGTGAACGGCGCCTCGTGGAGCCGCACCAGCCGGACCGGCGTACGGCCGCGGCGGACCTCGATGCGCGCGCCCGGCGGCAGGTCGACGGTGCGGCGGCCGTCGCACCACAGCACGCCGGCGCCCTCGGTCTGGGCCAGCACCTCGACGGCGAGCACCGAGGTCGGGCGCCACCACCATCGGGCGGGCGAACAGCGCGTGGGCGCTGATCGGCACCATCAGCAGCGCCTCGACGCCGGGCCAGACGACGGGGCCACCGGCGCTGAAGTTGTACGCCGTGGAGCCGGTCGGCGTGGCACACACGACGCCGTCGCAGCCGAACCTGCTCAGCGGCCGGCCGTCGACCTCGACGACCACCTCGAGCATCCGCTGCCGGGCGGCCTTCTCGACGCTCGCCTCGTTGAGCGCCCAGGTGGTCTCGACGAGCTCGTTGTCGCGGTAGACGCTCACGTCGAGGGTCATCCGCTCCTCGCTGGTGTAGCGGCGCTCGACGATCGCGCTCGATCATCTTCTCGACGTCCTCGCTCTCGGCCTCGGCGAGGAAGCCGACGTGGCCGAGGTTGACGCCGAGCAGCGGGGTGCGTGGTGCCGTGGGTGAGCTCGGCGGCGCGCAGGATGGTGCCGTCGCCGCCGATGACCACGGCGAGCTCGCACTGCTCGCAGCGCGGCGTCCTCGACGGTGACCGGCTCGACGCCGTCGTCGGGACCGAGGTCGAGCTCCTTGGCCTCGTCCTCGAGCATGCGCACGACGCAGCCCGTGGTCGGCCAGCGAGCGCGACCACGGCGCGCGCGACCTCGCGCGCCTCCTCGCGGCCCGTGTGGGCCAGCAGCAGGATGCGGCGGACGTCGCCGCGGGTCGTGTCGGTCACGGGTTCACCTTCTCACCCGCCACCCCCCAGGACGCGGATCGGGCCACCTCGGCCTCGATCGCGTCCCGGTCCGACCTCGCGCGGCCCGCGCGCGCAGCCAGACGAAGAACTCCACGTTGCCCGACGGGCCCGGCAGCGGGCTGGTCGTGACGCGCCCGGGCGCCCCAGCCGCGGTCGGCCGCGGCCTCGAGCGACGGCGTCGACGGCGTCGGCCCGGTGCGCCGAGGTCGCGCACCACGCCGCCCTTGCCCAGGCGCTCCTTGCCGACCTCGAACTGCGGCTTGACCATCAGCACCAGGTCGCCGTCGGGCGCGGTCACGCCCGATCAGGGCGTCGAGCACCAGCGTCAGCGAGATGAAGGACAGGTCGCCCACGACCAGGTCGACGGGTCCGCCGACCAGCTCGGGGTCAGGTCTCGCGGACGTTGGTGCGGTCGTGGACCTGCACCCGCGGGTCGTTGCGCAGCGCCCAGACCAGCTGGCCGTAGCCGACGTCGACGGCGACCACCTCGCGCGCTCCCGCGCGCAGCAGCACGTCGGTGAACCCGCCGGTCGAGGCGCCGGCGTCCAGGCAGCGCCGCCCCTCGACCTCGAGCCCGAGCGGCGCGAAGGCGGCCAGCGCACCGGCCAGCTTGTGCGCCGCCGCGGCTGGCGTAGTCGGGGTCGGTCGGGGTCCTCGCGGACGACGAGGTCGGCGTCGGTGGTCACCCCGGTGGCCGGCTTGGTGGCCACCGCCCTGTTCACGCTCACCCGGCCGGCGGCGATCAGCTCGCTGGCGTGCTCGCGCGAGCGGGCCAGGCCGCGGCGGACCAGCTCGGCGTCCAGCCGCAGGCGCCGCGGCGGCACGGCTCAGCCCTGGGCGCGTGCGCTCGCCGGCGCCGGCGAGCATCCTGGCGCAGCGACTCGTGCGCGCGCTCGAAGACGGCGACGTGCTCGGCCACCGGGCAGGTCGTCCAGGCCCGCGAGGCTGGCGACGACGGCGTCGACGGCCTCGATCCCGGTCGCTCGGGCGCGACTGCGATCCCGGCGCTCTCGCTCATGGCGCGACACGCTACCGGGGAGGCTCGACGTCGTCGGTCGCGACAGGCTGGCCCGTCGTCGTCGAGATGGCGCCAGGCGGCGACCGCGACGACCCGCCACCAGTCGGCCGCGCGCGCCGTCGCCCTCGACGCGCAGCCGGCCGTCCTCGACGCGCGCGCGTCCAGCCGCCGAGCGCGACGCCGTCGTCGGTCGCCTCGGGCGCCGGCTGCGGCTCGGCCAGGGCGCCGAGGTCGGGGGCGACGTACGTCGGGCGCTGCTCGGGCTCGGCCGCGACCAGCTCCTCGAGCCCGGTGACGCCGGTCAGCACCAGCAGGCTGTCCCAGCCCATCGTGACGGCGCCCTCGATGTCGGTGTCCAGCCGGTCGCCGACCACCAGCGGGTGCTCGCCGCCGACCCGGGTGAGGGTCTCCTCGAACAGCGGCCGCTTCGGCTTGCCGGCCACCTGCGGCTCGCGCTCGGCGAACCGCGCGACCAGCTCGACCAGGGTGCCGTTGCCCGGCCCGATCCCGCTCGCGGTGGGGATCGTCATGTCGGTGTTGCTGGCCACCCACGGGCAGCCCGGCGCGCACCAGGATCGCGCCCTGCACCACCTGCTTCCACGGCATGTCCGGGCCGTAGCCCTGGACCACCGCCGCCACGTCGTCGTCGGGCTCGGTCACCGGCTCGCAGGCCGCGCTCGCGCAGCGCCTGGTCGAGACCCTCGCCGCCGATCAGGAAGACCTTGCTGCCCGCGTCGAGGTCGGCCGGCCAGCAGCCGGGCGGCGGCCTGCGCGCTGGTGACGACGTCCTCGTCGTGGGCGTCGACCCCGAGCCGGCGCAGGTGGTCGCCCACCGTGTCCGGGGGGCGGGCGGCGTTGTTGGTCACGAAGGCGAGGTGCATCCCGCCGGCCTGGGCCGCGTTCAGCGCCTCGGGGGCACCCGGCACGGCGTCCGGGCCCGACGTAGACCACGCCGTCGAGGTCGAGCACCGCCACGTCGTACGCCGCGGACAGCGGCTGCTCGCTCGAGCCGAGCATGCTCAGCACCCGCCGAGTGCTCCGCTCGAGCTCGGCGGCGCGCTCGACGGCGTCGGTCTGGCTCCTCGCCGTCGACGGCCTCGGTGCGGTGGAACCAGGTCAGCGCGTCCTGCGCGCCGGCCGGCCGCGACCAGGGTGTCGGCGTAGGCGTAGCGCAGCCGGGCCACCCACGGCTCGCGCGACTTGGAGAGCAGGTGCGCGTTCTCCAGCGTGCGCAGGGCGGCGTCGAGCTCGCCGCGGTCGCGCCGGGCGCCGGCCTCGACGATGGTCAGCTCGGCCAGCAGGGCCGTGCGACAGCTTGTCCTTGGGGGCGTTCTGACCAGCGTCAGCGCCCGGTCGGGGCGGCCCAGCGCGCGCTCGCAGTCGGCCATGATCGCGACGTAGTCCTGGACGCCGTTCATCCGCTTGGCGGCCCGCAGCTCGGCCAGCGCCTCGGCGTACTCGCCCGCGGCGTACGCCGCCTCGCCGACGGCCTCGCGCACGACGGCGAGCCGGCTGGCGCGGCCCGGGCGGCCAGGGTGTGCTCGTAGGCCGTCTTCGGGTCGGTGTCGATCAGCAGGCCGGCCGCCACCAGGTGGCGGGCCACCCGCAGGGCGAGCTTCTCGGGCAGCGACTTCAGCTGCGCCTGCACCGAGCGGTCGAGCTCGCGGCCGGTGATCTCCTCGGGGATCGGCGGGCCGTCGTAGCGCGCCTGGCACTCGGTGCGCGTCTCGTCGGCGTCGCGACGGTCGCCGTCATCGCGCCGGCTGTAGGGCCGGTCGCGCCCGCCGGTCGCGCTGTAGCGCGCCGGGCGCCGCCCGTCGGGCTTGCCGCCGGACCGCCCGGGCCGCTTGCCGGCCGGCCGCCGCTCGCCTGCCGCTCGGACCGGCTCGCCGCTGCGCGGGCGCTTGCGTGGCTGCCGTCTTCGGGCACGTCGGCTCCTGTGTCGGTCTACGCTGACCAGTGCTGGAAAGAAACTAAGGGCCGCCCCACGAAGGGGCGGCCCTTAGCAAAGTATGTCCGGCGACGTCCTACTCTCCCACGACCTCCCGGTCGCAGTACCATCGGCGCTGAAAGGCTTGACTTCCGGGTTCGGAATGGGGCCGGGTATTTCCCTTTCGCTATGGCCGCCGAAACTCTATGGAGTTATGCAAAAGCCATGGACCTGGTCTCCCAGGTCGATCAGGCTCCCGACCGTAACTCGGGAACCACACAGTGGACGCGCAACATCTTTGAGGGACAAGCCCTCGGCCTATTAGTACCGGTCGGCTAGGCATTTCTGCTGTACACCTCCGGCCTATCAACCCAGTCGTCTACTGGGGGCCTTACCCGGTTAACCCGGTGGGAAACCTCATCTTGAAACGTGCTTCCCGCTTAGATGCTTTCAGCGGTTATCACTTCCGAACGTAGCTAACCAGCCGTGCTCTTGGCAGAACAACTGGCACACCAGAGGTTCGTCCATCCCGGTCCTCTCGTACTAGGGACAGCCTTTCTCAAGTTTCCTGCGCGCGCGGCGGATAGGGACCGAACTGTCTCACGACGTTCTAAACCCAGCTCGCGTGCCGCTTTAATGGGCGAACAGCCCAACCCTTGGGACCTACTCCAGCCCCAGGATGCGACGAGCCGACATCGAGGTGCCAAACCATCCCGTCGATATGGACTCTTGGGGAAGATCAGCCTGTTATCCCCGGGGTACCTTTTATCCGTTGAGCGACGCCGCTTCCACATGCCAGCGCCGGATCACTAGTTCCGACTTTCGTCCCTGCTCGAGATGTCACTCTCACAGTCAAGCTCCCTTGTGCACTTACACTCGAAACCTGATTGCCAACCAGGCTGAGGGAACCTTTGAGCGCCTCCGTTACATTTTAGGAGGCAACCGCCCCAGTTAAACTACCCATCAGGCACTGTCCCTGATCCGGATAACGGACCTAGGTTAGATATCTAATACGACCAGAGTGGTATTTCAACGTTGACTCCACCTCGAACTGGCGTCCAAGCTTCACAGTCTCCCACCTATCCTACACAAATCGAACCAAACACCAATACCAAACTATAGTAAAGGTCCCGGGGTCTTTCCGTCCTGCCGCGCGTAACGAGCATCTTTACTCGTAGTGCAATTTCGCCGAGTCCATGGTTGAGACAGCGCCCAAGTCGTTACTCCATTCGTGCAGGTCGGAACTTACCCGACAAGGAATTTCGCTACCTTAGGATGGTTATAGTTACCACCGCCGTTTACTGGGGCTTAAGTTCTGCGCTTCGCTCCGAAGAACTAACACGTCCCCTTAACCTTCCAGCACCGGGCAGGAGTCAGTCCGTATACATCGTCTTACGACTTCGCACGGACCTGTGTTTTTAGTAAACAGTCGCTTGGGCCTGGTCTCTGCGGCCATCATTGCTTCTTGCAGCAAGTGCATTGACAAATCCGGCCCCCCTTCTCCCGAAGTTACGGGGGCATTTTGCCGAGTTCCTTAACCATGGTTCACTCGATCGCCTTAGTATTCTCTACCTGATCACCTGAGTCGGTTTGGGGTACGGGCGGCGCACAGCTCGCTAGAGGTTTTTCTCGACAGCATAGGATCATCCACTTCGTCCATACGGACTCCCCGTCAGGTCTCAGGCACGTGCAACGCGGATTTGCCTACGTTGCGCCCTACACCCTTAGCCGTGGACAACCATCGCCACGGTTGGACTACCTTCCTGCGTCACCCCATCGCTTGACTACTACCGGTTCGGGTCGTGCGCTCCGCCTCCATCGTCCCGAAGGATCCCGAAGGTTTTGGGCACTTAGCATCACCGGGTTCGTCATGGGCGCTGTTTTGCCGGTACGGGAATATCAACCCGTTGTCCATCGACTACGCCTGTCGGCCTCGCCTTAGGTCCCGACTTACCCAGGGCAGATTAGCTTGACCCTGGAACCCTTGATCATTCGGCGGAAGAGTTTCTCACTCTTCATTCGCTACTCATGCCTGCATTCTCACTCGTGTGGCGTCCACGACTGGTTCACACCGCCGCTTCACTCGCCACACGACGCTCCCCTACCCATCCATGCACCTGGACCCGGTATGACCCGGGCCGGGTTATACGCATGAATGCCATAGCTTCGGTGGATAACTTGAGCCCCGCTACATTGTCGGCGCGGAATCACTTGACCAGTGAGCTATTACGCACTCTTTCAAGGGTGGCTGCTTCTAAGCCAACCTCCTGGTTGTCTCTGCGACTCCACATCCTTTTCCACTTAGTTATCGCTTAGGGACCTTAGCTGATGGTCTGGGCTGTTTCCCTTTCGACTACGGAGCTTATCCCCCGCAGTCTCACTGCCGCGCTCTCACTTACTGGCATTCGGAGTTTGGTTAATTTCGGTAAGCTTGTAGGCCCCCTAGACTATCCAGTGCTCTACCTCCAGCAAGAAACACGCGACGCTGCACCTAAATGCATTTCGGGGAGAACCAGCTATCACGAAGTTTGATTGGCCTTTCACCCCTATCCACAGGTCATCCCCTCAGTTTTCAACCTAAGTGGGTTCGGTCCTCCACGCGGTCTTACCCGCGCTTCAACCTGCCCATGGATAGATCACTTCGCTTCGGGTCTTGGTCGTGCCACTCACGTCGCCCTATTCGGACTCGCTTTCGCTACGGCTTCCCCACACGGGTTAACCTTGCGACACAACGCAAACTCGCAGGCTCATTCTTCAAAAGGCACGCTGTCACCCCCACGAATGGAGGCTCCAACGGATTGTAGGCACATGGTTTCAGGTACTATTTCACTCCCCGCCAGGGGTACTTTTCACCTTTCCCTCACGGTACTTGTCCGCTATCGGTCACCAAGGAGTATTTAGGCTTAACGGGTGGTCCCGCCAGATTCACACGGAATTTCAGGGGTTCCGTGTTACTTGGGGTGACGCTTCAGAGCCATCGTCTTACGTATACGGGGGTATCACCCTCTATGCCGGGACTTTCCAGTCCACTTCGACTTCAACGATGGTTTCTTACTCTGTGCTGGTTCGGCAGAACCAGCCAAGCGGCCCCACAACCCTCATGCAGCAACGCCTGCCGGCTATCACACTGCATGAGTTTGGCCTCTTCCGATTTCGCTCGCCACTACTCTCGGAATCACTTTTGTTTTCTCTTCCTGTGGGTACTGAGATGTTTCACTTCCCCACGTTCCCTCCAACTGCCCTATGTGTTCAGGCAGAGGTAACTGGACATGACTCCAGCTGGGTTTCCCCATTCGGAAATCCCCGGATCACAGCTTGGTTGCCAACTTCCCGGGGCTTATCGCAGGCTCCTACGTCCTTCATCGGCTCTTGGTGCCAAGGCATCCACCATGTGCCCTTAGTAGCTTGTCTTGCTACAAAGATGCTCGCGTCCACTGTGTAGTTCTCAAATTACGGGCGGATCCCCCACCAGGTCCTCGCTTGCTCATGCGGCTCGACGACGAGTCGAGTTCGAGGGGGTGGAGGCCCAGAAGGAATCGATTGCTCGATCCCTCAGGACCCAACAGTGTGCCTGGAGAACTCCGACGCGATCGGCTCGAGGTTCCACGCCCACCGGCAAGCCGGCGGACAGTACTGACGAGCTCCTGGTCAGGAGCCGACCAAATAATCGACGTTCCACTAGTGAGCAGTGTCTGCCGGTGAACGAATGTCACCACAGACGAACGCTCTGGACAGCACGCCACCTCAACGGCGACGTCTGCCAGTGATGCTCCTTAGAAAGGAGGTGATCCAGCCGCACCTTCCGGTACGGCTACCTTGTTACGACTTCGTCCCAATCGCTCGCCCCACCTTCGACAGCTCCCTCCGTAAACGGTTGGGCCACTGGCTTCGGGTGTTGCCAACTTTCGTGACGTGACGGGCGGTGTGTACAAGGCCCGGGAACGTATTCACCGCAGCGTTGCTGATCTGCGATTACTAGCGACTCCGACTTCATGGGGTCGAGTTGCAGACCCCAATCCGAACTGAGACCGGCTTTTTGGGATTCGCTCCACCTTGCGGTATCGCAGCCCTTTGTACCGGCCATTGTAGCATGCGTGAAGCCCTAGGCATAAGGGGCATGATGACTTGACGTCATCCCCACCTTCCTCCGAGTTGACCCCGGCAGTCTCTTATGAGTCCCCACCATTACGTGCTGGCAACATAAGACGAGGGTTGCGCTCGTTGCGGGACTTAACCCAACATCTCACGACACGAGCTGACGACAGCCATGCACCACCTGTATACAAGTGTCCAAAGAGACCTCTGTCTCCAGAGGCTTCTCGTATATGTCAAACCTAGGTAAGGTTCTTCGCGTTGCATCGAATTAATCCGCATGCTCCGCCGCTTGTGCGGGCCCCCGTCAATTCCTTTGAGTTTTAGCCTTGCGGCCGTACTCCCCAGGCGGGGCGCTTAATGCGTTAGCTGCGGCACGGAACTCGTGGAATGAGTCCCACACCTAGCGCCCAACGTTTACGGTGTGGACTACCAGGGTATCTAATCCTGTTCGCTCCCCACACTTTCGCTCCTCAGCGTCAGGTAATGCCCAGAGAACCGCCTTCGCCACCGGTGTTCCTCCTGATATCTGCGCATTTCACCGCTACACCAGGAATTCCGTTCTCCCCTGCATACCTCCAGTCTGCCCGTATCAGAAGCAGGCTCGGGGTTGAGCCCCGAGTTTTCACTCCTGACGTGACAGACCGCCTACGAGCCCTTTACGCCCAATAATTCCGGACAACGCTCGCACCCTACGTATTACCGCGGCTGCTGGCACGTAGTTGGCCGGTGCTTCTTCTGCGCATACCGTCACTTTCGCTTCGTCTGCGCTGAAAGAGGTTTACAACCCGAAGGCCGTCATCCCTCACGCGGCGTTGCTGGATCAGGCTTTCGCCCATTGTCCAATATTCCCCACTGCTGCCTCCCGTAGGAGTCTGGGCCGTGTCTCAGTCCCAGTGTGGCCGGTCACCCTCTCAGGCCGGCTACCCGTCGAAGCCTTGGTGGGCCATTACCCCACCAACAAGCTGATAGGCCGCGAGCTCATCCTCCACCGCCGGAACTTTCCACCACCATCAGATGCCTGAAGTGGTCGTATCCGGTATTAGCTCCCGTTTCCGGGGGTTATCCCGATGTGGAGGGCAGATTGCTCACGTGTTACTCACCCGTTCGCCGCTCGTGTACCCCCGAAGGGCCTTACCGCTCGACTTGCATGTGTTAAGCACGCCGCCAGCGTTCGTCCTGAGCCAGGATCAAACTCTCCGTTGAAATCTTGCGACCGCCACCCCTGACGAATCAGGTAGCAGCGACCAATCTTGGAGATGTCCTTGGCAAGAGAACGAAACTGACTATCGTCAGAATCATTGTTCTTACCAAAGGAACCGCCGACCTCGTACGGACGAATCCGCATCGACGTCGGACGGGTATCAAATTAATTCGTCGACTTTTGGCACACTGTTGAGTTCTCAAGGATCAAGCGCACACCACCGTCACGCCTCGCGGCGGACCGTGGGACAACCTACAAAAACTTACCGGTTCGGGGCCGCCGAGTCAAACTTGCTGGCCCTCCGGTTCGTGCCGCTCGAAGCGGCAACGAGGTGAAACAGTAGAGACGCCTGGGGCGCCGTGCAAATCGGCGCCGAGTGGCCCCGGTCACACCAGTCGTTCACGCAGGTCAGAGCCCTGCGGACGGCTCAGGCCAGGTCAGGCCAGCTCCACGCCGGCGAGCTTCTTCTTGCCGCGGCGCAGCACCAGCCAGCCGCCGCCGAGGACGTCCTCGTCACCGGGCACCAGCTCGGCGTCGGTGACCCGCTCGTTGTTCAGGTAGGCACCGCCCTCGGCGATGGTGCGACGGGCCTCCCCCTTGCTCTGCGACGAGCCCGGACTCGACGAGCAGGTCGACGATCCCGGTGCCCCGCGACGCCTTGGTCGCGCCGGCCTCGCGCAGCGCGGCCCGGAGCGTCTCCTCGCGCAGCCCGCGCAGGTCCCCGCCGCCGAACAGCGCGGCCGCGGCGTCCTTGGCGTGCTCGGTCTCCTGCTCGCCGTGCACCAGCGTGGTGACCTCGTCGGCCAGTGCCTTCTGCGCGGCCCGCAGGAACGGCTTCTCGGCCGTCTGCTGGTCCAGCGCCTCGATCTCGTCGTGGCTGAGGAAGGTGAAGATCCGCAGCAGCTCGCCGACCTTCTCGTCCTCGACGTTGAGCCAGAACTGGTGGAAGGCGTACGGCGACATCATCTCGGGGTCGAGCCACAGGGCCCCGCCCTCGGTCTTGCCGTACTTGCTCCCGTCGGCCCGCGTCACCAGGGGTGTCGCGAACGCGTGGGCGTGCCCGCCGACCGAGCGCCGGATCAGCTCGACGCCGCCGGTCAGGTTGCCCCACTGGTCGCTGCCGCCGAACTGCAGCCGCACGCCGTGGTCGCGGTAGAGGTTGAGGAAGTCCATCGACTGCAGCAGCACGTAGCTGAACTCGGTGTAGCTGATCCCGGCCTCGAGCCGGGAGCGCACCACCTCGCGCCCGAGCATCCGGTTGACCGGGAAGTGCTTGCCGACGTCGCGCAGGAAGTCGATCGTCGACAGGCTGGCGGTCCAGTCGTAGTTGTTGACCATCGTGGCCGCGTTGCCGCCCTCGAAGTCCAGGAACGGCTCGATCTGCAGCCGCACCTTCTCCACCCACTCCTTGACCGTGTCGAGGTCGTTGAGGGTGCGCTCCCCCGACTCGCGGGGGTCGCCGATCATGCCGGTGGCGCCGCCGACGAGCGCGTACGGCGTGTGCCCGGCCTGCTGCAGCCGGCGTGCGGTGACGATCTGCACGAGGTTGCCGATGTGCAGGCTCGGCGCGGTGGGGTCGAAGCCGACGTAGAAGCGCACGCTGCCTTCCACGAGCGCTTGCGCAGCGCGTCGCGGTCGGTCGAGTGCGCGATCAGGCCGCGCCACTCCAGGTCGTCGAGCAGGGTCGGGTCGGTGCTCACGGTGCTGTGCTCCTCGGCCAGGCTTGCTTGTCGGGCGCGGACCAGCCTCCCATGCGCGGCACGGCGGGCGCCGTCACGGCTGACGCGGCTTCGCCGGCACGTACCGGCTGACGGTCGGGTCGTCGGTGATCCAGAACCGCCACGGCCGGTCGGCCGCCAGCCGCAGCCCGACGCGCGGACCGGTGCTGACGTGCGTCTCCGGGGTGGTCGGCTCGAGGTGGCCGGCGAGGTCCAGCCCGTTGGCCGACGAGGTCGATGCCCAGCGCCTGGCACAGCCGTCCCGGGCCGCGCGCGAGGTCGCGGTCGCTGGAGCGGCCACGCCGTGCCCGCGCCTCGTCGAGGCCGTCGACGACCTCGCCGGCCCGGAGCAGCACGGCGTTGGCGGTGCCCTCCGGCCCGCAGACCACGTTGCAGCAGTGGTGCATGCCGTAGGTGAAGTACACGTAGAGCCGCCCGGCCGGCCCGAACATGACCGCGTTGCGCCGCGTCTCGCCGCGGTAGGCGTGCGACCCCGGGTCGTTGCCGCCGTCGTACGCCTCGACCTCGGTGAGGCGCACCGTGACGCCGCCGTGGGTCAGGGTCGCGCCGAGCAGGCGGGGCGCGACCTCGAGCACGGGTCGCTCGAGCAGGTCACTCAGAGCCATGCGCGATGGTCGGCCAGCGCGGCCCGGAGCTCCTGCAGCTGCTCCGCCACCCGGACCGGTGCGGTGCCGCCGCGACCGTCGCGCGAGGACACCGAGCCCTCCACGGACAGCACCGATCGCACCTCCGGCGTCAGCCGTGGGTCGATCGCCGCCAGCTGCTCGTCGGTCAGGCCGTCGAGGTCGATGCCGAGCTCCTCGCAGCGGCGTACGCAGGCGCCGGCGAGCTCGTGCGCCTCGCGGAACGGCACGCCGCCACGCACCAGCCACTCGGCGACGTCGGTGGCGAGCGAGAAGCCCTGGGGCGCGAGCTCGGCCATCCGCTCGGTGTGGAAGGTGAGCGTGGCCACCTGCCCGGCGAACGCGGGCAGCAGCACCTCGAGGGTGTCCACGGAGTCGAACAGCGGCTCCTTGTCCTCCTGGAGGTCGCGGTTGTAGGCCAGCGGCAGGCCCTTGAGCGTGGTGAGCAGGCCGGTGAGGTTGCCGACCAGGCGGCCGGACTTGCCGCGGGCGAGCTCGGAGATGTCGGGGTTCTTCTTCTGCGGCATGATGCTCGACCCCGTCGAGAACCCGTCGTCCAGCGTGACGAACCCGAACTCGCGCGTGGCCCAGAGCACCACCTCCTCGGCCTGCCGGCTCACGTCGACACCGATCATCGCGAGGACGAACGCGAGCTCGGCCGCGAAGTCGCGGCTCGCGGTGCCGTCGATCGAGTTGGCGCTGCTGCCGGTGAAGCCGAGCTCGTGCGCGACCCCCACCGGGTCGAGCCCGAGGCTGGACCCGGCCAGCGCGCCCGAGCCGTACGGCGAGTCGGACGCCACGCGCGCGTCCCAGTCGCGGATCCGGCCGACGTCACGGACCAGCGGCCAGGCGTGCGCCATCAGGTGGTGCGAGAGCAGCACCGGCTGCGCGTGCTGGAGGTGGGTGCGCCCCGGCATCACCGCGCCGTGGTGGCGCTCGGCCTGGTCGGCGACGGCGTCGGCGAGATCGAGCACGAGGGCGGCGACCGTGCGGGCGTGCTCGCGCAGGAAGAGGCGCAGCGACGTGGCGATCTGGTCGTTGCGGCTGCGGCCCGCGCGCAGCTTGCCGCCGAGGGCCGGCCCGACCTCCTCGAGCAGCGCGGACTCCAGGGCGCCGTGCACGTCCTCGTCGTGCGCGGCCGGGGCCAGCTCGCCGCTCACGACCTTGCGCTCGAGCTCGCCGAGCCCGGCCAGCAGGCCGGCGAGCTCGCCGTCGTCGAGCAGTCCCGCGGCATGCAGAGCCCGCGCGTGGGCCCGCGAGCCGGCGAGGTCCGGAGCGGCCAGCCGCCAGTCGAAGTGGGTGCTGCGGCTGAGCGCCTCGAGCTCGGGGCTCGGTCCGCTCGCGAACCGGCCGCCCCAGAGCTTGTCTCCCTGCCCTGTCGTTCCCGGTGCTCTGTCTCCCTGTCCCGTCGTGCCGTTGGTGTCCATCAGTCGGTGCCGACCTCCATCGCGACGTCGTCGAGGACGACCCCGCTCTCGTCGTGCTCGGCCGCCGGGTTGCGGGAGATGCGGGCGGCGCCACCGGGCTCGAGCTCGCCGTACAGGGTGCCGTGCTCGACCAGCACCTGCCCCTCGTCGAGCGGCTGCTCGGCGTACAGCTCGAGCTTGGCGCGGGAGTCGGCGATGTCGAGGTTGCGCATCGTGAGCTGGCCGATCCGGTCGGTCGGGCCGAACGCGGCGTTCTCGGTGCGCTCCATCGACAGCTTGTCGGGGTGGTAGGAGAACGCGGGGCCCTCGGTGCGCAGGACCGTGTAGTCCTCGCCGCGCCGCAGCCGCAGGGTCACCTCGCCGGTGACGAGCGACCCGATCCAGCGCTGGATCGACTCGCGCAGCATCAGCGCCTGCGGGTCCAGCCACCGGCCCTCGTAGAGCAGCCGGCCGAGGCGACGGCCCTCCGCGCGTGGTTGGCGAGGGTGTCCTCGTTGTGGATCGCGTTGAGCAGCCGCTCGTAGGCGATCCAGAGCAGCGCCATCCCGGGCGCCTCGTAGATGCCGCGCGACTTGGCCTCGATGATCCGGTTCTCGATCTGGTCGGACATGCCGAGCCCGTGGCGTCCGCCGATGGCGTTGGCCCGGTGGACCAGCTCGACCATGCCGTTCGGCTTGTCGTCGTACGACGTGCCGTCGATCGCGACCGGCCGGCCTCCGCGGAACCGGATGGTCACGTCCTCCGGCTCGATCGTCACCGCGGGGTCCCAGAACCGCACGCCCATGATCGGCTCGACGGTCTCGAGCGAGACGTCGAGGTGCTCGAGGGTCTTGGCCTCGTGGGTGGCGCCCCAGATGTTCGCGTCGGTGGAGTAGGCCTTCTCCTGGCTGTCGCGGTAGGGCAGGCCGCGCTCGGTGAGCCACTGGCTCATCTCGGCCCGGCCGCCGAGCTCGCCGACGAACTGCGCGTCGAGCCACGGCTTGTAGATGCGCAGGTCCGGGTTGGCCAGCAGCCCGTAGCGGTAGAACCGCTCGATGTCGTTGCCCTTGAAGGTCGACCCGTCGCCCCAGATGTCGACGTCGTCGGCGTGCATCGCGCGCACGAGCATGGTGCCGGTGACGGCGCGACCCAGCGGCGTGGTGTTGAAGTAGGTGCGGCCGCCGGAGCGGATGTGGAAGGCGCCGCACGCCATCGCGGCCAGGCCCTCCTCGACGAGCTGCGTCTTGCAGTCGACGGCACGCGCGATCTCGGCGCCGTACTGCATCGCGCGGTCGGGGACGAGGTCGATCTCGGGCTCGTCGTACTGCCCGATGTCGGCGGTGTAGGTGCACGGGACGGCGCCGTTCGCGCGCATCCAGGCCACGGCCACGGAGGTGTCGAGGCCGCCGGAGAACGCGATGCCGACGCGCTCTCCCTGGGGCAGGGAGGTGAGGACCTTGCTCACGGTGTTCCTTACGGTTGGAGATCGGTGGCCGGGTTGCGGCCCGCGAGGGCCATCAGTCGTCGTACGACGCCGTCGCCACCGGCGGGGTCGCGGGAGATGACCAGCACCGTGTCGTCGCCGGCGATGGTGCCGAGCACGTCGCCGAGGTCGGCCTTGTCGAGCGCCGAGGCCAGGAAGTTCGCGGCGCCGGGCGGGGTGCGCAGCACGACCAGGTTGGCGCTGGCCTCGGCCGAGACGAGCAGCTCCTCGCACCAGTGGGCGAGACGGTGGCTGCTGGCCGCGGTCTGGCGAGGTCCGACGGGAGAGCGGTCGCCGCCCTCGGCCGGCACGGCGTACACGAGGGACCCGGAGGGGACCCGGACCTTGACCGCGTCGAGGTCGACGAGGTCGCGGCTGAGCGTGGCCTGCGTGACGACCACGCCGTTGTCGGCCAGCAGCTCGGCGAGCTCGGTCTGCGAGCGCACCTCGTGGGTGGCGAGCAGGTCGACCACGAGCTGCTGGCGGGCGTTCTTCGTCGGCGGGATGTGCAGCCTGTTGGGCATCGTCAGACCCCCGATTCATCGGCGGCTTCGTAGGCGGCGTCGAGGATGCCGGGCCACGCGGCCAGCAGCGCCTCCACGTCGGCGTCGGTGACCACCAGCGGGGGCGCGAGCCGCACCCGGTCGGGGCCGGTCGCGTTGACGATGAACCCGGCCTCCTGCGCGGCCGAGACCACGGCGGGTGCGTGCGCATCGGACAGCGAGAGCCCCACGAGCACGCCGATCCCGCGGGCCTCGACGACCCGGTCGTCTGACGGCCAGCTCGGTGCGCAGCCGGTCGCCGACCTCGGTGGCTCGCGCGAGCAGGCCGTCACGCTCGATGGTGTCGATCACCGCGAGCGCAGCGGCGCAGGAGAGCGGGTTGCCGCCGAAGGTGGTGCCGTGGTTGCCCGGCTCGAAGAGCGTCGCGGCCCGACCGAAGCCGAGGCAGGCGCCGACGGGCAGGCCGCCGCCGAGCCCCTTGGCCAGGGTGACGATGTCGGCGCCGACGCCGGAGGGCTGGCTGGCCAGCCAGGTGCCGGTGCGGCCCATGCCGCTCTGCACCTCGTCGAACCACAGCAGGGCGCCGTGCTGCTCGGTGACCTCGCGCGCCGCGACCAGGAACTCGGCGGGTGCGACGTTGACCCCGGCCTCCCCCTGCAGCGGCTCGATGACGACCGCGGCGGTCTTGTCGGTGACCGCGGCGGCCAGCGCCTCCGCGTCGGCGAACGGCACCCAGGTCACGTGCCCCGGCAGCGGCTCGAAGGGGGTCCGGTAGGCCTCCTTGCTGGTCAGCGCCAGGCTGCCCATCGTGCGGCCGTGGAAGGCCTCCTCCATGGCCACGACGTGCGTGCGGCCGGTGAGTCGGGTCAGCTTCAGCGCGGCCTCGTTGGCCTCGGAGCCGGAGTTGGCGAAGAACACCCTCCCCTCGCGGCCGTCGCGGCAGAGTCCAGGAGCCGCTCGGCCAGCGCGACCTGCGGCTCGCTGGTGAAGAAGTTCGAGACGTGTCCGAGCGTGCGCAGCTGCGTGCTCACCGCCTCGACCAGGGCGGGGTGGTCGTGACCGAGCGTGTTCACGGCGATGCCGCCGAGGAAGTCGACGTACTCGTTGCCGTCCTCGTCCCAGACGTGCGCCCCGCTGCCACGCGCGAGTGCGAGCTTGGGCCGGCCGAACGCGTTCATGAGCGCGTCGGTGTAGCGGTCGAGCAGTCCGGGCTGCTGGTCAGTCATCGCCGTCCTCCTGCCCGGCGTAGGCCTTGCGGAGACGGGTCGCGACCCCCGGCAGCACCTGGGTGCCGACTCCCTCCAGGGTGAACAGCTCGAGGAGGACGGCGTGCGGCTCGCGCCCGTCGACGACGGTGGCGCGGGGTACGCCGCCGGTGACGGCGTCGTAGCAGCCCTGCATCTTGGGCACCATGCCGCTGTCGAGCGAGGGCATCAGCTCGGCGAGGCTCTCCGGGCTGATCTCCTGGATCACGTCGTCACTGTCGGGCCAGTCGCGGTAGAGCCCTTCGACGTCGGTGAGGACCATCAGCTTCTCGGCCTTCAGCGCCACTGCGAGGGCGGCCGCGGCGGTGTCGGCGTTGACGTTGTGCACCGTGCCGTGCTTGTCGGGCGCGACGCTGGAGATCACCGGGATCCGCCCGGCCTCGACGATGTCGAGCACCGCCTCGGGGCGCACGTGGGCCACCTCGCCCACCAGCCCGAGGTCGACCTCCTCGCCGTCGACGACCTTGTTGGTGGCCTTGGCGGTGAACAGTCCTGCGTCCTCCCCGGACAGGCCCACGGCGATCGGACCGTGCCGGTTGATCAGCCCGACGAGCTCGCGCTGCACCTGGCCGACCAGCACCATCCGCACCACGTCCATCGCCTCGGGCGTGGTGACCCGCAGGCCGCCACGGAACTCGGACTTGATGTCGAGCCGGTCCAGCATCGCCGAGATCTGCGGTCCCCCGCCGTGCACGACGACCGGCTTGAAACCGGCGTAGCGAAGGAAGGCGATGTCCTCGGCGAAGTCGCGCTTCAGGCCGTCGTCGGTCATCGCGTTGCCGCCGTACTTCACCACGATGACCTTGTCGTGGTACTCGATCAGCCACGGCAGCGCTCCCGCGAGGGTGCGGGCGGCGCGGAGCGTGTAGGGCTTGGAGGTCTCGTCGCTCATCTTCCTGGGGTGGATCATGAGCTGTACGCGCTGTTCTCGTGCACGTAGGCGTGGGTCAGGTCGTTGGTCCAGACGGTGCCGCGCTCGTCGCCGGCCTTGAGGTCGATGGTCACCGAGACCTGCCGGCCGGACAGGTCGACCTTGGCAGGGTCCTCGGCCGGGGTCGACGCCCGGCACACCCACACGCCGTTCATCGCGACGTCGAGGTCAGCGGGGTCGAACGTGGCCTTCGTCGTGCCGATGCTCGCGAGCACGCGTCCCCAGTTCGGGTCCTTGCCGAAGACCGCGGCCTTGAACAGGTTGCTGCGCGCGACACTGCGGCCCACCTCGAGCGCGTCGCCCACGGTGGCGGCGTTGAGCACCTCGATGGTGATCTCGTGGTCGGCGCCCTCCGCGTCGCGGAGCAGCTGCATGGCGAGGTCGTGGCACGCCTCGCGTCAGCGCGACGGTGAAGTCGGCCAGCGACGGGGTCACCCCGCTCGCGCCGGAGGCCATCACCGTGACGGTGTCGTTGGTGGACATGCAGCCGTCGGAGTCGAGCCGGTCGAAGCTGGCGCCGGTCGCGGCCCGGAGCGCGGTGTCGAGGTCGGCGGCGGGGACGACGGCGTCGGTGGTGAGCACGACGAGCATCGTCGCGAGCTGGGGGGCCAGCATGCCGGCGCCCTTGGCCATGCCGCCGATCGACCAGCCCGCGCTGCCGACGGCGCCGCCCTCGACGACGACCTGCTTGCTCACCGAGTCGGTGGTCATGATCCCCTCGGCCGCGTCGCCGCCACCGTCGTCGGACAGGGCCGCGACGCAGTCCTCGACTCCCGCGAGCAGCTTCTCGCGCGGGTTGGTCAGGCCGATCAGGCCGGTCGAGCACACGACCACGTCGACCGCTCCGATGCCGAGCCCGTCGGCGACCCGCTCGGCCACGGCGTGCGTGGTCTGGAAGCCCTCGGCGCCGGTGTAGCAGTTGGCGCCTCCGGAGTTCAGCACGACCGCGCGGACGACGCCGTCCTTGACGACCTCCTGGCTCCACAGCACCGGGTTGGCCTTGCACCGGTTGGCGGTGAAGACCGTGGCGGAGTCGTGGTTCGGCCCGGTGTTCACCACCAGGGACATGTCCTTGGCGCCGGTGGACTTCAGCCCGGCGGGGACGCCGGAGGCGGTGAAGCCGGCGGGATGGGTGACGCTCATGGGTGCTCCTGGACGTGGGCGGGAGTGGCGGGGGCGACGGCGTGTCCTCGTCGTCGCCATTCCTCCGCCGCCGCGTCGGCCCGCTCGAACGGGACGAGGATCCAGTCGGTGTCGAAGGTCGAGATCGTGAACACGCTGATCTGGGCCTCGGCCAGCGGCTGCAGCAGCGCCGCCAGCACGCCGGTGAGCGCGAAGTCGAGCGGCCCCGTGACGGCGAACGCGGCGAACGGTCCCTCGTGACGCGCCTTCCTCGGGACGTTCCGCCCGGCGCACACGATGCTGGTCTCGGTCGCCGTGGCGGTCACCGAGAAGAGCGAGGACGACTCGGCCCACGAGGGCACCTCGGCCCCGGGACCGAGACGGACGACGGCGAGCCGCTCGGGGTACTGCTCGAGGGCGTAGGTGGGCGCGTCGCTCACGGGGCCAGCCCCACCGTGGTCAGGCCGGTGCCTTCGGGAAGCCCGAGGGCGAGGTTCATGCACTGCACGGCCGCTCCCCCGGTGCCCTTGGCCAGGTTGTCCACGGCGCCGACGGCGACGACCCGGCCGGCCGCCTCGTCGAGGGTCACCTGCAGGTGCACGGCGTTGGAGCCGGTCACCGCCTTCGTCGTGGGCCACTGGCCCTCGGGGAGCAGGTGCACGAACGGCTCGTCGGCGTAGGCCTTCTCGTAGGTGGCGCGCACGTCGTCGGCGTCCACGCCCGCGAGCGCACGTCCGCTGGCGGTGGCGAGGATGCCGCGCGGCATCGGCACCAGCACAGGAGTGAAGCTCACCTTCACCTCGTCGTCGGTGAGGGCGGAGAGGTTCTGCAGGATCTCGGGCGTGTGCCGGTGGGTGCCGCCGACGCCGTACGCCGTGGCGGAGCCCATCACCTCGCTGCCGAGCAGGTGCGGCTTCGCGGCCTTGCCCGCGCCGGAGGTGCCGCTGGCCGCCACGACGACGAGGTCGTCGGCCGTCGACGATCCCCGCGGCGACGGCGGGAGCCAGGGCCAGCGTCGAGACCGTCGGGTAGCAGCCGGGGACGGCGATCCGGCGGGCGCCTTGGAGCAGCGCGCGCTGGCCGGGCAGCTCGGGCAGGCCGTAGGGCCACGAGCCCGCGTGCGCGGAGCCGTAGAACTGCTCCCACGCGGCCGGGTCGGTCAGCCGGAAGTCGGCGCCGCAGTCGATGACGACGGTGTCGTCGCCGAGCTGCGCGGCGACCGCGCCGGACTGGCCGTGCGGCAGCGCCAGGAAGACCACGTCGTGACCGGACAGCGTCTCGACCGTGGTCTCCTCGAGCACCCGGTCGGCCAGCGGCACCAGGTGCGGCTGCAGGGTGCCGAGCAGCTCGCCGGCGTTCGACCCGCCGGTCAGCGCGCCGATCTCGACGCCGGGATGGCCCAGCAGCAGGCGCAGCACCTCACCGCCGGCGTACCCGCTCGCCCCGGCCACTGCCACCCGTGTCATCCCTGCCATGTGCATGACTATACACAGATGTGAATCTACTCAGGAAGCGGATAGTCCGAGGCGTGGCAGGGGTAGCCGGCCAGTAACCCCTGCCGGACACCTCGGACTATCCGGATCGGCGGCCAGGGATTCATGGGCCGGCGGGGCAGCCTGCCGGCCCACGCGGGGGCGGCGCGGCGTGGCTTCGCGGTGAGGGCGTTCTGAAACCGGGGTGAAACCGGGGGGGCCCAGGCTGCTCCCATGACTACTTCGGACCTCCACACCCGCGGCGAGCTCGCGGTGTCCGCCCATGGGCTGGTCAAGGACTTCGGCGACAACCGCGCCGTCGACGGCATCGACCTCGAGGTGCACCGCGGCGAGATCTTCGGCGTGCTCGGCCCCAACGGCGCCGGCAAGACGACCATGCTCAGCATGCTCGCGACCCTGCTCAAGATCGACGAGGGCGAGGCCGAGATCTTCGGCGTCGACGTACGCCGCCAGCAGCACGAGGTGCGCCAGCTGCTCGGCGTGACCGGCCAGTACGCCTCGGTCGACGAGAACCTGACCGGCCAGGAGAACCTCTACCTCTTCGGCCGGCTGCTCGGCCTGTCCAAGGCCGGAGTCGCGCGCGCGGGCCACGACCCTGCTCGCCCAGTTCGGCCTCGAGGACGCCGCCGACCGGCAGATCGCCAAGTTCTCGGGCGGCATGCGCCGCCGGCTCGACCTCGCGGTCAGCCTGATCCGCCGGCCCCCGCTCATCTTCCTCGACGAGCCGACCACCGGCCTCGACCCGCGCACGCGCGGCCAGATGTGGACGACGATCCGCGAGCTGGTCGCGGACGGCGCGACCATCCTGCTGACGACGCAGTACCTCGACGAGGCCGACCAGCTCGCCGACCGGATCGCCGTGATCGACCACGGCGTCAAGGTGGCCGAGGGCACGCCCGACCAGCTGAAGACCTCGGTCGGCTCCTCGACGCTGCAGCTGCGCATCGCCGACCCGGCGTACCTCCAGGACGCGGTCGACGTGCTCTCCCGGGTGCTGCCCGACGAGCCGGTGCTCACCCCGGAGGCCGGCGGCATCAACGTGGCGCTGGCCGACGCCGACCGCGCCGCCGAGGCGCTGATCGCGCTGCGCCAGGCCGAGATCAGCATCGCCTCCGTCAGCGTGGCCAAGCCGACGCTGGACGAGGTCTTCCTCGCCCTGACCGGCCACGACACCGGCGAGGCGTGAGCCCACCCGCGACGACGACGCACGACGAGCTGGAGACAGTCCGATGACGACCATGACAGCCGCGAACCCCGCCGCCACCGTGCGGCACCGGGTGAGCGTCCCCGAGACCGTCAGCCAGACCCTGATGATGGCTTGGCGCGCCACCAAGAAGATGCGCCGCAACCCCGAGCAGTTCTTCGACGTGCTCGTCCAGCCGCTGCTGTTCACCGCGATGTTCGCCTACATCTTCGGCGGCGCGGTCGGCCGGCAGCGTGTCCGAGCTACCTGCCGCTGCTGATCCCCGGCATCCTCGCCCAGACGACGCTGACCGCGTGCATCGCCACCGGCATCCAGCTGCGCGAGGACATGGACAAGGGCGTCTTCGAGCGCTTCAAGTCGCTGCCGATCGCGCGCGTCGCCCCGCTCGCCGGCCCGATGGTGGCCGACCTGCTGCGCTACACGATCGCCAGCGTGCTGACCTTCGCGACCGGGTATCGTGATGGGCTACCGGCCCGGCGGCGGCGTACCTCGGCGTCCTGGCCGCGATCGTGCTGACGATCATCACCGGCTGGTCGCTGGCCTGGATCTTCACCTTCGTCGGCATCATCGGCCGCAGCGCCCAGGCCGTGCAGGGCATCTCGATGATGATCATGTTCCCGCTGACGTTCCTCTCCAACGCCTTCGTGCCCGAGGAGACGCTGCCGACTGGCTGCAGAAGTTCGTCCAGATCAACCCGGTCTCGCACGTGGTGACCGCGGTGCGCGACCTCGCGAACACCGGGGCGGTGACGGCCCAGGTCGGCTGGGCGCTCGTCGCCTGCGCGATCGTGGTGGCGATCTTCGCGCCGCTCTCGGTGCGGGCGTACCGCCGGGCGATGTGAGCTCCCCGGACGTCATACGAGGTGGTGGCGACAGCGACCACCTCGTATGACGTCAGCCCAGGGCCGTGACGGCGTCGCGGGCCTCGTCGAGCAGGTCGACGGAGGGTACGGCGGCATAGCGCTGCACCAGCGGCTCGAGGCGGCCGGGAGCCTGGGACTCGACGACGCCGACCACGTTCGACCAGGCCATCGTGGGCATCTCGCGGTGGTAGCCGAAGCGGTGGCCGAGGGCGACCATCCGGACCGCCGCCTCGACCTGCCGCGGCTCGGGATCGCCGGTGAGCACCCAGGTGCCCTCCGCGAGCAGCACTCCCCCGACCACCGGGTAGTCGATGGTGAGCGTCGGCTCGGCCAGCAGCGGTCGGCAGCTTCTCGCGCACCCGCGCGGCCACCCAGGCCGCCTCGTCCCGGTGCCCGTGCAGCACGTGCGCGAAGAGCGCCGACGCCTCGGCGTAGAGCACCCACGGCATCATCACGCCGGGTGCGTCGACCCCGGGGAGCTGACGCTGCGAGACGGTGTCCACGCAGTCGAGGAGCAGCCGCAGGCCGGTCTCCGTCTCGCCCCTGGCCAGGGCCAGCTCGGCCTCGCCGGTCAGGCTCGAGACGCCCCACCCGACCGAGGCGGTCAGCCGCTCGTCCGCGGCGATGTCGTCGATGACGCGGGCCGCCTCGTCGAGACGCCCCTGGGCGATGTCGGCGAACGCGATCGACGCCCGCAGCTGCATCACGTCCTCGTGGGCGCCGAGGGCGCGCATGACCGGGATCGCTCGGCTGGCGTGCTCGATCGCGCCCTCCCAGTCGCCCGTCTGCGCCGCGAGGCCGGTGACCTGCGAGTCGTACAGCGCCCGGGTCCACGGCCCGTCGCTGTCGTCACACAGCGCCAGCCCGCGACGAGCGGCCTCCAGGGCGCCGTCGAGGTCGCCCGCGTTCTCCCGGGCCTGGGTGGCCCACTGCAGAGCGATCCGGGCCAGGGTCGGGTCGTCGGACTCGCACAGCCGGTCCAGTGCCTCCAGCGAGGGCTGGCCGTCGGCGTACACCTCGAGCAGCAGCCGGGCGAGCGCGTCGCTGCGGCTGTGGTCGCCGGCGAGACCCAGCGCCTGGAGCCGCGCGACGGCGGCGGGCGCCGGCTCGCCGGTGAACAGGGTGGTCGTCACGATGAGGACCGCGAGCACGCCGCGCAGCTCTCCCTCGAGCTCGGGCCCGGGCTCCGGGGCGGCGACGACGAGGTCGATCACCTCCCGCGCCATCTGCATCACCCCGAGGTGCTCACCCTCGATCGTGCCGAACCCGGCGAGCGCGGCGACGAGAGGCACGACCGCCGCGGCGTCCTGCGCCTCGACCGCCTCGCGCATGACGCCGGCGAGGTTGCCGGCCTCGGCCCTGGTGTCGTGCATGGCCTCGATCTGCGTGGCGCTGAACAGCCCGGCAACCAGCTCGCGCGCCAGCGCGACCGCCCACCCGCGCAGGCGCTCGTGCACGTCCGTCGTCCGGCCGGCGGACTCGAGCTCCTTGAGGCCGTACTCGCGCACCGTCTCCAGGAAGCGGTAGCGCAGCCGGTCACCCTCACGCACGACGAGCAGCGACTGGTCGACCAGCTCGGTCAGCGCCGGCACCGGGTCGCGCTCGAGCAGCGCCTCGGCCCCTTCGAGCGAGAACCCGTCGGGGAACACCGCGAGGGTTCGCATCGCGTGCTGGTCCTCCTCGTCGAGCAGGTTCCAGCTCCAGGCGATCACGGCCTCGAGGGTCTGGTGCCGGTCGGGGGCCGAGCGGTCGTGGCCGCTGAGAAGCGCGAACCGATCGCCGAGCCGGCGCGCGATCTGCGCCACCGACATCGCCCGCACCTTGGCGGCGGCCAGCTCGATCGCCAGCGGCAGCCCGTCGAGACGGGCGACGAGGGCCGCCACCTCCTCGGTGTCCAGGCGTACGTCGGGACGGGCGGCCCGAGCGCGCTGCTCGAAGAGCTCGACGGCCGCCGGACGACTCCAGCTGCGGCAGCAGGTAGACCTGCTCCGCGGCGATGCCCAGCGGAGCCCGCGAGGTGGTGAGCAGGCTGGTGACATCGGTGCTGGCCACCACGAAGGCGGCGAGGTCGGCGACCGCGTCGACGAGGTGCTCGCAGTTGTCGAGGATGAGCAGGGTGGGCGGCCCGGACAGCTTCTCGACCACCTGACCGCGCATGTCCGAGCGCCGCTGGGCGGTGCGCATGCTCGTCACGGACTCGCGGACGCCCAGCGCCGCCGCCACCTCGGGCAGCACGCCGTCGGGTGCCGTCACACCGGCCAGCTCGACGAAGAGGACCACCGGTTGCGGCGCCAGGCGACCGACGAGGTGGGCCATCCGAGTCTTGCCCAGGCCGCCCGCTCCGACGATCGAGACGACCCGCGATCCCTCGAGCAGCCCGCGGATCCGGACGACGTCGTCGTCGCGGCCGACCAGCGGCGTGGCGTCGTACTTCAGGCCCTCGCGGACGGGGGCCTCGCGGGCGAGCAGCTCGGCGTGCAGGCGCTGGAGACCCTCGCCGGGCGAGGAGCCGAGCGTGTCGCGGATCCGCTCGGCGTACGTCGCGAACCGGGCGAGCGCCGCCGGCACGCCGCGCACCTGCGCCTCAGCGCGGAGCACCTCGGCCACGGCGGCCTCGTCGTCGGGGTCGGCCGCGAGGGTGTCCTCGAGGAGGGGCAGCGCCTCGGCGGCGTCGCCACGGGCCAGCAGCACCGCGCCGAGCAGCCGACGCGCCCTGGTCTGCTCGTCGCGACCGGCGTGCACCGCCTCGCCGAGCGGTCCCTCCCCCGCCGCGGTCGTCACCGGCACGGCGAGTGCGGCGCGGGCCTGCAGCCGGGCCACGTCGAGGTCACCGGCGCTGCGTGCCGCGGTGGCGTCGTCGACGAGGTGGCGCAGGCGCAGCAGGTCGACCTCGTCCGAGCGCAGGCCGAGCCGGTACCCGCTGCCCACCCGCGCGACCGTCTCGGGACCCGTCTGCGAGCGCACGCGGGAGACCAGCACCTGCAGCGCCTTGTCCGGGTGGGCGGGTTCGTCGTCGCCCCAGACGTCGAGGACGAGGTTGCCGACCGGAACGCTGCGCGGGGAGGCGAGCACGAGCGCCGCGAGCAGGTCGCGACCGCGACCCTGGGGCACCTGCTGGCCGCACCAGGCGACCCCGTCCAGCAGCACGAGGTCCGGGGCGGTCATCGGTCGGTCGCGATCAGGCGCGCTGCACGGCGCCGTGCCGCTGCGCGGCCAGCGCGACCGCGGCGTCGCGCGCGGCACCGGTCTCCTGCTCGGTCAGGGTGCGGTCGCTGGCCCGGAAGCGCAGCGCGAACGCCAGCGACTTCCGACCCTCGCCCACCTGGGGCCCGGTGTAGACGTCGAAGAGGCGCACCGACTCGCACAGCGGCCCGGCCCCCTCACGCAGGGTGGCCGCGAGCTCGCCCGAGGGCAGCGCGTCGTCGACGACGAGAGCGACGTCCTCCTTGGCCACGGGGTAGTCCGAGATCTCGGACCGCGGGGCTCCTCGGCACGAGCCATCAGCACGTCGAGGTCGATCTCCAGCGCCGCCGTACCGCGCGGCAGGCCGAAGGCCCGGCAGACCCGGGGGTGCACCTCGCCGGCATGACCGAGCAGGGCCTCGCCGACCCGCACCTGTGCACAGCGGCCGGGGTGCCAGGGCGCGCGCTCGACCGCCTCGACCTCGATGGCCACGCCGAGCTCGGCCCCGAGGTCGCGGACAAGCTCGATCGCGTCGGCCCACGAGGCGCTGCGGCCTGCGCCCCACCAGCCGGCCCGCTCGCGCTCACCGGCGAGCACGGCGGCCAGCGACAGCGGCTGGTCCGGGACGGCGGCGAGCAGCGTGGCGAGCTCCTCGTCGGTGGGCCGGCGGTCGACGCCGTAGATCGGCGCCGCCGTGTCGCCCGCGAAGGCGACCAGTCCGGTCTCGAACAGCGAGACCCCGGGGGTGCCGAGGCTCAGGTTGCGAGCCGCCGCGCGGAGCAGGCCCGGCAGCAGCGTGGTCGTGTACGACGGACGCTCGCTCGACAGCGGGTTGGCCAGCCGGACCGTGCGGCGCAGGGGGTCGTCGGCCGGCAGGCCGAGGGCCTCGAAGTCCTCGTCGCCGACGAACGGGAAGCTGATCACCTCGGCGTACCCGGCCCCGGCGACGACGTTGCCGATGCGGCGTCGCAGGCGCTGCTCGCGCGTCAGCCCACGACCGGCGGGAGCCGGCGGCAGCACCGAGGGCACCTCGTCGTAGCCGACGACCCGGACGACCTCCTCGACGAGGTCGTAGGGGTCGGTCAGGTCGGGCCGCCAGGGCGGCGCGACGGCGGTGAGCAGGTCGGCGCCGGCCTCGACCTGGCACCCGACGGCGGTGAGGGCACGGATCGAGGTCTCGCTCGCGACGTCGATGCCCGAGACCCGCGCCGGCAGGTCGATCGGGATCGTGATCGTGGCCGAGGGCGGCGGCGTGCCGACGAGGGTGACCCCCGGCTCGACCGTGCCGCCGCCGTGCTCGGCCAGGAGCTCGGCGACGCGGTCGGCCGCGGCCTCGCAGATCGTCGGGTCGACGCCGCGCTCGTTGCGCTTGCCCGCCTCGGAGGTGAGCCGGTGCCGGCGACCGGTGCGGAACATCGAGACCGCGTCCCAGTGGGCTGCCTCGACCAGCACCCGGGTCGTGCTGGCAGAGATCTCCGTCGACTCACCGCCCATGACGCCGCCGAGCCCGATGATCCCGGACTCGTCGGTGACCACGAGGTCCTCGGTCGACAGGGCCCGGTCGCGGCCGTCGAGCGTGGTCAGGTGCTCGCCCTCGGTGGCGCGTCGGATGCGCAGCGCCCCCTGCACCTTGTCGGCGTCGTAGCCGTGGATCGGGCGGCCGAGCTCGAACATCACGTAGTTGGTGACGTCGACGGCCAGCGAGATGCTGCGCTGGCCGACGAGCGCGAGCCGACGCGCCATCCAGTCCGGCGTCGGCGCCGCCGGGTCGAAGCCCGAGACGGTGCGCGCGACGAAGACCGGGCATCCCTCGGGCGTCGGCGACCTCGACCGGCCAGCCCTGGTCGTCGGCAGGCGGGGTCTTCCGATCGGCGGGGTCGTCGAAGGGCACGGTCGTACGCCAGTGCCGCCTCGCGGGCGACGCCACGGATGGACATCGCGTACGCGCGGTCGGGGTTGATCTCGAACTCGATCACCTCGTCGCGCAGGCCCATGAGACTCGACCAGGTCGTCGCCGGGCTCCCCCGCATCGGGCGGCAGCACGATGATCCCGGCATGGTCCTCGCCGAGGCCGAGCTCGCGCGCGGAGCAGATCATGCCGGCGCTCACGTGGCCGTACGTCTTGCGTGCGGAGATCTCGAAGCCACCGGGGAGCACGCCACCGGGCAGCACCACGACGACGAGGTCACCGGGCGAGAAGTTGTGGGCGCCGCAGACGATGCCCTGCGGGTCGCCGGTGCCGTTGGCATCACCGACGTCGACCGTGCACCAGTTGATGGTCTTGCCGTTCTTCTGCGGCTCCGGCTCCATCGTCAGCACGCGACCGACCACGAGCGGGCCCTGAAGGTCGTGGCCGGTGCGCTCGAGACTCTCCAGCTTGAGTCCGAGCGCGGTCAACCGGCGCGCGAGCTCGTCGGGGGTGGCGTCGGCGGGCAGGTCGACGTGCTCGCCCAGCCACGAGAGGGGTGCCCTCATCAGATCGCCGTCCCGAACTCCGCAGTGAAGCGGACGTCGCCCTCGAACACGTCGCGCAGGTCCTCGATGCCGTGGCGGAACATCAGCATCCGGTCGATGCCGAAGCCGAAGGCGAAGCCGGTGTAGGCCTCGCTGTCGATGCCGCAGGCGGTCAGCACGCGCGGGTTGACCACGCCGCAGCCGCCGAGCTCGATCCAGCCCTCTCCGCGGCAGGTGCGGCAGGTCTCGACCGCCGGTGGGAGTCCACGGCAGACGAAGCAGACCATGTCCATCTCGGCCGAGGGCTCGGTGAAGGGGAAGTACGACGGGCGGAACCGGGTGCGGATGCCCTCGCCGAACAGCGACTGCGAGCATGTGGTCGAGCGAGCCGCGCAGGTGCGCCATCGTGATGCCACGGTCGATGACGAGCCCCTCGACCTGGTGGAAGACCGGGCTGTGCGTGGCGTCGTACTCGTCGGTGCGGTAGACGCGGCCCGGGCAGACGACGTAGATCGGTGGCTCGCGGGTCAGCATCGTGCGGGCCTGCACGGGGCTGGTGTGGGTGCGCAGCACGAGGTGGTCCTCGGGCGGGTCGGTCCAGAAGGTGTCCTGCAGGGTGCGCGCGGGGTGGTCGGGGCCGAGGTTGAGCGCGTCGAAGTTGAGCCACTCGGCCTCGACGCCAGGGCCTTCGGCGACCTCCCAGCCCATCGCCACGAAGACGTCGGCGATCCGCTCCGACAGGGTCGTGATCGGGTGCCGGGCGCCGCGCGGCCGGCGGTCCCAGGGCAGCGTGACGTCGACGACCTCGTCGACGAGCATCCGCTCCTCGGCCTCGGCGTCGAGCTCGGCCTGGCGTCGGGCCAGTGCCTGGTTGACCGCGCCACGCGCCTGGCCGACCCGCTGACCGACCTCCTTGCGTGCCGCCGGGGGCAGGGCGCCGATCTCACGGTTGGCCAGTGCCAGTGGCGAGCGGTCGCCCGCGTGCTCGGTGCGCGCCCGCTTGAGCTCCTCGAGGCCGGACGCCTGCCCGATGGCGGTGAGCGCCTCGCGCGCGCATGGTCTCGACGTGCTCGGCGTCGAGCGGGGTCACCTGGACCGGGTCGTACTCGGAGTTGGGCCCGGACATGGTCGCCTTCCACTCGACTCTGGCTGCACGCTCGCACGCGGGCGCCAGTCTAGGAACCCGGCGTACGTCGCGACCAATCGGTTTCCGCCCGGCGTCAGAGACCCCGGCGGTCCTCGGCCGGCCAGGCGATGTCGAGGCGGGCGCCGCCGCCGTCGGCGTCACCGATCTCGACGGTGCCGCCGTGGACGCGGACGAGGCCGTTGACGATGTACATCCCGAGGCCCGAGCCGCCGCGGAGGCCGTGCTTCCAGAACTTCGTGAACACCCGCTCGCGGATCTCCACGGGGATCCCGTCGCCCTCGTCGTCGACCCGGATCAGGGTGCCCGGGAACGGCGTGTCGATGGGCCGCACCGTGACGCTGACGGTCCCCTCCCCGTGACGTACGGCGTTGTCGACGAGGTTGGTGACGACCTGGCTCAGCTTGTCGGGGTCGGCGAAGATCGTCGCTCCCGACTCGTCGTACGTCGCCTCGACCGTGCGGGAGGTGCCGGCGCGCACCGACTCGACAGCGCGCGCGACGATCGGGCCGGGCTCGATGTCGCGGGGGTACAGCGGCAGCCGGCCGGTGTCGATGCGGGCGACGTCGAGCAGCTCGGTGATCAACCGTGAGAGCCGCTCGGAGTCCGCGTGCACCGTGGTGAGCATCAGCTGCTTCTGCTCGTCGTTGAGCTGCGTCCACTTGTTCAGCAGCGTGCCGACGAAGCCCTTGACCCCGGTCAGCGGCGAGCGCAGCTCGTGGGCGACCGTCGCGACGAGGTCGGAGCGCTCGCGGTCCAGCCGGGCCCGCCCACGACCGGAGCGGATCACCAGGGCGACGCTGCTCACCGGCCCTCCGCGACGCTCGCGGTTGATCCGGCCGGTGACGAGCACCTCAGTGCCGTCAGGGGTGACCCAGGACTGCTCGGGCAGGCCGACGCGGCTGGCGATGCCGGCGTACGGCGTCGTGGTCTCGAACCACTCGCACGACTCGGTGTCCTGCAGGGCCATCACCTCGCCCAGTGGGCGGCCGGCCTCGGCGCTGGGACCCAGGAGCCTGCGGGCCATGTCGTTGACCAGCGTCACCGTCCCCTCGGAGTCGGCCACCACGATGCCGTCGGGCAGGGAGTCGAGGATGCTCGCGCTGTCCACGCGGTCAGGCTAGGGCACGTCGCGCCGCTGCCGGGTGCGACGGACCGGACAATGGACCGGTGAGCGATGCCCTGACTCCCCCGTTCGACACCAAGGTGGCCGTCGTCGTGCGCGACGACCTCGAGACCTGGCAGCGGCTGAACGTGACCGCCTTCCTCGCCAGCGGCCTGGCTGCCGCGAACCCCCAGCTCGTCGGCGCCCGGGAACGCGCCCTGCGGCGTGACCTGCCGGTCGCGATCTACACCTCGGACATGTTCCGCACCGGTCACGACGCGGCGAACCGTGCGGTCGTCGAGGCGGTGGCGGGCTCCGACCTCGACCTGGTCGGACTGGCGCTGCACGGCCCCAAGAACGCGGTCGACCGGATCCTGAAGGGCGCTCGGCTGCACCCGTGACGTGGTCCGGCGACCGTCTAGGGTCGGGGCCATGGCTCGTCCCGCTCGCGTCGAGGACGTGCACCGGCTCGCCGAGTCGATGCCGCACGTGACGATCTGGACAGGCAGCAAGGGCAACCGGATCTACCAGGTCGGCGGCAAGAGCTTCGTCTTCTTCCGGACGCCGCGCACCGACGCGCGCGATCCCGAGACGGGCGAGAAGTACGACGACGTGATCATGTTCTGGGTGCCCTCGGAGGTCGACAAGCAGGCGCTCGTGCTCGACGAGGACTCGCCGTACTTCACGACCGCGCACTTCGACGGGCACCCGTCGGTGCTGCTGCGGGTCTGCCGGTTGGGCGAGATCGACGTCGAGGAGCTGCGCGAGCTCGTGGCGGAGGCGTGGCTCACCCAGGCCTCGGCCCGGCGCGGCCAGCAGTGGCTCGCCGCGCGCGATCAGGAGCCCGGCTCAGGCTGAGCGGCGCCGGGCGCTGGCGTAGAGGCAGACGGCCGCGGCGGTCGCCAGGTTGAGGCTCTCGGCCCGGCCCCGGATCGGCACGGCGACCCGGTGGTCGGCGAGCGCCGCGAGCTCGTCGGGCAGACCCCAGGCCTCGTTGCCGAACAGCCAGGCGACCGGACCGTCCAGCAGCCCGGCCTCCTCGGCCTCGAACAGGTCGCGCTCGCCCGCCCCGTCGGCCGCCAGCACGATGAAGCCGCTCGCGCGGGCCGCGGCCACAGCGGCGGCAGGGTCGCTCTCGAGGGCGATCGGCAGGTGCCACAGGCTGCCGACGGTGGCACGGACCGTCTTGTCGTTGTACGGATCCACGCTGTGCCCGGCCAGCACGACCCCGCTCGCACCGGCCGCGTCGGCGGTGCGGATCACGGTGCCGGCGTTGCCGGGGTCGCGGACGTCGGCGCAGATGACGAGCGGCCCCTTCGAGACAGGACTCCGTCCTTCCTCAGGGACCGGGATCTTGAGGAGGAGGTCCTCGAGCGGGACGTCGAGGAAGCGGCAGACGGCGACGATGCCCTGGGGAGCGACGGCTCCGCAGAGGGAGGCGAGGCCATCGTCCTCGGCGACCTGCCAGGGCAGCCCGGCCTCGTCGACGGCCTTGCGCAGGGCGGCGTACTCCTCGCTCGCCGCGAGGGTCGCGAACACCTCGACCACGCCGGCCGCGGCCAGCGCCTCGGTGAGCGCCTTGACGCCCTCGGCCAGGAACAGCCGGTGCTCGGCGCGGTGGCCCCGCTGGCGCAGCTTGCGGGCGGCCTTCACCCGCCCGCTGCGCGAGGTCAGCGCCGGGACGTCATACGAATCGTGGGCTATAGGCACCACTTCGTATGACGTCCGGCGGGCTCAGGCAGAAGCCGGAGCGTTGACGTCCTCGGGCAGGCCGGCCTTGGCGGTCTCGACGAGGGCGGCGAAGGTCGCCGGCTCGTTGACGGCGAGCTCGGCAAGGATCTTGCGGTCCACCTCGACCCCAGCGATGCGGAGGCCCTGGATGAAGCGGTTGTAGGTGATGCCGTTGGCGCGGGCGCCGGCGTTGATCCGCTGGATCCAGAGGCGGCGGAAGTCGCCCTTCTTCTTGCGGCGGTCGTTGTAGCTGTAGACCAGCGAGTGGGTGACCTGCTCCTTGGCCTTGCGGTACAGGCGCGAACGCTGTCCGCGGTAGCCGGAGGCGCGGTCGAGGGTGACGCGGCGCTTCTTCTGGGCGTTGACCGCCCGCTTGACGCGTGCCATGTGTGTGACTCCTAGAAAGTTTCGGGGTTCGGGGGGCTCAGAGGCCGAGCAGCTTCTTGGCGCGCTTGACGTCGGCCGGCGCAAGCTCGGTCGTGCCCGACATGCGGCGCGTCATCTTGGACGGCTTCCTCTCGAGGTTGTGCCTCATCCCCGTCTTCTGGCGGCGGATCTTGCCCGAGCCCGTCACCCGGAACCTCTTGGAGGCACCGGAGTGGGTCTTGTTCTTCGGCATGGGTTTCTCTCTCTCGTCGTGGCTTGTGTCAGGCGTCGATGTCCGGGTCGAGCGCCTCGGAACGGCGGCGCTCCTTCTTCGGACTGGGCACTGAGTGCGCGGCGCGACGCTCGGCGTGCTCCTCGGCCCGCTCGGCCTCGCGAACCGCTGCCCGCTCCTGCTTCTCGGCCTTCACCTCGGCCTTGGCCTCGGACTTCTTCTTGTGCGGTCCGAGGACCATGATCATGTTGCGGCCGTCCTGCTTGGGCGAGCTCTCCACGAAGCCCAGCTCGGTGACGTCCTCCGCCAGGCGCTGCAGCAGCCGGAACCCGAGCTCGGGGCGGTGCTGCTCGCGACCGCGGAACATGATCGTGATCTTGACCTTGTCGCCCTGGCGGAGGAACCGCACGACGTGACCCTTCTTGGTCTCGTAGTCGTGCGCGTCGATCTTCGGCCGGAGCTTCATCTCCTTGATCACGGTGTTGGTCTGGTTGCGCCGGGCCTCGCGGGCCTTTTGCGCGTTCTCGTACTTGAACTTGCCGTAGTCCATGAGCTTGCAGACGGGCGGCTTGCCCATGGGTGCGATCTCGACGAGGTCGAGGTCGGCCTCCTGGGCCAGCTTGAGTGCCTGGTCGGTCGCGACGATGCCGACGGTCTCGCCGTTGGGGCCAACGAGCCGGACTTCCGGCACCCGGATCCGGTCGTTGATGCGCAGCTCTGTGCTGATGGGTCCTCCTGGATAGGTCTTCTGGTCTGACCCCTGGGAAACAACCCCGCCCGGGCTTTTCTGCCCGGCAACGACGAAGGCTCCCGGCGCGACGCACGGGAGCCTCGATGGACGGGTGGTACGACGTACGCACCACCCGCGACCACTTCCCGGCTTGCCCGGGACCCGACGACCTGGGTGGCCCCTGACTGATGGGCCGGCGGTCGATGCGGGTGGGAGGAGGCCTCCGCTTGTCGGATCGAGCCCGCACGCGGGTCCGATCGGTCGGGACAAGGGTACAAGGCCGGTGCCGGTCAAGGCGAGATCAGCGGCCCGCGCCCATTGACCGGCCGTGACCTCGAGCAGGTGGTGGCCCGAGGCCAGGGCGTCCAGGTCGTCGTCCTCGACGACGAGCAGCACCGGCCCCGCCACGTCGACGACCAGCGCCTGGGCGCCGTTGTGCCGGGCGGCCCGGGCGGCGTCGGGCACGCTCACCGGCACCGGTCGCGCGTCGGGGTCCCAGCGGTGCAGCGACGGCATCCCGGTGAAGGCGAGCAGGGCCCTGCGGCCACCGCGGCCCTGCATCAGGACCGCGGACATGTCGGTGAGCTTGTCGCCGGGGGGCGGCCGGGTCGGCGGTGGCCACGACGGGGACCAGCACCCGGGTGTCCTGCAGGGCCGCGAGCGCCCGCAGCCAGAGTGCGCCGGAGTCCGGGTCCGCCTCGTCGGACGCCAGCGCGGCCGCGAGGACCGGGTCGGCCCCGCCCTCGTCCCCCGCGAACCCGGGGTCGGGAAGGGTGCGCATGCGCGCGATCCTCGCAGAGTGGGCGTGGCAGGTCGGAATACGCTGTGCCCATGGCGGCACCGACACCACTCGACGCCTACGCGGTGCTCGACAGCACGACGTGGGCGGCGCTGGCGCTGGTGCTCACCATCATCGGCGGAGCGCTGTCGTGGCGGGCCTGGGGAAGCGCGGGCTCGGCGCCGGACTGCGGGGGCTGGCCTGGAGCCTGCTGCCGCTGGCCGCCTGGCTGACCGGCACCCTGAAGCTCGCCGCCAGCATCGTCGAGGACATCGGCGCCTGGGCGGCGCACCTCGTCTTCTCCCCTGCGGTGTGGCTCGGCGTGGCGGTGGCCGGGTTCGCGGGGGTGCTCTTCGTCGTCTCCGGGTTCATGCTGGGGCGGCGCCGAGCCGTGCCGACCAGCGCCGTCAGAAGGAGGTCGCGAGACTCGACCAGCGGCGGCCAGTTCCCGGCGCGCGATCGGCAACGACATCGAGAGGATGGACGAGATCGAGGCCGTCTTGAAGAAGCACGGGATCTCTGACGACCACCAGGGAGGAGTCGAGCCTCGCCCGCGCGTCCAGTCCGGCCGGGCGGCACAAGCTCGGTCGCCGGCTCGACCGGGCGATGGCGGGTTGGACGACCCGGCGACGCCACTGGTCGTCGTGGACCTCGACGCCTTCGACGCCAATGCCGCCGACCTGATCCGGCGCGCGGCCGGTACGCCGATCCGGGTCGCCTCGAAGTCGCTCCGGATCCCGGCACTGCTCGAGCGGGTCCTCGCCCTGCCCGGCTTCCACGGCGTCCTCTCCTACACCCTGCGCGAGGCCCTCTGGCTGGTCCGCAACGGCGTCAGCGACGACGTCGTCATGGGCTACCCCATCGTCGACTCCGTGGCGCTGCGCGACCTCCTCGGCGACGACCAGGCGCGTCGCTCGATCGCGCTGATGGTCGACGACCCGGCCCACCTGCGGCTGATCGAGGAGGCGCGTCCAGTCGGCGGGTCTGCCGCCCCCGCCCGGGTCGCGATCGACATCGACGCCGGGCTCACCTTCGCCGGGGCGCTGCCCAGCAGCACGTGGGGCCGAAGCGCTCGCCGCTCTACGACGCCGAGCAGATCGTCGCCTTCGCCCGCGACATCGTCGGCCGCGGCCACCGGCTCGTGGGCGTGATGACCTATGAGGGTCAGGTGGCCGGTGTGCCCGACGCGGTCCCCGGGCGGCGTACCCGTTCGGCGATCGTGCGCCGGCTCAAGTCGGCCTCGGTCACCCACTCCAGACCCGCCGTGAGGAGATCGCCCGCGCCATCGCCGCGGTCGCCGACCTCGAGTTCGCAACGCCGGGGGCTCCGGCAGCGTCGAGTCGACCGTCGCCGACCCACGGGTCACCGAGGTGGCCGCAGGGTCCGGGCTGCTGGTGCCCGGGCTGTTCGACCACTACCGCAGCTTCGAGCCGCTGCCGGCCGCGTTCTTCGGCGTCCCGGTGGTCCGACGGCCCGGAGGTGGCCTCGCGACCGTCGCCGGCGGTGGGTTCATCGCGAGCGGGGCG
>CAVWML010000030.1:0-10570 GCA_963756045.1 uncultured Actinomycetota bacterium
GCGCAGTCCGTCGAGGCGTGCCTCCACGTCGGAGCCCGAGGTGAAGGCGGCGAAGAACGTGCTGACGACCTCCGCGATCTCGCTGTGGTCGTTGCTCACGGCCCTGACCGTAGCCGCGCCCGGAGCGACTGGGCGCCGGCGTACAGGACGCCCAGCACGAGCACCCCGAACACGATCGCGCCGATCGCGATCTCGTCGGCGCCCGTGCCCGCCTCGACGGCCTGGACCGGCCCGAACCAGAGCGCGTACGTCGCCGTGGCGCCGGCCGCCGCCGCGAGCGCGTGCCGGCCGCCCCAGCCGGCACGCCGGGACCAGCGGCGGAGTGCGACGACTCCCACCACCACCGCGAGGGCCAGCCACGCCGTCTGCAGCAGCAGGCCCGGCACGCCGCTGCCGAACCAGTAGGCACTGGTCAGCACGAAGGCCGCGAGCCCGACGAGGGCCGGCCGAGGCGGGTCGCCGGGGACGCGCGACCGCGCGGGTCGACGTCCGACGAGGACCCCGGCGAGGACCAGTCCCGCGATGACGATCGCGGAGACGACGAACTGCACCGGTGTCCCCACGAAGTCCTGGTCGGTCGCCTGCAGGACGGCGAGGGCACCGCACCCGCCGACGAAGACCGCCACGACGGTGGCGAGCCCGCGGCGGCCGAGCCAGGGCTCGCGCGGGGTCGGGTCGAACGACTCGACGATGGCGATCGGCACGCAGATGCTCCACACCGTGTGCAGCGCCAGGCTGTAGAGGACGAGCGTCCCGCTGATCCCGAGTCCCGGCACCTCGCCGTACCCGTCGAACGAGCCGAGCCCGAGGTACCCGGGGTTGAAGACCATCTGGTCGACCGGCCCCTCCTCGATGAGTGCGTACGCCGCCGCGAAGAGTGCGATGGTCGGCCAGCCTCCGAGCCGTCGACCGCACTCGCGCACCACGACGGCCCCGGCGCCGTAGAGCGGGAGGTAGAGGAGCAGGGCGCCGATCTGGGAGATGGGGGTGTTGCCGAGGAGGTACTCGCCCACGATCGGGGCGAGCAGCATCAGCCCGAGGGTCAGTCGCAGCGGCCTGCGAGCGAGCGGTCACGCCGCCCGCCGTTGTCGCACGACCTCGAGCACGGCGATGACCGTCGCCACCGCCACGAAGCCGAGCGCGGCGGTGACGGCGGCGCCGAGGGCGTGGGCGTAGGCGGCGGGGCCGGTGCCCACGACGGCGGCGAAGAAGACCGAGCCGATCACCGCCTGGCCGATCGCCAGGCCGACCCGCTGCGCGGTCTGCAGGACACCCCCGGCCGTGCTGCCGACCACCGGGTCGACGTCCATCAGGGTCAGCGCCTGGTTGGGGGTGATCAGCCCGCCGGTGCCCAGGCCCATCAGGAACAGGGGGCCGGCCAGCGCGAGGGTGGCGTGCTCGACGGGCACCGCCCGCGCGACCAGCGCCATCGAGAGCGCACCGAGTCCGAAGACCAGGCAGGCGCCGACGACGAGCGGGCGGCCGATCCGGCTGACGAAGCGGCCGGCGGTCTGGGCGGCGATCGCGCTGCCCGCCGCGAAGGCGGTGACGCCGAGGGCGGAGTCGAGGGCGCTGTAGCCCAGGCCGCGCTGGAAGTAGAGCGCCAGGACGAGCGGCAGGCCGGCCGTCGCGGGGAAGAAGGCGAGGGCGACCAGCACACCCGCGGTGTACGACGGCCGCCGGAACAGCCGCAGGTCGACGAGGGGGTCCTTGCGCTCGCGGGTCAGTCGTCGCTCGCGCAGGTAGAACATGACGAGCAGCGCGGCGGCGGGCAGGGCGAGAAGCACGACGCGCGGGCCGATGCTGCGGTACTCCACCGAGGCGAAGAGGACGCAGAAGGTGGCCGAGCCCAGCATCGCCGAGCCGATCACGTCGAGCCGGTGCCGGCCCACCGGCGGCGCGTCCGGCAGGTAGCGACGAGCCAGCGCGATCACGACCAGGCCGACCGGCACGTTGACGAAGAAGACCAGCCGCCAGCCGAGGTCGGGCCCACCGAGAGCGATCAGGGAGCCACCCACCAGCGGTCCCAGCGCCGTACCCAGCCCGACCGTCGTACCCAGCGCGCCGAAGGCCCGGCCGCGCTCGTCGCCGCGGAACATCTGCTGCACGAGCCCGGAGACCTGCGGGTTGACGAGGCCGCCGAACAGGCCCTGCAGCACCCGCATGGCGATCAGCACGGAGGCGGTCGGCGCGAGCCCGGAGAGGGCGCTGGTCACGGCGAAGCCGGCGATGCCGATCTGGAACATCCGGCGCCTGCCGTGGTCGTCGCCGAGCCGCCCGGCGAGGACGGGCACCAACCCGAACGCGAGCGTGTAGCCGCTGACCACCCACTGCAGCTCGGAGGAGCCGGCGCCGGTGGCGTCGCCGATCGCGGGAAGAGCCACGTTGGTGACGCTCACGTCGAGCAGGGTCATGAACAGCGCGCTGCAGCAGACCAGCAGCGCCACCCAGCGCCGGTGGTCGGCCGCCGCGTCGACCTCCGCCGCCTCCGCGCCCGGCGGCCGCTCGTGGGGGAACTCGCTGATGCCTCAGCCCTCCTGGAGGGGTTCCACGAGCAGCGCGGCGCCACGGCCGGCCACCCTGGTCAGCACGAGGGTGCTCTCCCTCTCACCGCGCAGGGAGAGCCGCTTGCGCAGCTCGTCGGGGACCACGGAGACACCCCGCTTCTTGATGGTGAGCCGGCCGATCCCTCGCTCGCGCAGGGCCGCACGCAGCTGCTTCTCGCGGAACGGCACCTCCTCCAGCACCCGGTAGGAGCGCGCGAACGGCGACCGGAAGGCCTGGTCGGAGGCGACGTAGGCGATGTGCTCGTCCAGCAGACGCCCGCCCACACCAGCAGCGACCGCGGTCACCAGGCTGGCGCGGATGACCGCCCCGTCGGGCTCGTAGAGGAAGGCGCCGAGGGCTCCGGTCGGTGGTGGCTGCCCGTCGTACGGGTCGTCCTCCTCGGTCAGGGTGGCCAGCCCGCCGTCGCCGATCACCGTCGCGCGCCGACGAGCCGTCGCCAGCCGACCTGACCACAGCACCGCCTCCTTGACCTCGCGGTGGTCGCTGACCCACTCGGCCTCGACGCCGTCCGGCACGAGCTCGTGGGGCAGGCCGGGTGCCAGCTTCACGCACGCGTCGCGGCCGAGCAGGCGCTCGACGAAGGGCCACGGTGGAGCGAAGTCGGCGGGGTCGAAGGTGCGGCCGCGCGCCGTACGACGGGCAGGGTCGGCGAAGGCGACGTCGAAGGGTGCCGTGTCGACCTCGCCGGCGTCGGCGACCGTCACCGCGCCGCCGAGCGAGAGGGCGGCCAGGTTGGCCTCCGCCACGGCCACCCGCACGGGGTCGAGGTCGACGCCCGCCGCGGTCAGCCCGGAGCGCGCGAACGCGACCAGGTCGCCGCCGATGCCACAGCCGAGGTCGACCACCGTCCGCAGTCCGGCAGCGGTGATCCGGGCCGCCCGGTGCTCGGCCACCGGCAGCCGGGTGGCCTGCTCGAGGCCCTCGCGGGTGAAGTACATCCGCCCTGCCAGCGCCCCGAACTTGGCCTCGGCCCGCTGCCGCAGGTCGACCTGGGTCAGCGCTGCCGCGACGTGCGAGGGGGAGCCCGACCGGCGCAACCGCTCCTGCGCGCGCAGCGGATCCTCCTGCGCCACCTCGACCGCCTGCTCGAGCAGCCGTTGCCCCTCGTCGGTGAGCAGCCAGCCGACGTCCTCGAGCTCCACCCGGGCATCCTCGCAGGGACGGCCGCACTGCTCCGTACCCTCGCTGGCACTCGCTGGGTCTGAGTGCTAGTTTTCTGATTGGCACTCTCCCGGTGAGTGTGCCAACGACTTCGAAGCAACACCCACCCCAACTGTCCAGAAACTGGAGGTCGACAATCGTGTCGGTCAACATCAAGCCCCTCGAGGACCGGATCGTCGTGCAGCCCCTGGACGCCGAGCAGACCACGGCGTCCGGCCTGGTCATCCCGGACACCGCCAAGGAGAAGCCCCAGGAGGGCGAGGTCCTGGCCACCGGCCCCGGCCGCATCGACGACAACGGCAACCGCGTCCCGCTCGACGTCAACGTCGGCGACAAGGTGATCTACAGCAAGTACGGCGGTACCGAGGTCAAGTACGCCGGCGAGGAGTACCTCATCCTCTCCGCCCGCGACGTCCTCGCCGTCGTTTCCTGATCCGTCCCGCATCTCGAGTGCTCAGGTGGCTGCCCCGGCGTCCACGTGGGCACTCGACTGCTTTCTAGAGGAGTAACTGCATGCCCAAGATCCTGGAGTTCGACGAGGACGCCCGCCGCAGCCTCGAGCGCGGCGTGGACAAGCTCGCCAACGCTGTCAAGGTGACGCTCGGCCCCCGCGGCCGCTACGTCGTCCTCGACAAGAAGTGGGGTGCGCCCACGATCACCAACGACGGTGTCACCGTCGCGCGTGAGGTCGAGCTGGACGACCCGTTCGAGAACCTCGGTGCCCAGCTGACCAAGGAGGTCGCCACCAAGACCAACGACGTGGCCGGCGACGGCACGACGACGGCGACGGTGCTGGCCCAGGCGATGGTCCACGAGGGCCTGCGCGCCGTGGCCGCCGGCGCCAACCCGATGTCGCTCAAGCGCGGCATGGACAAGGCGACCGCCGCTGTCACCGACGCGCTCTCCGCCGCCGCGCGCGACGTCGACGACCGTGCCGACATGGCCGCCGTCGCGACCGTCTCGAGCCGCGACGAGGTCATCGGCGACCTGCTGGCCCAGGCCTTCGACAAGGTCGGCAAGGACGGCGTGATCACCGTCGAGGAGTCCAACACCATGGGCACCGAGCTGGAGTTCACCGAGGGGATGCAGTTCGACAAGGGCTACCTCTCGCCGTACTTCGTCACCGACCAGGAGTCGATGGAGGCCGTCCTCGACGACCCCTTCATCCTGCTGAACCAGGGCAAGATCTCGGCGATCTCCGAGCTGCTGCCCGTGCTCGAGAAGGTCATCGCCGCCGGCAAGCCGCTCTTCATCCTCTCCGAGGACGTCGAGGGCGAGGCGCTCTCCACGCTGGTCGTCAACAAGATCCGCGGCACCTTCAACGCCGTCGCGGTCAAGAGCCCGGCCTTCGGTGACCGCCGCAAGTCGATGATGCAGGACATCGCGACGCTGACCGGTGGTCAGGTCGTCTCGCCCGAGGTCGGCCTCAAGCTCGACCAGGTCGGTCTCGACGTGCTCGGCACCGCCCGTCGCGTCGTGGTCACCAAGGACAACACCACGATCGTCGAGGGTGGCGGCAAGCCCGAGGAGGTCACCGGCCGGGTCAACCAGATCAAGGCCGAGATCGAGAACACCGACTCCGACTGGGACCGCGAGAAGCTCCAGGAGCGCCTCGCGAAGCTCGCCGGCGGTGTCTGCGTGGTCAAGGTCGGCGCCGCCACCGAGGTGGAGCTGAAGGAGAAGAAGCACCGCATCGAGGACGCCGTCTCCGCGACGCGCGCCGCGATCGAGGAGGGCATCGTCGCCGGCGGCGGCTCCGCCCTCGTGCACGCGGTCTCCGTCCTCGACGACGGCCTCGGCCTGACCGGCGACGAGGCCACCGGTGTCCGCATCGTCCGCCTGGCCGCCGACCAGCCGCTGCGCTGGATCGCCGAGAACGGCGGCAACGAGGGCGCCGTGGTCGTCGCCAAGGTGCGCGAGCTCGGCGTCGGCAACGGCTTCAACGCCGCCACCGGCGAGTACGGCGACCTGGTTCCCCAGGGCGTGCTCGACCCGGTCAAGGTGACCAAGTCGGCGCTGATCAACGCCAGCTCGATCGCCGGCATGCTGCTGACCACCGAGACCCTGGTGGTCGAGGCCCCCGAGGAGGAGGAGCCCGCCGCCGCCGGTCACGGGCACGGTCACGGCCACTGAGCCCACTCGACCGGGTCGGTTTCCCAGGTTAAGAACCCAAACTGCCTCTTCACACAGGTTGCAAGCTGTGTGAAGGGGCAGTTTGGTGTGTTAACACAGGAAACTGACCCAGCCAGTGGCCCGCGCCCAGCCCGCGGCCACCACCGAACTCGGGAGGACAGATGACCCCACCCCCGCTCGTCGTGGTGATGGGTGTCTCCGGGTCCGGCAAGTCGACGGTCGGGGCGGCGCTCGCGCAGCGGCTCGGCGTGCCGTTCGCGGACGCCGACGACTTCCACCCCGAGGCCAACATCGCGAAGATGACGGCCGGGCACGCGCTGGACGACGACGACCGCCGCCCGTGGCTCGACGCCGTCGGGGAGTGGCTCGCCCAGCACGACTCCGAGGGCGGCGTGATGAGCTGCTCGGCGCTCAAGCGCAGCTACCGTGACCAGCTCCGGCAGCACGCTCCCCGGGTCGAGCTCGTGCACCTGCACGGCACCCGCGAGGTGATCGCCCGGCGGCAGGCGAGCCGGCCCGGCCACTTCATGCCGTCCTCGCTGCTGGACTCCCAGTTCGCGACCCTCGAGCCACTGGCCCCCGACGAGCACGGCGTGGTCATCGACGTCGACCAGGGCATCGATGCCATCGTCCAGGGGTACGTCGACCAGCACCCCGACCCGGAGAGGTGACCTCGGTGATCCCACTCGCCACCACGGACCTGACCGCGCCTGTGGCCGCAGGCTGGCAGCTCGTCACTGCCGCACTGGTCGGCATCGCCGTGATCGTCGTGCTGATCACCTGGCTCAAGGTGCACCCGTTCCTGGCGCTGATCTTCGGCGCACTCACGGTCGGCCTCATCGCCGGGCAGAACCTCAACGACGTCATCCTCAGCTTCTCCACCGGCTTCGGTACGACGGCCGCGTCGGTGGGGGCCCTGGTCGCGCTGGGCGCCATGTTCGCCAAGCTGCTCGCCGACTCCGGCGGTGCCGACCAGATCGTCGACACGATCGTCGGCAGGGCCTCCAAGGCGGCGCTGCCGTGGGCGATGGCCGGCGTCGGCGCGCTGATCGGGCTGCCGATGTTCTTCGAGATCGGGCTGGTCATGCTGATGCCGGTCATCTACATGGTGGCCCGGCGCTCGGAGGTCTCGATCATCACGATCGGCATCCCCACGCTGGCCGGCCTGTCGGCGATGCACGGCCTGGTGCCGCCGCACCCCGGCCCGTTGCTGGCGATCGACACCCTGCACGCAGACCTCGGCCGGACCCTGATCTTCGGCGTGATCGTCGCCATCCCCACGGTGATCGTCGCCGGTCCGCTGTTCGGGAAGGTGGCCGGGCGCTGGGTCGACGTCGAGCCGCCGCACATCTTCGACAGACGCGAGGGCGAGCGGGAGCTGGACCGTCGCCCGGCCTTCGGGATCACCCTGGCGACGGTGCTGCTGCCCGTCGTGTTGATGATGGCCAAGGCGATCGCCGACATCGTCATCGACGACGACAAGGACCGCGTCCAGCAGTTCTTCGACATCATCGGCAACCCGTTCATCGCGCTGCTGGTGGCGGTCGTGGTGGCGATGTTCACCTTCGGCCGCGGCTCGGGGATGGCCCGTGCCGAGATCAGCTCATCTGTCGCCGATGCGCTGCCACCGATCGCGGGGATCTTCCTGATCGTCGGCGCCGGCGGTGGCTTCAAGCAGGTGCTGATCGACACCGGCATCGGCACGGTCCTCGCCGACTGGGCCAAGGGCGCCAACGTCTCGGTCATCCTGCTCGCCTGGGTGCTGGCCGTGCTGATCCGCCTCGCGACGGGATCCGCCACCATCGCCACGATCACCGCGTCGGGCCTGATGGTCGGGCTGGTCGGCGGGCTGGCGCCGTCGGAGGTCTCCCTCGTCGTGCTGGCCGTGGGTTCCGGCTCGGTGTTCTTCTCCCACGTCAACGACGCCGGCTTCTGGCTGGTCAAGGAGTACTTCGGCCTCAGCGTCGGCCAGACGATCAAGTCGTGGTCGCTGATGGAGACGGTGCTCTCGGTCAGCGGCCTGGTCTTCGTGCTGCTGCTCTCGATCGCGGTGTGAGCCGCGGGGTCAGTCGCGGCCGCGCAGGAAGCCGACCCGCATCTCCCTGAGCTCGGGCTCCATCAGGCCCGAGGTGACGGCCGGGTCGCGCATCATGATCGCGCGGGCGGCGTCCTCGTCGGGCGCCTCGATGACCGCGACCCCGATGTTGTCCCGCCCGTACGTCGGCCCGGCGAGGATCAGCACGCCGTCGGCCAGCATCCGGGCGAGGTTCTCGGAGTGCTCCTGCATGATCGCGATCTCGTCGGGGGTGATCGTCTCGACGAAGTCCTCGCGCGGGGGATGGATGAGGTACAACCACTCGGCCATGCCGCGATCGTAGGCGGCCCTCAGCCTTGGCGCAGGGGCACGAACCGGTAGGCGCCGTGCTCGGAGGTGCGCACCCGGTCGCCGCGGCGCTCGACCAGCAGCATCGTGCTGCTCACCGGGACGACCATCCGGCCACCCGCGCCGAGCTGGTCCACCAGCTCGTCGGGCAGCGAGGTCGCGTTCGCGGAGACCAGGATCCGGTCGTACGGCGCCTCCTCCGGCACCCCCAGCACCCCCGGCTCGGCCTGCCGGACCGAGGCCCAGCCGAACCCGGTCGCCGCCACGTTGCCGGCACCGAACTCCGTCAGCCGGGGCTCGAGCTCGACACCCACGACGACTCCCTGCGGTCCGGTCAGGTGGGCCAGCAGCGCCGTCGTCCAGCCCGACCCGGCGCCCACGTCGAGGACTCGGTGACCCGGTTCGACCTCCAGCAGCGCCAGCATCGAGCGGACGGCGCGAGGCTGTGAGCTGGTCTGGCCCTTCCCGATCGGGATCGGCCCGTCGTACGACGCCCGGTGCCGCGACCCGCGGGGCAGGAAGTCCCGCCGCGGGACCGCCTCGAACGCGGCGGCCAGCCGCTTCCGCGCAGCCGGACCGGCAGCCATCCGTCCAGTCTCCTGTCACCTGCGCGAAACACAAGCGCAGCGCTGGTGCAACACGCTCCCGTCACAGTGACGCCATGTTCTACCGAGTCCGTGCCTCGCTGCACGAGCGACCCGGGGCGTTGGCCCTGCTCGCTGCGCGCTGCGGTGAGGCCGGCCTCAACATCCTCGGGCTGCAGATCTTTCCCGACCTGGGCCGCGTCACCGACGAGCTGGTGATCAGCGCTCCCGAGGACTGGACCGCCAAGGCGGTCGCCGATCTCGTGAGTGGTGCAGGCGGGGACGAGGTGAGCGTCGAACCCTGCACCACTCACGACCTGATCGACCAGCCCACCCGGTGGCTGGCTGCTGCGCAGGACGTCGTCGCCGACCCGGAGCTGCTCCCCGCCCTGCTCGACAAGCTGCTCGGGCCGCACCCGGAGAAGTGGAGCGCCACCGAGCACTCCCGTGCCGAGGCGCTCCGGTCGCTGGCCGAGGGTGTCGGTGCCTCGGGGCCGCAGCACTCGGACAGCGTGGAGTACGACGAGACCGGCAACGGCGTCCTCGCCCGCATCGGAGGCCACGTCGTCGGCGCTGCGTCGTTCGACGGCCAGCACGACCTGACCGTCGAGGTCGCGCCCGCCTGGCGGCGGCTCGGCATCGGCACGGCCCTGCTGACCCACGCGGTGACAGCTGGCGGCGTCGGGCGGCATCGACGAGCTGGTGCTCGCCGCGCCCGCCGGCGACGAGGGCTTCGTGACCTGGCTGCTGCACGCCGGTGTCCGCGCGCGGATGAAGTCCGTGGACGGGATGGTGCAGGCCCGCGTCTCGGCCGCCGGACCCGCCGCCCGGGTGCGCTGAGCCGTCGTACGGCGCCGTTAGACTCGGTCCATGACGGCTGAGGTCCCCGACAAGTTCGCCGCTCTGGGGCTGACCTACGACGACGTCCTGCTGCTGCCCGGCGAGACCGACGTGATCCCCAGCGAGGTCGACACGGACACCCGCCTGACCCGCAACATCTCCCTGCGCACCCCGCTGATCTCCAGCGCGATGGACACCGTCACCGAGTCGCGGATGGCCATCGCGATGGCACGCCAGGGCGGCATCGGCATCCTGCACCGCAACCTGTCGATCGAGGACCAGGCCTACCAGGTCGACCTGGTGAAGCGGACCCAGACCGGCATGATCTCCAACCCGGTGACGATCACCCCCGACAAGACGCTCGAGGAGCTCGACCAGATCTGCGGTGAGTACCGCGTCTCCGGGCTCCCCGTCGTCGACGTCGACGACCGCCTCCTCGGCATCATCACCAACCGCGACCTGCGCTTACCCCGGTAGCGGAGTGGGCCTCCACCAAGGTCGACGAGGTGATGACCCCGATGCCGCTGATCACCGCGCCGGTCGGCATCTCCCGCGACGACGCCACCGCCCTGCTGCGCAAGCACAAGCGCGAGCGGTTGCCGATCGTCGACGAGGACGGCCGGCTCGCCGGGCTGATCACCGTCAAGGACTTCGTGAAGCTCCGAGCAGTTCCCGATGGCCTCCAACGACGCCCACGGCCGGCTGCTCGTGGGCGCGGCCGTCGGCTACTTCGGCGAGGCGTGGCAGCGCGCCACGACGCTGGTCGACGCCGGGGTCGACGTGCTCGTGGTCGACACCGCGCATGGGCACGCCCGCCTCCTGCTCGACATGGTGCGCCGGCTCAAGGACGACCCCGCCACGCGGCACGTCGAGATCGTCGGCGGCAACGTAGCGACCCGCG
>CAVWML010000031.1:0-89561 GCA_963756045.1 uncultured Actinomycetota bacterium
CCTTGCGGCGCAGCATCGACTTCGGCGTGAACACGACCATGGGCCGGTGCTCGTCGCCGAGCGTGTGCTTGCGCAGCAGGTGGAAGTAGCTCGCGGGGGTCGAGGGCTGGGCGACCACGAACGCCTCGTCGGCGCACATCTGCAGGAAGCGCTCGATGCGTGCCGAGGAGTGGTCAGGGCCCTGGCCCTCGTACCCGTGCGGCAGCAGGAGTACGACGCCCGAGGACTGCCCCCACTTGGTGTGGCTGGCGGTGATGAACTCGTCGATCACCGTCTGCGCGCCGTTGACGAAGTCGCCGAACTGCGCCTCCCAGGCCACGAGCGTGTCGGGCCGGGCCACCGAGTAGCCGTACTCGAACCCGAGGGCGGCGTACTCGGAGAGCAGCGAGTCGTAGACGTAGAAGCTCGACTGGTCCTCGCTGAGGTTGGCCAGCGGTGTCCACTCGTTGGCGTTGTGCCGGTCGATGATCGTGGCGAACCGGCTGGCGAAGGTGCCCCGCCGCGAGTCCTGGCCCGACAGACGCACCGGGCGGCCGTCCATCAGCAGCGAGCCGAAGGCGAGGATCTCGCCGGCTCCCCAGTCGATGGGCCCGTCGGTCATCGCCGCAGCACGACGCTGCAGCTGCGGCAGCACCTTCGGGTGCACGGTGAAGCCGTCGGGCGTGCTGACGTAGGAGTCCGCGATCCGCTTGAGGGTCTCCCGCGAGATCGCTGTGGTGAAGTCCTCGTGGCGCTTCTCCGGGTAGTCGGGCACGGTCGTCCAGCTGTCGACGGCGCCCCGGTCGCCTCGCGCACCTCGGTGAAGACCCGCTCCAGCTGCTGCTGGTAGTCGCGCAGGACCTGCTCGGCCTCTTCGAGCGTGATGTCGCCGCGACCGATCAGCGACTCGGTGTAGAGCTTGCGCACCGAGCGCTTCTGCTCGATCAGGTCGTACATCAGCGGCTGGGTGTACGACGGGTCGTCGCCCTCGTTGTGGCCGCGACGGCGGTAGCAGACGAGGTCGATGACGACGTCCTTGTTGAACGCCTGGCGGTACTCGAAGGCCAGCCGGGCCACCCGGATGCAGGCCTCGGGGTCGTCGCCGTTGACGTGGAAGATCGGCGCCTGCACCATCCGGGCGACGTCGGTGCAGTAGAGCGAGGAGCGCGAGGCCGCCGGCGAGGTGGTGAAGCCGACCTGGTTGTTGACGATCACGTGGATGGTGCCGCCGGTGCGGTAGCCGCGCAGCTGGGAGAGGTTGAGCGTCTCCGCGACCACGCCCTGCCCGGCGAACGCGGCATCGCCGTGCACGAGCATCGGCAGCACCGGGAACTTCTCGCCCTGGTTCAGCACGTCCTGCTTGGCCCGGGCGATGCCCTCGAGCACCGGGTCGACGGCCTCGAGGTGGGAGGGGTTCGCGGCGACCGAGACCTTGATCTTGTCGCCGGAGTCGGCGAGGAACTCGCCCTCGGCGCCGAGGTGGTACTTCACGTCGCCGGAGCCCTGGACCGTGCGCGGGTCGATGTTGCCCTCGAACTCGCGGAAGATCTGGCCGTAGCTCTTGCCCACGATGTTGGCCAGCACGTTGAGCCGGCCGCGGTGCGCCATCCCCATCGTGACCTCGTCGAGCCCGGCCTCGGCCGCGGCCTCGCAGATCTCGTCGATGAGCGGGCACCGTCGTCTCGCCGCCCTCGAGGCTGAACCGCTTCTGGCCGACGAACTTGGTCTGCAGGAAGGTCTCGAACGCCTCGGCCTGGTTGAGCTTGAGCAGGATCCGCAGCTGCTCCTCGCGCGGCGGCTTCTGGTGCGGCTGCTCGACGCGCTCCTGGATCCACCGGCGCTGCTCGGGGTCCTGGATGTGCATGTACTCGATGCCGACGGTGCGGCAGTAGGAGTCGCGCAGGATGCCGAGGATCGAGCGCATCTTCATGAACCGCCGCTCGCCGCCGAACGATCCGGTCGCGAACTCGCGCTCGAGGTCCCACAGGGTCAGGCCGTGGGACTCCACCTCGAGGTCGGGGTGGCTGCGCTGCTTGTACTCGAGCGGGTCGGTGTCGGCCATCATGTGGCCGCGCACGCGGTAGGCGTGGATCAGCTCGAGGATGCGTGCCTGCTTGCTGATCTCGTCGTCGTGGCTGGTGGAGATGTCGGCGGACCAGCGGATCGGCTCGTAGGGGATCCGCAGCGAGCGGAACACCTCGTCGTAGAAGTGGTCCTCGCCCAGCAGCAGCTGGTGCATCTTGCGCAGGAACTCACCGCTCAGCGCGCCCTGGATCACCCGGTGGTCGTAGGTCGAGGTCAGCGTCATGATCTTGCTGATCGCGTTGCGGGTGATCGTCTCGTCGGAGGCGCCCTGGAACTCAGGTGGGAAGTCCATCGACCCGACGCCGATGATCGCTCCCTGGCCCGTCATCAGCCGCGGTACCGAGTGGTTGGTGCCGATGGTGCCGGGGTTGGTCAGGCTGATCGTCGTACCGGCGAAGTCGGAGACCTGGAGCTTGCCGCCGCGCGCCTTGCGGATCACGCTCCTCGTACGCCGTCCAGAACTGCGCGAAGTCCATCTCCTCGGTGCCCTTGATGCTCGGCACCAGCAGCTGCCGGGTGCCGTCGTCCTTGGGCAGGTCGATGGCCAGGCCGAGGTTGATGTGGCCGGGCGTGACCAGGTTCGGCCTGCCGTCCTTGACCTCGAAGCCGACGTTCATCTCGGGGATCGACTTCAGCGCCTTGACCAGCGCAAAGCCGATCAGGTGGGTGAAGGAGACCTTGCCGCCGCGGGCACGGGCGAGGTGGTTGTTGATGACGATCCGGTTGTCCCAGAGCAGCTTGACCGGCACCGACCGCACGCTGGTCGCCGTCGGAACGCTCAGGCTCGCGTCCATGTTGGCGACAGTGCGTGCGGGTGCTCCCCGCAGCACGGTGTAGGTGGGCTCCTGGGTCGCCTCGGACTCCGAGGGGCGCTCGGCCTCCTTCGACGTGGCCTTGCCCTCGGCGGCGCTGTCTCGCGGTCTTCTTCGCCGTCTTGTCCGCCACCTTCTGCTCGGCCTTCTCCTGGGGCTTGTCGGTCGCCTTCACGGCGGTCTTCTCTCGTCGTCGGCTGCTCGGCCTCTCGGGCTGCTCGGCCTTATCGGTCTTTTCGGGCTGCTCGGTCCTGGTCGCGCCGCCGTGGCCGGACGGGCGGCGCTTGGGGGCCCCGGTCGACTCCTTCACCGCGGTGCCGGCCGACCCGTTGCTCGAGCCCGCTGACGCCTCGGCGGAGCGGCTGGTCGAGCTCGGTGCGCTGCTGGCTCCGCCCGAAGAAGTCCCACCAGACCTTGTCGACGCTGTTCGGGTCCTGCACGTACTTCTCGTACATCTCGTCAACGAGCCATTCGTTGGCTCCGAACCCGGACAGTGAGCTGTCTTCGGTTGACTCCGGCACAGCCGATCTCGCCTCTTCCACGCGCTCAGTTCGATGACGTGTCAAGGCTAGACCCCCGTGCACGAGAACCGCAGGCCAGCACCGGTACCCGGCCGCAGGCGGCACGTGCCTCCATGGAGGAGGTTTGAACACCTGCGGACGGGGGATTGGATACCCCGGCTTCGGGCGGGCGACTCGCCGGCCCCGTCGTTAACGTGACAAATACCAATAAGAGCGGCATATTGGATTGGTCTTTGTCAGGTCGGGGGGACCGCAACGAAGGGCCACCCGCTCATGCGCACCCGCCGCCTCGTCTCCGCCGTCGCCGCCCTGGTCCTCGGGCTTCTCCTCGTCCCGGTCGCGACCCTGTCGCCCGCCGAGGCCACCACGCACAGCTACCGCCCGGCAGGTGCGTGCGGTGCCGTCGTCCTACGACGCGCAGGTCCTGTACTGGAGCAACGTCGCCCGCCGGCAGCACGGCGCCCGCCCGCTGAGGGCCGGTGGCTGCGTGGACCGGTTCGCCGAGCGCTGGGACGCCCGGATGGCCGCCCGCGACGTCTTCAAGCACCAGCACCTGCGCCGGGTGCTGCGACGCTGCCACCGGCAGGCGGCCGCCGAGAACATCGCCTACGGCACCGGGTCGATGAGCGCCTACCGGGTGGTGCAGATGTGGATGCACTCTCCGGGGCACCGCCACAACCTGCTGAACCCGCGCTACAGCGTGCTCGGCGTCGGCTCCTGGCGCTCCACCGGCACCGGCCGGCTCTACGTCACACAGGACTTCGCCGGCTGACCCCCGCGGGACGTCATACGTCCTGGTCGTCATAGCAGCCAGGACGTATGACGTCCTGGCTGCTGCTGCGCGTTCTGGCGCCCCTGGCAGGATTCGAACCTGCGCTCCCGCCTCCGGAGGGCGGTGCTCTATCCCCTGAGCTACAGGGGCCTGATGGCCGGCGACGAGGTTATCGCAGCGGCGCTACGTCATACGAATCGTGGCCTCCAAGCCACGATCCTGATGACGTCCGTGGCGGTACGTGCACGCCGATACGCTTGCGCGGTGACGCCCGAGCAGCTCTCCACCCTCGTCGTGGCCGCCCTGACCTCGCTGGTCGAGCGCGGCGCCGTGACGCTGCCCGACGGGGTCCCGACCACGGTCACCGTCGAGCGCCCGCGCCAGCGCGAGCACGGCGACTACGCCACCAACGTCGCGCTCCAGCTGGGCAAGAGGTCGAGCCTGGGCAACCCGCGGGCGCTGGCCGGTCTGCTGGCCGAGGAGCTGGCTGCCGACGAGGGCATCGAGAAGGTCGGCATCGCCGGCCCCGGCTTCCTCAACATCACGATCGCGGCCGGTGCGCAGGGCCGGGTCGCGGCCGACATCGTCGCCGCGGGAGACGGCTACGGCTCCTCGGCGGAGTTCGCCGGGGAGAAGATCAACCTCGAGTTCGTCTCCGCCAACCCCACCGGCCCCATCCACATCGGCGGCGTCCGCTGGGCCGCGGTGGGCGACTCCCTCGGCCGGATCTTCGAGATGACCGGGGCCCAGGTCACCCGGGAGTACTACTTCAACGACCACGGTGCGCAGATCGACCGCTACGCCCGCTCGCTGCTCGCCAGCGCGAAGGGCGAGCCGGTGCCCGAAGACGGGTACGGCGGCGACTACATCGCCGAGATCGCCACGGCCGTGCTCGAGAAGCGGCCGGACGCGCTGTCGCTGCCCGACGACGAGGCGCAGGAGGTCTTCCGCTCCGAGGGCGTCGAGATGATGTTCGCGGAGATCAAGGAGAGCCTGCACGCGTTCGGCGTCGACTTCGACGTCTACTTCCACGAGAACACCCTGCACGAGACCGGCGCCGTCGACCGGGCCATCCAACGGCTCCGCGAGATCGGCAACGTCTACGAGCAGGACGACGCGCTCTGGCTCCGCACCGAGCAGTACGGCGACGACAAGGACCGCGTCATCATCCGGTCCAACGGGGAGCCGGCGTACCTCTCCGGCGACCTGGCCTACTACCTCGACAAGCGGGAGCGGGGCTTCGACCGCTGCTTCATCATGCTGGGCGCCGACCACCACGGCTACGTCGCCCGGATGATGGCGATGTGCGCCGCCTTCGGCGACACCCCCCACGTGAACCTCGAGATCCTGATCGGGCAGATGGTCAACCTGGTCCGCGACGGCCGGCCGCTGCGCATGTCCAAGCGCGCCGGCACCGTGCTCACCATCGACGACCTCGTCGACGCCATCGGGAACGACGCGGCGCGCTACGCCCTGGCCCGCTACAACACCGACTCCACGATCGACCTCGACCTCGACCTCTGGGCCAAGCAGGCGAGCGACAACCCGGTCTTCTACGTGCAGTACGCCCACGCGCGCGTGGCCTCGATCCTGCGCAACGCTGCCGACCTCGGGATCGCCCCCGGCGGCGCCGAGGTCACCGACCTGCTGACCCACGAGAAGGAGGGCGAGCTGCTGCGGGCGCTGGCGGAGTTCCCACGCGTCGTCGCGGCAGCGGCCCAGCTGCGCGAGCCGCACCGGGTGGCGCGCTACCTCGAGGACACCGCCGCGTCGTACCACCGCTTCTACGACAGCTGCCGCGTGCTGCCGATGGGCGACGAGGAGCCGGGCGACCTGCACCGCGCGCGGCTCGTGCTCGTCGACGCCACCCGGATCGTGCTGGCCAACGGCCTCGGCCTGCTCGGGGTCTCGGCCCCCGAGCGGATGTAGGACGCCGGCATGCGTGCGCACGAGGCGGGGTGGGCCCACGCGGTGGTCCCGGTGCGCGGCCCGGCGTGGCTGCGCGAGCCCGACGACGTCAACGCGCTGGTGCCGCACCTGTGGTCGCAGACGGCGCTGAAGGCCGACGGCGTCCTGGAGGTCGGCGGGGTCCGGCTGACCGACCTGGTGGCCGAGCACGGCTCGCCGGCGTACGTCCTCGACGAGGCGGACTTCCGATCCCGGGCCCGCGCCTTCCACGAGGGCTTCGCCGACTGGGACGTCTTCTACGCCGGCAAGGCCTTCCTCTGCACGACGGTCGCGCGGTGGATCGCTCGAGGAGGGGCTCAACCTCGACGTGTGCTCCGGCGGCGAGCTGGCCGTGGCCGAGCGTGCCGGCGTGCCGATGGCGCGGGTGGGCTTCCACGGCAACAACAAGACGCAGGCCGAGCTCGAGCGCGCGGTCGAGCTGGGCGTCGGGCGGATCATCGTCGACTCCTTCCACGAGATCGATCGGCTGAGCCGGATCACCCGCGAGCTCGGCCGTACGGCGCGCGTGCTGGTGCGGGTCACCGCCGGCGTCGAGGCCCACACGCACGAGTACATCGCCACCGCCCACGAGGACCAGAAGTTCGGGTTCTCGATCAGCAGCGGCGACGCCCTGGACGCCGTACGGCAGATCCTCGAGGCGGAGGGACTGGAGCTGCTCGGGCTGCACTCGCACATCGGCTCGCAGATCTTCGACTCCTCCGGGTTCGAGGTCGCGGCCCGGCGCGTGCTCGAGCTGCACGCGCAGGTCTCCGAGGAGATCGGCGTCCAGCTGCCCGAGCTCGACCTCGGCGGCGGCTTCGGCATCGCCTACACCACCCAGGACGACCCCTCCGACGCCGCGCAGCTGGCCACCGAGATGACCAAGATCGTGCGCGACGAGTGCGCCGCGCGCGGCCTCGACCGGCCCCGGCTCTCGATCGAGCCCGGCCGGGCGATCGTCGGCCCGGCGATGTGCACGGTCTACGAGGTCGGCACCGTCAAGGCCGTCGAGCTCGACGGCGGCGCGGTGCGCACCTACGTCTCCGTCGACGGCGGCATGAGCGACAACATCCGCACCGCGCTGTACGACGCCGACTACTCCTGCACCCTCGCCAGCCGCAGCTCGGACGCCCCGGCCCTGATGACGCGGCTCGTGGGCAAGCACTGCGAGGCGGGCGACATCGTGGTCAAGGACGAGTTCCTGCCGGGCGACGTCGCGCCGGGCGACCTGGTGGCCGTGCCCGGCACCGGTGCCTACTGCCGCTCGATGGCCAGCAACTACAACCACGCCCTGCGGCCGCCCGTCGTCGTGGTGCGCGACGGCGAGTCGCGGGTCGTCGTACGCCGCGAGACGCTCGACGACCTGCTGGGACTCGACGCCGGCGCCTGAGGCGGAATGGAACACTGTCGGCGATGAACGAGAACTAGCCCGTGCGCGTCGCGCTGCTCGGCTGCGGCGTGGTCGGCTCCCAGGTCGCCCGACTGCTCAAGGAGCAGGCCGACGACCTGACCGCGCGCGTCGGCGCACCCGTCGAGCTCGTGGGCGTCGCCGTGCGCCGGCTGGGCATCCCGCGCGACGTCGACCTCCCCGAGGACCTCTTCACCACCGACGCCGAGGGCCTCGTCTCGCGCGGTGACCTCGACGTCGTCGTCGAGGTGATCGGGGGCATCGAGCCGGCCCGGTCGCTGATCCTGCGCGCGCTCGAGCACGGTGCGAGCGTCGTCTCGGCCAACAAGGCGCTGCTCGCCGAGGACGGCGCCACCCTGTTCGCCGCGGCCGAGCGCGCAGGCCGTGACCTCTACTACGAGGCCGCCGTCGCCGGCGCGATCCCGATCCTGCGACCTCTGCGCGAGTCGCTCGCCGGTGACCGGGTGACGCGGGTGCTCGGCATCGTCAACGGCACCACCAACTTCATCCTCGACCGCATGGACACCTCCGGCGCCGGGTTCCAGGACGCGCTCGAGGAGGCCCAGGACCTCGGGTACGCCGAGGCCGACCCGACCGCTGACGTCGAGGGCTTCGACGCGGCGGCCAAGGCGGCGATCCTGGCCAGCCTCGCCTTCCACACGCGGGTGACGGCGGCTGACGTGCACCGTGAGGGGATCGCGGAGGTCACCGCGCGCGACGTCGAGTCGGCCCGCGAGATGGGCAGCGTCGTCAAGCTGCTGGCCATCTGCGCCCTCGAGAACGGCCCCGACGGTCCGACCGTCTCGGCCCGCGTGCACCCTGCGATGATCCCGCGCAGCCACCCGCTGGCCAGCGTCCGCGAGGCCTTCAACGCGGTCTTCGTGGAGAGCGAGGCTGCCGGGTCAGCTGATGTTCTACGGCCCCGGCGCGGGTGGCTCGCCCACGGCCAGCGCGGTGATGGGCGACCTCGTCTCGGTCGCGCGCCAGCGTCGTCAGGGCGTGCGCGGCGCGGGAGAGTCGTCGTACGCCGACCTGCGGGTGGTGCCGATGGGGGAGACCCAGACGCGCTACCACGTGCAGATCGACGTCGACGACAAGGCCGGCGTGCTGGCCTCGATCGCGCAGGTCTTCGCCGAGCACGACGTGTCCATCCAGACCGTGCGCCAGGAGGGCCGGGGCGACGACGCCCAGCTGGTCGTGGTCTCCCACCGCGCCACGACGCGGACCTCGCGGCCACCGTCGAGGCGTTGCGAGCGATGCCCAACGTGCGCGACGTCTCCTCCGTCATGCGCGTCGAGGGCGACGCGGAGTGATGACTGGAGTGAGGACTCGATGAGCCGCCAGTGGCGCGGGGTGCTCGAGGAGTACGGCGACCGCCTCGACATCCCCGCGGGCACGCCCACGATCACGTTGCGCGAGGGCGGCACCCCCATGGTGACCTCCGACTGGCTCAGCGAGGTCACCGGCGCCGAGGTGTGGCTCAAGGTCGAGGGCGACAACCCGACCGGCTCGTTCAAGGACCGCGGCATGACGGTCGCCCTGTCGGTGGCCGTCGGCGCCGGCGCGCAGGCCGTGGTGTGTGCCTCGACCGGCAACACCTCCGCCTCGATGGCCGCGTACGCCGCGCGAGCCGGCATCAAGCCGATCGTGCTCGTGCCGCAGGGCAAGATCTCGGCCGGCAAGCTGGCGCAGGCGATCCTGCACGGCGCGCAGGTCATCATGGTGCGGGGCAACTTCGACGACTGCCTGCGACTCTCGCGCGGCCTGGCCGAGCACTACCCTGTGGCGCTGGTCAACTCGGTGAACCCGATGCGGCTCCAGGGCCAGAAGACCGCGTCGTTCGAGATCGTGGAGTTCCTCGGCGACGCGCCCGACGTCCACGTCCTCCCGACGGGCAACGCCGGCAACATCTCGGCGTACTGGCTGGGCTATCGCGAGGTGCACGAGTCCGGCGAGGCGACCAAGCTCCCGGTGATGCGGGGCTGGCAGGCCGCGGGCGCCGCGCCCCTGGTCCAGGGCTCACCTGTACCCGACCCCGAGACGGTCGCCTCGGCGATCCGGATCGGCAACCCGGCGTCGTGGGACCTCGCCGTCGCGGCCGCCGACCAGTCCGGCGGCAAGTTCCGTCAGGTCACCGACACCGAGATCCTCCGCGCCCAGCGCGAGCTGGCCTCACGCGACGGGGTCTTCGTCGAGCCCGCCTCGGCCGCGGGGGTGGCGGGCCTCCTGCTGGAGGCCTCCGAGGGCGTGCGCTACGCCGGCCAGCGCGTGGTCGTGACCGTGACCGGGCACGGCCTCAAGGACATCGACACCGCGCTGTCCACCTTCACCGACCTCGTCGACACCGTCGTCGATGCCGACGTGACGGCCGCGGCCGGCGCCGCCGGGCTGGCCTGACGTGGCCTTCGTGACTCGACCGGTGACGGTCGAGGTCCCGGCCACGAGCGCCAACCTGGGGCCGGGCTTCGACTGCCTCGGCCTCGCGCTCGAGCTCACCGACACCCTCGTCGCGCAGGTGAGCGCCTCCGGCGTCGAGGTCACGGTCGAGGGGGAGGGTGCCGGCGAGGTCCCGCTGGACGAGCGACACCTCGTCGTACGCGCGATGCAGGCCGCCTTCGCGGCGCTCGGGGAGGCGCCGCCCGGCCTGCGTCTGAGGACCACCAACCGGATCCCGCACGGGCGCGGACTCGGCTCGTCCTCGGCCGCCATCGTCGGTGGCATCGTGCTCGCACGCTCCCTGGTGGTCGACGGTCACGACCGGCTCGACGACGCAACGGCGCTGGATCTCGCCACGCGCATCGAGGGCCATGCCGACAACGTCGGCCCGGCCCTGCTCGGTGGTCTCGTGGTCTGCGGCCGGTCCGGCGACGAGGCCTGGGCGGTGCCCGCGCCGCTCGACGCCGGCATCTCGGCGGTGGTCTTCGTCCCGCCCGACGGCGTGCTCACCCATGTCGCGCGCAGCCTGCTGCCGCCGAGCATCTCCCACGAGGACGCCGTGGCGAACACCGGCCGCGCGGCGCTGCTGGTGCGTGCCCTAGGCGGGCGCCCCGACCTGCTGCTGCGGGCCACCGAGGACTTCCTGCACCAACGCCATCGCGGTGCGGCGATGCCGGCCTCGCTGCGCCTCGTCGAGGACCTGCGTGCGCGCGGCGTACCCGCCGTCGTCTCGGGCGCCGGGCCGACCGTGCTCGCCCTGACCACCTCCGAGGACGGCCAGGAACGCCTGCTCGGGGAGGCTCCGCAGGGGTGGCGGGCACTGGCTCAGCACGTCGGTGGCGCCGGTGCTCGCGTGCTAGGGTGACCAACGCGTCACGAGACCGGCAGGTGGACGACTCCTGATCCGACGAACCGCGACGCATCACACCGACTCCCTCCCGCCGGAGGCGTGACACGGGCGTGTCTCGCCCGGCCCCTGGGGGTCCGTGCCGCATCCACCACGACCGATGGGCGATCACCCCGGCATGAGCGACACCACTGACACTGCCCCGTCCGGCGCTGCCCCCTCGCAGGAGGGCGGCCCGGCCAAGAAGGGCCTGAGCACCATGCTGCTGCCCGAGCTGCGCCAGCTCGGCGCCAGCCTCGGCATCAAGACCGCCGGCCTGCGCAAGGGCGACCTCGTCGCGGCGATCAGGTCCGCCCAGGGAGGCGGCAACGGCGGCCGCGGCGCACCGTCGCGCCAGCCGGACGACGCGGCGCGACCAGCAGGAAAGCGGTCGGACCAGACGGCCAGACCGCAGTCCGACCAGACGCAGGCCAAGCAGCCCGAGAAGCAGGCCAAGCAGCCCGAGAAGCAGCCCCAGAACAAGGCCGGGAACAAGACCGGCAAGCAGCAGGGCAAGCAGCAGGAGGGCCGGCAGGACCGGCCCGACAAGCAGGCCGACAAGACAGGCCGACCAGAAGTCGGACCAGAAGGCCGACCAGCAGGCCGACCAGCAGGGCCGCGACGACAACCGCGGCCAGGAGCCGCAACCAGGGCGGCCAGCAGAACCAGCAGAACCGCACCATCGACGACGAGGCCGGTGGCAGCCGGCGCAACCGGCGTCGCCGCGGCCGCGACCGCACCCCGGGGACGGGCCCGAACCCCGGCCCGAGCACCAGTGGCCGCACCCGGGGCGAGCCCGACCTCCAGATCCTCGAGGACGACGTCCTCGCACCCTGCGCCGGCATCCTCGACCTGCTCGACAACTACGCGTTCGTCCGCACGAGCGGCTACCTGCCCGGGCCCGACGACGTCTACGTGTCCATGTCGATGGTCCGCAAGTACGGCCTGCGCCGTGGCGACGCGGTCACCGGCCAGGTGCGCCAGCCCCGCGAGGGCGAGCGCAAGGAGAAGTACAACCCGCTGGTCAAGATCGACGCGGTCAACGGCGCCGATCCCGAGACGGCGCAGAACCGGGTGGACTTCACCGAGCTGACCCCGCTCTACCCCTCCGAGCGGCTGCGGCTCGAGACCGGTCCGAACGACCTCACCGGTCGCGTCATCGACCTCGTCGCGCCGATCGGCAAGGGCCAGCGCGGCCTGATCGTCTCGCCAGCGAAGGCCGGCAAGACCACGATCCTCCAGTCGATCGCCACCGCGATCACGAAGAACAACCCCGAGGTGCACCTGATGGTGGTCCTCGTCGACGAGCGTCCCGAGGAGGTCACGGAGTTCGAGCGCACGGTCAACGGCGAGGTGGTCAGCTCGACGTTCGACCGCCCCCCGGCCGACCACACCATCGTCGCCGAGCTCGCCATCGAGCGGGCCAAGCGCCTCGTGGAGCTCGGCCACGACGTCGTCGTCCTCTTCGACGGCATCACCCGCCTCGGCCGCGCCTACAACCTCGCCGCGCCCGCCAGCGGCCGCATCCTCTCCGGTGGCGTCGACTCGGCGGCGCTGTACCCGCCGAAGAAGTTCTTCGGCGCCGCGCGCAACGTCGAGGACGGCGGCTCGCTGACGATCCTGGCCACGGCACTCGTGGAGAGCGGCTCGAAGATGGACGAGGTGATCTTCGAGGAGTTCGGGGGCACCGGGAACCTCGAGATCCGGCTCCGCCGTGAGGTCGCGGACAAGCGTCTCTTCCCCGCGATCGACCCGGTCGCGTCCGGGACCCGTCGCGAGGAGCTGCTCCTCGGCGAGGAGGAGCTCTCGGTCATCTGGAAGCTGCGGCGGCAGCTCACCGGGCTCGAGGGGCCGCAGGCACTCGAGCAGCTGCTCCAGCGTCTGCGCAGGTCACAGACCAACATCGAGCTCCTCCGACAGGTGCAGACGACGCCGTGACGCGACGATCGAGCGCCTGAACTGTCCGAGGTCGGAGGGATCCCGCGCGCATTGGTCGCCGTGTGGATATGCTCATCCGCGGTAGCACCGAGATCTCGAGGGGACAGACACATGGCTCGCATCGTGATTGCCGACGACGACGCGGACATCCGCGAACTCGTCGTGTTCAAGCTGCGTCACGGTGGTCATGACGTCGTCCCGGTCGGCGACGGGGCCGCCGCCGTCGAGGCATGCACGGCCGAGAAGCCCGACCTGGTCATCCTCGACGTGATGATGCCGGGGATGAGCGGGCTCGACGCCGCCCGCGCGCTGCGGCAGGACTCCACCATGGACGGCCTGCCGATCATCATGCTGACCGCTCGGGCCCAGGAGTCCGACATCGAGCAGGGTTTCGAGGCCGGCGCCGACGACTACATCGTCAAGCCGTTCAGCCCGCGTGAGCTCGCGTCACGCGTCTCGGCGGTCCTCGCCCGCGCCCGCTGGGAGCCCGCAGTCAGGGAGTGAGCCCCGCATCAGCCGGGAGGTCGTGCGCCCGGCATTTCTCCTGCTGAGACGACCCTGACCGGCAGAAGCGGGCAAATGCCGCCTCCTCGTCGGAGGGTCACGACAACCGCTGCGCCGTACTCAATGATGGGCGCATGACGTCGTCCGGGGACCGCCGCCCCGGGCGCACCTCGTCGCCAGGCTGGACCGTCCGCCAGCTGCTCGCGCTGGTCCTGGTCACCAGCGTCGCCGCGATGCTGGTCGTCGGCGCCATCGGCTCCCTCGCGGTCCACGAGTCGACCGTGACGGTCGAGACGCTGTCCCAGCAGGTCGGCCCGGCGCAGATCTCCAACGCCGAGTTCATGGAGGCCATGCTCGACTCCGAGACCGAGCTGCGGGCCTACCTGATCTCCGGCGAGCAGCAGCAGCTCGCCGACCACGAGGCCGCCCTCGCCCGGTTGCCCCCGATCGAGGAGGTCCTGCGACATTTCGCCGCCAAGCACCACCAGCTGGCGGTCCTGGTCACCGAGCAGCAGGATCGGGCCGAGGCCTGGGTGGACGACTTCGCCACCCGCGCCGTCGCCGAGGGCCCCTCCTCGGCCGACTCCGACCACGCCCTCTTCGACCTCGGCGTCGCCCGCTTCGACGCGATCAAGTCGGTCAACCAGCAGATCGCGCAGCGGTTGGCGGCGCAGGTGGCAGAAGGCCCGGGACGACTCGCAGACCCGGGTCGACGACACCGTGGCGCTGGTGGCACTGATCGCGCGTCCTGGGTGCGTTGAGCTGTGGCGCTGATCGGCTGGTGGGCGATGCGGACCATCCGGCGTCCGCTGACCGCGCTCGAGGACGTCGTCGAGCATCTGGCTGCCGGCGAGCTCGACTCGCGCGCGGCCGAGGAGGGACCCACCGAGATCCGGCGCCTGGCTCGGGCGGTGAACACGTTGGCCGCGGAGAACGCCCGCTCCCGGGCGATGGAGCAGGAGGTCACCGATCGCCTGCTCGAGGCCGACCGGGTGAAGTCGGAGTTCGTCTCCAACGTCTCCCACGAGCTGCGCACCCCGCTGACCAGCATCGACGGCTACCTCGAGCTGCTCAGCGACGACCTGTTCGACGACCTCGACCACGAACACGCCGAGATGATGACCGTGATGCAGCGCAACGTCGCGCGGCTGCGGACCCTCATCGAGGACCTCCTCGACCTCGGTCGTCTCGAGCGCCGACCCGACGAGCTCGAGTCGGTCGACCTCTCCCGGGCCGTGCGCACGGTGGCCGAGGACCTGCGGCTCTCGGCCGGCAGTCGCCACGTGAGCATCTCCCTGGACGTGCGTCCCGTCCTCGGCCATCGTGCGCGGCGACCCGGCCCAGGTGCAGCGCGCCCTGACCAACCTGCTCTCCAACGCGGTGAAGTTCTCCCACGACGGCGGACAGGTGCGCCTCCGGCTCGACATCGTCGACGACCAGGTGGTGGTCACGGTGACCGACGACGGGATCGGCATCCCGGACGCCGACCAGCAGAAGCTCGGCGAGCGGTTCTTCCGTGCCACGAACGCCGTCGAGGCGCACATCCCCGGCACCGGCCTCGGGCTGCGGATGGTGCAGAGCATCGTGAGCAACCACCACGGCACCTTCGGCCTGGCCTCCCAGGAGAGCGTCGGGACCACCGCCACGCTGCGGCTGCCTCTGGAACCCGCCGCCGGAGCGAGGCGGGCCCGCCGTCCGGCCACCTCGGACGCGGTCTCCGAGGCCATCGCCGGACCCGGCCGGGAGGCATCCGACCACACGACGCCGGCGTCCCATCCGCAGCCGCATCCCGAGTCCTGACCCGGGTCGGCCCCCGGTGCCCACGAGACGCCGGAGTAGGAACAGAACGGGCGGCTCCTGCGTTGAGCCCCTGCCACGACGATGTCGGCCGATTCGCCCGATCCGAGGCGACGATGGCACACTTGCGTCACAGACGCTGGCTCCGGTTCACGCCCCCGACACGTGCGCGGGCGACCCGGCGGCCGAGGCCCTGAGAGGACAGCATGAAGAAGGACATCCACCCCGAGTACGTGACGACCGAGGTCACCTGCACCTGCGGCAACACGTTCACCACCCGCAGCACCTCCACCAGTGGGGTCATCCACTCCGAGGTCTGCTCGAACTGCCACCCGTTCTACACGGGCAAGCAGAAGATCCTGGACACCGGCGGCCGGGTCGCCCGCTTCGAGGCGCGCTACGCCAAGAAGGCTCCCGCGAAGAGCGCGGAGAAGGCCGAGAAGTAGACCCCGGTGTTCGAGGCCGTCTCCCAGCTCGAGGCGGAGCACGCCGAGCTCGAGGAGCGGCTGGCTGACCCCGCGGTCCACGCCGACCAGTCGGTGGCGCGCCGGCTCAACCAGCGCTACGCCGAGCTGAGCGCGATCGTGCGCGCCCACGACGAGTGGAACCGGCTGGGCGACGACGTCGTCGCGGCCCACGAGCTCGCGGGCGAGGACCCGTCCTTCGCCGACGAGGCGGAGCGGCTCACCCGTGCTCGTGCGGTCGCCGAGGAGCGTCTGCGCACGCTGCTCGTGCCGCGCGACCCCTCCGACAGCAAGGACGTGCTGCTCGAGATCAAGTCGGGCGAGGGCGGCGAGGAGTCGGCGCTGTTCGCCGGCGACCTGCTGCGGATGTACACCCGCTGGGCCGAGCGCCGTAACTGGTCGGTCGAGGTCCTCGACGCGACCGAGTCGGACCTCGGCGGCTACAAGTCGGTGACCGTCGCGGTGAAGGCCAAGGGCACGTCCGAGCCCGGGCAGGCGCCGTACGCGCTGCTGAAGTTCGAGGGCGGGGTGCACCGCGTCCAGCGGGTGCCCGTCACCGAGAGCCAGGGGCGCGTGCACACCAGCGCCGCGGGCGTCCTGGTGCTGCCCGAGGCCGAGCCGGTCGACGTCGAGATCCACGACAACGACCTGCGCATCGACGTGTTCCGCTCCAGCGGGCCCGGCGGCCAGAGCGTGAACACCACCGACTCCGCCGTACGCGTCACGCACCTGCCGACCGGCATCGTGGTCAGCTGCCAGAACGAGAAGTCGCAGCTGCAGAACCGCGAGCAGGCCCTGCGCATCCTCCGCGCCCGGCTGCTCGCCGCCGCCGAGCAGGAGGCCAGCGCCGAGGCCAGCGACGCCCGACGCTCGCAGGTGCGCACCGTCGACCGCTCCGAGCGCATCCGGACCTACAACTTCGCCGAGAACCGGATCTCCGACCACCGCACGGGCTACAAGAGCTACGACCTCGACCGCGTCCTCGACGGCGACCTCGATCCCGTGATCGCGTCGTGCGTCGAGGCCGACATGGCCGAACGGCTGGAATCGATCGGGTCGTGACCGAGCCGCGCCCGCTGCTGCGGGACGCCGAGCGGCGACTGGCCGAGTCCGGCGTGGAGAGCCCGGAGTTCGACGCCGCGGAGCTGCTGGCCCACGTGCTGGGCACGACCAGGTCGCAGCTGGTGCTGGTCACCTCCGTCGGGTCCGACGACTCGGCGCAGGTACGACGCCCTGGTGACGCAGCGGGCCGACCGGGTGCCGTTGCAGCACCTGACCGGCACCGCCGCCTTCCGGCACGTCGAGCTCGCCGTCGGGCCGGGTGTCTTCGTGCCGCGGATGGAGACCGAGCTGCTCGCCGGCTGGGCGGTGGAGCGCGCCGCGGAGCTCGCGCGGGCGGGCGCGGAGCCCGTCGTCGTCGACCTGTGCACGGGATCGGGCGCGATCGCGGCGAGTCTCGCCGACGAGGTGCCCGGGGCCCGGGTGCACGCCGTCGAGCTCGACCCCGGCGCGCACGCCTGGGCGGTGCGCAACCTCGCCGGGTCCGGGGTCGACCTCCGCCTCGGCGACATGGCCGATGCCTTCCCCGACCTCGACGACACCGTCGACGTGATCACCTGCAACCCGCCGTACATCCCGCTCGAGGCGTTCGAGTCCGTCGCGCCCGAGGCCCGCGACCACGACCCGACGCTCGCGCTGTGGTCCGGGCAGGACGGTCTGGAGGCGATGCGCCTGCTCGAGCGCACGGCCGCGAGGCTGCTCCGGCCAGGCGGCTCGGTCGGGGCCGAGCACGCCGACGTGCAGGGGGAGTCCGCACCGCGGATCTTCACCGCGACCGGGCGCTGGCGCGAGGTGCGCGACCACCGCGACCTGGCAGGTCGGGCCCGCTACGTGACGGCACGACTGGCACGATGACCGCATGAGCGAGCGGAGCGGGCGAACAATCCGACACAGCGCCCCTCGTGCCTCCTGCGCGCACGGAGCGAAGCGAGTACGTGCATGAGCTTGAGGTTCGACCTCGTCCGACCCTGAGAGCCGCGAGCAGGGTCTGCAGGCGGCGGTCAACGCCGTCCGCCGCTGTGAGCTGATCGTGCTGCCGACCGACACCGTCTACGGCGTCGGGGTGGACGCCTTCGAGCCCGACGGCGTGCAGCGGCTGCTCGATGCCAAGGGCCGGGGGCGCGACATGCCGCCACCGGTGCTGATCTCGAGCGACACCACGCTCGAGGCGCTGACCACGGACCTGCCCGGATGGGTGTCGGGACTGGTGAAGGCCTACTGGCCCGGCCCGCTCACCATCGTCTGCCGGCAGCAGCCCTCGCTGCGGTGGGACCTCGGCGACGCCCTCGGCACGGTGGCGGTCCGGATGCCCGACGACGAGCACACCCTCGAGCTGCTCGGCCGCACCGGTCCGCTGGCGGTGTCGTCGGCCAACAACCACGGCCACGCCGCCGCGACCGACGCGGACGCCGCCGAGGAGATGCTCGGCTGGGCGACCGCCGTGATCCTGGACGGCGGCCCGAGCCGTGGCGGTGCGGCCTCCACGATCGTCGACTGCACGGGTGGTCGGCCGCGTCTCCTGCGTGAGGGCGCGATCGCGCGGGCCGAGCTCGCCGCGGTGCTGCGCGGGCTCGGCACCCTGCTCGAGGACGACGAGCCGCTGGAGAAAGGGTCGACCTGCCCAGGAACCCGACGGGCAGGAGAGTCCAGGGGGTGCGTGAGTACCTGCTCGTCTTCCTCGTGGCGGCCGTCGTCAGCTACCTGCTGTGCGTCGTCGCCCGCGAGCTGGCGATCAGGTCCGGAGCCGTGGCCCGGGTCCGCGACCGCGACGTGCACGCGACCCCGATCCCGTACTTCGGTGGCGTGGCGATGCTCGGCGGCCTGGCCGCCGGGATCGTGGTGGCGCGGCACCTGCCGTTCCTGAGCACCTCGCAGCCGGCCGTCTTCCACGACGCCGGCTGGGTGCTCGCGGCGGGGGCGATGATCTGCGCCGTCGGCGTCGTCGACGACCTGATCGAGCTCGACGCGCTCACCAAGCTGGGCGGCCAGATCGTCGCCGCCGGTCTGCTCGTGCTCAACGGGGTCACCTTCTACAGCGTCAAGCTCCCCGTGCTCGGCCAGCTCGTGCTCGACCCGGGCCAGCGCGGGATCCTCTCCATCCTGCTCGTGGTGAGCACGATGAACGCCGTCAACTTCGTCGACGGCCTCGACGGACTCGCCGGGGGAGTGGTGCTGATCGGGGCACTGGCGTTCTTCGTCTTCTCCTACAAGCTCGCCGACGCCAACGGCTACACGCTGGCGATCACCTCCGCGCTGCTGTGCGCGGCGATGGGTGGGGCCTGTGCCGGGTTCCTGCCGCACAACTTCTTCCCGGCGCGGATCTTCATGGGCGACTCGGGCTCGATGCTGCTCGGGCTGGTGCTCGCCGGGTCGGCGCTGACCCTGACCGGCCAGTTCGCGGACGTCTCGGTGCAGCAGGGCGGCAGCGACAGCTCGGTGCTGGTGATGCTGCTGCCGATCCTGCTGCCGATCACCATCCTGATCGTGCCGCTGGCCGACCTGGTGTTGGCCGTCGTACGCCGGACCCGACGGGGGCAGGCCTTCTACCAGCCCGACAAGGAGCACCTGCACCACCGGCTGCTGGAGATCGGGCACAGCCAGCGTCGTGCGGTCCTGATCATGTACCTGTGGGCCGCGCTGATCGCCTTCGGCGCGGTGCTGGTCAGCCTCTACTCCGGGCCGGCGCTCTGGGCGCTGCTCGCCCTCGGCACCATCGGGACCCTGGCCCTGACCTTCCTGGTGCCGAGGATCCAGCGGTCCTTGCACTGAGCCCCGAAGGTGCCCAGGCTGCCCCGAAGGTGCCCCGAAGTTGCCGTAGTCGACCAGATTTCCGCCTCGTCGCGACCTTGTGCTAGTTTTCACAAGCACCGACAATGACGCCGGAAGCAGGGCCGCCCGATGACGACGACCTCCTCGTTGAGACGTTCTCCAGCAGCCCCTGCCGCCCGGCCGAAGACGCCGATCGGGGCTCCGTCGCGCTGTGATACGTTCGCGCGGTCGGGGGCTGACGCTTCGTCGGTCGGCCACCATGGGCGTGTCCCCGTCGGCGGCTCCGGCACTGCCGGATCCGCCACCTTGCTATTTGACCGTCGACACCGCCAAGGAAGCAGTCTCGTGAGATGGGCGAACAGGACACCTCGAGAGGACTGCGGGGCCGCGACCTCGTCGGCCTCGGGGGCATCCTCGTCGCTGGCGTCGTGGGCGGCCTCGTCATCGGCCTGCTCGTCGACCGGGCGGCCGGCACCTCGCCCCTCTGGACGCTGGTCGGCATCGCCCTGGGCATCCTGCTCGGCGCTGCCGCGTTCGTCCGCCGCGTGCGCGACGCCCTCCATGAGTGATGGCTCGAGCGAGGTGAGCCGATGACCCAGCAGCCGGTCCGGCACTTCGACACCGGACGCACGACCGCGCCCGTGGCCGAGGGCGAGAAGGTGCACTTCACCCGCGTCCTGCGCGACCAGCGCAAGGTCCTGTGGGTCGCCCTGATCCTCGTGGTCGCCGACTTCTGGGTGCTGCTCCAGCTCGGTGAGCGCACCCTCGCGGGGTGCATCGCCGGCGGCATCGCTCTGGGCCTGGCCAACCACCTGGTCACCGAGTTCTGGCTGCTCCGCCTGATCGCCTCGGGCGAGCAGCCGACTCGCAAGCGGCTCGCCGCGGCCACGTTCGCGCGGCTGACCGTGCTGACGGTCGTCGCCGTGGGGTGTGCGGTCGCGTTCTGGCCCGACGGCATCGGCCTGCTCCTGGGGTTGGCCGTCTTCCGACTGATCGCCCTGGTGATGACCACCATTCCTCTGCTCAAGGAGCTGAAGTCCCAGTGAGCACCGTGATCGCGCCGCTCTCGATCGACATCCGTCCCGGTGAGCACCCCGAGGGTCACCTGTTCGGGCTGACGTTCAACCTCGACACGATCTGGGTCACCGTCGTCGCGGGCGCCATCGTCGTGGCCCTCGGCTTCTGGGCGCGCAACAAGCTCACCGAGGACACCGAGGACTACGTCCCGACCCGGATCCAGCTCGTCTGGGAGAGCGTCGTCGGTGAGGTCACCACGCAGGTCGAGGACAACCTCGGCAAGGTGAACCCGCTGGTGGTGCCGCTCGCGACCGCACTGTTCTTCTTCATCCTGATCGCCAACTGGATCGAGGTCATCCCGACCGAGCTCAACAAGAACGTGCACCTGCTGCCGTCGCCCACCGCGGACACCAACCTCACCTACGCGATGGCGATCATGGTGATGGTCGGCGTGTGGGGGTTCAGCATCCGCGAGCGCGGCTTCAAGGGCTGGATCAAGCACTACTTCGAGCCGGTGCCCTGGATGTTCCCGCTGGAGATCCTGCAGGACCTCCTCAAGCCGGTCACGCTGGCGCTGCGACTCTTCGGCAACATCTTCGCCGGCGGCATCATGCTCGCCCTGATCGGCGGCATGGCCAGCCTCACGCTCGCCAACGTCCCTGTCGGGCCGGTCCTGACGGTGATCTTCGACATCGTCTGGAAGCTGTTCGACACGATCTTCCTCGGCGGCCTCCAGGCCTTCATCTTCGCGCTGCTGACCGTCCTGTACTTCGGCATGGCCGGCGCCCATGGTGGCGGGCACGACGACTCGCCGTCCGCGGCCACGGAGCACGCGGACGAGCACACGCGCACCCCCGAACCAGCACCAGCGCACTGAGCCACCCCGCGGCCAGTCGCACCAGAGGTAACCCGAGCACCGGCCCCCGGTGCCCAACCAAGGAGAGAGACAGACATGGCAGTAACTGATTCCGCCATCAAGACCGCCGGCGCGTTCATCGGTGGCGGCATGGCACTGGCCGGTGGCGCGATCGGCGCCGGCGTCGGTGACGGCCTCGCCGGTTCGTCCTACATCGAGGGCGTCGCCCGCCAGCCCGAGGCCCAGGGCCGCCTGCAGACGATCTTCTTCCTGACCGTGGGCCTGGTGGAGGCGATGTTCTTCATCAACCTCGCGTTCATGGCGCTGTTCGTCTTCGTGCTCGGCAAGTGACCGACGAGGCGACCCACAGGACCACGAGTCTCTAGCGATAGGACCGATTGTGATGCCGGGACCGATCCCGCTCTCGAGTAACTTCCTCGTGCCCAACGGCACGTTCATCGTCGAGCTGATCGCCTTCGCGATCATCGTCTGGATCCTGGCCAAGTTCGTCATCCCGCCGATCAACCGGGCGATGGAGCGGCGCCAGGAGGCGATCCGCGAGCAGTTCGCCGAGCTCGACGAGGCCAAGGCCGCGGCGCACAAGGCTGAGGAGGAGTACAAGTCCCAGCTCGCCGACGCGCGCCAGGCCGCCAACAAGATCCGCGAGGAGGCGCGCGAGCAGGGCAACCAGATCGTCGCCGACGCGCGCGAGAAGGCCCAGGTCGAGGCCGAGCGCATCATCGAGAACGGCCACGGTCAGGTGCGCGCCGAGCGGCAGCAGGCCGCTGCGTCCCTGCGGGTCGAGGTCGGCACCCTGGCCACGCAGCTCGCGGGCCGCATCGTGGGCGAGAGCCTCGAGGACGACGACCGGAGCAACCGCGTGGTCGACCGCTTCCTCTCCGACCTCGAGGCGATGCAGACGGCCCAGGACAAGGGCCAGGAGACCGCCGGCTCGGCCACGTCCGACGGGAACCACTGATGCTGCGCGGCGCCTCCGCCGACGCCCACGCGGCGTTGGCCACGAAGCTGGGCGAGGTGTCCGGTGACACCGCGTCCGTCGGCGAGGAGCTCCTCGGCGCGGCCTCCGTGCTGCGCGGTGAGGTCGCGCTGCGCCGCGTCGTGACCGACGCCTCGATCGATGCCGACGCCAAGGTGGGACTGGTCGGCAACGTCTTCGGCCGGGCGGTCGGGGAGTCCACCCTCGACCTTCTCGAGGAGGCGGTACGCCGTCGCTGGACGATGGCGCGCGACCTCGCCGACGTCGTGGAGCGGCTCGGCGTCGTCGCGCTGGTCCAGGCTGCCGGCGACGGTGACCGGATCAGCGACGAGCTCTTCGCCGTTCGCCGTCTCGTCGACGGGCAGGACGACCTGCGCTCGGCGCTGTCGGACCCGGCACGCAGCGCCACCGACAAGCGCGGGCTGCTCGAGCGGCTGCTCGAGGGCAAGGTCCAGCCGGCCACGCTGCTGCTGGTCGGCCAGGTCGTCACCGGCGAGCACGGTGCGGTCGACCGGGCGCTGGAGGAGTTCCAGCACCTCGCCGCCGAGGCGAGGGGCGAGATGCTCGCCACCGTGCGCACCGCGCGCGACCTCGGCGCCGACGAGCGCGAGCGGCTCGCGAGTGCTCTCTCCCGGCAGTACGGCACCGCGGTCCACCTGCAGGTGCTCGTCGACCCCGACGTGGTCGGCGGCCTCCGGGTCGAGATCGGCGACGACGTCATCGACGGCACGGTCTCGGGCCGCCTCGAGGATGCCCAGCGCAGGCTGGCCGGCTGAGCCGGCCGCACCCCAGACACCCATCCGAACCGAACAACACGGTCACCCGAACCAGGGAAGAGGCAGAACATGACGGAGCTCTCGATTCGTCCGGAGGAGATCCGCGACGCGCTCCAGAAGTACGTCGACGACTACAAGCCGTCGGCGGCCAGCAAGGAGGAGGTCGGCACCGTCGCCGAGGCCGGTGACGGCATCGCGCGGGTCGCCGGGCTGCCCTCGGCGATGGCCAACGAGCTGCTGGAGTTCGAGGACGGCACGCTGGGCCTGGCCCTGAACCTCGACACCCGCGAGATCGGTGTCGTCATCCTCGGCGACTTCGAGGGCATCGAGGAGGGGCAGCCGGTCCGTCGTACGGGTGACATCCTCTCGGTCCCGGTCGGCGACAACTTCCTGGGTCGCGTGATCGACCCGCTGGGCACGCCCATCGACGGTCTCGGCGACATCGAGTCCGAGGAGCGACGTGCGCTCGAGATCCAGGCCCCGGGCGTGATGGTCCGCAAGTCGGTCCACGAGCCGCTGGCGACCGGCATCAAGGCCATCGACTCGATGACGCCGATCGGCCGCGGGCAGCGCCAGCTGATCATCGGCGACCGCTCGACCGGCAAGACCACCATCGCCATCGACACGATCATCAACCAGAAGGCCAACTGGGACTCCGGCGACGAGGACAAGCAGGTCCGCTGCATCTACGTCGCGATCGGCCAGAAGGGCTCGACGATCGCCGCCGTGCGCGGTGCCCTCGAGGAGGCCGGCGCGCTGGAGTACACCACGATCGTGGCCTCCCCGGCGTCCGACAGCGCGGGCTTCAAGTACCTCGCGCCGTACACCGGCTCGGCCATCGGCCAGCACTGGATGTACGCCGGCAAGCACGTCCTGATCGTCTTCGACGACCTGACCAAGCAGGCCGAGGCCTACCGCGCCGTGTCGCTGCTGCTGCGCCGGCCGCCGGGCCGCGAGGCCTACCCCGGCGACGTGTTCTACCTGCACAGCCGGCTGCTCGAGCGCTGCGCGAAGCTCTCCGACGACATGGGCCACGGCTCGATGACCGGCCTGCCGATCATCGAGACCAAGGCCAACGACGTCTCGGCCTACATCCCGACCAACGTCATCTCGATCACCGACGGGCAGATCTTCCTGCAGTCCGACCTGTTCGCGGCCAACCAGCGGCCCGCGATCGACGTCGGCGTCTCGGTCTCCCGGGTGGGCGGCGCTGCCATGACCAAGGCGATGAAGGCCGTCACCGGCTCGCTGAAGGTCGACCTGGCGCAGTTCCGCGCGATGGAGGCGTTCGCGATGTTCGCCTCCGACCTCGACGCGGCGTCGCGCCAGCAGCTCGACCGCGGCCAGCGTCTGATGGCGCTGCTCAAGCAGCCGGCCTACTCGCCGTACTCGCTGGAGGACATGACCGTCTCGCTGTGGCTCGGCACGACTGGCCGCCTCGACCCGGTGCCCACCGACGACGTGCTGCGCTTCGAGCAGGAGTTCCTGGACTTCGTGAAGCGATCGCACAAGGACGTCCTCGAGACGATCGCGAGCAGCCGCAACTTCGACGACGAGACCGGCTCCAGCCTCGAGAAGGCCTACGACGACTTCGTCGAGCAGTTCGAGACCAGCGAGGGCGGCTCGATCAAGGCCGGCCACGAGGAGCACGAGGCGATCGACGAGGAAGACATCGACCAGGAGCAGATCGTCAAGCAGAAGAAGGCCGAGTAGACCCGTGGCTGTCTCCCTGCGCGAGTACCGCGCGCGGATCAAGTCGGTCGAGTCGACCAAGAAGATCACGCGCGCGATGGAGCTCATCGCGGCCTCGCGGATCATCAAGGCGCAGCAGCGTGCCCAGTCCGCGGCCCCGTACGCCCGCGAGCTGACGCGTGCGGTCTCGGCCGTGGCGACGTACTCCAACGTCGAGCACCCGCTGACCACCGAGCCGGAGGACCCCAAGCGGGCCGCGATCCTGGTGATCACCAGCGACCGCGGTCTGGCCGGCGCCTACTCCTCGAGCGTGCTGAAGCAGGCCGAGCGCCTGCGCACGCGGCTCGAGGACGAGGGCAAGGACGTCGACATCTACGTCTCCGCGCGCAAGGGAGTGGCCTACTACCGCTTCCGCAACCGCGAGATCGTCGAGTCGTGGACCGGGCACAGCGACCAGCCGACCTACGACGTGGCCCACGCGATGGGGCAGAGCCTGATCGGCGCCTTCCTCAACGACGAGGACACCGCTCAGACCGTCGGTGAGGGCGACGACCAGCGCGAGGTGCACCCCGGCGTCGACGAGGTGCACGTGGTCTTCACCCAGTTCCGCTCGATGCTGACCCAGGAGCCGCGCGACATCCGGCTGCTCCCGCTCGAGGTCGTCGAGGGCGAGGAGCCGCCACCGGCCGACGAGGTGCTGCCGCTCTACGAGTTCGAGCCCTCGCCCGAGGAGGTCCTCGACGGGTTGCTGCCGAAGTACGTCGAGAGCCGGATCTTCTTCGCCCTGCTCCAGGCCGCCGCCTCCGAGCTCGCCGCCCGCCAGAAGGCGATGAAGTCGGCCACGGACAACGCCGAGGAGCTGATCAAGAAGTACACGCGGATCGCCAACCAGGCCCGTCAGGCCGGCATCACCCAGGAGATCAGCGAGATCGTCGGTGGCGTGAACGCGCTGGCCGACGCCCAACAGGCCGACTAGCAGCGGCTGCACCCCCCGACAAACCAGACCTGAGTGTCCGAACAAACAGAAGTGAGTGAGTGTCGATGACCGCCACGGTTGAAGAGAACAAGCAGGGCCAGGGCGCCGGCACCACCGGGCGCATCGCCCGGGTGATCGGCCCCGTCGTGGACGTGGAGTTCCCCGTCGACTCGATGCCCGAGATGTACAACAAGCTCGAGGTCGACCTGAAGATCGGCGACGACGAGCGGGTGCTCTCCCTCGAGGTCGCCCAGCACATCGGCGACGGCATGGTCCGCGCCATCTCGCTGCAGCCCACCGACGGCCTGGTCCGGGGCGCCCAGGTCCGCGACACCGGCGAGACGATCACCGTGCCCGTCGGCGACGCCACCCTGGGCCACGTCTTCAACATGCTCGGCGACTGCCTCAACCTCGAGGAGGGCGAGAAGCTCGACGTCAAGGAGCGCTGGGGCATCCACCGCAAGGCGCCGGCCTTCGACCAGCTCGAGTCCAAGACCGAGATGTTCGAGACCGGCATCAAGGTCATCGACCTGCTCACGCCGTACGTCCAGGGCGGCAAGATCGGCCTGTTCGGTGGCGCCGGTGTCGGCAAGACCGTGCTGATCCAGGAGATGATCGCGCGCGTCGCCAAGGACCACGGCGGTGTGTCGGTCTTCGCCGGTGTCGGCGAGCGCACCCGTGAGGGCAACGACCTCATCGCGGAGATGGAGGAGGCCGGCGTCATCGGCCAGACCGCGCTGGTCTTCGGCCAGATGGACGAGCCGCCGGGCACCCGCCTGCGCGTGGCCCTCTCGGCGCTGACGATGGCGGAGTACTTCCGCGACGTGCAGAACCAGGACGTGCTGCTCTTCATCGACAACATCTTCCGGTTCACCCAGGCCGGCTCGGAGGTCTCCACGCTGCTGGGCCGGATGCCCTCCGCCGTGGGCTACCAGCCCAACCTGGCCGACGAGATGGGCACGCTGCAGGAGCGGATCACCTCGACCCGTGGACACTCGATCACCTCGATGCAGGCGATCTACGTCCCCGCCGACGACTACACCGACCCGGCGCCCGCGACCACGTTCGCCCACCTCGACGCGACCACCGAGCTCTCCCGCGAGATCGCCTCGCTGGGCATCTACCCGGCGGTGGACCCGCTGACGTCGACCTCGCGGATCCTCGACGCGCAGTACATCGGCAAGGCCCACTACGACTGCGCGATCCGGATCAAGCAGATCCTCCAGCGCAACAAGGAGCTCCAGGACATCATCGCGATCCTCGGTGTCGACGAGCTCTCCGAGGAGGACAAGGTCATCGTCTCGCGGGCGCGCCGCATCCAGCGGTTCCTCTCGCAGAACACCTACGTGGCCAAGCAGTTCACCGGCATCGAGGGCTCCACGGTCCCGGTCGCGGACACGATCGAGGCGTTCAACAAGATCGCCGACGGCGACTACGACCACGTGGCCGAGCAGGCGTTCTTCATGTGCGGCGGTCTCGACGACGTCGAGCGCAAGTGGGACGAGATCCAGAAGTCCACGGGCCAGAGCGACTGATGCCCGAGAACACCCTGACGGTCGAGATCGTCGCCGCCGACCGGTTGGTCTGGTCGGGCGAGTCCACCTGCGTCAACGCCCGTACGGCGGGCGGCGAGATCGGCATCCTGGCCAACCACATGCCGGTGCTCTCGCTGCTGGCTCCCGGCGCGGTCGAGGTGGACACCCCCGACGGTGAGAGCTTCACGGTCGCGGTCGACGAGGGCATCCTCTCGGTGGCCAACAACCGGGTCTCGGTGCTCGCCTCGCACGCCGAGGTGGCCAGCGAGATCGACCTCTCGAGCGCGCGCTCGGAGCTCGAGGCGGCCCGCTCGGACACCCACAAGTCGCAGGCGGAGATCCATCGTCTGGAGGCGCGCGTCCGCGCTGCCGAACGCGCTTCCTGACGCGTCGTGCTACGCTGCCGCCCTGGTCCGCAGGGCGGCTTCCGTGTTGTCAGGGAGCACCCCCTACGCTGTGACCTCCGGTGGTCGATCGTCGCGATCACGGTGGAGCGAGGCGTCGGATGGCGGTATGGGCGTGGCTGGTGGACTCAGCCGGTCTCATCCTGCTCGTCCTCGTCCTGGTGGTCGTCCTCCTGGTGCTGCGCCGCCGGATCATCTCGCGCCACGGCGGCACCTTCGAGCTCAGCGTCCGTGACGCCACCGAGCCCGACGGCCGCGGCTGGGTGCTCGGCCTCGGCCGCTACCGCGAGGACTCGCTGGAGTGGTACCGCATCTTCTCCGCGCTCCCGGTCCCGAAGCGCTCGTGGCGACGCAACGACCTGAGCCTGCTCGCCCAGCGCGTCCCGCGCCCCGCCGAGGAGTACGCCCTCTACGCCGGCTCCGTCGTCGTCACCTGCACCACCCCGCGCGGGGACACCGAGCTGGCCATGAGCCCGAGCTCGCTCACCGGCCTCCAGGCCTGGCTCGAGGCCGGCCCCCCGGCTCCAGCCCCACCCTCTAGGGTCGGCGACCGGGGGATTCGTGTCCGCAGACCGGGCAAGAAAACCCCCGCTCGCCGCGCTGAGGCGTGCATCGGATCCCCCGCTCACCTTGCTAGCCGGTCGCCGCCCGGCACCCAGAGGACGTCGCCGTTCTCGCGGTTGGCGTGGCGGGCGAGGATGAAGAGCAGGTCGGAGAGGCGGTTGAGGTAGGTGGTCGCGAGGGGGTTCATCGCCTCGGCGTACTGCTCGTGGGCCGCCCAGGCCGAGCGCTCGGCGCGGCGGCAGATCGTGCGGGCCACGTGCAGGTGGGCCGCGACCGGGGTGCCGCCGTTGAGGATGAACGAGCGCAGCTTGGGCAGGTCCTCGTTGAACCGGTCGCACCAGCCCTCGAGGCGGTCGACGTAGTCCTGCTCGATGCGCAGCGGCGGGTACTCGGGATCGGGCACGACCGGGGTGCACAGGTCGGCGCCGACGTCGAAGAGGTCGTTCTGCACGTGGGTGAGCACCCCGGCGACCTCGTCCTCCACCCCGGGAGTGGCGAGCACGACGCCGAGGTGCGCGTTGGTCTCGTCGACGTCGGCGTAGGCCCGCAGCCGGCTGTCGGTCTTGCTGGTCTCGCTCATGTCACCGAGCCGGGTGCGCCCGCCGTCGCCCGTGCGGGTGTAGATGCGCGTCAGGTTGACCATCCCCTCAGCGTAGGGGCGGATGCGCCGCCGACCACCCGGGCGCACCTAGAGTGACGAGACATGGGGAGCTTCCGGGTGGTCTCGCAGGGGCCCCTGACGCGTCCCCTGGACGGCACCGTCCATGTCGGTGGGGCCAAGAACTCCGCGCTCAAGCTGATGGCGGCCGCGCTGCTGGCCCCCGGGCGCTCGGTCGTGCACAACGTGCCGAACATCCTCGACATCGCCGTGATGGGCGACCTGCTGCGCCGGCTGGGCTGCACCGTCGAGATCACCTACCCGCTCGAGGCCGACCCGACCACGGAGTCGACGTCGGGCACTGCCGTGATCGAGGTGCCCGAGCAGCTCGACCACGAGGCCCCCTACGAGCTCGTACGCCGGCTGCGCGCCTCGATCGCCGTGCTGGGCCCGCTCGTCGCCCGCTGCGGCCGCGCCAGCGTCGCCCTGCCCGGTGGTGACGCGATCGGCTCGCGCGGCCTCGACATGCACATCCAGGGACTGCGCGACCTCGGCGCGACCGTGCGGATCGAGCACGGCCAGGTGGTCGCCGAGGTGCCCGACCGCCTGCGCGGCACGAACCTGTGGCTCGACTTCCCCTCGGTCGGCGCGACCGAGAACCTGGTGATGGCGGCCGTCCTCGCCGAGGGCACGGTGGTGATCGACAACGTCGCCCGCGAGCCCGAGATCGTGGACCTGTGCCAGATGCTCCAGGCCATGGGAGCGCAGATCGACGGCGTCGCCAGCTCCACGCTCACCGTCACCGGGGTCGAGCGGCTGAGCCCGGTGGAGCACCGGACCGTCACCGACCGGATCGTGGCCGGCACCTGGGTCTTCGCCGGCGCGATCGCGGGGGGCGAGATCCGCGTCGAGGGCGGGACGGCCCACCACCTCGACATCGTGCTCGACAAGCTCGTGGCCGCCGGGGTGGAGGTCGAGGTCGACGACTGCGGCTTCCGCACGCGCACCGAGCGGCGGCTGACCAGCTTCGACGTCGCGACGCTGCCCTACCCCGGCTTCCCGACCGACCTGCAGCCCTTCGCGATGGCGCTGGCCGCGGTCTCGCAGGGCACGGCGATGATCACCGAGAACGTCTTCGAGGCCCGGTTCATGTTCGCCCAGGAGCTCGCGCGGCTCGGCGCCGACCTGCGCACCGACGGCCACCACGCCGTCGTCCGCGGGGTGCCGCGGCTCTCCGGCGCGCCCGTCATCGCCCACGACATCCGGGCCGGCGCCGCGCTCGTGGTCGCCGGGCTGGCCGCGCAGGGCACCACGGTGGTGGCCGAGTCGCAGCACATCGACCGCGGCTACCCCTGGTTCGCGGAGTCGCTGCGGGCCGTCGGCGCCGAGGTAGACCGGCTTTCCGACTGAACCCGCCACACATTCCCCACGCCGTCGATGTATTTCCGGTCAAGGTTTGCGCGTCTTGCAACCAAAGGGGCCGCAGGTTCGTCACAGTGAGTAGAAGCACGTGGAGGGGTGGTGAGACCCATGGAGCTCTCGACGCACGACAACCTGCTGGTGCTCTCCGGCGCCCTCGACGTGCGCTGCACCGCCGACCTGCGCGCGGCCGTCTACTCCCTCCTCGGTCGCACCGAGGGTGACGTCGTCGTCGACATCGATCACGTCGAGAGCATCGACATGACCACCCTGAAGCTGCTGGCCGTCGCCAACCGGTTCGCCGAGCGCGAGGGTCGCCGGGTGGTGCTCCGCGGCGGCAGCCCCGGCGTACGCCGTCTGCTGCACCTGTCGCACCTGCGCTGGATGCTGTCGGTGGAGCCGGCCACGCCCACCGCGTCCTAGATCGGAACCGTCCCACGGTGTGAGCGATCTGGCAGGCGTGAGGAACCCGACAACGCGTACCGGCGGGTAGCCGCAGGGGCCTACCCTCACCACGCATGAGCGACCAGAAGGCTCCCGGCGAGGGCGCGCGTCCCGAGAAGGACCGCCCGTGGGTGATGCGCACCTACGCCGGGCACTCCTCGGCGCTCGAGTCCAACAAGCTCTACCGGACCAACCTGGCCAAGGGCCAGACCGGCCTCTCGGTGGCCTTCGACCTGCCCACCCAGACCGGCTACGACCCCGACTCCCCGCTCGCCCGGGGCGAGGTCGGCAAGGTCGGCGTGCCGATCCCGCACCTCGGCGAGATGCGACGGCTGTTCGAGGACATCCCGCTCACCGGGATGAACACCTCGATGACGATCAACGCCACCGCGATGTGGCTGCTGGCGCTCTACCAGGTGGTGGCCGAGGAGCAGAATCCCGGAGCTGGCGCCCAGCGAGGTCGCGCACCAGCTGGCCGGCACCACCCAGAACGACATCATCAAGGAGTACCTCTCGCGCGGGACCTACGCGTTCCCGCCCGAGCACTCGATGCGGCTGATCGCCGACGTCATCTCCTACACCGTCCACGAGATCCCGAAGTGGAACCCGATCAACATCTGCAGCTACCACCTGCAGGAGGCCGGCGCGACGCCGACGCAGGAGCTCGCCTACGCGCTGTGCACCGCCATCGCCGTGCTCGACGCGGTCAGGGACTCCGGCCAGGTGTCGCGCGGACGACTTCGCCAAGGTCGTCGGTCGGATCTCCTTCTTCGTCAACGCCGGCGTGCGCTTCGTCGAGGAGATGTGCAAGATGCGGGCGTTCGTGCGCCTGTGGGACGAGATCACCCGCGAGCGCTACGGCGTCGAGGACGAGAAGATGCGCCGCTTCCGGTACGGCGTGCAGGTCAACTCGCTCGGTCTGACCGAGGCGCAGCCGGAGAACAACGTGCAGCGCATCGTGCTCGAGATGCTCGGCGTCACGCTCTCCAAGGACGCCCGGGCCCGCGCCGTCCAGCTGCCCGCGTGGAACGAGGCCCTCGGCCTGCCGCGCCCGTGGGACCAGCAGTGGTCGCTCCGGCTGCAGCAGGTGCTGGCCTTCGAGTCCGACCTGCTGGAGTACGACGACATCTTCGAGGGCTCGCACGTGGTCGAGGCCAAGGTCGGCCGGCTCGTCGAGGACGCCCGCGCCGAGATGGACCGGGTGCAGGCCATGGGTGGAGCCATCGCCGCGGTCGAGTCCGGCTACATGAAGCAGGCCCTGGTCAGCTCGCACGCTGCTCGGCGGGGGCGCATCGAGAGCGGCGAGGAGGTCGTCGTCGGGGTCAACCGGTTCGAGACGACGGAGCCCTCGCCGCTGACCGCCGATCTCGACGCCGCCATCCAGGCGGCCGACCCCGAGGCCGAGCGGTCCGCCATCGCCGGGCTCGAGGAGTGGAAGGCCCAGCGCGACCAGGCCGAGGTGGACGCCGCCCTCGAGGCGCTGGCCGCAGCGGCGAAGACCGAGACCAACCTGATGGAGGCGACCCTCGCGGCGGCCCGGGCCGGCGCCACGACAGGGGAGTGGGCCGGCGCGCTGCGCGAGGTCTTCGGTGAGTTCCGCGCGCCGACCGGCGTCTCCGGGGCCGTCGGTGTCGGTGATGCGGGCCACGAGCTCGCCGAGGTGCGCGAGCAGGTGCGCCGCACCGGCGAGGAGATCAGCGGCCCTGGGGGCCGGCTGCGGCTGCTGGTCGGCAAGCCGGGTCTCGACGGCCACTCCAACGGCGCCGAGCAGGTCGCCGTACGTGCGCGGGACGCGGGCTTCGAGGTCGTCTACCAGGGGATCCGGCTGACGCCCGAGCAGATCGTCGCGGCCGCGGTGGCCGAGGACGTGCACTGCGTCGGGCTCTCGATCCTGTCCGGCTCGCACATGGAGCTCGTCCCCGACGTGCTCGAGCGGATGCGGGACGCCGGGATCGACGACGTCCCCGTCATCGTCGGCGGCATCATCCCCGACCGCGACGCGCGGGCGCTGGAGGAGCTGGGCGTCGCCGCGGTGTTCACCCCCAAGGACTTCAGCCTCACCCACGTCATGGGGGGCATCGTGCACGCGATCCGGGCGGCGCACGACCTCGACTGACGAGCACCGGCCACGCCTCCGACTGGGCCCGCGGGAGCGAGCCCGTGGTCTAGCGGGTGGTACAGAAAAACCGGACACTCCCGACGATCTCGCCCCAGTGGGCCATGCCCGCGTCGTAAGGTGCCGAGGAACGTCTCGGGGCTGCCCCCTGCGGATGGGAGGGCCGGCCGCCTCGGGCCACGACAGATGGCGGATCGACGATGCAGCTGACGCTCGACGACGGCGAGTGGCGCTACGACGCCCTCACCGACCTCGTCCTCGAGTCCGACGATGCCATCGTGCTCTCCGCGCCCACGGGCGAGTTCCTGCTGGCCAACAAGGGTGCGAGCGACATCGTCGGCGTCCCTGCGGAGGCGATGGCGCAGCTGAGGGTGGACAGCTTCGGGCGCGACACGATGCACGAGTTCCAGCGCATCGCGGTCGCCGCGGCGGCCGCCAACGGCATCGAGGTCACCGTGCGCCGGGCGCTGCTCGACCAACTCGAGCGGCGAGGCCCGCAACTACGACCTGACGATGACGCCGATCGCGACCGACCGCGGCCCGATCATCGCGATCGGCATCCGCGAGCCGGCCGACCGCTACCAGCAGACCAGGCTGTTCCGCGCGCTGCTCGAGGCTGCGCCCGACGGGATGGTGATCGTCGACCGCAACGGCGAGATCATCCTGGTCAACGCCCAGGCCGAGGTGCTCTTCGGCTACGAGCGCTCGCAGCTGATCGGCCAGATGGTGGAGATCCTGGTCCCGGACCGGTTCTCCGGCATGCACATGGCCTTCCGCAGCGGGTACGTCGGCGAGGCCCACCCGCGCCCGATGGGCCTGGGCGCTGAGCTCTTCGCCCGCCGCAAGGACGGCTCGGAGTTCCCGGTCGAGGTCACGCTCTCGCCCCTGGAGACCGAGGACGGCCTGCTCATCTCGGCCGCCGTGCGCGACATCTCCGAGCGCACTCGCATGCAGCAGGAGAACGACCGGATCAAGGACGAGTTCTTCGCCACCGTCTCCCACGAGCTGCGCACGCCACTGACCTCGATGATCGGGTACGGCGAGCTGATGAGCGACCTCGAGGAGCTCAGTCCGCAGGGTCGCCGGTTCCTCTCGGTCATCCTGCGCAGCGCCGAGCGCGAGCTGCGCCTGGTCGACGACCTGCTCACCCTGGTCGCGATCGAGGAGTCCGGGCTGGCCATCCGCTCGGCCGAGATCGACCTCGAGGTCGTGGTGCGCGACGCGGTCGAGGCGGCGCGGCCCAGCTCCGAGGAGGCCCAGCTCCACCTCGCGCTGGAGACCCCCGGCACCGCCGTACCCATGTGGGGCGACCGGGACCGGCTCGGCCAGGCCTTCGACAACGTGCTCTCCAACGCCATCAAGTTCACCCCGGGCGACGGCTCGGTGCGGGTGGCCCTGAACGTGCACGGCCAGCACGCCGAGATCGACGTCATCGACACCGGGGTCGGCATCGGCGACGAGGACCCCCAGATGCTCTTCGAGCGGCTGCACCGGGCGCCCAACGCGGTCGCCCAGCAGATGCAGGGCGCCGGCCTGGGCCTGACCATCGCGCTGGCGATCGTGGAGGCGCACGCCGGGACGATCGAGGTGGTCCACAGCGGCGGTGACGGCACCACCTTCCGGCTCACCTTCCCGCTGCGCCGCGAGGCCTGACCATCGCCGCGACGTCATACGTTCTGGCGGCGATAGCGACCAGCTCGTATGACGTCACGCGGGACGTCATACGTTCCGGCTGTCATAGCAACCAGCTCGTATGACGTCCGCGGGCAGGCCGGCGCTAGAAGAGCCGCTCGCTCGGGTCGTCCATGCCGCGCAGGGCGTCGTAGTCGACGAGGGCGCAGGCGATGCCGCGGTCGGTGGCCAGCACGCGCGCCTGCGGCTTGATCTCCTGGGCGGCGAAGATGCCGCGCACCGGAGCCAGCAGCGGGTCGCGGTTGAGCAGCTCGAGGTAGCGGGTCAGCTGCTCCACGCCGTCGATCTCCCCGCGCCGTTTGATCTCCACGGCCACGGAGGCGCCGGTCGCGTCGCGGCACATCAGGTCGACGGGGCCGATGGCCGTCGGGAACTCGCGCCGCACCAGCGACAGCCCGTCGGCCAGCGTGGACGGGTGGTCGGCGAGCAGCTCCTGGAGGTGCTTCTCCACGCCGTCCTTCTGCAGGCCCGGGTCGACGCCGAGGTCGTGGGAGGAGTCGTGCAGGATCTCCTCGACCAGGATCCGCAGGCTGTCGCCGCTCTTGGCCTCGACCAGCCACTCGACCTGGCCGTCCTCGGTGTGCCCCTCCTTGACCGTGCAGGGCGGGCTCATCCAGTTCAGCGGCTTGTAGGAGCCGCCGTCGGAGTGCACCAGCACCGACCCGTCGGACTTGAGCATCAGCACCCGCGTGGCCATCGGCAGGTGCGCGGTCAGCCGGCCGGCGTAGTCGACCTGGCAGCGAGCGACGACCAACCTCACGGGCGGCACGCTACCTTCCTGACGTGGGACGGGTGATCGTGGTCGGCGCCGGGGTGGTCGGTCTGACCTGTGCGGTGCGGCTGGCCGAGGCCGGTCACCGGGTCGACGTGCTCGCCCGCGACCTGCCGCGAGAGACGACGTCGGTGATCGCCGCGGCGCTCTGGTACCCCTACAAGGCGCTGCCCGAGGACAAGGTCACCGCCTGGGGAGCGACCGCCTACGCCGCCTTCGCCGAGCTGGCCGGCGGGGACGCCGCGCCCACCGGGGTGCGCATGCTGGCCGGCACCGAGGTGCTGACGCGAGCGCACCCCCGACCCGTGGTGGGTCGGGGCGGTGCCCTCGCTCGACCGGGTCGACCCGCTGCCCGGGTACGCCGATGCCTGGTCGTTCGTCGCACCGGTCATCGACATGCCCGTCTACCTCGACTGGCTGCACTCCCGGCTCGGTGTCGCGGGTGGCACGGTGACCCGGATGAGCCTGGGTGGGCTGCCGCCCGTCGAGCCCGGCTCCGACGACGTCGTGGTCAATTGCGCGGGGATCGGTGCCCGGTTGCTGGCGGCGGACACCTCGGTGCACCCGGTGCGTGGCCAGGTGGTGCAGGTCAGGGGAGTCGAGGTCGACCGCTGGTGGCTCGACGAGTCCGGTCCGACGTACGTCGTGCCGCGCAGTGACACGGTCGTGGTCGGCGGCACCGACGACGAGGGCGACTGGAGCCGGACGCCGTCGCCGGAGACGGCGGCGCGCATCCTCGAGCGCGCCGCCCGACTGGTGCCCTCGCTCGCCCGTGCCGAGGTGGTCGCCCACCGCGTCGGGCTGCGTCCCGTGCGGCCCGAGGTCCGACTCGAGGCGGTCGGCCGGACCGTCCACTGCTACGGCCACGGCGGGGCCGGCGTCACGCTCAGCTGGGGCTGCGCCGACGAGGTGGCCGGGCTCGTCGGCGGCCTCCTGGCGTGAGCGGACCCACAGTTACCCACGCGTAACGACGTGGGAACATGTGCCCCATGGCACGTGAGTTCAAGACGATCGGCGTAGTGGGTCTCGGCACGATGGGCGCGGGCATCGCGGAGGTCTTCGCGCGGCACGGGTACGACGTCGTCGGCGTGGAGCTCGACGAGGACGGCGCCGAGCGCGGCCGTCAGCACCTCCACGACTCCACCTCGCGGGCGGTCTCCCGCGGCAAGCTGAGCGAGGAGGAGCAGCAGGCGCTGCTGGGCCGCGTGACCTTCGCGACCTCGCTCAAGGACCTCGAGCCGGCCGACCTGGTGGTCGAGGCCGTCGTGGAGTCGGTCGAGGTGAAGAAGGCCATCTTCAAGGAGCTCGACGGGATCGTCCGTGAGGACGCCGTCCTGGCCACCAACACCTCGTCGCTCTCGGTCACCGAGATCTCCACCTCCAACGGCCACCCGGGACGCGTCATCGGCGTGCACTTCTTCAACCCGGCGCCGGTGCAGGGCTTCGTCGAGATCGTGCAGACCGTGGTCACTGAGCCCGACGTTCTCGAGGACGTCGTGGCGCTGGTGCACGCGCTGGACAAGAACCCGGTCGTCTGCGGCGACAAGGCCGGCTTCATCGCCAACACCCTGCTCTTCGGCTACCTCAACCACGCGGTCTCGATGTACGAGAACCACTACGCCACGCGCGAGGACATCGACGCGGCGATGCGCTACGGCTGCGGCTACCCGATGGGCCCGCTGGCGCTGCTCGACCTGATCGGCCTCGACACGGCGTACGAGATCCTGGAGACGATGTACCGCCAGGGCCGCGACCGGCTGCACGCGCCGTCGCCGATCCTCAAGCAGATGGTCACCGCGGGCATGCTCGGGCCGCAAGACCGGGCGCGGCTTCTACACCTACGAGAGCGCCCACAGCCCTGTCGTGGTGGCCGACGACAAGACGCCCTCGGAGTCCGACCAGCCCCAGCTCAAGCACGACATCTCGCAGGTCGGCGTGGTCGGCACCGGCACGATGGCCACCGGCATCGTCGAGGTCTTCGCCAAGAGCGGGTACGACGTGCTCTACGTCGGCCGCTCGCAGGACAAGGTCGACGGCGTCCGAGCGACGATCGAGCGCTCGCTGGACAAGGCGATCCAGCGCGGCAAGCTCGAGGAGTCGGCCAAGGCCGAGGTGCTCGGCCGGCTCACCGGCAGCACGTCGCTGGACGACCTCGGCACCGTCGACATCGTGGTCGAGGCGATCGCCGAGGACCTCAAGGTCAAGACGACGCTCTTCGAGAACCTCGACGAGATCTGCAAGCCCGGCGCCATCCTGGCGACCACGACCTCGTCGCTGCCGATCATCGAGTGCGCCCAGGCGACCAGCCGGCCGCAGGACGTCGTGGGCATGCACTTCTTCAACCCGGCGCCGATCATGCGGCTGGTCGAGGTCGTCTCCACGGTCTCCACCTCCGAGGACGTCACCGAGACCACGCGGGCGCTGTGCGCGAGGGTCGGCAAGGTCGCGGTCTCCTGCGCCGACCGTGCCGGCTTCATCGTCAACGCGCTGCTGTTCCCCTACCTCAACGACGCGATCCGGATGCTCGAGGCGCACTATGCGACCGCCGACGACATCGACACCGCGATGAAGCAGGGCTGTGCGCTGCCGATGGGCCCGTTCGAGCTGCTCGACGTGGTCGGCAACGACGTGTCGCTGGCCATCCAGCGCGAGCTCTACCTCGAGTTCCGCGAGCCCGGCTTCGCCCCGGCCCCGCTGCTCGAGCACCTCGTCACCGCCGGCTACCTCGGTCGCAAGACCAAGCGCGGGTTCCGCGACTACAGCAACCGCTGAAACGCCTGCCTGAGGTCGTTGGAAACCGTTACCTACCGGCAATCCTCCGTCAACCTCCCCGTGACGTGGCACCGTCACCGTGAGGGCGCTCGGGTCACTGGACCCCCAGCCCGGAGGGACGCCATGGAACGCACGCTCGCCCGGCCACTGCTCGAACCGGCTACCCCGATGGTGGTGGCTGTCGACGAACGAACGCGGCAGCCGCGACCTCGCCTGCCGTCACCTCGCCGGCGTGAGCAGCCTGCTCGCCAGCCGCACCGACCTGCGCGGGGTGCACGCCTGGGCCGACATCGTCGAGGAGTCGGTGCGCTGGTCGGTGTAGGGCCGGCCGACCGACCCACCATCATGGGGGCGTGAGCCTGCACACCACGACGTACGGCGAGCACGGGTCGCTGGTCGTCTTCTGCCACGGCCTGTTCGGCCAGGGGCGCAATTGGACCGGCGTCGCGAAGGCGCTCACGCCCGAGCACCGCACCCTGCTCGTCGACCTGCCGCAGCACGGCCGCTCACCGTGGTCGGACCGCTTCGACTACCTCGAGGTGGCCGACGAGGTGGCCAGGCTGCTCTCGGCCGACGACCCGGTCACGCTGGTCGGGCACTCGCTGGGCGGCAAGGTGGCCATGGTGCTCGCGCTGCGGCACCCGGAGAAGGTGCAGCGGCTCTGCGTGGTCGACATCGCGCCGGTCGACTACGGCGGCAGCCGCGAGTTCACCGACTACATCGAGGCGATGCGCGGCCTGGATCTCGCGGCCGTCGAGCGGCGCGCCGACGCCGACCAGGTGCTGTCGCAAGCCGTGCCCGACCAGACTGTGCGCGACTTCCTGCTGCAGAACCTGCGCCGCGAGAGCCCTTCCGAGGGCGGCGGCTGGCGCTGGCAGGCCAATCTCGAGGTGCTCGGGGCCGAGCTCGACGAGATCAGCGGGTGGCCCGAGGGCCGCCTCGAGGGCACGTCGCCCTACGACGGCCCGGTGCTGTGGGTCGCGGGCGCCGACTCCGGCTACATCCGGCCCGAGCACGCCGAGGCCATGCGGCGCTGGTTCCCCCAGCACCGGCGGGTGGTCGTCAAGGGCGCCGGCCACTGGGTGCACGCGCAGCAGCCCGAGGTGTTCGTCGAGGTGCTCCGGCGGTTCGCGGCCGACTAACCGGGGACTACAGCGCGTCCTGCCGGCGTACGACGACCTCGCGCACCAGCAGCAGGATGGCGGCAGCCGTCGGGATCGCCAGCAGGGCACCGATCACGCCGAGCAGGCTGGCGCCGATGAGAGCCGCGATCACCGTCATGACGCCCGGGATGTCGACGGACTTCGACATCACGCGCGGGTAGATCAGGTAGTTCTCCACCTGCTGGTAGACGATGTAGAAGATCACGCAGGCGATGCCCGCCTTGAGGTCGACCGCGGCCGCGATCGAGCAGACGATGATCGCGCCGAGGGTGGCGCCGATCATCGGGATCACGTCGAGCAGCGCGACGACGAACGCCAGCGCCACGGCGTACTGGCCGATGCCGACGATGAAGAGGAAGACCAGCGTCGACAGCCCGGCGCAGAGGGCGACGACGAAGGCGCCCGAGACGTACCCGCCGATGCCGTCGAGGATCCGGTCGCCGAGCTCGGTGACGCGAGCCCGGTTACTGGCCGGGGCGAGGCGGTAGAGGCCCCCCTTCACCTGCGGCAGCGAGGCCTGGAAGTAGAGCGTCATCACCACGACGACGAACACGTTGGCCAACGCGCCGAGGATGGCCAGACCGACGCCCAGCACGCCGCCGAAGACGTTCTTGGCGAGGTCGCCGCCGAGGACGTACTTCTTGGCCTTGTCGACGATGTCGTACTTGGCGTCGAGCTTCTCGATCTCGCGGTTGTGCTGCAGCTCGTCGAACCAGTGCGGGGCATTGTGCGAGAGCGCGGTGACCTGGTCGGCGATCACGGGGACGATCGCCACCAGGAAGAGCGCCACGGCCAGCACGACCAGGAGCGCCACCAGCAGTACGGCGCGTGAGCGACGCATGCCGCGTCGCATGAAGAACTCGACCGGAGGGTTGAGCCCGAAGGCGAGGAACAGCGAGACCACGATGAGGATCAGCACCGAGCGGGCGGTGAGGATCCGGCCGAAGATCCACCACGACGCGAGCGCGCCGGTGGCCAGCCAGAAGCCGGTGCGGAACGGGTGCTCGGCCAGGGCCCAGCCCGAGCCGCCCCGACCGAGGGTGGAGCCGGCGGCCGGACGGCCTCGTCGGCCTGGGCGGCGCCGCTGTTCTCGTCGCCGTCGGCGCGCTCGGCGGTCAGCGTGCCGGACGCGGCACCGGCCGCCGCGGGATCGCGGCGGCCGGTCTCGTCATCCGATGTCTGCGCGCTCGGCTCGCCCGGGGAGTCGGTGTGCTCGCTCCCGGACTCGTCCACGCCGGTCAGCTCTCGTCGTCGCTGCCGAACCCGGCGACGACGTCGCGCAGCGCCGAGAGCTGTGCGGTGATCGAGTCGCGCCGGCGGGTGAGGCGGCCGACCTCGGCCTCGATGGCCTGCAGCTCGCGCTCGTGGTCGGCGTGACCACTGTTGCGCAGGGCCTCGGCCTGCTTCTTGGCCGCGCTGACGATCTGCTCGGCCTCACGACGCGACCGGCTGACCAGCTGCTCGGCCTCCTGAGCCGTCTGCTCGCGGTGGGCGTTGGCGGCCTCGATCGCCTCGCGTGAGCGCTGCTCGGCGGCGTTGGCACGCTCCTCGGCCTCGGTGACGAGTCGCTTGGTCTCCGCGGCGGCGGCGTCGTGGTTCTCCGCGGCCTCGCGGGTGAGCCGCTCCTTCTCCACCGCCAGGGTGCGCATCGCCTCCTGCACCTCGCGGTCCGCGGAGGCGCGCTGCTGCTCGGCCTCACGGGTGGCGCTGGTGCGCAGGGCGTTGATCTCCTGCTCGGCGGCGATCCGGTGCTGCTCTGCCTCGCGGCGCGAGGAGGCCAGGTGGTCGTCGGCCTCGGCCATGGTGCGGGTGCGGTGCGCCTCGATGTCGGCGCTGGCGCGCGTGCGGCTCTCCTCGAGCTCGCGCATCTGCACGGTGCGCAGCTCCGCGACCTCGGCCTCGGCCTCGGCCTTGACCGACGAGGCGTCACGACGCGCCTGCTCACGGATGTGGCTGGCGTGCGCGTTGGCCTCGGTGATCACCTCGCTGGCCTGCTCCTCGGCCAGGCGCAGCATCTCGCTCGCCTTGCCGCCGAGGCCGGCGTACGTGGGGTTCTGGTTCTCCGAGATCTCGGTGCGCAGCGAGTCGACCTCGCCCTGCAGGGACTTGAGCTGCTGCTGGGCCTGGTTCAGGCTCGCGGCCAGGCCGGCCCGCTCGGCCAGCGAGGTGCGCACCCAGGTGTCGACGGCGGTGCTGTCGTAGCCGCCGCGCCGCACGGTCGGCAGCTTCGGCGGCTGGGGGGCGCCACCGGCCGCGGCCGGTCGCTGGGGGCGGCCCGTCGGCTTGTGCTCGGCCTCGGCGGCCGGCTGCTTCTGGGTCTGCTCGGACTTCATCGGCTGGTCCACGGGGGTCTTCTCCTCCCGTCGCGCCTGCGGGGCGGTCTGCGCCTCGGAGCGCTGGGCCGGCGGCTTGGCGGGCTGCTGGGCCGGCTCGGGACGGGCCTGGGTCACGGTCGCCGTGCGGCCTTGCGCGGCCTCGGCGGTCTGGTCGGTGCGCGGGGTGTCGTCGCCGTTGTCCACCGAGATCACCTGGGTGGGCTCGTCGGCGGATTCCTCGGACGGGTTGTCGAAGATGGACAGGCCCTGGTCGCTCATGGGTTCTTCCTCTGGTGTCGCGGATCGGGGAAGCGTTCTACGACCTCCAGTGTCACTCATGCCTGGACGGATCGGCCGCTCGGTCCCCGCGACGCGCCGACCGTTTTGTCAGCACCTGGAGCCATGCCCGGGTAGTCCGAGGTTCAACTGTCCCGACACGCCGTCGGGAGCCTGCATCCGGCCTCGGACTACCGGCGGTCTCGGGGTCGGTCAGACGCCGCGGAAGATGTTGATCTTGTCGAGGTGCTGGGCGCGCATCTCCTCGTCGCGGACGCCGAGGCCCTCCTGGGGAGCGAGGCAGAGGACGCCGACCTTGCCCTGGTGGGCGTTCTGGTGGACGTCGAGGGCGGCCTGGCCGACCTCGTCGAGGGAGTACGTGCGCGAGAGGGTGGGGTGGATCATCCCCTTGGAGATCAGCCGGTTGGCCTCCCACGACTCGCGGTAGTTGGCGAAGTGCGAGGAGATGATCCGCTTGAGGTTCATCCACAGGTAGCGGTTGTCGTACTCGTGCATGTAGCCGCTGGTGGACGCGCAGGTGGTGATCGTGCCGCCCTTGCGGGTCACGTAGACCGAGGCGCCGAAGGTCTCGCGGCCAGGGTGCTCGAAGACGATGTCGATGTCCTCGCCGCCGGTGAGCTCACGGATCCTGGCGCCGAAGCGCTTCCACTCCTTGGGGTCCTGGGTGTGCTCGTCCTTCCAGAACCTGTAGCCCTCCTCGGAGCGGTTGATGATCAGCTCCGCGCCGAGCTTGCGGGCGATCTCGGCCTTCTCGTTGTTGGAGACCACGCAGACGGGTACGGCGCCGCCGTTGAGGGCGTACTGCGTGGCGAAGCCGCCGAGGCCGCCGCTCGCGCCCCAGATCAGGACGTTGTCGCCCTGCTTCATGTCGCCGCCGTTCTTGCTGACCAGCTGGCGGTAGGCGGTGCAGTTCACGAGCCCGGGGGAGGCGGCCTCCTCCCAGGTCAGGTGGTCGGGCTTGGGCATCAGCTGGTTGGACTTGACCAGCGCCACGTGGGCGAGGCCACCGAAGTTGGTCTCGAAGCCCCAGATGCGCTGCTCGGGGTCGAGCATCGTGTCGTTGTGCCCGTCGGGGCTCTCCAGCTCCACCGACAGGCAGTGCGCGACGACCTCGTCACCCGGGTTCCACGAGTGCACCCCGAGACCGGTCTTGAGGACGACGCCGGCGAGGTCGGAGCCCACGACGTGGTAGGGCAGGTCGTGCCGCTTGGCCAGCGGGGAGATCCGGCCGTAGCGCTCGAGGAAGCCGAAGGTGGAGACCGGCTCGAAGATCGAGGTCCAGACGGTGTTGTAGTTGATCGCGCTGGCCATCACCGCCACGAGCGCCTCGCCGGGGCCCAGCTCGGGCAGCGCGACGTCCTCGACGTGGATCGACTTGCGAGGGTCCTTGTCGCGGCTGGCCATCCCCTCGAACATCGTCGCGTCCTCCTTGTGCACCGTGGCGGCGCGGTAGGACTCGGGGAGGCTCAGGGCGGCGTAGTCCTCCGAGGAGGTGTCACCGGCGAGGATGGCGTCGAGGATCTGCTGCACGAGTTCGTCTCCTGGTCGCGGTTCCGGGCTGCGCACGAGACTACCGACGGGTAACCGTGCTTGTCCCCCCGGTGTGACCCGGCTAACCGTCATCCGTCGAGACGCGCTGGGCTCGCTGCTCAGGAACCGTCCCGGGCCGGCTCGACGAGCTCGACCAGGACACCGCCGGCGTCCTTGGGGTGGATGAAGTTGATCCGCGACCCGGCGGTGCCGCGTCGCGGCTCGTCGTACAGCAGCCGGAGGCCGCGTTCGCGCAGGGTCGTGCACACCTCGTCGACGTCGGTGACCCGGTAGGCGAGCTGCTGCAGCCCGGGGCCGGAGCGGGAGAGGAACTTGGCGATCGTCGACTCGTCGTTCAGCGGCGCCAGCAGCTGGATGCACGAGCCGGAGTCGCCGACGGCCACCATCGCCTCGCGCACGCCCTGCTCCTCGTTGACCTCCTGGTGGGTCACCTCCATGCCGAACTTCTCGCGGTACGACGCGATCGCCTCGTCGAGGTCCGGCACGGCCACGCCGACGTGGTCGATGGCGGTGAACAGGTGAGCGGGCAGGTCGAGGGGAGCGGGTGCGTCAGCCATGCGCAGCATCTTCCCCGAGCACACGAGACCAGGGCCACCGGGGGTGCGAGTGCCTCGCAGGCACGGCCCTAGCGGGTGATAGTTTCATCGGCGTTCGTCGTCCCCCGCGCATGGAGTTGTTGTCGTATGTCCGATCGTTTGCTCGAGGCCTTCTCCACGGGGCTGGGGATACCCGCCGACCAGCTCGACGACGAGATCAGCCCGTCGAACACGCCGCAGTGGGACTCGCTGGCGGCGATGGAGATGGTGACCATCCTCGAGGACTCCTTCGGGGTGCGCCTGAAGACCTCGGAGATCATGAAGATGCGCTCCATCGGGCTCGCCCGGGGCGTCCTCCAGTCCAAGGGCGTCGAAGGCATCTGACGCCTCGTCCATGAACTCCGAGCAGAGAACGTGCGTCGGCGTCACGGCGAGCTTCACGCCGCAGCTCCTGCTGCGCGCGATGACGCGGGTCCTGGGCGCCGAGGACGTCGACGTCCAGGTCGCTGACTACAACCAGGTCCACCAGTCGCTGATGGACCCCTCGTCCAGCTTCGAGCGGACGCCCGATCGCCTCGTCGTGCTCTGGCGCGTCGAGGACGTCTTCGAGGCGTCGCTGGTCGAGTGGATCATGGGCACGGCCGACGAGTCCGGCCTCCTCGAGGACGTCCGCCAGCTCGGCGCCCTGGTCGCCCAGGCGGCGCGCGCGGGCGGTACGTCGGTGGTGGCCTCGACGCCGCCGGTGCCCGAGCCGCACTGGCTCGACCCGCTCGACACCCGCACCAGCGTGCGGCTCTCGGTCCTGCACGGCCGGCTGCTCGAGGCCTACCTCGACGGCATCGGGGACGCCCCGGTCACGCTGCTCGACCTGGCCGCGCTCGTGCGCGTGCACGGCTCGGAGCAGGCCTACGACACCCGCAACGACCTGATGTACCACCAGCCGTTCAGCAGCCGCTTCGCCCAGGCACTCGGCACCCTGCTGGGCGAGGCGATCGCGTCCCAGGGCCGGCCGGTGCCCAAGGTGCTGGCCGTCGACGCGGACAACACGCTCTGGGGCGGCATCGTGGGCGAGGACGGCCCGGACGGCGTCGTGGTCGGCGACAGCTTCCCGGGCAACGCCTACCGCGCCTTCCAGCAGGGGTTGGCCTACCAGGCGGCCAACGGGGCGCTGCTCGCCCTGGTCAGCAAGAACAACGAGGACGACGTCGACGAGCTGTTCGAGAGGCGCAGCGGTGACCTCGTGCTCACCCCGAAGCACTTCGCGGCCCGTCGGGTCGACTGGAACAGCAAGGCCGACAACATCGGCAGCATCGCCGACGAGCTCAACCTCGGCGTCGACAGCTTCGTCTTCCTCGACGACAACGACGTCGAGCTCGACGAGGTGCGTCAGCGTCTCGGCCTCGAGGTCGTCAAGGTCAGCGACGAGCCGTCGGAGATCGTCGACCTCGCGTCGCTGCCGGCCTTCCGGTTCGCCCGCGTCTCCAGCGAGGACCGCGAGCGGACCGCCATGATGCAGGTCGAGCGCGATCGCAAGAGCGCCGCGTCGGAGGCACCCTCGCACGAGGAGTTCCTCCGCTCGCTCAAGATCCAGGTGCACGTCTTCAGCCCCTCCTCCGCGCAGGTGGGCCGGGTCACCCAGCTGGTCAACAAGACCAACCAGTTCAACCTCACCACCATCCGGCGCGACGAGTCGCAGGTCTCGGCGTTGGTCGACTCCGACGCGCATCGCGTGTACGCCGCCGAGGTGTCCGACCGGTTCGGCGGGTACGGCCTCGTCGCGGTCGCGATCGTCGACTGCCACGACGACCAGTGGGAGATCGACACCTTCCTGATGAGCTGCCGCGTGCTGCGCCGCGGAGTCGAGGACTCGATCCTGCAGTGCATCGGCGAGGACGCCGCGGCCGCAGGTGCCACGACGCTGCGCGGGCGCTACGTGCCGACGGCCAAGAACGGCCAGGTCGCCACGTTCTACCCCGAGCGCGGCTTCCGCGACCTCGGTGACGGTTGCTACGACGCAGATCTGCCGCTCAGCCTGGCGACGGACCACGTCGAAGTGCGCCGCGATGCTTGACGGAGACCCGTTCAGCTACTTCTCCGACCTGCTCGCCCTCATGGTGGTGGTCGTCCCGCTGTTCTTCCTGCTGCCCTGGATGTGGGCACGTCAGCTGCTGCTCGGCCTGACCGGCAGCTACATCACGTTCCTGATCGCCCCGCGGCTGCTGCTGTTCTTCCTGCTCTTCTGGCTCGGCATCTACGCCCTGCAGTGGGGAGCCGCCCTGTGGCGTGAGCGCAAGGCGGGCTGGGTGTGGACCACCCTGCTGATCGCCGCCGCCCTGGCGCCGATGGTGGTCTGGAAGCTGTTCCCGAACTGGTTCGTGCCCGGCTTCAACCTGCACATGAACGCGGCGGTGGACCACCTCAGCCACTGGGTCGGCGCCATCGACCGGGTCCGCAACCTGATCCTCCCGATCGGGCTCAGCTTCGCGACCTTCCGCGCGGTCGACCAGCTGATCAAGGTCCGTCTCGAGATCCTGCCGCCGCTGACCCCGCTGCAGCAGTTCGCCTACGCGTTCTTCCCCTCGGTGCTGATCATCGGCCCGGTCATCGAGTACACCGAGATCGAGACCGGGCTGCGGCACCGCACGCGCTGGCGGGCCGAGGACACGCTCAGCGGCGTGCTCACCATCGGGCTGGGCGCGGTCAAGGTGTTCGTGCTCGCCTACGCCCTGCGCGGGAGCCAGGACATCTTCGCGCTGCGCACCCACTCGGGCTCGCCCGTGGACTACTGGCTCGAGCTCGTGATGTTCGCCTTCTACTTCTACTTCAACTTCGCCGGCTACTCCGACATGGCCATCGGGTCGGCCCGCATCTTCGGCTTCCGGCTCGCCCCCAACTTCAACAACCCGTACTTCAAGACCAACCCCCAGGACTTCTGGAACAGCTGGCACATGAGCCTGACCAGGTTCGCCCAGCGCAACGTGTTCGTGCCCATGGGCGGCATGCGGGCGCGCACGCAGTACGTCGCCATCGTGGCCACCATGATGGTGATCGCCCTGTGGCACGACCTGAGCATCCCGCTGGTGATCTTCGGGATCTACCACTCGAGCGGCCTGGTGATCCACCGCGTCTGGTCGGGACGCCGGGCCGGGCCGATGCTGCCGGCGCCGGTCGGCCGGGCCGGCGCCCACGTCGCGCTGTTCGTGTTCGTGCTGCTGAGCCTGCCGCTGCTCGAGCTCGGCCTGTCCGACCTCGGTACCTTCTACTCGAGGCTGGTCTGATGGTCACTGTCGATGCACTGCTCGCCTGGCTGCGCCGGGCGACCGGCTACGCGCCCACCGCCTGGTCGCTGCTGCGCATCGGGGTGGTGACGGTGCTCGCCCTCGTGCTCGCAGGGGTCGTGCTCCCCGACCACCCCGGACTGACGCGCACGGCGCCGTACAACGTCCAGGCTCGCCAGCCCGACGACGCGCAACGTCGCCCTGCCGCTGAACGACCCGCGCGGGTTCAAGCCCAGCAACCACCCGCATCGTTTCAACGTGGCATGGATCGGCGGGTCCGAGCTCCTCGGCGTCGATCCGCGGCACCCCGCCTTCATCCCGAGGCTGGTGAACGACAAGATCGGCTCGGTCGACGGCCACCGCGTCGACACCGACATCTACTTCCTCAACGCCATCCGGCTGGCCGACGAGCTCTCCGCCGAGAGCGCCGCCGTGGCGGCCAAGCCCGACATGCTGGTGATCAGCCTGAACCCCGTGTGGGTGCTCAACGACCTCGCGGTGCAGCAGTGGGGCTACCTCGACGGCGTGCTGGCCCGCGGGTCGCTGTGGCCCCCGTCGAGCTGGCCGGTCGGCGCCTCCCTGGTCAGTCCGGGCGACGTCGGCTGGCGCGCGCTGTCCAGCATCAGCCGTCCCGTCCAGCAGCGCTACGACTGGGGCGTCAAGACGAGCGACAAGACCGGCTCGTTCACGTTCCTCGACTCCAAGACCGACAAGGCGCCGCCCCCGTTGACGCCGCTCGGCGCCTTCGCGGCGAAGCGGCCGGTGGACTTCTGGTTCAGCCACTTCTCGTCGTCCTCGACCAGCTCCAACCTCAGCGACATGCAGCTGCGCATCATGGAGCGGGAGCTCGCGTCGAAGTCGTCGATGAACCCCACGGTGCTGAACCGGATGTTCGACATGGCGCACCGCGCGGGCATCCCGACGTACTTCTACGTGCCGCCGATCGATCCCAAGGTGTACGCGCGCCCTGACGGGGCGAAGTACGTCGACAGCCTGCGCACGATGCTCACCGACGTCACCAAGGGGTGGACCAGCACGAAGGTGAGCTTCGACCCACAGGGCCTGCAGGACCGGATCCCGACGTCCACGCAGTACGAGGACATCGTGCACGTGAAGCAGCCCCGAGCCGAGTCGACGGTGCTGGCCCACGACCTGTGCGGCCTGCTCCGCGCCAACGGACGCCAACCCGAATGCGAGGCACGATGACCACCCAGCGGACCGAGCAGACGAGCGCACCCGAACGACACGCCGCGACGCGGTGGCCGGCCACCATCGCCATCGAGGTCGTCATCGGGATCGTGCTGGCCGTGATCCTCCTGGCGGCGGCGTTCGCGTCCACGAGCGCCATCCACTTCGTCTACGGCGGGTACTGAGATGCCCGCGGCGCGCATCGAGACCGGGCCCCGGCTGCACCACGTGGGCTACGTGGTGGCCAACATGGCCGGCGGCGTCCGGCGCTTCGAGGACGCGGGCGGCGAGGTGGTCGTCCAGCCCACCGACGACCACTCGCTCGGCGTGACCTGCTGCCTGGTCCGGTTGCCCGAAGGCGTCGACGTCGAGCTGGTCGCGCCGATCCCCGACGCCGAGTCACCGATCACCGCACGTCTCGCCCGGGGCGGTGGCCTCGACCACCTCTGCTTCTGGGTGGATGACCTCGACGCGTCGCTGGAGCGCGAGCTGGAGAACGACGCGGTGCTCCTGGTGCCGCCGTCCTACGCCGTCACCTTCGACACCACGATCGCCTTCGTGCAGCGTCGTGGTGGCCTGGTCGTCGAGCTGATGGGCGAGAAGCGCACGTCGTACTGACGGCTGCCCGCCTCAGGCCTTGGCCAACACGTAGGCGACGTTGATCGGCAGGCTCTCGGCGCGCGACTCCTCGAGGCTCTTGCCCTCGTAGGGGAGACGCAGCGGCTCGACGATCCGCAACCCGGCGTCGGTGATCATCTGCTCGAGGTCGTCGGTGGTGCGCCAGAGGTAGATGTGGTCGACCGCGGGCGCGTTGATGCAGGTGGTGACGAAGACGTAGGCGTCGTCCTTGGCCAGCTCGGCGATCCGCTCGAGGAAGACCTGGGGCTGCTCCACGTGCTCGAGCACCTCGCCCATCACGACCGCGTCGAAGGAGCCGGGCTCGAGGTCGGAGGCCTCGAGGAAGTCCTGCTGCTCCACGCGCGCCGGCGCACCGGGATAGAAGTGGTCGATGATCGTGCGGGTCTGCTCGACGCTCGCGGCCGAGAGGTCGACGCCGAGCACCTCGTCGAAGCCGCCGACCTCGAGGGCCGAGAGCAGCAGGAACCCGTGGCCCGGACCGATCTCCAGGTAGCGGCCACCGCGGTCGCGAGGAAGCGTGGAGCGCAGGAACCGGGCCATCGCGACGTGGTTGGGCCAGAGGAAGTTCGTGATCGCGAGGCCGTACATGTAGCGGTCCATGTACTCGCGGTCGTGGTACACGGAGTCGGCGACCTCGGCGAAGGTGGAGTGCCGGTAGTGGCCGTTGTCGCGGAAGTACAGCTGCTCGTCGATGGTGTCGCCGAGGATCGTCAGGTAGCACTCGGCGAGGTAGTCGAGCTCGAGGCCCTTGTCGAGGCAGAAGCGCAGGTAGCCGTCGAGGCGGGCCCGCTCCTCCTCGGAGGCCCCGTCGAGGGCCTGCTCGAGGAACGCCTTGTGCACGGGGTACTGATCGGTGATCGAGGCGACGAGCTGGTCGACGGGGGAGGAGGTGCCAGAGGTGGACTCAGTCATGGTCATCCGACCCTAGTAGATCCGGGTGTGACCAGACCTACAAGGCACCGCCGCCAGGGCCGCGGGTAGGGTCGGGGACGTTCGCAGCCAGCTCGGTGCGAGCCCGTCGAACCGCAGGAGGAAGCATGTCCGGATCCGTCATCGTCGCCGGCGCCCGTACGCCGATAGGGCGCCTGCTCGGAGGCCTGAAGGGCCTCTCCGCGGCCGAGCTCGGCGGCGTCGCGATCAAGGGCGCGCTCGAGAAGGCCGGGGTCTCCGGTGACCAGGTCGACTACCTGATCATGGGCCAGGTCATCCAGGCCGGTGCCGGCCAGAACCCCGCTCGCACAGCCGGGATCGCGGCCGGGCTGCCGATGTCGCTCCCCTCGATCACCATCAACAAGGTCTGCCTCTCGGGCGTCAACGCGATCGCCACGGCCGACCAGCTGATCCGCGCCGGTGAGCACGAGATCGTCGTCGCCGGCGGCATGGAGTCGATGACCAACGCTCCGCACCTGCTGCCGAAGTCGCGCGAGGGCTTCAAGTACGGCGACACGACACTCGTCGACTCGATGGCCTACGACGCGCTGTTCGACCAGGCCACCCAGCAGGCGATGGGCCTGCTCACCGAGGAGTGCAACGCCGCCGGGGCCGGCCTGACCCGCGAGGAGCAGGACGAGTTCTCGGCCGCCTCGCACCAGAAGGCCGCCGCGGCGTGGAAGAACGGTCTCTTCGACGACGAGGTCGTGCCGGTCGAGATCCCGCAGCGACGCGGCGACGCGATCGTCGTCTCGCAGGACGAGGGCATCCGGGGCGACACCACCGCCGAGTCGCTGTCCAAGCTGCGCCCGGCGTTCAGCAAGGACGGCACCGTCACCGCCGGCTCCTCCTCCCAGATCTCCGACGGCGCCTGCGCCGTCGTGGTGATGAGCAAGGCCAAGGCCGAGGAGCTCGGCCTCTCCTGGATCGCCGAGATCGGCGCGCACGGCCAGGTCGCCGGCCCCGACTCGACGCTGCAGCTGCAGCCGGCCAACGCGACCGCCAAGGCGCTGGCCAAGGAGGGCATCTCCGTCGACGACGTCGACCTCGTGGAGTTCAACGAGGCCTTCGCCGCGGTCGGCATCGCCTCGGCCCGCGAGCTCGGCATCCCCGACGAGAAGGTCAACGTCAACGGCGGTGCGATCGCCCTCGGCCACCCGGTCGGCATGTCCGGCGCCCGCATCGTGCTGCACCTCGCCCTCGAGCTCCGGTCGCCGCGGCGGCGGCACCGGCGTCGCCGCCCTCTGCGGCGGCGGCGGCCAGGGCGACGCCCTCGTCATCAAGGTCCCGGCCTCCTGAGGCTCGACCCGAATCCCGGGTAGTCCGAGGTGGGTTGCAGGGGTTACTCGCGCGTAACCCATGCAACCCACCTCGGACTATCCGTTCTGGAGGTGAGGAGGCGGCGTGGGCAGGCGGTCGGAGGGTGACGTCCCGGGCCTGGTCGAGAAGGCCAGGCAGGGGGATGCTCGGTCGGTCGCGCGGCTGATCTCGCTGGTCGAGGACGCCTCGCCGCTGCTGCGCGAGGTGATGGCCGGTCTGGCGCCGTACGCCGGCCACGCCCAGGTCGTCGGGCTCACCGGGTCGCCCGGCGTCGGCAAGTCGACGTCGACGAGTGCCCTGGTGACCGCCCTGCGCGCGCAGGACAAGCGGGTCGGCGTCCTGGCGGTGGACCCGTCGTCGCCGTTCTCCGGGGGCGCGCTGCTCGGTGACCGGGTGCGGATGCAGGACCACGCCCTCGACCGCGAGGTCTACATCCGCTCGATGGCCACGCGCGGCCACCTCGGCGGGCTGTCCTGGGCCACCCCGCAGGCGCTGCGCGTGCTCGACGCCGCCGGCTGCGACGTGATCATCATCGAGACGGTCGGCGTGGGGCAGAGCGAGGTCGAGGTCGCGGCGATGGCGGACACCACGCTCGTCCTGCTCGCGCCCGGCATGGGCGACGGGATCCAGGCGGCCAAGGCGGGGATCCTCGAGATCGGCGACCTCTACGTCATCAACAAGGCCGACCGCGACGGCGCCGACCAGGTGCGCCGCGAGCTGCGCTCCATGCTCGCCCTCGCCGAGCGCGAGGACGGCGCCTGGAGGCCGGAGATCATCAAGACGGTGGCGAGCAAGGGCGACGGCATCGACGACGTCGTGGCCGCCATCGAGAAGCACCGCGAGCACCTCTCCGCGAGCGGCGAGCTCGGGCAACGCCGCCTCCGGCGCGCTCGCGACGAGATCGAGGCGATCGCGGTGACCGCGCTGCGCGAGCAGTGGCGCGGCGTGCACGAGAACGCCGCCCTCGACGAGCTCGCCGCCCAGGTGATCGCCGGCGAGAGCGACCCCTACGCCGCGGCCGACCTGCTGCTCGAGAACCTGGACTCGTCGACCACGGCCTGACCGTTTTTCCCGGTTCGCCTGCGAGTCCACAGCGCGGCCCCGCACCATGGGACCCTCCGACCGCCAGCCAGGTCGGACTCGGGACCGATGGCGGAGGCTGCACATGCACGTGGTGTCACAGCGCACCGATCCGGGGACCGATCCTCGGGTGGCCGCGGTCCTCGCGGTGCTGCGTGGCGGCCGCACGGGCGACGTGGCCCGGCAGCTGGGCGTCGAGCCCGTGCTGCTCGGACGGTGGGTCCGCGCGTTCGTCGACTCGGGTACGGCGACCGTGACCAACGAGCCCGGCCACGACGAGGCCCGCCAGCGCGACCGCTTCCTCGCGGCCTTCGCCCACGAGCTGCGCACCCCGCTCGCGGTGGCCCGCGGCTGGTTCGCCGTGCTCGACGACGACGAGCTCAGCGCCGAGGAGACCGACGGTGCCCGCGACCGGCTCGGCGAGGGGCTCGACCGGCTCAACCAGCGAGTGCTGGACGTGGAGCTCCTGGCCTCGGCCTCGCTGGGGCGGCTGCGCCTGGACCCGCAACCGGTGACGGTGGGCGACCTGCTGAGCGAGCTGGCCGAGACCGTGCCGGCCGACCAGGCCGGGATCCCGATCACCTGTGACCTGTTCCTGCTCCGGCGCGCGGTCCGCGACGTCTGGGCAGCGAGTGGCATCCAGCCCGCGCCGCGAGCTCGCTGCTGGGAGGCCCGCACCGACGGATCGTGGGTGGAGCTCCGGCTCGTGCGTGAGTCCGACCCCATCGACACCCAGCTCCTGCAGGCGCTCTACGACCCCTTCGACAACAACGACGACGACACCGGGATCACGATCGGGCTCTACCTCGCCCGTGCCCTCGTCGTCGCACACGGCGGGACGCTCGGCCTCGAGCAGGACGACGAGCGCGCGGTGTTCTGGATCCGCATCCCGGCCCGCTTCCACCGACCTCTCACCGCCACACCCACTCACCAGGAGGAACGATGACCTTCAAGCTCGCCTGCGGCGACGTGATGCCGGGCTGCTCGGCCCGCTTCGAGAACACCGACAAGGACCAGATGCTCAGCGAGGTGGCCGCCCACGCAGCCGCCGACCACGGCATCACCGAGATCACGCCCGAGGTGCTGCACCTCGTCGACAGCAACATCGTCTACGCCAGCTAGGCACCCGCTCCGGTGACCGCGGCCGCCACCTTCGCGGCCGCTCCGGGGTCGAACACGATCGTGTAGTGGTTCATGTCGGGCACGATCTCGGTGCTCAGCACGTCCACCTGCTCGTCGTAGGCCCGCACGGCCTCGGCCGGCAGCAGGCCCGGCGGCTCACCCATCAGCCCCATGGGTGCGGCGAGGAGGTGCGTCGGCATCGTCAGGCCGCGCAGGGCGGCGTCGATCTCGTGCGTCGAGACCAGCAGGTCGCGCCCGTCCTCGCCGATCAGCGCCTCGCGGCAGCGGGAGACCACGCCGCCGCCGGTCTGGCGCACGTCGTGCAGCACGTACTGCTCGATGTCAGCGTTCCAGTGCGGCCCGAGGGCCGGGTGCTGGCGGAAGAAGTCGACGTAGGCGTCGGTGTCGGGGAAGACCTGCCGCAACCGCTGCAGTGCCGGGCCGAGCGTGGCCGCCATCACCGCGTCGGGGTCGGCACCCTCGGGCAGCGGCAACGGCAGTCCGCCGTCGACGAGCACCAGCCGCCGGAACAGCTCCGGGCGCGCCCGCGCGGCGAGCACGGCGACGTACGCGCCCATCGAGTGACCCATGAGCACGAGGTCGCCGTCGGCGGCCAGCTTCTCGGCGAGCGTGCACACGTCGGAGGCGTGGCGCACCAGGCCGCTGGGGCCGGGCAGGTCGCGGGAGTCCCCGCGCCCGCGCAGGTCGGGGGCGACCAGGCGCCAGTCCTCGGGCAGGGCGGCGGCGACCGCCGGCCACTCGTACGCCGACGCGGTGATCCCGTGCACCGCCAGGACGGTGTGCTCGCCCTCACCCCAGGTGAACACGTGCAGGTCGCCGTCGGTGACGCGGATCGTGGAGGCGGAAGGTGCCGAGGCGGGGTTCGAGGAGACGCTCACCCTGCGATCCTCACGCGCGGACGGGGCGCTCACAAGCGCGCCTGCGCCTCTCAGCGCCGCGGAATTGGTACAACAGGAGGGCTCTCGTCTTCCCCCGAGCCTGAGGAGCACCCATGACTGGCGTCCTGAAGAAGGGCATCGGACTCGTCGTCGTGCTGTTCCTGCTCTGGTACGTCTACACCAGTCCCAACGCCGCGGCGCACACGTTCCGGGACATCGGGGCCTGGATGTGGGCCTCGCTGGTGCAGCTGTTCCAGGCCATCATCCGGTTCCTGACCGCGATCTTCTCCTCCTGAGCGTGCGGTGGGACGCCTCGTTCGCTTCCTGACCGACCCGGAGATCAGCTCCCGGTTGCTGCGGGACGGCACCCCCGAGGACGAGATCCTGGTCGACGTCGTGCGCCAGCACTGGGTCACCTACACCCGGCCGGGCCTCGTCGCCGTGCTCGGCATCCTCGCCTGGCTGTCGGTGCCGTTCACCCCGGTCAAGCTCGGCTGGTTCCCGATCCTCCTGGGGCTGGCGGTGCTGCTGCTGGCCGGCTTCATGGCCCTGCGCCGAAACATCGACCGCTTCGTGATCACCAGCGACCGGGTCTTTCGCGTGCACGGCCTGCTCAACCGCAGCGAGGCCGAGATGCCGCTGGGCCGCATCCTCGACACCACGGTCTACAAGCCGCTCCAGGGCCGTCTGCTGAACTACGGCCACTTCACCTTCGAGTCGGCCGCCCAGGACCAGGGCCTCAAGGAGATCCGCTTCGTCCGCGACATCGACGAGCGCCGGCTCACCATCCAGCGCGTCACCCGCGACGCCGGGCTGCGGGGGAAGAGCAAGGCCGACCGCTGAGCGCTGCAGGTTGTTCATCTGGCGCGAGCACCCGCCGAAGGCGATAGTCGCGTCATGGCCTTGGGCTGCGTTCTCATTGGCCTCTTCGGGCCTCTTCAGCGCGCTTGACCTGGAAGGCGTCTCCTGGATCCCGCGTCACACAGCCACACAGGCGCCATCGGACTGCCGGCCCGCGCAATGGCTGCGTGCAAGGATCCAGACATGTGCCGTCTCTTCGGGTTGCATGCCGGGCTGGCGCCCGTGACGGCAACGTTCTGGCTCGTCGACGCCCCGGACAGCCTTGCGCAGCAGAGCCATCGCAATCCCGACGGTGCCGGGATCGGGACCTTCGACGACCAACAGCTGCCGGTGGTGGACAAGCAGCCCGTCCCCGCGTGGCGCGACACCGAGTTCGTCTCCGCAGCGCGAGAGCTGCGCAGCACCACGTTCGTGGCACACGTTCGCTATGCCAGCACCGGCAAGCTCTCCGTGGAGAACACCCACCCCTTCGTGCAGGACGGGCGGTTGTTCGCGCACAACGGAGTCGTGCAAGGGCTGGAGGCGTTGGACGCGCGGCTCGGGACACTCGACGCCTCTCACCTCGTGCACGGCGAGACCGACAGCGAGCGGGTCTTCGCGCTGATCACCGCGGAGACGGCTCTGCGCGACGGCGACGTGAGCGAGGGCTTGACGGCTGCCATCGGCTGGATCAGCGAGCACCTGCCGGTCTACTCCCTGAACCTGGTGCTCACGACCAGCAGTGATCTCTGGGCGCTGCGCTATCCGGCGACCCACGAGCTCCATGTCCTCGTCCGGGAGGCGGGGAGCTGCGGCGGGGGCGGCCCTGGAGGCGCGAACCACTCGTATCCGTGCGCGGTCAGAGCACCTCGCCTCGCGCGGCTCGCCTGATGGTCGCCAGCGAGCCGATGGACGCCGATCCCGGCTGGCGCCTGCTCGACGCCGGGGAGCTCCTGCACGTGGACTCCGAGCTCCGCGTCGAGACCACGGCGGCCTTTCCCGCGCCTCCCCGCCAGCTCCTCACCCGCGCGGATCTCGACCCCAGGACCGAGGCCTCACAGCACCCCTGACCGCGAACGGTGCAGAGACCGAGTGCTGCGAGCGCCTCAGCGTGCCGGGGTACCGCTCTCCTCGACGGCCAGGGAAGGCAGGTCGTCGTCGGGGACGACGTCCTCGACGACCGCACGGCGCCGCAACCTCGCGAACAGTGGCGGTGAGTCCCAGGCCGGGGCGTCGCCGTCGAGGAAGGTCGTCATCTGCGGCGTCTGCGGGCGAGCACCGCCGGCGACGTAGACGAAGGCTGCGAACGCCGTCCCGACGACGACCACGGCCAGGCTGATCCAGAGCACGGCACGGGTCCCTTCCGCGAGGGAGTCGCCGATGGTGCCGGCGAGGTAGACGAAGACGGGGGCGATCATGAACGCGGCCACCGCTCGCAACAGCTCGACCATCGCGAAGACCCGCTGCAGCGTGGGGGCGCGCTGGGAGAACCCGGCGCCGAACAGGGCCGGCGCGACGGTGGCTCCCAGGCCAACGCCGGTCAGGCCGGAGCCGACGAGCGCGACGCCGCGTGCCCGCAGGCACCTCGAGCATGAACACCACGATCCCGGCTGCCAGGAATCCCATCCCCACCGGCGGCAGGAGCAGCAGCGACCTGCGCTCGATCACGATGCCGAGACAGACCGCGGCCAGCAGCGCACCGCCGAGCTCGGGCAGGTACAGCAGCCCGGCCTGCGAGGGCACCGCGTTCCTCGGTCACCAGTGTCAGCGTGAGATCGCCGACCGAGACCGATGCCGCGGCCGCGCACAGCGCGATGGTGATGCCGGAGATCGGGATCGTGCTGCTCAGCAGGGGCCCGAGCGGCAGCAGCGGGTTCGAGCTCCGCGCCTGGATCACGATCAGCAGCACGATCACGGCCAGGCCGCCGAACAGCGGCAGCGCGGTCTGCAGCGACCAGAAGTCGTGCGAGGTCAGCTCGGAGGCGCCGTAGAACGCGGCGATCGAACCGATGGCGGCCAGGGCGATCGCGAGCGGGTCCTTGGGCGCGTCGGGATTGGCCGGAGGGGTGTGGTCGTAGGTGAGCACGGTGAGCACCAGCGCCAGGACCGCCACCCCGGCGACACCCCAGAGCAGAGGACGCCACTCATGGGCCTGGGCCTGGATGCCGCCGATCGTCGGACCGAGCGCGACCGCCCCGAAGATGCAGATGCTCATCGTCACCGAGGTGTAGCGCAGCTTCTCCGCGCCGAAGCCCAGCGCCAGCGGAGGCACGGCGGCGATCAGCAGCAGGCTCGTGGTCAGGCCCTGCAGGACGTGGCCCACGACGAACATCGCCGGGTTCTGCGCCGATGCCAGCAGCACCGAGCCGACCACCGACAGGGCCGCGTAGGACACCAGCATCACCCGCTGGGGCAGGTGCTGGGCGAAGACCACCGCCAGCACCGTTCCCAGGGCATAGGCGGCGTTGCCGAGGCCCAGGCCGAGGGACAGCGTCTGCTGACTCATGTCGAGGTCCTGCGAGATGAGCGGTGCCAGCGGCGAGAGCGCGGAGGACAGCGCGAGGTAGGGCACCAGAGCCAGCAGCGCCATGGCGGCCACCGCCGGGTAACGACCAGCCAGAGGGCCAGAGGGAAGACTCATGTCACCTTTCGTGTCTGCCGTCGTCGAGATGCCCCAGCTGAGACGCACACGCTGTCCAACCTCGGACACTGGAGCGCAACCTGGTCCGAGCGCGGGACATTCCCCCTCGCACCGGCGTTCTCACGACGGCCTTCCGATTAAGTCTGGGTGGCGTGATCCCGGTCTCGCTGCGCACGATGACAGCGGACGAGTACGCCGAGTGGCGACCGCACTCCATCGAGTCATTCGCATCCGACCTGGCGCGGACCATGAACCGACCGCTCGACGCCGCGATGGTGAGGGCGCAGGCCATGTTCGACGACGAGCTGCCGAGCAGGACTGGATGCTCCAGGCACCTGGTTCCTGGTCATCGTGAACGACGAGTCGGAGCGAGTCGGAACGATGTGGATCGGTCCGCACCCGCAGCGCCACGGCCGCGGCGTTCGTCTACGACATCGAGATCGAGCAGTCTGCGCGGCGCCGTGGCTACGGTCGGGCTGCGATGCTCGCGGCCGAGCGTCTGGTGCGGTCGGCGGGCATCAACGAGATCGGCCTGAGCGTGTTCGGCTTCAACGACTCGGCCAAGGCCCTGTACGACTCGATCGGCTACCGGGTGCTCGCCACTCAGATGGCCAAGTCGCTGTCGGACTGAGGCCCCTCAGATGCCCGCCGCAGCCCGTAGATCCCCGCGGATGGCGTCGAGGCGGCCGGCGGCGGAGATGCGCGCGGCGTCGACGCCTTCGGGATCGTGCTCGTCGACCGGTACGACGACCTCGAGGTAGCACTTCAGCTTGGGCTCGGTCCCCGACGGGCGTACGACGACCCGGGCGTGGTCGGCCAGCCGGAAGCGGAGGCCTGGTGTCGGCGGGACGTGGGCCGACCCGGCGGAGAGGTCGTCGACGCCCTCGACGGCGAGGCCCGCCCAGCGACGGCGGCGGCGACGAGCCCAGCCGGTCGAGCATCGCCGCGATCTGCGAGAGGTCGTCGACGCGCACCGAGAGCTGGTCGGTGGCGTGCAGTCCGTAGCGACGCGCGAGCCGGTCGAGGATGTCGCGCAGCGTGTGGCCGTCGCGCTTGGCCCGAGCGGCGATGTCGCAGATCATCAGCAGCGCGGAGACGCCGTCCTTGTCCTTCACGTGCGCCGGGTCGACGCAGTAGCCGAGGGCCTCCTCGTAGCCGAATGCGAGGCCGGGCACGCGCCCGATCCACTTGAACCCGGTCAGCGTCTCGGCGTACAGCTGCTTCTCCGCGCCGGCCATCCGGCCCAGCAGGCTGGAGGAGACGATCGTGGTCGCGTAGGTGCCTTCGCGACGCAGCCGCAGCAGGTGGTCGGCCAGGATCGCGCCCACCTCGTCGCCGCGCAGCATCTGCCACCCGTGCGGGCCGGGCACGGCCACCGCGCACCGGTCGGCGTCAGGGTCGTTGGCCACGACGATGTCGGCGCCGGCCTCCTCGGCGAGCTGCATCGCCAGGTCCATCGCCCCGGGCTCCTCGGGGTTGGGGAACGGCACGGTGGGGAAGTCGGGGTCGGGCTCGGCCTGCGTCGGTACGACGTGCGGCTCGTCGAACCCGGCTCGACGCAGCGCGGTGGTGACCACCAGAGAGCCGACTCCGTGCAGCGGTGTGTAGACGATGTCGAGGTCGCGGGGACCGCCGCCGGCGAGCTCGACCACGCGCGCCAGGTAGCGGTCGAGCAGGTCGTCGCCGAGGACCTCGCCGCCGTCCCCACGCGGCAGCTCGGCGACCGAGCCGACCTGGGCGATCCGGGTGGCGATCTCGATGTCGGCGGGCGGCACGATCTGACTGCCGTCGCCGAGGTAGACCTTGTAGCCGTTGTCCTGCGGCGGGTTGTGGCTGGCGGTCACCATCACGCCCGCGACGCAGCCGAGATCGCGGATCGCGAAGGCCAGCACCGGAGTCGGCAGCGGTCGCGGCAGCACGTAGGCCTGCAGCCCCGCCCCGGTCATCACCTCCGCGGTGTCGCGCGCGAAGACGTCGGAGTTGTGACGGGCGTCGTAGCCGATCACGACCGAGCCCGTGCGGCCGCCGAGCTCGTCGCGGAGGTACGCCGCCAGGCCGGCCGCGGCCCGCATCACGACGACGCGGTTCATCCGGTTCGGACCTGCGCCCAGTGCGCCGCGCAGACCGGCGGTGCCGAACTCGAGGGTGCCGTCGAACCGGTCGCCCAGCTCGTCGAGGTCGCCTGCCTCGACGAGGGCCTCGAGCTCGGAGCGGGTCACGGGATCGGGGTCCTGGGAGGCCCAGGCACGCGCCTCCTCCAGGAGAGCGCGTCGTCGGAGGCAGCCATCAGCCGACCTCGTCGAGCCGCGGGCGGACTTCGTCACAGAGCCGGGTGACCCAGCCGAGCGGGTCGTCGGCCGGCGGCATCACCCAGACCTGCTCGATCCCGAGGGCGGCCCAAGCCTCGCTGAGCCGGAGGAACGCGTCGGGGTCCGCGACCGGGTCGCTGCCGTAGAGCGCCGTCCTGGCGACCTCGGCGGGATCGCGCCCGAGGTCGGCGCAGTGCCCGTCGAGCACCTCGACCTTGTGGCGCATCTCGTCGGGCTCGAAGCCGAAGAAGTTGCACGCGTCGGCGTACTGCGCCACCAGTCGCAACGTCTTCCGCTCGCCGCTGCCGCCGACGAGGATGCGCGGGCCGCCCGGCCTCAACGGCGCCGGAACGTTCGACGGGCTCGGCGAGCTGGTAGTGCCGGCCCGCGAACGGCTCGCGCTCACCCCGGAACATCTGGCGGCAGACCTGGAGCGTCTCCTCGAGCCGCTCGAACCGCTCGGCCGTCGGTGGGAAGCGCACGCCGAGTCCGCGGTGCTCGCGGTCGTACCAGGCCGCGCCGATGCCGAGCATGGCCCGCCCGCCGCTGAGCACGTCCAGCGTGGTCACGATCTTGGCGAGCAGGCCGGGATGGCGGTAGGTGACGCCGGTGACGAGCAGCCCCAGCTCGAGGTTGCTGGTCTGCCCGGCCAGGAAGCCGAGCGAGGTGTAGCCCTCGAGCATCGGCTGCTCGGGGCCGCCGAGGGTCTCCATCTGGAACCAGTGGTCCATCATCGTCAGCGTGCTCAGGCCGCCCTGGTCGGCGGTCCGGGCGAGGTCACGCAGCGTCGGCGCGAGCGCGGCGGCTCCGCCGGGCCAGGAGAGGTTCGCGCAGTGGATGGCCAGCTTCATGACGGTGTCACCTCGGGGTCACCTAGGGGCGCTCGGGATACTGGACGAGTGAGCCGGTGGTGGGGACGCGACTTCGAGTTCTCCACCTCGTTCACCCTAGAGGCGCCGCGTGAGCAGGTGCACGGGGTGCTGGTCGACCTCGAGCACTACTGCGACTGGTGGCCGCAGGTGCTGGCCGTGGCGAAGATCAGCGACGAGCAGGCGTACGTCGTCTGCCGCTCATCGCTGCCCTACGACCTCGACCTCGTGCTGACGGCGCGGTCCCGTGACCTCGACGTCCTCGAGGTGGGCATCGACGGACCGATCCGGGGGAGTGCCCGCTTCGAGCTGGAGTCGCCGTCGGCCAGGTAGACCGACGTGCTGTTCGAGCAGCAGGTGCGGGCGGTGGCCCCGCATTCATCGTCGCGTCGTACGTCGCGAAGCCGGTGCTGGTGTGGAACCACCACCGGATGATGCGCGGGCTGGTGGACGGCGTCGGTCAGCCGAGCGCGGCCAACGCCGCGTCGTAGTCGGGCTCCTGGCCGATCTGGGGGACGAGCTCGGTGTGCAGGACGGTGCCGTCCTCGTCGACCACGACGACGGCGCGACGCGAGCAGGCCCTGGAACTTGGTGTCGACCATGCGCACGCCGTAGTCCTCGGCGAAGGAGGAGCGGAAGGCCGAGCCGACCTTGACGTTCTCCAGCCCCTCGGCCGCGCAGAAACCGGCCTGCGCGAAGGGCAGGTCGACCGACACGTCGACCACGGTGGTGTTCTCCAGGCCGCCCGCGAGCTCGTTGAAGCGACGCACGCTGGCCTGGCAGACGCCGGTGCCGATGCTCGGGAAGATGTTGAGCACGGTGCGGCCGGACAGGTCGTCGAGGGTGAACTCGCTCAGGTCCTCGCCGACCAGGGTGAAGCCGGGCGCCTTCGAGCCCACCTCGGGCAGCTCGCCGCTGGTGTTGCCGGGGACGTCTCCGAGTGCAGTGGTAGCCATGTCGCCAACCTACCGACCGCTGCGGCGCCTCGACGTGGCGGGGACGAAGGCGTCGATCAGGCTCTCGGCCGCCGCCCGCGCGGTGGCAGCCGCCTCGGGATCGTGGTCGAGGTTGCCCGACGCCGCGGCCCCGTCGTAGAGGAGGTGGAGCTGGCGTGCCAGACCCTCCGGGTCGCGCGCGCCGGCCCCGGTGGCCAGCTCGGTGAACAGCCCGCGCAGCCAGGCTCGGAAGGACCGTGTCGACTGCTCGACGGACCCGCCGGGTCGGGCCTCCGCGCTCGCTGCGGCGAAGGCGCAGCCGCGGTAGCCCGGCGCGCTCATCGTCGTGGCCTGGCTGTCGAAGACCGCGAGGATCTGGGCCCGCGGCGTGCTCTGGGCGTCGATGGCGGCCTGGACCCTGGCGGCGATCACCTCGTGGCGGTGCTCGAGGTAGGCGTGGACGAGCTCCTCCTTGCTGCCGAAGGTGTTGTACAGCGAGGCCTTGGCGACGCCGGCGTGCTCGATGATCCGGTCGATGCCGACGCTCTGCACGCCCTCGCGGTAGAACAGCTCGTTGGCCGACTCCAGCAGCCGCTCGCGAGCGGTCGGCCGCTTGCCGGTGGGTGTGCCGGTGGGTGTCCCGGTCGGTGTGGTGGTCATGACTCTCCTAGACAGCTCTGTCTGATGCTAGCGCGCAGCCGACGCGTCGCAGAGCTCCCGCGCAGGCGCCGGGCTGCGCTCCGCGGCAGGGGCGCCTCGATGGGGCGAGGGGCGCTGCGGGCCATCGCCGCCGCGGCGAGCACCGCGAGGGCGATCACGGCGAAGCCGTACTGGTACGCCGTGTCGACCAGGCCGCCTCCCTGGACCACGAGCACCCCCGCGATGACGGCGGGCAGGCCCATGCCGAGGTAGGAGACGACGTAGAGGACCGAGAGGACGCCGGCCCGCTCGTGCGGGAGGGGGAGCGGCATCACGGTGCGGATGCTGCCCTGGAAGCCGCTGCCGAAGCCGACGCCCGCGACGGCGGTGCCCAGGAAGAACACGGTGGCCGAGCCCCGGTCGAGACCCACGAGGGTGATCCCGACGCCGACGATCAGGGCGCCGATGCCCAGTCGCATCACGACGTGCGGGTCGGCCTCGCGGAGCAGGTAGACCGACACCGCCGCCACGCCGGCCAGGACGAACAGTCCCAGGCCGCCGAGGAGCAGAGCGGACGAGCCGGTGACGACGCGCATGATGGCCGGCCCCAGCGCGGCGTAGAAGCCGGCGAGAGCCCACACCGCGAACAGCACCGGCGCGGCGGCGAGCACCGCGCTGCGCGACGAGGGCGGCAGCGCGATCTCCGGCACCAGCGAGCGCAGTGCTCCGCGGGCCGGGGTGACCGTCTCGCGCATCACCAGCACGCCGATTCCCTGGAGTGCGAACACGACGACCGCGGCGACGTAGATCAGGTGCGTGGGTGCGGGCAGGAACTGCACGACGAGGCTGGAGATCAGCGCGCCTGACGCCGTCCCGATGCCTGGCGCGACGGCGTTGGCCACGGTGCCGCGAGCCCGGTCGAGGTCGAGCAACCCGGCGCCGACGGCGCCCAGCGCCGCGCCGGTGGCGATCCCCTGCACGACCCGGGCCACCATCAGCTCGGGCACGCCGGCGGCCGTCGCGAAGACGACCATCGCCACGACCTGGCCGAGCAGGCCTGCGAGGAGCACCGGCCGCCGACCGACGTGGTCGGAGATCCGGCCGAGGACCAGCAGGCCGGCCAGCACCGCGACGGCGTACACCCCGAAGACGACCGTGGTCGTGATGGGGGAGAAGTCCCACTCGGCCGCGTAGACCGGGTAGAGCGGCGTCGGCACGGCGCTCGCGGCCAGGAAGGTGACCACGAGCGAGGCCAGGAGGCCGAGGGAGGCCGTCGTGGACAGGACCGAGCCCCGGTGGGTGGGAGTGGCCAGGAGAGACATCGTGGCGTCCTTCGGTAGACAGATCGGTCTGTCTAAAATAGACAGACCTGTCTGTTCATGTCAAGAGGCGACGTCCCCGCGTGCTCAGGCGTCGATGGCGGACATGTCGCCGTACCGGTCGCCGGCCACGGCGTCGCGCGGGACGGCCTGCTCGAGCCCCGCGAGGTCGTCGTCGGTGAGCTCGACGTCGGCCGCACCGACGTTCTCCTCCAGATAGGTCACCCGCTTCGTGCCAGGGATCGGCGAGAGCGCGATGCCGTGCCGCGCGCCCTGGGCGAGCACCCACGCCAGGGCGAGCTGGCCCGGTGTGCACCCCTTCTCCTCGGCCAGCGCACGCACCTCCTCCACCAGCGCCAGGTTGGCGTCGAGCGCCTCGCCCTGGAAGCGGGGGAAGTACGACGTACGGCGGCCGTCGCCCTCGCCGTCCGCACCGGAGTCACGCGTCACGGCGCCGGTGAGCATGCCGCGGCCGAGCGGGGAGTAGGGCACCAGCCCGATCCCGAGCTCGGTGATGACCGGCAGCACGTCGTCCTCGAGGTCGCGGGTGAACAGCGAGTACTCGGTCTGGAGGGCGGTGATCGGGTGCACGGCGTGGGCGCGGCGGATGGTGTCGGGGCCGGCCTCGGACAGGCCGAGGTGGGCGACCTTGCCGGCCTCCACGAGCTCCTTCATGGCGCCGACGGTCTCCTCGATGGGCACGGTCTTGTCGACGCGGTGCTGGTAGTAGAGGTCGATGTGGTCCACGCCGAGCCGCTGCAGCGATGCGTCGCAGGCCTGGCGCACGTAGTCCGGGGCGCCGCTGACGCCGAGCCGCTCGCCGTTCTCGCCGCGCCTGATGCCGAACTTGGTGGCCAGCTGGACGTCGTCGCGCCGGTTCGCGATGGCGCGGCCCACGAGGCGCTCGTTGGTGAACGGGCCGTACATGTCCGCGGTGTCCAGGAAGGTGACGCCGAGGTCGAGCGCCCGGCGGATCGTGTCCAGGCCGCCCTGCTCGTCGGGGGTGCCGTAGAACTCCGACATCCCCATGCAGCCCAGCCCCATGCTGGAGACGGTGAGCGGGCTGTCAGTGCCGAGGGTGGTGCGAGTGAGGGTCATGCCCACCACTCAACGACTTCGAGTGCGCTCCAAGTCAAGCCGCGCCTCGCCGTCTATTGGCCTGCTCGACCTTGCCCTCGTAGAGCCCGATCTTGTGGTCGATGGCGCGCAGGTGGCGGGTGACCTCGGCCAGCTCGGCCTCGACGCGCTCGCGGTGGGCGCGCAGCAGCTCGAGCCGCTCGGCCTCGTTGCCGTCGCCGTGGCGGACCAGGGCGGCGTAGCGGCGTACGTCGCGCATCGGCATGCCCGTCGAGCGCAGCCGGGTGATCATCTCGATCCAGCCGAGGTCCCGCGCGGAGTAGCGACGATGGCCGGACGCCGAGCGGTCGACGTCGGCCAGCATCAGGCCGTCGCGCTCGTAGTAGCGCAGGGTGTGCGCCGTCAGGCCGGTGTGCTCGGCGGCCTCGGCGATGGTGAGCCCGGCATCGAGTGCGGTCGTCACGCCAGCAGTCTCGCCCTTCGAGTGTGACTCGAAGTCAAGGCCCATCGTCAGTCGAAGGCGGGACGCTCGATCTCGGCGCCGGCGAACGGGCCGCCCGACGAAGGTGGCGTCGTCGTCGTCGGCCGGCGTGCGGGGCAGCGCCTCGATGTCGACGGCCCACGCCTCGGCGTCGTCGTGCGGGTGGTAGCCGAGAGCGCGACCGGGCTCGAGGTCCCACCAGGCGCGGGTGTTCGCCGAGATCCCGTAGAGGACGGCGAACCCGGGCGACTCAGTGGTGATCGCCGCCTCGAACATCCGCACGCGCGTCGTCGTGGGAGAGCCACGTCGCCAGGTGGCGTCTCGTCCGCGGCTCGGGCAGGAACGAGCCGATCCGCGTGGCCACGAGGTCGAGCCCGTGCCGGTCGACGTAGAGCCGGAGCAGTGCCTCCGCGGCGACCTTGCCGACGCCGTAGAAGGTGTCCGGGCGCGGGGGAGCGTCGATGCGGAGGTTGTCCTCGCCCCGCGGAGTGCGGCCGACGGCGTGGTTGCTGGAGGCGTAGACGAGGCGGCGTACGTCGTGACGCAGCATCGCCTCGAGCAGCGCGCCCGTCGAGATCACGTGGGAGGCGAGGGACTCCGGCAGCGATCGCTCACCGGGGATGCCGGCGAGGTGGATCACCGCGTCGGGGCGGGCCTCGCTGACGACCTCCTCGGCCGCGGCCGGGTCGGTGAGGTCGGCCGTCAGGTCGGCGCCACGACCGGGCAGGTCGACGCCCACGACGTCATGGCCGTGGGCGGTCAGGCCCGGCCCGACGACGCTGCCGATCGAGCCGCACGCCCCGGCCAGGAGGATCCTCAGGAGTCGCCCTCCCCAGAGTCCTCGTCAGGGTCCTCGTCAGGGTCCTCGTCCTCCTCGGAGTTCGCTGAGTCTTCGGACTCGCCGTCGTTGGACTCGTCGTCGGACTTGCCGTCGTCAGACTTGTCGTCGGACTCGTCCCCGCTGGCGGACGCCTCGCTGTTCGGGTCCTCGGGGTCGGTGAACGGCGCGTCGGCGCTCTCGTCGTACTCGTCGTTGTCGGTGAACATCCCGCGGTCGGCGTCGAAGGTGCGGTCGGTGTTGTCGATCTCGACGTTGTCGGGCCGGTTGTCGGGGTCGAGGCGGCGCTCGCGCTCCTCCTCCATGTCCTGCTTGGTCTCGTCGTCGGGCTCCTTGTCGGGCTCGATGCCCAGGCTGCGCCCGGCGCGCTCGTCGGTGTCGACACCACCGTCGTCGAGGATGCTGCCGCCCTCGTCGTCGCTGCTGCGCTGGTCGTCCTTGCCGTTCTCGTCGCCCACGTACGCCTCTCCGGTGCCTTGGCTGTCGCCGCCGTCCCGGCCAGCCAAACGGCCAGGCCGCACGCGTGTCAACGACGCGTCCGGCGACGGGTCGAGGGCTGTCTCGCCCCCGCCTGGCTTGTTCCCCACTCGGCTGGGGCTCAACCGCCGAAGTTGGAGCGGCAGGGCCGGCCGCGGAGGGCCTCGAGGTAGTCGTCTGGGGCGTCGGCCGCCTCGGCGGCGTCGGCGATCATGCCGAGGTACGTCGCGGAGGGCAGCCCGCCCTCGAAGGCGTCGAGCACGTAGACCCAGGCCACCGCCTCGGCGTCGAGGAGCGAGACGCGCACCTTGAGCTTGCGGTAGAGGCCGGTGTCCGCCGACTCCCACCGGTCGAGCTCCGCGGCGTCCTCGCCGCTGACGTCGTAGACGGCCACGAACACCCGCTCGAAGGTGTCCTGCACGAGCGTCGCCAGGGCGCCGTCCCAGCCGTGGTCCTCGCCGCCGAAGGTGAGTCGCCAGCCCTCGAGCCACCCGGTGCCCTGCAACGGGGAGTGCGGGCAGCGCTCGCCCATGCGTTTCGGGTCCAGGTTGCTGCCGTACGCGGCGTAGAGCGTCATCGGGGTCCCTGCGGCGGTAGGAGCCGGCGAGCAGCGGCGGGTGAAGAGTCATCGGGCCAGATGCTAGGGGTGCGTGGCCCGTCGCCGCGATGGGACACAATGACCGGGTGTCGACAGCGCAGGTCCGTCCCACCGACCGGGTCGTCATCCTGGGGGGCGGTCCGGGCGGCTACGAGGCGGCGCTGGTCGCAGCCCAGCTCGGGGCGCAGGTCACCGTCGTCGACTGCGACGGGGTGGGCGGCTCGGCCGTGCTCACCGACTGCGTGCCCAGCAAGACGCTGATCGCCACCAGCGAGCTGATGACCGAGCTGGCCGGGGCGCCGGAGCTCGGCGTCGGGTTCGAGGACCTCGAGGGCAACCCCGCCGACCACGTCAGGGTCGACCTCGCCCGCGTCAACGAGCGGGTGACGCGACTGGCCAACGACCAGTCCGCCGACATCGCACGCCGGCTCGAGCGCGAGGGCGTCCGGATGGTCCGCGGGCACGGCACCCTCGCCGGGCCGGGCACCGTTCACGTCGAGCTGCACGACGGCGGCACCGAGTCGATCTCGGCCGACGCGATCCTGGTCGCCACCGGCGCCGCGCCCCGGACGCTGCCGGCCGCCCAGCCCGACGGCGAGCGCATCCTCACCTGGGAGCAGGTCTACGACCTGACCGAGCTGCCCACGCGGCTGATCGTGGTCGGCTCCGGCGTGACCGGCGCGGAGTTCGCGAGCGCCTACATGGCGCTCGGCATCGACGTCGTGCTGGTCTCCTCGCGCGACCGCGTGCTGCCCGGCGAGGACGCCGACGCAGCGACGGTGCTCGAGGACGTGCTCACCCGGCGCGGCATGGAGGTGCTCTCGCGCTCGCGGATGCAGTCCGTCGAGCGCGACGGCGACGAGGTCGAGGTGACCCTGACCGACGGCAGCACGGTGACCGGCTCGCACTGCCTGCTGGCGCTCGGCTCGGTGCCGCGCACCGGCGACCTCGGCCTCGAGGAGGCCGGGGTCAAGCTCGACGACCGTGGGTTCGTGCGCGTCGACAAGGTCAGCCGTACGACGGCCCGCGGGATCTACGCGGCGGGCGACTGCACCGGCGTGCTCATGCTGGCCAGCGTCGCCGCCATGCAGGGCCGGATCGCGATGTGGCACTTCCTCGGCGACGCGGTCACTCCGCTCGACCTGCGCAAGGTGAGCTCCAACGTCTTCACCGCCCCCGAGATCGCCACCGTCGGCTGGCAGCAGCAGGCCATCGAGGCGGGCGAGATCGAGGCCGAGACGATCCGGCTCGACCTCGCCGGCAACCCCCGCGCCAAGATGCAGGGCGTGCACGACGGCTTCGTGAAGCTGTTCTGCCGCACCGGCACCGGCACCGTCATCGGTGGCGTCGTGGTCGGCCCCCGGGCCAGCGAGCTGATCCACCCCGTCTCCGTCGCCGTGGCCGAGTCGCTGACCGCCGACCAGCTCGCGCAGACGTTCACCGTCTACCCCTCGATGAGCGGCTCGATCGCCGAGGCGGCCCGCCGCCTGCACCACCGCCGACCTGATCCAGGCCTGTCGAAATGACAGTTCTTGTAATTAGTCGAAAGCCGGACATCTCGACTCGTGACCGACCCATACTGGGCGGTCCGCCCTCCCCACAGGCCACAGGAGTCACGCATGTCACGCCCGCTCCGGTCGCTCGGATCGCCGGTGCCATCGACGGCGACCGTGCTCGCTGCGGCGCTCGTGCCCGGTCGTCCTCGACGCCCCCGGCCAGGCCTCGGTCTCGGTCAACCAGAGCTACACCGTGCCCTCCGACGGGGTGCTGCGGCTGACCGGCCACGGGTTCGGCCACGGCCACGGCATGTCGCAGTACGGCGCCCAGGGCGCGGCCGCGCAGGGGCTGACCTCCGGCAGATCCTCGCCTTCTACTACCCGGGCACGACGCTGGGCACCCTCGGCGGGCACCATGCGGGTGCTCATCTCCGCCGACACCGACCACGACGTCCGGGTCGTGCCGGCCAGCGGCCTCGCCGTGCGCCAGGTCGGCGGCGCGTCGTACACCCTGCCGACGACCAGCGGCATCACGACCTGGCGGCTCAGCGTGGTCGGCGGCAAGACCGTGGTCAGCTACGACAACGGCAGCTGGCACCTGCCTGGCAGACGCTCGCCGGTGACGGCGAGTTCTACCGGTCGGGCGCGGTCACGCTGCGCGTCTCCGGCACGACGAAGCTCTACCGCGGCAGCCCTCCGGCTCACCGCCGGCCGCACCGTCAACGTCGTCGGCATCGACGACTACGTGCGCGGCGTCGTGCCGCGCGAGATGCCGGCGTCGTGGCGTGCGCCAGGCGCTGCGGCGCGCAGGCCGTCGCCGCTCGGACGTACGCCGCCTACGACCGCGGCCGCGCCACCTCGAGCAGCTCTACGACATCTGCGACACCACCTCCTGCCAGGTCTACGGCGGCGTACGGCGGCGAGGACTCGCGCAGCAACGCCGCCGTCACCGCGACCGCCGGCCAGGTGCTGACCTACGGCGGCAAGCCGGCGTTCACCCAGTTCGGCTCGAGCAGCGGCGGCTGGACCTCGGCCGGCGGCCTGCCCTACCTGCCGGCCAAGGCCGACCCGTACGACGGCTTCTCCGGCAACCCGGTGCACACGTGGACCACGACGGTGACCCGCGCCGCGGTGCAGAAGGCGTGGCCCGTGGCTCGGCACGCTGACGCGGGTCGTGGTCACGCAGCGCGACGGCAACGGCGACTGGTACGGCCGGGTCGAGGAGATGGTGCTCGACGGCAGCAAGAAGGACGTGACCGTCAGCGGCGACGCCTTCCGCTCGACGTTCGGCGCTGCGCTCGAGCTGGTTCCGCTTCGGGACCGGCGCGACCCCGCCGCCGTCGACCTCGACCCCGCCGCCGCCTGCCCCGCCGTCGCGCGATCACGCTGCGCTGGCGGGCGATCGGCGGCAACCACTCGATCGTCGGGCCGCCCACGGCCGCGGAGCACGCCGTCTCCCACGGCCGCGCCCGCCGCTTCGCCCACGGGCGGATCTACTGGTCGACGACCACCGGTGCGCACGAGCTGTACCGCCGGGTGCTCAAGGCCTACCTGCACCGACGGCGGCGCCCTCGGGCGGCTCGGCTTCCCGCTGACCAGCCCGCACCGCGCGGGCACGTCGGTCGTGGCCACCTTCGAGCACGGCACCCTCACCGCTCCGCACAAGGGCAAGGTGCGGGTCACCTGGAGCTGACCTGTCGGCTCGCCGCACTAGCGTCGCGGCATGGTCGAGGCCGACGACGTGCGCGCGGTCGGGCGCGGGCTGCCGCGCAGCTACGAGGCGTTCATCGGCGGCCGGTGGAAGCTGAAGGTGCGCCAGCTCGTCTACGTCGCCTTCTCGCGCGACGAGAGCGTCGATGGGCTTCGGCTACCCGAAGGTCGAGCGCGACGGGCTGGTCGCCTCCGACCCCGAGACGTTCTTCCTGCCGCCGACCTCCGACCTGCGCTACCAGTGGGTGTGCGCGCGGCTGGAGCGGCTCGACGCACGACGAGATGCGCGAGCTGGTCACCGACGCATGGCGGATGTGCGACCCCGGCGATGCTGCACGACCTGCCCGACCTCCCGGCGCCGACCGCCACGGCCTGGGCGTGCATCGACGCCCGCGACTGGACGGCGCTGGAGCCGCTGCTCCACCCCTACGTCCACTGGCACGACCGCGACACCCACCTGCGCGGCCGGTCGACCGTGCTCGCGCACCTGCGGTCCACGCCCACGCCGCGACCTCCGCCTGAGGTCGAGGTGCGCGACGGCCAGGTCTACCGCTGGGGCGCGGCGCCGGCGACGTAGCCGCTGGGCGGTACGCCGACGAGGTCGGTGAACTCGCGGGTGAAGTGCGCCTGGTCGAACCAGCCGTGCTCGGCGGCGAGGTCGGCCAGCGGGCCGTCGTACCCCTCGTCGAGGCGGTGACGACGTCGTGCATCCGGTAGCGGGAGAGCACCCACTTGGGGCTGACCCCGACGTACCTCTCGAAGAGGCGCTGCAGCGCTGCGCGTGCCGATGTCGCAGCGCTCCTCGACCTGGGCGACCCGGATCAGGGTGCGGTCCTCGAGCATCGTGGTGATCACGTCGAGCACGACGAGGTAGTCGGTCTCCGGCTCGTCGCGGAGCTCGCGAAGGGCGGCGTCGAAGGCCGCCCGGCACTCCTCGGGCGTGGTGCCCGGACCCAGCTCGCGCAACGCGTCGCAGGTGGTCGGCGGGAAGACGGTCGTCGCCGGGACGGTCGCGTCTCGCAGGTCGCGGGCGGCGTGCCCGGTGAGGCTGGTCAGTCCGCCCGGCCGGAACTTCACGCTGTGCACCCAGCCCGACGTCGCGGATGGTGACGTCGAAGCGTCGGGTGGGGACGCCGGTGACCACGACCGGGTCGTCGCCCACCTCGTCGCGCTGGTGGCCGCGCTCGACGCTGAGGTTGCAGGCGGGGTGCGGCAGCGTCGAGCTGACGTACGACGCACCGGCCGGCAGCTCCCAGCGCAGCGCCCAGTGGTTCTCCACCCAGGGGGCGAGGTCGTCGGCGGGAGCGAGCCGCTCGAGGTGCGCGTAGCCGGGCGAGCTCCTCGGGCCGGAGCACTCCCGCCGTGGTCGACGTCGCCTTTTTCCTAGCCGCCACGGATCGAATCCTAGGAGGGTGGTCGGACAAGCCCGCTCGACGAAGGAGAGGACGACATGAGGGACCCCCGCCCCTGCCCGGCTCGCCATGGTGACGCTGGACTGCGCCGACCCCGAGGCCAGTGCCGCCTTCTGGTCCGGCTCTTCTCGGGCTGGGAGGTGGCGCACGCCGAGAAGGACTACGCGATGCTCACCGGCCCCGAGAACGCCCTCGGCTTCGGCCGGGTCGAGGACTACGAGCCGCCGGCGTGGCCCAACGAGCACGGCTCCAAGCAGTTCCACTTCGACCTCGCCGTCGCCGACCTCGACGAGGCCCAGGCAGCCGCGGTCGACCTCGGCGCCACCGTCGCCGACCCCCAGCCGGGTGACACCTGGCGCGTCCTCCTCGACCCCTCCGGCCACCCCTTCTGCCTCACCAAGGCCGAGAACTGGGGCTGAGCAGCAGCCGCCCGGATCGGACTATCGGGATTCCAGGGCCCTAGGAGCTGCTCGGTCGGCACCCCGTGTCGCCGTACTCACTTGACACCGAGTGTTCCCGTTCTGAATACTCCATCTCGAGTATTCGGATCGGAGGGGTCGGAGTGGCGAAGCGAAGGTGTCGAACCTGCTGGCGCTGGCCGTGCTCGCGACGGTCGCCGAGCGGCCGGCGCACCCCTACGAGATCTCGACCAAGCTGCGCACCCGCGGCAAGGAGTCGAGCATCAAGATCAACTTCGGCTCGCTGTACTCCGTCGTCGAGTCGCTGGCCAAGCACGGGCTGATCGAGGCCCAGGAGACCGTGCGCGACGGCAAGCGGCCCGAGCGCACCATCTACGCGATCACCGAGTCCGGCCGCGCCGAGATGGAGGACTGGCTGGCCGAGCTCGTCTCGACGCCGAAGAAGGAGTACACCTCCTTCGAGGCCGCCCTCTCGCTCGCCGCCGGCCTCGCGCCCGACGAGCTGTCCCGGCTGCTGATCGCCCGCGCCACGCGAGCTGCGGATGGAGCTCGGCTCGATCGAGGCCGGCCTCGCCTACACCGAGGAGATGGGGCTGCCGGAGCTGTTCGTGATCGAGGAGCAGTACCGCAAGGCCGTGATGGAGGCCGAGCTGGCCTTCGTCACCGACCTCGCCGCCCGCATCGACAGCGACGAGCTCGGCGGCGTCGCGCTGGTGGCGCAAGATCCACGCGCTGCAGGAGCAGGGGCACAGCTTCGAGGAGATCTCGAAGGACCCCGTGAAGTTCCTCGGGGAGGAGGCGGCCGCGCCTGGCGCCCTTCCTCGAAGAGCTGAAAGTAGACCCCCGGGCCGGTGCGGCAACACCGACCCGGGGCACATCCTCGAGCCGCTCGACCTGACGGTCGGACAACCCGAGACGCAGGCGTCACGATACGTCAGCGCGAGCGGCTCCCTCCTGAACAAGGAGTCACCGCATGAGCGTCGCTGCGACGTACGCCGTGGAGGCCGACGGCCTCCGCAAGGCCTACCCGACCGGCCGCGGCAAGCCGCCGGTCCAGGCCCTCGACGGCCTCGGCTTCACCGTGGAGCCGGGCACCGTCTTCGGGCTGCTCGGCCCCAACGGGGCCGGCAAGTCCACCACCGTGAAGATCCTCGCCACCCTGTCGCGCGCCGACGAGGGTACGGCGCGCGTGGCCGGCGCCGACGTGGCCACCGACCCGGACGCCGTACGCCGGCGCATCGGGCTGGTCTCGCAGCAGCCGTCGTCGGACCCGATGGCGACCGGGCGCGAGAACCTCGTGCTCGCCGCCCGCATCCAGGGGCTGAACCGGACCGACGCCCACGACCGCGCGGGCTGGCTGCTCGAGCCGGTTCGGGATCGCCGACGCCGCCGACCGGCTGGTGCGCACCTGGTCGGGCGGCATGGCCCGCAAGCTCGACGTGGCGATCGGGCTCGTGCACCGACCGCAGGTGCTGTTCCTCGACGAGCCGACCACCGGCCTCGACCCGGAGGCGCGCGCCGAGCTGTGGCGCGAGATCGACCGGATGGCCGCCGAGGACGCGATGACGGTGCTGCTGACCACGCACTACCTCGACGAGGCCGACCGCCTCGCCGCACCGGCTGGCGATCGTCGACCACGGCCGGATCGCGGTCGAGGGGACGCCGGAGCAGCTCAAGAGCGAGCTGCACGGCGACGTCCTCCAGGTCGAGCTCGAGGACGACGTCGCCGCGGCGCGGGCGGCCGGGCTGCGTCGCCGCGTTGCCGGGTCTGTCCGCCGTGCTGCGCGACGGGCAGCGTCGTGCGGGCGCGGACCGAGTCGGGCGCGCACGTCGTGCCGGCCGTCTTCGCCGCCCTCGCCGACCACGACCTCGCCGTCGTCTCCGCCACGGTGGCGCGGCCGTCGCTCGACGACGTCTACCTGCGGTACGCCGGGCGCTCGTTCGCTGTCGAGGAGGTAGCGCGGCATGAGCACGCTCGTCGACGCACTCGGCCTACCTCTCGATGCGGTCGATCCGGGCGCTGGTCCGACAGCCGATCTTCCTGGTCATCACGCTGATCCAGCCGATGATCTGGCTGCTGCTGTTCGGCAAGCTCTTCGAGTCGGTGGTGCAGATCCCGGGCTTCGACGGGGGCGGCGACGCGTCGTACCTGGAGTACCTCACGCCCGGCGTGATCGCGATGACGGCGCTGTTCTCGGCGATGTGGGCCGGCACCGTCTACATCGACGACATGCAGCGCGGGGTGATGGACCGGCTGCTCGCCTCGCCCGTACGCCGCGGCGCGATGATGAACGGCACGCTGGTCTACCAGTCGGTGACCAGCATCGTGCAGACCGTGATCGTGCTGGTCGTCGCGTGGCTGGCCGGCGCGCGGTTCGCCGGGGGCGTCGTCGGGATCGTGGTCACGCTGGTCGTCGCGCGTGCCTGCTCACCGTGATCTGCGCGGCGCTGTCGAACGCGATCGCGCTGATGGCGCGCCAGCAGGAGGCGCTGATCGGGATCAGCCAGTTCCTGAGCCTGCCGATGACGTTCCTGTCCTCGGCGATCATGGACCCCGCGCTGGCGCCGCACTGGATCCAGGTCTGCGCCCGCTACAACCCGCTCGACTGGGCGGTCGTGGCCAGCCGCGAGACCCTGCTCGGCAACGCCGGACTGGTCGATGGTCTGGCCCCGCCTCGCCGCCCTCGCCGCGCTCGCCCTGGTGATGGGGATGCTCGCGACGCGCACCTTCTCGTCGTACCAGCGGTCGATCTAGGCGCCGAATAGTCCGAGGTGGATGCACGGGTTACCGACCCGTAACCCCTGCCATCCACCTCGGACTACCGGGATCCGGGCCGCGCGTCCGCCACGCGGTCGACGCGCAGAACTTGTGGCTACCCTCAGGTAATCTCGGGGCATGACCCCGAGCCCGGTCGTGGACGCGCAGGAGTACCTGCCGCGGCGGCGACCCTCGCAGGAGCGCAGCCGGCGTCGGTTCGACGAGATCCTGCGCGCGGCCCGGGCGCTGCTGGTCGAGGTCGGGCTTCGAGTCGTTCACCTCCGAGCAGGTGGCGCTGCGGGCCGGGGTGCCGATCGGGTCGCTCTACCAGTTCTTCGGCAACAAGTACGCCGATCATCTGCGAGCTCGACCGGCTCGACACCGCCGACGTGCAGGGCGAGCTGGACAAGTTCGCCGCCGAGATCCCGACGCTCGACTGGGCGCAGCTGATGGAGCGGCTGCTCGACCACCTCGCCGGGCTGTGGCGCACCGACCCCTCGCGCCGCGCGGTCTGGCTGGCGATGCAGGCCACCCCGCAGACCCGGGTGCATCGCCGCCGAGCACGAGCGCGCGCTGGCCGAGCAGGTCACCCGGGTGCTGGCCCCGCTCACCCCCGGCTCCAAGATCGCCGACCGCCAGGCGATCGCCGAGGTGATCGTGCACGTCACCTACTCGATGCTGAACTTCTCCATCCGCGACGGGCAGTCCCACCCCGATGCCGTCGTACAGCTCAAGACGCTGCTCACCGGCTACCTCGCCGCCGCCGAGGCCGACGCGGCCAGGAACAAGCTCGCCGGCGCCTGAGCCACGCGCTCAACACGCCCGGGCGGCTATGTGACTCGCGCGTAACCCCCGTCTCGTGACACCTTGGGGATAACGCGAGACCAGCCTCGCGTTTGCAGCGTCAAACCTGAGGGGTAGTTCGTGTCGTTCCGTCGCATTGCGATCGTCAACCGCGGTGAGTCCGCCATGCGGCTGCTCCACGCCGTCCGCGAGCTCAACGCGTCCGGCAGCGACCCCGACGACTACGTCCAGACCGTCGCCCTGCACACCACGGGCGAGGCCAACGCGATGTTCGTGCGCGAGGCCGACCTCTCCTACGACCTCGGGCCCGCCGCGAACCGGCCGTACGTCGACCTGGCCGTGCTCGAGCAGGCGCTGCTCGACACCGGCGCGGACGCCGTCTGGCCGGGCTGGGGCTTCGTGGCCGAGGACCCGAACTTCGTCGACCTGTGCGACAAGCACGGCGTCACCTTCATCGGGCCGAGCGCCGAGGCGATGCGCCGGCTCGGCGACAAGATCGGCTCGAAGCTGATCGCCGAGGAGGTCGGCGTACCCGTGGCGCCCTGGAGCCGCGGCGCCGTGGACACCCTCGAGGACGCGCTCGAGCAGGCCGACGAGGTCGGCTACCCGCTGATGCTCAAGGCGACCGCCGGTGGCGGCGGCCGCGGCATCCGGATGGTCGCCTCGCCCGCCGACCTCGAGGACGCCTTCCAGCGCACCAGCGACGAGGCGCTCCGGTCCTTCGGCAACGGCACCGTCTTCCTGGAGCGCCTGGTCACCGGCGCCCGCCACGTCGAGGTGCAGCTGATCGCCGACAGCCACGGCACCGCGTGGGCGCTCGGCGTCCGCGACTGCTCGATCCAGCGCCGCAACCAGAAGGTCATCGAGGAGTCGTCCTCGCCGTTGCTGAGCGAGGAGCAGGCCGACGAGCTCAAGGCCTCGGCCGAGCGGCTCGCCCTCGCCGTGGGGTACGTCGGCGCGGGCACCGTCGAGTTCCTCTACCACCCCGGCGAGCAGACGTTCGCCTTCCTCGAGGTCAACACCCGCCTGCAGGTCGAGCACTCGATCACCGAGCTCACCACCGGCGTCGACCTCGTCAAGGCCCAGCTCCTGGTCGCGCAGGGCGGCCGGCTCGAGGGGGAGAAGCCGGCCGAGACCGGGCACGCCATCGAGGCCCGCCTCAACGCCGAGGACCCCGACCGCGACTTCGCGCCCTCGCCCGGCCACATCGAGCACCTCGACCTGCCGTCCGGCCCGGGCATCCGCGTCGACACCGGCGTCGCCGAGGGCGACACCATCCCGCCCGACTTCGACTCGATGATCGCCAAGGTCATCGCCTACGGCCGCACCCGCGACGAGGCGCTGGCCCGGCTGCGCCGGGCGATGGGCTCGACCACCGTGGTGATCGAGGGCGGCGCCTGCAACAAGAGCTTCGTGCTCGACCTGCTGGCCCAGCCCGAGGTCGTCAGCGGCACGCCCTGCCTGGGCCGACACCGGCTGGATCGACCGGGTGCGGGCCGAGGGCCGGCTCGTCGCCCACGCGCACGCCGGCGTCGCGGTCGTCGCCGCCGCCATCGAGGCCTACCTCGACCGGCGTGCGGATCGAGACCGCGCGGCTCTTCGAGACCGCGCACGGCGGCCGGCCGTCCGCCTCGCACCAGGTGGGCCAGCCCGTCGAGCTCAAGCTGCGCGGCGTGCCCTACCAGGTGTCCACGGTCAACACCGGCCCCGGCCGCTTCCGGGTGAGCGTCGCCGCGGCGGGCGCCGACGCGCAGACCGTCGACGTGCTGATGGAGCACGTCGACGACGTACGCCGGCGCCTGGTCGTCGGCGGCCAGCCGCTACAGCCTCGTCACCGCCACCCACGGGCCGACCACGCTCGTCGAGGTCGACGGCGTCGCCCACCGGGTCAGCCGCGACGAGGGCGGCGTGCTGCGCTCGCCCGCGCCGGCCCTGGTCGTGGCCACGCCCGTCGCCGTCGGCGCCGAGGTCGAGGCGGGTGCGGCCGTCGTCGTGCTCGAGTCGATGAAGATGGAGACGGTGGTGCACGCGCCGTTCGCCGCCCGCGTCAAGGAGCTGCTCGTCATCACCGGCAGCCAGGTCGAGACCGGCACCGCCCTGATCAAGCTGGAGCCGCTCGAGGACGGGCTCGAGGAGGCCGTCGGGCGAGACCGGCCCCGCCCTGGACCTGCCCGCCGACGACGCCATCGACCCGACGACCCAGCGCGACGCGGGCCCTGGCCGCCCTGAGCGCGGTCGTCCTCGGCTACGACGTACCGCCGGAGGACCAGGACGCCGCGCTGTCGGAGTACCTCGCCGTCCGCGAGCAGACCACCGGCCGACGCCGAGTCCGTGATGGCCGACGAGGTCTCGCTGCTCGAGACCTTCGCCGACCTCGCCGAGCTGACCCGCAACCGTCCCGTCGACGAGGACCGGCAGAGCGAGCTGCGGGTGCACAGCTCGCGCGAGCACTTCCACACCTACCTGCAGAGCCTCGACGTGGAGCGTGGCGGGCTCCCCGAGCAGTTCCGCGAGCGGCTGGTGCGCGTGCTCCGGCACTACGGCGTCGAGGGCGTCGACCGCACGCCCGAGCTGGAGGACGCGGTCTTCCGCATCTTCCTGGCCCAGCAGCGGACGACGCCCGAGGTCGCGCTCGTCTCCGCCCTGCTGGGCTCCTGGAGCCGCGAGACCCCGCCGACCGGCGAGCTCGCCGCCCGCGCCCGCGGCGTGCTGGAGCGCCTCGGTCGCGTGCCGCAGTCGCGCTACCCGGCGGTCGGCGACCTGGCCCGCAGCGTGCGGTTCCGCTGGTTCGACCAGCCGGCCGTGGACGCCGAGCGCTCCGACATCCTCCTCGGCGTGCGCGACGAGCTCGCGGCGCTCGCGGCGTCCGACGGCGACCGCAGCCCGCCGACCGGGCCCGGCGCATCGACGCCCTCGTCGCCATCCCCGAGCAGATCGTGCGCTTCCTGGCCGAGCGGCTCGAGCAGGGGATCCCGGCTCGTGAGCCGATGCTGGAGGTGCTGGCCCGGCGCCACTACCGCGAGTACGAGCTGCACGACCTCCAGCTCCTTCGACACGCGACGTGCGGCCGGCCGTGGTCGCGAGCTACACCCTCGACGAGCGACCGACCCGGCTGGTCTCCTCGATCGGCACCGTGGCGGAGCTGGCCGACCCCTCAGCGAGCTCGTCACCTCGGTGGCGAGCTCACGTCGCGGCGCGCGCTCCGCACGAGGAAGCGGTCGTCGACCTCTACCTGCACTGGCCCGACGTACCCGCCACCGCCGACGAGGCCAGCGACCGGCTGCGCGACGCTGCTGTCCGCGCTGCCGCTGGCCCACGACGTACGACGTGTCTGCGTGGCCGTCTGCTCCGGCGGCGACCGCGCCGGTCGGCTACTACGTGTTCCGACCCGCCGCTGACGGCTCGGTGGTCGAGGACGACCTGACCCGCGGCGTGCACCCGATGGTCGGGCGCCGCCTCGACCTGTGGCGGCTGCGCAACTTCCACGTCACCCGCGTCGAGGCGCCCGAGGACGTGCTGCTCTACGAGTGCGTCGCCCGGGAGAACCCGTCCGACCGACGGCTCGTGGCCCTCGCGCAGGTGCGCCAGATGTCCGTCGTACGCGACGAGGACGGCACGATCACCGCGCTGCCCCACGCCGAGCGCGCGGTGGAGAACTGCCTGGAGTCGATCCGGCGCGAGCGGGTGGCGCGCGGCACCGACGGCGCCAAGCTCGACATGAACCACGTCTGGGTGCACGTCTGGCCCGTCGTCGACCTCGACCTCGACGCGCCTGGGCGCGCTCGGCACCAAGATCAGCCCGCTGACCGACGGCGCCGGCATCGAGGAGGTCGTCGCCCAGGGGCGCCTGGCCGTCCCCGGCGGCGACCCGGTCGCGCTGGCCGTGCGCTTCGGCGCCCAGCCGGGAGCCGGCATCGTCTCCACCGTCGAGGAGCCGCCGACCGAGCTGCTCAAGCCGCTCGACGACTACGCCTCCAAGGTGGTCCGCTCGCGCCGTCGCGGGCTCGTCTACCCCTACGAGCTGAGCGGCGTGCTCGCCGGTCCCGGCGGCACGCTCGTCGAGCACGACCTCGACGACACCGGCCAGCTGGTGCCGGTCGACCGGCCCTACGGCCTCAACAAGGCCGGCATCCTCGCCGCCGTCGTCACGCACGCCGACGGCGCTGCACCCCGAGGGCGTGAAGCGCGTCGTGCTCTGCGGCGACCCGACGAAGTCGCTGGGCTCGGTCGCGGAGCAGGAGTGCCTGCGCGTCATCGCCGCCCTCGACCTCGCCGAGCGTCTCGGCGTGCCGGTGGAGTGGTTCGCGCTCTCCGCGGGCGCGCGGATCTCGATGGACTCCGGCACCGAGAACATGGACTGGGTGGCCAAGGCGCTGCGCCGGATCGTGGAGTTCACCCAGGACGGCGGCGAGATCAACGTCGTGGTCGCCGGCATCAACGTCGGCGCGCAGCCGTACTGGAACGCCGAGGCCACGATGCTGATGCACACCAAGGGCATCCTGGTGATGACCCCGGAGAGCGCGATGGTGCTCACCGGCAAGCAGTCGCTCGACTTCTCCGGCGGCGTCTCGGCCGAGGACAACTACGGCATCGGCGGCTACGACCGGGTGATGGGTCCCAACGGGCAGGCGCAGTACTGGGCGCCCGACCTGGCCGGCGCCTTCGGCGTGCTGATGGCGCACTACGAGCACACCTACGTCGTGCCGGGGGAGTGCTCGCCGCGCCGTGCTCCCACGACCGATCCTGCCGACCGCGACATCTCGTCGTACCCCCACGAGGTGGAGGGCAGCGACTTCCACACGGTCGGCGAGATCTTCTCGGCCGAGACCAACCCGGACCGCAAGAAGGCCTTCGACATCCGCACGGTGATGCGCGCCGTCGCCGACCAGGACCACGAGGTCCTCGAGCGCTGGGCCGGCATGGCCGAGGCGGACACCGCGGTCGTCCAGGACGCCCACATGGGCGGCCATCCCGTGTGCCTGCTGGGCATCGAGTCGCAGTCCGTACGTCGCAGCGGCTTCCCGCCCACCGACGGCCCGGAGTCCTACACGGCCGGCACGCTGTTCCCGAAGTCGTCGAAGAAGGCCGCGCGCGCGATCAACGCGGCCAGCGGCAACCGGCCGCTCGTCGTACTGGCGAACCTGTCGGGCTTCGACGGCTCACCGGAGTCGATGCGCAACCTGCAGCTGGAGTACGGCGCCGAGATCGGCCGCGCCATCGTCAACTTCCGCGGCCCGATCGTCTTCTGCGTCATCTCCCGCTACCACGGGGGAGCGTTCGTGGTCTTCTCCAAGGCGCTGAACCCGGAGATGACGGTGCTGGCGGTCGAGGGCTCCTTCGCCTCGGTCATCGGCGGCGCCCCGGCCGCGGCCGTGGTGTTCACCGGCGAGGTCGACAAGCGCACGGCCGCCACCCCGGCGATGAAGGCCCTGGACGAGCGGATCGCCTCGGCTCGCAACGGTGAGCGGATCCGCCTCCGGGTCGAGCAGTCCGCCCTGCGCGCCGCCACCCGCGCCGAGAAGATCAGCGAGGTAGCCGCCGAGTTCGACGGCATCCACGACATCCACCGCGCGGTGGAGGTCGGCTCGGTCGACGCCGTCATCCCCGCCGCCAGGCTGCGCCCGGAGATCATCGCCGCGATCGAGGGGCGCGCCACGTCACTCGGCGGTTGAGGAGGTCGCGCAGCGACCGTCTCGAAACCTGGTGACGCATCAGGTGTCAGCCAGCGAAGGTGCCCCCGCGTCGCATCTTCCGCCACAACAGTGGGTGTCTGAGCCTCCAGCGGATCGGTACCTTCCACGAGCCGTCGGGTTGCTGGGGACCCCAGGTCCGCTCCACCTTGCGTCGCATCTTCTCCTGATGGGTGATCTGTCGTTGCACCTCAGCCTTGATGCCGGCCGGCCATCTGTCGATGAACCCCGACATCTCTTCGTCGCTCCAGTCAAACCGCTGTTCGAGGAACCCGACGCAGACACAGTTGGCCGCGAAGCCGTCGCCGCTGGTGAGTCCGGCGTCCAGCTCGTTGACGATGCGCAGAGCCAGGTCTGAGTTGCCCTGTCGATCTGCTTCTACGACGAAGGGTGCCAGTCGGCTACAGAATTGGAGCGGCGCGGGCGCCTCCCAGCGAGAACGTACTTCGATGTCAATGGCTTCCGTTTCCGGTGCCACGTCGAGAATTCGCGCCATCATCTGCTCGGCAGGGTCCGAAGGCGGCTGTCGCGGAGCGGGGCCTGGACGCTGATTCCCGGGTCGGCGGAAGTAGGTGGGTCGCCACCAGTACAGTTCCTCAGCTTCTGAGGGCCACGGCAGGTTCCGTGAATCGTTGGGTCCCGGCTCGAAGTCATCAACAGCGGGATCGACCGGTCGCCAATCGGGCTCGCGTTCTTCACCTGGCCGCGGCGCGCGGACCTGGTCGAGGTGGCCAACATGACAAGCGCCGATCTCGACGAAGTTGTGCTGCCCCTCGATCAGACTGATGCCGTTCGGCCCATCATCCAGAGTCGGCCATCGCAGCTGATCACCGGCGTCCTCCCAGAAGCACACCGGGCACAGGTCGTAGTCGCCCGGTCCTTCGTGCAGTGTGCGGTAGCCACAGCACGGGCATGGCCACTTGCCGGGTCCTCGTCTGTCCATGTGCCTCTGCAGCGGGCTCCGGCGCTTCGCCATGGCGTGAATCTACGTGCGAATCGTTGATTTGGGGTTAGCCCACAGGCGGCGGTATGACGCGGGTCCTCGAGCACACTCATCGCGGCTACTAAGAGACTTCACGCAGGATCGGTGTCTGGCCAGACTCGATCTAGGTGTTCGGCGGGACGCTCTCATTTGCGGCTGCCCACCCGTTCTTGGGTGTGGCTCTCATCTGGACTGCGACCCGTCGGTCACCGTGACGAGGCGTGGCTCAAGAGGGGACTGCCCAGCTCGTAGTAGCACTGCCCACCTCGCCGTCCTATCGGTTCCAGACGACAGGCAAGGTGAAGCAGATGAAAGGCGTGATCATCGGGGTCGATCCCCACAAGCTGTCGGTCACGATCGAGGTCGTCGACACCCGCGAACGGCTCCTCGGGACTGGCCGGTTCGCCACCGACAACGCCGGGTACGCCGCGATGCGCGTTATGTGAAGCAGTGGCCGGACCGGGTCTGGGCTGTCGAGGGAGCCAACGGCGCCGGCCGTCCGCTGGCCCAGCGACTGGTCGAGGCCGGCGAACAGGTCCTCGATGTCCCGGCGAAGCTGGCCGCCCGGGTGCGGCTCTTCGACACCGGCCACAACCGCAAGACCGACGCCCTGGACGCCCACTCGATCGCGGTCGTCGCGGTCCGCACCACGGGTCTGCGCGTGGTGGCCGCTGATGGTGAGCTCGAAGCGTTGCGGATGCTCACCGACCGCCGCGACGAGCTGGCCCACCAACGGGTCCAGACCGTGAACCGGCTGCAGCGGCTGCTCAGCGAACTGCTGCCTGGCCAGCGCAAGACGCGACCTGTCCGCCCTGCAGGCCAAGGCGATGCTCGCCACTGTCCGGCCCCGCGACATCGCCGGCAAGACCCGCCGCCGGATGGCTGCCGAGGAGATCGCCGACCTGGTCGCGGTCGATGCGAAGCTGAAGAAGATCAAGGCCGAGCTCAAGGCCACAGTCCTCGCCCGCGGGTCGACGCTGATGGACATCTACGGCGTCGGTCCAGCCGGCGCTGCCCGGATCCTGGCCGACGTCGGCGACGTCGCCCGGTTCGCCGACCGGAACCGGTTCGCGTCCTGGACCGGCACCGCACCCTGGACGCCTCGTCCGGGTGAACAGATCCGCCACCGGCTCTCCCGCGCCGGGAACCGACGGATGAACCACGTCGCTGCACATCGCCGCGATCGTGCAGATCCGTCACGACACCGAAGGCCGCGCCTACTACCGACGCAAGCTCGCCGCCGGCAAGACCCCGATGGAAGCGCTGCGCTGCCTGAAGCGACGCCTGTCCGACGTCATCTACCGCCAGCTCGTCGCCGACCAGCGAGGCACGTGACGCGGGTCCGGGAGGGCACTGCGGGGCGACTCATCAATCCAGCGCGGCCGACCTGCCCCCGCACATCGACACTTCGGATCAGCCACTTCCCGGACCCGCAAAACCGACGCTACAACTCCACGATCGACGCCCGGAAGAACGACTACGCAACCGCTCCTTGACACAGAGGGGTGCCAGATCTGGACGTCGAGGGTGCGATACCCACGCACTGAGTCGTCCGTAGGTCTGGCTTCTACCGGGGCTGCCTGTGGGCGGATGTGGTTTTGTGCGTCTCGAAGGGTCGCGAGCGCGTCGGCGACAAGTTGTCTGTGAAGCCTCTGGCTGCAAATGGCCCTTAGGCAGTAGTTCGCCCGGAGAGGTGCGGGTCACGGTGGTCAGAGGTAGCGGTGTTGGCGAGCGCCTCAACTGAAGTTGCGCTGCACCCAACTACGCCTCGATTTAGCTGCACGGGTGCTCCTCGATCCACCGCTCGCCCCGACCGCTCGGAGCCCGTCGCTCAGTACCAGCCGAAGCGCTGAGAGTGTTCCCACGCGCCCCGGGGGTTGCTGTAGCGCGCGGCGATGTAGGCCAGCCCCCAGGTGATTTGCGTCTCCGGGTTAGTGCGCCAGTCGGGAGCAACCTGCGCCATCTTCGAGCCCGGCAGCGACTGCGGGATGCCATAGGCACCTGAGGAGGCGTTCTCGGCCAGGTGGTTCCAGCCGGACTCGCGCTGCCACAACGCGTCAAGGTACTGCCACTGGTCGGCCGCCACACCGAACTGGAGCATCAAGCGATATCCGAGCCCGCGGTTGGAGTTGGGGTTGACGTCGGTGGGCAGCACCTCGGGAGAGGCGCTGGCCATGGACGCGGCGATACGCTCCGCGCGCTTAGCCAGCTGCTCCATGATCACGCGGCGCGGCACGCTGACGGCGGCGCCCGTGAGCTTGACCGGAGCCTTCGTCCTCGTCGGGGTCGGTGCCTCGGTGGTCTGCTTCCCGACCGGTGTCGGGGTCGGTGCCTCGGTGGTCTGCTTCGCCACCGGTTCGTGGGACGGAGCCAGCGGCGCTGCGCAACCAGCGGTCAGTAGCGCGACGATCAGTACCGCGACGATCCTCACGGCTGGCCGCCTAGGAAGCCCTCGACACCTGCCGGCGTGTTGGCGCCGATGCATAGTCGCCACTCCGTGCTTGCGTTCACCGGCACAGGGTGGCATGGGGCCGCTGATCTGCGCACCGCACCGAACATCCGGATTTCGGGAGATCCGGCAACTCCCGCGCTTCCGAGTAGTGGTGTGGCTTGTCGGGCATCGGGTGGGTTAGACCCCGGCTACGTAGGCGGTGAGGAAGTGGACGCCGTGGCGGTCAAGGTTGCCGCGGGCTCGGTCGTAGTGCTCGGTGGTGCGTGGGTCGGCATGGCGGGCGAGGATTTGGGCGTCGCGTAGTGGAACACCGGCGTCGAGTGCGTTGGTGATCGCCGCGTGCCGCAGTGAGTGTGGGCTGATATGGCGCGGGATGCCCGCCTCCTTCGCGATGCGGACGACCATTCGATAAGCGTCGCGGCGATCGATCGGCTTGCCCGAGAGCGGGCGCAGGACGAGCCGCCCGGTGGTGCGTTGTCCGCGGCAGGCCTCCAGGACCCGGAGCACTGGCACAGTCAGCGGCATGGTGGCAGGCTTGTCGCCCTTGCCGACCAGGTGCAGGACCCGGTGACCGCGCAGGGTCTCGGTGTAATCCTCGATCCGGACCGAAGCCGCCTCAGATGCGCGCAGGGCGTTGATGCCAAGCAGATACGCCAGGGCGCCGTGGTGGACGGTGATGGTCTGGGCGACCTGCAGGAAGCGGATCAGCTCGAGTCGGTCCAGGCCCTGGGTTCGGGACTCGTCGTTGTGAACTTTCGGGAGCCGCGCGTAGACCGCGGGGTCGGCAGGGATCAGACCGTCGATGTGGCCGTGCCTGGGGTCGACTCGAGCGTTGGCGGCAGAGCTGTCGGCGCAGCGTTCCTTCTCGAGGTCGATGGGGAGCTGTTTGATGTCAGGCATCGTGGAGGCAGCACCGATTACACGTGGTTGAGCGGCCCGAACCAGGGCTACGGGTTCGGGACGAGCGGGCCGCCTCATCGTTCAGTGGATCAGCACCGCGAGGACATTCGCGGCTTCCTGGCAATGATCGATCCTGCTACCGGGTACATCGAGGACGACTGAGAGATGGACGCTCGTAGGACCCGGCCACCGGCCAGGTGCGTCCCCGCAGTGGAGTCACGGAGCCGACCGAAGAAGGCCGTCCCTCAGGCGGTGGAAAGACGTACCTCCGGGAGTCGGTTCTGCATCGGCGCGACCGGAGCAAGACCAATGGAGCATGCTCCCCGGGTCCTTCACGGCACCACATCATTGGTTCAGACGGCGGCTCAGCTTCTGGGGTGCGCAGAACCTGTAGCTCTCGGTGACCAGCTCCGCGACCTCGTCCCAGTTGGTGTCGTCGTTGAGCACCATGCCGACGATGGTGGGCGACCAAGGCGGCTGGTAGAAGGGCGGCCCAGCGTGGGTCAGGGCCACCAGTTCGTCGCCGGACGACCGAAAAGTCAGCACCGTGGTTGGTTCGCTCACCCCGGTCACGTCGCGATACGCCGACGTGTACCCTTCTGGGCGACCAGGATGTGGGCGAAGGTCTTGCTCCGGACCCGCCACCTCACGCCGGTCCAGGCGTCCTCCTCGTAGGCGTCGGGCAGCGCCAAGGCGGTGGACGCGACCCGGGCGACAACGTCGGCGGCGGGCTCGATGCGCGGCGGCCTGGGCATGCCACGAGTGTGTCAGCGCGAGCCGACAAGTAGCCGCGTGTTCATGTGCAGGATGCGTCCCTGCGGAGCTACGCGCCAGCGTGGGGCAGGCCTGACGCGGCGGTGTGCAGCGCCCCGTTGGCCCGCAGCCGCTTGCACCGCCACTGGCATGGACTGCCTGCTCTGCCGATCGCCCTCAGGCGAGGAGCAGTTGAAGCTCCTCCTCGGAGTGCGGAACTCGGAGTAGAAGTGCACGACGTCGCCGGCCTCGTCGGGAGGAGGGACGTAGGGCTGGGGTGGGTCGGGCGCGGTCGAGACGTAGGTGTGTCCGGTTGGGGTGGTGATCAGCACCTCGTGGCGATCGCTGGGAAGGGGCATGGCCTGCCAGCCGGCTGCTTCCTTCGCGTAGTTGCAGGCCTCGCAGAGGCCCTGGCCGTTCTCGGCAGAGGTCTCGCCGCCTTCGGCCGCAGGCACGGGGTGGTCGGCGTGGCGGATGGGGGCGTCGCACCACGGCGTACGACAGACCTGGTCGCGGATGACCAGGAACTCTCGCAGCTCGCCGTCGAAGGTGCGGCGACGGGAGTCCATCGCCACCAGGGCTCCGCTCTCGGGACTCCGGTAGAGACGGCGAAGCCACGCGCGAGGGGCTTGGCGGACGATCTTGCGGGCGAGGGCAGCGTGGATCGGTCCGTAGCCGACGACCTGGGCGGGGGAGTGGTCATCGCTGAGCAGAGCGCTGTCGGTCATGACGACGTGCACCTCGATGTCGACGTCGGAAGCGCTGGCTTGTCCGGTGATGCGCTCGACGAGGGTGTCGGCCATGACCTGGCCGCGGGAGCGGGCGTCGCCGTCGCACCGTGCGGTGTCGGCGGCGTGCTGCATGGCCGCGAGGCAGGCCACGCCCTGCTCGACGGGCAGGAAGGCCGTCAGGTAGCTCATCGTGTCGGGAGCGGGTCGCAGGCTGACGTGACGGTCGGACCTGGCGCCGCGGGTACGGCGGATCGCGGAGCCGGGGTCAAGGCGGTAACCGATGGCTCGTGCCTTGGCCGCTGCCTCGCGGTCGCCGAGTTGGGGGAGCTGGTCAGCGAGCTCGGCGTCGACCTGCTGGCGGTGCTCGAGGGAGAGGACTGCGGTCTCGCGCACCACCAGGGTGGCGCGCCACTCGCTGATCTCGCCGCGGGTCAACAGGTCGTGCGTGTGCGGCATCTCGCGGACAAGCGTCTGGGCCATGCCCAAGTCTCGTGTCCCGCGATGAGGGCTGGTGCGCCGAGCCAACGCGATCTCGGCCGCGAGGCCCTGGCACCGCTTCGCGGCGGGAACGCCTCGCTCAGCTTCACTGGCGGAACGAGCCTTGGCCAGGTTGTCGGTGACCCGAGCCTGAGCCGCCGCCGCAGCGCCCTTCACCTTCTCCAGCAACGAGACGTACTCGATCTGTTGGGCCTCGGTCGCACCCGCGCCGTCGAGGGCGGCGAGTCGGTCGAGTGCGCATTCGAGGTCCGCCACCGTGGGCGCCGCACCCAGAACCGTAGAGTCGAACATGCGTTCGATTCTATCGGTGTCAGAATCGGGGTCAAGCCCCACGCTGAATCTGTGGACGGCGATCCTCAGGCCTCGCGCCTCTCCTGCAGCACGACGAACGCGGCGGCGACGTCGGCGCTCTCGTCGTGGGTGAGGGAGACGAGGACGGTGTAGTCGGACATCGAGTCGGCGATGTCGCCGTGGAGGCGGATTGCGGGGCGGCCCCAGGCGTCGGTGCGGACCTCGATCTCGCGGAGGTCGACGTGCTCGGGGTCGATGACCTCGGGGTGGCCGAAGTGGGTGCTCGACCAGGCCTTGATGACGGCCTCCTTGGCGGCCCAGCGGGCGGCGAGGCTCTCGGCCTCGGAGCCTTCGCCGGACCGGGCCGCGCGGCGCTCACCGGGGGTGAAGGCGCGCGCGAACCGGGTGCCGGGTTCGGCTAGCTGCTCGGCGAAGGCGGTGATGCCGACTACGTCGATGCCTACGCCTACTGCGTTGGTCAGGTCGAGGGGGGTCTCGACTGACCGCTCGCTCGTTCCTCGCTCGCTGCTCGACCGGCTGGGGGTTTCGTCGCGTGCTCAACCGGCCTTCTTGCGTCCTCGGTTCCGGGGTTTCGAGACGGTTGCTGCGCAACCTCCTCAACCGCCGGAACGCGGTCCGTCGTCCGTCTGTCACCTTGCCGCCCTGGCGTAGACGCCGTTGTCGCCGAGCCTGGCCGCCGGGTCGACGAGCATGGCTGTCTCGTCGGCCTTGGTGTCGGCCAGTTCGGAGCGTCGCGAAGCGGCGCTTCTCGGCCTTCTCGAAGAGCGGGGCTCCGCCGGTCATGGCGTCCAGTCGACGGGTCTCGCCGGCCACCAGTCGCGCGGTCGCCTTGGCGAGCCACGCGTCCTTCTGCGACTTCGAGCAGCGAGGCCACGAAGGCGCCCGGGTGGGCTACCGCGACCATCGCGCTGACGTGGCCGAAGCCGAGGCTGGTGAGTACGCCGGCCCGGAACGGTCCGGTCTCCAGCGACTGGCGCAGCCACACGAGGTGCTCGTTCTCGGCGAGGGCCTCGTCGACGCAGTCGAGGCCGCGGTTCGGGGGGAGCGTGCCGCTCGCCAGCATCTGGCAGAGCCCGTTCAGCTGGAAGGCGGCGGCGCCGCCCTTGGCGTGACCGGTCAGCGACTTCTGGCTCACCACGAACAGCGGGTTGCCCGCCGTACGACCGAGCGACTCGGCGAGCTTCTCGTGCAGCGTCGACTCGTTGGGGTCGTTGGCCGCGGTCGAGGTGTCGTGCTTCGACACCACGGCCAGGTCGTCGGCTCCGAGGCCGACCGAGGCCAGCCCCTTGGCGAGCG
>CAVWML010000032.1:0-124876 GCA_963756045.1 uncultured Actinomycetota bacterium
CAAGCACACCCTGGGTGACGAGCACCGGCCCATGGTCGTGTTCACTCCGAAGTCGATGCTGCGCCGCAAGGAGGCCTCCTCGCGGCCCGAGGACTTCACCGAGGGCACCTTCCGTCCGGTCATCGGCGACTCCGTGGCCGACCCTGACAAGGTCGACACGCTCCTGCTCTGCAGCGGGCGGATCACCTGGGACCTGATGGTCGAGCGCGCCAAGCAGCAGGGCGACGCGACGACGACGGCGATCGCGCGGCTCGAGCAGCTCTACCCCGACCCGACCGAGCAGATCATCGAGGAGATCGGCCGCTACCCGAACCTGCGCGACGTCCGGTGGGTGCAGGACGAGCCGGCGAACATGGGCGCGGCCCCGCACCTGCGGCTCAACGTGTTCCCGGAGCTCGACCGACCGGTCCAGGTCATCTCGCGCCCGGCGTCCAGCTCGCCCTCGGTGGGCGTGCACTCACGCCACGTCGAGCAGCAGAAGGCCATCCTCACCTCGGCGTTCGAGACGCCCGCGCAACGTCCCGACGAGCTCTACTAAGCGGCGTGTACTTCACCGATCGCGGGGTCGAGGAGCTCGCCTCCCGCCGGGGTGACGAGGAGGTCACCCTGGCCTGGCTGGCCGAGCGGCTCTCGGAGTTCACCGATGTCCATCCCGAGTTCGAGACCGCCGTCGAGCGCTTCGCCACCTGGCTCGCCCGCCTCGACGACCCGGACGACGACTGACCCGACTTCTCGGCACAGATCCATGTCAGACGGGCCCTCGGAGCAGCCTCCGCAGGGCCCGTCTGACATGGACTATCGGGTCGGCGGACTCAGCGGCGGCCCACGTCGAGGTCGTGCAGGACGCGCTGGAGGTCGGCGTCGTGGGAGTAGTCGGCGCCCATCGGGGCGTGCGGGGTGCTCGAGAGGCGGTGGTGCGCCCGCTCGATAGGCCGACGATGACGGCGAAGAACAGCAGGGAGAGGTTGGCGGCGATGAAGGTGGTCATGGCAGTAACTTTGTCAGCGCAGTGATCTTGCCACGAGTGGCAGGGATGTCACTCTCCGCAAGTTTTCTGCCATACTGGCCGGCATGACGTTGCAGACCGTGGCCATGGTCGTCCCGCCCCGGCCCGGGCTCTTCGAGATCGGCGTGGTCCAGGAGGTCTTCGGGGTCGACCGCACCGACGACGGCGTGCCGCCGATCGAGTTCCTGGCGTGCTCGGAGACGCCCGGCGAGCCGACCGTCCTCGACAACGGCATGTCGATGACCTTCCCGCACGCGCTCGAGGCCGCCGACCGCGCCGACCTGGTCGTCGCCCCGGCGTACAACGGCTCCCCCGGCCCGGTCTCCGAGGAGGTGCTCGACGTCTTCCGGCGCGCCCACGCGCGCGGCGCCTGGGTGCTCTCGGTGTGCTCGGCGCGTTCCTGCTCGGCCACGCCGGGCTGCTCGACGGTCGCGCCTGCACGACGCACTGGAGGTACACCGACCGCCTCCGCGAGATGTTCCCGGCGGCCGAGGTCGACCCCGACGTGCTCTTCGTGGAGGACGACCGGGTCGTGACCAGCGCCGGCACCGCGGCGGGCATCGACGCCTGCCTGCACCACGTGCGCTGCGAGCTCGGCGCCACGGTGGCGAACCGGATCGCCCGCCGCATGGTGGTGCCTCCGCAGCGCGACGGCGGCCAGCGGCAGTACATCGACCTTCCGGTGCCCACCTGCACCGCCGACAGCCTCTCCCCGCTGCTCACCTGGATGCGCGAGCACCTCGACGAGGAGCTGCCCGTGCGCGACCTGGCCCGGCGCGCCGCGATGTCGGAGCGCACCTTCGCCCGCCGGTTCAGCGCCGAGACCGGCACCACGCCGGGCAAGTGGCTGCTGGCCCAGCGGCTGCACCGCGCCCGTGAGCTGCTCGAGGCCACCGACCTCTCCGTCGACACCGTGGCCAACCGCGCCGGGTTCGGCTCGGCCGCGTTGCTCCGCCACCACTTCGGGGCGCACGTCGGCGTCGCGCCGGGCGAGTACCGCCGCACCTTCCGGGTGCCCGACGAGCGCGCCGGCTGAGCTGACGTATTGCCAGTTCCTCCTCGTGGAACTTTCAGGCTGACCTCAGGTCGGGGGTGCACGCTCCTCACGTGCGTGCACCACGTCGTCGACGCCTGCCCATCGCCCTGCTGTCCCTGGCCGCACTCGGCCTCCTCACGGGATGCAGCGAATGGGGCACCCCCGCGGGTCCCCAGCACGGCGGGACGTTGACCGTCTCGGTCCCGTCCCTGCCCGCCACCTGGGACCCCGACTCGGCCACCGACCCGACCAGCGCGCAGCTGGTCCGTGACGTCGAGACGCCCCTGCTCCAGCTCTCGCCGCGCACGCAGCACGCCGCGGCGGGGCTCGCCAAGTCGTGGAAGTACGACGGGTCGCAGACCCACCTCACGGTGCACCTCCGGCCCACCGCAAGTTCAGCAACGGCAAGACCGTGACCGCGCAGGACGTCGTCTTCTCCGCCGAGCAGTGGATGCGTGGCCCGCACCTGGGCCGTTTCTACTCCCAGCTGATCTCGGGGGTCACCGCCGACGACGCGCACACCGTGGTCTTCACCCTGCCGAAGCCCGCCTCGGACGATGATCGTCGCCCTCAGCCTGAGCAGCTCGGCGATCGTGCCGAACGACTTCGGGGGCCAGCACCGCAGAGGAGTACTACACCGACCCGGTCGGCGCCGGCCCGTTCGAGATCCACAAGATGACCGCGACCTCGGTGGACCTCAAGCGCAACCCGCACTTCTACGACAAGAGCCACCCCTACCTCGCCGCCCTGGACTACCAGGCCGACAGCGACCCCACCAGTGCGATCGCCGACGTCCACAGCGGCAGACCGACGTCGCCGAGGACGTCCCGCCCGCCGACGTGTCGGGCAAGAGCTCGAAGGCCCGTGAGGTGGCGACTCCCTCGGAGTCCACCAGCGTGCTGACCTTCTCGCCGCGCCAGTCGGCGACCCAGTCGGCCCAGCTGCGCCGCGGCGTCTCGCTGGCGATCGACCGCGCCACCCTCGTCAGCTCCGTGTACGCCGGCAAGGCCAGCGTCGCCGACGGGGTGCTCCCGCCGAAGGTGCCCGCGGACCAGGGCTGCCCGAGCTGCGACTGGTCCAAGCACGACGTGGCGACCGCCCGCACGGACCTCGCGGGCGTGCCGGGCCACGCGCGGATGACGCTGCTCGTCGACAAGTCCGCGCCGACCGACGTCCGCACCGCCCAGGCACTGACCCCGATGCTGGCCCAGGCCGGCATCACGCTCTCCACCGTGGCCCTCGACCCGGCGACGCTCGACCAGCGACTGGCCTCCGGCAGCTACCAGATGGCCCTGCAGACGTTGAGCGCCCAGACGCCGACCGCCGCGGACCCGCTGGAGACACTCGTGCGGACGAGCGACCTCGACGGCGCCCGTTCGGCGGGGCAGGCGACCCAGGCCCTCGACGCCGTCAGCGCGGCCTCCGACCTCCAGGGCGAGACCTCGGCCGTCTCGGTCTTCGAGCAGCAGGACTTCGCCTCCGCGACCGTCGTGCCGCTGGTCAACCCCGACGTGACCGACGTCCTGGGCTCGCACGTCCGCGGGTTCGTGCTCCAGCCCTCGGGCCTGTACCACTCTTCGACCCTCTGGCTGAAGAACTAGCCGCTAAGGTCACCGCCATGCCCTATCCCGCGGCGCCCTGGCAGATGCACGGGCAGCTGTGGTTGTCCCTCTTCCGTGTGCGCGAGGGCGACCACCCCGACCGGGAGCCGGGCGTGTACGGCGTGGCGCTCGTCTCCTACGAGGCCCCGAGCCCGCTGACGTACTCCGAGCTGCTGGTGGCCACGCCGCGGAGCAGGTTGGCCCACATCACCGACATCTGGGTCGACTCGGCCGACTCGCGCGACGGTGGCCGTGAGCTGTGGGCGATCCCCAAGTACCTCTGCGACTTCACCCGCCGCACCGAGGGCGAGCGGCTCCAGCACACGACCTGGCAGACCTCGCTCGACGGCACGCCCATCGCCTCGGCCCGGTTCAGCGACGTCTCGCACGCCGCCCCTCGGGTGCCGTTCAAGGGCGGCACGTGGCAGCAGCGCGAGAGCGGCGAGGAGGTGGTCGCGCACCTCAACGGCAGCGCGCGGACCCTCCCGGCACGGGGGTCGTGGACCTTCCACCCCGACGGCCCGCTCGGCTGGCTGGCCGGCAAGCGCTCGATCGCCTCGGCCCGGATGGCCGACTTCCAGATGGCCTTCGGCTGATGCGCGCACGTTGGGGTGTGCTCGCGCCCGCGCTCACGCTGGCCCTGCTGGCGCCGGTGCCGGCGGTCGACGCCGTCCGGGCCGCCCACCAGACGGCCCCGGTCAGCGCCCGGGTCAGCTCCCAGCTCCGGCGCCAGGTTCAGCGCCGGGCACAGCGCGTGGGTGGCCGTGTCGGTCGCCCGGCTGTGGCACTCGCCCTCCTCGCCGCGGCCTGTCGACGCGCCCGGCTGTCGCGGCGCCGGTCCGGTTCCGGGCGTGGCTGCACGCGATGAGCCTCGGCCAGCGTCGCGCCCTCTTCTCCTACTCCAACACCGAGGCGCTGCTCGGCGAGCGCGTCGTCGTCCGCCGCGTCTCCGACGGCTGGGCCAAGGTCGTGGTGCCCGACCAGCCGAGCCAGAAGGACTCGGGCGGCTACCCCGGCTGGATCCCGCTGCGCCAGCTGAGCGCCACGGCACCGGCCGACGCCGCCTGGGTGGCGACGGTCGTGCGGCGTACGGCGTGGCTGCGCTCGGCGACGGGCACGGCGACCCGGGTGACCGAGATCAGCGCCGGCACGACGCTGCCGCTGCTGGCGCGCTCGGGCAGCTACCTCAGCGTGCAGACCCCGCTCGGCCCGAGCCGCCGCCTCGCCGCGGTGGCCGCCGTCGTCCACCGCGCCGGCACCGCCGGCGCTGGCGCCGCACCGCGGCGTGCTGACCACCGCGAAGACCTTCCGCGGGGTGGCCTACCTCTGGGGCGGGCTGTCCGGCTTCGGGCTCGACTGCTCCGGGCTGACCTGGCTGAGCAACCGGCTGCACGGGACCCTGATCCCCCGCGACTCGCTGCCGCAGTCGCGGCACGGGCAGCGGGTGGCGCGGTCACAGCTGCGGCGCGGGGACCTGATCTTCTACGCCACCCGCGGCCTGGTGCACCACGTCACGATGTACGCCGGCCACGGCCGGATGATCGAGTCACCGCACACCGGAGCCGTCGTGCACATCGACCGCGTCCGCGCCGCGGGGTACTTCGGGGCGCGCCGCTACTGAGCCGGCGGCTCGCCGAGGTCGCCGGGCTCGTCCGGCCCCTGGCCGGTACGTCGACCAGGTCGACCTCGTGGTCGCTGGCCGCACGGCGGCTGGACTCGCGGATCTCGAAGAGCTCGGTGGCATACCCGCCGACGGCGCGGCCGATGTCGCCGACCGCTCCCACGACGATGCCCGCCACCGCGCCCACCGCGTTGGTGGTGGCCGTGAACGTCTCCTGCACGGCGTCCTTGCGGATCTCCGCGCGGCTCAGCCTGTCCTTGCCCGTCTTCCGGCCCGGAGTCATGCGCCCAGTCTCCCCCAGCGCCGGCGCCGGTTCACGCGGCCATCGGGGTGACGTCGGCCACCGGCTCCGGCTCGGGCGTACGCCGACCGGGCAGCGCCAGCCGGCAGATCTTCCTGGCCACGCTGAACAGCTGCTGGTGCAGCGGGCCGGTCGTGTACTCCAGGCCGTAGCGCTCGCAGATCTCGCGGATCTCGCCGGCGATCTGCGGGTAGCGACGCGCCGGCAGGTCGGGGAACAGGTGGTGCTCGATCTGGTGGGACAGGTTGCCCGACAGGAGGTGGAACAGCGGGCTGCCGGAGATGTTGGCCGAGCCGAGCACCTGGCGGTAGTACCAGTGCCCGCGCGACTCCTCGCCGTTCTCGCCGTCCTGGCACTCCTCCTCGGTGAACGTCTCGGCGCCGGCCGGGAAGTGGCCGCAGAAGATGATGTTGAACGCCCAGACGTTGCGCACCAGGTTCGCGATCGCGTTGCCCGTGAAGGTGAGCGGGAACAGCGGGCCGGTCAGCGCCGGGAACAGCACGTAGTCCTTGAGCGCCTGGCGCCGGATCTTGCGCATCAGCCCCGGGTAGAGGGGCTTGTTGTCCTCCAGGCTGCGCTTGCCCGCCACGATGTTCTCGACCTCGAGGTCGTGCATCGCCACGCCCCACTCGAAGAAGGTCATCAGCAGGAACGCGTACAGCGGGTTGCCGAGGTAGTACGGCTTCCACGGCTGGTCCTCGTCCATCCGGAGGATGCCGTAGCCGATGTCGCGGTCCTTGCCCAGGATGTTGGTGAAGGTGTGGTGGATGTAGTTGTGGCTGTACTTCCACTGCGAGCTCGGGCACACGGTGTCCCACTCGTACTGCCGGCTGGACAGGCCGGGGTCGCCCATCCAGTCGTACTGGCCGTGCATCACGTTGTGCCCGATCTCCATGTTGTCGATGATCTTGGAGAGGCTCAGCGCGGCGACGGCGAGCGGCCAGGCCGGCGGCAGGTACATCAGCGCGCGGCCGGCGACCTCGAGCTTGCGCTGCTTGTCGACGACGTCGCGGATGTACGCCGCGTCCTCCTCGCCGAGATCGGCCAGCAGGCGCTGACGTATCGCGTCCATCTCCTCGCCGAACGCCGTGAGCTGCTCGGGGGTGAGGCGGACCTTGTTCGTGGTGGTCGAGCTCGTCGATGTCATGTCGATGCTCCCCTTCGTGGTCGTGGTCGTGGTCGTGGTGCGGTGGTGGTCAGAGGTCGACGACGCAGTCGCCGACCGGTGCGTTGACGCAGATGCGGATGTCCTCGTCGGGCAGCGACGACTGCTCGCCGGTCAGGACGTTGCGGACGGTGCCCTCGCTCTTGTGCGACGTGCAGGTGAAGCAGATGCCCATCCGACAGCCGAACTCGGGGTTGAGCCCGGCGGCCTCGGCCTGCTCGAGGATCGAGGCACCGGAGTTGGCGACCGAGGTCTCGGTCCGGGTGAACGGACAGGTCGCCCTCGGGAGAGCCGGTGTCGCCGAGCGGGCGGGTGGAGAGCTTGAAGTACTCCGTACGCAGCCGCGGCGACTCGCCGTAGGCCTCCCGCACCAGCTCCATCAGCCCGGCCGGCCCGCAGGCCCAGGTGTCGGTGTCGCGGTACGCCGGCACCAGGCGTTGCAGCGCCGACTTCGGTGAAGACGTCGTCGCCGTAGCGCAGGTGCACCTCCACGCCGTTGTCGGCCCAGGCGATGCGCTGCAGCTCCTCGGCGAAGATCTGGTCCTCGCGCGAGCGGGCGTAGTGCAGGAAGGTCACCTTGCGGCCGGCCTTGCCGTCGTACCCGTCGCGGAGCAGCGTGCGCAGCTGCGCCATCACCGGGGTGATGCCGGAGCCGCCGGAGATCATCAGCAGGTGGTTGTTGGTCGGGGTGGCGGGGCTCTCGGTGAGCGTGAAGTCGCCCTCGGCCTGGCTCAGGTGCACGACGAGGCCGGGCTGGGCCTCGCGCACGAGGTACTTCGAGACCAGGCCCTCCTCGTGGGCGCGGACGGTGATCGTGAACGGCTCACCGGGGCCCGACTCGGCCGAGGAGATCGAGAAGCAGCGCGTCGTGCGCCGTGCCCCGGGGATCTCGACGCCGACCTGGACGTACTGCCCGGCGCGGTGCCCGCGCCAGGTGGTGGTGGGCTGCAGGGTGACGGTGGCGACCGGCGCCGTCTCCGACGCGGGGCCGTGGGTCTCGCGGACCACGCTGACGACGCGGGCGCGCACCTCGGTGGCCGCCCACATCGGGTTGACCAGCTCGAGGTAGCGATCGACGCCGTGCGGCGAGGTCAGCGCCGCGAGCGTCCGGGACCCGAGGATCCTCTGGGTCAGGGTCATGACTGGCCTCCCGTTCCGCGACAGTCCGAGACTTTGGGTGAACAGATGTTCACTCGAAAATCATGGCGGCGTGCCGGAGGGAGGTCAAGGCACCCCACGCGTGATGCCGACCACCCTCGGCGCGACTGCGACGAGGGTCACTAACCTCGATCGCATGACTCGGACCCTCTTCCACGGCGGCACGGTGTACGACGGGACGACGGGCGTTCCCGCCGAGGGCGACGTCGTGGTCGAGGACGGGCGCATCGTCGAGGTCGGCACCGGCCTCGACGGCGACGTGGACGTCGACTGCTCCGGGGCGTTCGTCTCGCCCGGCTTCTTCGACTGCCACGTGCACGTGGTGATGGACGCGCCCAGCCAGATGCAGCTGATCGAGACGCCGTTCAGCCTGCAGTTCTACCAAGCGGCGGCCAACCTCAAGAAGACCCTCGACGTCGGCATCACCAGCGTGCGCGACGCGGGCGGAGCCGACCAGGGCGTCAAGGAGGCGGTCGAGCGCGGCATGATCCCCGGGCCGCGGATGCAGATCGCCGTCATCATGCTGAGCCAGACCGGCGGCCACGGCGACGACTGGTCGATCTGCGGCGCGGAGGCGCCGTTCTTCGTGCCCCACCCGGGGCGGCCCAGCGGCGTGGTCGACGGGCCGGTCGAGGTCCGCAAGCGCGTGCGCGAGATCATCCGTGCCGGGCGCGGACGTGATCAAGGTGGCGACGACGGGCGGGGTGCTGAGCCCACGTGACGACCCGCGCCACCCGCAGTTCCGTGACGACGAGATCGCCGAGATGACCGCCGAGGCCGCGGCCAACGGCCTGCACGTGATGGCGCACGCCCAGGGTGCGGGCGGCATCAAGGCCGCACTCCGCAACGGGGTTCGCTCGATCGAGCACGGCATCTTCCTCGACGAGGAGGCCATCGAGATGATGCTCCAGCGCGGCGCCTGGCTGGTGCCCACGCTGCACGCGCCACGTGCCGTGATCGCCGCGGCCGACGCGGGGCTGCCCATCGCCGAGGCGCAGGTGCAGAAGGCGCGCTTCGTCGCCGAGGCACACGTCGACAGCGTCCGCCGGGCCCACGAGGCCGGCGTCCGGATCGCGATGGGCACCGACTGCGGCGTCGGCCCCCACGGCACCAACCTCGACGAGCTGCCTCTCATGGTCGAGGCCGGGCTCAGCCCGCTGGAGGCGCTCCACGCCACCACCGGGTCGGCCGCCGAGCTGCTCGACGTCGCCGGTGACCGCGGCACCCTCCGGCCGGGACTGCGCGCGGACCTCGTCGTGGTCGACGGCGGCGCCGACGACGTGGACCGGCTGGCCCAGCGCGTGCGCGCGGTCTACCTCGACGGCGAGCAGGTCAGCGCCAGGGTCGTCCGGGCAGACCTCCCAGTCGGCTGGGTGAACGATCGTCCACCGAGCGCCCCGGCCGGGATAGCCTCAGGGCCGTGGACAGGACGAGTCCAGCCGTCGGCGCGCCCGGCGAAACCCGCGTGGAGCGCAAGGAACGCACCCGCCGGGCCATCATCGAGGCTGCTCTCGGTGCTGCTCGAGGACAGCAGCCTGGTCGCCCTCTCGCTGCGGCAGGTGGCCAAGGAGGTCGGCATCGTCCCGACCGCGTTCTACCGCCACTTCGACTCGATCGAGGACCTCGGCCTCGCGCTGGTCGAGGAGTCGTTCGTCTCCCTGCGCGAGATGCTGCGCGACGTACGACGCAGCGACCCGACGTACGCCAACATCATCGACAGCTCGGTGCACGGTGCTGGTCGAGCACACCCGGGCACATCGCGCCCACTTCTCCTTCATCAGCCGGGAGCGGGTGGCCGGCCCGCCCTCGGTCCGCGAGGCGATCCGCCACCAGATCGAGCTCGTCGAGCGCGAGCTCGCGGCCGACCTCGCCCGGCTGACCGACCCGAGGTACTGGGGCCAGGAGGACCTGCGGGTCCTGTCCAACCTGATCGTCACCCTGATGGTCGGCACGACCGAGGCCATCATCCAGGCCCGCCCCGAGCAGGAGCGCGCCCTGGCCGAGCAGGCCCGCACCCAGCTGCGGATGCTGCTGGTCGGCGCCCTGCGCTGGAGGTCGGGCGGCCCGGAGGACTGACCGCCGGTCGATCAGGCGGCGCGACCGGCTCGAGCCCCGCGGGCTGCGGATCGGGCTGAGTGGTCTGCTCGGTCGGGCCCTCCACCCGCGAGGGCAGGAAGACCACGAGGACCAGCACCACGGCGCACAAGCCGGCTGCGATCGCGAAGGCCCAGTGCATGCCGCCGATCGTGGCCTCGGTGGGCGACGCCCCGCCGGCCAGCAGCGCCTCCGAGCGACTGGCCAGGATCATCACGACCAGCGCCGTACCCATCGCGCCACCGACCTGCTGGACCGTGCCGAGCAGCGAGCTGCCGTGGGAGTACAGCCTCGGGCTCAGCACGCCGAGGCCCATCGTGAACAGCGGGGTGAACAGTGCGGCCAGGCTGACCATGAGCACGATGTGGGCGACCAGGATCATCCAGATCGGCGTGGTGGCACCGACGAAGGCGAAGCCCGTCATCGCCGCGAGGAGGCCGACGGCGCCGGGGATCACGAGGACCCGCGAGCCGCGCTCGTCGTAGACCCGTCCGACGCGCGGCCCGAGCAGGCCCATGGCCAGGCCGCCGGGGGCGACGAGGAGTCCCGTGGCCAGCGGCGTCATGCCGCGGACGGTCTGGAGGTAGAGCTGGAGCAGGATCATGGAGCCGAGCATCGCCATGAAGGCGACGGCCATCGCCGCCACCGAGAGGGTGAACACACGCTCCTTGAGCGTGCGCAGGTCGAGCAGCGGTCGCTCGACACGCTGCAGCACCAGCTGGCGCCACACGAAGCAGGCGATGCCGAGGGCCCCGACGGTGAGGGCGAGCGTAGGCCCGGCCGTGCCCGCCCCGGACCCCGAGCTCGCTCAGGCCGTAGACGAGGCTGCCGAACCCGAGCGCGGAGATCACGACGCTCCACCAGTCGACGTGCCCGGCGGTCGGCTCGCCGACGTTGCGCAGGCGGCGCAGGCCCAGGGCGGCGATGGCACCGGCGATCGGCAGGACGACCAGGAAGATCCAGCGCCATGACAGGGAGTGCAGCACCACGCCCGAGACGGCCGGACCGAGCGCGGGGGCGACGGACATCGCCAGGGTGACGTTGCCCATGACGCGGCCGCGGTCGTGCATGGGCACGACGGCCATCAGCGTCGTCATCAGCAGCGGCATCATCACGGCGGTGCCGCCCGCCTGCACGACCCGCGCCACCAGCAGCACCGGGAACGAGGGGGCCAGCGCGGCGAGGAGCGTGCCCGTGCAGAAGACACCCATGGCCAGGCCGAAGGCGAACCTGGTGGTCACCCGTTGCAGGAACCAGCCGGTGATCGGGATGACCACGGCCATGGTCAGCATGAACGAGGTGGAGAGCCACTGCGCGGCGCTGGCGTCGACGTGGAAGTCGACCATCAGCCGCGGGATCGCGTTGATCATGATCGTCTCGTTGAGGATGACCACGAAGGTGGCGGCGACGAGCCAGCGCAGCACCGCGTAGTCGGGAGCGGCGTCGCCTGCTGCCCGGGCGGGATCGGTGGCGGTCTGCATCTGGCACCTCTGGTGTCGTGGTCAACGGGTTCGGTACACGGATTCGACCAGCCCCCACCGACGAACTCATCGGAGCCGGCCGGCATTCCCGGGGGTTCGACCCGGGACATGCCGGTGGCCAACACGTGGTCAATCGGTAACTGGTCGGTTACCGTAGCCGGACGGCTACCGAAGGGAGCGGCCCATGGCCTCCGGGACGGCACCCGACGCCTTCGACGCGCTCGGCGACCCGCAGCGGCGCGAGATCCTCCGGCTGCTCGGTGGGTCCGAGCTGCCGGTGCAGGCCATCGCGGACGCGCTGCCGATCAGCCGCCCCGCGGTCTCCCGGCACCTCCGACTGCTCAAGCAGGCCGGGCTCGTCGAGGAGGAACCACAGGGCACCCGGCGCATCTACCGGTTGCGCGACGAGGGCGTGGAGGCCGTCCGGGCCTACCTCGAGCAGGTCTGGGGCGAGGCGGCCACCCGGTTCCGGCTGGCCGCCGAGAACCGCCCCGGTGAGGGCAGGTCACGATGACCGCGCAGGTCCCCGCCCTGCGGATGAGCTTCGAGGTGGGCTGCTCCCCCGAGTCGGCCTTCGACACCTGGACCCGACGCTTCGCCGTCTGGTGGCCGGCCGACCACACCGTCAGCGGCGCGCCGGAGCAGGTCGTCCTGGAGCCTCGGCTGGGCGGGCGCATCCACGAGCGGGCGCCCGACGGCACCGAGCACGACTGGGGCGAGATCACGCTCTGGGAGCCGCCCGGGCGACTCGGCTACCTGTGGCACCTGCGCCGCGACCGGGCCGACGCGACCGAGGTGGAGATCACCTTCCGACCACGGGGTGAGGGCACCCTCGTGGAGATCGAGCACCGCGGGTGGGAGCGGCTCGGCGCCGGCGGCCCGGAGTGGCGCGAGCGCAACCGCGGCGGCTGGTCGACCCTGCTGCCCCACTACGTCCTGGCGGCCGGTCCGACGACCGCTGCACACCCGGAGGTCGAGCATGGCTGAGCACCCGCCCGGAGGCTCCGGCACCAAGACCGACCCGTGGCAGCTGACGACGGCGCCGGGCTCGTCGACGTACACGATGTACCGCGACGAGGAGAGCGACCCGCCGCTGCTGATCTGCCAGGTGGGCAGCACCAGGCTGACCTACCTGCTGCGGGTGCTCGACGACCTGCCGGCATGGCTGCGCGAGCAGGGGGACTGGGTGCCGCTCGGTGCGGCCGACGAGAAGAAGGACGCCGCCGCCGGCACCGTCGAGGCGTGGGGTCGCAGTGAGGAGAACCCCGTCGGCGGCTGGTACGGGCAGCGCAAGGGCTATCGCGGACGGCTCGGCATGTACCTCCCGCCGCTGCTCGAGGCACTGGGCCTCGCCGAGCTGACCCACGAGGCGCGCAACAACCAGGTGCGGGCCGCGGGCAGCTAGGGACCCGGGCTGACCGTCAGGTCGGGCACGGTGGCGTCACGGGGCAGGTCGAGCACGTGCACGATCGCTGCGGCCACCGTGGCCGGGGCGATCCAGGCGCCGGCGTCGTAGTCGCGGCCCTCCTGCTCGTGCACGCGCTCCTGCATCGAGGTGGCCGTGCGACCGGGGAAGACGCTGGTGACGCGGACGCCGTGCTCGGCCTCCTCCTGCCGCAGCGCGTCGGCGAAGGCCCGCAGCCCGAACTTCGACGCGGCGTACGCCGACCAGGACGGGTTGGCGCGCAGCCCGGCACCGGAGTTGACCAGGACGACGGTGCCACGGGCCCGTCGCAGCGCCGGCAGCGCGAGGCGGGTCAGCTCCACGGGCGCGAGCAGGTTGACGTCGAGATGGCTGCGCCACTGCTGCGTCGTCAGGTCGGCCACCGGACCGAGGTCGACCACGCCGGCCGCGTGCACCACCGAGCCGAGCTCGTCAGGCAGGTCCAGCCCGGCGATCACCGACGGGTCGGCGAGGTCGGCCACGAGCACGCTCGCCCCGGTGTACCGCTCGCGCAGGTCGCCTGCCCGGCCCTCGGAGCGGGCCACGAGCAGCAGGTCGTCGCCGCGCGCGTGCAGCACGTCGGCCACCGCCTGGCCGATGCCGGAGCCGGCACCGGTGACGAGGTGGGTCGTCATCGGGTGAAGACGATCTTGCCGAAGACGTCCCCGTCGGCCATGGCGGCGAAACCGTCCTTCGCTTCCTCGAGGGGCATCGTCCGGTCGATCAGCGGGCGCGTGTCCGTGGCGTCGAGCATGGTGACCAGGCTGGCCAGCTCGGTGCGGGTGCCCATCGTCGAGCCGATCACCTGCAGCTGCAGGAAGAAGATGCGGGTGAGCTCGGCGTCGTCCAGCTGCGGGCCCGACGTGGTGCCGGAGACCACGATCTTGCCGCCGGGCCGGAGCGACCGGATCGAGTGCGACCAGGTGGCCCGGCCGACGGTCTCCATCACGGCGTCGACCTTGACCGGCAGCCGCTCACCGGACTCGAAGACGTCGTGCGCACCGATCTCGAGCGCACGCTTCCGCTTGGCCTCGTCGCGGCTGGTGGCCAGCACCTTGAGCCCGCCGGCCCGGGCGAGCGTGATCAGCGCGGTGGCCACGCCACCGCCCGCACCCTGCACGAGCACGGTGTCGCCGGCCCGGAGACCGCCCTGGCCGAAGAGCATCCGGTAGGCGGTCAGCCACGCGGTCGGCAGGCAGGCCGCCTCCTCGAAGGTGAGCGAGGCCGGCTTGGGCACGACGTTGCTGCGGGGTACGGCGACCCGCTCGGCGAAGGTGCCCTGGTAGCGCTCGGAGAGCAGCGAGCGCTTCGGGTCGAGGGTCTCGTCGCCACCGGTCCACGACGGGTCGCTGACGACCGCATGCACCACGACCTCGTTGCCGTCCTCGTCGAGACCGGCCGCGTCGCAGCCGAGGATCATCGGCAGCGACTCCTCGCGCAGGCCGACGCCGCGCAGCGACCACAGGTCGTGGTGGTTCAGCGCGGTGGCCTTGACGGTGACCGTCGTCCACCCGTCGGGCACCTCGGGATCGGGTCGCTCACCGAGCACGAGGCCGCTCAGCGGGTCGTCGGTGGAGAAGGACTCGGCGTAGACGGCGAACATCCTCGAACCCTAGCCAGGCACGATCAGGCGTGCGCCACCCCGTCGCGCCGGGCGGCCTCGGCGACCGCCGCGGCCACCCCGGGGCCGACCCGCGGGTCGAAGGGCGAGGGGATCACCAGGTCCTCGGACAGGTCGTCGCCGACGATGCCGGCCAGAGCCCCCGCCGCCGCGAGCTTCATCGACTCGGTGATCGCGCTCGCCCGCGCGTCGAAGGCCCCCCGGAAGATGCCCGGGAAGGCCAGCACGTTGTTGATCTGGTTGGGGAAGTCGGAGCGCCCCGTGGCGACGACCCGCGCGTGCCGGTGGGCGACGTCGGGATGCACCTCCGGGTGCGGGTTCGCGAGGCCGAAGATGATCGCGTCGGAGGCCATCGCGGCGACGACGTCCTCGGGCACGGTGCCGCCGGAGACCCCGACGAAGACGTCCGCTCCCACCAGGGCGTCGGCCAGCGTGCCCCGGCGTCCGGTGAGGTCGGCGGTGACCTCGGCGAGGGCGCGCTTGGAGTCGTTGAGCCCGCCCCGCTCGGAGTAGAGCACCCCCTGCCGGTCGGCGACGGTGACGTCGCGGACGCCGGCGGCCAGCAGGATCCGGGCGACGGCGACGCCGGCCGCTCCCGCCCCCGAGATCACGACCCGCGTGGTCTCCATCAGCCGCCCGGTCAGCACCAGCGCGTTCTCCAGCGCTGCGAGCACCACGACCGCCGTACCGTGCTGGTCGTCGTGGAAGACGGGGATGGTCAGCCGCTGCTTGAGCCGGTCCTCGATCTCGAAGCAGCGCGGGGCGGAGATGTCCTCGAGGTTGATGCCGCCGAAGCTCGGCGCCAACCGCGCGACCGTCTCGACGATCTCGTCGACGTCGGTGGTGTCGAGGCAGATCGGGACGGCGTCGACGCCGCCGAACTGCTTGAACAGCACGGCCTTGCCCTCCATCACGGGCATGGCGGCCTTCGGGCCGATGTCGCCGAGCCCCAGGACGGCGGTGCCGTCGGTGACGATCGCGACCACGTTGGACACCCAGGTGTACTCGGCGGCGAGCGACTCGTCCTCCGCGATGGCCTCGCACACGCGGGCGACGCCCGGCGTGTAGGCGAGCGCGAGCTCCTCCGGACCGTTCAACGCGACGCGCGAGGCGATCTCCATCTTGCCGCCGACGTGCAGGGCGAAGACCGGGTCGTGCGCTCGGGGGTTCTCGGGGTCAGGCATGTGCTCCGATGCAACCATGAAGTGGGCTTCCTGGGGAGACGAGGGGGTCGCTCGACGGGCGAAAGGTCTGCGGCCGGCTCGACGCGCACCGGAGGTGTGGGCGCGGAGTCGTGGCTCGCCAGGGTGGTGACCCCGGAGCCTCATGCTCGCACAGGACGGGGCCGCGGCCAGAGTCGGGCCAGCACCACCGCCAGCACGTCCGGGTCGCTCACCGGCCCCGCCGACCACGAGTCGCGCCCCTCCGCCGGGTTGTCCCGCGAGACCCACCAGCCATGGTCGTCGTGGTGCTCGAGGCGCTTGACCGCCACCACCCCGTCGGCGAAGCGCACGACAGCCACCCGTCCGGCTCGGGGCTCGGCGCCGTGCAGCACGAGCAGGCGGTCGCCGTCGGCGAGCGTGGGACGCATCGAACGGCCCCGCACGATCGCGAGGCCGAGACGGCGTACCGGCACCTCTCCTCCTCGCCGGCCAGGGTGCGACCCCACCACCTGAGGCCGGCCCGAGGCTCGGGAGTAGTGTCGCAAGCGAGCTTGGCGCTCGAGGCCACGGGCGTCGCACGAGACCGTCCACGTGAGAGGAAGACCGTATGCTCCAGCACCTGTTCGCCCGCACCATCGAGGTTTCCGCCCACTGCGACCTGCCGTGTGGCGTGTACGACCCGGCGCAGGCCCGCATCGAGGCCGAATCGGTCAAGGCGATCATCGCGAAGGTCGCCGACAACGACGACCCCGACTTCCGCACCCGCGCGATCCTGATCAAGGAGCAGCGCTCCGAGCTCGTCAAGCACCACCTGTGGGTGCTGTGGACCGACTACTTCAAGCCGCCGCACTTCGAGAAGTACCCCCAGCTCCACACGCTGGTGAACGAGGCCACCAAGCTGGCCGGCGCGACCGGCACCAAGGGTGAGCTCGACGCCGGCAAGGCCGACGAGCTGCTGGCCAAGATCGACGAGATCGCCGAGATCTTCTGGGAGACGAAGAAGGGCTGAGCACGTCCTCGCCCGACCCCGGTGCCGATCGGCGCCGGGGTCATTTCGTTGCGGAACCGGCACCGGAGGCGTCGGTACCGGTTTAGTGTTTGTCCCACTGACACCACGAACACCTCAGGACGCCATCGTGAGCCACCAACCCGACGTCGAGCTGCGGCTGCCGGCCGAGAGTGCGTACGTCGCCGTGCTGCGCATGACCACGGCAGGTCTCGCCGCGCGGTTGGACTTCACCCTCGACGACATCGAGGACCTGCGGATGGCCGTCGGCGAGGCCTGCGCCCTCGTGCTCGAGCACGCCGCGCCGCACGGGGACCTGCACGCCAGCTTCGACCTCAGCGACGGGTCGATCCGGGTGTCCGTGGCGGCGGACTCCACCAGCGACGTCGGACCTGACGCGGACAGCTTCGGCTGGCAGGTGCTCACCGCGCTCACCAACGACGTGGACGTCAGCCGAGACGGTGACCAGCGCTGGCTCTCCTTCACCGTCCGCTCCAGTATCGCGGTCTAGCCGATGACTCTGGAGCGGTCTCGGGACGGTCTCCCGCAGGTCGGTCAGGAGGACGGAGCGAGTGCGGGATCCGACGTGCGCCCGACCCGCGAGATCAGCATGGAGCTGTTCGGCGAGCTCGGCGACCCCGGCACGCCCGAGGAGCGACGCACCACGTGCCGTGACGAGCTGGTGCAGCTGCACCTCCCGCTCGTCGACCACTGCGCACGCCGGTTCGCCAACCGAGGGGAGCCGCTCGACGACCTCGTCCAGGTGGGCACGATCGGCCTGATCAAGTCCGTCGACCGCTTCGACCTCGAGCGCGGCGTGGAGTTCTCGACGTACGCCACCCCCACGATCATCGGCGAGATCAAGCGCTACTTCCGCGACAAGGGCTGGGCCATCCGGGTGCCGCGACGGCTCCAGGAGCTGCGGATGGCCATCAGCGCGGTGACCGGCGACCTCTCCCAGGAGCTCGGCCGCTCCCCCACGCCACGGGAGATCGCCGACAAGGTCGGGGTCAGCGTCGAGGAGGTGCTGGAGGGCCTGGAGTCCGCGAACGCCTACTCCACGCTGTCCCTCGACGCCGGCGACAACACCGACGACGGGCCAGGCTCGAGCATGCTCGACAGCCTGGGCATGGAGGACGTGGCCCTGGACCACGTCGAGATCCGCGAGTCGATCAAGCCGCTCATCGAGCAGCTGCCGAGCCGCGAGAAGACGATCCTGCTGCTGCGCTTCTTCCGCGGCATGACGCAGAGCCAGATCGCGGCCGAGATCGGCGTCTCGCAGATGCACGTGTCGCGGCTGCTGAACCGCACCCTCGAGCAGCTGCGCAGCTCGCTCTCCGAGGCCGGCTGAGGATCAGGACCGCTCGGCGGCCTGCTCGAGGGCTGCGACCGAGCTCGGGTGCAGCACCCCGGCCAGCACCACCGCGGCGACCGCCGCGAGCGCGATGGCGATCACCGGGGTGGCCCGGAAGTTCCAGGCGAGCCCGAGCTGCACGAGCTGGGTGAGCAGGACCGGCCCCCGCGCCCAGGTGTGCAGCTGCCGCAGGCCCCACGCGCACAGCAGCAGCACCACGGCGAAGCCCACGAAGAACACCGAGACGGTGATCCCCATGGTCAGCCGCTCGCTGTCCAGGCTGACCAGCTCGGTCACCCCGAGGAGCAGCAGGACCAGGCCCTCGACCAGGACGAGGGCGCAGGCCACGAGCAGGGGGGCCGGGGCGGCCACCTCGTCGGCCCCGTGCACGTCGTCGGTCTCGTCGGGGGGAGGGGAATCAGGCACGTGGCCGAGCCTAGTGAGGGCGCCGGGCCGTCTCACACGCTGCCGCGGAGGTTGCGTCGCAACGGCCCCTGTGACCAACCTGACCATGCGTAGGGGTTGCCCCGGCGGCAGGCAATTGGCACGATCCAATGCAGGCGCCTCCGGCCCCACCGGTGTGCGCATCGACACACGTCGTCGTGGGCTGTTCACAAACGCCTGCGGAGATGTCATTGTGAAACCGTTCACTAACCCCCGCGAAGACCCGAAAGGCTGGCCCACCGATGGATTGGCGTGACCGCTCTGCGTGCCTCGACGAGGACCCGGAGCTGTTCTTCCCCATCGGCAACACCGGACCGGCCATCCTCCAGATCGAGGAGGCCAAGCAGGTGTGCCGACGCTGCGACGTACGCGAGCAGTGCCTCGCCTGGGCCCTCGAGGCCGGGCAGGATCACGGCGTCTGGGGCGGCATGAGCGAGGACGAGCGACGCGCCCTCAAGCGCCGTAACGCTCGCGCCCGGGTGCGCACGGCCTGATCAGGCTCGCCGGCGTCAGCGGGGCACGCCGGTCACGTGGGGGATCTCCACGCTCACCGAGGTGCCCGGCCCGTCGGTCCTCGGCTCGACCCGCAGTCGGCCGCCCATCTCCCGCACGAGGGTCCGCACGATCGAGAGCCCCAGGCTCGGGGCCTGCTCGACGTCGAAGCCGGGCGGGAGGCCTACCCCGTCGTCCTCGACGGCGACGAACAGCGCGTCGCCCTCGCGGCGGATGCGCACGACGATGGTGCCGGGCTCCGGCCACGCGCCGTCGCCCGTGAGGTCGGCCGTCTCCTCGCCGGCCGGACGTACGAAAGCGTGCTCGACGGCGTTCTGCACCAGCTCGGTGCACACCATCGCCAGCGGGGTCGCGACGTCGGAGCTGATCGAGCCGAACGACCCTTCGCGCCGGGTGCGCGCCGGCGACCCCTGAGCGCCCACGTCGGTGACCAGCCTGGTCAGCTGGTCGGCGACCTCGTCGAAGTCGACCGACTCGGCGAAGTTCTGGCTCAGTGTCTCGTGCACGACGGCGATCGCCCCGATGCGGCGCACCGCCTCGTCGAGGGCCAGCCGCCCCTCGGGCACGTCGAGCCGCCGCGACTGTAGCCGGAGCAGGGCCGCCACGGTCTGCAGGTTGTTCTTCACCCGGTGGTGGATCTCGCGGATGGTCGCGTCCTTGGTGACCAGCTCGCGGTCGCGCCGGCGCAGCTCGGTCACGTCGCGCAGCAGGACCAGCCCGCCGACGTGCTCGCCGGTGGGGCGCAGCGGGATGGCCCGCAGGATGACCGTCGCGCCCGGACCGTCGAGCTCGGTGTCGCGGGGCTGCCGGGCGCTGAGGACCGCGCTGACGGTCTCCTCGTCGGGCCGCATCGATGATGGCACCAGGGTGCGGGTCACGTCCGCGAGCGACTGTCCGGCGAGGTCGCTGGTGAGTCCCAGCTTCCGGAAGACCGAGAGCGCGTTGGGGCTGGCGTAGCTGACCCGGCCACCCGCGTCGACCCGGATGAAGCCGTCGCCCACCCGCGGGGTGTCGGCGTGGTCCGAGCGCTGGCCCGGGAAGGGGAACGCCCCCGAGGCGATCATCTGCGACAGCTCGCTGGCGGTCTGGAGGTAGGCGAGCTCGAGGCGGCTCGGCGTACGCACGCCCTGGAGGTTGGTGCTGCGGGCAACGACCGCGATCAGCCGGTCGCCGCGACGCACCGGGATCGCCTCGACCCGGACCGGCACGTCGTCGCGCCACTCGGGGTCGCCCTCCCGCGCGATCCGACCCTCGTTCAGTGCCGCGTCGACGAGCGGACGTCGGCCGGTGGGCAGGAAGGACCCGACGATGTCGTCGACGAACGCCGTGGGGCCGGTGGTGGGGCGCATCTGGGCGCCTGCCCAGTAGCCGCTCCCGTCCGTTGCCGGCAGCCACAGCACGAGGTCGGCGAAGCTGAGGTCGGCGATGATCTGCCAGTCGGCGAGCAGCAGCGAGAGCCACTCCACGTCGGCGGCGGAGAGGTCGGTGTGCGCCCTGGCGAGGGCCTTCAGCGACGGCACGGGTGCCAGCGTAGAAGGCATTAGGGTCACGGCATGACCGAAGCCCACTGTGGCAAGCACGCGGTCGACATCGCTCGTGCGCACGGCGTCGAGGTGATGTTCACCCTCTCCGGCGCCCACGTCTTCCCGATGTACGACGGAGCGGTCACGGCCGAGCCCCCGATGCGGATCGTCGACGTCCGTCACGAGCAGACCGCCGCGTTCGCCGCCGAGGCCATCGGCAAGCTGACGCAGGGTGCCCGGGCTCGCCGTGCTCACGGCCGGCCCGGGTGTCACCAACGGGGTCAGCGCCATCACGCAGGCACAGTTCAGCGGCTCCCCCTTGGTCGTGGTGGGCGGTCGCGCTCCTGCCAACCGCTGGGGCAGCGGGTCCCTGCAGGAGCTCGACCAGCCGCCGATCATCGCGCCGGTCTCCAAGCTGGCCCGCACCATCCACGCCGCCGCCGAGGTCCCCGCCGGGATCGACGAGGCGTTCACGCTCGCCGCCGCGCCGCACCGCGGGCCGGTCTTCGTCGACGTGCCGATGGACGTGCTCTTCGACGTCACCGACGCTGAGACGCCTGCTGTCACGACGCGTCACCGCCTCGAGCCCGACGTCGACGCGCTCGCCGAGATCGCCGACCTGCTCGGGGAGGCCCAGCGGCCCGTGCTGGTCATCGGCACCGACGTGTGGGCCGACGGGGCCGAGGAGGCGGCGCTGCGCCTCGTCGAGGACCTCGGCCTGCCCGGCGGTCACCAACGGCATGGGTCGCGGCGTCGTACCCGGTGGACACCCGCTGCTCGTGACCAAGGCGCGCGGGGCTGCGCTCGGGGGCGCGGACCTGGTGGTGGTCGTCGGCACCCCGCTCGACTTCCGGCTCGGCTACGGCGTCTTCGGTGGCCCTGGCAAGAACGAGGAGGGTGCCGCCCCTGCCCGGGTCGTGCACCTGGCCGACTCGGCGACGCAGGTCGCCCAGCACGCCGAGCTCGCCGGCGCGGCGTCCGGTGACCTGACGCTGGTGCTCGACGGCCTGCTCGAGGGCGTGACCGGCCTCGTCCGCCGACCCGACTGGAGCGACTGGGTGGCGAGGCTGCAGGACACCGTGCGGCAGGCCGTCGCCCGCGACGAGTCACTGCTCCGCGCCGAGGCGGACCCGATCCACCCCGCCCGGATCTACGGCGAGCTGGTGCCACGGCTGGCCGAGGACGCCGTCGTCATCGGCGACGGCGGCGACTTCGTCTCCTTCGCCGGCAAGTTCGTGGAGCCGAAGCGACCGGGCGGCTGGCTGGACCCCGGTCCCTACGGCTGCCTCGGCGCCGGGATGGGCGCGGCCATCGCAGCCCGGCTGACCCGCCCGTCGGCGCAGGTGGTGCTGCTGTACGGCGACGGCGCCGCCGGGATGTCGCTGATGGATGTCGACACCCTCGTCCGGCACGACCTCCCGATCGTCATGGTGTGCGGCAACAACTCGGCCTGGGGGCTGGAGAAGGGACCCATGCAGATGCTCTACGGGTACGACGTCGCCGCCGACCTCGCACCGCGCACGGCCTACGACGGGGTGGTCACCGCGCTGGGCGGTGCCGGGGAGACGGTGACCGATCCGCGCGAGATCGGCCCGGCGCTCGACCGGGCGTTCGCCTCGGGCGTGCCCTACCTGGTCAACGTGATCACCGACGTCGAGGCGGCCTACCCGCGCACGACGTTCGGGATCTGAGGTGGAGGTCCGGCCGGCCGCACCCGCCGAGCTCGAGGACGTCGGCCGGCTCACCGCTGCCGTGTACGTCGGCGACGGGTTCATGCCCGACACCGACGACTACGTGAGCGTGCTGGCCGACGCCGCCGGGCGTGCGGACGCTGCCGAGCTGTGGGTGGCGGTCGATGACGGGGAGCTGCTCGGCACGGTGACATTCACCCCCGTCGGCTCGTCGTACCGCGAGATCGGGCGTGGCGACGAGGGGGAGTTCCGGATGCTCGCGGTGGCGCCCGAGTCCCGGGGACGCGGAGTCGGCCAGGCACTGGTGCAGCACTGCGTCGACCGCTCGCGCGAGCTCGGGTACGCCGGCGTCCGCATGTCGACGATGGACCGGATGTCCGCGGCGCACCGGGTCTACGAGCGCCTCGGCTTCACCCGGTCGCCCGAGGACGACTGGAGTCCGGTACCGGGTGTCGTCCTGCTCGCGTACGCGCTCCGCTTCTGACCTTCTGACGCGAGCTCAGAGGCGTGCGAGGAAGCGGTCGACGTCGACGACCACCCGGGTGACCTCGCCGCTGCCGACCAGCCTGCCGCCCTGCCGCGCCTCGACGGTGAACCGGACCAGGCGGCCGTCCACGTGGGCGACCGAGGCCGCGACGACGACCGTCGCACCGACCGCGGACGGGGCGAGGTGCTCCAGGGAGATCCGGGTGCCGACGCTCGTGCGCCCCTCCCCCAGCACCTCCTCGAGGGCGGCACACGAGGCGCCCTCGGCCCAGGCCAGGAGCCGTGGGGTGCCGAGCACCGGGAGGCTCCCGGACCCGACTGCGGCGGCGGTGTCGTCCTCGGCCACGACGTGCTCGTGACGGGCCGACAGGCCGACCCTGATGCCGGGTGTGCTGGGCGTGCCGGGTGCGCCGCTGGTCATGGCGTCATGAGAGCACGAGAGCCCCGGACCGTGCGGTCCGGGGCCCAGCGTTCAGATCTGCGTGCCGAGCCAGCGCTGACCCGCGATCAGGCGTTGGGGCGCTTGCCGTGGTTGGCGGCCTTCTTCTTGCGACCGCGGCGCTTGCGTCCGGTCTTGCCCATGGTTCCTCCTGTGGCTGCTGTCGAATGAGGCTCGGGTCCCGCGGATGGTCAGCGGGAGCGGCGACCATTCTCGCAGGTGCGGCAGGCGGACACCAATCGGCGTCGGTCGGTCGCGCTCAGCCCTCTTCGGTGATCTGCACCTGCACCTGGCGGATCGAGAACATCACCCGCTGGCGGAGCCCCTCGGGCGCGACCTCGGTGCACGAGCGCGCGACCAGGGTCTTCACCGTGCGCTCGAGGTCGTAGCGCGCCAGGCACGGCCCGCACTCGTCGAGGTGCTGCTGGATCTGCGCGCAGTCGGCCTGCTCGAGCTCGTTGTCGAGGAAGAACGCGACCCGGTTGAGCACGTCGGAGCAGTCGCTCGAGGTCGGGGGCGGGGACTGCTGGGTCATCGCACTCCCTCCTTCGTGCTGCTGGAGAGCAGGTCGTTCTCGCGGACGTAGCCGGTGAGCATCTCGCGGAGCTGACGTCGGCCGCGGTGCAGCCGCGACATCACGGTGCCGATGGGCGTCTCCATGATCTCCGCGATCTCCTTGTAGGGGAATCCCTCGACGTCGGCGAGATAGACCGCGAGCCGGAAGTCCTCCGGGAGCCGCTGCAGCGCCTCCTTCACGTCGGAGTCGGGCAGGTGCTCCAGCGCCTCCATCTCCGCGGACTTCAGCCCGGAGGAGGAGTGCGACTCCGCCCGGGCGAGCTGCCAGTCCTCGACGTCCTCGGCCATCGACTTCTGCGGCTCGCGCTGCTTCTTGCGGTAGGTGTTGATGAAGGTGTTGGTCAGGATCCGGTAGAGCCAGGCCTTGAGATTGGTGCCCGGTCGGAACTGGTGGAAGGACCCGTAGGCCTTCGCGAAGGTCTCCTGGACGAGGTCCTCGGCGTCAGCGGGGTTGCGGGTCATCCGCATCGCCGCGGAGTAGAGCTGGTCCAGGAAGGGCATCGCGTCGCGCTCGAAGCGCAGCTGCCGATCGGACTCGGACTCGGTGGCGACGTCGATCTCGGTGGGGTCGACCTCGGGTGCGAGGTCAGCGTCGTGGCCTGAAACGTTCTCTGTCATCACGTCCCAGCCTACCGACGACTCCAGGGCGCGGGCGCCGAGCGGGCGATCCATGAGGGCGGCGAGCACGGGCACTCCTCTCCTGTCGTGGTGGACACGGGAGGAACACCGGGTCAGGCGTCGCGATTCCCGACGACGTCGCGGACGACCCACTCCAGGGTCGCCTCGAGCACGACGGCCAGGGCGTCGGCCTGGCTCACTCCGCATCGGGCCGGCACCTTCATGCCGTGGTCGGCGAAGGGGACGACGGCCAGCTCGACGTCGTCGGGGAACTCCTCCGGCGTGCCGAAGGGGTCGCGCTCCCCCTGGATGACGAGGGTCCGCACCCGGGCACCCTGGAGCTCCGCGACCCGCGACTTCTCGGGGCTGCCGGGCGGGTGCAGCGGGAAGGACAGCGCCAGCACGCCGCGGGCGCCGACCTGGCGGCCGATGCGGCAGGCCGAGCGAGCGCCGGCAGAGCGACCACCCAGCACCAACGGGGTGCGCATGCGCAGGCTGTCGACCACCGCGGTGTAGCAGGAGTCGATCACCGGCGGCGGTGGCGCGAGCTTCTTGCCGGCCACCCGCCACGGCATCTCCACGAGCACGACGCTGAGGTCCTGCTGGGGCAGCGTGCGGGCCAGCCGCAGCAGGTCGGGCGCAGCGATGCCGCCTCCCGCGCCATGGGTGAGCACCAGGGTGGCGATCGGCCGCTTGGCCCGCCTGGTGACCACCCGCGCATCGCCCTTCGGTGTCGGGACCATGCGTTCGGCGGGCATCAGCCAGCCACCCCCTCGGGCGCGTCGGAGAGTGGGATCGGGTCGAGCAGCTCGGGCCCGTTGTTCTTGACGTTGGAGACCAGTGTCGAGACGGGGAACGCCTCGAGCCGGCCCGGTGCTGCAGGCTCCAGGAGGGAGAGCAGGTCGTCGCGGTCGTGGAGCCGCGGATCCAGCCAGGCGGCGTACCGGTCCGGGCTCAGCATGAGCGGCATCCGGTCGTGGATGTGCCCGAGGTCGTCCTCGGCGCTCGTGGTCAGGACCGTGCAGGTCCACCGGAACCGGCTGGGGTCGTCCTCCGCCTTCTCGGGGTCGCGCCAGATCTCGTAGAGGCCTGCCATCGCGAGCACGCCTCCGTCGGCCGGACGGATGAAGTAGGGCTGCTTGCGCGGCTTGCCGGCCTTGGTGAGCTGGTCGGTGGCGTACCACTCGAAGTAGCCGTCGGCCGGCAGGATCGCGCGACGGCGCTCGAAGGCACGGCGGTAGGCGGGCTTCTCGGCCACGGTCTCCATGCGGGCGTTGATCATCCGGTTGCCGACCTTGGGGTCCTTGGCCCAGAACGGCACCAGCCCCCAGGTGAGCACGCGCAGCTGGCGCTCCGGCTCGTCACCGCCGAGGCTCTCGTCGCCGTCGCGTCGCGGTGGCCTCTCGACGACTCCGTAGACCTCCTTGGTCGGAGCGACGTTGAAGTCGGGCTCGAGGTGCGGCAGGTCGGTGCCGCGGATCTCGAACTCCTCGACGAGGTCCTCGGGCTGCCGGCTCGAGGCGTAGCGGCCGCACATGGCGATCACAGTAGTGGTCGGGTACGACGGGTCGGCACCCCTCGCGGGGCCCCTGGCGACGTACGCCGACAGGCCCCCCGTGCCTGCCGACGTACGTCGACCTAGCTGCGGGCGATCTCGTCGAGCTGGATCGCGGCTGCACCCGTGGTCGGCGGCAGCCCCTCGACCCACACCCGTGCCCTCCCCAGGTCATGCGCGGGTGTGTCGACGAGATCTCGCAGCAGCCCCACTCGCCTCGCGAGCAGGTTCCCTCTCCGCGCGAGGACGACCAGCCTCGAAGGGCTGGCCTTCGCGATGGACTCCTCTCCCGGGAAGACCGTGCGAGCCGTCTCGGCGAGCTGCACGAGTCGCAGCGTCGCCTCGAACGGGTCGTCCCATGCCGAGGGGCGGGCGAGCCGGGGGAGGTCGACGAGAACGAGAGCGTGGCTCTCGCTCGGCGACATCCCCCCCTGCTCGGCCCCCCGGTAGACCTCCGAGACCCTGGCCTGCAGATGAGCAAGGCTGACCAGGCCCGTCAGCGGGTCTTCGCAGGAGAGCTGGTGGAGGTAGCCGAGCGACTCCTCGCCCCAGGCCTCGGACATCGCCCGCGTCGCGCGGTAGTCGGGCTCGCGCCCGACCACGCACGCGAAGGTGGCCTGCAGGCCATCCAGCGCCTCGCCGAGAGCGGCTCCGTCGCGAGCGAGCTCGCGTCCGATCTCGGCACAGGCGTTGGTCGGGTCTAGTCCAGCCTGGAGCTGCTCCAGCACCGCCTCGAAGCGCGCGGGCACCCCGTGCCCCACGCCGTCGGCCCACAAGGCCCCCCGTGCGGGCTCAGCGTGGGCACCGCGGCGTACCAACGTCGCGAAGATGCCCATGCCGCTCCTTACTCTCCTGCTTCGTCGAGAGGCCTGCGATCCACTCGCGGGGCCCTCATGGAAGCAACGTCGCAGAGGCGGTGCCATGACGCGGATTTGGGAATAAACTCCATCCGACTTCGCCGGGGCGTGTCCACGCGCCCGGTCCCGAACCACTCCAGATCCAGGACGAGCGCCCGCGAGCATGACCACGATCGACGTCACCAGTGAACCCACGGACCCGGAGCTCATCACCCGTGTCCGCGAGGGTGACGTCGCGGCGTACGGCGCCCTGTTCTCCCGCCACGTCGACTCCGCCAAGCGCCTGGCCCGGACGTTGGTCAGCGGCCCCGACTCCGACGACCTCGTCTCCGAGGCCTTCGTCAAGGTGCTCAACGTGCTGCTGGCCGGCGGCGGACCCGATGTCGCCTTCCGCGCCTACCTGCTCACGGCCGTGCGTCGCCTGCACGTCGACAAGGTGCGCAGCATCCAACGCGCGACGCCGACCGACGACCTGACGCCGTACGACCGCGGGGTGCCCTTCACCGACACCGCGGTCGCCGGCTTCGAGGGCGGCGCGGCGGCGAAGGCGTTCGCGTCGCTGCCCGAGCGCTGGCAGCTCGTGCTCTGGCACCTCGAGGTGGAGAACCAGAAGCCGTCCGAGATCGCGCCACTCCTGGGGATGAGCCCCAACTCGGTCTCCGCCCTCGCCTACCGTGCCCGCGAGGGGCTGCGTCAGGCCTTCTTGACCATGCACACCGGCGAGCTCGCCGAGGACGACTGCCGCGACACCCACGCGATGCTCGGCAGCTACGTCCGCCGTGGCCTCGCGCGTCGCGACGCCGCGCGGGTGCAGGAGCACCTCGACCGGTGCCGCCGCTGTGCCTCGACCTACCTCGAGCTCGAGGAGGTCAACTCCTCGCTGTCGGCGCTGCTCGGACCCGCCGTGCTCGGCGGCGTCTCGGCCGCCTACCTCGGTGGGGGCGGCATGGCCGCGCTGGGCAGCAGCACCTGGACCGGACTGATCTCGGTGCTCGACCGCGGCAAGGACGTCGTGCTGGCCAGCCCGACCGCCTCGATGGCCACCGCGAGCGTGGTCAGCATGACCACAGCCACCGCCGTGGTGGTCGGAGTCCAGGCGACGCCGCTCGCGCTGCCCAGCCTGCACCGGGCGCCGTCGTTCTCGATCGCCTCCGGAGCGAACACGAAGCAGGAGGCAGCCGAGCAGGCCGGGTTCGACGCGCTCGACAACCTGCGGCAGAGCATCGCCGATGCCGCCGAGGTCCCCGTCGTGGCCGAGGCGACGCCCACGCCGACCCCGTCGCCGGAGGCGGCCCTGCCGACCGAGGCGGCTCTCGTCGCCGCGACCCCGGTGCTGGCCGTCGACCCGGCCCCCGTCGACGTCGCCCCGACCCCGGTCGACGTCGCCCCGGCCCCGGCCCCGCCCGCGGCCACGACCCCGGTCGACGTACCGACCGACGTGCCGACCACCGTGCCGACCACCGACCCGACGCCCACGGACACCCCCACCGACATCCCGACGGACACCCCGACGGACACGCCCACCGTCACACCCACTGACACCCCCACCGACACACCCACCCAGCCGGCCGACCCGCCGTCGGACCCGGGCCCCGGCCAGTCCGACCCCGCGACCGGCACCCCCACCGACGCGCCCACCGACACGCCCACGGACACCCCCACGGACACCCCCACGGACACCCCCACGGCGACTCCCACCGACACACCCGACGGCGACTCCCACCGACACACCGACGGACACCCCGACGGCCACCCCCGACCGACCAGCCGACCGCTCCCCCGGCTTCGGAGGCCCCCGCCGCCGCCCCCGGCCACACCCCCGGCGACGGACACCTCCTCCAACAGCCCGGCGGACCCCCCGGCCGACCCCCCGGCCGACCCCCCGTCCCACCAGAGCCAGCCGCCGGCCAACGCCGCGGACGCCACGCCGCCACCCCCTGACCAGCCCAAGGTCGACGCCACCACGTCCGCCGGGGGCAGCGCCGGCGACGGTTCCGGCCAGGCCAGCGCCACCACCGGGGACTGACCAGCGCCCTCCCCGCCCTGGGTTGAGCACCCGTCCATCGGGTAAACACAGAGGCATGACTGCCACCCGTGTGCTCGCGCGCCCCCTTCTCGCCTCGATGTTCGTCGTCGGTGGCGTCAACGCCTTGCGCAACGCGCCCGCCCTGGCGCAGAAGGCCAAGCCGGTGACCGACGAGATCCGCCCGAGGCTCGAGCACGTGGTGCCGCAGGCCTCGGCGCTGCCGCAGGACCCCGAGTCGCTGGTGCGCATCAACGGCGCCGCGCAGGTCCTGGCCGGGCTGGCCCTGGCCACCGGCCGGATGCCGCGCCTCTCGAGCAGCGTGCTCGCCCTGACGCTGGTGCCGACCACGGCCGCCGGGCACCGCTTCTGGGAGGAGTCCGACCCCGGCGCGCGGACCAACCAGCAGATCCACTTCTTCAAGAACCTCTCGATGCTCGGCGGCCTGATCCTGGCCGCGGTCGACACCGAGGGCCGCCCCGGACTGGCCTGGCGCGCCCGCCACGGCGCGCGTACCGCGCGCCGCGAGGCCAAGCACCTGCGCCGTGAGGCCAAGCTGGCCGCGAAGTCGCTCACTCCCGGGATCGGCTGAGCAACCCAGCACGCCCGCGAGCCCGGGACGCACCGCTTGTAGCCTCACGTCGTGAGCGCACAGGAGCTGTGGCCGGCCCCGAGGGCCCGCCGCCCGGTGGACGCGGAGGTCGTCCTCCCCGGCTCGAAGTCGCTCACGAACCGCGAGCTGGTGCTGGCGGCACTGGCCGACGGCCCCGGCGTCGTACGCCGTGCACTGCGCTCGCGCGACACCGAGCTGATGGCCGCGGCGCTGACCGCGATGGGCGTCGACGTCGACACCGACGGAGACGACTGGCACGTGACGCCGCATCCCCTCGGGCCGGCGCGGGTCGACTGCGGCCTGGCCGGAACGGTGATGCGCTTCGTGCCGCCGGTCGCCGGCCTCGTGCCCGGCCGGGTCGACTTCGACGGCGACCCGCACGCTCGCACCAGGCCGATGGCCGGAGTCCTCGGCGCGCTGCGCGGCCTGGGCGTCGAGGTCGACGACGACGACCGCGGCGCGCTCCCGTTCACGGTGGTCGGCTCCGGGTCGGTTCGCGGCGGCACCGTCGTGATCGACGCCTCCGCCTCGAGCCAGTTCGTCTCGGCGCTGCTGCTGGCCGGCGCTCGCTACGACGAGGGGGTCGACGTACGCCACGAGGGCGGGCCGGTTCCCTCACAACCGCACATCGAGATGACGGTGGGCTGCCTGCGGCGTCGCGGCGTGCACGTCGACGACGAGGACCGCGACCGCTGGACGGTGGCACCCGGACCGATCGCGGCGGCCGACGTGACGATCGAGCCCGACCTCTCCAACGCCGCGCCGTTCCTGATGCTCGCCCTCACCTCGCACGGCACCGTCCGCGTCCCCGGCTGGCCGCGGGAGACCACCCAGGCCGGCGACGCCCTGCGCGGCATCCTGACCCGGATGGGCGCCGAGGTCGCGCTCGACGACACCGGACTCACCGTCACCGGCGGCGGCAGCATCGCGGGCATCGACGTCGACCTGCACGACACCGGCGAGCTCGCCCCGGCCGTGGCGGCGCTGTGCGCGCTGGCGGAGTCACCCTCGCGGCTGCGCGGCATCGCGCACATCCGCGGGCACGAGACCGACCGCCTGAGCGCCCTCGCCGTGGAGCTGACCGGTCTCGGCGCGCACGTCGAGGAGCACGACGACGGGCTCGGCATCGACCCGGCCCGGCTCCACGGCGGCGAGTTCAAGACCTACGCCGACCATCGGATGGCCCATGCCGCCGTCGTGATCGGCTCGGTCGTCGACGGCGTGCTCGTCGAGAACGTCGCGACCACGGCGAAGACCTTCCCCGGGTTCGCCGACGCCTGGGAACGGCTGTTCCGATGACCAACCGCTACGACGAGCACGACCCCGAGAGCTACGAACGGCCGCGCCGGCACACCCGTCCGCGCACGAAGGACCGCCCGACCTACGACGACGCGGTCGGTGCCGTCGTCGTGACCGTCGACCGCGGCCGCTACACCTGCCGGCTCAGCGACGGCTCGGCCGACGACGCGCTCGTGCTGGCCATGAAGTCACGCCCGTTGGGTCGCAAGGGCGTGGTCGTCGGCGACCGCGTCCGACTGGTGGGCGACACCTCGGGCGCCGACGGCACGCTGGCCCGCATCGTGACGGTCGACGACCGCGTCACCGTGCTGCGGCGTACGGCGGACGACGACGACCCGGTCGAGCGCGTGATCGTGGCCAACGCCGACCAGCTCGTCGTCGTGACGGCGCTCGCCGACCCCGAGCCGCGCCCACGGTTGATCGACCGTGCGCTCGTGGCGGCCTACGACGCGGGCATGGACCCGTTGCTGTGCCTGACCAAGGCCGACCTGGCCGACCCGGCGCCGCTGCTGGAGAGCTACCGCCCGCTCGGCGTGCCCTACGTCGTCACGAGTCGCGGAGCGGACCTCAGCGGCCTGGTCGAGCGGCTCAGGGACCGCACCAGCGTGCTGCTCGGCCACAGCGGCGTCGGCAAGTCGACGCTGGTCAACGCGCTCGTGCCCGATGCCGGCCGCGAGATCGGCCACGTCAACGTCGTCACCGGTCGCGGACGGCACACCTCCACCAGCGCGCTGCTGCTGGCGCTCCCCTTCGGCGGCTGGATCGTGGACACGCCCGGGATCCGGTCGTTCGGGCTCGCACACGTGCAGCCCGACCACCTGATCCGGGCCTTCCCCGACCTGCTCGAGCTGACCGGCGACTGCCCGCGCGGCTGCACGCACGGCGAGGGTGAGCCGGAGTGTGGCCTCGACGAGGCCACCGGCCCCGACGTCGACCGGGTGCGGTCCTTCCGCCGGCTGCTCGCCGCCCGCGAGGCGGCCGAGGCGTACTGACGCCGGTCCGCTATCCCCAGACGGCGCGGGCACCGGCGTCGCCGGTGAGGAAGACGAGCGCGAGGACCGCCACACCGGCGAGCGGGAGGAGCACCATCATCGGCGTCTCCAGCGCCATCACCCTGGCCCGGCGGTCGGTGCCGCCCGCGAGGCGGGTGACGTAGCCGAGGGCCCAGAAGGCGACGATGACGACCACGGCGAGCACGAACATGGCGATCCGGAGCCGCCCGGCCCACATCACGTGGTTGCTCACGATCGAGGGCTGCAGGCCACGGGTCTTCTCCAGGCTCGTCTCGAGCGAGTGACCGCTCATCACCGCGACCTGCACGAGCACGGCCGCCGCGAGGTTGACCAGGAGGAGGGGCCAGCGGAGCAGCCAGCGCCACCGCGGAACGACGTAGAGGATCGCCCCGAGCGCTGCGAGCGGCACGAACACGACGGTCGCGTGGACGACCAGGGGGTGCAGCGGTAACCCGTTGAACTCCATGCCCGAACGGTAGCGGCGCGACCTGACTGCGGGCTGCTGCCCAATAGTCTTAGGTCCATGCCGTCCGACTACACCGACGACCTGCGGCTCGCGCACGTCCTCGCCGACGATGCCGACTCCCAGTCCGGGTCCCGGTACAAGGCGCTGGACCTGCACGTGATGACGAAGCCGGACCTGACGCCCGTGACGGACGCCGACAGCTCCGTCGAGGAGGGGATCCGCCGCACCCTGTCCCGGGCGCGCCCGCGTGACGCCGTCCTGGGCGAGGAGACCGGCTCGACCGGGCACAGCCAGCGGCGCTGGGTGGTCGACCCCATCGACGGCACCAAGAACTTCGTGCGCGGCGTCCCCGTGTGGGCCACCCTGATCTCGCTCATGGTCGACGACGAGGTCGTGGTCGGCGTCGTCTCGGCACCCCAGCTGAACCGCCGCTGGTGGGCGATGCGCGACGGCGGCGCCTGGACCGGCAGGTCGCTGCTGCGCGCCGCGCCCTGCCAGGTCTCGGACGTCTCACGGATCGAGGACGCGTCGCTGTCCTACTCCTCGCTCCACGGCTGGGACGAGCGCGGTCGGCTCGACGACTTCCTCTCGCTCTCCCGCCGCTGCTGGCGCACCCGTGCGTACGGCGACTTCTGGAGCTACATGCTCGTCGCGGAGGGGGCGGTCGACATCGCCACCGAGCCCCAGCTCGAGCTGCACGACATGGCCGCCCTCGACGTGATCGTCCGCGAGGCGGGGGGCGTCTTCACCTCCCTCGACGGCGAGCCTGGACCGATGGGCGGCAGTGCGCTGGCCACCAACGGCAAGCTGCACGACCAGGCGCTCGCCTTCCTGGGCTCGGTCGGCGAGGACGACGAGCGCCCCGCCGGCGGCACGGTGCACGATCTCAGCGCGCGGCGCGGACCGGCCGACGACCAGGACTGAGCGCGTCCGTCCCCAGCCTGTCGGCAGGCCCTGTCCACCAGGGCAGCAGAGCACTATCGTCGTGGAACGACGACCTCGACGCGACGAAGGGGCCCGCCATGAAGATCAACGACGTACTCAGGGACAAGGCCGGTCAGGGAGTGATCACGATCGCCCCCGACGCCACGGTCCGCGATCTGCTCGCGCTGCTGGCCGAGAAGAACATCGGCGCCGTCATCGTGAGCAACGACGGCGACGCGCTCGACGGGATCGTCAGCGAGCGTGACGTCGTACGCAAGCTCAACGGCAACGACGGCGTCCTCGACGCTGCCGTCAGCGAGATCATGACCGCCGTCGTGCACACCGGCGAGCCCGGCGACGACGTCGACCAGCTGATGGCTCAGATGACCGAGCTGCGCATCCGGCACGTCCCCATCCTCGACGGCGGCGAGCTCATCGGCGTGGTCAGCATCGGCGACGTGGTGAAGAGCCGGATCAACCAGCTGGAGTTCGAGCGCGACCAGCTCGACTCCTACGTGCACCAGACCTGAGGGACCGGCGTGACCGCGAGGTCGCGCAGCATCCGGAACGGACCCGTCGGCCCGTCTCGCTCGGTCGGCCCCTCCCGGCCGGGCGTGATCAGCTCGTGCACGCGGCTGACCAGCTCGCTCATCGGCCGGCCCTTCTGGATGTAGCCGGCGGCTCCCTGCGTGACGGCGGCCTCGGTCATCTTGTCGGCGGTGAAGGCCGACAGCATGATCACGGTGGCCCGCGGGGCCACCTCCCGGATCTTGGGCAGTGCCTCGAGGCCGTCCATCACGGGCATCGCGATGTCGAGCAGCACGACGTCGGGCTGGTGGTGGCGGGCGGCCTCGATCGCCGCGGCGCCGTCGCCGACCTCGGCGACCACGTCGAGCCCCCCGCTGCGCTCGAGAGCGCGGCGGACGAGCTGCCGTACGTCGGGGGTGTCGTCCACGAGCAGGACGCTGCGCATTGCCATGAGGGCCCTCCCTGGTCATGACGGTGACGTCAGGGAAACGAGGAGGGCCGGGCCCGGGTCACGCCGGAGGTAGCCCAGTCACTAGACCAGTGCGTCGAGCCAGAGGCAGAAGACATGGCCGGCCGGGTCGACCATCACGCGCACGTCGGCCTGCGGCTGGTGCGGGTGCTGGGTGGCGCCGCACTCCTCGGCGTGGCCCACGGCGCCCGCCAGGTCGGTCACCCGCACGTCGAGGTGCATCTGGATCGGTGGCTGGTGCGGGTCGCTCGGCCACACCGGCCGCTGGAAGTTCACGTCCTCCTCGAAGGAGAGCGCGACGGACTCGGATCCCGCGACGACCACCCAACCCGGTTCGTCGACCCGTACCTCCCAGCCGAGCAGGCGCGCGTAGAAGGCGCCGAGCGCGCTCGGGTCGGGGGCGTTCAGGTTGACCGTGCTGAGCCGGATGCCGTGGTCCACGTGTGCGAGTCAACCACCGGCCCCCACGCAGGATCCGCGCGTGGCAGGGTGTGCCCATGAGCATGGACAAGCCAGAGATCGACTTCCCCGACGGCCCGCCGCCCGCGGACCTCATCGTCAGCGAGATCATCGAGGGCGAGGGCAAGGAAGCCACCGCCGGGTCGACCGTGTCGGTGCAGTACGTCGGCGTGGCCCACTCGACGGGCGAGGAGTTCGACGCGTCGTACAACCGCGGCAAGCCGCTGGACTTCCGCCTCGGCGCGGGCCAGGTCATCGCCGGCTGGGACCAGGGCGTGCAGGGCATGAAGGTCGGCGGCCGCCGCCAGCTCACCATCCCGCCCCACCTCGGCTACGGCGACCGCGGCGCCGGCGGCGTCATCAAGCCCGGCGAGACGCTGATCTTCGTCGTGGACCTGATCGACGTCCTCTGACCCCGAGACCGGATAGTCCGAGGTGGTTGGCAGGGGTTACTGACCAGTCACCCCGCCGAGCACCTCGGACTATCCGCCTGTCGCGACGACCTTCACCGAGGCACCGCCGACGGTGACGACGTCGCCGTCGCGGAGCTGGCGGCCGCGGCGGGCCTCGACCTCGCCGTTGACGAGCACGGCGCCCTGCTGCACGAGGTCGCGTACGTCGGAGCCGGAGTCGACCAGGTTCGCGAGCTTGAGCAGCTGGACGAGCCGGATGGACTCGCCGCTGATCTCCACCTCGTCCACGTCGCCTCCTAGAGCACCAGCGAGATCGCGTGGATCGCGACGCCGACCAGGCCGCCGACGATGGTGCCGTTGATCCGGATGAACTGCAGGTCGCGCCCGACGTAGAGCTCGATGCGCTGGGCGGCCTCCTCGCCGTCCCAGCGTTCGACGGTCGCGGTGATCACGGTGGCCAGCTCCTCGCCGTAGCGGTCCACCGCCCAGACCACCAGGTCCGAGCCCCAGGCGTCCAGCCGGCGGCGCAGCTGCTCGTCGGCGCCGATGCGTGCCCCGAAGTCGGCCAGCTCCTGGGTCGCCCGCTCGCGCAGCAGGCCGCGGGGATCCTCCAGCGCCGCGAGCAGGGCGCGCCGGAAGGCACCCCACAGCGACATGCTGGTGGCCAGCGTCTGGGGCTGCTCGAGCATCCGGGTCTTGAGGTTCTCCAGCCGCTCCTGGGTCGCGGGGTCGTGCAGCAGGTCCTCGGCCAGCTGGGTGAGCAGGCTGTCGAAGGCCTGACGCGCATGGTGCTGCGGGTCGGCACGGATGTCGGCCACCCAGCGCACGACCTCGAGGTGCAGCCGGTTGGTGACCGCCTCGTTGAGCCGGGGCGGCGCCCACCACGGCGCGCGCTCGCCGATCACCTCGGTGAACGTCTCCTGGTTGTGCACCAGCCAGCGGTGCGCCTCCTCGAGGGCGAGGTCGACGAGACCGTGGTGCGCGTCGTCGGCCACGATCTCCTGCAGCAGGCCCCCGGCCACCGGCGCCAGCGGCTCGGCCATGAAGCGTGGGATCAGCACGTCGCGCACGACGGCCTCCACGTCCTCGTCACGCAGGCGCCGCAGCCCGATGGCCATCACCGACGCACCCTCGCGCACGACACGAGCGGCGTTGGCGGGCTCGGCGAGCCAGCCGCCGAGACGACCGGCGATCCCCGCCGAGTCGAACCGGTCGCGCACGACCTGCTCCTGCAGGAAGTTCTCGGCGAAGAACTGCTCGAGACTGCGGCCCAGGTCGTCCTTGCGCTTGGGCACGAGCGCGGTGTGGGGGATCGGGAGCCCCAGCGGGTGCCGGAACAGCGCGGTCACCGCGAACCAGTCGGCCATCGCGCCGACCATGCTGGCCTCGGCACCGGCATTGACGAAGCCCCAGAACCCCCCGCGGCCGTGCGTCACGGCGTACACCACGGCGGCGAGGACGAGCAGGCTGAGCGCGACCAGCTTCATCCGGCGCAGCCGGGCCAGGCGTACGGCGTCCTCGACGGCGTCGCCGGCCATCAGGGGCGGTGCTGACAGCTTGATCTCGGTCATCGTGCTCGCCCCTCGCTGAGAAAGCCGTCCCGCCTCCCTGAGAACCTACCCAATGCGCCTCAACAGGCTCATCTGCCTCATACACTCCCCTGGTGTCTCGCTTCCCCCGCGGTGTCGTCGTGCCCGCGCTCGTCCTCGCCGTCGCCTTCTCGTTGATGAGCGGGGTGCCCGCGGCCAACGCCTCGCGCGTGCTGCCGCCGTCGGATCGGTCCATGCCGCGGTTCACCCACGCCCACGCCCGGGCGGTGCTGAGGAAGGCGAAGAGCCAGCTGCGGCGTGACACCGCGCGCCTGCGCGCCCACCGGCCGGTGGGCAGCTCGCCGAGCACCGACATCACGATGACGCTGCGCGACCTGTTCCTCGCGCGTCCGTCCCTCACCGGGCAGGAGCGGCAGCAGGCCGATGCGATCCTGGCCCGACCGACGGATCCCGGCGGCGACGACGTCGACAGCGGCCCCGCGATCACCTACGGCAGCAACCCCACGGCGCACTACTGCGGTCCGATGGCCTGCATCCACTGGACCACCGGCGGGCCGGAGCGGCTGAACGCCTCCGAGCTGAGCACCGACGCCAACCACAACGGCGTCCCCGACTACGTCGACACCGTCTACGCGACCGTGGCCCATGTGCTGGCCTACGAGCACGGCGTCATGGGCTACCGCCTGCCGCTCGCCGACGGCGGCTCCGGCGGCGCGGACGCCAACCCCGACGGCACGATCGACATCTACCTCGCCAACCTCCAGCCGCGCGGGCTCTACGGCTACTGCGCCCCCGACGACGCCTTCAACGGCCGTCGGGTGCCGGGCTACTGCGTGCTCGACAAGGCCTTCGTCGGCTACGGAACCGCGCCGGCCAAGGCCCTGGACGTCACGGCGGCGCACGAGCTCTTCCACGCCAGCCAGTTCGCCTACGACGACGCCGAGGACTCGTGGTTCATGGAGGGCACGGCGACCTGGATGGAGGACGAGGTCTACGACTCCATCAACGACAACCTCCAGTTCCTCGCCTACAGCCCGATCCGCTACCCGACCGCACCGGTCGACCTGACCACCGACTTCCACCGCTACGGGTCGTGGATCTTCTTCAAGTACGCCTCCGAGCGCCTCGGCCGCGACATCGTACGACAGATGTGGCAGCGCGCCGACGCGAGCACCGGGCTCTACTCGCTGCTGGCGATCAAGGCGGCGGTCACCGCGCGCACCTCGTGGGCACCGTTCATGGCGACCTTCGCGGCCTGGAACCTCAAGCAGCCGCACGGCTACAGCGAGGCCTCCCACTACCCCGCACCCGACGTGGGCGGGCACCCGCGTGCTCGGCAAGAAGCACAAGTCGACCGGGTGGCTGACCATCGACCTCCCGCACCTGTCCTCGGCGCCGCTGCGCGTGATCCCGGCCTCGACCCTCAAGCCGGGCAAGCACCTGACCGTCTCGGTCAACCTGCCGCCCACCGCGCACGGCTCGGCGATGCTCGTGCAGCGCCGCTACAAGAACGGCACCGTCGTCGACTCGATGCTGCGCCTGGACTCGAAGGGCGACGGCCACACGAGGATCGGCTTCAACCGAAGGTTCCTCGCCTACGTCGCGCTGATCCCGGCGAACACCAGCACCTCGATGGTCTACTGCGGCTTCGTCAGCGGGTCCGACGGTGGTCCGGCGTACTCCTGCGCGGGACGCGGCACCTACGACTACGGCCAGCACTACGCGGTCCGGGCGAAGGTGAGCTGAGCCGCAGGAACAAACGGGGAGGACCTTCGTTGTAAGTGACGTTGCCGAAAACAACGTCCCGCCTGCCGAAGGAGACCCCGTGCCCCGCCTCAGTGACTTCACCGCCACCACCATCGACGGCCACGACACGTCGCTCGGTGCCTACGACGGCAAGGTCACGCTGGTGGTGAACACCGCGTCGCAGTGCGGCTTCACGCCCCAGTTCGAGGGGCTGGAGAAGCTGCACGAGCAGTACGCCGACCAGGGCCTGGCCGTGCTCGGCTTCCCGTGCAACCAGTTCGGCAGCCAGGACCCCGGCAGCAACGACGAGATCGGCGCGTTCTGCCAGAAGAACTACGGCGTCAGCTTCCAGATGTTCGAGAAGATCGACGTCAACGGCGACGGCGCCCACCCGCTCTACCAGTGGCTGCGCACCGAGAAGGGCGGCGTGCTCGGCGACGCCATCAAGTGGAACTTCACCAAGTTCCTCGTCGGCCGCGACGGCCAGGTGATCAAGCGCTACGGCTCGACGACCAAGCCCGAGAAGATCGCCTCCGACATCGAGAAGGCCCTCGCGGCCTGGACCCCTGCCGCCCGCAGGCAGCGTCCGTGGGCGTCGTACCGCGCGGTAACCTGACGCCTGCCCGGACGTCCCTCCGGTCCTGACGACCACGGGAGCACTCATGCAGCTCGCCCTCACCGAGGAGGAGACCGCGTTCCGCGAGGAGATGCGGACCTTCTTCACCACCAAGATCCCCCACGAGCTGCGCGACACGATCGCGGCCGGCCGCCACGTCGGCAAGGACGGCATCGTCCAGTCGCAGCAGATCATGAACGAGGCGGGGATCGCCGTCCCCAACTGGCCGGTGGAGTGGGGTGGCCAGGACTGGACGCCGTTGCAGCGCCACATCTGGCACGAGGAGATGCAGCTGGCCTGCGTGCCGCCGCCGCTGGCGTTCAACGCCAACATGATCGGCCCGGTGATCGCGAACTTCGGCTCCCAGGAGATGAAGGAGAAGTTCCTCCCGAAGACGGCCAACCTCGACATCTGGTGGTGCCAGGGCTTCTCCGAGCCCAACGCCGGCTCCGACCTCGCCTCGCTGACCACGAAGGCGGTCAAGGACGGCGACGACTGGGTGATCAACGGCCAGAAGACGTGGACGACGCTCGGCCAGCACGCCGACTGGATCTTCAACCTCGTGCGCACCGACCCCGATGCCCCCAAGAAGCAGCAGGGCATCTCGATGATCCTGGTGCCGATGGAGACCGAGGGCGTCACGCTGCGGCCGATCGAGCTGATCGACGGCGGCTTCGAGGTCAACGAGGTCTTCTTCGAGGACGTCCGGGTGCCGGGCGAGAACCTCGTGGGCGAGGAGAACCAAGGGCTGGACGATGGCCAAGTTCCTGCTCGGCAACGAGCGGGTCGGCGTCGCGCCGGTCGGGGCCACCAAGCAGGCCCTCGCGACGCTCAAGGGCCTCGCCGCCGAGCGCGGCCTGCTCGAGGACGCGCTCGCTGGCTGCCCAGCTCGTCGAGCTCGAGAACGAGCTGCTGGCCCTCGAGCTGACCGCCCTGCGGGTGGTGGCGCAGTCCTCCGACGGCAAGCCGCACCCCGCCTCCTCGGTGCTCAAGCTCAAGGGCACCGAGCTCCAGCAGGCCGTCAGCGAGCTCGTCGTCGACGTCGCCGGGCCGCTCGCGCTCGCCGCGTTCGCCGAGGACGACAGCGACGTCCCCGACTGGGCCCGGGCCGCCGGACCCAACTACCTCAACCTCCGCAAGGCGTCGATCTACGGCGGGTCCAACGAGATCCAGCGACAGATCATCGCCGGCACGATCCTGGGGCTCTGATCACATGGACTTCACTCTCGACAGCGAGCAGACCGCTCTCCGCGACGCCGTGCGCGGCCTGCTGAAGGGCTACGACGCCGAGCACCGCCGCGAGGTGGTCAAGGAGGACCCCGGCTTCGACGAGAAGATGTGGGGCCGGCTCGCCGAGATGGGCGTGCTCGGGCTCCCCTTCGCCGAGGACGACGGCGGCATGGGCGCCGGACCCGTCGAGCTCGCCGTGGTCGCCGAGGAGATCGGCCGGGTCAACGCCCCCGAGCCGTTCATCGAGACAGTGGTGGTGGCCGGTGGCCTCGTCGCCGCGCTCGGCACCCCGGAGCAGAAGCAGGAGATCCTCGAGGCGGTGTCGTCGGGCGAGCAGGTGGTCGCCGCCGCGCTGCTCGAGCCGGGTGGGCGGTGGGACCTCGACGGTGGCGGGGTGAGCGAGTCCGACGGCACGCTCACCGGCGTCAAGGAGCCGGTGCTGAACGGCGCTCGGGCCGACCTGCTCGTCGTCTCGGCGCGGTCCTCCTCGGGTGACCTCGGCATCTACCTCGTCTCCCCCGGCGACGGGGTGAGCGTCTCGTCGTACACCACCCTGGACGGGACGCGCGCCGCTCGGGTCAGCCTCGACGGAGCGCCGGCCACCCTCCTCGGCGACGGGTCGACCGACGCGCTGGCCGCGCTCGAGCGCGTGGTCGCGGCCGCCAAGATCGCCTACTGCCACGAGGCGCTGGGCCTGATGGAGTCCGCGCTGCGGATGACGACGGAGTACCTCACCACCCGCAAGCAGTTCGGGATGACCCTCAACCGGTTCCAGGCGCTCACCTTCCGCGCCGCGGACATGTACACCTCGGTCGAGCTGACCCGCAGCATCGTCACGTGGGCCACGATGGTCATCGCCGACCAGTCGTCCTCGCCGGAGAAGGTGACCGAGGCCGCGCGGCGCGCCAAGCTCCAGGTGAGCAAGGCCGGCCGGCACGTCGGCCAGGAGGCGATCCAGCTGCACGGCGGCATCGGGATGACCGCGGAGTACGCCGTCGGCCACTACACCGCCCGCCTGACCACCATCGACCACCTCCTCGGCGACGGCCGCGAGCAGTCCGCCCACCTCGCCGAGCACCTCACCGACTACGGGGTGGTCGAACCCCTCCCCTAGGGCGCAGTGCGCGCCGGACCCGATGGTCCGTGGAGTGCGCGCCGCCCGACCGGATTGGCCGAAGTCCGACCCGGGATCGGGGGGCTCAGTCGTCGCCGAACCAGAAGCCGCGGCCGCCGTACCAGTCGGACATGTGGCCGGAGTCGTCGCCGAAGGGGGACCGGCCGCCGCGGCCGCCGAGGTAGCTGCCGACCACGGCGGCGCCGAGGTCGTCGAGCTCGGGGCTGACCACGCGGCCCTCGACGCGCGCGGCGAGGTTGTCGAGGAAGCGGGCGAGGCCGGGGTCCTCGCCGAGGCGGAAGAACGTGGTCTGGGCGCCGAGGCGGGCGGCGTTGTCGAGCTCGCGGACCGACCAGGCGACGGTCAGCGGGTGCGGCGGGTAGGAGAACCAGACCTCGCCGTCGGGCTCGAGGTGGCTGGTCGGCTCGCCGTCGGTGACGATCAGCAGCACCGGCTGGGCGTTCGGGTGCTTGCGGAAGTGGCGGTTGGCCAGCAGCAGGGCGTGGTGCAGGTTGGTGCCCTTGTCCCACATCGCGTCCAGCGCGGTCAGCTGCTCGATGTCCATCACCCGTGCCGAGCGGCCGAACCCGATCAGCTGCAGGTGGTCGCCGCGGAACCGTGTCGAGATCAGCTGGTGCAGCGCCAGCGCCGTGCGCTTCATCGGCACCCAGCGGTTGGCCATCGCCATCGAGAACGACGTGTCCACCAGCAGCGCGACCGCCGCCTGGGAGCGGGCCTCGGTCTCGTTGACCTCGAGGTCGCGCATGTCGAGCCGGACCCCGTCGGACGGGTCGCCACCCTCCCCCACCGTGCGTACGACGGCGTTGGTGATCGTGCGGGTGACGTTCCACGGCTCGGTGTCGCCGAAGGCCCACTCGCGGCTGGCACCCGGACAGCTCGCCGGCCGCGCCGGCCTGACGCAGCTCGCGCTGGCCCTGACGCCCGGACATCCGGTTCGCGACGTCCTTGAGCAGCGCCTTGCCGAGCTGGCGCATCGCCCTCGGCGAGAGCCGCAGGTCGCCGTCGGAGCCGCGCTGGAGGTAGCCGCTGTCGTTGAGCGCGCGCTCGAGCTCCGCGAGCCGCCGCGCGTCGACGCCGGCCTGCTCGCCGAGCTGGCGCTCGAGCGCGTCGAGGTCGACGTCGTCCATCCGGGCGCCGTCGTAGGACTGCGAGAGCTGCTCACCGAGCGCGTCGAGCTCCGCGACGTCCTGGAGCACGCCGGTGCCGTCGCCGAGGCCGAGACCCTGCTGACCTCCGAACTCCTCGCTGCCGCCCCAGTCCTCGCCGGGCCGGAGCGACGCGCAGGTTGTCGTCGAGCTGGTTCAGCGACTGCATCAGCTCCGGTGAGCCGAAGGCCTGGGCGGAGAGCTCCATCAGCTCCTGGCGCTGTTCGGGCGACATCGAGTTGAGCATCCGCTGCGCCGCGGCCGCCCGCTGGGCGAGCGCGTCGAGGAGCTCGTCGATGTCCTGCGGGTTCTCGGGGAAGAAGTCGCCGTGCTCGTCCATGAACTCCGCGAAGTCCTCGGGGGTGTCCTCGCCGAGCCGGTGCTTCTCGAGCAGCTGGTTGAGGTCCTGCAGCATCTCGTTGACGCGCTGGCGGTCCTCGTCGGTGGCGCCCTCGAGGGCCTGCTTCATCCCCTCGAAGCGCTGGTCGAGCAGCTCGCGCCCGAGCAGGTCCTTGATCTTCTCGTAGTCCTCGCGCGCCTCGCTGCTCGCCCAGTCGTAGTCGGACAGCTCGGAGACGGCGGCCGCGGTGCTGCTCGGCAGGTTGTCGAGCTGCATCTCGCGGAAGGAGCGGTCGTCGTCGTCCATGTCGACGTCGCGCGCCAGCTGGCCGCGCTCCTTGAGCAGCGCGCTGTCGAGGAGCTCGCGCACCTCCTGCATGGTGCCGTCGAGGTTGTGCTTGCTGAGCAGGTCGCGACGGCGGTCGGCGATCCGCCGGGCGAGGTCGTCGAGCCCCCGCTGGTCGCGACCACCGCGTCGCAGGAACTCGCGCATGGCGCGCTCCGGGGAGTACCCGGCCATCACGTCCTCGCCGATGGCGTCGAGCGCCTCGGCCAGGTCGACCGGCGGCGCGAGCGGGTCGGGGCCGCCGGCGTACCGGCCGTAGCGGGACCGACGACGGTCGGTCCAGCGATCACCCACGGCTCACTCCATGCCCCCCGCACCTGCCCGGCGTACGACGGTCCCGACAGCGAGCGTCTTGGGGATCTCGGCGACCTCGTCGACCACGGCCAGCAGGCGTTCGACGTCGTCGGCCGAGGCGCGGGAGTCGACAGCGACGAGGTACTCGATCCCGGTCGCCCGCCAGGTCTCCTCCTCGAAGCCGCCCTGCGCCGTGACCCGGACGCCGTCGACCGGGACGGCGAGCGGCGTGCCTCGCGGTAGATGTCGTTGAGCACGCAGCCCGCCACCGCCAGGTGCAGCAGGTGCGCGCCGGTGAACGCGGCCTCGACGGTGACGCCGGCGCCGGTCCACGCGTGCGGGAGCGCGACGCCGTCGTCGATGCACAGCGAGCCGGCGCCCACCGAGACCGGGTACCGCTCAGCCATAGATCGTCTCCCTGCCGTCGGAGTCCTTGCTGACCTTCTGGGCGAGGAAGAGGCCCTCGAGGGCCAGCTCGATGGCACCGGCTCGCTCGCCGTCGTTCGTCGCGTCGAGGCGCTCGCACACCTCGTCGTAGAGCTCGGACTCGCCGAGCACCGGCAGCCCGGTGAGGAAGTCGATCGCGCTGACCTGCTCGCCGGTCGCGATGGTCGCCCCCTCCTCCAGCGCGTGCACCAGCAGGCCGAGGTCGATGCCGTGCAACCGGCTGCGCACCGTCTCGGCGGTCGCCTTGCGGAGCAGGTGCTCGAGGACCTGGGCCTCGCGACCCTCCTCGCCGGTCTCGAACTCGATCTTGCCGCCGAGCACGTCGACGGCGGTCTCGAGGTCGATGACGCCGGGCCACCGGCTGCGTCCTCGCCCTGCACGGTCGCGCGGTGCAGCGCCGCGGCCGCGATCGTCTCGGCGCCCGCGATCGAGAACCGGGCGGAGACGCCCGAGCGCTGGTCGACCGAGCTCGACTCGCGCAGCGCGCGGGTGAACCGGGCCAGGATCTCGACCAGGTGGTCGGGCACCTCGGCGACCAGCTCGGCCTCCTGGCGGACCACCGCCATCTCGTCGTCGAGCTCGACCGGGTAGTGCGTGCGGATCTCGGCGCCGAAGCGGTCCTTGAGCGGGGTGATGATCCGACCGCGGTTGGTGTAGTCCTCCGGGTTCGCGCTCGCCACGACGAGCGTGTCCAACGGCAGTCGCAGCACGTAGCCGCGGATCTGGATGTCGCGCTCCTCCATCACGTTGAGCATCGCGACCTGGATCCGCTCGGCGAGGTCGGGCAGCTCGTTGATCGCGACGATCCCGCGGTGCGACCGCGGGATCAGCCCGAAGTGGATCGTCTCGGGGTCACCGAGGCTGCGACCTTCCGCGACCTTCATCGGGTCGACGTCGCCGATCAGGTCCGCGACGCTCGTGTCCGGGGTGGCCAGCTTCTCGGCGTACCGCTCGTCGCGGTGCCGCCACGAGATGCGCAGGTCGTCGCCGTACTCGGCGACCGCGGCCTTGGAGCCGTGGGTGATCGGCTCGTAGGGGTGCTCGCCCAGCTCGGAGCCGGAGATCACGGGCGTCCACTCGTCGAGCAGGCCGACCAGGGTGCGCAGCAGTCGGGTCTTGCCCTGGCCGCGCTCGCCGAGCAGCACGATGTCGTGCCCGGCCAGCAGCGCTCGCTCGAGCTGCGGGATCACCGTGTCGTCGAAGCCGTGGAGGCCGGGCCAGGGGTCGCGGCCCTCGCGCAAGGCGGCCAGCAGGTTGCCGCGGATCTCGGCACGGAGGGACTGGTGCTCGTGGCCGCTCTCGCGGAGCTGGCCCAGGGTGGCGATGGAGGGAGGGGACGTCACGTGTTCCACGCTACCGAGAGGCGCAATCACGTTGACCCGTCCCGTCGCTGCGTCATCATCGACGGATGGTCCTCGAGCAGCGCGCGTGCCCCTGCGGGATCGGCACGTACGACGAGCACTGCGGCCGCCTCCACCGCGGCGAGGCCCAGGCCGACACACCCGAGGAGCTGATGCGCTCGAGGTACTCCGCCTACGCCGTCGGTGAGACCGACTACGTGTGGCGCACCTGGCATCCGCGCACCCGGCCGCCCCAGGTCACCGAGCACGGCATCCGGTGGACCGGCCTCGAGGTCGTGGACGCGCACGAGGACGACGAGGGTCGGCAGTCGTCGAGTTCGTCGCCCGCCACGAGGAGGGCGTCCACCACGAGGTCAGCCGGTTCGAGCGGCGGGCGGGCCGCTGGTTCTACGTCGAGGGCGACCTGGGCTGAGGCCGGTGAGGCGTCTTGCCCAACTGACCTGATCCTGGATCAGCGGGACAGGATGACCGACGAGCCGTGCCCGAACAGGCCCTGGTTGGCGGTGATGCCCACCCGGGCGCCCTCGACCTGACGCCCGGTCGCCTGCCCACGCAGCTGCCAGGTGACCTCGCAGACCTGGGCGAGAGCCTGCGCCGGGACCGCCTCGCCGAAGCAGGCGAGACCACCGCTGGGGTTGACCGGGATGCGGCCGCCGATCGTCGACTCGCCCGCGCGCAGCAGCGACTCGGCCTCGCCCTGCTTGCACAGCGCGAGGTCCTCCATCCAGTCGAGCTCGAGGGCGGTGGAGAGGTCGTAGACCTCGGCGAGGCTGACGTCGGCCGGGTCGATGCCGGCCTCCTCGTAGGCGGCGGCGCCGATCGACTGCTTGAACGTCGCCGAATCGGAGACGCCGGGGTCGGTGGCGAGCAGCGGCATGTCGATGACGGTGTTCGGGAAGGTGGGCGTGACCGTCGAGATCGCGCGCACCCGCACCGCGTCGGTGACGCCGTGGCGGCGGGCGTAGTCGGCGGAGGTGAGCACCACGGCCGCGCCGCCGTCGCTGGTCGCGCAGATGTCGAGCAGGTGCAGCGGGTCGGCGACGACCGGGCTCGCGAGCACGTCGTCGACGCCCACCTCCTTGCGGTAGCGGGCGCGGGGGTTCTCCAGGCCGTGGCGGGCGTTCTTCACCTTGACCCGGGCGAAGTCCTCCTGGGTGGCGCCGTAGAGGTCCATCCGGCGGCGGGCGTAGAGGGCGAAGTACGCCGGGTTGGTCATCCCCAGCAGCCGGAAGCGCAGCCAGTCGGGGTCGTCCCAGCGCTCGCCGGCGTTCGGCGCCAGGAAGCCCTTGGGCGTGGTGTCCGCGCCGACCACCAGCGCGACCTCGCACTGCCCGGCGAGGATGCGCGAGCGGGCGGTGTCGAGGGCCTGGGCGCCGGTGGCGCACGCGGCGTACGAGGTGGCCACGCGGGCGCCGTTCCAGCCGAGGGCCTGGGCGAAGGTGGCGCCGGCGACGTACCCGCCGTAGCCGTTGCGCACGGTCTCGCCGCCGACGACGAGGCCGACGTCGTTCCAGTCCACCCCCGCGTCGGCGAGCGCCTCGCGCGCGGCGTGCACGCCGTAGGAGACGAAGCTGCGGCCCCACTTGCCCCACGGGTGCATGCCCACGCCGAGGACGGCGACGTCGCCGCTCACTGGTCGGCCCCCAGCTCGGCCCCCAGCTCGGCCACGGGCTTCCAGCGCCAGATGGTGCGATCGCCCGTCGTCGTCGGTGTAGAGCCGCTCGACGACCAGCTCGACCTCGGTGCCCACGCGCACGTCGCTCACGCCGTACCCCTCGGCCAGCTGGCCGAGCACGACCAGGCCCTCGGGCAGCTCGACGGCGGCGAGGGCGAACGGCTCGTAGGGATCGGTGGCCGGGACGTACGGCGGGGGTGGCTGGTACTGCGCGTCGGTGTAGGACCAGACGGTGCCGTGGCGGGACAGCTCGGTCGGCTCGAACGTCTCACCCGCGCAGGCCGGGTTGCGGCAGAAGCCGGCGCCGTCCTGGGCGTCGGCGGGAAGAAGTGCGACCCGCACGTCGTGCATCGCGAGGCCGAGCAGCGCGGGTTCCGGCCCTCGCTGAACCAGCCCTCGATCGCCGGTGCTCGGCTCATCGCTCACCCGCCCACAGAAACTAGAACGTGTTCTCATTGTGGCACACCGAGCACCGGGCCGACCACGCCGCCGGGTGTGCCATCGTTCCTCCCGTGACCGCCGCCGTCATCGTGCTCGTCACTGCTGCTGGTCGCAGCGCTGGGGGCCGTGGCCTACCTCGCCCGCGAGCTGGGCCGGACGCGCGCCGAGCTCGAGGAGGCGACCCGGCCCACCACCGCCGAGCGCACGAGCCTGCGCAGCGGCGCCGCGGAACGGGCCGCGAACGTCGCGGGGAAGGCGGTCCGGACCGTCGTGGAGACGGCGAGCCGGCTGCGCGAGCAGGGGGTCCGCAGCACGCTGCTGGCCTCCGTCGACGACTTCACCGACTGGGCGCTGGAGCACCGCACCGACATCGCCCGGATCGCGTCCGCCGACGGGACGGTCACGATCTTCTTCTCCGACATCGAGGGCTCCACCGCACTCAACTCCGACCTCGGCGACGAGCAGTGGGTCCGGCTGCTGGAGTCCCACGACCGGCTGCTGCACACCTACTTCGACAAGCACCGCGGCCAGGTGGTCAAGAGCCAGGGCGACGGCTACATGGTCGTCTTCTCGACACCGCAGCTCGCGGTGGACGCCGCCCTCGACATCCAGCGCGCGCTCAGCGCGAAGCGGCAGCGCAGCCGGCACCTGCGGCGGACGCCGATCCGGGTGCGGATCGGGCTGCACGTCGGCACCACGATCGAGCGCGACGGCGACTACTTCGGGAGCAACGTGGCGATGGCCGCGCGCGTCGCCGCTCTCGCTGACGGCGGGGAGGTCCTCGCGACCGCCGACGTCGTCGAGGCGCTGAGCGAGCGCGACGACCTCCGGTTCGTCGAGGAGATGCCGCCCATCGAGCTCAAGGGCCTGCCCGGCGAGCACCGGCTGTGGCTCGTGGAGCAGGCGTGAGGGTGCTGGTCGTCGACGGCGCCAACGTCGTCGGCTCCCGCCCCGACGGCTGGTGGAAGGACCGCGCGAAGGCGGCGGCCCGGCTGCACGGTCGGCTGGCGGTGGCGGACAGCGACGACCTGGCGTCCTACGACGAGATCGTGCTGGTGCTCGAGGGCCAGGCCCGGGCCGGCGTCCCCGAGGGACGCGACGGCGGCCTGCGCACGGTGCACGCGCCTCGTGACGGTGACGCGACGATCGTGGCGCAGGTCGTGAAAGCAGGCGCGCAGGGGCACGACGTGGCCGTGGTCAGCGCCGACCGGGCCCTGGTGATGCGCGCCGAGGGGGTCGGTGCCCGCGCGCTGAGCCCGGGCTGGCTCCTCGACCGCCTCACGGGTCCCTGAGGAAGGACGAAGTCCTGTCTCGCAGGGCCCCACGACCGGCCGTTCGAGGCTCAGGGACCGCAAGGGGGTCACCAGCCGGACTCGCGCTTGGCGCGGATCACCTGCTCGACGTCGAGCTGGTTGTCGGTGCGCCAGCGGCTGACCCGGGCGAGGTCGGCCTCGAGCTGCGCCTCTGACCCGCTGCGCGCGTGGTGCCAGCGCAGGGCGTCGTCGGCGTAGGCGACCCAGGCCACCGGACGGGCGCCTCGGATGGCATCGAGGGCGTCGATCGACGTCCCACCCCTGGGCCAGCAGCACGGCGAGCCCGAGGGACGGCCCGCGGTTGACGCCCATGTGGCAGTGGGCGAGCACGGTGCCGCCGCCCTCGATCGCCTCGAGGGCCGAGCCGGCCGCCTCGTCGAACCACTCGTGAGGGACCTCCTGGCCGGCGTCGTCCATGCCGTGGTGGCGGTAGACGATCTCGCGGCGAGCGCTCGGCCACCCACGCCTCGTCGTCCCACTCGATCCGCGTGTCGACGACATGGGTGACTCCCGCGTCGACGAGCTCCTGCAGCTGGCGGACGGCGAGCTCCTCGTCCTGCGTGCCGAGGTCGCCGCCGACGAGCAGCTGCTCGGTCACGAACGACGCGTCGGCGACCTCCAGCACGGGCAGGTCGCGAGGTCGCGTCATCGATTCCACGCCTCCGACCCTAGGGCCGGCCACCGACGAGGCCGCGGTGGCGGGTCGAAGGGGTCGCTCAGCGCTGGAAGCGCTGGTCGCGCAGCTCGGCGTTGAGGTCGGCCTTGGTCTGGTAGTGCATCAGCACGTCGATGAACACCGCCCAGGTCGACCTCGCGCGCCTTCACGACGGTCCAGGGCTCCAGGTAGTTGGCGAAGGCGATCTCGCCGTCGCGCACGCGCACCTCCAGACCGGGGTCCACGAGGTCGTAGCGCTTGATCTTCCCGCTGCGGTTGATCGTGATCACCGACCGGTCGATGTCGATCCGTTGCGGGATGCAGGCCTGGAGGAAGGTCCACTGGGCCACGACCAGCAGCGCCAGCGCCACGGTGATCGCGATGGTCTCGTCGGTGACGTCGAGGCTCAGCTGCCAGCCCATGTACACGAGTCCGAGGATGGTGAACATCAAGGTGAGCATCACCACCCGACGACCCGGGCTCGGGGCGATGAAGGTGTAGTGGCCCGCCGGTGCCGTCGGCTGCGTGCTGGTCTTGGTGCGGGCCATGGTGCCTCCTAGCCCTCTCGTGTCTGCGACTCCCCGTGCTCGCAGCGTCTCACGGAACTGTCCGTTTCATGCCCTATTGGGCAATATTTTGGGTTCTGTCCCCCCGACGGTCAAGCCGTCCTACCGTGGTCGAGTGACCTCCACCACGCGCCTCGCCTCCGCCGCCGGCCTGCTGGCCAGCGTGTGCGTCGCCTACGTCGCGGCCGGCGTCGCCGGCCCGAGCGCCGACCACGTCGCCGGCTACTCCGGGGCCGGTACGTCGCTGAGCGCCACGGACCTTCGCCCGGTGGCGACGACGTACCCGACCAACGCGGCCAAGATCTTCCGCTGGGGCAACGCGGTGTGGAAGGACGAGTTCGTCCAGCCGTTCTCGACGGCCACGTGGCGGGCCAACCACCCCTCCCTCGTGCGCGACCAGCACGGCATGCTCACCCTCGACTCGACGCCGACCAGCGGCGACGTCGTGGTCACCGCCGCCGGCCACGGCACGCAGTACGGCCGGTGGGAGGCCCGCGTCCGCACCCGCAGCTACAGCGGCTCCGGTCCGGCCTTCCGAGCCGTCTGGGAGCTGGTGCCGACCAACGGCAGCTATGCCTGTGGTGCCCGCAGCATCGAGCTCAGCGACTACGTCATCGGCGCCGGCGCGACCGCGATGCACGTGCGGAACACCCCGAACGCCGACTTCACGACCAGCAAGTCGCTGCCGCTGAACAACACCTTCCACACCTTCGCCGTCGAGGTGACCCCCGACCACGTCTCGTGGTTCGTGGACACCCGCGTGGTGATGACCGAGCGCCGGCCGCAGGCCCTGTCGGGAGCGACGTTCGCCCCACGCTTCCGGCTGGTCGCCACGCCCGGCACCGCCATGCGCAAGAGCCGCATGCAGATGGACTGGGTGCGCTACTACACGCTGGCCCGCAAGGACGCGAAGCCGATCACCGCGCCGCAGGCCACCCAGACGACATACGCCGACGCCTGCTGACCCGACGCCCGCCCAGGCAGGCGGACGCCGCTAGCGGATGTTGCCGATGGTGCGGACGCGCTCGATGAGGTTCTGGAGCCGGACCTGCCCACGAGCCACGACCGTGCCATCCTCCTGCACCGACTCCACCACCCACACCTGCGACGACTTGCCGCGGTGCACGGGCGTCGCGGTCGAGGTGATCGTGCCGCGTTGACGGCCCGGTAGAAGTCGGTGTTGTTGTTGACCCCCACGACCTGGCCCTGCGTGAACCACGTGGCCGCCCCGACGCTGGCCAGCGTCTCGACCACGGCGCAATGGACGCCGCCGTGCACGATGCCGTAGGGCTGGTGCAGCTTGGCGTCGGCGGGCCAGGTGGCCACGACGCGGTCTCCGGAGACCTCGGTGAACAACAGACCGATGTAGGCGGCGAACGGACCGATGAGGTCGTCGCCGGCGGCGGGACGTGGGTGTCTTTCTCGTCGCTCACAGGCGCATCCTCCCATTCACCTGGGGAACATCGAGGCGTCCGGGGAACTTGTCCCAGGAGCACCCGTTTCCCATCTGTGCGAGGAGAACCGTGACCGACAACCTGGCCGCACCGTCCGGAACCTTCACCCTCGGCGGCGATCTGCCCGTCGTACGCCTCGGCTACGGCACCATGCAGCTGCCCGGTGAGGGGGTGTGGGGGCCGCCGAGAGACCACGACGAGGCGGTCCGCGTGCTGCGCCGGGCGGTCGAGCTCGGCATCACCTTCTTCGACACCGCCGACTCCTACGGGCCGTACGTCGCGGAGGACCTGCTGCGCGAGGCACTGCACCCTACGCCGATGACGTGGTGATCGCCACCAAGGCCGGGCTGACCCGCCAGGGTCCCGGGCAGTGGACGCCGCTGGGCCAGCCGGCCTACCTGCGCCAGGAGGTCGAGATGAGCCTGCGCCGGCTGGGCGTCGAGCGGATCGACCTGTTCCAGCTGCACCGCATCGACGAGGCCTCGACGTCGCCGACCAGGTCGGCGAGCTCAAGGCGCTGCAGGACGAGGGCAAGATCCGCCACATCGGGCTCTCCGAGGTCGGCGTCGAGAGCTGCAGGAGGCGCAGAAGACGGCCGAGATCGTCTCGGTGCAGAACCTCTACAACCTCGCCAAGCGCGACGCCGAGGAGCTGCTCGACCACTGCACCGACGAGGGCATCGGCTTCATCCCGTGGTTCCCGCTGGCCACCGGTGAGCTGTCCCGCACCGACGGCCCGCTCGCCCGCGCGGCCGAGCAGCACGACGCGACGCCGTCCCAGCTGGCGCTGGCCTGGCTGCTCCAGCGCTCGCCGGTGATGCTGCCCATCCCGGGCACCTCGAGCGTCGAGCACCTGGAGTCCAACACCGCGGCCGCCGGCATCGAGCTGACCGCCGAGGAGTTCGAGGCGCTGGCCGCCTCGGCCGGTGCGGAAGCCGCCTGATGCACTACCGCCGACTCGGCAGCTCCGGCCTGCAGGTCTCCGCGGTCACCCTCGGCTGCATGAGCTGGGGCGACCCAGCGCGTGGCCGACCGTGGGTCAAGGACGAGGACTTCGCGCGCCGTACGATCCGCGAGGCCCTGGAGGCCGGCATCACCACGTTCGACACGGCCAACGTCTACTCGGCCGGGTCGAGCGAGGAGTTCACCGGACGCGCGCTTCGGGAGTACGCCGTGCGCGAGGAGGTGGTCCTGGCCACGAAGGTGCACGGCCGGATGCGCCCCGGCCCGACCGGCGCCGGCCTGTCCCGCAAAGCGATCCTCCAGGAGATCGACGCCAGCCTGAGCCGGCTCGGCACCGACTACGTCGACCTCTACCAGATCCACCGGTGGGACCCGCAGACGCCGATCGAGGAGACGATGGAGGCGCTGCACGACGTCGTCCGGGCCGGGAAGGCCCGCTACATCGGCGCATCGTCGATGTACGCGTGGCAGTTCGCCAAGGCCCAGCACGTCGCCGAGACGCACGGCTGGACGAGGTTCGTCTCGATGCAGGACCACTACAACCTCATCTACCGGGAGGAGGAGCGCGAGATGCTCCCGCTCTGTCTCGACCAGGGCGTGGGCGTGCTGCCGTGGAGCCCGCTGGCCCGGGGCCGGCTGACCCGGCCGTGGAAGACCTCCACGTCCCGCACGGAGACCGACGAGTTCGGGTCATCGCTCTACCGCGACGAGGACGAGGCGGTCGTGGACAAGGTGCTCGCCGTCGCGGATCGTCGCGAGGTCTCGCCCGCTCAGATCGCGTTGGCCTGGCTGCTCGACCAGCCCGCCGTGACCTCGCCCATCGTCGGGGTGACCGACCCCCAGCACCTCGCCGATGCCGTCGCCGCCGCCGACCTCGACCTCACCGCCGACGAGGTCGAGGAGCTCTCGGCCGGCTACCTGCCGCACGCGATCGCCGGCCACCAGTAGCAGCATCCGGCCCCGGCCCTTCGAGACAGGACTTCGTCCTTGCCTCAGGGACCGGACTGGGCGGCTCCGGTCCCTGAGGTGCGAGCGGAGCGAGCCTCGAAGGGCGGGAGGGCACTTCACCCGTTCCGGACGAGTGGCGGCGCGGTGCTCGCGCCCTACGGTGAGGAGCGCACGGGACGTGCACGGTGACAGGCGGTGTGCTCATGGACGGAACGACAGCAGGCGTCGGGGAGCCCGGGGAGCAGGCGGAGATCGACCGGCTCCGGGCCGAGGTCGAGCGGCTGCGCGCGCAGGTGGCCGAGCCCACGCAACCGATGGCGATCGCCGGCGAACCTCAGCCGCGGGGGCGGACCGGCTGGTGGCGTCCCGTGGTCGTCACGGTGCTGCTGGTCCTCGTGGGTCTGTTGGCGCCCACCGCCGTGATCGCGACCTGGGCGCACGACCAGATCAGCAACACCGACCGGTACGTGCAGACGGTGACTCCGCTGGCCTCCGACCCGGCGGTGCAGAATGCCGTCGCCGACCGGGTGACCACGGAGATCTTCAACCGGCTCGACGTCAAGGGCATCACCCAGGAGGCGGTGACCGCCCTCGAGTCACGCGGCCTGCCGCCCAATGCCGCGGCGGGGCTGAACGCCCTCACCACCCCGCTGGCCAGCGGGGTGCGCAGCTACGTGCACGACCAGGTGCTCAAGCTGCTCAAGACAGACACCTTCAAGCAGGCCTGGCAAGAGGCCAACCGGAGCGCTCACGAGCAGATGGTGGCGGTGCTGACCGGCAAGCAGGGCAACGTCGTCAAGGTCTCCGGCAACACCGTCAGCGTCAACCTCGCGGCCATCATCGAGACGGTGAAGACGCGGCTGGAGGACCGCGGATTCCAGCTGGCGGCCAAGATCCCGACCGTGAACGCGCAGTTCACGATCCTCGAGTCCGCCAACATCACCAAGGCCCAGCAGCTGTTCCGCATCCTGGAGACGCTGGCCCGCACCCTGCCGATGCTGATCCTCGTGCTCTTCGCCGTGGCCGTCTACGTCGCCCGCTCGCGACGACGCACCATCGTCGCAGGCGCGCTCGTCATCGCTGCCTCGATGCTGCTGCTCGGAGTCGGCCTGAACTGGTTCCGCGTCGTCTACCTCGGCGCCATCGACCCCAACCAGGTGCCGACCGATGCCGCAGCGGCGATCTATGACAGCCTCGTGCACTTCATCCGACTCGCCCTGCGAGCCGTGCTGGTGCTGTTCCTCGCGATGGCGGTGATCGCCTGGGTCACCGGTCCCGGACCGGCCCTACTCGCCGTACGCCGCTCGACGAACCGCGCGCTGGACGCTGTGCGCAACCGCTCCGAGGGCGCGGGCCTGCACACCGGAGGCCTCGGCACCGCCCTGTGGCAGTACCGCACTCCCATCCGGGTGGGCGTGCTCGGCATCGCCCTGCTGGTCTACGTGATGGCGGCGCACCCGACGGGCACGTTCACGCTGGTCGTGCTGGTCGTCGCGGGCCTCGTGCTGCTCGTGGTCGAGCTGCTCGCCAGGGCGCCCGCCGCCGAGCCGGCGGCACCGGTGCCCGAGGAGACGCACGTGTAGCTGCCGGGCCTCGCCGCTCAGCGCCCGAAGGTGAGCCACGCCCCGACGACGCCGGGCAGCACGCCGAGGACGAGCCACGGCGAGAGCAGCCGCTTGCCGTGGATGGCACGGAACAGCACGACGCCCATCACCCCCGCGACCGCCGCCATCACGTTGAGCCCCACACGTGCAGCGACGTGCTTCTCGTCGGTGAAGATCGCCGAGATCGCGATGCCACCGGCGAGGTGCTCGACCGTGACGAGCGCGAGCACGGAGACGACCCAGCGCTGCACCTGCGTGAACGACGACGCCGACGGTGCGGGCCGCGGGTTGTCGAAGTCGATCAGGTGGCGCTGCTTGCGCCGCTGCGAGTCCTCCACACCGCCTCCTCCCTCCACGAAGCCTAGGCGGTGCCCGAGGTGCGGTCCGTGACGACCCGGCCCCCCTTCATCACCAGGGCGGGCGACTGGAGCACGGCAGAGGTCGCCGAGGTCGTGACCGGGTACGGCGACGAGGTCGGCGTACCGGCCCGGTGACAACGCGCCGACGTCGCCACGGCCCAGGCACTCGGCGGCGTGTGCCGTGGCGGCCTGCACGGCTCGGACCGGGCTCATGCCGAGCCGCACCATGACGGGCAGCTGCCGGGCGTTGAGGCCGTGCGGGTAGACGCCGGCGTCGGTGCCGAAGGCCAGCAGGTTGCCGCGCTGCACCGCGCTGGCGAAGGCCTCCCGCTGCGTCTCGGTCGTCTCGCGGTTCTTGCGCATCAGCTCCTCGGGCCACCCGTCGCGCTCGCCGGTCTCCGCGATGTAGTCGCCGTTGTAGACGTCGGCCACGAGCCAGGTGCCGCGCTCCCCCATCAGGTCGAGCGCCTCCTCGTCGAGCAGGGACCCGTGCTCGACCGAGCGGACGCCGGCCCTGGCCGCTCGTCGGGCACCCTCGGCACCGTGGGCGTGCGCGGCCACGAACGCGCCGTGGTCGGCGGCCACCTCCACGGCCGCCCGGATCTGCTCCTCGGTCAGCTCGGGCTCGCCGGGATCGGTCCCCGGCGCCAGCACCGCACCGGTGGCGATCACCTTGAGCAGGTCGGCGCCACCGGCGAAGAGCCGCTCCGCGGCACGGCGTACGTCGGAGACGGAGTCGACCACGCCGACCCTCAGCTCGGGCGGCACGGTCCTGCCCTCGGGCACCCCGGTGACGTCGCCGCCCCCTCCGCGGCAGGTGATGTAGGCGCCCGCGCACGACATCCGCGGTCCCTCGACGTCCCCGGCGTCGATCGCCTCCCGGAGCTCGACGTCGGTGAAGCCCCAGAAGCTGCCCACGTCGCGCACGCTCGTGACCCCGGCCCGCAGCGTCGCGCGCGCGTTGGCGACGCCCATCTGCACCTCCTGGGCCGGGGTGCGGTCGAGGATCCCGGCGAGGTCACCGTCCTCGGTCGGTCCCACGAGGTGGGTGTGCAGGTCGATCAGGCCAGGCAGGACGGTGCAGTCGGAGAGGTCGAGCAGGTCGCTGCCCACGGGTGGCTGCTCCCCCGGCGCGAGCACGGCGGTCACCCGCTCCCCGTCCACGACCACCTGGCGGTCCTCCAGGACGGCGCCGGTGAGGGAGTCGACGAATCGGCCAGCCTTGACGACGAGGGTCACACGGCGACGCTACTGACTCGAGAGTCAGTAGTCACCCCCGTCACGCAGGCGACGGGTGGCGGTCCCTCCGGCTCTTCCAGAGGAGGTCGGCGGCGACGCTCAGCACCAGGATCGCGACCAGCGCCCACAACGTGCCGGGCTCGTGGACGAGCGTGGTGACCGCGAAGGACACCAGGACGATCACGGTGGTGAGGTCGGCGACGAGCAGCAGCCACAGCGAGGCGCCGGTCTCCTTGCGGATCCGGAGGTGACCGAAGGTGACGAGCGAGAAGACGATCAGGGCGACCGCACTGCCGATCGAGGCGATGGCACTGAGGTCGAAGAAGAGGACCAGCACCGCCGAGGCGACAGCGGTGACCACGATGCCCGCTGACGCCCGCCCATCGATGAAGGCGCGTCCCATGAACGGCGGGAACTGGCCGATCGCGGCCAGCTCGTTGCCGAGCCCGGTGGCCGGGTAGAGCCCGGAGTTCGTGGCGCCGGCGGTCGCGAACAGTGCCGTGACGGTCATCAGCCAGTAGCCGGCCGACCCGAGGACCGGCTCGGCCGCCACCGCCAGCGCCGTGCCGCCGGAGTCGATGACCTCCTTCACGGTGAGCGTGCCGAACACCCCGATCGCCACGGCCACGTAGACCACCATCGCGATGCTCAGGGCGAGGTAGACGGCCTTGGGCAGCTGGCGTGCCGGGTCGGCCAGGTCGCGGGCGGTGAAGGTGATCACGCCGAAGCCCAGGAAGGCGAAGAAGGTCAGCGCCACGCTCGAGACGATGTCGCTGAACGGCGGGTAGCCCGAGAACGCGAGCAGGTGCGGATGCAGGTTGGACAGCGTCGCGACCGAGAACACCGTGAGGATCCCGACCACCACGACGACCACGACCGTCTGGGCCCGCGCCACGACCTGGGACCCGAGGACGTTCAGGGTGGTCATCACGAGCAGCACGAGGATGCCGAAGGGCTTGACCCAGTGGTCGTTGCTGAAGACCGCGTCGCTGGCGTAGCTGCCGAAGGACACGGCGACCATCGCGGTGATGATCGCGTTCACGGCGAGCAGCATCCACGCAAGCACCCCGGTGAGGTGCCCTTCGCCCCAGCCGCGGACGACGTACTCGAGGAAGCCGCCGGCCGAGGGGTACCGCGCCCCCAGCTTGGCGAAGGAGTAGCCCTGGAGCATCGCGACGATCCCGGCGAGCACGAAGGAGATCCAGACGGCGGCCCCGGCCACCTCCCCGGCCGCACCCAGCAGCGCGAAGATGCCGGCTCCCACCATCGCGCCGACCCCGATGAACGCGGCGTCGCGCACCGACAGGGTCCGGGTGGCCCCCTCTGGGGCACCCTCCGCAGCACCCTCGGCAGCACCCGGAGGGACCTGCTCGCCACCGTCCACGTACCGACTGTGACCTGCGAGGACTCACCCGCGCATCACCCGCGCGGGGGTGGCGCGCTCCCACCCAGGCGCGGGGCACGCTGGAGCACGAAGGAGGCGCCGCATGTCCACCACAGAGACGCCAGGGGAGGCGCTGCCGCCCCCTGAGGACGCACCGCTGCTGAGCCCCGAGGCCAGGGCGGAGGTGGAGACGCTGATCGCCGAGTCGGACAGCGTCGAGCTGAAGCTCAGCGTCGCGGACGCCAACCGCCACTCCACGGTCAGCGCCCTGGAGATGGACCCCCTCGACGCGCAGATCCGGCAGGTCGTCTTCTACGACACCGCTGACCTGGCCCTGAACCGTCGCGGCGTCGTCGTGCGAGCGCGCCGGGTCCAGGGCAAGGCGGGCGACGTCGTGGTCAAGCTGCGGCCGGTGGTGCCCAAGCACGTGCCCAGGGAGGTCCGGAAGTCGGCCTCGTTCGGCATCGAGGTCGATGTCATGCCCGACGGGTTCGTGCGCTCGGGCACCATGAAGGCCCCGGTCGCGGATCGGCACCTGCGGAGGCTCTGGGCCTCCGAGCGGCCGTTGGCCAAGGTGCTCACCTCCGAGCAGAAGTACTTCTACGACCTGAACGCGCCCGAGGGTGTGGAGCTCGACGGACTGATCGCGCTCGGCCCGGTGACCGTCCTGAAGCTCAAGTTCCGTCCCAGCGGGTACGCCGGGCAGATGGTGGCCGAGCTGTGGTTCTACCCGGACGGCTCGCGCATCCTGGAGCTGTCCACGAAGAGCACGCCGAGCAAGGCGATCGAGGTCGCCGACGAGGCCAAGCGGTTCCTCGCCTCGCGCGGGGTGGACCTGACCGCTCCGCAGCAGACCAAGACCCGCTCGGCGCTGGAGTTCTTCGCCCGCGAGGCACGGCGAGCAGCCTCGAACAGCTAGGCCTCGTCCCGGATCTTCATCGACAGCGCCCAGATCACCACGGCGCAGTAGACGATCACGGTGATCGACCAGAACGGGTAGTACGGGATGAACAGGAAGTTCGTCAGCGCCGTCAGCCCGGCGGCCCCGATGCCCAGCACCCGCCCCCAGGTCTGCCCGGCCAGCACGCCCCCGGCCGTGATGATCGCCAGTGCACCCACCGCGAGGTGGATCCAGCCCCAGGTGGTGAGGTCGAGCCGGAACGAGTAGCCCGCGGCGAGCGCGAAGACGGTCTCGTTGGCGAGCGCGGCGATCCCCTGGAAGACGTCCAGGATCCCGGCGAGGAGCAGCATCACCGCGCCGAAGGAGACCGCGGCGTTCGCGACGAGCCCTCCCGACTCGTCGCGGCGGCCGTGACCGCGCGACGAGTCGGTCACGGGGCGTGGCGCGCTCGTCATCAGCTGTTGAGGATCTTGGCCTTCTCGGAGGCGAACTCCTCCTCGGTCAATACGCCGGCGTTCTTCAGCTCGCCGAGCTGGGTGAGCCGGGTGATCTTGTCGTCCGCGGGCGGCGCAGCGGGCGGCGGGGGTGGCGGCTGCTGGTACTGCTGCTGGTACTGCGGCTCCTGGTACTGCTGCGGCTGCTCCTGAGCGGCCCAGCGCCCGGCCTGCCGCCGCGAGACCCGGTTCGAGACCGCGGTGGCGGTGCCGGCGACGACCGCCGTACGTGCCATTCCTCCGATGAGACCCATGTCTGATCCTCCTTGATGCTCGGTCTTGTCAGGACTCGTCGTCGAGTCGCTCGAGTGCGGCGAGGACGTCGTCGGCCGGGATGCGCCCCGAGGCCACCACCTGGGCACCGGCCTCGCGCATCGCGGTCACGAAGGGGCCCGCCCAGGTGTTCTCGTAGATCAACATGCCCACGGCGTTGCCGGGCGAGACGATCGCCCCGATCTCGTCGATGTCGTCCTGGTCGAGCAACCCGGACTCGATCCCGGTGAACACGCCGAGGTCGAGCGTCCCGTCGCCGTCGAGGTCGGCGATCGCCACCGCGGAGAGGGTGCCGTCCTCCTCGGCCTTGACGACCCGGAGGTCCAGGACCCTGATGGTCCCGGCCTCGACGAGGTCCAGCAGGGCCTGCAGGCCACCGCCCTCGAGCCTCCCTCCCGGGAACTCGACGGCGAGGTAGTCGATGGGTCCTACGTCGAGCTCGGTCATGGGCTCCTCCTGTCGCGTGGCTGACGGCCTCCGTGGGCCTGCAGCCCAACGTGCCACGCGGTCGGGTAGGTCGTGTCCACCCGCCTACGGGTGGGCTACACCGCCGCGCTCCCCGGCTCCGCCGCAGCCCACCCCGGGGCGGGTGTGGTGTCACCACCCGCCGACTCCGGACGATCAGGTCGACCAAGCACGTCCGACCTGCGCCTGAGCTGGAGGCCGCCATGGCTTCGAACGTCGTCCACACGAGCGGTGAGCCACCCGTCAGCGAGCCGTTCGGCGCCGCGGCCACGGCCGTCGCGGAGGGGCTCGACGTCGACCCCAGCCTGGGGCTGTCCTCCGACGAGGCCACCCGGCGCGTCGGCGAGTACGGCCCCAACCGGCTCTCGGAGAAGAAGGCCGAACCGGGCTGGCACGCCTTCCTCCGCCAGTACCAGGACTTCATGCAGATCGTGCTCCTGGTCGCCGCGGTCGTGAACCAGGTGGTCACCGGAGATCCCGGGACCTCCGTGGTGCTGGCCGGCCTGACCGTCTTCAACGCGGTCATCGGTGTCCGGCAGGAGGCGAAGGCAGAGGCGAGCGTCAAGGCACTGGCCTCGATGATGAAGAGCGTGACGCGGGTACGGCGTGACGGTCGGGCCATCGAGATCGAGGCCGACAACCTCGTGCCCGGTGACGTCGTCCTCGTCGAGGCCGGCGACCGGGTGCCCGCCGACGGACGCGTCTGGATGGCCGCGACCCTGGAGATCGAGGAGGCCGCTCTCACCGGCGAGAGTCTGCCCGTCGGCAAGTCCACCGACCCGGTGCCCGGCGACCAGGTCGCCCTCGGCGACCGCACCTGCATGGCGTTCATGAACACCTCGGTCACGCGCGGCCGTGGCGAGATCGTCGGTGACGTCGACGGGGATGCAGACCGAGATCGGTCACATCGCCGACATGCTGGCCAACACCGAGACCTCGAAGACGCCGCTGCAGAAGCAGCTGGACTCGCTGTCCAAGATCATCGCCCTGATCGCCGCCGCCGCACTGGTCCTCGTGATCATCCTGGGCCTGGCCCGCGGCGAGACCTTCGACACCCTGTTCATCACCGGCGTCGCCCTGGCGGTCGCGGCCATCCCGACGGGGCTGCCCGCCGTGGTCACGGCACTCCTCTCGATGGGCACGCGGGAGATCGCGAACCGGCATGCCATCGTCAAACGGCTGCCGGCAGTCGAGACCCTCGGGTCGACCTCGGCCATCTGCTCGGACAAGACCGGCACGCTGACCCTGAACAAGATGACGGCGCGCGAGCTGGTCATCCCCGGCCAGAACCGCTTCAACGTCTCCGGCGAGGGCTACAGCACCACCGGCGAGATCAGCCACGTCGGCGGGCAGCACTACGACCTCGACCCGTACCTGCTGCCGATGGTCCTGTGCGCGGACGCCGTTCTCAACGGCGAGGCGCTGATCGGCGACCCGACCGAGGGCGCCCTGATCGTGCTCGGCGCCAAGGGCGGACTCGACATCACCGAGACCCGGGCCGCGCTCCCCCGCGTTGCCGAGGTCCCGTTCGACTCCGACTACAAGTTCATGGCCACCTTCCACGAGATGACCTCGGACGACGGTCGGCCGGTCGTGCGCTGCTACGTCAAGGGCGCACCCGACGTGCTCATCGGCCGCGCGACGACGCTGCGGCACCCGGACGGCTCGCTGACCCCGCTCAACGAGGACAACAAGCACCTGGCACTGGACGCGAACGACGCGATCGCCAACGCCGGCGAGCGGGTGATGGTCGTGGCGCAGCGCGACTTCGCGCGCGACTCCTTCCAGCCACAAGGAAACCTGATCGACCTCGTCCAGGAGCTCACCCTGCTGGCCATGGTCGGCATCGTCGACCCGCCCCGCCCGGAGGCGAAGGCCGCGATCGCCGAGTGCCGCGAGGCGGGCATCCGGGTACGGATGATCACCGGTGACCACGCGACGACGGCGGCCGCGATCGCGAAGGAGCTCGGCATCGAGGGCCGGGCCGTCACGGGCGCGGAGTTCGCCGCGATGAGCGACGAGAAGCTGACCGCCGAGCTGGACTCGATCGGCGTCGTCGCCCGCGTCGCACCCGAGGACAAGGTGCGGATGGTGCGCCTGCTGAAGGCGAAGGGCAACATCGTTGCGATGACGGGCGACGGCGTGAACGACGCCCCGGCGCTCAAGACGGCCGACATCGGCGTGGCGATGGGCATCACCGGCACGGAGGTGTCCAAGGAAGCCGCCGTGATGATCCTGACCGACGACAACTTCGCCACCATCGTCGGCGCCGTCGCGTACGGGCGCGGCTTGTACGACAACCTGCTCAAGTACCTCCGCTTCCAGATGTCCACCCTGGTGGCCTACATCGCGGTGTTCATCGGGGCGGGTGTCATCGGGATCGCCAACGGCGCTCCGCTGAACCCGTTGCAGATCCTCTGGCTCAACATGGTCATCGACATCCCGCTGGCCGTGGCCCTCGGGTTCGACGTGCCGGCGCGGGGGCTGATGCTGCGCGCCCCGCGGCCCGTCGACGCGCCCGTGCTCTCGACGAGCAACTGGATCCGCTTGTGCGTGCAGGGTGCCGTGATGACCATCGGTGCGCTCGCCGCCTACCAGATCGGCCACAACGTGGAAGGCGCCGTCCTCGGAGCCACCATGCTCCTCACCACGCTGTCCTTCTTCCACGTCGCGGCGGCTCTGCTGGGTCGCGACCAGGTGAACACGATCTTCGACCGCGACGCGCTGCCCGCCACGGTCCAGCTGCGCCGCTACGGCCTCGCTCTGGTGGCCATCTTCCTGATCACAGTGCTGGGCTTCCTGCAGCGGATCTTCGACACCACGTCGTTGACCTTCGGCCAGTGGTGCACCTGCATCGGCATCGCACTCTCGCTCGTCGTCGTCGACGAGGTCATCAAGCTCGTGGGTCGTCGCCGCCGAGCCGGCCGTGGCAGAACCCACAATGAACCCCGCACCCGCGGTCCCCGCCGCGGCCTAGCAAGGAGACGCCGATGTCGTTCAACCTGCGCAACCGCAACTTCCTCAAGGAGCTGGACTTCAGCGCCAAGGAGCTGCGCTTCCTGATCCAGCTCGCCGCTGACCTCAAGGCCGCCAAGTACGGCGGCTACGAGCAGCCCACGCTCACGGGCAAGAACATCGCGCTCATCTTCGAGAAGACCTCGACGAGGACCCGCACGGCCTTCGAGGTGGCGGCCAAGGACCAGGGCGCGCACGTGACCTACCTCGAGCCCTCCGGCTCCCAGATCGGCCACAAGGAGTCGATGAAGGACACCGCCCGCGTGCTCGGGCGCACCTTCGACGGGATCGAGTACCGCGGCTTCTCGCAGGAGAGCGTCGAGATCCTCGGTCGGTACGCCGACGTGCCGGTCTGGAACGGGCTCACCGACCAGTTCCACCCGACCCAGATCCTGGCCGACATGCTGACCATGCAGGAGCACAGCGACAAGCACCTGCACGAGATCTCCTACTGCTACCTCGGCGACGCGCACAACAACATGGGCAACTCGCTGATGGTCGGCGGCTGCCTGCTCGGCATGGACATCCGGCTGTGCGCGCCGGAGGAGCTCTGGCCGGACTCGGCCCTGGTCGACACCTGCCGGGGCATCGCCGAGGAGAGCGGCGCCAAGCTCACCCTGACCGAGGACGTCGGCGAAGGGGTCCAGGGCGCCGACTTCCTCTACACCGACGTGTGGGTGTCCATGGGCGAGGACAAGTCGGTCTGGCAGGAGCGCATCCGGCTGCTCACGCCGTACCAGGTCAACAAGGACACCGTGCTGCGCACGGGCAACCCGCACGTGCGGTTCATGCACTGCCTGCCGGCCTTCCACAACCGCGAGACGAAGGTCGGTGAGGACATCTTCCGCACCTACGGCATGGACGGTCTCGAGGTGACCGACGAGGTCTTCGAGTCCGAGGTCTCGATCGTCTTCGACCAGGCCGAGAACCGCCTGCACACCATCAAGGCGGTCATGGTCGCGACTCTCGGCGACTGAGGGCGGCCCGCAGATGCGAGTCGTGGTCGCCCTCGGTGGCAACGCACTGCTGCGCCGTGGAGAGCCGCTGACGGCGGAGAACCAGCGCCTGAACGCCCGGACCGCGGCACCGGCCCTGGCCTCCGTGGGCGTCGAGCACCAGCTCGTCCTCTCCCACGGCAACGGGCCACAGGTGGGCCTGCTGGCACTCCAGTCCGCGGCGTACCAGGCCGTCGCCGCCTACCCGCTCGACGTGCTGGGTGCCGAGTCCGCCGGGATGATCGGCTACGTCCTCGAGCAGGAGCTCGGCAACGTGATGCCCCCCGACACCCCGATGGCGACGCTGCTGACGATGGTCGAGGTGTACCCCGACGACCCGGCGTTCGCGGACCCCACGAAGTTCATCGGCCCGATCTACACCAAGCGGGAGGCCGATGCGCTGGCCGCCGAGAAGGACTGGAGCTTCAAGCGCGACGGCCAGAGCTGGCGACGGGTCGTGCCCTCGCCGAGGCCCCAGCACATCTTCGAGATCCGGCCGATCCGGTGGCTCCTCGACCAGGGCGTGGTCGTGATCTGCACCGGCGGTGGCGGCGTGCCCACCATGTACGAGCCGCGACCCGGAGGCGAGAACACGCTCGTCGGCGTCGAGGCCGTGATCGACAAGGACCTCTCCAGCGAGCTCCTCGCGCGGGAGGTCGCCGCCGACATGTTCGTGATGGCCACCGACGTCGACGCGGTCTACGTCGACTGGGGCACGCCGCAGAGCCGGGCCATCGGGAAGGCGACCGCCGCGGAGCTGCGGGCGATGGACTTCGCGGCGGGCTCCATGGGTCCGAAGGTCGACGCCGCCTGTCGCTTCGTCGAGGCGACGGGTGGCCGCGCCGCCATCGGCTCCCTGGACGACATCCAGGAGATCGTCACCGGCGAGGCCGGCACGCAGGTCCTACCGAACTGACTTCCGCCAACAGAACCGGAGAAGACGATGACCACGTTCGGAGCCAATTCCGAGGTCGGCCGCCTGCGCAAGGTGATGGTGCACCGCCCTGACCTCAGCCTGCAGCGGCTCACGCCCACCAACCACGACGACCTGCTGTTCGACGACGTCCTGTGGGTCGAGCGGGCGCAGTACGAGCACGACCAGTTCGTCGCGCGTATGGAGGAGCACGGGGTGGAGGTGTTCCTGCTGCAGACCCTCCTCGGCGAGGCGCTCGCCGCCAGCGAGGAGTGCCGGCAGCGGCTGGTCGACCTGGTGGCCTCCGAGTACACCGTCGGTCTCTCGCTGGTGGACGAGGTGCGCGCGACGCTGGCGGGCATGAAGCCCGAGCAGCTGGCCACCCACCTGATCGGGGGGCTCACGGTGGCCGAGTCCGGGCTCGACCTCGCGAAGTTCCGGACGCAGTCGCTGCCGGCCGCGGCCCTGGACGACGAGAGCATGTTCGTGCTGCCGCCGCTGCCCAACACCCTCTTCACCCGTGACTCCTCCTGCTGGATCTACGGAGGGGTCTCGATCAACCCGATGTTCTGGCCGGCCCGTCGGCTCGAGGCCTACAACGTCACGGCCATCTACAAGTACCACCCGATGTTCGCCGAGGCCGACTTCGAGTTCTGGTACCCGCCCCGCGGCGACGACGGCCGCTTCGACGCGCACGACTTCGGGCGGTCCTCGCTCGAGGGTGGCGACGTGCAGCCCATCGGCAACGGCACCGTCCTGATCGGGATGAGCGAGCGCTCGCAGGCACGGATGATCGAGCAGATCGCGGCCGCCCTGTTCGAGAAGGGGGCCGCCGAGCGGGTCATCGCCGCGGTGATGACGAAGGACCGGGCGCACATGCACCTCGACACGGTCTTCACCCTGCTCGACCGCGACAAGGCCACGGCGTACTCCAGGGTCGTCGACAACATCGGCGCGGTCAGCCTGCGCCCCGGCAGCAACGGGCAGCGGTTCCACGTCACCCGGGAGGACTCGTTCCTCGGCGCCGTGGCTGATGCCCTGGAGGTGCCGAAGCTCCACGTGGTGCCCACCGGTGGGGACGTCTACCAGCAGGAGCGCGAGCAGTGGGACGACGGCAACAACGTGGTGGCCCTCGAGCCCGGCGTCGTCGTCGCCTACGAGCGCAACACCTACACGATCAAGAAGATGCGCGACGCCGGCGTCGAGGTCATCACGATCGAGGGCTTCGAGCTCGGCAAGGGCCGCGGCGGTGGCCACTGCATGACCTGTCCTCTGCTGCGCGACCCGCTGTGAGGAGGCGGGCATGAGCATCCAGCTGAGATATGTGATCGGCATCGTCGCAGCAGTGTTCATCGTGTGCCTGCTCGTGTGGGCCCACGGGCACGCGCACCACGAGGGCATCCAGGTCGACGACAAGGCCGCACCCGTGCCCGTCCTCGTCATCGTCGAAGGAGGAGCCCGTGTCGGAAGCCCCGCCTGACGCGCAGCCTGACTCGCAGCCTGACTCGGAACCCAGGAAGCGCCGGCACTTCACGCTGCCCTCGGCGTACACGATCCTGTTCGCCCTGATCGTGGTGATGGCGCTGGCGACGTACATCATCCCGGCCGGCGCCTACAACACCGACAAGGAAGGCGCACCGGTACCCGGCACCTACCACGCCGTCGAGTCGCACCCCGCGAAGGTCCTGGTGGACTCGCTGACCGCGCCCATCAACGGGCTGTACGGCATCGAGGACGCCAAGGGCAACATCAGCTACTACAACTCCGGCACGCTGTTCGGCGCGATCGACGTCGCGCTGTTCATCATCGTGATCGGCGGCTTCCTCGGCGTCACGATGCGCACCGGGGCGATCCAGAGCGGCATCAGCCGGCTCGTCGAACGCCTGCGCGGGCGAGAACGCTGGATGATCCCGATCCTGATGAGCGTCTTCGCGCTCGGCGGGACCAGCTTCGGCATGGCCGAGGAGAGCCTGGCCTTCTACTCCCTCGTCATCTCGGTGATGATCGCCGCTGGGTACGACGCCCTCACGGGAGCAGCGGTGGTGTTGATCGGATGCGGTGTCGGAGTCTTCGGCTCCACCGTCAACCCGTTCGCGACCGGCATCGCCTCCGGGTTCGCGGGCGTCTCGATCAGCGACGGTCTGATACTCCGGCTGATCCTGCTGGTCGTCGGTCTCGTCCTCGGCATCTTCTTCGTGCTGCGCTACGCCGACCGGGTGAAGGCGGATCCCAGCCGCTCGGTGGTGGCGGCGATGCGCGAGGACAACCAACGCCACTTCAGCATCGGCGACTCCGCCGAGAAGGTGGTGATGACGGGCCGTCAGAAGGCCATCCTGGCCGCCTTCGCGCTGGCCTTCATCGTGATGATCTACGGCGTCGTGCCCTGGGAGGACATCGGCATCGGCCTGCCGACGCTGTGGTGGTGGTTCCCCGAGATGACGGCCTCCTTCATCCTCTTCACGATCATCATCGGCATGATCGGGGGGCTCTCGGAGCAGGACCTGACCGGGTCGTTCGTGGCCGGCGCGGGCGACCTGCTGGGCGTGGCGCTGATCATCGGGATCGCGCGCGGCATCACCGTGATCATGAACAACGGCCAGATCACCGACACCGTGCTGCACTGGGCCGAGCAGGCCCTCGGTGACGTGGGACAGGCGGGCTTCTCGATCGTGATGTTCCTGATGTTCCTGCCGCTGTCGTTCCTGATCCCGTCGTCCTCGGGGCTGGCGACGGTCGCGATGCCGATCATGAGCCCGCTGGCCTCCTTCGCCAACGTCCCCGCGCCGTTGGTGGTCACGGCGTACCAGACGGCCTCGGGGATCATGAACCTCTTCATCCCCACGTCTGCGGTGGTCATGGGTGGGCTGGCCATCGCCCGGGTGCCGTACGGCGCCTACCTGAGATGGGTCTGGCCCCTGCTCGCGGGGCTCGGGGTGCTCAGCATCGTGGGCCTCGGCATCGGCGCTGCGGTCTCGTGACGGGGCATCCATGACGGGCCATCCATGACGGAGCCTCCACGCATCACGGCCGACCCCCTCGGCCTGCGTGGTGGCGGCGAAGGAGCGATCACCGGCACCGTCGTGTGCGCTGCCGCGATCGCCTACGGCGCGGGCCACCTGGACTCGCTGCACCAGGTGGTCATCGCGATCGTGGGCACGGTCGCGGTCTACTGGCTGGCCCACCTGCACGCCGAGACCATCGGGCACAGCCTGGCCAACAACCGGCACCCGATGGTGTCCCTGCGTCACGCGCTGGGCGAGACGCTGCCACTGGCGGCGGCCTCCGTCGTCCCGCTGCTCGTCCTCCTCGTGTTCAGCCTGTTCGGTGCCGAACTTCGCACCGCGTCGTGGGCGGCATTGCTCACCACCATCGGGCTGCTGGCGGCGTACAGCTATCTGGCCGGGGTGCGCGGAGGACTCGGGATGACCGGACGGCTCGCCAGCGCCGCCGCCGGCGCGGGGATCGGGGTGCTCGTGGTGCTGCTCAAGGTCGCCCTGCACTGAGACCGAGCTGCGTCAGCGGCGGTGCGGCGTCCGGCCGCTGCGGTGCAGGCTGACCATGGCCCGCGCCATCTCGGCGGCCTCCTCGCGCGAGCCGCACTGCAGCTTGCGGTAGATCACCTTGAGGTGGAACTTCAGCGTGTTCAGCGAGATGAACAGCTCGTCGGCGATCTCGCGCAGCGTGAGCCGGCTGGGCAGCATCCGCAGGACCTCGATCTCCCGGTCCGTCAACGCCTGGACGAGGTCGATCCGGACCTGCCTCGCGTCGACGTCGCCGGGGACGGCGGCACGGCGCAACCGGTCGAGCCAGGTCTGCGGCGCCCGCCAGGCCAGCCGCTCGATCGCCTCCACCACCTGAGGGCCCTCGGACGCGACCGTCTGCACGATGCTGTGCTGCGCGGCCTCCTGCACGGCCAGCCACAGGTGGTGCTGGGCCCGGCTCGGGTCCGTCGTCGCGCGCGCCATCACCAGGTCCTTGACCACCTGGTGGCGCGCGCAGCGCGGCCGGCTCGCCTCCAGCTGCTCGAGGGCGTGGATGCCGTCACCGGTGGCGACCAGCAGCCTCGCCGTGCTGACGGCCGCCCAGAACGGGTCGACGATCTGGGTCGCCCAGCGCGACGCCTCCTGCAGGTCGCCATGGGCGACAGCGAGCTCGACACCTGCACGGGAGAGCCAGTCGCGGCCACCGACGGCCGAAAGCTCGGCGTCGACGACCTCGGTGGCCCGGGTGAACGCGTCGTCGGCCGACTCGAGGTTGCCCGTGGTGATGCGCAGCCGGGTCAGCTCCAGCAGCGCGAGCAGCTGGGCGTGGGGCACCGGCTCGACCCTGGTCTCCGAGACCTCGGTGAGCAGCGAGAGGGCCACGTTGGCCTCGCCCAGCTCGCGGTGGGCGATCCCCTCGGCGATGGCCAGCTCGGACCTGAGGATGGTCATCCGCTCGTACGCCGGCGTACCGGCCCTCGAGGTGGCGACCATGCGCAGTGCCGCCGCCGGGCGCCCCGCCAACGCGAGGCCCAGCGCGCGTGCGCCACCGATGGCGTTGCGACGCTCGGGGACCGGGGTCAGGGCCTGCGTGATGTGCCGTACCTCGGCACCCAGCTCGTCCCAGCGCTCGGAGAGGGCCAGGTCGCGGGCGACCATGTTCCAGGCGTAGCTGCCCACCGTGTCGTGCATCCAGGTGCTCTTCAGGCCGGCCAGGGCCTGGCGCGCGAGCGACGCCCCTTCAGCCCAGTCACCGCGCATCGTCGCGGCGATGGAGGCGAGGACGTCCACCTGCGCCACTTGCACGTCCTCGAAGCCCTCGCCGTCGTCACGCACCCACGCGGCCACGTAGTCGACGCTCTCCAGGAACCGCTGCCGGTCCACGACCAGGTTGCACCAGGCGTACTCGAGCATGCTGGGGAAGTCGGTCGCCACCTCGAGCCGTCGGCAGTGCGGCGATGGTCCGTACGACGATCTCCTCACAACCGGCGTCGTAGAGGGGGCCGCTCTGCGCGGCCAGCAGGCGCAGCGCCTCTCTCGGCCGCCCGGCCTCCAGCCAGTGGTCCAGCGCCGACTCGACCTGCCCGTCCTCCTCGAACCAGGTCGCGGCCCGAGCGTGCAGCGCCGGCAGACCCGGCAGGTGCCGGCGAGACTGGACCGAGTCCATCACCTCGCGCACGAGCGACTGGATCTCGAACTCCTCGGACTGCTCGACCCGGCTGACGAAGAGGCCGCGGGCCTCGGCCAGGGCGAGGAGCTCGGGCGCGTCGGGACGGCCCGCGAGCACCTGGGCGAGGCGGGGATCGACTTTCTTCGCCACCGCGACCGCGAGCAGGACCTCGACGACGTCCTCGTCCTCGCCGGCGAGGACCTCGTTCCACACGTAGTCCTCGAGCAGCTGCGTGTCGTCGCGGTTGCCCTGGTCCGCTCTGGACTGGATCTTGTACTGGGTCTTGGAGGGAGACTGGGCGTTGCGTCGAGCGCGCGGCCAGCGCGGCGAGCTGCAGCCCGGCTGCCCATCCGTCCGCACGCGCGACGATCTCCTCGACCCGGGGGGCGGGCGCCTCGGGGACCAGGTGGGAGACGAGCTCGGTGGCCTCGCCGTGGGAGAAGCGCAGCTCCGCGAAGTGCATCTCGCCCAGCTGCCCGCGCACCCGCAGCCGGTCGACGGGCAGGGACGGAGTGCGCCGGCTCGAGGCGACGACGTGCAGCCACTGCGGGAGGTGCTGCACGAACATGGCCATGGACTCCGACGTGGTCCCCTGGCCGTCGAGCACGTGGAGGTCGTCGAGCACCAGCACGCGCGGACCGAAGTGGCGGCGCTCCAGCTCGTCGAGCAGCCCGGCGACCGCGTCGATCTCGGCGCCGCGGCGGTGGAACCTCGCGGTGCCGCGTGCCGCGCAACCGGGCGCCAACCCGTCCAGGGCGGCCAGCACCCCGAGCCACAGCTGGGCCGGGTCGCGATCTGTCTCGTCGAGGGAGAGCCAGGCGTGCTGCAACGAGGTCTCCGAGACCCAGCTGCGCAGCAGCGAGGTCTTCCCGGAGCCGGCCGGCGCGGTGACCAGCGTGAGCGGCCCGCTGACGGACTCGTCGAGCAGGGCGTGCAGGCGTGGCCGGACCAGGAGGTGCTCGGGGTTGGGCGAGGGGCGGAGCTTCGCCTGCAGCACCGGCGCGAGCGCGGCTGTCTGCGAGACCCGCATCGCGGGAACAGCGACCAGCTCGCCCTCGTCGCGCTCGATCACGGCTGCTCCAGGCCGGGAGCTGCAGGGCGAACGGCATCGCCACGCCAACTCCTCAGGCTCGAAGTCACGCAGCACGCTCCGCCACGTGATCTGCAGCGTCACCCGTCAGCGAGCCCCGCAGCACACCCGAACCGGGTGAATTCCGCGAGCCGATAGTGCCTCGGGAAGACGCGGGAGCCCACGCCGGGTGGGTGAGGTGCACGAGCCGCGCTCAGGCGAGGGCCCCCGAGGCCCGACCACAGCCACGTCACCAGGGTTTCGAGGCTCAGGCAGGGCAGCGTGGAGGTGCCGTGGCGGCTACTGGCTCGCCTCGTCCAGGGCCTCGCCGAGGATCCCGATGGCCTCCTTGACGTCGGAGGCCGACGTCGTCAGCGGCGGCACGAGGTGGACGCGGTTGTAGTTCACCATCGGCAGCAGCCCGCGACGCTTGCACGCGGCGACGACGGCGCTCATGGCCGGGCTGCCGCCGCCGTAGGGCGCGAGCGGAGCCTTGGTCTCGCGGTCCTCGACGAGCTCGATCGCCCAGAAGGCGCCGGTGCCGCGCACGTCGCCGACCCACGGGTGCTGCTCGCGCAGCTCCACCAGACCTGGGGCGAAGACCTCGTCACCGAGGGCCCGGGCGTGCTCGACGACCCGGTCGTCCTCCATCGCGTGGATCGTCGCGACCGCGGCCGCACAGGCGAGCGGGTGCCCGGAGTAGGTGAGGCCACCGGGGTAGACCCGCTCGTCGAAGGTCGCCGCGATGTGCGGGCTGATGGCCACCCCGCCGAGCGGCACGTAGCCGGAGTTGACGCCCTTGGCGAAGGTCAGCAGGTCGGGCACGACGTCGTCGAGCTCGGTGGCGAACCAGCGCCCCGCGCGCCCGAAGCCGGACATCACCTCGTCGGCGATCATCACGATGCCGTGCTGGTCGCACAGCTCGCGGACGCCGGTGAGGTAGCCGGGCGGCGGCACCATGATGCCGGCCGTGCCGGGGATCGACTCGAGGATGATCGCCGCGATCGTCTGCGGCCCCTCCATCGCGATGATGTCGGCGAGGTGCGCCAGCGCGCGCTCGGACTCCTCGGCCTCGGAGGTGGCGTGGAACTGGCTGCGGTAGAGGAACGGGCCGAAGAAGTGCACCGTGCCGGCCGAGCCGTTGTCGTTGGGCCACCGGCGCGGGTCGCCGGTGACGTTGACGGCCAGCTGGGTGCCGCCGTGGTAGGAGCGGTACGTCGAGAGCACCTTGGTGCGCCCGGTGTGCAACCGCGCCATCCGGATCGCGTGCTCGTTGGCGTCGGCGCCGCCGTTGGTGAAGAAGATGCGGTCCAGCTCGCCGGGGGTGTGGCTGGCGATCAGCCGCGCCGCCTCCGAGCGTGCGGCGACGGCGTGCTGCGGCGCGACGGTGCACAGGTGCGCCGCCTGCTGCTGGATCGCGGAGACGATGCGCGGGTGCTGGTGACCGAGGTTGGTGAAGACCAGCTGCGAGGAGAAGTCGAGCAGCCGGTTGCCGTCCTGGTCCCAGACGTAGGAGCCCTCGGCCTTGGTGATCACCATCGGGTCGAGCGAGCCCTGCGCCGACCAGGAGTGGAAGACGTGGCGACGGTCGAGCTCGTAGGTGCGCTCGGGCGTGAGGTCGGCGATCTGGCTGCTCGGCTGCAGTGGTCAGTCATTGCGCGGGAACCCCAGCTCGAGGCCGCCGGCGGGCCGGTTGGCGGGGTCGATCCAGCGGGTGGTGACGACCTTGCCGCGGGTGAAGAAGTGCACGCCCTCGGCGCCGTACGCGTGGGTGTCGCCGAACAGCGAGCGCTTCCAGCCGCCGAAGGAGTAGTAGGCGACCGGCACCGGGATCGGCACGTTGACGCCGATCATGCCGACCTCGACGTCCTCCTCGAACCGGCGTGCGACGCCGCCGTCGTTGGTGAACACCGCGGTGCCGTTGCCGTAGGGGTTGGCGTTGATCAGCGCGACCGCCTCGTCGTAGGAGGCGACCCGGACCACGGAGAGCACCGGGCCGAAGATCTCCTCGGTGTAGATGTCCATGTCGGCCGAGACGTGGTCGAACAGCGTCGGACCGAGCCAGAACCCGTCGGCCGCACCGCGCGCGCTGACCTCGCGGCCGTCGACGACGACCTTGGCGCCGGCCAGCTCGCCGGACTCGATGAAGCCGGCCACCCGGTCACGGTGGGCCTCGGTGACCAGCGGGCCCATGTCGGCCTCGCGGTCCTCGCCACCGCGGCGTCGGTCGGCGCCGTCGCCGATGAGCAGGGTGCGAGTCCGCTCGGCGATCCGCGCCACGAGCTCGTCGCCGATCGGGTCGACGGCGACCAGCACGCTGATCGCCATGCACCGCTCGCCCGCGCTGCCGTAGCCGGCGTTGACCGCGGCGTCGGCGGCGAGGTCGAGGTCGGCGTCGGGCAGCACGACCATGTGGTTCTTGGCGCCGCCGAGGGCCTGCACCCGCTTGCCGTGCCTGCTGGCCGTCTCGTAGACGTACTCCGCGATCGGGGTCGACCCCACGAAGCTGATCGCCTGCGACGACCGGGCTGGTGCAGGACGGCGTCGACGGCGACCTTGTCGCCCTGGAGGACGTTGAAGACGCCGTCGGGCAGACCGGCCTCCTGCCAGAGTCGGGCCAGCCAGAGCGACGCGCTCGGGTCCTTCTCGCTGGGCTTGAGCACGACGGCGTTGCCGGCGGCGATGGCGACCGGGAAGAACCACATCGGCACCATGGCCGGGAAGTTGAACGGGCTGATGATGCCGACCACACCGAGCGGGTCGCGGCGCGGAGTGCACGTCGACGCCGGTCGAGGCAGCCCCGGAGTGGCCGCCCTTGAGCAGGTGCGAGATGCCGCAGGCGAGCTCGACGACCTCCAGGCCACGGGCGATCTCGCCCAGCGCGTCGGAGTGCACCTTGCCGTGCTCGGCGGTGATGATCTCGGCGAGCTCCTCCTTGCGGGAGTTGAGCAGCTCGCGGAAGGCGAAGAGCACCTGCGTACGGCGGGCGAGCGACGTGGCACCCCACCCCTCGGCCGCCCGGGCCGCCGCGTCGATGACGCGCTGCGCGTCCGCCTCGGAGGCCAGCGCGACACGGCCCGTGACGACCCCGGTGGCCGGGTTGGTGACGTCGGCCCACCGGCCGCTGGCGCCCTCGAAGGGTGGCTCCGTCGGCCCAGTGGCCGATCGTGGGCCCGATGGTGGGCGTGCTCGTGCTCATGCGATCGCGTCCTCTCCTGTCGACGCCTCCATCCTCGTCCCGGCCGAACGGTCCGCGCCGTGCGAACACTGTGTCAACTGTTGCGACTACGACGTGACACATCGTCGGGAGAGGCGAAGCCCGTGCTGCGACTGTCCGAGGTGCTGCGCGTCCCGGCGGTGCGCAGCGCCCGGCCCGAGGTCCTCGCCGGAGCCGGTCGAGCTGGAGCGGACGGTGCGCTGGGTGCACACCACCGAGCTCGTCGACATCGGCCCGCTGCTCCGCGGCGGCGACCTCGTGCTCACCACGGGCATCGCCCTTCCCGACGACCCGGACGCCCTCGAGCGGTTCGTGACCGGGCTGGTCGAGTCCGACGCGGCCGGGCCTGTTCCTCGAGCTGGGCCGGCGCTGGAGCGTCGTTCCCGAGGCGCTGGTCGCGGCCTGCGAGCGGCAGGGCCTGCCCCTGGTCGTGCTGCACCGCGAGGTGAGGTTCGCCGCCCTGACGCAGGCGGTCGGCGAACGGCTCGTCGACGAGCAGCTCGCCGAGCTGCGCGAGGCCCAGCGGGTGCACGACACCTTCACCGAGCTGAGCATCGCCGAGGCCGGACCCGGCTGAGATCCTCGACGCCGCGCAGCGGCTGGCCGGCGGTGCCGTGGCGCTGGAGAGCGAGCAGCACGTCGTGCTCGACTTCCGCGCCGGCAGCGAGGACGTCGGCGCGTTCCTCGAGGAGTGGGAGCGGCGCTCGGGGCTCCTCGACCAGGACGCCCGCACCCTCTGGGACGACGGCAACGGCTGGCTGGTCACCCGCGTCGGTCGGCGCGAGCGAGCGTGGGGCCGCCTCGTCATCGAGTCGCCCGCGCCTCCGTCACAGCGCCTGGTCGCGGTCGCCGAGCGCGCCGCGGCGGCGCTGGCCATGCACCGGCTGCACGACCGCACCCGCGACCACCACGTGCGTCGGCTCCACCAGGAGCTGCTCCAGGGGCTCCAGTCCGAGCCCGGCAACGCCGACGTGCTTCGGCGGGTCGAGCTGGCCGGCATCCCGGTCACCGGCTGCACCTACGTCGGGATGGCGCTGCGTCCCACTGCGGAGCCGACGGGCCGGCCGAGTGGTCAGCTCGACGAGCTGGTCGCGGCCTGCCTCCGGGCGGCCGAGCTGGTACGGCGACCCGTGCTGGTCGCGGCCTTCGAGTCCGACGTACGCCTGCTGATGGCCGTGCCGGCGCGCTCGGACCCGGACCGGGTGGTCGACCGGTTCGTGGAGCACCTGCACGGACGCGCGCCGGTGGTCGCCGCGCAGGGCTCCGCCGTGACCGGCCTGGAGGCGGCCGACCGGACTCTCCGCGAGTCGCTCCAGGTGCTCGCGTCGGCGGGCGGCGTCCACCTCCCCCACGGCGTGCTGCGGCTGCACGACCTGCACGTGCGCGGGACTGCTCGCCCTGCTCGCCGACGACGACCGCGTGCGCGCCTTCGTCGAGCGCGAGCTGGGGGTGCTGCGCGGACGGGGCGACGACGACCTCCGGCACCTCGCGCGCACGCTCGTGGAGCACTGGGACAACAAGTCCGATGGCCGCGCAGCGGCTCAACCTCTCCCGGCCGGCGCTCTACGCCCGCATCGCGACGCTGCACCGCCGGCTCGGGGTGGACCTCGCGGACGCCGAGGCGCGCACGTCGCTCCACGTCGCGCTGATCCTCGAGGACCTGCTCAGCGCGTGACGGTCGGGCGAGCCGGGCCAGTGACGCGCCGCGTGCGCCAGGGCACGACCCTCGAGGTGGGCGACGAGACGCTCGAAGACGGAGCCGGCCTCGCGCCCGCTCCAACCCGACGGCAGCAACGGCTCGGGCAGGCCCGGGTCGCGGAAGGGCAGCTGGCGCCAGTGGTCGACCACGCCGAGGTAGGTGGCGAAGGCCTCACCCGGCTCCACGAGGTGGGTCGACTCGAGGTCGTCGGCCCGCTCGGCGAACGCCGCGATGAAGGCGCGGTAGCGCTCGTCGATGGTGTCGAGGTCCCAGCTCCGTGCGGCCAGCGCGGCCAGGTCGGGACCGTCGACGTAGTCACCGACGAAGACGGCGCAGTGGTCGGCCAGCGACAGCTCGTCGAGGGCCCGGCGCGCGTGCTCCTGCATCCGCGCCGGCGCGATCCAGGTGGCCGTGGAGACGTTGCCGAACCCCAGCGACGACAGGCTCGAGCGCAGCTGGTGGCGCTTGCCCCGGGCCGACTCGGGGATCGAGAAGCTGACCACGCACCAGCCGTCGTCGAGGTCGGCGGGCTGGCGGGCGTGCCAGATGAGCTCGTCACCGGCCGCCAGCGCGGCGAGCGCCTCCTCGGTCAGCGCGTAGCCGCGGACGCCGCCGCGGGTCTCCGAGACCAGCCACCCGCGCTTCTTCAGCCGGAAGACGGCGGTGCGGACGCTGGCCGCGTCGAGACCGAGCTCGGTCATCAGCTCGACGGTGCCGGCGATCGGCATCCAGTTGCCCATGCGGCGCACGACGGCGCCGAGGAAGGACACCAGGACCGTGCGCGACCGCGGCGCCGACGCAGCAGCCTCGTCGCGCTCCGAGTCGTGGTCACGGCGGTCACACGCCGACCGCCGACCTGGTCCAGCGCACGTGGACGTCCTGGCCCGCGCCCTCGCGCAGCACCGACAGCCGCGGCGGGATCTTGTCCGTCCGCGACGTCGGCGGCCTGCGTCGACCCGCGTTCCACGGGTCCGGCCACTCCGCCGCGTCACCGACGTAGTCCTGCTCGGCCGCCGCGTGCAGCGTCCAGTTCGGGTCGTAGAGGTGCGGCCGCGCCAGCGCGCACAGGTCGGCGCGGCCGGCGAGCAGGATCGAGTTGACGTCGTCGTAGGAGGAGATGGCGCCGACCGCGATCACCGTGACACCCGGCGGGCCCGGCCACGAGGTGACGGATCTTGTCGGCGAACGGCGTCTGGTAGGACCGGCCGAAGGCGGGCCTCTCGTCCTTGGTCACCTGGCCGGAGGAGACGTCGATCGCGGCCGCGCCGTGCTCGATGAACGCGCGCGCGATCTCGACCGCGTCGTCGTCGGTGTTGCCGTCCGGGCACCCAGTCGGTCGCCGAGATGCGCACCGTGACCGGGATGGACTCCGGTACGGCGGCGCGCACGGCGTCGAAGACCTCGAGCGGGAACCGCAGCCGGTGCTCGAGCGAGCCGCCGTACTCGTCGGTGCGCTGGTTGGAGATCGGCGAGAGGAACGAGGAGAGCAGGTAGCCGTGCGCGGCGTGCATCTCGACCAGGTCGAAGCCGGCCTCGACCCCGCGGCGCGCGGCGGCCACGAACTCCTCGACGATCGCGGCGAGGTCCGCGTGCGTCGCCTCGCGCGGCACGTGGCAGCCCTCGCCGTAGGGGAGCGCCGAGGGCCCGACGACCTCCCAGTTGCCCTCGTCGAGGGGCTCGTCCATGCCCTCCCACATCAGCTTGGTCGAGCCCTTGCGGCCGGAGTGGCCGAGCTGGAGGCCGATCTTGGCGGTGCTGTGCCGGTGCACGAAGTCGGTGATCCGCGCGCCAGGCGTCGCGCTGCTCGTCGTTCCACAGTCCCGGGCAGCCCGGGCGTGATGCGGCCCTCCGGCGAGACGCAGGTCATCTCGGTCATCACCAGCCCGGCGCCGCCCATGCGCCTTGGAGCCGAGGTGGACGAGGTGGAACTCGCCCGGGACGCCGTCGCTCGGCGACGTACATGTCCATCGGCGAGACGACGACCCGGTTCTTCAGCTCGCAGCGGGCCGATCGTCGTCGGCTGGAACATCGCCGGCACGACCTCGCTCGAGCCCTGGTGCCGCGCGAACTCCGACTCCATGCGTGCCGCGAAGTCGTGGTCGCGGTCCTTGAGGTTCTCGAAGGTGATCCGGCGCGAGCGGGTGATCAGGTTGAAGACGAACTGCGCGGGGTCCTGGTCGGCGTACATGCCGATGTTCTCGAACCACTCGAGCGAGGCCTGGGCCGCGCGCTGGGTCGACTCGACGACCGGCTTGCGCTCCGTCCTCGTAGGCCGCCAGCGCCGCCTCGACGGTGGCGTGCTCGTGCAGGCAGGCGGCCAGCGCGAGGGCGTCCTCCATCGCCAGCTTGGTGCCCGAGCCGATCGAGAAGTGCGCGGTGTGCGCGGCGTCGCCGATGCAGCACGACGTTGCCGTCGTGCCAGCGCTCGTTGCGGACGGTCGTGGAAGTTGAGCCACTTGGAGTTGTTGGTGAGGATCCGGTGGCCCTGGAGCTCGTCGGCGAAGATCTCGGCGATCCGCTCGACGGCGTACTCGTCGGAGACGCCCGGCGGGAACGCGTCGTGCTCGGTGCGGTCGAGCCCGGCGCGGCGCCAGACGTCCTCGTGCATCTCGACGATGAACGTCGAGCCCTGGTCGGAGTAGGGGTAGCCGTGGATCTGCATCGTGCCCCACTCCGTCTGCTTGACGAAGAACTGGAAGGCCTCGAAGACCAGGTCGGTGCCGAACCAGATGTACTTGTTGTGCGCGCCGGTCGAGCGTCGGGCCGAAGGCGTCGGCGTAGCTGGCCGCGGACCGTGGAGTTGAGCCCGTCGGCGGCGACCACGAGGTCGTGCTGCGCGCGCAGCTCGTCGGCGTCCGGGCGCCTCGGTGCGGTAGTGCACGGTCACGCCGAGCTCGGCCACCCGCTGCTGCAGGATCTGCAGCAGCTCCTTGCGGCTCATCGCCGCGAAGCCCTGCCCGCCGACGGTGAACCGGTGGCCGTCGACGCTCGACGTCGATGTCGGTCCACCGGGCGAACTGGCTGCTCCATCTGCTCGTGCACGACCGTGTCGGCGCCCTCGATGCTGCCGAGGGTCTCGTCGGAGAAGACCACGCCGAAGCCGAAGGTGTCGTCCGGGGCGTTGCGCTCCCAGACGGTGATCTCGTGGGCCGGGTCGAGGCTCTTCATCAGCGCGGCGAGGTAGAGCCCGCCCGGTCCGCCGCCGGCGATCGCGATCCTCACGACGTCAGCCTCCAGCCGGTCTCGCGCAGCTGGAAGTGCTGCAGCTTGCCGCTGGCGTTGCGCGGCAGCGCGTCGACGAAGCGCACGTCGCGCGGGTACTTGTACGGCGCCAGCTGGTGCTTGACGAAGTCCTGGATCTCCTTGGCCTTCGCGTCGTCGCCGGCCACGCCCTCCGCAGCACGACGAACGCGCACACGATCGAGCCGCGCTCGGCGTCGGGCTCGCCGACGACCGCCGACTCGACGACGTCGGGGTGGTCGTCGATCGCGGCCTCCACCTCGGGGCCGCCGATGTTGTAGCCCGAGGAGACGATCATGTTGTCGGTGCGGGCGCGGTAGTAGAAGTAGCCGTCCTCGTCCTCGCGGAAGGTGTCGCCGGTGACGTTCCAGCCGTTGACGACGTACGCCGCCTGCCGCTCGTCGTCGAGGTAGCGGCAGCCGACCGGGCCGATCACCGCGAGCCGGCCCTCCTCGCCCGGCGCGACCGGTTCGCCGTCGGGGCCGAGGATCGTGGCGCGGTAGCCGGGCAGCGGCTTGCCGGTGGCGCCGGGCCGGATGTCGTCGCCGGCGGCGGAGATGAAGATGTGCAGCAGCTCGGTGGCGCCGATGCCGTCGATGACCTCGAGCCCGATCGCGTCGCGGATCCGCTCCCACACGCCCTGCGGGATGTGCTCGCCGGCGCTGACCGCCGCGCGCAGGCTGCGCAGCTGGTCGACCTTGCCGGCCTTCAGGATCTGCTTGTACGCCGTCGGCGCGGTCGCCAGCACGGTGACGCCTGGTGCTCGGCGACGAGGTCGGCGAGCTGCGCCGGCGTGGCCGGCTCGGTCAGCAGCGCGCACGCGCCGGCGCGCAGCGGGAAGACGACGAGCATGCCGAGGCCGAAGGTGAACGCGAGCGGCGCCGTGCAGGCGACCAGGTCGCCGGGTCCGAGCCCGAGCGGTCGTGCCGAAGGTGTTGTCGATGGAGAGCAGGTCGCGGTGGAAGTGCATGGTGATCTTGGGGACGCCGGTGCTGCCCGAGGTCGGCCCGAGCAGCGCGACGTCGTCGGCGGCCGTCGTCGACGGCGGTGAACTCGCCGGCTTCGTCGGCGCCGGCGCCAGGTCGTCGGCGACGTCGCCGCCGTAGGTGACGACGCAGCCTCAGGTCCGACCGAGCGCCTCGCACGTCGTCGGCGAAGCGGTGGTCGACCAGCGCGATCGACGGGCGGGTCGCGGTCGACGATCGGCGTCGAGCTCGCGGGCGCGCAGCGCGGCCATCGTGGTGACGACGATGCCGCCGGCCTTGAGCACGCCGAGCCACGCGGCGACCGTCCACGGGTTGTTCGGCGAGCGCAGCAGCACCCGGTTGCCGGGCACCAGGCCGAGGTCCTCGACCAGCACCTGGGCGACCTGGTTCGGCGCGGCGGCGCAGCTCGCCGTAGGTCCACACGCTCGCCGTCGGGCGTGCGCAGGGCGGGGCGGTCCGCGCCGAGCCGGTCGGCGGGCACGTCGATGAGCTCGGCGCCGGCGTTGAGCCGGGCGGGGTACTGCAGCGCCTCGGTGGTGAACTCCAGCGTCGGCCACTGGTCGGCCGGCGGCAGGTGGTCGCGGGCGAAGGTGTCGACGTGGGCCGAGGGCGAGAGCTCCATCAGCTGATCTCCTCGTGGCTCGCGGATCATGCCTTCCTGGACGACGGTGGCCAGGTGCGTGCCGTCCGGGGTGAAGAAGCGGCCGGTGGCCAGCGCCGCGGCCGGACTCGGCCGCGACCGCCTCCTGGGCGTAGAGCAGCCAGCCGTCGACCGGCGGCCGGGCGGTGGAACCACATCGCGTGGTCGAGGCTGGCGGTGACCAGGCCCGTGCTCGGCCCACGGCGAGGCCGAGCACGCGCAGCACCGGCTCGAGGATCGTGTAGTCGCACACGTAGGCGAGCGCGGCGAGGTCGCGCTGCTCGTCGGTGAGCCCCTCGACCGGGCGCAGCGCGTCGAACGGCCGGACCCAGACCGCCTGGTGCGGCACCCGCTCGCCCTCGACCGTGAGGTAGACCGGGCCGGGCACGTGCCGCATGTCGAAGCTGCGGCCGCCGGACCAGTAGGCCTGCGACTCCTCGGTCATCGGTGCCGCCGCTGCGACCGGCTCGAGGTACTGCGGCCGAGCTCGGCAGGTCCTCCGGTGCCGGCACGTCGACCCGGGTGCCGCGTCGGCCCGAGGTGCCGCCCGGCTCGCCCGCGGCGAAGCTGGCCAGGCAGACGTAGACGGGCTTGCCGTTCTGGTAGCCGCGCACCTGGCGGGTGCTGTAGCCGCGTCCGTCGCGCAGCACCTCGACCTCGTAGCGGACCTCGGCGCCGATGTCGGCGGGCCGCAGGAAGTAGCAGTGCATCGAGTGCAGGCGTCTTGCCGTCGGTCACCGAGCGCATCGCGGCCGCGACGGCCTGCGCGACCAGGTCGCCGCCGTACGCCTTGGGCCACGGGCACGGCTGGGTGGTCGCGGTGAAGGCGAGGTCGAAGTGCTCCGGCTCGACGGCGGTCAGGGTGACCGCGGCGGTGAAGGTCGCCGAGGTCGGGCCGCTCACGGGCGGTCGGCCCAGTCGCGCAGGTCGGCGTCGGCGACCTCGGGCAGGTTGACCACGATGTTCTCCGGCGTGCGGGTGGTCATCCAGGTCAGCGGGTTGTTGCGGTCGAGGTTGCACTCGACGTGCGGCATGAACGGCGGGACGAAGACCCAGTCGCCCTCCGCCATGTCGAGGTAGTCCTCGAACTTCTCGCCGAAGTAGATGCGGGCCCGGCCGGAGAGCACGTAGCCGCCGGTCTCGGCCTCGCCGTGGTGGTGCGGCGACCGAGCGGTAGCCGGCCTCGTTGCTGCACCTTGCCGAACCAGAGCTTGGTCGCCGGGCGTGTGCTGGATGCTCACGCCGGAGATGCGCGAGCGCGCCGTCGGACTGGCCGGTGTGCCCGGCTCCTGCCCGGCGCGGGTGACGACCGGGACGACGAGGCCGCTCTCGTTCGCGTACGCCGAGTTGTCGCCCTCCAGGACGTACTTGCTGAGGTCGGGTTCCATGTCGGCTTCCTCCGGGTGGGATGTCGGTGCTCAGGGTGGCGAGCGGGTCGGTGAGTCGGACGGTGTTGCGCAGCAGTGCCGATGCCGGCGATCTCGGTCTCCACGACGTCGCCGTCGGCGAGGAAGACGCTGCGGGTCACGCGCCACGCCGACGCCGCCGGGGGTGCCGGTGAGCACGAGGTCGCCGGGGCGCAGCACGGTGAACGTCGAGACGTAGGCGAGCAGGTCGGCGGCGTCGAAGACGAGCGTCGCGCGTGGTGTCGCGCTGCACCTGCTCGCCGTTGACGCGGCAGACGACGTCGACGCCGGCGACCGGGTCGACCTCGTCGGGCGTGACCACGACCGGGCCGACGCGGGGTCGTGGCGTCCCACGCCTTGCCCTGGAACCACTGCAGCGTGCGGTTCTGCCAGTCGCGCACCGAGACGTCGTTGGCGACGGTGTAGCCGGCGATGCCGCGCGGCGCGGTCTCGCGGTCGGCGCCGCGCAGCGTCGCGCCGACGACGACGGCCAGCTCGGCCTCCCAGTCGACCTGGAGGCCGGCCGGCAGCACGATGTCGTCGGTGGGGCCGATCAGGGTGTCGGCGTACTTGGCGAAGAGGGTGGGGTACGCCGGCAGCTCGCGACCCGTCTCGCGGATGTGCTCGCCGTAGTTGAGCCCGCAGCAGACCACCTTCGCCGGGCGACGGCAGCGGGAGCACGAGCTCGCCCTCGACCGTGCCACCCGCGGCCTGCGCCGCTGGCTCAGCGCGGTCAGCGGAGTCGGCGGGGTGCGGGCGAGCAGCGCGGACAGGTCGGCGGCGTCGAGGCGGCGCCAGGCTAGCCCGTCACGCCGGGCCGTCCCGGAGCGCTGCGGTGGTGCCGTCGGGAGTGCGGATCACGCCGAACTGCATATTTCATTATTTTCACGATCGTTGTAGAACTGTCAATAGACACGCTAGCCTCAGGGCGATGCCCGACCTGACCCCTCTCCCGGTGAACCCCGCGATCCTGCCGACGCCCGAGCGGTTACTCCCACGGGACCCTGAGCGGCAACACGCTCTACCTCGGCGGCCAGACGGCCCTCGACGCGCGAGATGCGGATCGTGCCCGGCGGCATCGTCGAGCAGTTCCGCCAGGCCTTCGGCAACGTGCTCACCACGCTGCGCGAGGCGGGCGGCGAGCCGAGCGACCTGGTCAGCATCACGATCTACCTCACCGACATCCCCGACTACCAGGCGCACGGGCGCGAGATCGGCCAGGCCTGGCGCGACCTGGCCGGCCCGGTCTACCCGGCGATGGCCGGCATCGGCACCACGGCGCTGTGGCAGCCCGAGGCCCTGATCGAGATCCTCGGCGTCGCCGTGATCCCCGACGAGCGGCTGGTACGCCCCGGCGCCTGAGGTCAGGGCCTCCGCACGCCCGTCGCGGAGCGGTCAGGTCCCGTGCGACAGCCAGGGCACGACCGGCACGGTCGCAGCCGCCGTAGCGCGCGGAGGCACCCCGAGGTGGCACCGGCGCCGTCCTCGCGGCGGCGTTGAGGAGGTAGATCGTGCGCCCGCAGATCTCGGAGGCCACGTGGTAGCGGTGGGTCAGGACCGATGCCGCACCGACCTTGCCGAGGAAGGCGGTGGTCCGCGAGCCGCGCACGGCGACCCACGTGGGCGGGTGCGGTCCGGACAGCAGCCGGACGAGCGCGGCCCCTCGTGGGTCGAGGGTGTGGGCGGGCAGGCTCCACAGGTAGGCATACGGCGACCTGAGACCTGAGGCCTCGACGATGTCGGCGTCGCCGAAGAGGCTCACCAGGGTGTCGCCGGGCTGCGCGACCCTCTTCACGGCCCCGCCGACCACCTGGCCGTCCCCCGGGGTGTGCGCGACGAGGGTCGTGGACCACGAGACGAGCGCCACCACCACCATTGCCACAGCCAGCACGCGGAGCAGGCGCCGCCACGACGAGACGGCGAGCAATCCGACCGCGATCGAGGCCGGCACGATCAGCTCGACGAGGTAGTGCAGCCAGTAGCCGCCACCGGCGAAGATGGAGACGACGTCGTACGTCGCGACCGCGAGCACGCCCCCGGCGGCCACCCTGACCAGCGGCGTCGCCGGCCGGAGCGCACCGAACCCCAGCGCCACGGCGAGGAGCGCCAGCGCCACGGGAGCACCGGAGAGCAGCGCCGAGCCCACGGCGTGGGACAGCCTGAGGGTGCGGTCGGTCTGGCCGGCGTGGGCCATCACTCTCATCGCGTCGATGCGGAACGGGTACATCGCGTAGAAGACGCCGGACAGGCTGCTTCCCTGCCAGACCGCGTAGCCCAGGACCGGGAGGCACAGCGCCACGGCACCCGCCAGGGTCGCCAGCGCGGTCGCGACCACGTCGCTCCCGCGCCACCTGCGTCCGACGACCATCAGCGCGCGACGGCGACGAGGAAGACCGCGACGTCGCCCATGTTCTGCTTGACGAGCACGGCCGCCATCCCGCAGGCCCCTGCCGCGAAGGCTGCCCGCAGCCGGCGCGCGGGCATCCTCGGCACCCAGCATCGTGACGCCCGCGAGGAGTCCGCCGGCGACGAACGGGGCGGCGAGAAGCTCGCCGTCGGTGATGGTCGTGCCGAGCATCGGCGAGATGAGGAGTGCGGCGGCCGTCGCAGCGGCCCAGCGAGCAGCCGTCTCACCGGCGAGGCGACGAGCCGTCAGGCCGACGCAGACCACGGTGACCGCCACGCCGACGGCGCCCAGCACGCGCAGCGCGGGGATGCCGCCCATCAGCCCCGCGAGCCGGAACAGCTCGAGCAGCAACGGCGGCCGGTCGACGAAGTAGGGCCCGTACAACGAGCCACCGCCACGGTGCCAGTGCTCGGCGACCTGCAGGTAGCCCGACTCGTCGGGGTCCAACGGCGCCGTGACCCAGACGAGATGGAGAACCGCCGACGCGAGCCCCAGGAGCACCAGGAACCCGCCCGATCGGGAGATGCCGAGCTCGGTCCCGGTCCGCTGCTCGATGAGCGCGCGGTCCGACCCCCCGGGGAGCCGAGCTCCAGCGCTCGTGTCGACGGCCACCCCTTGACAATGACGATCTCGTCTGACGTGAGGCTGAACGGCCGATGGTCGAGGTGCGAAGGCCGTCAAGGCCGTCGAGGTCTGAGCCTCGAAACCCCGGTGGCAGAGCGCACGAGCACGACGGTCCCGCGGAGTCAGGTGCGCGTCAGCCAGGAGTCGCAGGCTGGGTTGCGTGCCACGATCCGGCATCCCATCATCCCGAGGCACCGTCGCAGTGATCTGTCTCCTGCCGCTCCTGCTCGTGCTCGCGGGCTGCGGCGCCGCGCGCGGGGTGCTGCAACCGGCCCCACGGCCACCTACCGCGACTCCTCGTGAGCATGCCGTCGCGGCGGCGATCTCCAAGGTGCTGGTGGTGATCGAGGAGAACCACTCGCTGATCCAGATGCGGCACCGGATGCCGTTCCTGGCCCACCTGTCCGACGTCTACGGCTACGCCACGGACTGGAGGGCACTCACCCACCCCAGCGAGCCCAACTACCTCGCCATCGCCGGCGGCTCGACGTTCGGGGTCACCGACGACGACCCGCCTGCCGACAACGCGGTCAGGGTGGGTCGCGCGCCGTCGGTCTTCGACCAGGCGCTGCGCGCACACAAGACGGCCGACACCTACGTGCAGTCGATGCCCCACCCCTGTGACACCGCGCCGCTCGGGCCGGCCCGGACCTACGCCGCACCGACCAACCCCTGGGTCTACTTCGAGGCGGGTCACGCGGGCTGCCGCCGCCATGACCAGGGAATGTCCGGGTTCACGGCGGCCGCTCGCGCCGACATGCTCCCGAACGTGGGCTTCCTGATCCCCAACCTCGCCCACGACGCGCACGACGGCACCCTGAGGCAGGCCGACGCGTGGCTGCGACAGCAGCTCGGTCCGGTGCTGGCGAGCCAGGACTTCCGCACCGGCCGACTGGTCATCGTCGTCACCGCAGACGAGGACAACAACCGCTCGGGCAACCGGGTGCTCACCTCGGTGCTCTCCCCACGCCTGCATCACAAGGTCGTGCGCTCGCTCCTCGACCACTACTCACTGACGCGCTTCATCGACCGCGTGATCGGCCAACCGCCCTTGGCCCACGCGGCCAAGGCGCCCGACCTGCGCCGGGCCTTCGGGTTGTGAGGACCGTGGCGGGCTAGGGCCGTGGCTGGCCGGGGCTGCCACCGGTCGGCCCGAACGTGGTGAGGTGACCGTCGGCCGTCACGACCAGACCGGAGCGGCCGGGCCGCAAGGCCAGCCAGGCCAGGGCGTCGGCCCCGAGGACGAGGGCCGCGGTGGCATCGACGTCGGCGGTCACCAGGTCGTGCGCGACCACCGTGACCGACAGCAGGTCGCGCGGGACGGTTCCGGTGCGGGGGTCGAGGACGTGTGCCCCGCGGTGGGTCAGGCCCGAGGTGGCCACGGCGCCGTCTCGCACGGGTACGACGGCCAGGACGCGTGCCGGGTCGCGTGGGTCCTCGATGCCGATGCGCCAGCGGGGTGCCTCGGTCCGCTTCGTCACACAGACCATGTCACCGCCCGCCGAGAGGCAGAAGTCCGTCTCCTCGAGGGACCGCAGGACGTGGGCGGCGCGGTCGACCGCCCACCCCTTGACGATGCCGCTGGGGTCGAGCACGCGGCCGCCATCGGGTCCGGGACGTCGTACGTCGAAGGCGCCGCCGGACTCCTCGCGAGCGGCCTCGGCCAGGTCGAGGACCTCGGCCACCTCGGCCGGGCAGTCGGAGAGGGTGGTCTCGCCGCGCCCGAGCCGCGAGATCGCCGAGTCATCGCGGTAGGTGCTGAACACCGCATCGACCTCACGCAACGAGGCGAGCGCGTCCTGCCAGGCTCTCTCTCCGGTCGGGGTGCCGGCATGCCGACCGTCGAGGGCGAGGCTGATCGGCATCCCCATCACCTGCTCGACGCGACGGTGCAGCCGCCGCTCGGCCGTCTGGCTCACAGCCCGGCCTTGTCGAGTGCGCTCTGCAGCGACTGGAGGTAGCCGTTGCTGGTCACCGTCGCGCCGCTGACCATGTCGATGTGCGCGTTCTGCGACGAGACCGTCTCCTGGATCAGGATCGGGAGCGCCTGCTGGTTGATCTCCTCGTCGCGGGGGTTGCCGTTCGGGTACTGGACGACGTCGACGTTCGTGATCTTCGACGAGGCGATCGTCAGCCTCACCTGCACCGGGCCCCACTGGGTCTGCGCGACCTCACCGGTGACGGTGGAACGCTTGCTCGCGCTGGGCGAGCCGCTGGAGGTCGTGGGCGGGTTGCTGGCCGCTCCCGAGGAAGAGCCCGTCGAGCCGCTCGAGCCGCTCGCGCCGGTGATCGGCTGCTGCACCGAGGTGCTCGAGGCCGTGGCGAGGGGTCCGGCGGTGGAGGTGTGGTAGCCGAAGAGGAGCACGAGCGCGGAGACGGTGCTCAGGGCCCAGTACGTGATGCGCTTCATGTCAGGTCACCAGGTGAAGGTCTCGAGGTGGAGGTGCTCGTCGGGGAGTCCGGTGGCGAGGAGGGTGCTGCGGACGAGCTCGGTCCACGCAGGCGGGCCGCACACGTAGACGTCGCGCTCGGCGATGTCAGGGACCCAGAACCGCAGCGCGGACACGTCGTCGACCGCGCCGCCGTGCCGGCTGAGCCACGAGCCCGGGTGGCGGCGGTGGCCCGGGAGCCGCAGCAGCTGCAGCCCGCGCTCGTGCGCCAGTCGCTCCGTCTCCGCGGCGAAGAGCGGGTGCGTCGTGCAGCGCTCCAGGTAGACCGCGTCACCCGGCCCGTAGTCGAGTCCTTCGGCGAGCGCTCGCAGTGGGGTGACGCCCACGCCCGCACCGATGAACGCCACCTTCGGGCGGGTCCGGGCGCGTGCGCTCAGCCGTCCGTACGGGCCCTCCACGAGCGCGCGGGTGCCGGGCCGGAGGTGGGTGATGCTCGCGCTGCCGTCACCCTCGGCCTGCACGGTGATGCGCAACCTGCTCCCGTCGGGCGCCGCGGAGAGCGAGTAGGGGTGTCCCCGGGTCCAGCCCGCGCGGTCCAGGAAGCGCCAGGTCAGGAACTGCCCTGCCTCGACGCGCAGGCGGTCCAGCCGGTGACCGCTCAGGTGCACCGACCAGACTCCGGGGGCCTCGGGCACGACGTCCGTGACGCGCAACCGGTGCCGCAGGTTGAGCACGAGGGGACGACCCAGCCGCGTGACCACGACGAGCGCCGCGGTGGCGCCCCAGGCGGTCCACCAGAACGCGGCGCGAGCGGGCGAGGAGACCAGCTCCTGGCCCGTCCACAGCTGGTGGGGAAGGGCGAGCCCGACGCCGAGGTAGGCGTAGAGGTGCAGCAGGTGCCACGACTCGTACCGCAGACGGCGCCGGGCAGCCCTGATGCTCGTCGCCACCACCATGACCAGGCAGGCCGTCCCGGCGACGGCGAGCAGCATGCCGGGGTAGTTCACGCTCAGGTCCCACAGCGTCGCCGGCGTACGTCGCAACGAGCCGGCGGCGTACCCCCACGTGATGGTGACGACGTGCAGCACCATCAGGTCGAAGGAGGCCAGCCCCACCAGGCGGTGCATGAGCGCGATCCGGTCCTGGCCGAAGGCACGCTCCAGCACGGGTAGGCGCGACATGAGCACGACCTGGGCGAGCAGCAGCACCGAGGCCACGAGCCCGCTCAGCCGCCCGACCGAGTCGAGCCCGGTCGCCCAGCCGCCGAGGTCCTGGATGCCGCGCCCCTCGACCCACCAGTAGGTGACCAGCAGCAGGGCGAGCCAGAGGATGCTGGTGGCCGCCAGGCGGACAGCCGCGTCGAGGCCGGCCCGGCGACCGATCGCCTCCCGGCCGGGTGCAGCGCCGGCACCGGGCACGGCAGGGGCCTGCATCGTCACGGTCCATCCTCTCCTCGGCAGGTACTAGGAGGATCGTCGGTCACGATCCCGAGGCGAACCGTGTCGGTAGCCTGTGGGAACCCTGTGAAGCCGGGCCGCCGCTGCTCTTCGCGAGCTCGGGGTGGACGCGGACCCCGCCGTCGAGGAGTGCGAGCCCTCCAGCTTCTGGCGTCCGCTGAGGGAGGGGTAGAACCGCGCGCGGTCGAAGACGCTGATCGACCCGGCGTCCGGCTTGATCAGGTCGAAGAGCATGCGCAGGAAGGTCGTCTTGCCGACGCCGTTGGTCCGAGGACGCCGACACCTCACCGAGGGGCACGTGGATCGTGATGTCGTCGACGGCTCGGACGCTGCCGAAGGACCTGGTGACGCCGACGGAGTGCACCGCAAGGGCTGTGCTCGTGGATGCGGACCGTGGGGAGCCCGGCTGACGGGAGCGTGAAGAGCCGTCGGTGCGTCACGGCCGTAGGCTCCCGGCCGTGATCACGCAACGACTACAGGAGCTCGGGATCGTGCTGCCACCGCCGATGCCGCCGGCAGGCAACTACCTCGCGGCCACCGTCGACGACGGGCTGGTGCACGTCGGCGGTCACGGGCCGGTCGACGGCACGACCATGGTCCAGGGCAAGGTCGGCGCAGACCTGACTCTCGAGGACGGACGACGCGCTGCCCGCATGACGGCTCTCTCGATCCTCGCCACCCTCGACGCGGAGATCGGTCTCGACGGCATCGAGCGGATCATCAAGGTCTTCGGCATGGTCAACGTGGCCCCCGGCTTCAACCAGACACCCGCGGTCATCGACGGGTGCTCGGACCTGCTGGTGGAGGTCTTCGGCGACGCCGGCCGGCACTCGCGCAGCGCGGTCGGCATGGCAGCCCTGCCGTTCGACATCGCCGTCGAGGTCGAGCTGGTCGCGCGACTGCGCGACTGACCGCCCGGTGGCGAGGCCGGGTCAGGCCTCCAGCGCGGCGAGCAGGGCGCGGTCCTGCTGGGAGAGCCAGGTCTCCTCGAGCAGCGTCGCCCCACCCGATTCCAGCGCAGCGGCGAGCGGGCCGGTCCACAGGTGCTCGATCAGGGCCACCACCGCAACGCCCCGTTCGGGGACGACGTCGGCCAGCGACCAGGTCTCGTCGCCCCCGAGGTCCGCGCCCTCGGCGCCGGCGCCGAGCAACCTCGCCGCCAGGTCGCCGTGCCCCTCGAGGTGGGACTCCACCGTCTCCAGCGAGCCGTCCGCGGCCCGGCGTACGACGAGCAGGTCCACGAGACGTACGACGCCCGCCTCACCGAGACGCGCGAGCTCCGCCAGCGCCGACCCGTCGAAGTGGGGCTCCTCGAAGCCGAGCACCAGCACCTGCACCGGCCCGGTGCTCACGGCTGCATCCTCGCCGAGATCGTCGCGAGCTCCTCGTCGGTGATGACGCCCTTCTCGTGCAGCTTGCGCAGCTGCCGCAGGGCCTTCGGCTCCTTCGGGGTGGCCGCAGACCGGGTCATCGGCGGCAGCCGCAGCGACGGCGGCGTCGGTTCGTCCGGGTGCTGGAGGGAGTAGATGTGCGCGGGGGTCAGTCGGCCTCCGTAGTACGGGACCGGACCGGTCATCCCTGCACGCTGCAGCTGTCTGGGCACCAGGATCATGTCGGCCTCCTCCGGCTACGGGGAGACTAGCCCGCCCCCCACAGACGCAACATTTGTCCGTTTTGCGTGCGGCTGGGGTGAAACTCGTACAAACTTCATGTTTGTGGGTAGGAGCAAGGGCACCCGTGCGCCTGGCGCGGGGCGACTCCTCGGGTGGGCCGTCGTGGCGTTCGCGGCCGCGCTCGTCGCACGCGCGACCATGCTCGCCCACATCCAGGTGGTGCTGATCTCGCCGCTGACCGGGCTCGCCTACCTGTGGCTGGCGAGCGGGGTCCGCAAGCGGCGCTGGCTCGTCGACGTGCCCGCCCTGAGCGCCGTCGCCACGCTCGCCGCGCTCGTGGGCGGAGCGACCCCGCACCAGCTGCTCCTGGCCGCTGCGATGACCCCCATCCAGCCCCTCGTCACGATCATGCTGATGCGTCGCTGGTGTCCCGACCTGTGGGGCTCGGGCGGCTCGCGTCCCCTCTCCACCCTGCGTGACGTCAGCCGCTTCCTCGCCGCGGCCGCGGTGGGCGCCACGGTCTACGCGGCGCTGCGCTCGCACGGTCTGGGGCTGGTGCCGGCGCTCCCCCCGGTCGGCATCGTGATGACCTGGATCCGCAACTACTGCTGGATCGTCAGCGTGGGGCTGATCGGGCTCCAGCTCGGACCCGCGATCGAGAGGTCCGGCGCCGGCCTGTGGCGCGAGTCCCTCGACCAGCTACGCCGGATGCCGCTGATGCGCCAGCTCGAGGCTGCCTCGGTGGTCCTGGTCACCGGCGGGTCCTTCGTGATGCTCCTCGCCGTCCCCGTCAAGTTCTCGCTGCTGCTGGTGACCGTGTGGGTGGCCCTGCGCTTCACCCCCCTCGCCGCCACCATCCACGGCTTCTTCTGCGGGCTGGTCGGCATGCTGCTCGCCCTCAGCGGGCTCGGCGAGTTCGCCGCCGACCAGGGAGCGTTGGCGAGTGCGGCCATCGCCCAGGCGTTGGCCTGCGTCATGGTCATCACCGGCGCCGCGGTCGCGATCAGCGTCCAGGCTCGCAAGCATGCGGTGGCGCGGGCCGAAGCGGCCGAGGCGGCGGCCGAGGAGCGTTCGGCCCTGCTCGACGCGGTGATCGCCAACTTCCGCGAGGGCGTGGTCGTGCTACGCGCCGACGGCACCGAGCTGATCCGCAACCGCGCCGCCGACTCGATCCTCGCCGTCCCGCGCAAGCTCGCCTACGACGCCGCGCTGCCCGGACCGACGTACGGGATCTTCGAGGCGGGCGGGCGCCGGGTCGAGGTGCCCGAGCTCCCCCACGCCCGAGCCCTCGAGGGCGAGAGCGTCCCGGTCCGCGACTTCCTCGTGCGCAGCCCCGAGAACCCGGAGGGGGTCGTCCTCGAGATCGGCGCGACGCACCTGCCGCCGAGTCGTCCGACCGAGTCCGGCCTCGCCGTCGTCAACTTCCGCGACGTCACCGACGACCGTCGCGAGCGCGACAACCTCGCGGCGTTCGCCGGCGTGGTCGCCCACGACCTGTCCAACCCGCTGTCGGTGGTCAACGGGTGGGCCGAGGCGCTGCTGGACGAGTTCGCGCTGGGCAGGGTCGACGGCGCCGACGGGACCGCGATGGTCTCCCGCATCCAGGACGCCGCCACCCAGATGCAGCAGTTCATCACCGACCTGCTCTCCTACACCGTCGCCCGCGACCAGGCCCTGAGGCTCGAGCCGGTCGACCTCAGCGGGCTCGCCGAGTCGGTGGCCTCGATGCGACGCGAGGCCAGCAGCAGGCCGAGGATCTCGGTCCAGCCGGGTCTCCAGGTCTTCGCCGACGTCGCCCTGACCCGGCAGCTGCTCGACAACCTGATCGGCAACGCGGTGAAGTACGTCGCGCCGGGCACGCGCCCCCGCATCGACGTGAGCGCCGTCGACCGCGGCGACTTCGTGTGCGTGATGGTCTGCGACAACGGCATCGGCGTGCCCCCGGACCGGCGCCGCGACATCTTCGAGAACTTCCAGCGCGCTCACGTGGGCGACTACTCCGGCACCGGCATCGGCCTGGCGATCTGCCAGCGCATCGTCGAGCGCCACGGCGGCACCATCGAGGTCGAGGACAACCCCTTCGGCCACGGCAGCCTGTTCAGCTTCACCCTTCCCTCGCGCTCGACCCAGCACCTGGTGCCGGACGCCGAACCGGGTGCGGTCGGCCCGTTGAGCGCCGAGGCTGCCGCACCGGTCGTTCGCTGACGCGGGGGCTACGTCGCCTCGCGCTCCGCGCCGGTCTCACCGGAGACACGCAGTGCAGCCCGGAGACCTTTCGGTGTGTCGTCCGCCTGGTCCGGCCGTCAGGTCCTGCTCAGTCGGATGGGTCAGGGTGGAGGCATGACGGGACCGAGTACCGCACGAACCGCGGCCGCCGCCGTTGCCGGCCTGCTGCTGGTCGCCGGGTGCGGGTCGTCGCAGCAGGCACCGGCGACGTCCGCTCCGTCGGCCTCCGCGACGTCCACGCCCAGCGCGACGCCCACGCCGAGCAAGACCCCCTCGCCCAGCAAGACCGCCTCGGCTTCGGCCCACGTGCGGGCCCCGCACGCATTGTCGGTCCCCATCGCCAAGGTGCTCGTGGTCATCGAGGAGAACCACTCCCTCGACCAGATGCGCGCCGGGATGCCGTACCTCGCACACCTCTCCGAGACCTACGGGTATGCCACGGACTGGCGGGCACTCACCCATCCGAGCGAGCCCAACTACCTCGCCATCGCCGGGGGCTCGACCTTCGGGGTCACCGACGACGCCTCCCCCGCCATCAACGCCGGCAAGGTCGGTCGCGCCGAGTCGGTCTTCGACCAGGCGCTGCACGCGGGCAGGACGGCTGGCACCTACGCCCAGTCGATGCCCGTCCCGTGCGACACCGACAGCCGTCCGCAGGGCGCCGGCCGGGCCTACGCCGTGCGGCACAACCCCTGGGTCTACTTCGAGGCCGGGCGCGCCGGCTGCCGCGCGCACGACCGTGACACGGCGACGTTCGCGGCAGCCGCTCGCGCCGATGCCCTGCCGAACGTCGGCTTCCTGATCCCCGACCTCGACCACGACGCGCACGACGGCACCCTCGCCGAGGCAGACGCCTACCTGCAGCAGCAGCTCGGCCCCGTGCTGGCGAGCCCGGACTTCCGCACCGGTCGCCTCGCCGTCGTGGTGACGGCCGACGAGGACGACAAGCACTCCGGCAACAGGGTGCTCACCTCCGTGCTCTCGACACGGCTGCACCACAAGGTGGTGGCCACTCCCCTCGACCACTACTCGCTGACACGCTTCATCGACGAGGTGCTCGGCCAGCCGCCGCTGGGACAGGCCAAGCACGCGCCAGACATGCGCGCCGCCTTCGGCCTCTGAGCTCCTAGACCGTGGGCTCGCGCTCCACCTCGGCCTCGTCGTCTCCCTCGGCCCGCTGGTCGCGCAGGACACGCAGGACGTAGAGGACGACGGCGACGGCGACCGTCAGACCCAGCAGCAGCGCGAGGTTGCCGGCGTAGTCGCGCAGCAGGATCGCCTTGATCGCCGGCTGGGTGTCGCGCCGGCGGATGAGCGGGATCGCGATGACGGTGATCAGCGCCGCGACGATCAGGGCCCCCTGCACGTAACGACGCCCGCGCGCCGGGACGAGTCCCAGGACCACGCCCGTGCCCACGGTGAGCGGCGCGATGACGAGGTCGTGGATGACCACGGCCGCGACCAGCCACTCCCCCAGGGCGATCAGGTCACTGCGGTCGAGCTGGGTCACCAGCCGGAAGGCGCCGAAGAGGAGCAGCAGCGATCCGGCCGCGACGAGGGCGATGCGGTACCTGCGCACCTCAGCTCACCACGATGCGGTTGAGCCACTTGGTCTGCAGCACGCCGGGCCGGTTGGGCGCGATCAGTCGCAGGGGGTAGCCGTGGTCGGTGTCGATCCGCTCGCCGTTGAGATGGGTGGCGAGGAGTGCCGCCGAGACCTGCGGGCCCTCGAGCGTGCTGTGCCGGTAGGCCCCGTGGGGCTGGAGCGAGAAGACCTCGACGCGCGACGAGCCGTCGCCGCCGGCGCGGCGTACGAGGTCGATCACCCGGATGCCCCGCCAGTCGGCGCCCACGCTCCACCCTTCGACGCAGCTGATCGGGAAGCTGCGGTCGACTGCGGCCAGCCCCTCGACCTCGGCCAGGGTCAGCACGAACGGGCGCGGGCCGTCGACCTCCAGGGTCCACCCGGGCTGCCGGGCGAGGTCGACGACGCCGGCGGCCTGGGCGGTCTTGTTCACCGGGACGCCCTGCGGTCCCTTCGAGGCCTGCCTCGTGGCCAGCAGCCCGATCCGGCCCAGGGGCGTGACCGTCTGGCCGACCGTGGTCAGCACGATCGCCGCCACGCCCGAGCCGAGCGCGACGAAGAGCCCCCGCCGATCCAGGGCCGGCATGGTGGGCGGACCCACGAGACCCGCGTTGCTGTGGGCGAGTGGGTTCTCCTGCCACGGGACCTCGGTCAGCACGTCGGCCTCGGCGAGCCGGGCCTGCAGGCCGTACTTGATGTCGGGCAGCTTGATCCCGATGTGCACCAGGATCGAGCCGATCACGACGTAGGCCAGGAACCGGTGCGTGGAGGGGAACGACCACGGCCACGGGTACCAGTCCAGGGTGTTCAGGAAGCCGGTCGTCAGCTGGACCAGGGCCGAGGCGACCAGGACGAAGACCGAGAGCCGCTCGATCGCGTGCTTCACCGACCTGATCGGCGGCCAACGGAACAGGTTGGGGTAGACCGACCAGAGCTTGGCCAGGAGCAGCGGGATCGCGGTCACGCCGGTGGCGACGTGGAGCCCTTGCGTCAGCCGGTAACCCCACAGGGGGTTCGCGGGCTCGGGGAGCCACGACCACGGCTGGTACTGGTAGTGGCTCAGCATCCCGGTGACGAAGCAGATGCCGAAGCAGATGCCCACGAGACGACCGAGCCGCGCGGTGACGGCGGTCGACCGGAGCGGGCTGCTGAAGTGCGGCCACCACCCCGGGCGACTCGGGCGCCTCGGGCGACTCGGGCGCCTCGGGCGCGGCCGCGCGTCGACCTCGGTCGATGGCTCCACCTCGTCGCGCACGCCAACCGCCGTTTCCTGGATCCGGTCCAACCGGGCCTGGTGTTCAGGGTTCCGAGTGACAGTGGTTCGGAGCCACGCCCCCAGCGGATCGGTGGCGCACCGCTGCCGGCCCGGAGCCGCCCTACCCGAAGGTGAAGGAGTAGGCGTGCAGCCCCGGTGACAGCTTCACGACGAGCAGGCCGGGCTTGGGCGAGCCGGTGTGCGAGACGGTGTAGATGTCCGGCGCACCAGAGACGCCGTACGTCTTCGTGGCGCCGTCGACCGTCGCGGTGAGGGTGCCGGTGCCGCCGACGTCGAGGTAGACGTTCGAGGCGTCGAAGTCGAGGACGATGCTCGCGTCCTGGTCCGAGGTGAGGTACTCGCCGTTGGCCGACCAGCCGCCCGTCAGCGCCCACGCGTCGGCGCCGAGGGAGTGCGGAGCCGCGTACGTGTGCGTGCCGTTGCGGAGACCGTCCGGACCCGCGAAGCGCTGGGCACGCTCGGTGCCGAGGTAGGTCTCGGGCGTCTGGACGTCGTTCTGGGGCGTGGTGTCGGCCACCTCGGTGCGGGCCGGCAGCGTGGCGCCGGGGTGGGCCCTCGCCAACAGCTGCCGGATGAGCGTCTCGGTGTTCGAGTACTCGCCCTCCCCGACGTCGACGTGGCGGACCTGGCCGGTCGCATCGACGAGGTACTCCGCGGGCCAGGAGGTGTTCCCGAAGTCGTTCCAGGTCCGGTAGCCGTTGTCGAGGGCGACCGGATAGGTGATGCCGAGCCGTTCGGCACCCGAGGCCACGTTGCCAGCCACGCGCTCGAAGGCGTACTCCGGCGTGTGCACCCCGACGACCTCGAGACCGGCGTCCTTGTAGGCGCGGTACCACGCCTCGACGTGCGGGATGGCGCGCTGGCAGTTGATGCACGAGTAGGCCCAGAAGTCGACGAGCACGACCTTGCCCTTCAGGGACTGGGCGCTCACAGCGTGGTCCCCGGAGGTGTTGAACCAGTGGCTGATGCCGACGATCTTCGGCATCGGGCCGCAGGCCTGCAGGCCCGGCTCGGGTGCGTTGCTGCAGGCCTCGAGGGACGCGCTCGCCTGGGCCGGCACGAGCGCCCTGGCGAGGCTGCCGCCGCCGTCGACGGCCTTGTTGAGAGCAGTGGTGTAGTCGGGGATCTTGCGCTGGATCGCGTCCGTCACGTTGAAGGTGAGTGCCACCGCCAATGCGATCACCACCACCCCCGCGAGGACCCGGATGCCGCGCTGGTGCCGCCGGAACTTCCGCACCCGCTCGGCCACCCGCCGGCCGGCGAGAGCGAAGACGAGCAGCGGGATCGAGGTGCCGATCGCGAACGACACCGTCAGCACCACGGTCCCGACGCCGATCCGACCAGTTGCGCCGGCGACGGTGATCGCGGCGAGCACGGGCCCGGCACAGGGCACGTAGACGGTGCCGAGGGCCAGGCCGAGCACGAACCCGCTGCCCTCGCTGTCGACGTGGCGCTGCGGGATCCGGGTGAACGGCCGCTCGAGCAGCTCCTCGAAGCGAGGCACGATCATGCCGACTCCCAGGAGGACGAGGACGACCAGCCCGACCCATCGGATGACGTCCGACGGGATCGGCAGCGAGTCGAGGACCAGCGTCCCGAGCAGCGTGATCACCGAGAAGCTGAGCGCAAGGCCGGCCACCACCAGGAAGGGGCGCCGCTCATGGGCGCGACGGGTCTGGCCCGAGACATCGTGGGTGCGAGCTGCTTGGGCTCCTCCGGAGAGGAAGATGACCGGTAGCACCGGCAGGATGCACGGCGAGATGCCGGTGATCAGCCCTCCGACGAGCCCGATCAGCCCCAGCGTGAACATCCACTCCCCGACCCTTGAGCCACCCCTCCGCCGGTCGATCGCCGCCGACGGCAGTGTCCAGAGTGGTTCGGAGCACCCAACGATCCGGATTCCTCGGCCGGCGACTGTTGTGCCGCCATGGACCGAAGCCGGTCCACATCTTCCGCCGGGGAGGTCCCTCGGGGGATCCTGCTCCCAGGGCGGCACGGCCCGTGTGCGGTCCTGGACCGGCCTCTCGGGACACCCACCACCAGAAGGCAGCGACCATGGACGACAGCCCCTACGACTTCAGCGACCTGCGGGCGCTCTACATCAACTGCACCCTCAAGCGGTCGCCCGAGCCGAGCCACACCGAGGGTCTCGTCGAGGCCAGCGCCTCGATCATGCGCAAGCACGGCGTCACGGTCGATGTCGTGCGGGCCGTCGACCACGACATCGCCACCGGGGTCTACCTCGACATGACCGAGCACGGCTGGGAGACCGATGCGTGGCCGGAGATCCACCCCGTCGTGATGGCGGCCGACATCCTCGTGCTCGCGGGCCCGATCTGGCTGGGCGACAACTCCAGCGAGATGAAGAAGGTCATCGAGCGGCTGTACGGCGGGTCCGGGATCCTCAACGACGCAGGACAGTACGCCTACTACGGCCGGGTCGGCGGCTGCCTGATCACCGGCAACGAGGACGGCATCAAGCACTGCGCGATGAACATCCTCTACTCGCTGCAGCACCTGGGCTACACGATCCCGCCCCAGGCCGACGCCGGCTGGATCGGCGAGGCCGGTCCCGGTCCGTCGTACCTCGATCCCGGCAGCGGTGGCCCGGAGAACGACTTCACCAACCGCAACACCACGTTCATGACCTGGAACCTGATGCACCTGGCCCGGTTGCTCAAGGAGGCCGGCGGCGTCCCGGCCTACGGCAACCAGCGCTCGCAGTGGGACGCCGGAGCGCGCTTCGACTTCGCCAACCCCGAGTACCGCTGACGGGGCGCACCGCTCCTGCCGTTCAGACCAGGAGGCCGCCGATCCCCTTGCCCAGGCTGGAGAGCCCGAGGACACCGAGCAGGACGACCATGATCGCGGTGTTGTGGGACTGCATGAACCCACGCAGCGCGTCGAGCGGACCCGACATCCGCTCGGGTGCCACGAGATGGGCGACGACCGGCCCGGTGACGAACAGGCTGCCCACGATCACGAACATCAGGACGCATGCCACCGTCTGCGGGGTGCTGAGGTCGTTGGAGGCGATCGCGACCGCGCCGGTCACGGCGAGCGCGAGGTTCTTCGGGTTGGCGGCCGACAGCAGCGCCCCCAACCCGAGCGCCGCCACGGGCGAGACCGAGTTCAGGGTGTTCATCCAGGCGGGTGCCGAGGCCTGACCGTTCCGCGGGCGCTTGCGGAGGGTGTTCGCCGCCAGGAGGAGGAAGAGCAGCCCGAGCGCGGTCTGGATCCAGAACGTCGTGTCCGACGAGGACGTGGTGTCGACGCCGTCGGGGCCAGCGACCAGGAGCACGATCACCAGGACCGCGGTGATGCCGACCATCCAGCCCGCCGCGAACGCCGGAGCGGTCCGGTGCGAGCGCGCCGAGAGCAGCATCAGCACGGTCGCGATGATCGGGATGGGACTGATCGCCACACCGAGCGCAGCGGGGAGCAGGTCACCCAGCGCCGCCGAGATCCCTGACATCGGCACTCCGTTCCTCAGGTCGTGCACCAGTCGAGCCGGAGGCGGCGATCGACGCCTCACCTGTCCCGGGTGAACCACCTCGGCCAGCCGCTGAGACGACTCATTGCACGGTGGCACGACGGCTCGGACACTCGGCGCGTGCCGCACCTCGTCTCCCGCAACCGTGACGCCGGGACGCCGTGCCCGCGTTGCGGGGCGCCGGTGAAGGTGCGCGAGATCGCCGCTCGGCACTCCGAGCGCCCCGACGAGCTCGACGCCTGGATCGTGGCGAGCCGCTTCTGCACCGCGGGATGCATCCTGCTCTCGGCCGACCTCGAGCCACCCGAGGACGGCGCCGAGTAGGACTCAGGGGAGCGCGGACCGCCCGGCGTCGGTGATCACCCGGTCCTGCCTGTCGGTGCTGAGCAGCGCGGGGTCGTCGTTGTAGAGGCGGGCGAGCGCGGCCCGGTCGAGACCCACCTCGCGGGCGAGCTGGTGGACCTCGAGCTTGTTCATGCGGCCGCCCTCGGCACTCGCGATCCGGCGCAGCAGTGCCGTCGCCGGGTCGTCGGCTCCGTCGAGGCTCTCGACGTCGGTCGGCGGCGGCTCGAGCAGGGCCTCGAGCTGGACGAGGACGCCGCGCAACGCCTTGCGCAGGACGGCCGCCTCGGACTCCTCGGTCGGGGCTCCACCCGAGCCCTGCCAGGTGCGCTTGGGGTAGCGGCGTACGTACTCCGCCTCCAGCTCGAGCATCCGCGCCGTGTGCGTCGCGAACTGCTCGGCGGTGCCGTGCAGGAAGACCCAGTTGCGGGTGTCGTGGGCGTTCTTGCCCTGCTGCTCCAGCTCGTCGTCGGAGAGCTCGCGGGCGGGGCGGCCGAGGTACTCGGCACGGGACGACGGTGAGGTCATCGGGATCCTCCTTGGCGGTGCTGGTCGAGGTGGCTCAGCCCTGCGTACACGCTGATGGCGTTGCGGCCGAGGACGAGCCCCGAGAGCTCTTCGTCGAGGCCGAGGTCGACCACCGCGCGCGCGTTGATGGCGGTTCCGGGCACTCCTGGCCAGTCCGTGGCGAAGATCCACTTGCGAGCCAGCCGGGCGAGGTCGTAGCGGTGGTAGTACTCGGGCAGTCGCTTGGGCGGCAGCCCGGAGAGCTCGATCCACACGTGCTCGTGGCTCAGCGCCATGAACCCCGCGGCGTCGTACCACCAGCCGCGGCCGCCGTGGGCGAGCACGATGTCGAGGTCGGGGAAGGTGCGTGCCACCGGGAGCAGGTACGCCGGGTCGGCCAGCTCGTTCATCGAGCCCGGGAAGCTGCTCGTGCCGCAGTGGACCACCAGCGGGACCTGTCGCTCGACCAGCACCTGGTAGGCCGGGTAGAGCGCCGGCGTCGTCACAGCGGAAGCCCCCGTGCACGGGGTGGAGCTTGAGCGCCGCGGCACCGTGGTCGAGCTGGCGCCGCACCTCGTCGGCGATCGGGAAGTGCAGGTGCGGGTTGACGTTCGCGACCGGACGGAACCGCCCGGGTTGTGCTCGACGATGGGCAGGAGGTCGTCGAAGCGCTGGTAGCCGGTCGCCTTGGGGCTGTACTCGCAGAAGAGCAGGGCCGCGTCGACGCCCTGCTCGGCGAAGAGCGCGTCGAGCGCGGCCGGCTTCGGCCTCCCGTCGCCGTCCCAGATCTGGTCGAGGATCCCCGCGCGGACCGAAGTCGCGGGCCCAGTCGATCCAGGCGGGTTGCAGCGAGCCCAGCACCGGCACGTGCACGTGGGCGTCGACGAGCAGCTGTCCGTCAAGCATGGCCTGCCTACCAGTCGAGGACGAGCTGGGTGTCGGTGTCCAGGTCGCCGACCTTCGAGGCGCCACCGGGGCGCCGAGCGGGTCGTCGCGACCCGGGAGGGGCTCGGTGAAGAAGGCGCGGTTGTCCTGGACGAACTGCTCGTCCTCCTCCGGCACCCGGCGGTCCTGGCTGATCGCCTCGACCGGGCAGACCGGCTCGCAGGCGCCGCAGTCGATGCACTCCTTGGGGTTGATGTAGCTCTTGCGGTTGCCCTCGTAGATGCAGTCGACCGGGCACTCCTCGACGCACGCCTTGTCGTTGACGTCGATGCACGGGCTGGCGATCACGTACGGCATGCTGTCTCCTTGTCTCTGGTGCGAGGTGTCCGCCGGTCAGGCCGGCACCGGCACCGCGTGCGGTTCGTCGGTCGAGTGGCCCGGGAACAGCTGGGCGTCGGGGTCGAGGTGGACCGCGGCGTTGTTGACCGCGGTCGCGACCTCCCCGAAGCCGACGGCGATCAGCCGGACCTTGCCGGGGTAGTCGGTGATGTCGCCGGCGGCGAACACGCCCGGGATGTTGGTGGCCATGGTCGTGTCGACCACCAGGTGGCGGTTGTCATGCAGCTCGACGCCCCACTCGCGCAGCGGGCCGAGGTTGGCGGTGAACCCCAGCGCGGCGACGACCTGCTGGCAGGCGACGACACGCGGGCCTTCCTCGCCCTGGACCTCGACGTGCGCCTTCTCGACCTGGTCGCCGCCGTCGAGGGCCACGACCTGGGCGTCGGTGAGGATCTCGACGCTCGACGCCCTGACCTGCTCGACGCTGGCCGCGTGCGCACGGAACGCCTGGCGTCGGTGCACCAGGGTCACGCTGGAGGCGACCGGCTCGAGCATGAGGCACCAGTCGACGGCGCTGTCGCCGCCACCGACGACGACGACGTCCTGGCCGACGTAGGCGTCCTTGGCCGGCACGAAGTACTCCAGCCCGTTGCCCAGGTACGCCTCCCCCGCGGGCAGAGGCCGCGGGGTGAACGTGCCGATCCCGCCGGTCACGATCACGGCGCCGCACACGATCTCGGTGCCAGCACTCGTGCCGACGACCATGCGCTGCGGCCGTCGTCGTCGATGGTCCGCGCAGGTGCTGCGCCTCCTGTCCCAGCAGGTACGTCGGGTCGTACTGGCCGGCCTGCGTCCGGAGCCCGGCGATGAGCTCGCGGCCGGTGACGACCGGCAGCGCGGCGATGTCGTAGATCTCCTTCTCGGGGTACATCGCGGTGACCTGCCCGCCGACCTGGCTCAGCGAGTCGACGATCGCCACCGACAGGCCCCTGACGCCGGCGTAGTAGGCGCCGTACAGCCCGACCGGGCCGGCGCCGACGATCAGGACGTCGACCTCGCAGCGCCGGTCACGGGCTCGCCTCGGCGCGAGCCCGACGGCGCCGTGGCCCGCATCGGCCTCCGGCGTCCTCGACCAGGAACGCCCGGACCTTGAACCGCTGCAGCTTGCCGGTCGCCGTCTTGGGCAGGGTCGTCCACGAAGACGACCTGTCGCGGGGCCTTGAAGTGCGCGAGACCCTCGCGGCACCAGGTGATCAGCTCCTCCGCGCGTCGCACCCTCGGCGACGACCACCGCGACCGGCTTGTCGAGCCCGTCGGCGTCGGCGAGCCCGACGACGGCTGCCTCGCGCACGGCCGGGTGCTCGAGCAGACGGCTCTCCACCTCGGCCGGGGAGACCCAGATCCCGCCCGCCTTGAGCATGTCGCTGTTGCGGCCCAGGCACTGGAAGTAGCCGTCCTCGTCGCGCACGTAGGTGTCCCCCGTGCTGAGCCACGAGCCCTGGAAGACCTGGCGGCTCGCCTCGGTGCGGCGCCAGTAGCCCAGCGCGATCGACTCGCCGCGGACGAACAGCGCACCGGGCTGCCCGGTCGGCCACGCGCGCCCGCCTCGTCGCGCACCTCGACGTCGTACCCGGGCACCGGCCGCCCCGTGGTGCCCGGCTTGATGTCGTCGGGCCGGTTCGACAAGAAGATGTGCAGTGCCTCGGTCGACCCGATCCCGTCGAGGATCTCGACGCCGAACCGCTCGGTGAACCGCCGCTGCAACGGCGCGGGCAGCGCCTCGCCCGCACTGGCGCACCAGCGCACCGAGAGAAGGTGTCGTCGGGGAGGTCGCTGGCCATCAGCGCGGCGTAGAACGTCGGCACCGCCGAAGAACAGCGTCGGGCGGTCGCGCTCCATCCGCTCGCGCACCACCTCGGGGCTCGGCCGTCGCGGCTCGAGGACGGTGGTGGCACCGACCGAGAACGGGAAGAACATCGAGTTGCCGATGCCGTAGGCGAAGAACAGCTTGGCCACGGAGAAGGTCGAGTCGTCCGGCACGATGCCCAGCACCTGTGCGCCGTAGGTCTCGCAGACGTGGCGGATGTTGGCGTGCCGGTGCATGGCCGCCTTGGGCAGTCCGGTGGTGCCCGAGGTGTAGAGCCACAGCGCCCAGCTGTCCTCGTCGGTCTCGGCCATCGCACCCGGCGCCGCGTCGGCGGCGTACGTCGGAAGCACCGAGGTCGACGAAGGAGTCCCAGTCGTGCACGGCGTAGGGATGCGGGCCTGCCAGCGCACCCGGGTCGCCGACACTGCACCACGAACTCGACGTCGGGCGCCGCCGGGAGTCCCTCGGCGACCGCGTCGGTGAACTCCTCGGTGCACACCACGACCCGCGCCTGGGAGTCGGCCATGATCTTGCCGAGCTCGGCGCCGTTGAACATCGTCGAGATCGGCACGGCCACGAGGCCCGCGGTGGAACGCAGCGACGATGGCGGCCAGCATCGGGATGTCGTCGGAGGCGACCAGCAGCACCCGGTCGTCGCGACGCAGACCCAGGCTCCGGTAGGCCGCGCTCACCTGCCGCACCAGCGTCGGCGAGCTCGGCGTAGGTCAGCTCGCTCGCGCTGCCCTTGACCGCGACGTGGTCGCCGCGGCCCTCGTCGAGGTGGCGGTGCACGAGGTACTGCGCGGCGTTGAACTGCCCGGCCATGCTCAGACCCGCTTGTAGTCGTAGCTGCCCCGCTGGCCGGAGCCGTAGCGCCGCAGCGCTCCCTCCGGCCCGGACGCGTTGGGCCGGTTGAAGATCCAGTTCTGCCAGGCCGTGAGCCGGCCGAACACCTTCGTCTCCAGCGTCTCGGGGCCGACGAACCGGTGGTTGGCCTCCATCCCGGTCAGGGCGTCCGGGGAGAGCGAGGCGCGCTCCTCGAGCACGATGCGCAGCTCCTCCTCGAAGTCGATGTCGTCGAGGGCCATCGTGACCAGGCCGGCTTCGTCGGCTGCCGCCGCCTCGAGCCGCTCGCCGAGCTGCTCGCGCGCCTGCTCGAGCTGGTCGTCGTGGCCCCAGAACCGGCTGCCGAGCCGGGTCAGCCCGTTGCCCATGGGGAACGGCCCGTCGTTGGACTCGGTGACCACGATCGCGGCGGGGGTCGCGTCGGGGTCCACGTCCTCGTAGACGCCCTCGAGCATGTACTGACGGTCGGAGGCCAGCGCGATCTCCAGCAGCAGCCCGGCGAAGCAGCTGCCCGGCTCGATGACGCTGATCAGGCTGCGGCTGGTCACGTCGAGCCGCTTGAGGAGTCGCTTGAGGAAGTGGTTGACCTCGTTGACGAACCAGTCGTCGGCCAGCTCCGCTGAGCTGCGCGTCGTAGGCCAGCACCAGATCGGTGTCGCCGCGGGTGCGGAAGACCCACGAGCCGAGGTCCTGCTCGTTGGTGCGCAGCCGCAGCACCAGGTCGTCCAGCGCCCGGGTCACGGCCAGCGGCCAGTAGTCCACGCCCTGCGCCAGCACGCCGCGGCATCCGCCGGCGGTGCCTCGCTCGGCCCCTCCACCGTGATGTCGACCCGTCGCGCATCGCGATCGATGTGGGCGGAGACGTAGGGGTAGGTGATCGTGTCGCCGTCGATCGTGCGCGTCCAGCGGCGTCAGCTCGACGCCCTCGGTCCCGGACCGCGTGGAGCGCGCGGCCGCTGCCGCGGCCCGCTCGGCCGATCTGCTCGTCCCAGCTCGCGCTTGGGGAAGGTCGCGTCGATGAGGCCCCACTGGACGGCCGTGTCCCCGCGGTAGCCCTCGGACTTGGTGGCGAACCGGTCGGCACGGTCCTTGCGGACGAAGCGCTTGTCCACGACGCGGGTCAACCCGCCGGTGCCGGGAAGCACGCCCAGCAGCGGCACCTCGGGGAGGGAGACGGTCGAGGAGCCGTCGTCGATGAGGACGATGTCGTCGCAGGCCAGCGCCAGCTCGTACCCGCCGCCGGCCGCGGTGCCGTTCAGGGCGGCGATCCAGGTCTGGCCGCTGTTCTCGGTGGCGTCCTCGATGCCGTTGCGGGTCTCGTTGGTGAACTTGCAGAAGTTCACCTTCCACGCGTGGCTGGACTGGGCGAGCATCCGGATGTTCGCCCCCGCGCAGAACATCCGGTCCAGGCCGCCGGTCATCACCACGGCCTTGACCTCGGGGTGCTCGAACCGCAGCCGCTGCACGGCGTCGTAGAGCTCGATGTCGACGCCGAGGTCGTAGGAGTTCATCTTCAGCTCGTAGCCGGGCACCAGGCCGGCGTTCTCGTCGACCGTGAGCGTCATGGTCGCGACCGGGCCGTCCACGCTCCATGCGCCAGTGGCGGTACCGGTCCGGGTGGGTGTCGAAGTCGACGACCGGCGCGGCCTGGCAGTGGACTCCTGGTCCTGCTGCGAGGAGCCGGTGGCCGGATCCGCCTCGGACGGGGCGGCCTGCTCGTCGTGGTGAACCGCGGTCATCTCAGGTACCTCTTCCTCGGACACGGACCTTCCCCCGATCGGTGAGCAGGTCCGGACGATCTGGAAAACACTCTACGGAACTGTCGTCGTACGTCAAGGGTTAGTGGAATGATTAGTCGACGGCGCTGGCGCGCCGCGTAGCCGACGTGTCACACGTCGACCAGTGGCGACGGCTACGTTGTCCGGACGAGATCGGGTGGCGAAGGGAGACTGCGGTGACCGAGAGCGTTGCCCCGCGGGTGAGCCGGCGTCGCGAGGTCGGCTCGGCCAGCGCCCGGTCGCTGCTGCTGACGGTCCTCGGGGAGTTCGCCCTCCCACGCGGTGAGCCGGTGTGGACCTCGACCGTCCTCGACGCCCTCGCCCGGCTCGACGTCGAGAACCGCGCCTCCCGCCAGGCACTGGCGCGCACCAGCGCCGAGGGGCTCCTGCTGTCCGAGCGCCACGGCCGGCGCACCGCCTGGGCCCTGACCGAGCGCGGGCGCGACCTCCTCACCGAGGGCACGGCGCGGATCTACGGCTTCATGCGCGAGCCGCACGCCTGGGAGGGCCGTGGCTCGTGCTGACGGTCTCGATCCCGGAGACCCAGCGCCGGCTGCGCCACCGGCTCCGCACGCAGCTGACCTGGCTCGGTCTCGGTTCGCCGTACTCCGGCATGTGGATCTCGCCCGAGGTCGGGAAGGCCGACCAGGTCGCTCGGGTCGTCGACGACCTGGAGCTGCGCAGCCAGTCCTTCGCCTGGGTGGGGCCGGCGGCCGGGATCGGCGACGAGACCCAGCTGGTCGCGGCCGCATGGGACCTCGCCGACGTGGAGAAGCACTACCTGGCGTTCCTGGACGCGTTCGAGTCACGCCGCCTGGGACCTCGACGACGTGGAGAAGCACTACCTGGCGTTCCTGGACGCCTTCGAGGGTCGCCGGGCCGCCAGCGCCGACGAGGCCTTCGCGGCCCAGGTCGAGCTCGTGCAGGAGTGGCGCCGGTTCCCGTTCCTCGACCCCGACCTGCCTCGCGAGCTGCTGGACCACGACTGGCCCGGTCCACGCGCGGCCGCCATCTTCCACGACCGCCACGCCCAGTGGCACCGTCAGGCACAGCAGGTGTGGGACCGGCTCCAGGCCCAGGCCTCGGAGCGGACCTGAGCCCTGGATCGCCTCAGTACTGGTGCTCGTCGACGTTGACGTAGCCGCCCTGCTCCTCGTGACCGGGCGCCTGGCCCGACGGGTCCTGTGACACGTCGTAGGTCTCGCTCCGCCGCCGCGTCTCGGGGTACGCCGGCGTGTAGGTGAAGCCCGACCCGCTTGCGCAGGTCGCCGTCGACCGGACCGCGGAAGCCGCGCACGACCAGCCAGTCGTGCACGAGGTCGCGCTGCTCGTGGTCGCGGATCCGGTTGTGGATGTAGTTGATGCCACGCGCGGCCGCCTCCTCGTCGAGCTTGCCGAGGATGAACGTCCCGACGCCGGCCTGCTGAGCATCCGGGGCGACGGCGAGCAGGATCTCCGCGTCGCCGCCCCACGTCATGTCGAGCCGCCCGTAGCCGACCACCTCGCCGTCCGCGCGGCGGGCCGACCACCAGTCCCCCGGCAGCTCCTCGCCGTCGGTGAAGGTGAGCTTGAACGCGCCCTCCGGCGCTCCGCCGATGACCCTGGCCTTGGCGGCGTCCCAGGTGGGGGCCTCCTCGTGGATCCAGCTCAGGTCGGCGACGGAGTCCTCGGTCACCTCAGGCCACGCCCTCTTCGGCGAGGTGCACGTAGTCGAACTCGACGGGCTGGTCGTTGATGCCGGTCTTGGGAGCGGCGATCCAGCCGGCGAACTTGCCGTACTCGTACTCCGGCACCATCAGGGCCGCCACCCGCTCGCGGTCCTCGGGCGTCGGCAGCCAGCCGTCGACCCGCTCCTGGTAGGTCGCCTCGTCGAGCACCTCGCCCTCGGGGCTGACGAAGTGGGCGGCGTAGGCGCCGACCTTCCGGTTGAACCCCTCGTGCGGCAGCATCAGCCGGTCCGGGAGGCCGGCGTCCTCGAGCTCCTGGTTCCAGCGGCGCACCCCGTTGGCGCAGTCGGCGGCGTACTCGTCGCGCAGGTCGAGGTTGAGGGCGCTGAGCATCGGCACCTCCTTCTGCCTGATCTCGCCGTCCTCGACGTAGTTCATCGTGCGGGTGTCGTCGAGCAGCACGTGGTCGTCCTTGCGCCGCGTCTCCTGCCAGCGCCCCTTGAGGCCGGAGCTGTAGTAGTTGCCGGCATTGGTCGACTGCTCGGAGCCGAAGAGGTCCATGGACACCGAGAACTGGAAGTTGAGGTACTTCTGGATCACCTCGAGCGGGATCACGCCGTCCTCGAAGCCGGCCTTGCCGCCGTTCTCCTTCATCACCTGCGCCGTGCGCTCGACCGTGCGCTGCACGCCCGTCGTGCCGACGAACATGTGGTGCGCCTCCTCCTTGAGCATGAACTCGCAGGTGCGCGCCAGCGGGTCGAACGCCGACTCCTTGAGGGTGCCGAGCTGGTACTTCCCGTCGCGGTCGGTGAAGTAGGTGAACATGAAGAACTGCAGCCAGTCGGTGGTCGCCTCGTTGAAGGCGCCGAGGATCCGCGGCGCGTCGAGGTCGCCGGAGTTGCGCTTGAGCAGCTGCTCGGCCTCCTCGCGACCCTCGCGGCCGAAGTAGGCGTGCAGCAGGTAGACCATCGCCCAGAGGTGACGGCCCTCCTCGACGTTGACCTGGAACAGGTTGCGCAGGTCGTAGATGCTCGGCGCGGTGTCGCCGAGGATGCGCTGCTGCTCCACCGAGGCGGGCTCGGTGTCGCCCTGGACGACGATCAGCCGCATCAGGTCGGCGCGGTGCTCACCGGGGATCTCCTGCCAGGCCGGCTCCCCCTTGTGCTTGCCGAAGTTGACGACCCGGTCGGGGTTGGCCTCGGCGAGGAAGATGCCCCAGCGGTACTCCTCCATCGGCACGTGGTCGAAGTGCGCCCAGCCGTCGCGACCCACCGCGATGGCGGTGCGCAGGTAGACGTCCTTGGTCGGCAGCGCCGGCCCGAGGGTCTTCCACCAGTCGAGGAACTTCGGCTGCCAGCCCTCGAGCGCGCGCTGCAGGCGTCGGTCCTCGGCGAGGTTCACGTTGTTGGGGATGCGCTCGCTGTAGTCGATCTTGCTGAGCGGACCGGTCGGGGCCGGTGCTGCGCCCGTGCGCGGGTCGGTGGAGGTCATCGCGTCTCTCCTCAGTGCGGAAGTCCTTCAGATAAGTTCTACACTCATCTGACGAACTTGCCAAGCAAGTGTCACATATTCATGGACACCGGTCAGACACCGGCCGCGGTGACGATCGCGTCGGTGAGGAACCCGGCCAGCAGTCCCAGCAGGACGCCGAGGTAGACGAGGTCCTTCCGGCTGCTCCTGCTCGCGATGGCCAACAGCTGGATGATCACGAACAGGATCGATCCCGCGGCCAGGGTGAGGAAGACGACCGACAGCGGCTCGCTGGTGAACGAGTGCCCGACAGCGGTGCCCACGAAGGTCGGGCCGCCCCCGATCGCCGCGAGCATGAGGAGGAACGCCCACGACGGGCGCGCCGCGGCGCTCCGTTCGTTGTCGGCCACCAACGGGGCGACGATGCCGAAGCCCTCGGTGGCGTTGTGCAGCGCGAACCCGATCACCAGCAGCGTGGCGAGCCCGATCTCATTGGTCGCTGCGGCCTGACCGATCGCCAGCCCCTCGGCGAAGTTGTGCAACCCGATGCCGACCGCGATCAGCAGCGCCAGCCGGCGGGCCGGGGTCCAGGAGGTGACGCCGCGCGCGGTCAGCTCGCCGCGCGCCATCGCGCCGGGCCCGATGGCGGGGCCGGGTCGGACGGCACGGCGCACCATCCAGGCCTCGTACTGCGCGAGGCCCAGCAGGCCGACGCTGAGCCCCACCAGGAACAGCACGCCGTAGCCCACCGCGGGGCCCAGGCCGGCTGCGCCCACGTGGTGCTTGGCCAGACTCTCGTCGATCGGCTCCCATGCCGCCGACAGGACGTCCCAGAGGAGGAAGAGCAGCACCCCCACGGCCAGGGCGTTGAGGATGACGCGGAGCGGCTCGCTCGGTCGCTTCATCCGCCCGAGCGGCATACCGATCAGGATGGTCGCACCGGCGATGAAGCCGAGGAGGAGCGTTTCGCCGATGCCCACGAGAGCCTCTCTGGAAGGAATCTGAAGTTAGGTAAGCCTAACCGCAGTCCTCGGCGGGCAGCAAGCGGGCCCCAGCCCTACCTGGGCGGTCGCCGCCACGAGTCCGTGGGATGGAGCGTGCCCGGGTCACCTTCCCAGGTGCCTGTCGAACGAGACGGCTCGAAATACGTTCAGCGAAGACGTTTCTGGATCCGTGCGGGCTAGACATCCTGAATGCATCGGTGCCGATTCCGGAGCAGCACGGTAATAGTGGTCGCGGGGGTTCTTGTTCGCGTTCGTCAGCGATTCCGAAGGGGCTCGTTGCAGGGACGGCGAGCGTCTCGTAGCGCTCTCAGGGATTGGGCGGATCAGTGGTGCAACGTCTTCGGGTCAGCATTCTCGGAACCATTCTGGCCGTCCTGCTCGCCGGCCTCTCGACCGTCGCCGTCACGACCGCCACCGCGCCAGTGGCGCAGGCGGACACCCCGGCGCTGCCGGCGACGGCCCAGGCCGACGTGCTTCCCGCGCCTCAGATCAACGGCGTGGTCTGGAAGCAGGTCATCGTCAACAACACCGTCTACGTCGGCGGGGACTTCCAGAAGGCCCGGCCGTTCGGCTCTGCCTCGGGGGTCAACACGGTCACCCGCAACAACATGCTCGCCTACAACCTGACCACCGGCGCGCTCGACACCACGTTCTCTCCCAGCTTCAACGCGAAGATCAACGACATCGCGGTCACCCCCGACCACACCCAGCTGATCGTGGTCGGCACCTTCTCCTCCGTGACGATGCCCGGCAAGGCAGCCGTGACGCGCAACCACGTGGCGGTCTTCAACCTGCCGGCCGACGGGTCCCCCAACGGCATCGCGCTCTCGACCACGGTCGTCCCGAGCATCAACGGCGAGACCACCGGGGTCGCCGCCACCAACTCGGCCATCTTCGTCAGCGGCTGGTTCTCCGCGATCAACGGCATGTCCCGCGCACGCGACGGCTCGGTCAGCGCGACCAACGGCTCGACCCTGCCTTTCTACGTGCCGGTGGACAACAACACCGTGCAGTCGATCGTGGTGTCCGCCGACGGGTCCCAGGTCGTCCTCGGCGGCAACTTCACCAGTGTCGGCGGCTCCAGCAACCCCGGTTTCGGCATCTACCGTGCCAACTCCTCGACCGGCGCCGGTCTGCCTCTGCCGGTCAACTCCGTGGTGTACTCCGGCGGAACGGGCGCCGGCTTCCAGCGCCTGGCCTCGGACTCGACGAGCTTCTACGGCACCGCGTGGAACTACAACGGCACCGGCAACACCGAGGGTGTCTTCCAGGCCTCCTGGAGCGACGGCTCGCTGGTCACCCTGGACGACTGTCACGGCGACTCCTACGACGCGGCGCCGATCGGTGACGTGGTCTACGTCGCCAGCCACAAGCACTACTGCGGCGACTCCGGCGGGTTCCCGCAGACCGGCACGACCTCGAACGCCTGGGTCAAGTGGCAGGGCACGGCGTGGACGAAGGCGCCGATGGGCACCAACACCGGCCCGGACCTCTACGGCTACCCCAGCCACCCGGGCACGCCGCGCGGCCAGCTGCTCAGCTTCCTTCCGCAGTTCGTCGTGGGCAACTACACCGGCAAGAGCCAGGCGACCTGGGACGTCACCGGCAACTCCGACTACGTCCTCTTCGGCGGCGAGTTCCTCAAGGTCGACGGCATCTCCCAGCAGGGCATCGTCCGCTTCGGCATGAAGAGCGTCTCGCCGCACAAGGTCGGCCCGATGACGCAGAGCGGCAAGAACTTCACCCCCAACGCGCAGAGCTACCTGCCCGGGCAGGTGCACGTCTCGTGGCCGGCTCTGTGGGACCACGACGACGCGACGTTGACCTACCAGCTCTTCCGCAACGACACGAACACGAAGATCTACGAGACCACGCAGACGGCCACCCAGTGGAGCGGGCAGTCGATGTCCTTCACCGACACCAACCAGCCGCCGGGGGCGATCAACAGGTACGCCGTACGCATCCTCGACAGCGACAACAACGTGGTGAACTCGAGCTGGGCGACGGTGACGGTCTCCGGCGCGAGCACGCTGGACCCGTACGCCGCGACGGTGATCGGTGACGGAGCCAGCAAGTACTGGCGCCTCGACGACACCACGACGACCACCAACGACATGTCGGGCGCCGACGACCCGGTCGCCGGCACGGGCGTAGGTCGCGGCACCGCTGGCGCGCTGACCAACACCGGCGACACGGCCTCGAGCTTCGACGGCACCATCAACGGCGAGATCGTCAGCACCAACCTGCTCTACGCGCCGACGACCTTCTCCGAGGAGCTCTGGTTCAAGACCACCTCCGGGGCTGGCGGGGTGCTCGCGAGCTACGGTGACGCCTCGACCGGCGATGCCACCGGGAGCCAGGGCCTGGTCAAGGCCGACCGGATGATCTACATGGACACCGCCGGGCGCGTGAGCTTCGGTGTGCTCACCAGCGGCACCAGCACCAGCGGGCGCCGCATCATCACCTCGCCGACGACGTACAACAACGGTGCGTGGCACCAGGCGGTCGCCACCCTCGGCTCGACGGGCACGACGCTCTACGTCGACGGCAAGGCGGTCGGCACCAACAGCGCTGCCACCAGCACCACCGCGATCAGCTACGGCGGCTACTGGCGCGTCGGCGGGGGTTACACCTGGAGCGGCGGCAAGTACTTCAACGGCTCCTTGGACGACTACTCGGTCAACCCCTCGACGCTCACCGCGGCGCAGGTGCTCAACCACTACAACGCCAGTGGCCGGGGCACGTCGACCAACGTGCCGCCGATCGCCTCCTTCAGCTCGTCCGTCAGCGGCGCGACCGCGAACGTCGACGCCTCGGCCTCCACCGACATCGACGGCACGATCACGGGCTACGCCTGGGACTTCGGTGACGGCTCGCCGGCAGGCAGCGGCAAGACCACCTCGCACACCTACACCAAGACGGGCACCTACCCGGTGAAGCTGACGGTGACCGACAACAAGGGCGCCACCACCAGCACCACCAACAACGTGACCGTCACCGTGCCCAACACCCCGCCGACCGCGTCGTTCAGCTACACGACCAACGTGGGCACGGTGAACGTCGACGGCTCCGGCTCGACCGACACCGACGGCACGATCACGGGCTACGCCTGGGACTTCGGTGACGGCTCCCCGGCAGGCAGCGGCAAGACCACCTCGCACACCTACACCAAGACGGGCACCTACCCGGTGAAGCTGACGGTCACCGACGACAAGGGCGGCACCGACAGCACCACGCAGAACGTGTCGGTCACACTGCCGAACGTGCCGCCGACGGCGTCGTTCAGCTACACCACCAACGGCACCACCGCGAACGTGGACGCCTCGGGGTCCACGGACTCCGACGGCACCATCACCGGCTACGCGTGGGACTTCGGTGAGCCGTCGTCCGGCACGAACACCGCGTCCGGCAAGACGGCGAGCCACCAGTACGCCGCCCCGGGCACCTACACGGTGACGCTGACGGTGACCGACAACTCCAATGCCACCTCGACGACCTCGAAGAACGTCATGGTGAGCGCGGTCAGCTTCATCGCCAACGACACCTTCAACCGCACCGCGACCAGCGGCTGGGGCACCGCCGACGTCGGCGGACCGTGGACCATCGCCACCGGGCAGGCCGCGAAGTTCGCCGTCACCCCGGGCGCGGGCACCATGCTGCTGCCGCCGAGCTCGACCCAACGAGCGCTGCTCGGGTCGGTCTCCTCGTCGTCCGCGACGACCTCCACGGAGTTCACCCTGAGCACGGTGCCGACCGGCACCGGCACGGGCGACAGCCTCTACGTCGGCGTCGTCGGCCGGCGCGTGGGCGCCGACGAGTACCTCGCCCGGCTGACCCTGGACGGCAACGGGAACGCCCGACTGTGGCTGCTGCGCGACAGCATCGGGATGGCCAGCTTCGCCCTGCCGGGCACGATCACGGCCGGCACGAAGTACACGATCGCGATCAACGTCACCGGGACCAACCCGGTCACGATCTCGGCCAAGGCCTGGCCCTCCGCCGGCACCGAGCCCGCGACCTGGCAGGTCACCAAGACCGACACCGGCACGACCGCCCCGACGCTGAACCTCCAGAACCCCGGCTCTGTCGGGATCTGGGGCTACGTCGCCCCCGGCTCCTCCAACGTCACCAGCGCCTCCCCCCTGACCCTCACCTTCGACTCGTACTCGGTCCAGTAGACGGCCGGTCGGGGCAGAGGGTGAGCCTCCGGTAGGGGTTGCCCATGAGACGTGGCCATCTCGTGGCAGCCGATCATTGCCAAGCGATGACGGGCCGGAGCACAGTGAATCTGAGCCGACGTCCGGGCGGCGCCGTTCTCTGTATCCAGCACGGGGCGTCCGGACTCGTACAGCAGGAGGCCACACCACCTCTAGAACGCCGTACTCATGGGAGAGTCGCATGCTGATCGCCGTCTTGAACCAATCCACCCTGGTGACCGACAGCCAGGTGAAGACGATGACCCAGGCCATCGCCAGTCAGGTCAAGCTGGACGTCGCGCCGCTGTGGGACCGCAGCCCGGCCGCCGTCATCTTCTACAAGGACGCCGGCGAGGTGCCGGCGAACGCACACGCGATCACCCTGGTCGACACGGCCAAGGATGCGCCCCAAGGAGTCCTGGGCTTCCACACCGAGGACAAGGGCGGTCGGCTGTGGGGCGTGGTCGCGGCCAAGCCCGAGCTCGACTCGCACGCTGAGGTGCTCACCGGTGACTGGAGCGTGTCCAGCGTGCTCTCGCACGAGGTGCTCGAGCTCTACATCGACCCGAACTGCAACCTGTGGGCCAATGGCGACCAGGGCAAGGCGTACAGCTTCGAGGTGTGCGACCCCGTCGAGGCGCCCACCTACGAGGTGAATGGCGTCTCGGTCTCCAACTTCGTGACGCCGGCGTGGTTCGACCCGCTGGCCGTGCAGAAGAAGGCCACGAGGTTCGACAAGCTGGGACTGCTCTCCGCCTCGTTCTCGATCCTCAAGGGCGGCTACGTCGTCTACGCCACCGAGGGCAAGGAGCACCAGGTCTTCGGCGACGAGTTCCCCGAGTGGCGCAAGGAGATGAAGACCGGGGCCTTCAGCCGCACGAGCCTGCGCCGGCAGCAGGCCAAGACCCTGTAGGCCGAGGCCGATCGATGACGACGAACTCCAAGCGGCTGGTCGTCTGCTGCGACGGGACGTGGAACACGCCGGACGAAGCCTCCAAGGGCATCGCCAGGCCCACCAACGTCACCAAGCTCGCGTTGTCGGTCCCGCCGACCGACGCTCACGGGACCGGGCAGCGCGTGTACTACCACGCAGGCGTGGGCACCAGCCGCTGGGACCACCTGACCGGAGGCGCCCTCGGGGTGGGCCTGTCGGCCAACGTGCTGGATGCCTACCGGTTCCTCATCGACAACTACGCCGACGGCGACGAGCTGTGGCTGTTCGGGTTCAGCCGGGGCGCCTACACCGCCCGGAGCGTCGCCGGCCTCGTCCGCAACTGCGGGATCCTGCGCCCGGAGAACCGGGACCGGATCGACGAGGCGTACGGGCTGTACCGGGCCCGGGCCGAGAGCCCTCGGGGGACGGCGTCCACGCTCTTCCGCAACGCCTACTCCTACCAGCCGCGGGTCCGCTTCATCGGCGTCTGGGACACCGTCGGCGCACTCGGCATCCCCGAGCCACCGATCAAGCTCCTGCGCCTGCCGTGGTCCTTGCTCAGCCACCGCTGGGCCTTCCACGACACCGACCTCTCCACCCACGTCGACGCCGCTTGCCACGCCCTGGCGATCGACGAGCAACGGGACGCCTTCAAGCCGACGCTCTGGGCCCAGCAGCCCGGCGCCGGGAGCCAGCACCTCGAGCAGGCCTGGTTCCCCGGAGTCCACTCCGACGTCGGTGGCGGCTACCAGGAGGCCGGCCTGTCCGACGTCACCTTCCGGTGGATGATCGACCGGGCCCGCAGCTTCGGCCTCGAGGTCGTGGAGCCACCGGAGCGCACCGGGCCGCCGGTCGACGTGGATCCAGGTCAGACCACCGAGGTCGACATCGCGCCGGACCCCCTGGCCGAGGCGCACACGTCACGGAGCGGCATCTACGACCTCGTCGCGCCGTACGTCCGACCCATCGGCGTGCAGGAACACGGCAACGAACGCATCAGCGCCGCCGCCGCGACCCGCAGGGCCAAGCTGGGCTACGAGCCGAGCAACCTGGCGGCGGCGTTCGAGCGGGGCGTGCCCGTCGACGACGACCACGCCTGAGCAGTGCACTCCGATCAGTGTGAGCCGACGGCCGCCCGGTCGTCCAGGCCGGCGATGATGCCCCACGTGGCCAGCGCGCCGAGCGTGCTCGTCCACTTGCCGTACGCCGTGTAGTAGCCGACCGCCCAGGTGGTCTGCTCGTTGAGAGGGAACTGCTTCGCCGGCAGGACGCCGTTGATCGTGGGGTCGGACATGTTGCGCACCACGGCCCACTTGGGCGGCTCGGTCAGCTCCGAGACGGCGAGGCCCAGCGCGGCGTCACCCATCTCGACGGCTGCCCCCTCCTTGTCGAGCCGGTTCGCTGTCGTGCCGTACTCGAAGTAGTCGGTCGTGAGGATCGGGTGGTACGCGGGCATGTCGACGCCGTCGCGGCGGATCTTCGGGTCGTTCGCGGGCGTCTGGAGCAGGCTGCCGGTGAAGTCGTAGCGGTCGGTGGGGGGACCGAACGGCGGCTCGACCACCTCGGCCGCGAGCTGGTGCATGAGCTTGGTGGCGTCAGCGAACCGGGAGTCGGGGATCGTCCACCTCGACCTGTAGGCCTTCCCGTTGAAGGCCTCGTTGCGGAACTCGTTCTGCAGGCGGAACTTCGCGGCCCGCGTGACCACCACGTCCCCGAGGCCGAAGGCGTCGTAGACCGACCCCGACGTCCCGATGGTCAAGACGACCTTGGGCTTGACCTCCTCGATGATCTGCTTGAAGAAGTCCTTGACCGGCAAGGTCGCCGTACCGTCCCCGGTCTTCACGCCGTCCTGGTTCAGGTGCAGCTCGGACTTCATGCAGAGCACGCTGGTCTCGCCCACCGTCGTGGGCATGTACGAACCCAGACGGCCCGAGGTCGCGGCCGGCGCGTGCGGCCGGATGTCGGGTCGGTAGGTGTCGAAGTTCCGGGCGTAGCGGTGCCACCTGTCCGCAGAGACCTTGGGCGTCAACACGTGCGCCAGCCCGGCAACCTCGTCGACCGTCCACGTGATCACGACGACGTCAGCCCTCGGCAGCGGCGCGTCGACCGCCGGCGCCGGGTCGATCGGATGAGGCACCGGTGTCAGCCCGTCCGGGAAGCTGATCTTCTCGCCGCGACCCAGGTCGACCTCCAACGCCTCAGCGATGGCCTCCCCCGTCTCGGGCATCAGCCCTCTGGACAACAGAAACCTGGCGATCTCCTTGCGCTGCGGGTGGAGTGACTCCGTCTGCTGCACAGCCATGATGAACTCCTCCGGCGTCGACGTCCCGAGGGCCTACCTCGACTCTCCTACGACAAGAGTTGGCTGACGAGCATCAAATACCCGCGGAGAAGACCAGCGGCGGCGAGTAGGCGACCTCTGGGTTATGAGCGGCCTTCAACTACTTTTCGAGGCCTTCCGCCGACGACCGCTGACGTCTAGACTCGTTGCAAAACCGCAGGTCAGAGGCCTAATCTCGATTCCAAGGCCGTCCAGCGCCGTCCACCCGAATCCGGGTCCGTGTGGCAGCGTTTGCGGTCAAGGTGCGGTCAAGGATCGATTCGGGTGGCCGCTCGAGGGGTGAGGAGGTGGTCCGGATGGCCTGGTCTCGGGAGCGACTCTCCTCAGATGGATCATCCCACTTCACCGGCTACTACCGCTCCCCCGACGGCAAGACCAGGTCGGCCGGCACGTACTCCTCCAAGCGAGCAGCGCTCCGAGCCGCAGGGCACTTCGAGCACAAGGTCCTGGACGGCAGCTGGATCGACCCGGCGCTCGGCGAGATCACCTTCCGGCAGTACGTCGAGGAGGTCTGGCTCCCGAGCAGGCACCTCGAGCTGAGCACGCGGCAGGCCTACGTCTCGATCCTGCACGCGCACTTCCTGCCGTTCTTCGGTCACATGCCGATGAAGCGGATCCTGCCCTCGAACGTGCAGGCCTGGGTGACCAAGGTGTCGAACGAAGGAAAGATCTCCCCGGTCACCATCAAGAAGAACCACGTGATGCTGCACTCGGTGTTCCGCCGTGCCGTCCGCGACCGCATCATCCCGTTCAACCCGTGCACCGAGACCGAGCTCCCGAAGATCATCAAGAAGCAGAACCAGACGCTGACTCCCGAGGAGTACGCCCGCCTCTACGCCGAGATCCCCGAGCGCTACCAGGACTTCGTCCAGACCTGCATCGAGACCGGCATGCGTTGGGGAGAGCTCGCTGGACTTCGACCGGCGCACATCGACTTCCTTCGACGCGTGGTCACCGTCCAGGAGACCATCGTGGAGATCTCCAAGCGGCACTCCCCCACCGGCGACCGCAACGTCGTCAAGCCCTACCCGAAGAACAACGCGCCGCGAGTGATCGGAGTCCGTCAAGGACTGCTCGACCGTCTCGCCGCACGCATCCAGCGGATGGACCTCGGCCGGGAGGACCTGCTGTTCCCGTCGACCGACCGCGCCGGCGGAGCCCCGATCTCCCGCAACACGTTCCGCACCAAGGTCTGGCTCCCGGCCGTCGAGCGGGCCGGCATCAGCTTCCCGGTCCGCGTGCACGACCTCCGCCACGCCCACGCCTCCTGGCTCCTCGCCGGCGGCGCCGACCTCGTCGGCGTCATGGAGCGCCTGGGCCACGCCCAGATCCAGACCACGCAGAAGTACCTGCACTCCCTGCCCGAGAGCGACCAGAAGAACCTCGACGCCTTCAGCCGCATCGCCGACCGGGCGTGATCGGCGCTCGCGGATCGACGTCCTTCGCTACTGCCACGCGGCACGAATGCCGACGCCGCTCGAGGAAGAGAACGGGTCGATCCCAACCCGCGGCACGACTCACCACGAGTCAGAAGAGCAACTGGCACACACCCGATGCACTCAGTGATCGGCGCGGGTCGAAGGCGACCCGTTGCCACGAAACGAAACCGCTCGCGCTTCCTGTGGAAGGGGCGACATGACCAACACGAAGAGGCCCCGCCGGATCCCCGGCCAGACCATCCCCTGCGGCTGGTGCCGACAACCGATCGAGGTGCAGCCGACCGGACGACTACCGAAGTGGTGCTCGGCGAACTGCCGCCACCGCGCCTGGGAACAGCGGCGAGCCAACGCCTCGGAGAGGCGTCCCGGTCGAGGTCGTGGACCGCGTGGTCGAGGTCGAAGTCGAGAAGGTCGTCCCGCGGATCGAGAAGGTGACCGTCGAGGTCATGCCGAAGGGCCGCGGCTGGGCACAGGCACCTCGAGGAGCTGGTCAAGCAGATCGAGAGCGGCCGCGTCTACGACCGCGACCTGCTCGAGCTGGCCGAGGCCCTCAGAACGGCGACCACTGCACTCGAGAAGCGCCCCGGCTGGCAGCGACTCCTCAGCCGCCAGAGCGCTCGTCCCTCGACATCGGAGCATGTTCGCCCCAAAGCGCATGTGAGCACGCGGAGCGGAGCCTCGCTCGCTAGCGCTGCCGCTTAGCGTTTAGTGACTAAACAACCCGGCAGTGCGTCCCTCCGCGTGCGCCAACTCGGCGGGACCCAGGAGCCCTCGTTGTGGCTCGCATCAGCCAAGGGTCAGCTGGCCTCCCAGGACCAGCCCCGGTCAGTAGCCGGGTGGGGGTCAGTGACGCGGCTTGTTGCTGTACGGCTACATTATGTCTTTGTCGCCGTACGGCTACATTATGTCTTTGTCGCCGTACGGCTGCTGCCTGGGACACGCAGACTGCAAGGAGCACGATGGAAGTTACAGCGCTGCAGGACATAGCTGCGGCGGCGCGCGGCCGCCGCAGGTCAGCTCAGGCTAACCCAAGCTGCGCTTGCTGCGAAGGCGCGCGTCTCCCGTACCTTCATAGCGGACCTCGAGGCAGGCAAGCTCACCGTAGAGCTGCGCAGCGTCCTCGCAGTTCTCGAGGCGCTGGGACTTACTCTTCACCTGGTCGCCCCAGAGGATCCCGCGCCGACCACCCTCAACCCTGATGGAATCCCGAGTCCCAACGACCTCGACCTAGACGAGGTCCTAGACAACTACGACCAGGGAAGCCTATGAGCGGCAAGCAGCTCCAGCTGTTCATGGGACTGGATCACGCTGGCACAGTGAGCCAGCTGGTTGGCGGCAAACTCAGCTTCGAGTACAACCCACGCTACGCCGACCTCGCTACGGCGACCCCGTTGTCTGTGTCGATGCCCAAGCAAGTGGCTTCCCACCCAGACAGCCGAATAGCACCGTGGTTGTGGGGTCTTCTTCCTGACAACGACGCCGTACTTAACCGTTGGGCGAGACAGTTTCACGTGTCGAGTGGTTCCGCCTTCTCCATGCTTGCCACACCAGTAGGCGAAGACTACCCCGGGGCGGTGCGCCTAATAACGCCGGACCGTCTTGAGGCAGTACGCGCTCAAGATTCACAGGATCTCAATGTCGAGTGGCTCACCGAATCTGACGTGGCACAGCGGCTGCGCGAACTTAGAGCCGACAGCACTGCGTGGCTCGGAACCCGCCACGGCGGCAGGTTTAGCCTCGCAGGAGCTCAGGCGAAGACAGCCCTACTCCTTGACCCCACACAGGGTTGGGGCGCACCCCGCGGCATCATGGCGACTACGCACATCTTGAAGCCTGCCATTGAGGGACTCGACAGCCACGATCTGAATGAACACCTGTGTCTATCTGCAATGCGCGTGGCTGGGCTTCGAGCTGTGCGAAGCACGGTAGAACGCTTCGAGGACCAGTCGGCGATCGTGGTCGCTCGATACGACCGAGTCAGCCGAGACGGAACACAATTCCGCCTTCATCAGGAGGACCTCTGCCAGGCCCTCGGATTGCACCCTGCCAAGAAGTACCAGAACGAGGGAGGCCCAGGACCCAAGGACGTGGCCGCCCTCTTCCGAAGAGTCATGCCACGAGCGCAGGCGGATGAGGCAACAAGCGCGTTCCTACGCGCCCTCATATGGAACTGGGTCATCGCGGGAACTGACGCCCACGCCAAGAACTACTCCTTAGTGTTGAACCGCAACCAAGTTCGGCTTGCCCCGTTCTATGACGTCGCGTCTGCACTCCCCTATGACCTGCCTGTTCAAAAACAACGATTAGCTATGAAACTTGGAAACAGCTACAAGATGAATCCAGTTTCGAGTCCGTGGAGTCGCTTGGCGTCTGACTTGAATCTGCCCGAGGACGAGGTCAGGGTCCAGACGAGGCACATCCTCAAGACCGCTCCAGATGCATTCACGTCAGCAACGGGTGACCCGGACTGCGTGCACTACGAAGTGACCTACCGGCCAGGCTCAGCGATCTCGTCGCTGACAGAGCGTCACTTTGTATGAAGCTTCTGGACTAAGTCCACTCGAACAGCGCGATCTCACGGATCCGGATGGAGCCGAAAAGACGTAGGCGACCCCCCGTCACATTTCCCGGCTCGACCGGCCTTGGTGGGCGAGACTGGGCCGTCATCTGAGTGACCGGGAGGTAGCGCGTATGGGTCGCGGCGGAGCATTCGCCCAGTCGATCGTCTTCGCCCTCGCGATGGTTCTGTTGCGCGTTTCGAACATCGACCCGAACACTCGCCCGTTCCATCCTGCCGCGATGATCGTGATCACGGGCATAGTGCTGCTGTTGTCGCTTCTGATTCGTCTGGCGCACCGCGAACCTTTTAACGACGTCCCGAACGGTCCACGATGGGGAATTGACCGACTATCGGGGCCGAAAGAGCACCCGTTCTCGTGGGGCCTGAGGTCGTACCTATCGCCCTACGACTGGGCCGTCACGTTTAGTCTCCTCGTCGCTCTCGTGTGCCTGCGCCACGTCGACACGCCAATCATTAGCCTCGCAGGCAGCGAACCGGGAGCACTCGTTGGCGTACAGCACGGTTTGATCGCAGGCGCTCTGATCGCGAGCTACGTCTACATCTCCACCCTCGTCGACCTGTTCTACGTCCACCCGAGGGTGAGAGGCGGGTATTGGAACGGGGCAGTTCAATGCACATCAAAGGATGGCGCCGGAAACGAAAATGCCGGGAAATGGGAATCGGTCACCAAGGTATGGCTCCTGCATCGATGGCTCACTCAAGTCGCCATCGTCTTCACGCTCGCCGTAGGCCTGGGTCTAATTCTTCATGACCTTCACGTGCCGGTCACGAACCCAATTGGTGGTGCTGCGGCCACGGTGCTGGGTGGTCTCTACGTGGCTCGCGTCTTTCCTGTCTTTCTCTTCATCCTGAATCCGTCCCTCTCCCTTGGTGACTCGGTGGAACTCGCCGAGGAGTACAAGGTCCGTCGACAGTTCCCGCTCTACTTCGTCGTGGACGTCTCCCTCGAGGGAATCAAGCTCTTTGCCTACAGGTTCCTCGCCGAATCCGATGGCACCGGTCTCGTGAGTGCGACGCAAGCCTCGGGGGCAAGACCGAGCGCCCCTGTTACCGCACCGCCTGGTCAACGACAGACAACCCGAGGTGGCGACACAAAGCACGCTAACCAGACTGGTACCGGGGCAAGCAAGGGCGTAGCGCCTCAACCCGCTCCGGCTGCGCATCAGTCGGCCGTTAGCGCCGGCTCGAATCCCGTCCTGGGGCCCGGCATTCCTGGCCGCACGCACGATCGGATTCTGAATCCTGCAGACGCCACGAAACTTCTTCGAAATCGTGACTCAATCAAGCCCTGCCCGTCACTCAATGCCTGCACCGAGATCAACCGTTATTGCCCCCACGTAGTGAAGAAGCAAGCTGGCGCTGGTTCACCGGCGGTCGTCACCCGCTCAACCTATCGCCGACTAGTGGGCCTTCTCCTATTTGGGAAACGACCGTGAGGAATCTTAGCGTCGGTCTCGTTTACGACGACACCATGGACCGTTACGGCGGCGTCGCCCAGTACTGCCTCACCCTAGGCCACTACCTCATCGATAAAGGCCACGACGTCCACCTCCTTGTGGGTCAGACCAAGAGGCCCACAATCGAAGGCATCGCCGTCACGAGCCTCTCGCGAAACCTCAACGTCCACTTCAATGGCAATGCCCTCAGCGTCCCCCTATTCAGCGGTCGCATGGGGTTGGCGGGAGCAGGCCCTGCGCCGGCCACTCGACGTCCTGCACGTACAAATGCCCTACTCACCGCTTATGGCTGGCAAGCTCATCGCAGGGATCCGGCCGGACACAGCAGTCGTGGGCACATTCCATGTAGCAAGCGATAGACCGATCGCACGTCTCGGCGCCCGTGTTTTGGCGATCTGGTGTCGCCGTACGACGAAAGATTCGACGAGATCATCACCGTGAGCAACGCCGCCGAAGAGTTCGCCAAATCCGCCTTCGGGATAACACACTCAAACCGCGTTCCAAACATGACGCCACTCGGCACTGCTTCTCCTCGGGTTCCGGACAACCCCGCACCCATCGTCGCCTTCGTTGGCAGACTTGAAGAACGCAAAGGCGTCAGACAACTAATCGAAGAGTTCCCTGCAGTCCTCGAGCGAGTACCGACGCCACCCTCCTTATCGCAGGCGACGGCTCGCAAGCCAAGCGCTTGCGCCGACTGGTCGCTGCAATCGGCATCGACGACCACGTCGCCTTCCTCGGCGCTATCGACCCGCAGGCCCGCACGCTCCTCCTCTCCTCCGCCGACGTCGCATGCTTCCCATCCACGTTTGGCGAAAGCTTCGGAATCGTACTCATCGAGGCCATGAGCGCAGGTTCGGGAGTTGTACTCGGCGGCAACAACAGTGGCCATCGAGCCGTGCTCAATCACGACCCCAGGACGATCGCCGAGGCGTCCACACGCGGAGACATCGCGAGCAAGATCAGTGATCTGCTTCAGGACGCTGCGCTTTGCGCTTCCATCCACACCGCGCAACAGGATCTCGTGCAAGCTTACGACGCGGAATCCGTCTGCGCGCGCATCGTCGACACTTACGCGAGCGCTCTCGCCTCAAGGCGATCTGCCAGCGCCAACCTGACAGTCCGACGAGCGGGGCCAGCCCCGCCTAACGGACCGGCGAGTCTGCTGGCCGAGGCCCAAGAGTCAAGCCAATGAACTCCACGAGTCACAAACCCACTAAGAGCCGTTCCACCGCCACGGCACTCCTCGACGCCGGGCTCGCCAATTGCACCGCCCAAGCTGAAGTCCTCGCAGCGCGAAACCGTGCGTTCACGTACCGCTACTACGCGCATCTGCCCCTCCTTGCATCGGCCGCTTGGCGTACCAAAGCGCACAAGAAGACAGAACTCCGCACGTCCCATCCCTACCCGGAAACTGGCCCTGCCATTTTCGTCACTGCCCATCTCGGCGAGTTCGAACTAGCGGCTGCCTACCTCCACGACATCCACGCCACACGATTCGCTGTGCCCGTATCTGTGGTCAGACCCGAATTCGGCAAGCAGCCATGTCAGCCGCCCGCCGGCGTTCAGGAGCTTGACCCAGTCCCGCTTGGCGACTCTTATCGGCACCTCGAAGCTGCGCTCAAAGTCGGTGACTCGACCGTGATCACACTCGACCGTCGCCCCCGCGCCGGGGGTACGCGCATCCCCTTCCTTGACCGACCGGCTTACATCACCACCGCAGCAGTCGCCCTCAGCGTCAGCACCGAAGCACCTGTTGCCCATAACTACCTGGAACGAAGGATCTTGTCGTGTGATCAACATCGGTGAGCCCATTACCCCCACATCGTTGGACTCTGTAGACGCCCAGAGCGCAATGGCGCGCGCGCTCGCACATATCGAGGACGGCATCCGACACGCGCCCCATCAGCAATTCAGTG
>CAVWML010000033.1:0-13368 GCA_963756045.1 uncultured Actinomycetota bacterium
GATCAGCCAGGCCCTGCGTGGGCGCGACGACGGCCGTCGACGAGCGCGTCGAGGACGACCAGACCTAGTTCTCCGTGCCGCCGTCCTCGGTGGTCAGCCCGTGCCGGACGGCGACCAGTGCGGCCTGGGTGCGGCGGGAGACCTTCAGCTTGGCGAGGATGCGGGTCAGGTGGTTGCGCACGGTCTTCTCGACGAGGAACAGCTGTCGGCGATCTGGCGGTTGGTCATCCCGGCTCCGACGAGCGCGAGGATGCGCCGCTCCTGCTTGGTGAGCATGGCCAGCGGGTCCTCGACGGTCCGGCGCTGGCTGCGTCGGTGCATCGCCTGGACGACGCGACCGTGGTCGAGGAGGTTCTGGCCGGCGGCGACAGCCTCGATCGAGGAGGTCAGGTGGGCCGCAGCTGATCTCGCGGGACAGGTACGCGCGGGCACCGATCTCGACGGCGGCCATCAGGGTCTCGTCGTCGTCGTGCCGGGTCAGCACCATCACGGCGGTCTCGGGCCGACGCGCGCCCAGCGGTCGTAGGTGGCCGAGGTCGGTGTGCTCGCCGGGCCGGATGCCCACCACGACGACATCGGGGTCGGCGCTGACGATCGGCGCCACGGAGGCGGCGATGCAGTCGCTCTCACCGACCACGCGCAGGTGGTCGCGGGACTCGAGGACGGCGCGGATGCCGGCGCGGTAGATCTGGTGGGAGTCGACGACGAAGATCCGCCCGGCCTCACGCGCGCGTTCCTGCACCAGCTGGTCCCATCTGTGTGTCGGCGTACTAGGTCGTCGCGGAGACGTCGACGCAGCCAGCTGGGCCAGGCTCTTGTGTTCCCCCGCGGGGACAGTTGTATCAATTGCGAGTCAGGAATGTCTCGAAAACCCCCACTCTTCCCACGAATGTCGCGCTGCCGGTGGGGGAGAGATGTGGTGCGTCGCGGACCGCTTCCTGGTATGGGACAAATGACCCGAAATAGCGGTAACATCTGCGCTCGGTGCGGACGGCTCCTACGGTCGTCTCCGTGTGGGAGAAGTGGGTGCTGACCGTGGGCACGTTGACCCTGGTCACGGCCCTCGGCGGCAGCTATGCCTGGGCGCAGGGCGCGTTCAGCAGCGCGCGGCCCGAGCTGTCAGCGGTGGCCCAGCAGGGGCCCGCGTCCTACCGCGCCGACGGACCGAGCGGGTACGGCAACGCGACCCCGATCGCCGGCCCCTCGGCATCGGCCGCTCCCACCTCCGCGCCCCCGGCGCCCCGGCCCAAGCCGGTCCGCCACGCGGTGGTGCCGCGCGCCGGTCGCGGTGGCTCCCGCCTCCGCCGTCGCCGAGCCGTCACCCGCGGCGGCGACGGCGACGCCCGCGGCCGCGAGCGCGGGCGCCACCTTCCGGGTGGCCACCTTCAACATGCTCGGCAGCTCGCACACGGTCAACGGCGGACGGGGCCGCGCCTCCGGCGTGGCCCGCATGGACGGGGCGGTGCAGCTGCTCGCCCAGCACCAGGTCACCCTGGCCGGCTTCCAGGAGTTCCAGCCCGACCAGGTGCGGGCCTTCGCCGCGAAGGCGCCCGGCTGGTCGGCGTGGCCCGCCGCCGCCGTGGGTCACGGTGCCGGGGAGAACTCGGTGGCCTGGCGCACCGACACCTGGTCGGTGCTCGACCAGGGCCTGATCCCGATCCCGTACTTCCACGGCAAGATCCGGCAGATGCCCTGGGTGCTGCTCCAGAACCGCGGCACCGGCGCGAAGGTGTACGTCGCGAACTACCACAACCCCGCCGACGTCCACGGCCCGGCTCAGCGGTGGCGGGTCGAGGCGACCAGCCGCGAGGCGGTGCTCTTCAACCGGCTGGCCGCGACCGGGACCCCGGTCCTGGTGACCGGCGACATGAACGAGCGGGCCACCTACTTCTGCCGGATCACCGGCGCCGTGCCCGGACTGCACGCGGCCGCCGGAGGCAGCAACAGCGGCGGCGGGTGCGCCCCGCCCAAGCACGCCGGCATCGACTGGATCATGGGCACCACCTCGGTCGCGTTCAGCGGCTACGACGAGGACCGCTCGGCTCTCGTCAAGCGCACCACCGACCACCCGGTCGTCACGACCACGGTCACCCTGGGCTGAGCGCGGGCGCCTAGTTGCGGCTCGGGTCGTCGGGATAGGTGGACATGTAGGACAGCGGCGGCGGCTGCCGTCGCAGCACCCTCGACCACAGGCCCGCCGGCTCCGCGCTGAACAGGTCGTCGCGCGAGCCCGGGACCACCCACCAGGCGCCCTCGGCGATCTCGGCGTCGAGCTGGCCGGCCGACCACCCGGCGTACCCCGCGAAGACGCGCAGGGCGGAGGCCGCGCCCACCACGGCGTCGGGGTCGCCGTCGAGGTCGACGCTGACGATGCCGTCGTGCAGTGCCCGGGCGTCGGTCGGTGCCGTGTCGAGGGCCCCCAGGCACAAGGCTCCGTCGGGCTGCACGGGGCCGCCCTCGAACAGCACGGGCGGGCCCGAGACGAGGTCACGCCAGCGGGGCAGCACCTCGGAGACGTCGGTGCCGCTCGGCCGGTTGAGCACGACGCCGAGCGTCCCCTCCGCGTTGTGCTCCAGCAGGTAGACCACGCTGCGGCGGAAGTGCGGGTCACCCAGCACGCTGGTCGCCACCAGCAGGTGCCCCGCCTCCGGCGGCAGCGGGCTCAGGTCGATCCACACCTCGTCCACCACCCCTCCATCCTGCCCTCCCGGGCAGCGAAGGCCGGAGCAGGCCGGTCAGCTGCCGGCGCCCACGCGGGAGGCCAGCTTGTCGAGGTAGGGCAGCGACCGCGTCGGGCTCGGCGTCCGGCACCCCCCAGATGAGCTCGTCGACCCCGGCGGCCATCCAGTCGGCGAAGTCCTGCTCCGTGGGCCGCTTGGCCACCAGGACGCGGATCTCGGGGCTGCCCTCGCGACCGGCCTCCGCCCAGGCCTGGCGCAGCGCCTCGGCCTTGGCGGCGACGTCGGTCTCGATCGGGGTGGTCATCCATCCCTCGGCGTGACGGGCGATCCAGGCCAGCGTCTTCGGTCCACCGCCGGCGCCGATGACGACCGGGATCCGTCCCTGCGGCGGCTTCGGGTAGGCCCAGCACGGGCCGAAGGAGACGAACTCCCCGTCGTAGGAGGCCTCCTCCTCGGTCCAGAGCGCGCGCATGGCCTCGAGGTACTCCTTGAGCACGGTCCGGCGACGGTCGCCGGGCACCCCGTGGTCGCCGAGCTCGTCGGTGTTCCAGCCGAACCCGGCGCCGATGCTCAGCCGGCCGCCGGAGAGGTGGTCGAGGGTGGCGAGCGTCTTGGCCAGCGTGATCGGGTCGGACTCCACCGGCAGCGCCACCGCCGTGGAGAGCCCGATCCGGCTGGTGACGGCGGCGCAGGTGGCCAGCGAGACCCAGGGGTCGAGGGTGCGCAGGTAGCGGTCGTCGGGCAGGTCCTCGCCGCCGGTGGGGTGGAGCGCCTCGCGCCGGACCGGGATGTGCGTGTGCTCGGGCACGTAGAAGGTGTCGAAGCCGCGCTCCTCCGCAGCACGCGCGAGGTCGGCCGGCGTGATGCCGCGGTCGGAGGTGAAGAGCACGATCCCGTTGCGCATGGAGGCATCCTAGAACGTGTTCTAGTTGCGCGGCGAGCTGCTGCGTGACATGGCCCGGGACGTGACTGAGCCCCCGCAGACCAGGCGGAGCGGTCTGCGAGGGCCCAGTTGTTATCCCCCGGTTGTCAGAGGATGGCGCGCAGGATCGCCCTCGGCGACTTGCCGGCGTCGAGGGAGCCGGCCGCGGGGGCGACGAGGCTCACCGACGCGACAGCCACGAGAACGGCGGCGATGGCACGCTTGGTGCGGATACGGGACATGTGGTGCTCCTTATAACGGGTGTCCCCATTTGATACCCCGAGTGGACAGACGTCCGCTCTAGCCCGATCGGACTATTTTCGGCCCTATCGAATCGGAAATACGTCCACTAAATGGGACATACGCGGCAATGTGCTGATGAGGCGTGTGCTATCCGGCGCGCCTCACGAGGCTCACGAGTCCTCTTCCGACTCGAAGATCGCTCGTCGCTCGCGCGCCGCCGACATGGCCGCGAGGAAGGCGCTGTCGTAGTCCGGGTCGTCGAGCCGGATCGTCGCGACGACGTGCTCGTCGAGGATGTTGGTGCCGCCGGGGGAGATCTTCTGCACCACGACGTGGGTCAATCCCTTGGCGTCGTAGTGCGTCGCCCGCCACTGCCCGGGGCCGGGCAGCGCCCGCGAGCGGCCTGTGCCGAGCACGGCCCGCACGACGACGTAGACGCCGAGGGCCACCAGGCCCAGGACGACGAGGTCGACGAGCTCGATCACAGGTCCATGCTCAGCGGTGGATGTGGTCGGTCCAGTCGGCCGGCAGCCGCTCCGCCGGGCCGGGCGCAGCCTGCTGCTCGGGCCGTGACTGCGGGTCGGCGAGCTCGGGTCCGCTGAAGGCCTGGCCGGTGTCGTAGTCGTAGAACCAGTCCTCGCCGGGCTCGAAGCTGGTGATGACGCGGTGGCCGGATGACTCTGCGTGGGCCGTCGCGTGCTGGCCCGGAGACGTGTCGCAGCAGCCGATGTGGCCGCAGCTCGTGCACCGGCGCAGGTGCACCCACCAACCCTGCGGGTCGGCTGCCTCGCAGTCCGCGCACGCGGTGCCCGAGGGGACTGCTCGCGTGTCGATGTGCTCGCTCGTGTCGTGCCTGCCCACCGTGCACCTCCCGACCCAGGTGCCCGGGACTGTACCCCGCCACCGGTCGGTCGTCCGGCCTCCGGCACACGGCCCGGTGCCAGAGAGGTTGAGCTGACTCTCAGCGAACTTGTGGGGCGGTCACAGACCGGGCTCGGACGGCTCACAGGATTCTCTCGGGATCGCGAGGGATGCTGAGGTCATGGACGAGTTCACCCCTTCCCCGATCCCCACGCCCGACCCGGCGCCCGCTCCCGCAGCGCCGGCTCGCGGGAAACGTCGTGCGGCGATCGCCGCCGCGGGGGCCCTGGCCCTCGCTGTGGCCGGGACCGGCGTCGGCTACGCGGTCGGCGCGAACAACGTCTCGGCATCCTCCACCGGTGCGACCTCGAGCCAGCTGCTCCCTCCCGGCTACGGCTGGCAGGTGCAGGGTGGCGACGGCGGGCAGTCCTCCGGCGGTTCCGACGAGCTCCAGCAGCTGCAGCAGCTCGAGCAGCAGCTCGAGCAGCAGTTCGGCCAGCAGTTCGGCCAGCAGGCCCCGCAGCTCGGCCAGGGGTTCGGCGGCCAGCAGTTCGGGCAGGGTTTCGGCGACCAGCAGTCCCAGGGCACCCAGCCGGGTGACTCCACCGCGACCGCGAGCGGGCGCCAGCTGACCGGCCTCGTGCGCATCTCCACGAACCTGAAGTACGAGAACGGTGAGGCGGCCGGCACCGGACTGGTGCTGAGCTCCGGCGGCGAGGTGGTCACCAACCACCACGTGGTCGCCGGCGCCACCACGATCAAGGCGACGGTCATGTCCACCGGACGCACCTACACCGCCAAGCTGGTCGGCGCGGACTCCACCGCGGACGTCGCCGTCATCCAGCTCGCCGGCGCGAGCGGGCTCGACACCGTCACCACGGACCCGCACGCCGTCTCCGTGGGTGACGCCGTCACGGCGGTCGGCGACGGCAACGGCACCACCGACCACCTGAGTGCTGCGACCGGCAAGGTCATCGCGACCAAGCAGTCGATCACGACCCAGGCCGAGGGCGCTGCGGCCGCCGAGAAGCTCAGCAACCTGATCGAGATCAGCTCCGACGTCGTCGGCGGGTACAGCGGTGGTGCGACCTACGACTCCGACGGCCAGGTGCTCGGCATGACCACGGCCGCGTCCAGCGGCTCGAGCGACATCGTCGGGTACGCCATCCCGATCGCGACCGTGCTCAAGGTCGCGGGCGACCTCGAGGCCGGTGTCCACGACAGCGCGTACGTCTACGGCTACCCGGCCTTCCTCGGCGTCGGACTCGCCAACGGCACCACCGTCGGGCAGGCGTACGACGGCACGCCGGCCGCCAAGGCCGGGCTGGCGCAGGGTGACCGGATCACCAAGGTGGACGGCACCGCGACGAGCACCTCGACCCAGCTCCGCGCGGCCATCGCCTCCCACGCTCCTGGCGACTCGGTGAGGATCACCTGGGTCGGCACCGACGGCAGCACCCACAGCGCCACCGCGACACTCACCCAGGGCCCGGTGAGCTGAGGCCCGACGGGACGCCGCGGTCCGTACGCTGCGTCTCGATGGAGCTCGCCGACACCGACCTCGAGAGCACCCGCGCCTTCTACGCGGCACGGGTGCCGGGGCGCGGACCGCAGGACGCCGACGAGCTCCTCGCGGCCCGCGCTGCGAGCGGCGACTCCGCCCCGTCGCACCCACCGGCCGTCGAGGAGGTCGCCACGGCCGACGGGCGTGCGGTCCCCGTCCGGATCCACACCCCCGCCGACCGACCTGCCTCGGGTGTCCTGCTCGAGCTCCACGGTGGCGGCTTCTACCTGGGGTCGGCCGCCGCGGGCGACGTACGGAACAGGGAGCTCGCGGACGCCCTCGGAGTCGTCGTCGTCAGCGTCGACTACCGTCTGGCCCCCGAGCACCCGTGGCCCGCGGCCGCGGACGACTGCGAGACTGCCGCGCTGTGGCTCGTCGAGAACACTGCGTCTCGCTTCGGCGTCAGCCGCCTCGGCCTCCTCGGCTTCTCGGCCGGATCGACCCTCGCTATGACAACGCTCCTCCGGCTGCGTGACCGCAGCCTCTCCGTGGTCAGTGCGGCGGTGCTGCAGTTCGGCACCTACGACCTGAGCGCCCAGACCCCGGCCGGCCGGCTGATCGCCGACGAGTACTTCCTGGAGGCGTACGCCGGCCACGCTCCCGACCGGACCAACCCCGACCTCTCGCCGGTGTTCGCCGACCTCGCCCACCTGCCCCCGTTGCTGATGGTGGTCGGAGCAGACGACGTGCTGCTGCAGGACAACCTCGCCATGGCCCAGCGTCTGGAGGCGGCGGGCGTCGACGTCGACCTCCGCGTCTACCCCGAGTGCCCCCACGGCTTCACCGCCCACCCCACCCCCACTGCCCGCGCCGCCAGAAGTGATGTCGAGGCGTGGCTCGGAGGTCACCTCTCGAATCGCTTCCTACCGGGTTGATCGCAAGCACCCGGTGCCTGGGATCAACCCGGGAAGAAGGAGTCGCCGGTCCCTGAGGTGCGAGCGAAGCGAGCCTCGAAGGGCCCACATCGCGGCCGGAGCCGAGCCACGTGACGCCCGCCGGTCAGGCTCTGCGTCCCGTCAGGTTTCCTGAGGCTCAGGCCGTGGCCTTCGCGCCTCACCACCTGGGAAAACTCGTGCTTGACCTTGACGCTGCGTCAGGGTTGCAGGCTTGTCCCATGGTCACAGAGATCGAGACGGAAGCACCGGTGATCCGGGTGCAGGGGCTGGAGAAGTCCTATGACGAGGTGCACGTGCTGCACGGGGTGGACTTCGAGGTGGCGCGGGGGAGCATCTTCGCGCTCCTGGGTTCCAACGGGGCCGGAAAGACCACGGTCGTGCGGATCCTGTCCACGCTGCTGCGGCCCGACGGCGGGACGGCGACGGTGAACGGCTACGACGTGGTCGCGGACGGGGCGGTCGTGCGGGAGGCGATCAGCCTGACCGGGCAGTTCGCCGCGGTCGACGAGGTGCTCTCCGGTCGGGAGAACCTCGTGCTGGTCGCGCGGCTGCGGCACGTGGACGATCCGCGGGCGGTGGCCGACGCGCTGCTGGCCCGGTTCTCGCTGACCGAGGCGGCCGAGCGCAAGGTCGCGACCTACTCCGGGGGCATGCGCCGCCGGCTCGACATCGCGATGAGCCTGGTCGGCAACCCGCCGGTGATCTTCCTCGACGAGCCGACGACCGGCCTCGATCCCCAGGGGCGGCTCGAGGTCTGGGAGTCGGTTCGCGAGCTCGCCGGCCACGGCACCACCGTGCTGCTCACCACGCAGTACCTCGACGAGGCCGAGCAGCTCGCCGACCGGATCGCGATCCTGCACGACGGCCGCATCATCGCCAACGGCACCCTGGCCGAGCTGCGGCAGCTGTTGCCGCCGGCCACGGTCGAGTACGTCGAGAAGCAGCCCACCCTCGAGGAGGTCTTCCTCGCCATCATCGGGACAGACAGTGAGGAAGCACGATGAGCAACCACGTCGTCGGCGACACCGCGGTCCTGACCGGGCGCTCCCTGCGCCACGTCAGCCGCAGCCCGGACACCATCATCACCACCGCGATCATGCCGATCGCGTTCCTGCTGCTGTTCGTCTACGTCTTCGGCGGGGCGATCCAGGCGGGGTCGGGAAAATACGTGAACTACCTGCTGCCGGGCATCCTGCTGATCACCGTGGCGTCGGGCATCTCCTACACGGCGTACCGGCTGTTCCTCGACATGAAGAACGGCATCTTCGAGCGGTTCCAGTCCATGCCGATCGCCCGGTCCTCGGTGCTGTGGGCGCACGTGCTGACCTCGCTGGTGGCCAACATGGTCTCGCTCGTCGTGGTGGTGCTGGTGGCCTTCGCCATGGGCTTCCGGACCGACGCGAGCCCGGCGGCGTGGCTGGGCGTGCTGATGCTGATGATGCTGTTCACGCTGGCGCTCACCTGGCTGGCCGTGATCCCGGGCCTGACCGCGCGGTCGGTGGAGGGCGCGAGCGCGTTCTCCTACCCGCTGATCTTCCTGCCCTTCGTCAGCTCGGCCTTCGTGCCGACCGAGAGCATGCCGGCCCCGGTCCGCGCGTTCGCCGAGCACCAGCCGGTCACCCCGATCGTGAACAGCATCCGCGACCTGTTCGCGGGGCAACCGGTCGGCTCGGAGATCTGGGTCGCCGTCGCCTGGTGCGTCGGGCTCCTGGTGGTCGCGTACGCCGCCGCCACCGCGATCTACCGACGCAAGATCTCCTGAGGGCGAAGCGTGGTGGAGGCTGGGGGCATGCTGACGATCGGACAGCTCGCGTCGTACGCCGGGCTCACGATCCGGGCCGTGCGGCACTACCACCAGGTCGGCCTGCTGCCGGAGCCCGAGCGTGATGCCTCGGGCTACCGGCGCTACGACGCGGCCGCCGTGGTGCGCCTCGTGCGGATCCGGACGCTGGCCGAGGCCGGTGTGCCGCTGGCGCGGGTGCGTGAGCTGCTCGACGCCGACGAGGAGACCTTCGACGCGGCGATCGCGGAGATCGACCGCCAGCTGCGGGGCCAGATCCGCGCGGTCCAGGAGCACCGTCGCCGGATCAAGCAGCTCGGCTCGAGCGACACGCTGGCCGTGCCGGACGAGGTGGCCGACTACCTCGAACGGCTGAGGGGCATCGGGGCGCCGCCGTCCGTGGTCGAGGCCGAGCGCGATGCCTGGATCCTCGTCGCGGCGCGGTGGCCGGAGTCGATCCGCGGGTTCATGGTCGACAAGGTCGCACAGCTGGAGAACCCTCAGGTGGTCAGGCTCTACGGGCTGGTCGGCCGGATCGCCGAGGACGCCGAGGACGAGGAGCTGCTGCGCGAGACCGCCGACGTGATGCTCGAGCTGTTCGAGGAGGCCCATGCGAGCGGCGAGCTCGATGCCCAGGACGTGGTCATGCCCGACCAGTCCTTCGTGCAGCTGATGGACTCCTCGCCGAGGCCCGGCACCCCGCGGTGGCCCGGCTGCGGGAGATGATCGCCGAGAGCGGCTGGACCGGCTGGACCATCGTGGAGAAGAGCGAGGCATAGACGGGCCGGCCGGGCCGCCACTCACAGGCCCCACTCACAGGGCCCTCACAGGGCGTCGTACGCGAGCACCCCGAACAACGCGACCGTGACCACGTGCACGGCCGTGCACCACAGGCAGATGGCGTCGATCCGGAACAGCTCGGCCCACAACAGGTAGAGCACGAAGGCGACACCAAGGCCGGTCATCACCAACCGCAGCCGGGCGAGGGCCCGCGTGCCCAAGGCGGGCAGCGGGAGCAGCAGCGCGGTGATCGCGACGTAGAACAGCAGTCCCAGCACGGCCACCGGCACGCCCAGGAAGGTGGAGTAGGAGCTGGTCGTCACCTTGACGCAGTTGACCGTGGAGCTCTCCGGGCAGGCGAAGCTCGTGGCCGAGGTGAGGTGCTCGTAGACGAGGTACGTCGAGATGAGCAGCCCGACGACCGCCAGCACGAGGGCGGCGCGAGGCGCGGGCCGGGTCTCGGCCCGCACGGCCGCCTCAGCCATTGATCTTCGTGAGGGCGGCCTGGACCCCGGGGGACTGGCACACGTTCGCGGGCTTGCTGCCCGTGGTCTGGCAGATCGCTGCCGTGAACAGGTTGGCCGACCCGTCGATCGCCTGGCCGACCTTGCTGCTCGGGTCGGTCATCGCCTTGGCCACGGCGGCGTGCGACATGCCGGCCAGCAGCCCGGGGTCGTACGTCGCTCCGGCTCGAGACGTACCTGCCGCCGATGTCGATGAACGGGATGCCCCCGCTGCTGCCCTGGATGTACGGCGGCTGGTTGTACTTGTCGACAGCGCGCTGGTCGGAGCTGGTGAGCTTGTCCAGCGGCTCTGGTAGCCGCTCGCCGTGCGCTTGTTCGACGTCGTCTCCTCGCCGGTGAACGAGATCACGTCGCTGGCGTACTTCGCGCCGTGGAAGGAGAGCGTCGGTGTGTTGGGGACGACGTCGGCGGACGAGGAGTGCGTCGTGCCGAGCGTGCTGAACGTGCCGAACCGGGACAGCGCGGCCGCGAACGCCCAGCGCTCCGCCGCGCAGTAGGGGCAGTACTCCGCGCCGACGTAGAGCACCCGCGGCTTGCCGTCGGCGGTCAGCGGCGGGGCGTGATCTTGCCGGGCCCGCCGCTGACGCCGCTGGTGCCGGCCTTGTCGAACGTGCTCGCCGGGATGACGTGGATCTCCTTGATGAGGGACGCGCTGGCCTGGCCCGAGGAGTCCCCGAGCCGCCGCTGCCGACGCCGGACAACCGGGCGACGACGAGGGCCACGACGACGATCACCACGAAGGCGACCGCCGCGCCGGAGAAGGCCAGGCGGCGCCGACGCTCGGCGCGCGCCTGGGCCGGCCTGCATCTCTCGGACGCGCTCCTTGGCGCTGGCCTTGCGCTGGACGCGGTTGCTCATGGTGCGGTCCTTCGGTCGGGTGAGGTGATGCGGGACTCGCCCTCGGCGAGCCGCTTGAGGTAGGCGTTGTAGGCGTCGAGATCGGGGTTCTGGCCGCGGTCGATACGCACGGTCGCCGCGCCTGGCCTCGCGGGCGTCGCTGCGTATCCACTGCACGAAGATCGCGATCAGGACGATGCACGACGGCAGCTCGCCGAGCGCCCAGGTGATGCCGGCGCCGAGCTGCTGGTCGGCCAGCAGGTCGGTGGAGTAGGGCCGGTGCAGAGCCCCGAAATAGTCCGCGCCAGCACCTGCTCGGTGTTCATGAGTGCGATCGAGAAGAACGCGTGGAACGAGATCACGATGAGCAGCAGCCCGATGCGGGCGAACGGGTGCCACGCTTCGGGGTCGGGTCGACACCGACCAGCACGAAGAAGAACAGGAAGCCGACCGCGAGGAAGTGCAGCTCCATCACGGCGTGCCCGAGGTGGGTCTCCATCAGCTCGTCGAAGATCGGCGTGAAGTAGATGGCGTAGAGGCTGCCCATGAACAGGCCGACGGCCACCAGCGGCTGCTGAGGATCCGCATCGGCAAGGGAGTGCAGCACGGGCAGCAGCAGCTGGCGCAGGCCGCGCTCCTGGGTACCCGCGGCCCGGGCAGCGCGCGCAGCGCGAGGGTGACCGGAGCGCCGAGCACGAGGCCGATCGGCGCGACCATCGACAGCAACATGTGCGCGACCATGTGCGGCGCTGAACAGCACGTGGGCGTAGAGCCCGAGGCCGCCGACGGTGGCCCACCCGGCGACCAGGAGGCCGGCGTACCACGCGAGCGACGCGGCCCGACCGGCCAGTGGTCGCCGCGCCGCCACAGGGTGCGCACGCCCACGGCGTAGGCGAGGGCGAGGACGAGCAGCACCACGAGCGCGAAGCCGTCGGGGACCCAGGCCGAAGGCCACGCGCTCGAGGTCGGCGGGGCGGCAACGGAAAACCGAGCAGGTCGTCGGCGCTCGAGGTGCTCGAGGTCGCGCCGGCCGGGGTCGGCGTGCGGGAGAGGCCCACCGCGAGCCCGAAGGTCGCGCCCATGACGACGAGCTCGACGGCGGCGACGCGGACGAACAGTGCCCGGTGTCCGGCGTGGTCGCGCAGCAGCTGCTGCACGGTGTGCTGCCGGTGCCACCAGCCGAAGCCGCCGAGGACGAGCAGGGCCAGGCCTTGCCCAGCACCAGCACGCCGTACGACGACCCGAGCAGGCGGACGACCGGAGCCGCACGGCGGCGTTGACGACACCCGAGACCCCGACCGCGACCCAGCAGACCCGGCCAGCGTCGAGAACCGCACGAGCGCGAGGGCCAGCGCCCGGTCGTCGGCGCGCTGTCCTCGGGCCGGCCGGGGTGACCGCGAGCCCAGCAGGCGAGCAGCCCACCGACCCACAGCGCGGCGCAGACCACGTGGACCATCAGGCTCGCGACGGCGAGCTCGTGGCTGCCGGAGGCCGCGGAGTGCCCGGTCAGGGTCGGCGGCACGAGCGTGAGCGCGGCCAGCACGGCGGCAGGAACGCGCGGCTCGAGGTGAGCGCCGAGCGGGCCACGAGGGCGACCACCAGCGCGAGCACCACCTGGGCGAGCAGCGCCCGCCCCTGCGGGATCTGGGTGACGAAGCTGCGCAGGATGGTCGGCGTCGAGCGCCTGTCCGGGCGGGATGCCGAGGATGTCGGAGACGGTGAGCGACAGCTCGACGGCGGCGGCCAGCGCCCACACCAGGGCGGCCCGCACCGCGAGCCTGCCCGCGGCGAACCCGGGCCGGGTCAGCACCGCGGCGGGGGAGGGCAGCAGGAGGCCCGGGGCGAGCAGCAGCCCGACGGTCGCGAGGCCGAGCGAGGTCGGCGACCAGCCGGACCAGCGGCAGCCCCCAGCCGGTGACCGGGCCGGAGTCCGGAAGGCCGGCGGGCACCGGCTGCGGGCGCCGCCTCCGGCGAGCAGCACGACGACGAGCACCGCGACCGCGAGCAGGAGGGCGCCTGCTGCCCAGCGCCAGCGAGAGCGCCGGGCCGTGCCTGCTGCCGACCGTCGTGCTCACGTCGTCCCAGCGCCGGGCGGCGACGCGGCGGCAGCAGCAGCACCGCCAGGCCCAGGACCGCGAGTGCGATGCCGATCACCCACCACCAGAGGTGGTGCGAGGAGCCGGTCGAGCCGACGGGGTGAGTCGCCTGGTGCGAGGCGCGCACACCCCGGAGCGCGAAGCGGACCCGCTCCACCGCGGAGACCACGTGCCCGTCGGCCGA
>CAVWML010000034.1:0-32025 GCA_963756045.1 uncultured Actinomycetota bacterium
CACGACCCGGTAGGCCGCTTGGTAGGCGCTGAGTCGGCGGGCGTGGCCCGGACCGACACGGCGACGCTGACCGTGTTGTTCAGCACCTCGGTGGGTCCGTGGTCCACTCGGCCGGAGGGACCGGTGACGATGATCTTGGACGGGGCCCGGACGTTCTCGTCGAAGTACAAGGTCACCCGCGCGGGTGCGGTGCTGACGATGCTCCCGGTCGCGGGCGCCATCTTCTCCAGGGACGCGTGCGCCTCGGCGGGCGCCGCCACGAGGACGAGGCCCAGCAGGGCCAAACCGGGCAGGCCGAGCCTCCGGAGCGCGCCTCGAGTCACGGCGCCCCGCTCCCTTGTCGTCGTCCGGTTGCGACGGCGACCCCCAGAGCCGCCACGCCGAGGAGCACGCCGATCGCCCCGAGCCAGCGAGCCAGGTGGTCCGAGGCGGCCGGCGCGGTGGCCTCGGCGGCGGGCCGGGCGTCGCCGCGACGGTGAGCGTGGGGGTGGGGTGGTCGGGCTCCTTGCCACTGCTCGGCGTGGACTTGCCCCACCGGACCACGGTGCCGTCGGAGTAGGTCTGGCTCGCGGGCATGCTGACCGGGCCGGCCTGGTGGGGGAACGGGCCGACGGAGAGCGCGAACTCCTGGAACTGTCCCGGACCCAGCCCCTTCCCGGTGGCCGTCCAGGTGACGGACCCGACGACCTTGGTCAGCCGGAAGCCGTCGTCGTCGGTCACCGGCTTGCTGAGCTGGCGCTCGGTGGTGCTCACCGTCCACCCGGGCACCGGCTCGGTCGAGACGTTGGCGAACGGGTGCGCCGTGGGGAGCTGCACGGTGAGCCGGGTGGTCGAGGCGGTGGCGGACTCGGTCGGCACCCGGACGACGATCTTGCCGAAGCCGCCGGGGGCGGCGTCGGTGGAGGACACCGTGACGTGGGCGGACGCGGGGAGGGCAGTGGCGACCACGAGCGCGGTGGCCGCGGCCGCCGCGGCGGCCAGGCGAGTCGCCGTGCGTCGGCGATGGGCATGCTTGGAGCAGGGCGAAGGCACAGATCTTCTCTCGAGTAGGACGGAAACCACGACCTCGCGGTCGTGTGAGGTATTCGGTCAAGCGAGAGGGAGCAGGGGCGGGCCGCGCCGGGAGACGCTGTGCATGAGCAGGGAGACGACGGGAGCGAGCGCCGGGTGCTGCACGGCCGGCCGACTCGTGCGCGGCAGGTCGGGGACCGAGAGGGTGCCGGCCCGCAACGGCCGGCGCAGGAGGTCCACGAGGGCGAGCAGCCACCGCTCGCCTCCGCGCAGGAGGAGTGCCGCGGCACCGGCGGCCCCGAGGTGTGCCGCGAGCATCAGCGGGCCGGGCACCACGAGGTCGTGGGACATCGCCGCCATCTGGTGACCCGCGGACCCGCCGGCGAGCACGACGTGCAGTGCGAGCTGGGCTCCGACGAGCACGGTGAGGAGCGACGGGAGGTCCCAGGTGCGGCCGCTCATGGCGATGCCGAGGAGGACGAGGCAGCCCGTGGCGACGCCCATCACGGTCGCTGACGGCAGCATGCCCCCGGCAGCCGCGTGGCCCACGATGCCGAGCCCCGACGCGCTGAGACCCACGACCGAGCCGCGGAGTCCTCGCAGGGCAGGCATGTCAGGCATCGTAGTCGCGCAGGCCCACGGCGGCCGGGCCGCCCGGCCCGTCCGATCCGTTGACAACTAGAACACGTTCCAGTGAGGCTGGCCCGGTGACCCAGGGAGCGCCTCCGGCTGACATGAGGCTGCAGCGCACCAGCCGGGACGCGGCCGACGTGCCGGCCCGGCTCAGCACCTGGCTGGCCACGGTCCTTCCCGAGGGATCCGACCCCGAGGTCGCGCTGCTCAGCGGTACGGACGCGAACGGGATGTCCTCGGAGACGCTGGTGCTCGACGCCGCCTGGACGGAGGACGGCCGGAGCCAGGAGGGGCAGTTCGTCGCCCGGGTCGAGCCGAGCCACGACGACCTGCCGGTGTTCCCCACCTATGCGCTCCAGGACCAGTACGACGTGATCGCCTACGTCGGCGAGCACACCGACGTGCCCGTCCCGACGGTGCGCTGGTCCGAGCCGACGGGTTCCGTGCTCGGGACGCCGTTCTTCCTGATGGACCGGGTGGACGGACTCGTGCCCCAGGACGTCCTGCCCTACAACTTCGGCGACAACTGGCTCTTCGACGCCTCCGAGGACCAGCAGCGGCTGCTGCAGGAGAGCAGCGTCGCGGTGCTCGCCGGCCTGCACGCGATCCCCGACGCCGAGTCGGTCCTGGGCTACCTCGATCCGGCCCGGCACGGCCACGAGGGCGCGACGCCCCTGCTGCGCAACCTCGCCCGCACCCAGGCCTGGTACGACTTCGCGGTCCCCGACATCGGCCGCTCGCCCACGGTGGAGCGGGCGCTGGCCTGGCTCACCTCGACGGTGCCCACCACCGACGAGACGGTGCTGTGCTGGGGCGACGCACGCATCGGCAACGTGATCTACGACGACTTCCGGCCCGCCGCGGTGCTCGACTGGGAGATGGCCACCCTGGGCCCGCGCGAGCTGGACGTGTCGTGGATGGTCTTCGCGCACCGCGTCTTCGAGGCGATCACCGGCGTCCTGGAGCTGCCGGGGATGCCGGGCTTCCTGCGCGAGGACGACGTGCGGGCGACGTACGAGCAGCTGACCGGGATCCGCCTGGGCGACCTCGGCTGGTTCCACGTCTACAACGCGGTGCAGTGGTGCATCGTCTTCATGCGCACGGGCGCCCGGCAGATCCACTTCGGCGAGATCGAGCGGCCCGACGACCTCGAGACGCTGTTCCACCACAAGCCGCTCCTGGACCAGCTCCTGGCCGACGTAGGCGCGTGATGGTCAGCGGGCTCGACGAGTTCCCGATCCACCAGGTGCCGCTGCCGGTGACCTGGGCCGGCTCCACCGACCGCAACTTCTACGACCGCTGCTACCTCAACGCCCACGACCGCAGCGGCGAGATCTTCGTGATCACCGGCCTGGGCTACTACCCGAACCTCGGCACCAAGGACGCCTTCGTCCTCGTGCGCCGCGGCGAGGAGCAGACCGCCGTGCACCTCTCCGACGCCATCGACGGCCAGCGCCTGCAGCAGCACGTAGGCGGCTACCGCCTCGAGGTGATCGAGCCGCTGAAGCGCCTCCGCGTGGTGCTGGAGGAGACCGAGGGCATCGCGCTGGACCTGACCTGGGAGGGATCCTTCGACGTCCTCCAGGAGCAACCGCACGTGATGCGCTCGGGGTCGCGGGTCACCCTGGACGCGCAGCGCTTCGCGCAGGTCGGCACCTGGGAGGGCACGCTCGTCGTCGACGGCACCGAGATCGCCGTGACGCCCGACCGCTGGGTGGGCACCCGCGACCGCTCGTGGGGGATCCGGCCGGTGGGGGAGCCCGAGCCGCCGGGCGCGCCGGCCGACCCGCCGTTCGAGGGCATGTGGTGGCTCTACCTGCCGCTGCGCTTCGAGGAGTACGCCGTCGTGCTGATCCTCCAGGAGGACCCCGACGGCTTCCGGACCCTCAACGACTGCACCCGGGTGTGGAAGGACGGCCGGCGCGAGCAGCTCGGCTGGCCGCGGATCCGGGTCGACTACGCCTCCGGCACGCGCGTGCCCACCGGAGCGAGCGTCGACTGCACCGCGGCCTCGGGTGCCGGGGTCCATCTCGACGTCTCGTCGCTGCTCGCCGTTCCCCTCCACGTGGGCGGCGGCTACGGCGGCGACTCCGACTGGACGCACGGGATGTGGAAGGGCCCCGGCTTCGCCGAGCGGGTCACCTACGACATGACCTCGCCCGACGTGACCGGCAAGGTGATGTTCGGCGTCATCGACCATGTCGGACGGGCGGTCTGCCGCGAGGACGGCCGCCCCGACGCGGAGGGCTGGGGGCTCTTCGAGCACGGCGCACTCGGCCGCCACGACCCCAGCGGCTTCGCCGACTGGTTCACCCTCGCGCCCTGACCGACCCGAACGGAGATCCCCATGAGCCTCGACCGCGACGCCTTCTTCATCGACGGTGAGTGGAGGGCCCCAGCGGGCGCGAGCCTCCTGGAGGTGGTCTCCCCGCACACCGAGGAGGTCGTGGCCACCGTGCCCGAGGGCAGCGTCGCCGACATCGACGCCGCGGTGGCCGCCGCCCGGCGGGCCTTCGACGACGGCCCGTGGCCGCGCATGTCGCCCCAGGAGCGGATCGACGTGGTGCAGGCGTTCTCCGGGCTCTACGCCGCGCGGCTCGGCGAGATGGCCGACCTGATCACCCTGGAGATGGGCGCCCCCACCTCGTTCAGCAACCTGGCCCAGTCACCCGCGCCCTGGATGCAGATCGAGACGTTCCTCGCCATCGCGCGGGAGTTCCCGTGGGAGGAGGAGCGTGCCGGCGCGCTGGGCATGCCGGTCGTCGTACGACGCGAGCCCGTGGGTGTGGTCGCCGCCATCGCGCCGTGGAACGTGCCGCAGTTCACGATCATGTCCAAGCTCGTGCCCGCCCTGCTCTCCGGCTGCTCGATCGTGGTCAAGCCGGCCCCGGAGACGCCGCTCGACGGCTACCTGCTGGCCGAGCTGCTGCAGGAGGCGGGTGTGCCGGCCGGGGTGGTGAACATCGTGGCAGCGGGCCGCGAGGTGGGGGAGCACCTGGTGGCTCACCCGGGCGTGGACAAGGTGGCCTTCACCGGATCGACCGCGGCCGGTCGCCGGATCGCGGCCGTCTGCGGCGAGCAGCTCAAGCGGGTCAGCCTCGAGCTCGGTGGCAAGTCGGCCGCGATCGTGCTCGACGACGCCGATCTCGCCGCGACCATGGAGGGGCTGAAGTTCACCGCCCTGATGAACAGCGGCCAGGCCTGCGTCGCGCAGACCCGCATCCTGGCCTCGCGCGCGAACTACGACGCGGTCGTGGACGCGCTGGCGACCACCGTGGGCTCGATGCAGGTGGGCGACCCCAGCGACCCTGCCACCGAGATCGGCCCGATGGTGGCGCAGCGGCAGCAGGAGCGCGTGGAGAAGTACATCGCCCTCGGCCAGGAGGAGGGTGCGCGCATCGTCCTCGGCGGCAACGGCCGGCCGGACGGGCTCGACCAGGGCTGGTACGTCCGGCCCACCGTCTTCGCCGACGTGGACAACCAGATGCGGATCGCCCAGGAGGAGATCTTCGGCCCGGTGCTCGCGGTGATCCCCTACGACGGCGTGGACGACGCCGTCCGCATCGCCAACGAGTCCGACTACGGACTCGCCGGAACCGTCTGGACCGGCGACCGGGAGGCGGGCCTCGACGTCGCCCGCCGGGTCCGCACCGGAACCTATGGCGTGAACACCTACACGATGGACTTCGCGGCCCCGTTCGGCGGCTACAAGGCCTCCGGCATCGGCCGCGAGTTCGGCCCCGAGGGCCTCGCCCACTACACCGAGGTCAAGTCGATCTACCTCGAAGCGCCGGCGGACTGAGAGCGTCGCACGTGACCGTCTTCCTGGCCTGGACCGCCGCGGAGGTCGCTCAGGGGACGCCGGGCCCGTGGCGTGAGCTGCGGCACGCCGCACCCGGGCTCACCTTCGTCGACAGCGACGACACGCTCTCGCGGGTCTACCACGAGCTGAAGTGGTCCCTGCCGGAGGGAACCGCGCTGGCGGTGGTGCCCCTCCACGAGCCGCCCAAGGCGAAGGGCCTGGCCGCCGGAACCCAGAGGTGGTTGCGCGAACATCTGCGTTCGAGTTGTCCGCGCGAGGCCCGAGGTGGATAATCGGGGGCGGAACGACCGTCAGCTCGCGAGGTCCCCTGTCCCGGGACCGGTCCAGTGAGCAGGTCTTCGACCTCGTCGGACGATCCACGTCGTAGGACTCGGAACGCCGCGCCTCGGTGCGTCGACGCGAACGTCGGCCGCCACGTCCGGCGGCTCCACCGGAGAGGAGCCTGGTGTCTCGAACAGGCACACGCACGTCGAACACCCGACGTGGCCGCGCGAACGGCAACGGCAACGGCAACGGACGCTCGTCCCGCCCCCGTGACAACGAAGGCATCATCCCGGTCCTGGCCCGGACCGTCCGCGAGGTCGAGGGACGGGTACGCCGCGGCAGCACCCGCGCCTCGGACCACGCCACCTTCCAGGCCATTGCGCTGCTCGCCCGCGAGGAGCGCACCCGGGTCAAGTCCGACAAGTCCCTGGGCGAGGCCCACGTCGCCGAGCAGCTCAAGCGTCTCGACGGCATCGGCACGATCCTGGCCACCACCGCCGCGCTGAACCCGGCCTTCTTCGACCTCCTGGCCGACGACGCCGTCCTCTCGAGCGAGACGCTGGCCACCAAGCGCCAGATGCAGGCGGCGGCCGGGTTCGAGGCCGAGGCCGCGCCGGCAACCGACGACTCCGGTCCCGACACCGCCTCCGAGACCGACCGTCGGGTGGTGCCCCGGTCCGTGGTGAGCCGCAAGCTGGCCCGCCCGTTCCTGGCTCCCGACTTCACCGGCGCCGAGTCGCGCCGTCAACCCACCGGTGCCCTGGCCAGCTGGGAGCTCCTCGGCCCGCTGTTCCGCTCCTTCGAGGAGGCCTCCGGCGGCGCCCCGTCCTGCATGGCGCTTCCCGAGCCGGTCAACCTCAACGCGCCGGGCGCCAAGGAGCTGATGAAGCACCAGGCCGAGGTGGTCGCCGCCGCCAAGGCCGGTCACCGCACCTTCCTGCTCGCCGACGAGCCCGGCCTCGGCAAGACCGCTCAGGCGCTGCTCGCGGCGCAGGCCGCCGACGCCTACCCGCTGCTGGCCGTGGTGCCCAACGTGGTGAAGATGAACTGGGCCCACGAGGCCGGCATGTGGGTGCCCCGCCGTACGGCGACCGTGATCCACGGTGACGGGCACGACCTCGACGGGTTCGCCGACATCGTCGTGGTCAACTACGAGGTGCTCGACCGCCACGCCGACTGGCTGGGCGACTTCGGCTTCGGCAGCATGGTCGTCGACGAGGCCCACTTCATCAAGAACCGATCCTCGCAGCGCTCCCAGCACGTGCTCCGCATCGCCGAGCAGATCCGGGCCAAGCGCGCCCGTCCACTGCTGATGGCGCTCACCGGCACCCCGCTGATCAACGACATCGAGGACTTCCGGGCGATCTGGCAGTTCCTCGGCTGGATCGACCAGAAGCGGCCCCGCCCCGAGCTGATGGCCAAGCTCGAGGAGTCCGGCCTGACCCCGCTCGACCGCGCCTTCTACCCGGCGGCGCGGCAGGCGGTCATCGACATGGGCATCGTGCGTCGCCGCAAGGTCGACGTCGCAGCGGACATCCCGGCGCGGCGCATCGCCGACCTGCCGGTCGAGCTCGACGGCGAGGTGGGCCGCTCGATCCGGGAGGCCGAGCGTGAGCTCGCCCGCCGGCTGGTGGCCCGCTACGACCGCGTGCTCGCGGCGCGCTCCGCGCAGAGCGGCGAGTCGCTCCAGGGGATCGACCACGCCCTGGCCCGTCAGGTCGCGACCTGGGAGCGCGACGAGTCCAGCGAGGACGGCTCCAGCGAGGAGAACGTCTTCGCCATGGTGCGTCGCATCGGTCAGGCCAAGGCGACGCTCGCGGCGGACTACGCCGCTCAGCTCGCGCGCAACGTCGGCAAGGTGGTGTTCTTCGCCAAGCACATCGACGTGATGGACGCGGCCGAGCAGCTCTTCGCCGATCGCGGCCTGCGCAGCTCCTCCATCCGCGGTGACCAGACCACGGCGGTGCGCCAGCGCAACATCGAGGCCTTCGTCAACGACCCCGACGTGCCGCTCATCGTCTGCTCGCTCACCGCCGCCGGCGTGGGCGTCAACCTGCAGGTGTCCTCCAACGTCGTGCTGGCCGAGCTGTCCTGGACCGACGCCGAGCAGACCCAGGCCATCGACCGGGTGCATCGGATCGGCCAGGGCGACCCGGTGACGGCGTGGCGGGTGATCGCCGCGCAGACCATCGACGCCCGGATCGCCGAGCTCATCGACAGCAAGGCGGGCCTGGCCGCTCGTGCGCTCGACGGCTCCGACGAGGAGGTCTCGGCCTCGGCCGACGTCCAGGTCGAGGCGCTGGTCAGCCTGCTCACCGACGCGCTGCGCGAGCGCGCTGCCGCCTGACGGGCCTCACTCTCCGGTGGGCTGCGGCAGCAGGTCTCGGGAGGCACCCTGCTGGGTGCGCAGGCCGCGGTTCCACAGCTCGAGCGTCTGCCGGACCCAGAAGACCAGGAACAGCCCGAGCTCGACCGCCTCGGCGAAGAGCACCCAGTAGCCCCAGTCCTGGGCCCGCAGCACGGCGGTGACGATCAGCCCGAGCACCATCAGGGCGAAGATCACCGAGTAGCTGTTCAGCCACGGCATCCCGCTCCGGCGTCGAGGCCCGACGTCTCTCGCGCGCCCGATCGCGTTGACGAGCACCACCAGGATGATGAAGCCGAAGAGCGTGAACGCGGCGCGCAGGTGGGCCTGGCACTCGAAGGACTGATGATCGTGCAGGTACCACACGACGGCGTACCCGAAGATGACGAGCAGCGCGGCGAACCCGACGCCGCGGCCGATCTTCGCCGCCTGCGTCAACGGCGGGAACGGGACGCGGTCGGGCACCAGCCGCGTCGCGACGACCATCAGCACGACGGAGAAGGCGCCCGCGATGAAGTACGCCGGCACGTTGTTCTCGATCGCCGCGACGGTCGCGGCCGCGGGTGCGGTCAGCCCGCCACCGGGCATGGCCTGGCAGGTGCCGGCGGCGGGAGTGGGCACGAACGCCACCACAGGCGCCAGCACGCCGGCCAGGTTGAGCGCGATGTCCTCGAGCTCGCTGTCCGGCTTGAGGACGAACATCCCCACGCCGAGGGCGACCAGGGATCCGACGAAGACCGCCCGCACGGGGGTCCAGTAGTAGTCGGAGATCGAGGGCTGCCAGTGCCACCCGTCGCGGGCGGTCTGCAGGAGCACGGCGGTGAACAGCATCACCAGCAGGGCCACCAGTGACATCCGCAGGTACCGATACGTGATCAGCGGCTGCGGGTCGGGACGCCGTACGTGCTCGGGCTCGGTCACACCGACAGCACCGACCCGTTCACCCGGCCCGCCTCGGGCGAGGCCAGGAAGAGGTAGGCCGGCGCGAGCTCGGCCGGGGTGGGCCACGCGTCGTGGTGGGCGTCCGGCATCGCTCGGCGGTTGGCCGGGGTGTCGATGATGGTCGGCGAGACCGCGTTCACGGTGGTGCCGGAACCAGCCACCTCGGCGGCGGCCATCTCCACGAGGTGGACGACGGCCAGCTTGCTGGCACTGTAGGAGAAGCCGACGCCCTTGGTCTGGAACGCGGCCCGGCTCGCCGTGAGCACGACCCGTCCTCCGCCCTCCGCGTTCATGCGTCGCAGTGCGTGCTTGAGCACCAGGGCCGAGGTGGTCAGGTTCAGTGCCAGCTGGTCCGCGAGCTCCTCGGGGTCCAGCTCGGCCAGCGACCCGGCCGGCGCGAAGCCGCCGACGGTGTGCACCACGGCCCACGGTGCGGGGCCGTCGGCGAGTGCCTCGGAGACGGCGGCGTCGTCGCCGAGGTCCAGCGCCCGATAGCTGACTCCGGCGATCGCGCGGTCGGCTGCGGGCTCGACCCGGTCGAGGCCGATCACCGTCGCTCCGGCGTCGTCGAACGCGTGTGCCAGCCCACCGCCGAGGGCTCCCGCGGCGCCGGTCACGACGACCGTCCGCCCGTCGTAGGTCGTCATGGATCTCACTCTTCCCGATGCGTCGGCCGGGCGCCAGGACGGGGATTTCTCCCGAGGAGAACTGTCGGTGCTCAGCCCTAGCGTGGAGACATCAGAACAGCTCCCGCGAAAGGCACGTCATGTACAGCCCCAACTTGGCCAGGATCCTCATGAACGAGCGCCGCGACGACCTCATCGCCGCAGCACAGCGTCGCAACCGCACCTCCGCGACCCGGCCCACACGGGGGCGACCCCGCCGCTGATCAGTGCGAAGCCGAGCAGCGGCCACGCCGGGCTTGTCCCACCGGGTGTCGGGCAGCGTCGTCACCGCCGAGACGTCCGTGGCCGGTGACGAGCCGCCGGTCGGCGGTCCGGGCGTCGCGGACGGCGTGGGCGTCGGTGTCGGAGTCGGCGTGGGGGTGGGCGGCGGGATCGGCTCCGAGCCGAGGTCGTCGTTGACGATCGTGCAGATGACGTCGTCGCCCGTGGCGAGGGTGAGGTCCCCTCCGTCGAGGGTGCCGTCGGTGCACGCCCAGTCGCCGGCCGCGTAGTCCTCAGGGCCGCCACTCTCCGCGAGCGTGTACGCACCCGGTGTGATGTCGGCGTTGGTCACCTCGGCCGAACCGGTGCTCCCGCTGATGGTCTCCGGCCCGGTGGCCGACAGGGTCCAGTCGGTCGGGACGGCGGTGCCGCCGTCGTCGTTGACGACCTGCTTGACCAGGGTCAGCTGGGCGGTACCGGGAGGCAGCACCGGCACGTCGTTGTTGGTGATCGTGCAGACCGCGTCGTCGCCGTCGACCAGGGTGATGCTGGAGCCGGGGACGACGTTCTTGACCAGCGTCAGCTGTGCCTGCGGCGGAGGCGGGACGGGGATGTCGTTGTTGACGATGGTGCACGTGACGTCGATCGCCGTCGGCCAGGGTCAGGGTGGCGCCGGCTAGAGTGCCTCCGCTGCAGTGCCAGGCGCCGGCGCGGTAGCCGCTGGGGCCGGACTCGCTGAGGTCGTAGTCGCCGGGCCTCAGCGTGCGCGTCGGTGACCTCGGAGGAGCCCGTCGGGCCGCTGATGGTGGTCGCCCCGGCTGCCTGCAGCGTCCAGTCCGTCGCGCTCGCCGTCCCGCCGTCGTCGTTGATCACCCGCTTGACCAGGGTGAGCCGGGCCGACCCCGGGCAGGACAGCGTGGTGGCGAACGGGAACTTGTGGATCTCCCGGACGGTCTCGCCGCGCGTCCGCGGGCCGTGGGTGAAGCTGGCGGCGATCACGTTGCCCTCGATGTTCTGCGTGGGCGTCCAGATTCAGATCCGCGCCGGCGCGTAGATCGTGCCCTCGAGCGTGGCGCCGCCCGTGACCACGATCGAGCTGGCCGTGGAGAAGTTCCAGAGCATGAACGGCGCTTGCGAGCCCGAGACGCCGGCGAGGTTGGGCGTCGTGCCGGAGAAGCTGCCGACGACATTGACCAGCAGGGGAGTCGACGCGGTCGGCTGGTTGGTGAAGGTGATCTCGGAGAGGTTGTCAGAGCTCGGCGCCGGTCAGCGTCAGCACGTTGGTCTGGCCGGGGGTGAGCGTGATCCGCCCCGACGCGCCCGGCGTGATCGGTCGCGGGAGCGGCGTGCCCTGGGTGTCGGTCAGCTGGACCGTGGCCGCGCAGTCGGCCATCTGACGGGTCAGGTCCCGGTAGGTGTGGAACGCGGCGTCCATGTCGATCAGCGACGACGGCACCGGGGTGCCGATGGAGGCGGGCGTCTGCTGGTTCGTCTGGCCGTCGATGGCCGAGACGTCCGCGGCGACGCCGACCAGCGATGTGACGCGTCGTGGGACGGTGGCAGGATCTGGTGAGTCCGGCGGAAGGAGACCTGGTGCCGACCCACACCGGCTCTCGTCGTGACGGCATGGTTCTGGTCGCGGGAGGCTCGGCCCGACTGGGCAGCCGGCGCTTCTACGCCGAGGAGCTGACGACCCGTGAGGTGGTGCTCCCGGATCTCTGGTTCGACGTGCACCCGGTGACCAACGGCGAGTTCGCGCGGTTCGTCGAGGACACGGGCCGTGTCACGGTGGCCGAGGTGGCACCCGACGCCGCCGACTTCCCGGGCGCCGATCCTGAGCTGCTGGTGCCGGGCTCCCAGCTGTTCGCCCAGACGCCGGGGCCGGTGGACCTGCGGGACTGGACGCAGTGGTGGCGATGGCAGCCCGGCGCCTCGTGGCGTGCGCCGCAGGGACCCGCGTCCACCTGGACCGCGGTGTCCGACCACCCGGTCACCCACGTGGGCTGGGAGGACGCGACGGCCTACGCCGACTGGGCGGGCAAGCGGCTCGCGACCGAGGACGAGTGGGAGCATGCCGCCCGCGGCGGGCTCGAGGGGGAGGACTACGCCTGGGGGGGCACGCTGCACCCGGAGGGTCGCATCCTCGCCAACACCTGGATCGGGCAGTTCCCCTGGCGCAGCGAGGATCCGGACGGGCATCACCGCACCTCGCCGGTGGGCAGCTACCCGCGCAACGCCTTCGGTCTCGCCGACATGATCGGCAACGTGTGGGAGTGGACGTCCACGCCCTGGGGCGATCGAGGGGCGCCGGTGGCCGTCGACGAGGTGCACGCGTGCTGCGGCGGCTCGTCGCAGCGGCAGGTGCAGGAGAGCGACCGCTTCGTCATGAAGGGTGGCTCGCACCTGTGCTCGCCGCAGTACTGCCAGCGCTACCGACCGGGCTCACGCCAGGCTCACGGCGTCCGGGACACGACCTCGCACCTCGGGTTCCGCTGCGTGAGGGGCGCCTGAGGCCTCAGGCGTCCTCTGCCTGGTTGGCCCGTTCCTGCTGTCGTCGCTGCGCCTGGGTGCGAATGCGCGAGGTGATCAGGCTCACCGAGGCGGCGACGAAGACGAGGTCGAAGATGACCTGCACGAGCACCAGCGCCCGAGCCGACTGACCCTCGGCGTGGATGTCTCCGAACCCGATCGTCGTGAGCGTGGACACCGTGAAGTACAGCGCGTCCAGGCGCGTGTGCAGGCCGACGACCTGGTTCGGCTGGTTGTGGGCGAGGGCGTAGAAGACGTAGGCGAAGACGACGACCACCAGCAGGATGCCGATGACGAGGCCCTCGATGCGACCACCCTCGTCCAGTGCGTGCACGCGGAGCATCCGCGTCATGCCCAGGGCCAGGCCACCGAGCACCACGAGGATGATCACGGCGCGGGTCAGGTTGTCGGGCAGCTTGCGCTCGACCGGGACCGAGAAGTAGGCGACCAGGATCAGCCCGACCAACGCGGTCATCCGGACCACCCTGCGCCACTCCACGGAGGGGAGCGTAGCGCCAGGTGGGACGCGCCCGGTGTCACCCGGAGAGGGTGATCGGTTGCCCGTGGGACCGGTCCATACTCAAGCGCATGGCCACCGGCCCGCGCGCACTGGTCGATCGCGGGAAGCGGTGGTACGAGGGCGGCAAGGACCTGACCTACCGCATCCTCGACACCGTCCCGCCGGTACGACGCAGCGTCGACGAGCTGGCCCGGATCGAGGTGGTCGACCGCTCCATGGCCATCGGCGCCCAGGCCCTGCTCGCCCTGATCCCGGTGATGATCGTGCTCGTGGCGTTCCTGCCCGACGCGGTCACGCAGGCGGCGGTCGACCACTTCCAGTCCGTCACCGGCCTCGGCTCCCAGGGGGGCGCCGCGATCGAGCACGCCGTGGAGTCGGCAACCGCGTCCACGTCTCCCGAGTCCGTGCGTACAACGACCGGGTTCCTCGGCCTGGTGATCACCCTGCTCTCGGCCACGAGCTTCGGCCGCGCCGTCCAGCGGCTCTACGAGCGGGTGTGGGAGCAGCCCCACGTAGGCGGGGTGCCCGGACTGCGGCGCTCTACGGGGTGGCTGTTCGGCTGGCTCCTGGGGCTGCAGGGCATCGCCCTCGTCGACGCCGTCGGCGACCATGTCGACGGGCCGGTGCTCGGCGGCTTCTTCTGGGTGGTGCACGCAGCGCTCACCGGCGCGGTCTGGTGGTGGTCGATGAGGATGCTGCTCGCCTGGCGAGTGCCCTGGTCGAGGCTGCTCTTCCCCGCGGCGCTGACCGGGCTGGTGCTGGTGATGTACTCGAGCGGCTCGGCCGTGGTGATGCCGGCGTACGTCCGTGGCAGTGCCGCACAGTTCGGCACCCTGGGCGTGGTGCTGGCCGTCGCCACCTGGCTGGTCGGGTTCGCCGGGATCATGGTCGTCTGCGCCACGCTGGGGCGTGTCTTCACCGAGGACCCGCTGGTGCGCGCGCTGGTGACCGAGCTACCTCGCCGGGTCCGGCTTCCGGGCCTGCGAGCGCAGGACGAAGGCCGAGACCACGGTGATGAAGCCGTAGCAGAGCAGCCACGCGCTCATGACGACGACCAGCAGGTGCAGTGACCGGTCCGGGCTGACCACCAGGAACCCGCCGGCCACGATGGCCACGACCCCCCGCACGACGTCCCACGCACGGTGCTCGGAGCGGTCGGAGACCAACGACTGGGCGAGGTCGGCGAACCCCACGAGCAGCAGGAGGATCCCCGTCAGCACGACGAGGAAGCCCACCGTCTGCAGCGGGGAGACGAAGAAGAGGACCGCGACCACGAGCGAGACCAGTCCGGCGACGCCCGCCAGCCATCGGGCGCCGCGGGGTAGCCCGCTGCCCGCGATGGCGACGAACAGGCGCATGCACCCGGTGATGATGAGCTGGAGCGCGATCAGGACCGCGACCACGACGACGGTCTCGCGGGGCCAGACCGCCATCGCCACGCCGAGGGCGAAGGTGAGCAGGCCGTAGGCGAGCACCAGACCCCAGTGCTCGCGCAGCCGCTCCTCGGCGGTGACGGTGACGAACTCCAGCTCGGTCTTCCGGGGTGACTCGGCGTGCTCGCTCATGCGACTCCTTCAGAGCAGGTGCAGGTTGCGGGCCACGGCCAGCGCCTCGCTGCGCCGGCTCACGGCCAGCTTGCCGTAGAGGCTGGACACGTGGGTCTTCACGGTGTTCTCCGAGACGTACAGGCTGGCCGCGATGTCGGCGTACGTCGCACCACGCGCCAGCTCGTTGAGCACCTCGCGCTCACGGGGGCTGAGGTCGGGACGGACGACGCCGCCCGCGAGCCGGTCGCGCTCCCTCGGGGCCGCGGTCACCGGTGCCAGCGCGATCACGATGTCGGGGTGCGCACGGGCAGCCCGGGTGAGCTCCTCGACCCAGGGGGTCGGAGCGGTGGCCAGCAGGGCGCCGAGCAGGGCCTCGATCGGGGTGCCCTGCCGGACCCATCCGAGGAAGGGGGTGCCGTTGCGACGCGCCTCGGTCCGGGTCACCGACTCGTGCAGGAGGCCGAGCGCCTCGTCGCGCTGGCCCAGCACGTCGAGCAGCTGTGCCCGGCTGGTCTGGGCCAGGGACCGGACCGGTGGTTGCAGGCGCGTCGCCTGGTCCTCCGCCGAGGCGAACGCCGCGGCTGCTGCCTTGCGGTCGCCGAGCAGGTCGTGGCGGAACCCGGCCAGCAGCTCCGCCTCCGCATTGGCCCCGAGGCGACGCAGCTCCTCCTCGAGCGGCACCAACGCGCGCTCGTCGCCGGCGATGCAGGTCAGCAGCCCCTGCTCCACGAGGACGACGACGCGCAGGTGGTCGGGCAGGACCATGGCCGGTGTGGACACCTCGAGTGCCTTCTCGGCCTCGGTCACCGAGCCGGAGGCACTCGCCAGGCGCGCCGCGAGGATCTTGACCCAGAACTGCGTCATCGGGTCGCCGTGGTGCAGGAGCACTCCGGGCGGCGGCAGCTGCTCCGGCGCGCGGGTGCCTTCGCACAACCTGGCCAGGTCGCGCATGGTCTCGGCTCGCGCGACGACCAGCGGCGGAGCCACGCTCAGCCGGCGGGCGAGCGCGAGCGCCTCCTCGGCCGCCTCGCCGCTGGCGTGCTCGTGGCCCGACAGGTGCAGGATCACCGCGATGCAGGACTGGGCCGAGGCCTCCAGGGCGCCGTACCCGCGTGCCTGGCAGAGAGCCAGGCAATGGATGAGGTTGGTCTCCGCGTCGGCCAGCCGACCCAGCCACGCCTGCGCGCTGCCGAGCTCGCCGACCAGGACCGCGACCGCCGGATGCGGCTCGGTCCGCAGCAGGTGCTCGCGAGCGACCGTTCTCGCCGTGTCGACAGCGGGCGCGAGGGGCTCCAGGCCGAGGCGTGCGCGGAGCAGGCGCACCACCGCGTGCTCCACCGCACCCTCCTGTGCGCCCCCCTCCGAGCCCTGCGCGCTGGCGCGACCGGCGCACAGGTCGAGCCAGTGCGTGGCGCCGTCGACGTCGTGGCTCAGCATCCGGTCGAGGGCGAGCACGAACCAGGTGTCCGGGCGAGAGTGGATCGCGTCACTGTGGCGCCGGCTGAAGGCGGCGATGCCCGCGCCACGGTCGTGGAGCACCATGGCCACGCCGTGCGTCGCGAGCAGGTCGGCGGCTGCCCCGGGCTGGGCGGTGGCCTGCAGCTGGGCGAACGCCTCCTCGGGCCGCCCCGCGACGACGTCGACCCTCACGGCACGGCGGATGGTGCCCTGGGCCTGCTGGACGTCGACACCGCCCTTGGCCAGACGCCGCCGCACGATCTCGGCCAGGAGCGGGTGGATCTTGAACCACGCGTTGTCGGCCTGCTTCTCCTTGCTGCTCGGCTCGGGGCGCCAGCCCTCGGGGAGGCGGGAGACGAGCAGCCCGGTGGTCTCGAGACCCGCGAGGACCTCACCCGCGTCGGCCTCGCCGGAGAGGTGCCTGGCCAGCTCGGCGCTGACACGCTCCTCGCCCGCGATGCACAGCAGCACGTGCCGCTCCCGCGGCTGCAGGGCGGCGAAGACGTCGTTCGCGAGGCGCCCCGCGATCGAGGTCTCGCCGTCGGCGAAGGCGCGGGCAGCGGCGACCGGGTCGGTGGCCGTGGCCACGGCGCGGGCGGTCAGCACGATCGCGGCCGACCAGCCCTGGCCGTGCCTGATGACGGCGTCGGCCACGTCGGGGGAGTCGGTGCGGGCGTGCTCGGCGATCAGCGTGCGCGCCTCGTCGTCGTCGAGGCGCAGCACGTCGCCGCGGATCACGCTCAGGTGACCGAGCAGCTCGGGGACCAGTCGCGCGAAGGGCAGGTCGAAGCGGGAGAGCAGCAGCAGGCGCAGCGACTCGGGGTCTGCTCCGAGGCGCTGGTCGAGCATCCGGACGGACCCGGCCGGGAGCAGGTGGGCGTCGTCGATGACCACGATGGTCCGGGGGCGGCCGGCACGGTCCCGGGGGACCGCGTCGAGAAGCTCGGTGAGCCGCTCGGTCGTCCACGAGCTGTCCCCGTTGATCCAGCGGACCTCCCTCTCGCCTGCCGAGGAGCGGGCCCAGCCGCCGACCCCCAGCGTCTTGCCCGCACCCACCGGGGCCACGAGGAGGCGGACGCAGACCTCGTCGCTGTCGTCGAGCAGCTGCCAGAGCCGCGACCTCGGGACGTAGACGCGTGGGAGCCGGGGCAGGGGACCGCCCATGCTCGTATCTCGGTGCGACCCTGGTGTCTTCGTAGCCACGTCGGCGCCTCCTCCAGGGACCGCTCTTGACCCCTGGCAGGCACCCTCCCGTGGATCCCTGATGGCTGAAGGCTAACCACGAATCGCGGCAGATGCACCGATCCCGAACGCGAGGGTGACCTTGCGTTGCTCCGATCCGTCCGGAACCGAGGAAGAATTCACCCGCCGGTCAGTCGTTGGCCAGCTGCGTGCACAGCGCCCAGATGACGAAGACGTCGAAAGCCAGGATGACGATCGACCACACCGGGTAGTACGGCAGGAAGGCGAAGGACGAGAGGGCGCTGAGGAAGGCGACCACCAGGCCGACCATCTGCGCCCACGGCTGGGACAGGATCAGCCCGATGCCAGTGCACAGGCCGACGATCCCGAGGATGAGGTGGATCCAGCCCCACGTGGTCAGGTCGAACTGCCAGACGTAGTTGATGGTCTTCACGTAGACCTGGTCGTCGGCGATGGCCGCGATGCCCTCGAAGATCTGGAAGAAGGCCAGCGTGGCCAGCATGATGCCGGCGAACGCGGCTCCGCCCTCCGCCCACATCCGCTTGGTGCTTCCCTCGTAGTCAGCTCGTGCAGCGCTCATCGGGTCCTCCTGACGGTTGGCCAAGGCAAACGTTGCGGTGCGTGCACCGTGCCCCAGACGCTAGGGATCGCGGGGCGGGCTGACGTCACCCAAATCGGGCCAATCCAGCTCCGCGAGCTTCGCGGCCCCCTCGGGATCCAGGTCGGCCTGGATCAGCCGGACGTCGCCGCGCTGGGCGAACTGGCGTACGGCGTCCGGGTCGGCGTGGCTGGTCAGCAGCACGAGCGCGGAGGTGCCCGGCTCGAGGGCCTGCTGGACCTGCTCCAGGAAGGCCTCGTCGATGCCGGTGCCGCGCAACCGCTGCGTGAGCGTGCCGAGCGCGGCTCCCGCGGCGGCACCGGCAGCAGGGGCGAGCACGAGCATGCCCAGGATGCCGCCGAGGACCCCGCCCTTGCCGGCCGCGCCCGCGGTCCGGTGGTGCATGGGTCGCACGCGCGGAGTCGTCGTACCAGGCAGCCAGGAGATGACCACCGCGTCGTGCACCACGACCCGGTCGTGCTCCTCGAGGTCCTTCAGCCGCACCTCGCCGGCGTCGGCACCGAAGGCGGTGTCGTAGCGCCAGACCGTCAGCCCTGCCATGGCCGCCTCACTCGGACTCGAAGACCTCGCGCAGCGCTGCCTCCTGCTCGCGGTCGAGGTTGGTGAAGAGAAGCTCGGAGGGCTCGCAGCCAGCGAAGGCGTCGTGCACCTTCTCGGTGACGGCGTCCGAGGAGAGCACGAAGAGGGCGGAGGTGCCCGGGGTCACCTGGTCGCGCACCTTGTTGATGAACGTGTCGTCGATGCCGACGTCGGTGAGCGAGCCGGCCAGCGCCCCGGTGGCCGCGCCGATGGCGGCCCCGAGCAGCGGGACGAAGAAGATCAGGCCGAACAGCAGGCCCCAGAACGACCCGCCGAGGGCGCCTGCGCCGGTCGTGCTCGAGAGCTGGTGGGTCCTCGGCTTGTTCTTGCCCTCCGGCCAGGAGACGGTCGCCGCGTCATGGATGGTGATCAGGTTCTGCCGGCTCAGGTCGTCGAGCACCTTGGTGGCCTGCTCAGCTCCGGTGGGAGTGTCGAACTTCCAGACGGTCAGGGTGGCCATGGGCGCTCCTACGGGGTGGGATCGGATCCACCTTCGTTCTGCGGCCGGAGGTTTCCCTCACCCGTTTCCCGTGAATGCGCGATGGCCTCGTCGATGTCGGGGTGGATCGTGGGCTCCCGGGGTCGGCCGCTCTGAGCACGTCGCGCACCTGGCCGACCTCACCGGCGAGGGCGAGCCGGACGCCGCAGTGCTCGAGGTCGGTCCGCAGCTGTCCGAGCATGTCGGCGGCGAAGAAGTCGGCGCGACGGGTGACGCTGTAGAAGTGGGCGATGCGCCCGGACCGCATCCGCCAGAGGCGGCGGAGCGAGGCGACGTCGACGAGCCCGACGACCGCAGCGATGACGGGCCAACAGCGTCATGACGCGTTCTCGGGCGCAGGCTTCCTGGTGCTCGTGTGCTGGACGCGGTGGCCGACCACGGTCAGCACCACCAAGCCGCCGGCGAAGAGAAGGGCGCCGGCCGTGGTGTCGGGGCGCCAGAGCAGCTTGGTCGAGCCCGACCCCAGCCGACCGATGCCGGAGATGATCATGGAGGCTCCGGCTGCGGCGGTCGCCCACATGAGGAAGCGGCGCCGGAAGCGGTTGGCGAGCCAGCCGGCCACCACGCCGACCGCCGGGACGAACACCACGGCGAGCACCCAGTCACCTGCGCGGGCGTCCTCGCCCACCAGCAGCCCGAAGATCCGGGCTCCCAGCAACGCACCCACGAGTGCGCCGGCGACGAAGAACACCAACCTGGCGAACAGGAGACTCAGGACGAGCGCCCCGAGGGCGCCCACCACCGACACGATCAGTGCGGTGCTCGCGGACGCGCCGAAGAGGTCGGCGAGCAGCCAGGTGGCTCCGAACCCGGCGATGATCACGGCCAGCCGCACGGACCTGGCGCCGGCGAAGCACAGCGCGAGTCCCACGAGTAGGTAGGCGACTGCTGACATCGCCACCAGCCTCGGGCCGCGGAGCGTCGGCGTCCTCGCCCGAATCCGGTGAGGCGTCAGGCCGCCCCGGCTCCTAGGTTCGAGGAGTCGCAAGCCTGGTGCTCCGGGCAGACGAAGGGATGGGCCATGGGTGAGGTGCTCGGCCGGATCCTGCCGCCACGACGGGCGGCCCCGTCCCCACGTCGTGGAGCAGTGGGGTGAGTGGGATGGCACGGATGATGATCAGGGTCGACGGTGACGTCGCGGAAGAGGTCTCGCACGCCTTCCCGCAGCTGCGCCCGCAGACCCATCGCGCACAGACCACGCTGACCGGCGACGTGGTCGACCAGGAGGAGCTGCAGGGGGTGCTGAGCTACCTGCACTCCCTGGGCATCCCCGTCCTCGAGATCGTCACGATCCCGGAGGACTGACGGGCTCCTGCGCCGGTTCTGGCGCGGGCTCGTGGCCGTCGCGGTTGGAGACCAGCGGGCCGAGCCACTTGCTGCCGGGGTCGGCTTCCACGAGGAGCGCCTTCGCGAGCAGGGTCAGCGGGATGGCGAGGACAGCGCCGAGCGCGCCGATCACCCACGCCCAGAAGACCAGCGACATGAACGACAGGGTCGTGGAGAGCCCCACGCTGTCACCGACCACCTTGGGCTGGATCACCGACTGGATGATCACGTTGAGGATGCAGTAGACGGCGATCACCGCGAGCATCAGCCCCGGGCCACCCTCGAGCAGGGCCAGCACGGCAGGCGGGATGAGTCCGATCACGAACCCGATGTTGGGGATGTAGTTGGTCAGGAAGGCCAGCAGGCCCCAGACCAAGGGAGCCGGGACGCCCATGATCGCCAGCGCGATCGTGTCGAGAACGGCCACGATCAGGCCGAACACGGTCGAGACGATCAGGTAGGTGCGCGTGCTGTGCACGAAGGAGCCGATCGCGTCGACCAGGTCCGGCTTGTTGCGCTGGGCCAGCTGGAGCAGTCGCGGGAACTGGCTGGCGTCGAGGGTCATGAACAGCACCAGGGTCAGGATGAAGACGAGGTTGGAGACGGTGCCGAGGGCTCCGGACAGGATCGAGGACAGAGCGTCCGTGAGCTTGCCGAGGTCGAGCGAGGACGCCACGGAGTGGACCTTGTCGCTGTCGACGCCGAACTGCTTCATGTGCTCGGCGACGCCGTTGACCCAGTTGTTGAACTGGTCCTTGTAGTTCGGGAGCAGGCTGGCGAACCGGGCGACCGAGAGGACGACCGCCACCGCGAGGCCGACGAGGATCACGTAGACCACGAGGATGCAGACCGTGGAGGCCACCCAGGTCGGCACGTAGCGGTCCAGCCACCGCCGCATCGGGTGGGCGGCGATCGTGAGCACCAGCGCGAGGAACGTGGGACCGACGAGATCCTTCGCCTCCTTCAGGCCGCCGATCACGATGAAGGCCGCCGCGAGGCCGAGCAGCACGACGACGGCGCGCGGCAGCCGTGCCTCCGGGCTCGGGGCAGGTTCGCTCACGTGGCCTCCTCGGTGCGGGGGCGGATCGTCTCACATCGTTGGGCACCCGCGGGCGTAGGTGCTCACCCGCTCCGGGTGACGCCGACGTACGGCGGGGCCGGGGAGACTGGGCGCCGTGTGGTGGTCCATCCTCGTTGTGCTCGCGCAGATCGTCATCTGCCTGCTCGCCCTGGGGGTGCTGCCGCGCGACAAGAAGCCGTCGACCGCGATGGCCTGGTTGATCCTGGTGATCGGCGTGCCGTTCCTCGGGATCCTGCTCTACCTGCTCTTCGGGAGGACCAGCGTCGGTCGTCACCGTCGGGAGTGGCAGCAGGAGGTCAACGAGCAGGTCCTTGCCGCCGTGGCTGCGGACGGGGCCGATTCTCCTGCTGACGTCGCGGTCGTCCCGGCCGCCTCGCGGGCGAACCAGACCGGCATCGAGCACCTGAACGAGCGGCTCGGCGCGCTCCCGATGCGCCCGGGCTGCTCGGTCGAGATCGGCGACGACTACGCCGGCTGCTTCGAGGCGATGCGGGTCGACGTAGAGCGCGCTGAGCACTTCGTGCACGTGGAGTTCTACATCTCCGCCTGGGACGAGATGACCGACCCCCTCATGACGGCGCTGGAGGCTGCGGCCGAGCGGGGCGTGCAGGTGCGCTTCCTCTTCGACCACCTCGGGTCCCGCGGCATCCCGGGCTACAAGGAGTTCATTGCGCGGCTGCGCCGTACCCGCATCCAGTGGGCACCCATGCTGCCCGTGCGACCGCTGAAGGGGGAGCTGCGGCGGCCCGACCTGCGCAACCACCGCAAGATCCTGGTGGTCGACGGGCAGGTGGCCCACATGGGCTCGCAGAACCTCATCGAACCCGGGTACGACAAGCCCAAGAACCAGAAGCTCGGCAGGCACTGGGTCGACCTGATGACGCGCGTCACCGGGCCCGCGGTCCGGCAGCTCAACGTCGTCTTCGCCACCGACTGGCGCGCCGAGACCGGCGAGGACGTGCGCGACACGCTCGCTCCGGTGGTGCCCGACCGCGTGCGGTTCCCACTGGGTCCGAGGGCGGTCACCGACGTCGCCGCGCAGGTGGTCCCGAGCGGGCCCGGCTTCGTCACCGAGAACAACCTGCGCCTGTTCAACGCGATGATCTACGAGGCCACGGACCGGCTCTCGCTGACCAGCCCCTACTTCGTGCCCGACGAGTCGCTGCTGTACGCCGTGACGACGGCGGCTCAACGCGGGGTCGACGTGGAGCTGTTCGTGTCCGCGACGGCCGACCAGTTCATGGTCGCGCACGCCCAGCGCTCCTACTACCGCCAGCTGCTGGAGGCCGGCATCCGCATCTGGCTCTACCCGGAGCCCGACGTCCTGCACGCCAAGCACTTCACCGTCGACGACGAGCTGGCCGTGATCGGCTCCTCCAACATGGACTACCGCTCGTTCGCGCTGAACTACGAGGTGGTGCTGATGATGGAGGACCGCGGCGTGGTCTCCCTGCTGGGCGAGGTGCAGGACCGCTACCGGGCGATGTCGCACGAGCTCACGCTCGAGGAGTGGCTGGGACGCCCCTTCACCAAGTCCTACGTCGACAACGTGATGAGGCTGACCGCGGCGCTGCAGTGATCGCTCACACGTTGGCCGGCTTGGGCGGGTTCAGCCGCCAGCCGACGTACGCGAGCAGCCCGATGGGGATCGGCAGCCAGAACTGGAACGTGCGGTAGAGCAGCGTGGCCAGCACGGCGGCGTCGGCGCTCACGCCGGCCAGCACGAGGATCGAGGTGAGGCCGGCCTCGACGAAGCCGAGCCCGCCCGGGGTGATCGGCACGAGCGCCAGGGCGAGCGACAGCACGTAGGCGAGCAGGACCATCGCCGGGCGCGCCTGGCCGCCGACGGCGTAGACCGAGGCGACGAGCGCGGAGTAGTCGAGCATCCGGTTGCCGGCCGCGAGGCCGAGCGCACGCCCCCAGTGGCCCTCGAAGGCCGCCGCGACGGCGTCGCGCTGGGCGACCACGCGGTCCCGGACGCCACCGACGTCGACCGTGCGCCGGACCAGGTGCAGCACCCGGCCGGCGGTCGTCCCGACCCAGCCCACGACCCTGTCGGACTTCAGCAGGATGAGGCCGATCAGCACCAGGGCCACCGCCACGACGACGGAGACGACCAGGCCGAGGTCGAGCTCCCGGGCCGGCGGCGGTCGGATGATGACGGCGGGCACGGTGAGCACGGGCAGGGCCAGCAGCATCCCCGTCGTGAGCAGCCCGACGCTGCCGAGCGCGGCACCCACCGTGCCCGGCACCTGCCCGGCCCGGACCAGCATCGTGCCCTGGATGACCGAACCGGTGGCGGCGCCCCCCGGGAGGGTGAACCCCGCGGCGTTGCCGGCCAGCTGGGCGCTGGCGACCGTGCGGAAGTGCGCCCCGGGCAGGACCGTCGCAACCAGGAACCACAGGCACACCCAGGCGCCCATCTCGAGCACCGCGACGAGGACGAACCACAGCGGCCGCACCACGCGCAGGTCCGGCCACTGCCCCAGCAGGCTCACCACGCTGGGCGCGACGATGTACAGGCCGAAGGCGGTGAGCCCGAGTCCGACCGCGCGCCCGCCCCATCGACGCAGTGGACCGGTCACCGTCGTCAGGCCTCGGTGGCCACCTCGAGCGGGACCGGCTCCTCACCGCTGCCCAGCAGGAAGTTGTAGGCCAGCCCCGCGATGACGGCGCCGATGAGCGGAGCCACCCAGAACAGCCACAGCTGGCCCAGGGCGGCCGCACCAGCGAAGAGGGCGGGTCCGGTCGACCGGGCGGGGTTCACCGAGGTGTTCGTGATCGGGATGCTGGCCAGGTGGACGATCGTCAGGCACAGGCCGATCGCCAGCGGCGCGAAGCCGCGGGGCGCCCGGGTGTCGGTCGAGCCGAGGATCACGAACAGGAAGAACGCCGTGAACACGACCTCGGCCAGCAGGGCGGCGCCGAGCCCGTAGCCGCCGGGGGAGCGGGCGCCGTACCCGTTGCTGGCGAAGCCGCCTGACTGGCCAGGGAAGCTGGCGGTGCCCGAGGCGATCACCCACAGGACGGCGGCGGCGGCGATCGCGGCCACCACCTGCGTGACGACGTAGGGCAGGACGTCCTTCCAGGAGAACCGTCCCGAGGTGGCCAGCCCGACGGTGACCGCCGGGTTGAAGTGGCCTCCGGAGATGTGGCCCACCGCGTAGGCCATCGTGGTCACGGTCAGGCCGAAGGTGAGTGCCACGCCCAGGAAGCCGATGCCCAGGGGGAACTTGTCGCTCGAGAGGAAGCTGGACGCGATCACGGCGCTGCCGCAGCCGGCGAACACCAGCCAGAAGGTTCCGAGTGCCTCGGCGCCGAGGCGGTGCTTCATCGCGTAGGTCTGCATTCTGCGGAGAGTACGACGGGCCCTCCTCGCCCTTCCTCACCCCGAACGGGTGACGACGACCGTCCCCTCGATCTCGCGCATCAGGGTGGTCAGCGGGGCGCCGGCCAGCGAGTAGCGGTCGGCACCGGCGGCCATCGCCGTGGAGACGGCCGCGCCGCCGGGCAGCGTGGAGTAGGCGAACACCTTGGTCTCCGGGGAGATCTCCTTGATGGCGGTGATCAGCTCGGCGTCGTTCGCCTTGGCCGAGAGCACCTGCACCACGACGAGGTCCGGCCGCAGCCGGTGCACCGCGCGCAGTGAGCTGATCGGCTCCTTGGTCTCACCCACCACCTGCAGGTGCGGGCTCATCTCGCAGCGTCGCAGGAGCAGGAACCGGACGTCGTCGTCGAGGGCGGCGACCAGCACGCGTGCCGTGGCGACGGGCGCGGGCAGCAGCCCGCCCAGGCTGGGCGTCTGGTCGGACTCCGAGCGTGGTGCGGGCAGCACCGGGCCCCGGACGTGGGCCCCTGCTGACGCGGCACCCCGCGCAGACGCGCGAACCGGTCGGACATCCAGCTCATCGAATTCCTGCGTGCACGCTCGATCCAGCCTTCCCCCGTGGACGTGCGAAACCACCGAGATGGGCAGTCTCGTGATGGGCAGTGTGCGCCGGTCCACGTGGGTTTGCACTACCCGTCCTGGATTGGGCTAGCCCAGCTCGTGGTCGAGGTTGATGGCCGCGCTGATCAGCGAGAGGTGGGTGAAGGCCTGCGGGAAGTTGCCCAGCTGCTCCCCGGTGAGCCCGATCTGCTCGGCGTAGAGGCCGAGGTGGTTGGCGTAGGTGAACATCTTCTCCAGCGCGAGCCGGGCGTCCTCGAGCCGGCCGGCCCGGGTCAGCGCCTCGACGTACCAGAAGGAGCAGAGGGAGAAGGTGCCCTCCACGCCGTCGACGCCGTCGGGGGAGCGGAGCACGTCGTAGCGGAAGACCAGGCTGTCGTAGACGAGACGCTCCTCGACCACGGCCAGCGTGGAGCAGGAACCGTGGGTCGCGAGGTGCCAGGAACTTCACCATCGGCATCAGCAGGACGCCCGCGTCGACGGTGTCCGCGCCGGCGTGCTGCATGAACGCGCCGACCTCGGCGTCCCAGTGGTCCTCCATCAACCGGTGGTAGATCTCGTCACGGGTCTGCGACCAGCGGCCGAGGTCGCCGGGCAGCCCGCGCTGTCGTGCGACGCGCATCATCCGCTCGAGGGCCACCCACGACATCAGCAGCGAGGTGGTGTGCCGGCGGGGGTCGTTGCGGATCTCCCACATGCCCGCGTCGGGCTGGTCCCAGTTCTCGATCAGCCACTCGATGGCCCGGGTCAGGTCCTCCCAGGTGTCGGCGGTGATGCCGCGGCCGTACTTGTTGAACAGGTAGACCGAGTCGATCAGCTCGCCGTAGATGTCGAGCTGGAGCTGGTCGACCGCACCGTTGCCGACCCGCACCGGCCGGGATCCGCGGTAGCCGGCGAGGTGGGTGAGCTCGGTCTCGTGGGGCAGGTTGCCGTCGATGTCGTAGAGGACGCTGAGCGGACCGAACTCGCCCTCGCCGTCGCGGCTCTCCATGCGCTTGGCCAGCCACCGCATGAACGCGGTCGCCTCGTCGGTGAAGCCGAGCCGCAGCAGCGCGTAGAGGCTGAACGCGGCGTCGCGCACCCAGACGTAGCGGTAGTCCCAGTTGCGCTCGCCACCGATCGACTCCGGCAGGCTGGTGGTGGGCGAGGCGATCACCGCACCTGTGGGCTCGTGGGTGAGCAGCTTGAGGGTGAGTGCCGAGCGGTGCACCGTCTCCCGCCACCGTCCGCGGTACGTCGACCGGCCGATCCAGTCGCGCCAGAAGGCCGCAGTGCGATCGAAGAGCGCGTCGCCCTCGACGTCACCTCCGGAGGCGACGCTGCCACCCTCCTCCAGCACCTCGAGGCTCAGCAGCACCTCGTCGTCGCCCTGCTCGAGGGTGAGCTCGGCGGTGATCACGCCGTCGGTGAGGTCGAGGTCGATCCCGGTCGTCAGCCCGAGGTCGAGGCCACCGCCCCGGATCAGGGCCCCGTGCTCGTGGCGCGTGACGTCGGGGGTGACCCGGCCGTAGTCGGGGCGCGCGGCCAGCCGCATGCGCAGGTGGACGGTGCCCCGCACGGCCATCACGCGCCGGATGATGCGCTGCCGGTGCCCGGTGTCGCCGGCCGCCAGCACCGGCATGAAGTCGTGCACCTCGGCGACCCCGCGCTCGGTCATGAACCGGGTGACCAGGATGTTGGTGTCGGGGAAGTAGAACTGGCTGGTCGTCGCCCCGGCGTCGGTGGTGTAGAGCCGCCAGCAGCCGCCCTTCTCGGCGTCGAGCAGGCTGCCGAAGATGCTGGGGGAGTCGAACCGCGGTGCGCAGAACCAGTCGATGGTGCCCTCGGAGCCGACCAGCGCACAGCTGCGCAGGTCGCCGATCAGCCCGTGCTGCGCGATCGGCAGGTAGTTGCCGTCGGTCTGGTCGTCGTGGTCGCCACCCGAGTCGCCCGGCACGCGGGGCACACTAGCCTCCGAGGGCACAGGAGGTCGTCATGGACGTCGCAGGGCCGGACACCGACCACGTGGTGCCGGTGTACTTCCTCTCCGACAGCACCGGCATCAGTGCGGAGACGATGGGCAACGCGCTGCTGATCCAGTTCCCCGAGCTGCTCTTCGAGCGCACCCTGATCCCGTTCATCACGACGGTCGACCACGCGCACCGGGTGGTGGCGATGCTCGACGAGGCGATGGCGGGTCCGGTGACGCCGCTCGTCTTCAGCACGGCCGCGGTGGACGAGGTGCGCGTGGAGCTCGCCCGCACCAAGGCCCCGATCATCGACTTCTTCGAGATGCACATGGGCCGGGTCGAGGAGATCCTCGGCCAGCGCGGGATCCACCAGGCCGCCCGCCTGCACGGCATGGGCGACGTGAAGCGTTACAACAGCCGGATGGCCGCTGTCGAGTTCACCATCGAGCACGACGACGGTCAGAGCTCGCGGGCGATGGACCGCGCCGACGTGATCCTGCTGGCGCCCTCGCGCTGCGGCAAGACGCCCACGAGCATGTACCTCGCGCTCCAGCACGGCCTGTTCGTGGCCAACTACCCGCTCGTCGACGAGGACCTCGACAAGGACCACCTGCCCGACCCGGTGCGCGACTACCCCGAGCGCTGCTTCGGGCTGACCACGACCGTGGACCGGCTCAGCCGAGTCCGGGGCGAGCGCCGTCCCGGGTCCCACTACGCCTCGGTCGAGCAGTGCCGCTGGGAGCTGCGCCGGGCCAAGCAGCTCTTCTCCGCCCACCGCATCCCGGTGGTGGACACCTCGGCTCGATCCGTCGAGGAGATCTCGACGGTGATCATGCAGCAGCTGGCCCGGGGGACCGAGCGGTCGCGCAGGCAGGCCACGGTCTAGCCCAGTGGGGCTCCGGAGCCATCGGCCCCGGACCTCGCCCCGAACCGCAGGTGACGCGTCTGGAACCAGGCGCGACACCCACTGGGAGGCGAGTCCGCATGAGTGAGACCAACCGAAGGAAGTTCCTGGCAGTCACGGGCGCAGGTGCCGCAGCCGGCATCGTCGGCGTGACCGCGGGACCGGCGCTCGGGGCAGGTCGTAGGCCCGACGCGGCGAGGGAGACCGTCGTCGCGTACGTCGAGGACCACCGCGGCAGCATCGTGCGGCTCCTCGTCGGGGAGCGCGAGGTCGAGGTGCACGACCGCGACCTCGTCACGCGCATCCTGAACGCGGCGGGAGGCAACTGACATGTCCTCGCACCGCGAAGCACCCGAGATCTCCAAGGACCCCGTCGCCGACGGCACCGACACCTATGCGTTCGTCAGTCCCGACAGGCCCTCGACGGTCACCATCCTCGCGAACTTCATCCCGCTCCAGGCGCCTGACGGGGGTCCGAACTTCTACGAGTTCGGGGACGACGTCGCCTACGACATCAGGATCGCCAACCGGGGCCAGGCGAGGTCCGACATCGTCTACCGGTTCCAGTTCCACACGCAGGTGCGCAACGGTGAGACCTTCCTCTACAACACCGGGCCGATCACGTCGCTGAGCTCGCCGAGCTGGAACCGGCCGCAGTTCTACTCGGTCACCCGGATCGCGAACGGGCAGAGCAAGGTGCTCGGCGCCAACCTGGCCTGCCCACCAGTCAACGTCGGCATCCGCAGCACACCGAAGTACGCCGACCTGGCCGGCGCGGCAGTGCACAAGCTCGGCAACCGGTTGGTCTTCGCCGGCCAACGGGCCGACGCCTTCCACGTCGACCTCGGCAGCATCTTCGACCTCGGTGCCCTGCGCCCGTTCGAGAACCTGCACCTGATCCCGTCCGCGGCCGCGGTGGGTGTCAACGGCGTGCAGGGCTTCAACGTGCACACCATCGCTCTGCAGGTGCCGATCTCCGAGGTCAGCCGCAACGGCGACGTGCCCAAGGACCCCAGCAAGCCCGGGGCCGTCATCGGGGTCTGGGCGACGGCCAACCGCCGCAAGTCGCGGATGTGGGACGACAACCGCAACGCCTACGTCAGCCACGGGCCCTGGACCCAGGTCTCGCGTCTGGCGAACCCGCTCTTCAACGAGGTGCTCGTGCCCATGGGCGAGAAGGACCGGTGGAACCGGCTCAGCCCGCGGGCCGACTCGGCGTTCGCGAAGTACGTCAACAAGCCCGAGCTGCAGGGACTCCTGCCTGTTCTCTACCCGGGCGTCTTCAAGAACCTGAAGGCGTACACGAAGCCGCGCGCCGACCTGCACGCGATCCTGCTCACCGGGATCCCGTCCGGGGTCGTCGCCGGGTTCCAGAACTACACGGGTCCGACCGAGGCGGACCTGCTGCGGCTCAACCTGGCGATCCCACCGGCCACGAAGCCGAACTCGCTCGGGGTGATCGGCAAGGACCTCGCCGGCTTCCCCAACGGACGCCGGATCGACGACGACGTGGTCACCATCGAGCTGCGGGCCATCGCCGGCGTCACCATCCCGCTGGTCGACAAGAGCTACACCCCCGACGGGGCTGCCGGGCTCATCGACGACGGCACGTCGAACACCAATGCGGCGTTGCTGAAGTCCTTCCCCTACCTCGGGCTCCCCGGCGGCGGCTACCAGACGGTGCCCGGCACCACGAAGGCGTCATGAGCACCGTGGAGCGCGAGAACGCCTTCGCGGGGCAGGGCTCGGTGCTGCTCGACATCGGCGAGGACGTGGGAGCAGTGGTCGTGCTGATGCCGGCCTCGATGGAGGGCGTCGAGGTGGAGATCCGCTCCCAGGAGCTCGTCACACCACGGTCACCACCCCCACGTCGCGGTGGTCACCCGGCCCGTCGCCGGGAGGCACGGTCCCCTCGCTGGTCTTCCCGGAGGTGCGTGAGGGCTCCTACGACCTGTGCCTGAAGCAGAGTGAGGAGACAACCGCGACGGTGGCCGTCGTGGGCGGGGAGGTGACCACGGCCGTCTGGCCGACCTGACTTGTCGGGTGACTGCCGGGCGCGCTTGACTCGAGTCCATGAGCGACAAGGAGCCGAGCGTCCGGTGGTTCTCCGACCTCGGGATGGACGACCTCGACCAGGTGGGCGGCAAGAACGCCTCGCTCGGCGAGATGGTCTCCCACCTGACCGACCTCGGCGTCAGCGTGCCCAACGGGTTCGCGACGACGGCCGAGGCGTTCCACCGGTTCCTCGAGGCTGACGGGCCTCGGCGAGCGGATCGCCGAGCGGATCAAGGGCCTCGACACCGACGACACCCGCGCGCTCGCCGCAGCCGGCAAGGACGTACGCGGCTGGATCACCGAGCAGGACTTCCCCGACGGCGCTCGAGGACGAGATCGGCGCGGCCTTCGAGACGCTGGTCGGGGAGCTCGACGGCGAGGACACAGGGCGAGCCGTCGTTCGCCGTACGCTCCTCGGCCACGGCGGAGGACCTGCCCGACGCCTCCTTCGCCGGGCAGCAGGAGACCTTCCTCAACGTCGCGCGGCATCGAGGCCGTGCTCCAGGCCGTGCGCGAGGTCTACGCCTCGCTCTACAACGACCGGGCGATCGCCTACCGCGTGCACCACGGATTCGAGCACGGCGACGTCGGCATCTCGGCCGGCGTGCAGCGGATGGTGCGCTCCGACGTGGGCTCCTCGGGCGTGATGTTCACGATGGACACCGAGTCCGGCTTCGACGACGCCGTGTTCATCACCTCGGCCTACGGGCTGGGCGAGGGCGTCGTGCAGGGCGCGGTGAACCCCGACGAGTTCTACGTCTACAAGCCCGCGCTGCGCGCCGAGCGGCCGGCGATCCTCAAGCGCGGGATCGGCGGCAAGGCCACCAAGATGGTCTACACCGACGACCCGGCCGTCGGGCAGAAGCACCGAGTTCGTCGACGTCGACGAGGCCGACGCGCCGCTGTTCAGCCTCACCGACGACGAGGTCGAGGAGCTGGCCCGGCACGCGCTCACGATCGAGGAGCACTACGGCCGGCCGATGGACATCGAGTGGGCCAAGGACGGCCTCGACGGGAAGCTCTACATCCTGCAGGCCCGCCCCGAGACGGTGCAGTCGCGCCGGGCCGGTGCCCTCGAGCGGTTCAAGATCGACAGGCGGTCACCAAGGACGCCGACGTGCTGGTCGAGGGCCGGGCCATCGGGCAGAAGATCGGCGCCGGCGCCGTACGCGTGCTCGGCTCGGCCGAGGAGATGCACGACTTCATCGAGGGCGAGGTGCTCGTCGCCGACATGACCGACCCCGACTGGGAGCCGATCATGAAGCGGGCGTCGGCGATCGTGACCAACCGTGGCGGGCGCACCTGCCACGCCGCGATCATCGCGCGCGAGCTCGGCATCCCGGCCGTCGTCGGCACGCGCACCGCCACCAGCGACCTCGAGCGACGGCGCGCGAGGTGACCGTCTCGTGCGCCGAGGGCGACACCGGCCTGGTCTACGACGGCGAGCTCGGCTTCGAGTCGAGACCACCGAGCTCGAGTCGATGCCGGACCTCCCGGTGAAGATCATGATGAACGTGGGCACGCCGGAGCAGGCCTTCGCCTTCTCCCGGCTGCCGCACACGGGCGTCGGGCCTGGCGCGGCTGGAGTTCATCATCAACCGGCAGATCGGCATCCACCCGAAGGCCCTGCTCGACCTGGCGCGACGGCGCTCGAGGACGAGACCTCCGGGAGGAGATCGAGGAGCTGATCGCGGCCTACCCCGGTCCGCGCGAGTTCTTCGTGCAGCGCGTCGCCGAGGGGGTCTCGATGATCGCCGCGGCGTTCGCGCCGGAGCCGGTGATCGTGCGGATGAGCGACTTCAAGTCCAACGAGTACGCCAACCTGTCGGCGGCACGCGCTACGAGCCGCCACGAGGAGAACCCGATGATCGGCTACCGCGGCGCC
>CAVWML010000035.1:0-141032 GCA_963756045.1 uncultured Actinomycetota bacterium
TCAGGCCCGTTCTGCCCTTCCTCGACGAGCACTGTCGACGTCAGACTGCGAGTGCGGTCGCAGCGAGACAGGAGGTCGCTCATGAGCGAGGTGTCAGGAACCATCGTCGTCGGCGTCGACGGGTCCGAGTCGTCAGGGCCGGCACTCGACTGGGCCGCAGACCAGGCGGCACTCGACCACCGGGTGCTCACGCTCGCGCACGTGAATGGGAGTTCCCACGCCGGCGTGGAACGACACGGTGGTCGCATCCCGGAGCAGGCGTTCGCAGCTAGCGAGGCGGAGGGACAGGCAGTGATCGACAAGGCGCGCGCTCGCGTGGCTCACCGAGCCCGGCTGTCGAGATACGGGAAGTCCTCGAGTTCGGCGACGCGCGCTCGCTACTGCTGGACAGTCCACGGAGGCGGCCGCGGTCGTCCTCGGTTCCCGCGGTCGTGGCCAGGTACGCAGCACGCTGCTGGGATCCGTCGCGGTGGCCGTGGCGCGGCATGCGTCGTGCCCGGTCGTCATCCATCGTCCGATGAAGCCCGGTGGCGCGCGTCGAGGCATCCTGGTCGCCGACGACGGCACCCGCTTGTCGCGTCCCGTCCTCGGGTTCGCCTATCGACAGGCCGAGCTCACGAAGCTGCCCCTCACCGTCATGCACTGCTTCTGGGACATCCAGTCAGTGACGGAGAGCGTCGTACGCCGGCGCCGGCGTGGACCGCGAGGCCGAGCGCCTGGAGCTGGCCGAGACGGTGGCTGGGCTGTCCGAGGAGCACCCTGACGTGGACGTCACCGAGGTGGTCCAGCACGGTCTGCCGGAGACCAAGGTGGCCCTGGCCAGCGACGAGATGGACCTCGTCGTGGTGGGCGCCCACCAGGGGACCCGCCTCCAGCAGCTGATGTTCGGCTCCGTCTCGATCCAGGTGCTCGAGCACGCCACCTGCCCCGTAGCAGTCATCCCGGTGGGCGCACCGAAGCACTGACCTGGGAGTCGGCACGGACACGCAGAGCGTCGATCAGAGCTGCCGGCGCACCGGGAGCTCGTTCTGGTGGTCCAGCCGGCGCCGAGTCTGCGGCCGCTGAGCTCGCTCCACGCGAGCCGGACGTAGAGCGGACGGCTCCGCCGGCCCACGGGCGCGGTTCCCACGTGCGCTTGATGTGCTCCAGCTCCTCAGCATCCTCCACTCGCTCCCCCGGTCCGACCGCCAGCACGCTCCATCCCTTCTGCTCCGCATAGTCGACGTGGTCGACCTCGAACGCGATGGGGCCGCCAGTCGTGCGAGGCGACCACGCCGTACGGCGTGGTGCGGAAGATGATCGACTCCCCGACGACGCTGTAGTTGACGGGGAGGATCCGTGGCCCGGTCCCGGTGCAGACAGCCACGCGCCCGAAGACACCGCCGGCGAGCAGACCGCGACACTTCGCATAGGAGAGTTCTTCGACGTCACTCATGGTCCCAGCCTGCGTCGCGGGCTCCGCAGCCAACAGGGTCTTCTCTCCCGCCCGGCCCGGCCCGACGCCCGGTCGGCCGGCCGATCCCCCTTGGTCACCGGAGGCACGGTCCAGGTGCTCTGGGACCGGACGCCGGCGGTCCTACGTTCGTGAGTGGAGCGGCCTCGAGCAGGGCCGCAGTACCGATCGGGAGAGGAGTCTGGTCATGAGCACCCTCAGGGCCCGCTCGTCGAGGGCGCGCGCGACCGCGCCGCCCGGTGGGGAACTGACCTGCGCGACCTCGGCCGCCCCTAGCGTGGTGTCATGAACCTCCGTGTTCCGGCGCCGGGCTGGGTGCCGGGTTACGAGCGCGGATGGGTGCGCGGGGACCTGTTGGCGGGTGTCACCGTCACGGCCTATCTCATCCCACAGGTGATGGCCTACGCCGAGCTGGCCGGACTGCCCGCTGTCACGGGGTTGTGGGCGGCGATCGGTGCGCTCGTGGTGTACGCCGTCCTCGGGTCCTCGCGCCAGCTGTCCGTGGGACCGGAGTCGACGACGGCGCTGATGACGGCCGCTGCGCTCGGCGCCGTGACGTCTCCGACCACGAGCCCGGCGGCGATGGCTGCCGCGCTCGCGTTCGTGGTGGCCGGCTTCTGCCTGCTCGGCTGGATAGCCCGGCTCGCGGCCCTGGCGGACCTGCTGTCACGACCCGTGCTTATCGGGTACCTGGCGGGGATCGCGGCCATCATGGTCGTCTCCCAGCTGGGCAAGCTCCTCGGCATCGAGGTCCAGGGGGACGGCTTCCTCAGGGAGCTCGGCTACGCCATCGGCCACCTCGCGGATGCCGACACCGCGACAGTGGTGCTCGGACTCGTCACGCTGGCGGCCATGCTGCTCGCCGCGGCCAAGTTCCCCAGGGCTCCCATCGCGCTGCTGGGCATGCTGGGGGCCACCGTCGCGGTGTGGGCGTTCAACCTCGACGACCGCGGCGTGCAGCTCGTGGGTTCGATCCCCGGCGGGGATACCGACACCCGGACTGCCGGACGTCAGCCTCGACGACGTCCGCGCGCTGCTCCTTCCGGCGCTCGGCGTCGCGTTCGTCGGGTACACCGACAACATCCTGACCGGAAGGGCGTTCGCTTCCCGGCACGGAGAGGAGTCGACGCCAAGCGGGAGCTGCTGGCCCTGGGAGCTGCGAACCTCGGTTCCGGGCTGCTGCACGGGTTCCCGGTCAGCAGCAGCGGCAGCCGCACCGCCATCGGCGACGCCGTCGGGGGCCGGACCCAGCTCGCCAGCCTCGTCACGGTGGTGTGCACGGTCGCCGCGCTCCTCTTCGCCCGGCCGCTGCTCGCTGCGTTCCCGCTCGCCGCCCTGGGCGCGGTCGTGGTGTACGCCGCGACACGTCTGGTGGACGTCGGCGAGTTCGTCCGGTTCGCCAGGTTCCGCCGGAGCGAATTCCTCCTGGCCGTGGGGACGACGGTGGCCGTGCTCGTCGTGGGCGTCCTGGAGGGGATCCTGGTGGCCATCGGCCTCTCGGTGCTCGACCTGCTTCGTCGGTCGCGCGGCCCCACGATGCGATCGAGGGATACGTACCCGGCCTCGCCGGCATGCACGATGTGCGACGACTACGCCTCAGCCCAATCGGTCGCCGGCCTGCTGGTGTACCGGTACGACTCGCCGCTGTTCTTCGCCAACGCCGAGGACTTCCACCGCCGCGACTCTGGCAGCGGTCACACGGACGAGTGGGCCCGTGCAGTGGTTCGTGCTGAACACCGAGGCGATCGTCGAGGTCGACATCACCGCGGTGGATGCGCTCGAGAGCCTGCGCCAGGAACTCACCGATCTCGGCATCGTCGTCGCCTTGGCCAGGGTCAAGCAGGAGCTGCGGAACGAGCTCGCCCCTACCGGGTTCCTTGAGCGGATCGGCGATGACCGGATCTTTCCCACGCTGCCGACCGCCGTCGAGGCGTTCCGCGCGTGGCAGGCCGGCGAGGACCACAGCGAACGGCACCTGAGTACGACGCGACCAATCACAGGTCACGTCGATGTTTGCCGACCGGGGCGATGGTCACGCCTTCACTCCCGCGCGCCGGTGCCACCAAACGTTCGACAAGCGCAGCCACGCCCCGCTGCGTTGACGCGAGCTCGTGCTCGAGACCTTCGGCGATCTGCGCATCGGTCCGTCCTGCCAGCACTTCATCGAGCAACGTCAGCTCGTGATCCGACATCTCAGGGACAAGCTTTCGAGCGCGGGCACGCAAGTTCGACGCCGCGTGGTCCGCCAGCGATCGATCCATCAGCCGTCTGCCGGCACCTAGGGTTCGAATGGCACCCATGATGTCCGAACTATGCGCCAGCTTCACCACGAACCCGGCAGCACCGGCCAGAACGGCCGCGGCCAGAGCGTCGTCATCGTCGGCTGAGGTGACGAGTAGCCCCTGAACCGACGGGTCAACCGCACGGACCTGCCGGCAAACGTGCACCCCCGTACCGTCCTGGAGCTGCAGGTCCAGCACCATCACGTGGACCTTCAGCGTCAGGATGGACTCGGCGGCGCCCTGCGCCTTGCCGGAGTCGCCCACGACCAGGATGTCGCGAGCAGATCCCAGAAGGTCTCGAAGTCCCTTGCGCACAATGTCGTGATCGTCCAGCAAGTACACCTTGAGGTACCCGCCACCGCTGGACGACATGACACCTGTTTTACCGCACCCGCTGCGGAAACCGGGACCTGAGACCCGCACGAAGGGCCTGAGGGCCCTGCGCTTCCGGACACGCGGACGGCACTGTGGGGGCGTGAAGAGCCTTGGAAGACGCATGGACAGTGGCAGCCTCCCGCGTGCGGACTGCAGGTACTGCCACCGCCCGATCGTGAAGGTGCCTGAGATCGGGTGGCTCGACCCGACACCAGGCAACTCCTATGACGTGTGCCCGGACAGCTCCTACGGCGACCACGAGCCGAGCGACGCACGCGGCGACGTTGCGCGCTTCGGCCCCTGATCTGATGTCCCGGACCCGGCCTGAGGAGATACCAGCGACCGACGCCATGCTGGCACCGGGCCCCGCCGGGCAGCCTGGTCACGCAGGGGATATCGGGAACTCCGCGTCGCAGAGTGTGACGCACGTGCTGGCGGAACTCGGCTCCGACGCCACACGGGGTCTGACGACGAAAGCTGTGGCCGAGCGCACCCAGCGCTACGGCCCGAATGCAGTCTCGTTGCATCGGGCGCGGCTACTACCGGTGCTGTGGCACCAGGTCCGTTCGCCGTTGCTGGGGCTTCTCCTGGCGGCCGCCCTCGCGTCGTACCTGGTGGGAGAGCGCAGCGACGCGGTGATCATCGGAGTCATCGTCGCGATGTCGGTCGGGCTGGGCTTCATGAACGAGTACCGGGCCGAGAAGGCTGCCGACGCCCTGCACGCCCAGATCAGCCACCGCGCCGTCGTGGTCCGCGATGGTCGCCCCTCCTCAGTGGACGTGACCAGGCTGGTGCCCGGGGACGTGGTACAGCTCCAGCTGGGCGAGGTGGTGCCGGCGGACCTCCGGCTGCTGGAGGTCAACGGCCTGGAGTGCGACGAGTCGATGATGACCGGGGAGTCCCAGCCGGTCGCGAAAGCTCTCGACGCGGTCCCGGTCGGAACCGCACTCGGCGACCTGACCTGTACCGCACTCATGGGCACGATCGTGCGGGCCGGCACCGGTCGCGGAGTGGTGGTGGCGACCGGGACGCGGGCCCAGTTCGGAGCGATCGCCGCTGGGCTCGGCGAGCACCAGCTCGACACCGCCTTCCAGGTGGGCCTGAGCCGCTTCTCGCTCTTCCTGGTGTACGTCGCCGGAGCACTGACGTCGCTGATCTTCATCGCCAACCTGCTGCTGCACCGGCCGTTCCTCGACGCACTGCTGTTCTCGCTCGCCATCGCCGTCGGCATCACTCCGCAGCTTCTCCCGGCCGTGGTGGCCACCAGCCTGGCCGCGGGCTCCCGACGCATGATGCGGCGGAAGGTCCTAGTCAAGCGCCTCGTCTGCATCGAGGACCTCGGCGACATCGACACCCTCTTCACCGACAAGACCGGCACCCTCACGCTGGGGCAGGTCACCTATGCCCGCGCCGTCCCGGCCGGCACCGCGCGCTCGGATGACGTTCTCCGCGCCGGGTTGCTGTGCACGGAGTCCCTGGATGCCGACAGCGGAAGCGTAGGAGGAAACCCTCTCGACCAGGCGTTGGCCGACTCGCCGACGGCGGCGCACCTGCGTCCGGGATTGAGCGACGCCACCAAGGTGGCGCTGCTGCCCTTCGACCATGACCGCCGCATGGTCTCGGTCATTGTCCACGAGGGAACCAGCACGACCCTGGTGACCAAAGGTGCACCCGAGACCGTCCTCGACCGCTGCGTCGACGTACCGGCCGAGGCGCACGCCGCCTTGACCCGAGAGTTCGTCGCCGGCAACCGCGTGGTCGCCGTAGCCACTCGCCCGACCACGGCCGACAGGATCGTCCCGAGGGACGAGTCGCAGCTCTCCTTGCTCGGGTTCCTGGTGTTCCTCGACCCGCCCAAGCCAGACGCGGCCGAGGCACTGCAGCGCCTAGCGGGACTCGGCATCACCGTCAAGATCGTCACCGGCGACAACCCGGCCGTGGCGGCCAAGGTCTGTGACGAGCTCGGACTTGCCGGCGACGCCGTGCTCACCGGCAACGATCTAGACGCGATCTCCGACGACGACCTGCCCAGGGCAGTGGATGCCACCACGGTCTTCGCTCGGGTCTCTCCCGAGCACAAGGCCCGTATCGTGCGGGCCCGCCGCAGCGACGGCTCGGGAGTGGCCTTCCTTGGCGACGGAGTGAACGACGCGCTGGCGCTGCATGGTGCCGACGTGGGAATCTCGGTCGACTCAGGCACCGACGTCGCCAAGGACGCCGCCGACGTGATCTTGCTGGAGAAGGATCTCGGCGTGCTCGCCGACGGCGTGACCGAAGGTCGACGGATCTTCGCGAACACCATCAAGTACGTGCTGATGGGGACGTCCAGCAACTTCGGGAACATGTTCTCCGCCGCCGGAGCGTCCCTCTTCCTGCCGTTCCTGCCGATGCTTCCGTCCCAGATCCTGCTCAACAACCTGTTGTACGACACCAGCCAGCTGGCCATTCCCACGGACAACATCGACGAGAAGCAACTGCGTCGCCCCTCGCACTGGGACATCGCGTTCATCCGGCGGTTCATGGTCGTGTTCGGGCCACTCAGCTCGGTGTTCGACTTCGCGACTTTCGCGATCATGCTGGGCGTCTTCCATGCCGGCGCCGTTGAGTTCCGCACCGGATGGTTCGTCGAGTCACTCGCCACTCAGACCCTGATCATCTTCGCCATCCGCACCCGCCGGGTGCCTTTCTTCCGCAGCCACCCCAGCCTGCCCCTCACGCTGGCGGCGCTGGCCGTGGTCACGGTCGGCGCGATCCTTCCGTCCACCCGACTGGCCAGCGTGCTGGGCTTCAGCCCCCTACCGGAGGCGTACTTCGCGACGCTCGCGCTGATGGTGGTCGCCTACCTGGTCCTCATCGAGATCGGTAAGACCTGGTTCTACCGTGTTGAGAGTGAACGGGTCCCGCAGACCCCGTACGCCCCCATGGTGCCGCTGGCTCCGGTCTCTCCTGCCCCACGCCGGCTCTTGCGGCGGCGCGCCCGCCGCTTCCACGCCACCGCAGGTGCGCCGCGCCCTGACATCTCGCCAGCCGGGCGCAACGACCTCCTGACACGCGCGGCCAGCGGCAGGCGGTCGTCATGAGTTGGCCGAGCACGTGAGGGCCGAAACCTCTCGTCGGGTCTGGGTCTGGTTCCGCAGAGTCGGCCTCTTCGCTGTCACCGTAGGTGTCGTCGAGTACTTCGCGGTTCCCCAGATCATTGCCGCCAGAAGCGATCTCCACCTCTTCGTCGATGCCTCCCCCACGCTGCTCGCGCTCGCCCTCCTCTTCGAGACGGCTTCTCTCTTGGCCTACACCTCCCTGACCAGGGTCGTGCTCCCTGTCCACGTGCGCCCACGATTCATCGACCAGCTCCGCATCGACCTGACCGGTCTGGGCGTGAGCCACGTCGTGCCGGGTGGAGGCGCCACGGCCGCAGCGCTCCGTTTCCGCCTGATGACCCAATGGGCAGTCCCGCCCGACGACGCGGCCTCCACCGCAGCCGTGCAGACCGCTGTGGCAGCGATCGGACTTGTCGCTACGTTCGCCGGCGGCGTCGTCCTGATCGGGCCACGTGTCGCCACCGAACCCGGCTACGCGACAGCCGGTCTCCTCGCGGTGGGAGCCCTGATCGCAGTCGGGGTCGGCCTTCATCGCCTTGGAGTGAGTGCCCAGGTTCCCGCGCTGGCAACGTGGAGGCGACCCGGCCGGCACGCGGATGGTGGCGGTGGAGGCGTTGACACCGCGGTGCGTCGGGTCGCCCACACTGCCGCCGAGACGGTCCGCGCCACAGCGCGCCGCACCACGCTCCTCGTGCGCGACCCGCAGGTGCGCGTCACGGTCATCGTGTGGGCCGGGTGCAACTGGATCTTCGATGCCGCCAGCCTCTGGGTGTGCCTGCGGGCCTACGGAGTCACCCTCGAACCCGGGGCCCTGCTCACCGCGTATGGCGCAGCCAACCTCGTGGCTTTGCTCCCGGTGACACCAGGCGGACTCGGCATCGTCGAGGGCGTGCTCATCCCCGCCCTGAGTGCGCTCGGGGGCGCCCCGGTCGGACCGGTCACGCTAGGCGTCCTGACCTGGCGACTCCTCGAGTTCTGGATCCCGATCCCTCTCTCCGGCCTGACCTACCTCAGCCTTCGAGTAGTACCTCGGCGAATAGCGCGAAGTAGCCGTTCTTAACATCCTTAACGCCACGGCATCGCTGGGCATCGTCCCGGGCCCAACCGTGGCATACAGCCGACTGGCTGGTTACACCCTGCTCATGACATCAACGCCCGCCGCGGAAACCGGGGCTGGCTTTGGCGATGCCCCGGTAACGGCCGTCCGTGCTGGGGCGGTGGGGTGGGCCGAGAGCAGGGCCTCGATCGCGTCGCGTTCCACCAGGATCGGCACAAAGTGGCGGATCGGCCGGCCCTCGTACCCGTGATGGGCGGCGGCCAGCACCCGGTCGATCTCCTCGGGACTGCATTGGGGAAACCTCCGGCGCAGGCTCTTCGACACGTAGGCCATGGCTGCTGTCTCGTCGGGCTCCATACTCCATGGAATCCCAACCCCGCGGCGAGATGCCACGGCCCTTATGCCCGTCATCTCGGGACCTCGGCCCAGTGCCTGTTCGGCCGCAATCGTGCAGTCTCACGCCATGACCATTGGCTCCTACACCGAGGTGGAACAGAAGTTCGAGGTGTCCGACGGCACCGAGCTGCCCACGAGGCGACCGGTGACCGGGCTCGGCCGCTGGAGCAGGCAGCACGAGTGGGGCCTGGAGGCCATCTACTACGACACTCGCACACTAAGCCTGGCATCTGCGGGCGTCACGCTGCGGCGACGCACGGGAGGTGACGATGCTGGATGGCACCTCAAGCTTCCAGTCGGGCCAGACGAACGTCAGGAGCTACGACTCCCCTTCGGCCGCGATGACGATGGCATGGTTCCGACTGCACTTCTCGACCACGTCCGGGTCCACATCCGGGACGACCCTGTCGTCGAGGTGGCGCACGTGAGCACACATCGCGTCGTCCACGCCCTCGTGGACGACGACGGTCGTGTACTGGCTGAGCTCTGCGACGACAGGGTCACTGCCGATCGGGTACTGCCACCCGTGGCCACCACCCACTGGCGTGAGTGGGAGATCGAGCTCGTCGAGGGTGCCCACTCCGTCCTGGGTCCGATCTCCGACCTGCTACTCGAGGCAGGAGCGCGGCCCGCCTCGACCGGTTCCAAGCTGGCCCGGGCCCTGGGAGAGGTACCCGTCCCGGTTCTGCCCCCAAGATGCCCCCGTCGTCGGAAACGGCCGGCCGGGTGATGGTTCTCTATCTCGAGGAGCAGCTGGAGCAGCTCAAGATCCAGGACCCCCGAGTGCGCGTCGACGCCCCCGACGCGGTCCACAGGATGCGTGTGGCTGCACGACGTGCCCGCTCGGCCCTCGCCACCTACGCGCCGTTGGTCGAACCGGGGGCAGGCGACCCGTTGAGCGCCAGCCTTCGGTGGCTGGGGGCGGCGCTCGGTCAGGCACGTGACGCGGAGGTGTTGCGCGGGCGGTTGGATCGGATCTTGAAGGAGCAGCCCAAGTCGCCGACGTTGGCACGAGTGGAGCGGACGATCGACCGTGAGCTCGAGGCCCGGCACAGCGCCGGCCTCTCGAGTGCCGGAGGCCTGCTGGACAGCGAGGAGTACTTCACCCTGCTGGATGCGTTCGAGCAGTTCCTCCAAACCCCGGCGCTCACCAGAGCCGCGGAGCGCCCAGCCAGACCCGAAGTCTCCCGGCTGGTGCACCACGACTGGGTGCGGCTCGAGAAGCGCGCGAGGCGAGCCGAGCACGCCACGTCACCTGGCGAACATGACGCTGCCCTTCACGAGGTGCGCAAGTCGGCCAAGCGACTGCGGTACGCCGCTGAGTCGGCTGTTCCGGTACTCGGAGACCGCGCCGGGATGCTCGCGGCGCGCTGCGCGGCCATCCAGGATGCTCTGGGCGACCACCACGACTCTGTCGTTACCCGGCACGTGCTCCAGCGCGTGCACACCAGCGCCGACGACAGGGCTCACAGCCGCGCGGTCCTCAAGAGGCTCGACGTCCGCGAGGCGCACCATGCGCAGGCCCACGAACAGGAGTACGCCGCGGCACTGGCAGAGCTGGTCCAGCACCACAAGCGCCACTGGTTGCTCGGTTCGTGACCCAGCCAGGTGGAAACCACCCTGCCTGCTCTGCAGCCTCGCCCTGCTCTTATGGGGCGAGCCCCTGGGCCGCGCTGAGGTGTCTTGCCTCCATCGGGTCGTGCTGCCGTCGCTCTGCCCGTGTCGGTCGGCTCATGCTGGGGGCTTGTGCCACGAACCCATTCCGCACAAGGTCAAGAAAGGCGACTCGTGTGCCCTCTCTGATCGGGACGTAGTGGTGGCTGGGGAGAGTCGTGCCAGCGGTCGCCGAGCTTGAGAGTCGCCTCGCGGAGACCTTCGCCAGGTAGCACTTCCCCCGAATCCCCTCCTCGATGACGCTGCGGAGCCGGGCGTCGGTTCGGTCAAAGAGGTCACCGAGACGGTGTAACTCCGCCTGGTCGAAACGCTCATGTGTCGGAAGTCTCCGGAGCCGACTAAGGGCGTAACTGCCTTCAACAGCTGCCCTCCCGCCGCCGCCGGCGAGCCCGCCCATGTCACGGCTTGCCTCCACCAGGCGTCGGTACATGGCCGCCCGCTCCTCCCACCGGTCGCTCAACACCTGCGAGACCAAGCCTGCGCGCCGAGCAGCTTCAGCCGAGAGTGCCCACTGGCCGTGGAAGATCCGGCGAAGGTTGAGAACAGTAGGAAGTTGGCCAAGAGCCACAAGCTGGTTGTGCTGAGCCTGCAGCACCCCTTCGATGCCGGGCAGGGCGGGCCCGTCGATCATCGCGCTGGATCGATGGCCTCGCGCTGCCAACTCGACGTCGGCTCTGAGGTCCTCCATCGCGATGCTGCACTGCCTGCTCCGGCGGATCAGGTCTCCTCGGTGCGCGAGGGTCGACCACCCCGGGACGAGCTTGTAGCGCTCGTCCAACACGCATAGCCCACGCAGGACGTCGGAGGCGTCGTGGGCGACGGCGGCGCGTTCGGGCAGCGAGAGGTGCCCGCGTTTCATGTCGGGGGCGGCAAGGTCGTGCTCGCCGAGCGCGGCCGCGCATGCCATCTCACGCCAGGCCTCGACCAACGGATATGTGGACCCGGCGGCAAGTTCCTCGAGGGAGGGCAGATTGCTGACATCCGCCGCTGTCGCAACCCGGAGTGCGCGCGCGAGATCCTGGACAGGTGACAGCCGTGGATCACGCCAGCGGGCGTCGCCGGGTGCCGGCGCCGCGGAGGTCAGGGCGTTGCCGCACCAAGTCAGTGCACTTGCCCGGTAGCGGCGGATCAGCTCGCCGAGCGCGCGCCGTTCCCGTTCAGTGGTGGTGATCGGGACGGTGGCGCTGCCGTCCCCGCCGAGTCCTCGTCTCGTACAGATGTGCGAGACAACGACGAGACACCCAGCACGGCACACCTCCGATCCATCGCGCGTTGCTTCAGCGTCTTCCTCGACCCCGGCCGCTGCCACCCCAGCGACCCCAGCCTGTGGAAAACCTCGCCACATCGGTGGCTCTGGTCGCACGCGACACGTCAGCATCACGAGAGATTGCGTTCTAACCCTCACCACCTGCCTCACCGCGCGACTCACCACGGCTAACTGAGCCCGACCGAGCGACCGGAAAGGACGTTCGTTCCATAGTCGGTACTGGGAGCGGAGTCGGCCGACGGCCCCTCACCTCAGATCTGTTCCACGTGCACCGGCCGTGTGGTGAGCCGCGTGGACAGGCCACCCGCTGGACAGTTGGCCACTCGAAGGGTCCCGCCGAGGCCTATGGGAAAGCGCAAAGTACGGGGCCCGGATAGGCCCCGCACCAACGAGAAGGAGAGCATATGAGCGCCACGCCGCACCGGCCCACCACACCCGAGGCGCCCCACGCAAACGACGAGCTACTCACCCTCCCCGAAGTCGCCGACCTCGTCCGTGTGCCTGTCGCCACCCTGCGGTACTGGCGCCACCTCGGCTCCGGGCCAGATAGCTTCCGGATCGGCCGGACGGTCCGCTATTGGCGCAGTGATGTCTTCCAGTGGCTCGGAGGTTCAGTGGAGTCGTACACATGCCACGACCTGAAGCTGGCACCCGTCGCCGACGAGAGCGACGATGAGCCATGGCAAGCGTCGAGAAGCGCTTCGAGACGGGCGCACCAGTTGGCGTGCGCACTATCGAGCGCCGGCGGGCGAGCAACGCAACAAGACCTTCTGCCGGAAGGTCGACGCGAACGGTTCCTCGCAGGCGTCGAGAATTCGAAAGCGACCGGGTCTTACGTCGACCCCGCCCTCGCGAAGGTGACGATCGGCGACTGGGCAGATCGGTGGCTCGCCGGACCAGGCACATCTCAAGCCGACGACGCATGCGCGCTACGCCGGGATCCTGCGCAAGCACCTTCGACCGAAATGGGGCGACGGTCAAGCTTGCCAACGTCTCCCACGCCGACGTGCAAGTCTGGGTGACGCGCACTGTCAAAGGAGCACTCCCCCGCCACTGTGCAGAAGATCCACCGAGTGCTCTGCCTGGTCCTCGACATGGCCGTCAAGGACGGGCGGCTCGCTCGCAACGTCGCCACGGGGGTCAACCTGCCTCGCGTCGTCAAACATGAGCACCGGTATCTCACCCACGACAGGTCGACGACCTGGCGCAGGCCTGCGGTTACCCGCCTGACGCCAGCAAGCACAGCAGCTACGACACCCGCACCAACGAGATGTACCGACTCGTCGTGCTGTTCCTCGCCTACACCGGTGTTCGGTTCGGTGAGATGGCCGCACTCAGGGTGAAGCGAATCGACCTGGAGCGGCGTCGCGCCGTGATCGCCGAGTCGGTGACACCGGTCCAGGGCAGGGCGCTCGTCTGGGGCACTCCGAAGTCCCACCAACGCCGTGAGGTCTCGATCCCGCTCTTCCTGGTCGATCAGCTCGTCGCCCACGTCAGCGGCAAGGGACCGGACGACCTGGTCTTCGCCGGGATCCGCAACGGCCAGCCGCTGCGGGTCACCACGTTCCGTCCGCGTTCAGCGCGGCCGCCGCCTCGATCGGCACTCCCAGCCTGCACCCGCACGAGTTGCGCCACACCGCCGCGAGCCTCGCGATCGCGAGCGGCGCCGACGTGAAGGTCGTCCAGAAGATGCTCGGGCACGCCTCGGCCACGATGACCCTGGACACCTACGGGCACCTGTTCGAAGACCGCCTCGACGAGGTGGCCGACGGCGATGGATGCCGCCCGCGATGCACAGCGCGCGAAGCGGGACGAGGCCAACTCCGGTGCCCGGGGTCTTCCTGCTGTTGCCAATCTGTTGCCAACTGCTATGGACGACCAGAACGACGAAGAGGCCCCGTCCCAGCGTTTCCGCAGGTCAGAACCTCTCCTCACAGGTGTACCCCCGACGGGATTCGAACCCGCGCTACCGCCTTGAGAGGGCGGCGTGCTAGGCCACTACACAACGGGGGCCTGGTTGGTGCCCGGCACTGAGACCGGAGCGCACGAGACTTTATCGTCCCGGCCGGGGACGATCAAAATCGTCGTGATCGCTGGGGTACTAGGACTCGAACCTAGACTAACTGGACCAGAACCAGTCGGGCTGCCAATTACCCCATACCCCATGGGCTGCGCCCGCTGTTGCGCCCGGGCGGACCGAGGGACGAGGTTACACGAGCGCCCGACCCGTTCACCAATCGAGTGCCGGTCAGGTCGCCGGGGGCGGCTCGGTGGTGTTGCGCAGCCCCATCCGGCGTACGACGAGCAGCACCAGCAGCAGGAAGATGCCGTCCTGCGTGAGCGTCACGGGCAGCTGCCACCACGACGCCGAGGAGACGGTCAGGGTGCTGTCGAGCTGGTCGAAGGCGATCGCGATCCCGAAGGCGACCAGGTTGTTCAGCACGTGCAGCGCGATCCCGGCCTCGAGCCCGCCGGCGACGATGACGAGGACCCCGGCCATCAGCCCGAACAGGAACCGGTCGAGGAAAAGCGGCGCGTTCTGGGTGCCGTGCGCGAGCGCGAACAGCGTCGAGGTGATCGCGAGCGCGGCGATGCGCGAGCCGGTGAAGGAGCCGAAGGCCTGCATCAGGTAGCCGCGGAAGCCGTACTCCTCCCCCAGCGCCTGCAACGGGGTGGTGAACAAGATCACGATGGCCGTCGCGAGCAGCTGACCGGTCGGCAGGTGCGCCGTGCCGGTGGTGCCGTTGGAGTCGCCCGGCACGAACGCGCCGACGACCAGCGAGGCGCCCATCGCGACGACGGCGATGCCGAGGCAGGCGAGGAAGAACCGCCAGCGCAGACCCGGACGGACCGAAGCCAGCCAGCGCGGGCGCATCCCGTGCACGACCCGGACGACCAGCCAGGCCACCAACGTCAACGAGGCCAGCCCGAGGTTGAGGTAGAGCATCGTCCACGGCGTCACCTTGTCGAGCTGGCTGAGCTCGTTGATCCGCTGGCCCAACGGCTTCGAACCGCCCTCGGTGACCGCGCCGATCACGAGGAAGATCGTCAGCGCGACCTGCACGACGAAGAACGTGACGATGCCGAGCAGGACGCCGACCGGCGGCTTCCACCAGGCGTAGCTCCAGGTGCGCAGCATCAGCGGGTACGAGCGCGCCTGCGGGTGCGGGTGGGCCAGCCGTCGCTGGTCCTGGCGCTGCCGCTCGGCCCAGTCCTCCGGCGAGGGGGCGGGAGCGGGTGCCCACTGCTGCGGTGAACCGGGGGGCGGTCCCCACGGTGGCGGCTGCTGGGTCACGCCTTCGCCTCTGCCTCCGGGCGTGGGGCCGACGCGAGCCGGGCCAGCGACTCCTCGCGACCGAGGAGCTCGAGGGACTCGAAGAGCGGCGGCGAGATGCGGCGGCCGGTGATCGCGACGCGGACAGGACCGAACGCGTTGCGCGGCTTGAGGCCGAGGTCCTCGACCAGCGCGGTGCGCAGGGCCTCCTCGATCGCGGCGGTCGTCCAGTCACCCACGCCCTGCAACGCCGTGCGCGCGGCGTCGACCACGGCGATGCCGTCGGCATCGAGGAGCGCGGCCACCGACGCGTCGTCGTACACGACGTCCTCGAGGAACAGGAAGGCCAGCATGTCCGCGCCCTCGGAGAGGGTGCCGACACGCTCGTGGATGAGCACGCTGCCCTCGGTGAGCTTCAGCTGCTCTGCCTGCGTGGGCGGGTTGTCGATGAGGTCGGCCTCCTCGAGGAACGGGAGCAGCCGGGCCTCGAGGTCCTCGATGCTCAGCAGCCGCATGTGCGCGGCGTTGATGGCGTCGAGCTTCTTGAGGTCGAAGCGCGCGGGGTTGGGGTTGACCCGCCGGATGTCGAAGGCCTGCGCCATCTCCTCCATCGTGAAGACGTCGCGGTCATCGGCGATCCCCCAGCCGAGCAGCGCGAGGTAGTTCAGCAGCCCTGCCGGCAGGTAGCCCTGCTCGACGTAGTCGGCCAAACCCGAGCCCCGGTCGCGCTTGGACAGGCGCTTGTTGCCCTCGCCCATCACGATCGGCAGGTGGCCGAAGCGCGGCGAGCCGGTGCCGATGCCGATGCCCTCGAGCGCCTCGTAGAGCGCGACCTGCCGTGGTGTGCTGGAGAGCAGGTCCTCGCCGCGCAGGACGTGGGTGATCCCCATCAGAGCGTCGTCGACGGGGTTGACCAGCGTGTAGAGCGGGTCGCCATTGGCGCGCACCATCGCGAAGTCGGGCACGTGCTCGGGCTGGAAGCTGACCTCACCGCGGACGAGGTCGTCGAAGGTGATCGTGCGGTCGGGCATCCGGAGGCGGACGACGGGCTGCCGGCCCTCGGCCTCGAACGCGGCCCGCTGCTCGGTGCTGAGGTCGCGGCAGTGGCCGTCGTAGCCCTGCACCTTGGAGCCGGAGGCCTTGCGGCGCGCCTCGACCTCCTCGTTGGTGCAGAAGCAGTCGTACGCCGAGCCGGCCGCACGCAGCCTCTCGACGACGTCGCGGTAGATGTCGAAGCGCTCGGACTGCTTGTAGGGGCCGTGGTCGCCGCCGACCTCGGGGCCCTCGTCCCAGCCGATGCCCAGCCAGCGCAGCGAGTCGATCACCGACCGGTAGCCCTCGGGGGTGTTGCGCGCGAGGTCGGTGTCCTCGATGCGCAGCACGAGGGTTCCGCCGTGGTGGCGGGCGAAGGCCCAGTTGAACAGGGCCGACCGGACGTTGCCGACGTGGAGGTTGCCGGTCGGGCTCGGTGGGAACCGGACCCGGACCTGCTCGGGGGCGAGATCGCCCAGCACCGGATCAGTCACGCTGCACCACCCTGTTCGTGAGGTTGCCGATGCCCTGGATGCCGACCTCGACCTCGTCGCCGACCTCCATCGGTCCGACGCCCTCGGGGGTGCCGGTGAGGATGACATCGCCGGGCAGCAGCGTCATCACGCTGCTGACGTGGGCGACCAGCTCGGGCACACCGAAGATCATGTCCTTGGTGGTGCCGTCCTGCTTCAGGTCGCCGTTGAGCCAGGTCTGCACGCGTACGTCGCTGACGTCGAGCTCGGTCTCGATCCACGGGCCGAGCGGGCAGAAGGAGTCGAAGCCCTTGGCCCGGGTGAACTGGACGTCGCTGCGCTGCAGGTCGCGAGCGGTCACGTCGTTGCCGACCGTGTAGCCCCAGATCACGTCGGCCACACCGTTCTCGGGGACGTCGCGGCAGATGCGCCCGATCACCACCGCGAGCTCACCCTCGAAGTGCAGCTCGCTGGTCTGGCGCGGGTAGAAGACCGGGTCACCCGGGCCGACGACGCTGGTGTTGGGCTTGAGGAACATCAACGGCTCGGCCGGGAGGTCGTGCCCCAGCTCGGCGGCGTGGGCGGCGTAGTTGCGGCCGATGCCGACCACCTTGCTGCGTGGGAGCACCGGGCTGAGCAGCCGCGCGTCGGCGAGCCGGACCTGCTCGTCGGTGGGCTGGAGGCCGACGTACAGCGGGTCGCCGGCGAGCACCGTGATCATGGTGTCGTCGTCGGCGAGGCCGTGCTCGTCGACGTCGCCGGTGAGCACGCCGAAACGTGGGTCGTCGCCCGTGGTGAACCTCGCGATGCGCACCGCCCGAGCCTACGGTGTCGGCCATGGTGCGCGGACGCCCGGAGCCCGACCCCGTGATGGTCGCGCGCATGGGCGAGCTCGCGATGAGGTTGCCCGAGGTCCGCGAGGAGGATGCCTGGACCGGCGTGCGGTGGCGCATCCGGCAACGCACGGTCGCCCACGTCGTGGCCCTGCGCGACGACGCCGCGGTCGAGCGGTTCGGTGTCACCGACGGGCGGCCGGTCACGCTCGTCAGCCTGCGCAGCACCGGCGAGGAGCGCGCCGCCTTGCTGGCGAGCGGCCCGCCGTACCTGCCCTCGGACTGGAGCGAGGAGGTGCTGAACATCCTGCTCGGTGCCGACACCGACTGGGAGGAGATGGCCGAGCTGGTCACGGAGAGCTACCGGCTGCTCGCGCCGGCCTCTACTCGTGCGCCGGCTGGACGCCGGCGCCTCCTAGGCTGAGCGCGTGGAGGTCCTGACCGAGCCGGCGTGGCGGGCACGCGCCGCCGCGCACGCAGCCCGCGTCGACCAGTGGGTCCAGCCGCACCTCGCGCGCCGCCGTCGCCGCGAGAAGCACCCGGTCCACGACTTCCTGTTCACCTACTACTCCCAGTCCCCCGCCGCCCTCCGCCGCTGGCACCCCGGGTACGGCGTCGCCCTCCTCGACGCCGATTCGCACCGATGTGGAGGCGTTCGGATCGGCGTACCGGATAGTCGAGGACGTACCCGTGGTCGAGGAGCGCCTCGGAACCACGGAAACGTCCTGGACTATCGGTCTCGGCGGATCACCTGGCTGCCCAGGCGGGGCTGGTCGGGTCGGTGCGGGAGCTGCTGGTCGCCACCGAGGGGCGTACGGCGAGCTACGGGTGCTTCGGGCTGCACGAGTGGGCGATGGTGCACGGGCAGGGGGTCGACGAGACGCGGCACGACTGGCCGCTGCGACTCGGGTCCGCCGGGACCGACACGGTCGTGGAGACGCACCGGATCGCCTGCTCGCACTTCGACGCCTTCCGGTTCTTCACCGACTCGGCGCGGCCGCTGAACACGCTGTCCCCCGGCCGCGACGACCGGGCGGCGTTCGAGCAGCCGGGCTGCCTGCATGCCGGGATGGACCTGTACAAGCACGCCTTCCGGCTCAGCCCGCTCGTGCCCAGCGAGCTGGTCGCCGACTGCTTCGCGCTCGCGTGGGACGTCCGCGAGCTCGACATGCGCGCCTCGCCCTACGACTTCGCAGGGCTCGGCCTGGAGCCGGTGCGCATCGAGACCCTCGAGGGCAAGCGCGACTACGTCGAGGCGCAGCGGGGGTTCGTCGAGCGCGGGGCGCCGCTGCGCCGTCGACTGGTCGAGGAGTGCGACCGGCTGCTGGCTCAGTTGCCGGGCGGCAGGTAGCCGGGGAGCGCCCGGGCGCCGGCGTCCATCTCCTCCGGGCGTGAGCAGCGGCACGGTGGTGAAGGTGGTGGCGCCCGACTGGTTCACGCTCAGGCTCAGGCTGACCATCACCTCGGGCGTGGGCACGTCGACGACCAGGTAGGCGTCGACGTCACCCCAGGCGAAGTAGAAGGCCTCGAGCGTCCCGCCGACGTCCGCCACCAGGTCATTGACCACCTTGTAGCGCTCGGTCCCACCGCTCGACGCGATCCCGGCGACCCCGGTCGGTCGTGTAGTTGGCCTTGAGCAGGTACTTCGGCATCGTCGCCTCCCGGTCCGCGTTCGACGCTAGACCCGGCGCGACGCTGCGGCAACGGTCCGCCGGATCACCAGCAGGGCGCGTGCCGGTCGCGCCAGTCGTGGGCGCCCTCCACCTGGGCGGCCAGCGCGAGCAGCGTCTCCTCGTCACCGGGACGGGCCGCGAGCATCACCCCGACCGGCAGGCCCTCAGGCGTCCAGTGCGTCGGCAACGAGACGGCCGGGCTGCCGGTGACGTTCCACATCGAGGTGTACGGCGTGAACCGCTTCTGCGCCTCGAAGTCGGCGGCCGGGTCGGCGTCGTCACGGATCGCACCGGTGGGCAGCGGGGGCACGGCGAGCGTCGGGGTCAGCACGGCGTCGTACGACGCGAGGGCGGTCAGGCGTCCGGGCGGCGACGCGGCGCAGCTCGCCGATCGCGAGCCCGAACTCCGGCCCGCTCACCGCCTCCCCGCGATCGGAGAGCCAGGTCGTCAGGGGCCGCAGCCGGGGGCGCGCGTCGAGCGGCAGGTTGACCACCGACAGCGCCGTGAGCACGGCCCAGCACGTCTCGAAGACGGGCACCGCCTCGCGCGGCAGGGGTACCTCGATGTCGACGACCTCGTGGCCCAGCGACTCCAGCAGCCGGCTGGCGTCCTCCCAGGCCTGCACGCACGCGGGGTCGACCTCGGCGTCGGCGATCACCGGCTCGACGAAGCGCGCGACGCGTAGCCGTCCCGGCTCGCGGTCGCAGGCGTCGAGGAAGGTCCCGGCGCGGCTCGGGCGCCCAGGTCGGGTCGCCTGCCGCGCGGCCGGCCATCACGTCGAGGAACGCCGCCGCGTCGCGGACGGTGCGGGCGATCGGCCCGGCGGTGGCCAGACCGACCGGGTCGCCGTACATCGGGGCGCCGGAGATCCGGCCCCGCGTCGGCTTGAGGCCGACCAGTCCGCAGCAGCTGGCCGGGATCCGGATCGAGCCGCCGCCGTCCGAGCCCTGGGCCACGGGTACCAGCCCGGCGGCGACCGCGGCGGCCGCGCCACCGCTGGAGCCGCCGGCCATCCGCGTGGTGTCCCACGGTGTGACTGCCGGGGGCCGGCCCTCGGGCTCGGTGTAGCAGGGCGAGCCGAACTCCGGCGTGCTCGTCTTGCCCAGGCTGACCAGGCCAGCGGCGCTGATGCGGCGCACCACCTCGTCGTCGACCTCCGGCACGAAGTCTGCGAACACCGGTGACCCGAACGCCGTCGGCACCCCGGCCGTCAGGTTCAGGTCCTTGATCGCGGTGGGTACGCCGACCAGCGCACCGCCGCCCCGCACCAGGGTGTTGCGGGCGCGCGTCCCCGGTCACCGTCACGAACGCCCCCATCTCGTCCGAGAGGCGGTCGATCCGCTCGAGGTAGTGCTCCACCAGCTCGGCCGTGGAGGTCTCCCCCGACCTGATGGCGGCTCCCTGCTCGAGGGCGGTCAGGTCGTGCAGGTCCGTCATCCTCCGGAGGCTACTCATATCGTCAGCGCATGGTCCGGGTGCTCCTGCCGCTGCTCCTCCTGCTCGCCGCGTGCGGCGGCCAGCAGGCTCCGAGAGCCGAGCCGACGCCCAGCCCCTCGGCGACGACCAGCACCTCGCCGGTCGCCCCACCCATCAAGAGCCCGTCCCCGACGAGAAGCCCCAAGCCGACGCCGAAGCCCGTCGCCCGACGGAGAAGGCCGACCCCCGCTGGCACTTCTACTCCACCGACACCCGGCTGCACTCCTCGCCGTGGTTCGCGGGTCGCCACCGGGTGATGATCGGCTTCGGCTGCACGGTCGCGCCGTACTACGTCCACGACGCCCGGTGTCCCGGCCGCGAGGGCTTCCACCACGGGATCGACGTCGCGATGGCCTGCGGGACACCGCTGACCTCCGACGTCTCGGGTGTGGTGCTCTCCCCGACGGCGCCGGGCTCACCCGGTCCGGCGTACGGCGTCAACCCGTTCCGGATCCACACCGGTGACGTCGACATCCTGATCGGGCACACCCGCGAGGTGTTCGTGCACCCGGGCCAGCAGGTCCGGCCCGGGCAACCGATCGCCCTGTCCTCCGACAGCGGTGCCCCGGACGGCTGCCACCTGCACTTCGAGGTCCGGCACCACGGCGAGGGTCTCGACGGCGCGATCGACCCGGCCGCGTTGCTCGAAGCTCTCCTAGCCGGTGGTGTGCCGGCGCAGTCCGAAGGTGAGCGCGTCGAGGAGGGCCATCCAGGAGGCCTCGATCACGTTGGCGCCGACGCCGACGGTGACCCACGAGCTGGACCCGTCGGAGGTCTCGATCAGCACGCGGGTGATCGCGTCGGTGCCGTGGCCCTGGTCGAGGATGCGCACCTTGTAGTCGATCAGCTCGAACTTCACGATCTCGGGGTACAGCTGCTCGATCGCCTGCCGCAGCGCGTGGTCGAGCGCGTTGACCGGGCCGTTGCCCTCGCCGGTCGCGACGATGCGCGCGCCCCCGGCCCGCACCTTCACCGTCGCCTCCGAGATGGCCTCGTCGCCGGGGCGGGTCTCGGTGATGACGCGCCACGACTCGGTCTCGAAGTACGCCGGGCGCGCGCCCTCGACCTCTTCGAGCAGCAGCAGCTCGAAGGACGCGTCGGCCGCCTCGAAGGTGAAGCCGCGCGCCTCGAGGTCCTTGACGCGGTGGGTGACCCGCTTGACGAGCTCGGGGTCGAGCGTGAAGCCGAGCTCCTTGCCCTTGAGCTCGATCGAGGCGCGGCCGGCCATGTCGGAGACGAGCAGGCGCATGTCGTTGCCGACGCCCTCGGGGTCCATGTGCTGGTAGAGGTTCGGGTCGACCTTGATCGCGCTCGCGTGCAGCCCCGCCTTGTGCGTGAACGCCGAGGTGCCGACGTAGGGCTGGCGCGAGGCGGGCGGCACGTTGGTGACGTCGGCGACGGCGTGCGCGACCCGGGTGGCCTCCTTGAGCAGGCCGTCGGGCAGCACCTGCCGACCGACCTTGAGCTCGAGGTTGGCCACGACGCTGACCAGGTCGGCGTTGCCGGTGCGCTCGCCGTACCCGTTGAGCGTGCCCTGCACGTGGGTGGCGCCGGCCTCCACGGCGGCGAGGGTGTTGGCCACCGCGCAGCCGGTGTCGTTGTGGCAGTGGATCCCGACGCGTACGCCGGTCGTGGACACGACGTCCTCCACCACGTCGCCGACCCAGCCGGGCAGCATGCCGCCGTTGGTGTCGCACAGCGCCGCCACCTCCGCGCCGGCCTCGAAGGCGGTGCGCAGCACCTCGAGGGCGTAGTCGCGGTTGTCGCGGTAGCCGTCGAAGAAGTGCTCCGCGTCGAGGAAGACCCGCTGGCCCTCCGCGGTGAGGTGGGCGACGGTGTCGCGCACCATCGCGAGGTTCTCCTCCAGCGTGGTGCGCAGCGCCAGGCTGACGTGCCGGTCGTGCGACTTGGCCACCAGGGTGACCACCCCGGCGCCGGAGTCGCGCAGGGCCGCGACCAGCGGGTCGTCGGCCGCGTTCACCCCGGCCCGTCGGGTGGCGCCGAACGCCGCCAGCTGGGCGTGCCCGAGGTGCAGCTCCTCGCGGGCGCGGCGGAAGAACTCGGTGTCCTTGGGGTTGGCCCCCGGCCAGCCGCCCTCGATGAAGCCCACGCCGAGACCGTCGATGTGCCGCGCGATGGCGAGCTTGTCGGCGACGGAGAGGTTGAGGCCCTCCTGCTGCGCGCCGTCGCGCAGGGTCGTGTCGTAGACGTGGAAGAGGTCGCTGGTCATCGGATGCTCTCGTCTGTGGTGGGGCAAAGAAAAAACCTCCCGTCGGGACAGGAGGTCAGCGCGGCAGGGGGTCCTGTCGCGCTACTCGATAATGATCGATCCGTGCTGCACGGGCACGAGTCTGCCACGGATGCGGCGGCAGGCGGTACGCCGACCGGGGATCGGGCCAGCGCAGTGGTCCAGAGCAAGGGTCCGGAGACGGACAAGGGGCGAGGTGTCCCCAGCACCTCGCCCCTACGTCGATCTCGCTGTCGGCTGCTGCTGGTGGCCACTCGCCCTCCACGGGCGGTCCCCGACGTTCTCCGACGTGATCCCCGACCAGGTGCCCCGGGTCCGTCAGCACCACACATCTGGAGGAGCGACTGATCGGAAGATCACTGCCCCTATCGTGCGGACACCTGACAAATCGCACATGACCCGTTTTGACTATTTCGTGCCGACCGGTCGGCCATAAATCGCAGGTCAGCGGCGTGGCGACGTGACGTCCGCGGGCCTGCGGTCATCACAGCGAGTGCCAGGGAGCCGACAACGCCGGGGCCCAGTTGGGCCCGGACTGGAACAGCAGCGTCAGCAGGACCACGGCGCCGAGCGCACCGGCCACGACGACGAACCAGCCGCCGAACTCGGTGCCCGAGGTGCGCGTCACGAGCGACCGGGTGCTCTCCCGAAGCCGTCCGGAGCCCGGCCCCCACCACAGCGCGGGGACGAAGCCCGCACCCGCCAGCACCAGGCTGACCTCGGTGCTCTGCCCGAGCACGTAGCCCAGGGAGAACATCGCCAGCGCGACGAAGGCCGCGCCGAGCACGAGCGACGGCCGACCCGACGAGCGCCAGCAGCAGGTAGACCGGGAAGGAGACGGTGGTGGTCGGCACGTCGTACCACCGGGAACGGCCGCGCACGAGCCGGCGCCGGGTGTGGCGCTGCCGGGCGACCGAGACCGTGCGCAGCACGAGCACGACCAGCCCCACGAGCGCGGTGCCGGCGTACGGCGCGTAGGCCACCATCGCGCCCGCGAGCGCCCCGAGGCCGAGCAGCTGGAGCCCGCGCTGCACGCCCGGACGCTCGAGCGGTGCGGGTGCCGGCGCCGAGGGCGGGGGCAGCACCCGGGTCGACGGCGGCATCGACGTGTGGTCGGACGCCTGCGCCGGGATGACGGGCTGGCGGGTGGTCGCCGGGACCGGGGTCGGGACACGTGCGGGTGCTGGCGCGGGAGCAGGTGCGGCCCCGGGCGAGGGACCGTGCAGGGGCGCGATCCGGGTCTGCGGGGTCGTGCCGCCGCCCGGGTCGAGGGAGGCCATCGGTCGCACCGGCATCGTCCACAGCTCACGCTCCCCCACCGAGCGGGACACCCGGGGCGGGAGGGCGGTGCGCACCTCGCGCAGGGTGGGCCGCTGCCACGGCTCGGGCTGGAGGCTCTCGCCCAGCACGCCGAGGAGCTCGTCGGGGACGCCGGAGAGGTCGTGCTCGCCACGTCGTACGCGGTCCATCACGCCCATGGCCGGTCCGCGACCGTACGGCGGACGCCCGGTCGCAGCGAAGACCACGGTGGCGGCCCACGCGTGCACGTCCGAGGCCGGCGTGGCGTCCTCGCCGTAGAGGATCTCGGGCGCCAGGTAGCCCGGCGTTCCGAGCAGGAAGCCGGTCTGCGTCAGCCGGGGGTCCTCGGCGACCCGCGCGAGGCCGAAGTCGATGAGCACCGGCGAGCGGCCCTCCATGACCACGTTGGTCGGCTTGACGTCGCGGTGCAGCACCCCGACCACGTGCACGGCCTCGAGGGCCTCGGCCAGGCCGTGGGCGAAGTGGATCAGGTCGCGCCCCGAGATCGGCCCCTCCTCGGCGACGTGGTGGTAGAGCGAGAGACCGGGCACGTAGCGGGTCACGACGTAGGGGGTCGCCCCGTGCGGGTCGGCGTCGATGATCTCGGCGACCCGGGGGCTGGCGACCAGGCGGAGCGAGCTGACCTCGCGAGCCAGCCGCTCGCGCGCCTCGGCATCGCCGACCACGTGCGGGCGCAGGACCTTGAGCGCCACCCGGCGCCCGTCGGGCCCCTGGGCCAGGTGCACCACGCCCATGCCGCCCTCGCCGATGCGGGACATCAGGCGGTAGGGACCCACCTGGTCGGAGGACCGGTGGTCGAGGGTGGGATCGGCTGTCACCGTTCCACGCTACCGGGGGGTCCTGTGGGGCTGATCGCGGCGCGCTCGGCTCAGAGCACGCGATGCAGCCAGCCGAACGCGTCGTCGGCGCGGCCGTACTGCACGTCCACGAGGTCCTGGCGGATCTCCAGCGTCAGCGGGCCGCCGTCGCCGGCCGCGGCGGAGACCTCACCGCCGTCCCACTTGAGGGTGCCGACCGGGGTGATCACCGCGGCCGTGCCGCAGGCGAAGACCTCGGTGATCCGGCCGCTCGCCACGCCGTCGCGCCACTCATCGATGCTGAGCTTGCGCTCCTCGACCTCGTGACCCTTCTTCTGGGCCAGCTCGATGATCGCCGAGCGGGTGATGCCCTCGAGGATGGTGCCGGTCTCCGGGGTCACGATGTGCCCGTCGTCGTAGACGAAGTACATGTTCATCCCGCCGAGCTCCTCGACGTACTTCCCCTCGGCGACGTCGAGGAAGACGACCTGGTCGCAGCCCTGCGCGGACGCCTCCTGCTGGGCGACCAGCGAGCTGGCGTAGTTGCCGCCCGTCTTGGCCGCGCCCATGCCCCCGCGCCCGGCGCGCGTGTAGTCCTCGGTGAGCCAGAGCGTCAGCGGCTTGACCCCACCCTTGAAGTAGGCGCCGGCCGGGCTCGCGATCACCATGAAGGTGACGTGCTGGGCCGGACGGACGCCGAGGAACGCCTCGCTGGCGAACATGAACGGCCGCAGGTACAGGCTCTTCTCCCCCGCGCCGTCGGGCACCCAGCGCTGGTCGACCTCGACGAGGGCGTCGACGGCCTGCACGAAGTCGGCGGGGTCGAGCACCGGCAGGGCCAGGCGGTTGGAGGACCGCCGCATCCGCTGGGCGTTCTCCTCCGGCCGGAAGGTCCAGATCGATCCGTCGTCGTGCCGGTAGGCCTTCATCCCCTCGAAGATCTCCTGCGCGTAGTGCAGCACCGCCGAGGCGGGGTCCACGCTCAGCGGCCCGTACTGCTCGATGCGCGCCGCGTGCCATCCCTGCTCCGGCGTCCACTCGACGAGGAGCATGTGGTCGGTGAAGTAGGTCCCGAACCCGGGGTTCGTGAGGATCTCGGCCACCTCCGCGTCCGAGCGCGGGTTCGCCGAGGGGGTGGTGGTGATGTCGAGCGTCATGCTGGCAACTTATCTCTCGTGTTCATCAACGGCAGTTCAGCCGGGCGCCCGGCTGAACTGTCAGTGGAGGCCTGAAACGTCACCCCTCCACTGGAGGTTTGGCCGGGCGCCCGGCCAAGCTGGCCGCGGGGCTCAGCCCAGCCGGGAGGCGATCGAGTCGCCTACCTCCGCGGTGCGTACGGCGGAGCCGGGGGTGCGCTCGGCGAGGTGCTGGATGACGGCCTGCTCGACCGCGGCCGAGGCGTCGTCGAGGCCGAGGTGCTCGAGCAGCAGCGAGACCGAGAGGATCGCGGCGACCGGGTCGGCGATGCCCTGCCCGGCGATGTCGGGGGCCGAGCCGTGCACCGGCTCGAACATCGAGGGCGCCGTCCGGTCCGGGTTGACGTTGCCGCTCGCGGCCAGGCCGATGCCACCGGTCACGGCGGCGGCGAGGTCGGTGACGATGTCGCCGAAGAGGTTGTCGGTGACGATCACGTCGAACCGCGCGGGGTCGGTGACCATGGCGATCGTGACGGCGTCGACGTGCATGTAGTCGACGGTGACGTCGGGGAACTCCGGCGCCACCTGCTGCACGAGCCGCCACCAGACCGCGCCGGCGTGGACGAGCACGTTGGTCTTGTGGACCAGGGTGAGCTTCTGGCGCCGCTTCTGGGCGCGCCGGAAGGCGTCACGCACGACACGCTCGACGCCGAAGGCCGTGTTCAAGGAGACCTCGGTGGCGATCTCGTGCGGCGTGCCGACGCGTACGGCGCCGCCGTTGCCCGTGTACGGGCCCTCGGTGCCCTCGCGGACGACGACGAAGTCGACCTCGCCAGGGTCGGCCAGGGGTGAGGCCGCGCCCGGGAAGATCCTCGAGGGTCGCAGGTTCACGTAGTGGTCGAGCTCGAAGCGCAGCCGCAGCAGCAGCCCGCGCTCGAGGATGCCCGGCGGCAGGTTGGGGTCACCCGGCCTGCCACCGACGGCCCCGAGCACGATCACGTCGTGGCCGCGGATCTCCTCGAGCACCGAGTCGGGCAGCACCTCGCCGGTCGCGAGGTAGCGCTCGGCGCCGAGGTCGTAGCGGGTGGGCTCGAACTTCACGCCGGTGGGCGCGACGGCCTCGAGCACCTTGAGGGCCTCGGCGGTGACCTCGGGGCCGATCCCGTCGCCCGGGATGACGGCGAGGCGGACGGATCCGGTCACTGCTGTCTCTGGCATGGGCTGCAGGGTAGTTCTCGCGGCCGGGTCAGTTGTCGTCAGGGCGCTGGTCGTTGATGTAGGCACCGCCGTTGTCCCGGAGGTCGAGCGCGGCCTGCACGGCCATGGTGCTCGACGGGCTGTCCGGGTCGTGACGGGCGGGGCCCCACTCGCTGGGGTACATCTCGTACATCGGTCGATCTCCTCGAGAAGGTCAGATGGTGGACGTGCGGTGGTGGTGCTTCCGCGAGGAGATGGGCTGTCTCGACGCCGACGGATCGCGTCAGCGGATCGAGCCCGGAAGTAGCGGGTGGAACTTCGTGTGTCTCGCTCGCGGGTGATAGACCCTGGTGGCGTCTGCGGGAACGCCAAGCTCCGCGGCGAGGTGGCCTATCTCGTCAGGCCCCGCCACGGCAGCGAATAAGTACGAAGTTCCTCCGCATGGTGATACCAGCGTAGGCCCGCGACGCCGGTGACGCTGGCGCCTCGCCCGGGCGTCCCAGGATGCGAGACAGATGTCTCAATCGGGCGGCCTTCGCTTTGCGAGACTGCGGAGGTGAGCGCTCCCCCCGAGGTCCCCCCGATCGTCGCGCGGGCCTTCGCGGTGTGCCGACGGGCGGGCTACGTCTCCTTCTGCCGCAACGAGACCGGCCGCCTCCTGGCCGCTCTGGCCGCGACCCGGGACGGCGTGATGGCGGAGTTCGGCACCGGCTGCGGGGTCGGCACCGCCTGGCTACGTTCCGGCGTACGGCGGGGCACCCACATCCTCACCGCCGAGCTGGACCACGCGCTGGCCACGGCCGCGCAGGAGATCTTCCTCGACGACCCGCAGGTCGAGGTGCTCGCGGCCGACTGGTCGACGCTGCGCAACAAGGGCCCCTACTCGCTGCTCTTCCTCGACCCCTCCGTGCCCGAGGACGCCAGCGCCGAGGCCGTCGCCGACCTGGTCGAGCCCGGCGGGATCGTCGTGCTCGACGACCTGACGCCGTGCGAGAGCTGGCCGCCGATCACCCACGGCCGCGTCGACGTGCTCCGGGAGGGCTGGCTGAGCGACGAGCGGTTCACCGCCGTCGAGGTGATGGTGGCCAGCGACGCCGCGGTCATCCTCGCGACACGTCGCTAGCCCGTCACCCCTCGTCACCGCCACACGCCACCGGCCCCGGCGGGGGACCGGGGCCGGTGGGTGGTGCAGGTGCTCAGTGTGAGGGAGCCTCCAGGCCCTCCTCCTCGGGCAGCACGACCTCGCTGACCATCTCCTCGATCTCCTCGCTGCTGAGTGCGACGTTCATCGCCCAGTAGTAGATGAGGGCGCTGAAGATGACCGTGACCACGATGCCGAGGTAGTCGCCGAGGATGGGGTTCGACAGTGGGCCGAAGGAGCTGATGAAGACGATGACTCCCATGCCGATGAGGTACGCGGGCAGCCACGACGCGCCCCGCCAGTTGAGGTTCACCGGCTTGTCGTTCCACTTGAAGATCAGGTTGGCCGCGAGGATCACGTACCCGATCAGGATGGCGATGCCGAGCTTCCAGTCGGTGTCCCACCCGGACCACAGGATGATCAGGCCGGAGATCGCGAACCCGAGCGGTGCCAGGATCTCGGCGGCCGGGAGCACGTAGGGACGGTCGGCGTTCGGCAGTCGTCGGCGGAAGGCCCCCAGCGAGAGTGGCGCACCGGCGTACATGAGCACGCTCGCGCTGGTGATCAGGCCGACGAGGGACTGCCAGCTCGGGAACGGCAGGAAGCAGATGCAGCCGGTGATGAAGGCTGCGATCAGGCCGACCCAGGGAACGCGGCGCTCGTTGGTCCACTCGAACGGCGTGGGCACGTAGCCGTTGCGGCTCAGGCCGTAGGAGACCCGCGAGCTGCCGGTGATGTAGATCAGGCCGGTGCCGGCCGGGGAGACGACGGCGTCGATGTAGATGATCGTGGCCAGCCAGCCCAGGCTGAGCAGGGTGGCCACCTCGGCGAACGGCCCGGTGAACGTGGTGTAGAGCCCGTGGCCGGTCTGGTCCCAGGTCTTGCCGATCGCCTCCGGGGGCAGCGCGACCAGGAAGGCGACCTGCAGCAGGATGTAGACGAACATGCCGATCAGGATCGAGCCGATGATCGCGAACGGGATGTCCTTCTTCGGGTTCTTCGCCTCACCGGCCAGCTGGTCGGCCTGCTCGAAGCCGAGGTAGCTGAAGATGATGCCGCTGGTCGCGACCGCCAGCAGGATGCCGTGCACGCCGTTGGGGTTGAACCCGTTGGCGGCGTGGAAGTTCGAGCCGTGGAAGTTGAACAGCGCCAGCACCAGGATGGTCAGCAGCGGGACGGCGATCTTCCACCAGGTCATCGCGCTGTTGGTGGCGGCCAGCATCTTGACACCGAGGAAGTTCACCGCGGTGAGGATCGCCATCAGGACGATCGCGATGATCAGGCCGCTCGTGGTCAGCGTGCCGTCGGTCTTCACCCAGCTCTGGGCGAAGGACCAGTGTCCGGCGTAGGTGATCATCGCCGAGACCTCGATCGGGGCGACGGTCGCGGCCTGGAGCCACGAGAACCAGCCGAACGAGGCGCCGGCGGCGCCGCCGAAGGCGTAGTGCGGGAAGCGGGCGGTGCCACCGGAGACGGGGTACATGCCGCCGAGCTCGGCGTGGATCAGCGCGAGCACCATGATCATCACGCCGCCGATGACCCACGAGATGATCGCGGCCGGGCCGGCGGCGATCAGGCCCTTCTGGGCGCCGAAGAGCCAGCCGGAGCCGATGATCGAGCCGACGGAGGCCCAGATCAGGCCGACCTTGCCGACTTCACGGAGGAGCTGGGTATTGCGTTGAGGGGGGGCGGTATCGGTGGCAGCCATGTCGGGTCCGACCTTTCCGTGAGGAAGAGTGCCCTGCTCGAGAAGCAGAGCACAAACTCACATTAGGGTCGGCGGGCCCTGGGATCGAGCATTGAGACACGTTCAGATTTCCTCACGTCATCTACCGAGCGCAGCTCCACGATGCACCGCGGCAGCATCACCTGGACCAGCGGCCCGATGGCGAGCGCGTAGAGCACGGTGCCGATCCCGAAGGTGCCCCCGAGCACGAAGCCGACGAGGACGACGCTGACCTCGAGACAGGTGCGGACCAGCCGGATCGAGACGCCGGTACGCCGGTGCAGGCCGGTCATCAGCCCGTCGCGCGGCCCCGGGCCGAACTGCGAGCCGATGTAGAGCGCCGTAGCCAGGGCGTTCAGCAGCACGCCGCCGACCATCAGCAGCACCCGCTCCCACAGGTGGGCGGGCTCGGTGAGCGCCGCCAGCGCGGCGTTGGCGGCCAGCCCGACCAGGACGGAGTTGGCGATCGTGCCGAAGCCGGGCACCTCGCGGATCGGGATCCACAGCAGCAGCACCACGGCGCTGACGCAGATCACCGACGGCGCCGAAGCTCAGCGGCAGGTGCCGCGCGAGGCCCTGGTGGAGCACGTCCCACGGGGCGTTGCCGAGCGCCGAGCGGATCATCATCGCCATGCTCAGGCCGTAGAGGCCGAGCCCGACGAGCAGCTGCACGAGCCGGCGCGAGAGCCGCCCGGCGCGCAGCTGGGCGATCGGCCCGAGCCGGGCCAGCTCGCGGGCCCGCCGCGGGCGGCACGCCGGACAGTGGCTCCAGCGCCTCGATCCCGACGTCCCCGCTCATGGCACCCAGTCCATCAGAGATTGGCCTGGTCGGACATAGCCAATCGTGCTCTACTGGCCTGCATGTCCCGGACCGTCGCCGCGCCACGCGTGGCCACCCTGCTCGGCCGGCTTCGACCGCGCCCCGGCGTACAAGGGGCTGGCGGAGGGGCTGCGGGTGCTGCTCACCGACGGCCGGATCCCCTCGGGCACCCGGCTGCCGAGCGAGCGGGAGCTGACCGAGGCGCTCGACGTCAGCCGCACGACGGTGGCGCGCGCCTACGCCGAGCTCCGCGACCACGGCTTCCTGGTCTCGCGCCAGGGCTCGGGCAGCGTGACCCGGCTGCCCGACTCCCTCGGCGAGACCACCCGGCACGTGCTGCACCCCGGCGACAGCGGGACCGGCGCCATCGACCTCACCGTCGCGGCTCCCGCCCCCGGCCCGGGCATGCTCGCCGCCTACGAGCGCGCGGTCGCCGAGCTGCCGGCCCACCTGCTCGGCACCGGCTACCACCCGACCGGGCTGCCGGTGCTGCGCGAGGCCGTCGCCGCGTCGTACGCCGCCCGCGGACTGCCCACCGACCCGGCACAGATCCTGGTCGTGCCCGGCGCGCAGGCCGGGGTGGCCATCGCGGTCCGGGCACTCGTCACCACCGGCGACCGCGTCGTGGTCGAGAGCCCGACCTACCCCAACGCGATCGCGGCGCTCCAGCACAGCGGGGCCCGGCTCGCCGGCGTCGACGTCCCGCCCGACGCCGCGACCCGGGGAGCCGACGTGGACGGCCTCGACGCGGCGCTGCAGCAGGTGCGGCCGCGGGCGGCCTACCTCGTGCCCGACTTCCACAACCCCACCGGCGCGGTGCTCACCGCCGACGAGCGCGCCCGGCTGGCGGCCACGATGGCGCGCACCCGGACCGTCCCGATCGTCGACGAGTCGCTCGTCGGCCTGGCGCTCGACGGCTCAGACGATGCCGCCGCCGTTCGCGGTGTTCGCGCCCGGCACGGTCACCGCCGGCAGCCTGAGCAAGACCCACTGGGGCGGCCTGCGGGTGGGCTGGCTGCGGCTGCCCGAGCCGCTCGTCGACACCGTCTTCCGGGCCCGGCTGAGCCTCGATCTCGGCGTCCCCCCGCTGGAGCAGCTCGTCGGTGCCGACGTCCTCGACGACGCCGACCTGCTCAGGCACCGCCGGGCCCAGCTGCGCGAGTCGCGCGGCGGCGCTGAGCGCAGCCGTCGCGGAGCACCTGCCCGACTGGCGTCCCAACCGGCCCGGCGGCGGGCTGAGCCTGTGGTGCGAGCTGCCCGCGCCGCTGTCCTCGGCGCTGGTGCCCAGAGCCGCCCAGCACGGCGTCCTGCTCGCGGCCGGTCCCAGCTTCGCCCCGGAGGGCGGCCTCGACCGGTTCATCCGGCTGCCGTTCGGGCAGCCCGCGCACGTGCTCGTCGAGGCCGTCGAGCGGATCGCCGCGGCCTGGCGCGACACCGTGGCTCAGCCGACCCTGCTGCCCCGCGGCCGCCCGGTCCACGTCTCCTGAGCCGTCACCCGGACGTCGACGCCTCAGCCGGAGAGGTCGATGCCGTGCACGGACTCCGCCGACATCGCGACCCGGATGTCCTCGAGCACGTCGGCCGGCACGGCTGAGTCGACCGAGAGCGCCACCAGCGCCTGGCCGCCCCGCTCGTTGCGGGAGACCTGCATGCCGGCGATGTTGATGCCGGCCTCGCCGAGGATGCCGCCGACGGTGCCGACCATCCCGGGCCGGTCCTCGTAGCGGAAGAACGCGAGGTGGTCGGTGGGCTCGAGGTCGACCACGAAGTCGTCGACCTCGACGAGGCGTTCGCGCTGGGTGATGCCGATCAGGGTGCCGGAGACCGACATCTGCGAGCCGTCGGCCAGGGTGCCGCGGATCGTGATCAGGTTGCGGTGGTCGGGGCTCTCCGTGGCCGTGACCAGCCGGACCTCGATCCCCCGCTCGGCGGCCAGCAGCGGCGCGTTCACGTAGGAGACCTGCTCCTCGACGACGTCGGCGAACATGCCCTTGAGCGCAGCGAGCTCGAGCACCTTCACGTCGTGCTCGGTGATCTCGCCACGCACCTCGACGTCGACCTGCTGCGCCGCCTCGCCGGCCAGGGCGGTGAAGATGCGGCCGAGCTTCTCGACAAGCGGGATCCCAGGGCGCACGTCCTCGGCGATCACGCCGCCCTGCACGTTGACCGCGTCGGGCACCAGCTCGCCGGCGAGGGCGAGCCGCACCGACCGGGCGACGGCGATCCCGGCCTTCTCCTGGGCCTCGTCGGTGGAGGCGCCGAGGTGGGGCGTGGCGACGACGTTCTCGAGCTCGAAGAGCGGCGAGTCGGTGCACGGCTCCTGGGCGAAGACGTCGAGGCCGGCGGCCGCGATCTGGCCGGTCTTCAGCGCGTCGTACAACGCCTTCTCGTCGACGATGCCGCCCCGGGCAGCGTTGACGATGACCAGGTTGGAGCGCGCCTGGGCGAACTGGTCGCTGCCGATCAGCCCGATCGTCTCCGGCGTCTTGGGCAGGTGGACGGTGATGAAGTCCGACTCCGCCATCAGCTCGTCGAGCCCGACCATCCGCACGCCCATCTGCGCGGCGCGTCCGGCCTGCACGTAGGGGTCGAAGGCGATCACCTCCATCCCGAAGGCCACGAGGCGCTGCGCGACGAGGACCCCGATGCGGCCGAGCCCGACGATGCCGAGGGTCTTCTCGTACAGCTCGATGCCGGTGTAGCGGCTGCGCTTCCACTCGCCCCGTGTGAGGGCGGCGTGCGCGGGGCTGAGGTGGCGCGCCGCGGCGAGCATCAGGGCCACCGCGAGCTCGGCGGCGCTGACGATGTTGGAGGTCGGCGCGTTCACGACCATGACGCCGTTCTGCGTCGCGGAGCGGACGTCGACGTTGTCGAGGCCGACGCCTGCGCGCGCGATGACGCGCAGCCGCGGTGCCGCCGCGAGCGCCTCGGCGTCCACCTTCGTGGCCGAGCGCACCAGGATCGCGTCCGCGCCCGCGATCGCGGCGAGGAGGGCGGCGCGGTCGGCGCCGTCGCAGTGGGTGATCTCGAAGTCGGGGCCGAGGGCCTCGACGGTCGCCGGGCTCAGCTCCTCGGCGATGAGGACGACAGGTCGCGGGTTCGCAGGGTGGTCCGGGGTCACATCGGTCCTGACGTCGGTGGGTGAGTCCGGCACGACGCTGTGCGTCGGTCAGCGTAACCGACCGCACCCCTGCGGCGTTGTCGGATGCAGACCCGTTGGGATGCGGGAACCTGGGGCCGGCCCCACCGTTGGGGGCGCACCATGTGGGACCGGCCCCGGACCAGCATGATGAGGCGGCCGAGACCTGGGAGACCGCCCGGGAAAAGGTGAAGGGCCCAGCAAGTATGAGTTGCTGGGCCCTTCGGTTCGACCGGCCTGCGGTGACCACCGATCGACCACTCCTCGCGTCCGGTCCCGGCGGCTGTCACCTGCTCACCGCCACGAGTTGCCCCGCGGTACGGACCTTCTTCTCCGAGTGATCCCGCGGCCCCCGTAGGAACTGCGTGAGAGATTTCTACGTCCCCGCCCACGTGCCGCGCAAGAGGAATTCACCCCCGATTTCAAGGAAGTTCGGCCAGGTGTCATGTCCTCCACAGGGGCGGGTGCTCGCTCCACAGGAATTGCCGCTTGTCCACAGGTCGGGGCCCGTGGGGTGTGGACAACTCTGCCCACCGGACTAGATCGGTCAGGGTGTGCCGAGGCGTGCCGGGCGCCGAGTCGGACCGGGCCATCTCGAGCGCCTGCGCGAACACCTCGACCGGTTGCGCCCCGGAGACCGCGAAGCGGCGGTCGAGGACGAAGAAGGGCACACCGGTCGCGCCGAGGGCAGCGCCTTCCTCGACGTCACGGGTCACCTCGTCGTCGTACTCGCGACCGTCGAGGACCTCGTCGACCCGCGACGGGTCCAGGCCCGCGGCGATCGCCGCCTCCCGCAGCACGACGGGGTCGGCGAGGTTGCGTGCTCGCTCGAAGTACGCCGCGAACAGCTCCTCGCCGAGTCGGCCCTGCTGCTCGGGTCCGCCCTCGTCGAGGGCGAGGTGCAGCAGCCGGTGGGCGTCGCCGGCTGTTGGTCCACGGGGCGTCCGCGTGGTCGAAGGCCAGCCCCTCCTCGGCCGCCACGCTCTCGGTGCGCGCGGCCATCTGCCGGCCCGCCTCGGCACCTCCGCCGTACGCCGCGCCGAGGTGCTCGGCCACGCTCACCCGACCGTCCGTCGGCGCCGAGGGGTCGAGCTGGAAGGAGCGGTACCGCACCTCGACCGCCCCGCCGTCCACGGAACCGTGCTGGAACTCGGCCAGCGCCTGCTGGAGACGGCGGCTGCCCAGGTAGCACCACGGGCACACCAGGTCGACCCACACCTCGATCTGCATGCCGGGGACAACGCCCGCCCCCGCAGTCATGTTCCGGGAGCGACCCTGAGGCACCCCGGGGGTCGGTTCAGGGATCAGCCAGCACGCTCCCCGATGCGGCGACCGGCCGGTGTGGACGAACGTTCTACCCATGATCCAGATCCAGTCACTGACCAAGAGGTACGGCGGGTTCACCGCCGTCGACGACGTCACGTTCACCGCCGCCGGAGGCCGCGTCACCGGCTTCCTCGGGCCCAACGGCGCCGGCAAGTCGACCACCATGCGCGTCATGGTGGGCCTGACCCCGCCCACCTCGGGCATCGCCACGATCGACGGCCGTCGGTACGCCGACCTGCCCAACCCCGGCCGGGAGGTCGGCGTCCTGCTCGACGCGTCGGCCCAGCACGCCGGTCGCACCGGCCGGGAGATCCTCACCCTCGCCGCCCGCACCATGGGCCTGCCCGGCAACCGCGTCGAGCGGATGCTGGAGCGGGTCAGCCTCACCGAGGACGAGGCGGAGCGCCGGGTGCGTCACTACTCCCTCGGCATGCGCCAGCGCCTCGGGATCGCGACCGCGCTGATCGGCGACCCCGCCGTGCTGATCCTCGACGAGCCGGCCAACGGCCTCGACCCGGCCGGCATCCGCTGGATGCGCGACCTGCTGCGCTCCTACGCCGACGAGGGCGGCACCGTGCTGCTCTCCTCGCACCTCCTGCACGAGATCGAGGTCGTCGCCGACGACCTCGTGGTCATCGGCAACGGCCGGATCGTCGCGCAGGGCACCAAGGGCGAGCTCCTGCGAGCCGCCGGCACCGTCGTACGCAGCCACGCCACCCACGACCTGGCGAGCGCCCTCGAGGTCGCCGGCCTCCCGGCCACCGTCGCCCCGGACGGCGCCGTCCTCACCCAGGCCGAGCCCGCGCGCGTCGGTGAGGTCGCCCATGCCGCCGGCATCGCCCTGACCGAGCTGCGGCTCGCCGACGGCGCGGGCCTGGAGGAGATGTTCCTCGAGCTCACCGCCCCCGAACAGCGTGAACGAGTCCAGCGAGAAGGAGCAGCAGCATGAGCACCGCCATCCTCGACACCCCCCGGGCCACCGTGCCCGACGTGCGACCCATCCCCGCGCGCCGCGTGGTCGGCGTCGAGCTCCGCAAGATGTTCGACACCCGCTCGGGCTTCTGGATGCTGATGAGCATCGCGATCACCGCCACCCTGGCGACCGCCGCGGTCATCATCTGGGCACCGGACAACCAGCTCACCTACGACACCTTCGCCGCGGCCATCGGCTTCCCGATGTCGGTGATCCTGCCGATGATCGCCATCTTGTCGGTGACCAGCGAGTGGAGCCAGCGCAGCGGGCTGACCACCTTCACGCTGGTGCCGCACCGCGGACGGGTGATCGGGGCCAAGTTCGTCGGCGCGATCATCGTCGGGGTCGCCTCGATGGGCGTCGCGATGGTGATCGGCGCGATCGGCAACCTGGTCGGCACCGCCATCACCGGCACCCCGCTGGTGTGGAACGACGGCGTCGGCCACCTGGCCTCGATCGTGCTCGCCAACGTGCTCGGCATGATGATCGGCTTCACCCTCGGCGTCGTCCTGCGCAACTCGGCGGGCGCCATCGTCGGGTACTTCGTCTTCACGCTGGTGCTGCCGACCCTGTCCGGCCTGCTGTCGGCGAACGCGCACTGGTACAGCAAGGCGATGCCGTGGATCGACTTCAACTACGCCCAGGGCGCCCTCTTCAACGGCGACGTCACCGCCCAGCAGTGGGCCCACATCGCCACCACCAGCGCGATCTGGATCGTCCTTCCCCTGGCGATCGGGCTCTCGATGCTGATGCGGTCGGAGGTCAAGTAGCGGCGAGGTTTCCCTCAGTTCACTACGGGAAACTGCCGCTGACCACGAGAAGTTTCATCGTGGTAAGCGGCAGTTTCTCGTGGCCGTACGCCGACCCGGGCAGCTCAGTGCTTGAGCGTCGGGTCCCAGCGGTTGGCGATCAGCTTGAAGCTCGGGGTGTCCTCGAGCGAGGTCATCGCCTCGTAGATCCGCTCGTAGTCGGTCGAGGTGATCCGCCAGGCGCCGTCGGCGTCGCGGCGGTAGCTGTCGCGGTAGTAGCCGGCGCCCCGGATCAGCACCTTGAAGTCCGGCACGATCACGGTGTCCTCGAAGCCCCAGGTGCCGGTCGCGGTGTCCCCGTCCGCCGTGTCGATGGTGATCTCGGGGTGGTTGGCGACGTGCATCGTGACCACGCCCGGCCCGAGGTTGGCCGACATGAACTCCACGACGGCCTCGCGGCTCTCGTAGTGCAGCTGCTCCCCCATCGCCTGGGTGCCGTACGTCGCCCGGACGTCCTCGGCGAGGCAGTCGCCGAAGTCGTCCCACTGCTTGAGGTCGAGGGTGCGGAAGTAGCGGTACTTGAGGCGCTTGACCTCCTCGAGGCTCTCCAGGTCCATGCCGCACAGACTAGAACGTGTTCTAGCCGTGCGACAGGGCCGAGGGTCAGCGGGTGGCGGTGCCCTCGACGTAGTCGGAGTCGTGGGACTTCACCCAGGCCATCAGCTTGCGCAGCTCGCGGCCGGTGCCCTCGATCGGGTGCTGCTCGCCCTTGGCGCGCAGCTCCTTGAACTCCTTGGCGCCGTTGTCCTGGTCGTCGATGAAGCGCTGGGCGAAGGAGCCGTTCTTGATGTCCTCGAGGACGGCCTGCATGTTCTCCTTCACGTGCGCGTCGATGACCCGTGGTCCCGAGACGTAGTCGCCGTACTCGGCGGTGTCGGAGACCGACCAGCGCTGCTTGGCGATGCCGCCCTCGTACATCAGGTCGACGATCAGCTTCAGCTCGTGCAGGCACTCGAAGTAGGCCACCTCGGGCTGGTAGCCGGCCTCGGTGAGCACCTCGAAGCCGTACTGCACCAGCTGTGAGGCGCCGCCGCACAGCACCGCCTGCTCGCCGAAGAGGTCGGTCTCGGTCTCCTCGGTGAACGTGGTCCGGATGCCGCCGGCACGCAGGCCGCCGATGCCCTTGGCGTAGGACAGCGCGAGGTCCCAGGCCTTGCCGCTCTCGTCCTTCTCCACCGCGACCAGCACGGGTACGCCGCGGCCGTCGACGTACTCGCGGCGCACGAGGTGTCCGGGGCCCTTCGGCGCGATCATGATCACGTCGACGCCGGCGGGCGGGGTGATGTAGCCGAAGCGGATGTTGAAGCCGTGGCCGAAGACCAGGGTGTCGCCCGGGGTGATGTTGGGCTCGATGGCCTCGGCGTAGACCTTCCGCTGCACGTGGTCGGGGGTGAGGATGACGATGACGTCGGCCTCCTCGACCGCCTCGGCCGGCGTCAGCGACGCGCAGCCCCTCGGCCTCGGCCTTCTCGCGGCTCTTCGAGCCCTCCTGGAGGCCGACGCGTACGTCGACCCCGGAGTCGCGCAGCGACAGCGCGTGGGCGTGGCCCTGGCTGCCGTAGCCGATCACCGCCACGTGCTTGCCCTGGATCAGGGACAGGTCGGCGTCGTCGTCGTAGAACATCTCAGCCACAGGGGCTCTCCTTCTTCACTGGTGTCACTGGTTGACGGCTGGAACGGGCACGGGCACCGGGCGCAGGGTGCGCTCGGTGATGGAGCGGCTGCCACGCCCGATGGCGACCATGCCCGACTGCACGAGCTCGCGGACGCCGAAGGGCTCGACGCACCGCGAGGAAGTCCTTGAGCTTCGCGGCGTTGCCGGTCACCTCGATGGTCACGGCGTCGGGGGCGACGTCGACGACCTTGGCGCGGAACAGCTGCACCGCGTCGAGCACGTGGCCGCGGGTCTCGGCGTCGGCCTTGACCTTGACGAGCAGGAGCTCGCGCTCGACGGAGTCGCGGTCGTCGAGCTCGACGACCTTGATCACCTCGATCAGCTTGTTCAGCTGCTTGGTGACCTGCTCGAGCGGTGAGTCCTCGACGCCCACCACGATCGTCATCCGGGAGATCTCCGGGTGCTCGGTCGGGCCGACGGCGAGGGAGTCGATGTTGAACCCGCGTCGGCTGAACAGCCCGGCGATGCGCGCGAGCACACCGGGCTTGTTCTCGACGAGGACCGACAGGGTGTGAGTGTCGTCACAGGTCGTCCTCCTCGAACTCGGGCGCCAGGTCGCGGGCGTACTTGATGTCGTCGTTGGACGTCCCGGCGGCGACCATCGGCCACACCATCGCGTCACGCTCCACCCGGAAGTCGACCACGACCGGCACGTCGTTGATCTCCATGGCCTTGTTGATCGTGGCGTCGACGTCGGCGGGGTCCTCGCAGGAGAGCCCGACCGCGCCGTACGCCTCGGCCAGCTTGACGAAGTCGGGCACTCGCTTGGACTGCAGGTCGGTGTTGGAGTAGCGGCCGTCGTAGAACAGGGTCTGCCACTGCCGCACCATGCCGAGCGACTCGTTGTTGATGATCGCCACCTTGATCGGGATGTTCTCGATCGTGCAGGTGGCCAGCTCCTGGTTGGTCATCTGGAAGCAGCCGTCGCCGTCGATGGCCCACACCGTGGTGTCCGGACGGCCCACCTTGGCGCCCATGGCGGCGGGGACCGCGAAGCCCATCGTGCCGAGGCCACCGGAGTTGATCCAGGTGTTCGGGTGCTCGTAGCTGACGTAGTGGGTGGCCCACATCTGGTGCTGGCCGACGCCCGCGACGTAGATCGACTCGGGCCCGGCGATCTTGCCGAGGCGCTCGATGACGTACTGCGGGGCGAGGCCCTCCTCGGGGGTGTCGTAGCCGAGCGGGTACTGGGTCTTCACGCCGGCGAGGAACTTGACCCAGCCCTCGTAGTCGCCGGTGTTGCCCTGGTCCTGCTCGGCCCGCAGCGCGACGACCAGGTCAGCGATCACCTCGCGGGCGTCGCCCACGATCGGCACGTCGGTGAAGCGGTTCTTGCCGATCTCGGCCGGGTCGATGTCGGCGTGGATCACCTTCGCGCCGGGCGCGAACGAGTCGAGGTTGCCGGTGACGCGGTCGTCGAAGCGGGCACCCAGGCTGATGATCAGGTCGCTCTTCTGCAGGCCGGCGACCGCGGCGACGGTGCCGTGCATGCCGGGCATGCCGAGGTGCTGCGGGTGGCTGTCGGGGAACGCGCCGCGGGCCATCAGCGTCGTCACCACGGGGATCCCGGTCAGCTCGGCCAGCGTGCGCAGCTCCTGGGAGGCCCGCGCACGGATGACGCCGCCGCCGACGTAGAGCACCGGTCGGCGCGACTCGAGCATGAGGCGGGTCGCCTCGCGGATCTGCTTGGCGTGGGGCCGGGTGACCGGGCGGTAGCCGGGCAGGCTCAGCTCGGTCGGCCACGTGAACGTGGTCATCGCCTGCTGCGCCGACTTGGCCACGTCGACCAGCACCGGGCCGGGACGTCCGGTGGAGGCGATGTGGAACGCCTCGGCGACCACGCGCGGGATCTCGTCGGGGTCGGTGACCAGGAAGCTGTGCTTGGTGATCGGCATCGTGATGCCGCGGATGTCGGCCTCCTGGAAGGCGTCGGTGCCGATCGAGGAGGCCACGACCTGGCCGGTGATCGCGACCACCGGCACCGAGTCCATGTTGGCGTCGGCCAGCGGGGTGACCAGGTTGGTGGCGCCCGGTCCGCTGGTGGCCATGCAGACGCCGACCCGGCCGGTCGCCACGGCGTACCCGGCGGCGGCGTGCCCGGCGCCCTGCTCGTGGCGCACCAGGATGTGCCTGATCGAGCTGTCGAAGAGGGGGTCGTACGCGGGGAGGATGGTCCCGCCCGGGATGCCGAAGATGTCCTGGGCGCCCGCGTGCTCGAGGGACCTGATCAGGCTCTGGGCACCCGTGACCCGCTCGCCTCCCGCGGAGTGGCTGCTCATCTCTCGTCCTTGTCCTGCAAGTGGATGGTCATCCGGCCAACAAAAAACCCCTCGTGCCGATCGGCTGACGAGGGGTCGACGCGTGTGCGGGGTCCCGAGGACTCAGCTCACGCGTCGCGTGCGTACGAGAAGCTCCATGCGCATGCACACAGCATGCCCCTGCACGTCGCCGACGCTCAACTCAGTCTGCCAGCCGTCCCGAATGATGGGACAGCCGTCCCGGGATGTGGTTCCAGCCAGGCGCACTCTCGGTCAGTCGCGGCTCTCCCAGGTGCAGATGCAGGCGAGGTTGTCGTCGGGGTCGGCGAGGACCCAGAAGGCGGGGGCACGCTCGTCGCTGACCAGGCGGCCGCCGGCGTCGACGGCGGCCTGGATGCGCTCCTCGGCGACCTCGCGCGGGACGCTGATGTCGAGGTGCCAGCGCTGCCGGTCCGGGGCGTCGGAGTCGCTGTCCTGGAACCAGATGTTGGCCGTGCGCTCAGCCGGGTCGACGAGGTCCCGTGGGTGCGCGGCAGCGGCGTAGCCCGAGGATCGCGGCCCAGAAGGGCTTGACCCGGTCGTAGTCGGGCGCGTCCAGGGCCAGCTCGATCACGTCCGGTGCGTGCTCGGCCGTGCCGACCCCGGCCTCCGTCGCGAGCCGCGAGATCTCGTCGGCCAGCCGGAGGTCGCGCGCGGTGACCGCGTCGACGTCGTGGCTCTTCAGGGTGACCGTCAGGTGGGGATAGCGCAGGTCGACGTCGGGGTGGTGGTTCGCCGCGTCGGCGGCCTCGGCGATCCGGCCCACCAGCCGTGCGCCGGTGCTGAAGTCGCCCGTCGTGAACCGGGCGACGAGCTTGTCGAGCACCTTGCTCCACCCCGGTGGCGCCTGGTCGTGGATCTGCTGCCCGGTGAGTCGCTGCTTGTCGCTCTCGTCGATCGCCATGCTCCGACCGTAGAACGTGCTTCGAGGTCCGCACACGTGTGCGGACCTCGAAGGTGAGCGAGCGGTGACCGAGGGGCGTGGCATCGTCGCCCCCATGTTCGACCTCGCACCCGCTGCCCAGGAGATGAGCCGGCTGCTCGCCGGTGTGCGCGACGACCAGCTCGCGGACCCGACTCCGTGCCAGAAGTGGACGGTCGCCGACCTGCTCGCGCACGTGAACCAGTTCGCGACCGTGTTCACCCACAACGCCCGCAAGGAGGACGCGCCGCGGCCCGACGGGACTGCCGGACGACTGGCGCGTCGCGATCCCGGCGCAGGTCGGCGATCTGGCACAGGCGTGGAGCGAGGACTCAGCGTGGTCCGGCAGCACCTCCGCGGGCGGGATCGAGATGGACGCCGCGGACAACGCCGTGGTGGCCATCGAGGAGCTCGTCATCCACGGGTGGGACCTCTCGCGGGCGACCGGCCAGGACTTCAGCATCGAGGACGGCTGGCTCGACGGGATGGACCGATTCTTCGCCTTGTTCGGCGAGCGGATCGCCAGCGGTCAGGGTCCCTACGGCCCGGCGGTGCCGGCGCCGGAGAACGCCTCACGCCTCGAGCGGACCATCGCTCACACAGGTCGGGACCCGCACTGGAGGGGCGCGAGCTGACGCCCGTCTTCGTCGAAGTTGGCGGGCGCCAGCCAGGTGTCGTACGCCGCCGCGATGCGGGGCCAGTCCCGGTCGGTCATCGCGTACCAGGCGGTGTCCCGGTTGTGGCCCTTGACCACCTGCGCCTGCACGAAGACGCCCTCGAAGGTGAAGCCGAGCCGCACGGCTGCGCGGCGTGATGGCTCGTTGAGGGAGTCGCACTTCCACTCGTAGCGGCGGTAGCCGAGGTCGAAGACGTGTCGCGCCATCTGCACCAGCGCCTCCGTGGACGCCGTGGTGTGCTGCAGCGTCGTGCCCATCGTGATGAACCCGACCTCGACGCAGCCGTGGACCGGCTCGTTGCGGAGGTACGTCGCGATGCCGACCGCCCGGCGCTCCGGGGTGAGGATCGCCAGCGGAGTCATCGCCGGGGTCTCCTGGAGGCGCCGGACGTGAGCGCGCATCTGCTCGACGTCCGCGTAGGGACCCACCGGGAGGTAGGTCCAGGTCTGGGGCGGCGAGTCGACGCACAGCTCCTGGAACAGCTCCTCGGCGTGCTGCTCCTCCAGCGGCACGAGGCGACAGTGGCCGCCCTCGAGGACGACCGGTCCCACGGGTGGTGGCGGCGTCCAGTCGACGTCCTCACCGACGGGCTGTCCGAACTCGTTGAGCGGCACGGGGCGAGCCTAGAGTGGCTGGGTGAGCGAGTCCTCCCTGATCCGGCTGGTCCGCGAGTCGGTGATCGGTGACGACCAGGTGATGCGGACGCCCTACGGCGACCGGCGGGTGACCTACGCCGACTACACCGCCTCCGGCCGCGCGCTGTCGTTCATCGAGGACTTCATCCGCGACGAGGTGCTGCCCAGCTACGCGAACACCCACACCGAGTCCAGCGGCACCGGCCTGCAGACCACCAGGCTGCGTGAGGACGCGCGCCGGATCATCCACGAGTCGGTCGGCGGCGACGACGAGACCGTGGTGATCTTCGCGGGCTCGGGGACGACGGGCGCCATCGCCAAGCTCATCGGGGTGATGGGGCTGCGCATCCCCTCGACCCTCGACGACCGCTACCACCTGTCCGAGACGATCCCGCCGGAGCAGCGTCCGGTGGTGTTCATCGGGCCCTACGAGCACCACTCCAACGAGATCCCGTGGCGCGAGTCGATCGCCGACGTCGTGACGATCCCGCAGGACGCCGACGGCCACATCGACCTCGACGCGCTGCGTGGCGCCTGCGAGGCCTACGCCGACCGGCCGCTGCGCATCGGCTCGTTCTCGGCCGCCTCCAACGTCACCGGCATCGTCTCCAACACCGTCGCGATCGCGACGATCCTCCACGAGCACGGCGCGTTGAGCTTCTGGGACTTCGCCGCCGCCGCGCCGTACGTCGACATCGAGATGTACCCCGAGCGCGACACCAACCCCCTCGCGTACAAGGACGCTGTGTTCCTCTCGCCGCACAAGTTCATCGGCGGGCCCTCCACGCCCGGCGTGCTGGTCGCACGCCGCGAGCTGTTCGCCAACCGGGTGCCGGACGTGCCGGGTGGCGGCACGGTCACCTACGTCAACGACGCCGACCACGACTACCTCGCCGCGCCCGAGCTGCGCGAGGAGGGCGGCACCCCCGCGATCATCGAGTCGGTGCGGGCAGGGCTGGTCTTCCAGCTCAAGCAGGCCGTGGGCGTCGATGCGATCCGCTCGGCCGAGGAGAGCTTCCTGGCACGGGCCGCGACGGCGTGGCGCGACGAGCCGGCCATCGAGATCCTCGGCAACCTCGCGGCCGACCGGCTCTCCATCGTCTCGTTCGTCGTGCGCGCTCCCTCCGGCAAGTACCTCCACCACAACTTCGTGGTCGCGGTGCTCAACGACCTCTTCGGCGTCCAGTCGCGCGGCGGCTGCTCCTGCGCCGGCCCGTACGGCCACCGGCTGCTGGGCATCGACATCGAGCGCAGCCACGAGTTCGAGCGCGAGATCACCGGCGGGTGCGAGGGCATCAAGCCGGGCTGGGTGCGGGTGAACTTCAACTACTTCCTCTCCGACGCCGTCGTGGACTACCTGATCGAGGCGGTCCTCCTCGTGGCCCGCCACGGCTGGCGGCTGCTCCCCGACTACCGCTTCGACACGACCTCCGGGCTCTGGACGCACCGCGACGGCGTGGTCGAGCCGCCCCTGCGGCTGGGCGCGATCAGGTACGACGAGGTCGGCATGCACCCGCCCACGTCGCGCCTGGCCGGCGACGAGTCGCTGCTGGCCCAGCACCTCGTCGACGGCGAGAAGCTCCTCCTCGAGGCCGGTGAGCCGGACCTGACGCCCCCGTCCTCGTTGAGCGTGGACTTCGAGCACCTGCGCTGGTTCGACCTGCCCGCCTCCGCCGTGCAGTGACCGCGCAGTGACCGTGCAGTGACCGTGCAGTGACCGTGCAGTGACCACGGCACTGACCACCCTTCGACCACTTTCGGGCAGAGGGATAACCCGCAGCGGGCACGGCTCGTTGTGCGGGCGATGACGACGCATCCCGTCGTCCCGTCCGAGGGAGAACATCCATGTCCCGCCGCCGTCCCCGCCTCGCAGTCGCCGTCACCGCGGCCCTCGTGGCCATGCCCCTGTCCGTGCTGGGCGCCCACAGCGCCTCCGCGGCGACGTCCGGGTGGTCACCCACCGCCACCAGGGCGCTCAGCCTCCTGCACGCCACCTCCCTCGGGGCCGCGCCCGCCAGCAGCGCGCTGCGGCTCACCGTCGGGCTCACCCCGCGCGACCGCGCCGGGCTGGACAACCTGATCAAGGCCCAGGCCACGCCGGGCAGCGCGAGCTACGAGAAGTTCCTGACCCCGGCGCAGTTCACCTCGCGCTTCGCGGCCACCGCGGCCGACGCGCAGGCGGTGTCGTCGTACCTCTCCGGCGCCGGGATGAAGAACGTCACGGTCGCCTCCAACCGCCTCCAGGTCACCGCCGACGCGACCGTGGCCCAGGCCGAGTCGGCCTTCCACACCTCGATCTCGCGCTTCGCCCAGGCCGGCAGGACGGTGCTCGCGAACACCGCCGCCGCCCAGGTGCCGACCTCGCTGGCCGGCAAGGTCTCCGGCGTGCTGGGCCTCTCGAACCTCGGCGCCACCGCGAAGCCGAGCGCCACCGGGCTGCCCAAGCTGACCGGCTTCTACCCCGACGAGTTCACCAAGGTCTACGACGCGGGCGCCACCAAGCCCGGCACGGGCGGGACGCTCGCGGTGATCGCCGAGGGCGACCTGACCCAGACCCTCAAGGACCTGCGCACCTTCGAGGCCAAGCGCAAGCTGCCGCAGGTGCCCGTCCAGCTGGTGTACACGGGGACCAAGAGCCCCGACACCGCCGGCGCCGACGAGTGGGACCTCGACACGCAGACCTCGACGGGCGTCGCGCCGTCGGCCAAGAAGCTCTACATCTACGTCGCCACGTCGCTGAGCGACGCCGACCTGGCGCGCTCGGTCAACGCCTTCGCCGCCCAGAACGTCGCCCGCTCCGGGTCGGCCTCGCTCGGTGAGTGCGACGTGCTGCCGTACGCCGACGGCTCGATGGTCGTCGACGACATGGCCCTGGCCGAGGCCGCGGTGCAGGGACAGACCTTCTTCGCCTCCACCGGTGACACCGGCAGCTCCTGCGCCGTCGAGGACACCAACGGCGTGCCCGGCTCCGGCCCGCCCGACACCGAGTACCCCGCCTCCTCGCCGTACACGATGGCGGTGGGCGGCACCACCCTCGCGGCCACCGACGCCGACGCCTACACCAGCGAGATCGCCTGGAACGCCGGCGGCGGCGGGGTCAGCCCGGTCGAGAACGGCGGCTACTGGCAGAACAACGTGGTGCCCACCTCGGCAGCGCTCCTGCGCGGTGTGCCGGACGTGGCCTTCGACGCCGACCCGAACACCGGTGCGCTGATCACGGTCAACGGTGCGGACCAGCAGATCGGCGGGACCAGCCTCTCCTCGCCGCTGGCGCTCGGACTGTGGACCCGGGTGCAGTCGAGTCACGGCAACGCGCTCGGCTTCGCCGCGCCGAAGGTCTACGGGATCTACGCCAAGGCCCAGACCACGCCGCCGCTGCCGCCGACCACCGTGCCGGCCGCCTTCCACGACGTCGTGCTCGGCGTGAACGGGATCTACGCGGCGACGCCGGGCTACGACTACACGACCGGGCTCGGCAGCTGGGACGTCGCCAAGCTGTCGGCCGCCATCAAGTAGCTGCGGGGGACGTCATGCGGACTGGCTGCGACAGCAGCCAGTCCGCATGACCTCCCGCCGACCCCGGCAGGTCAGGGCAGCACCAGCTGCCCGATCTCGTCGGGGTTGAAGGCGATCTCCCAGCGGAAGCCGTCGGGGTCCGCGAAATAGCCGGTCCAGCCGCCCCATTCGCGGCGCGCGGGCCCGCTGGTCTCGGCGCCGAGCGAGCGGGCCAGGGCGAGGACCTCGTCGACCTCCGCCTCGGTGGGCACGTTGTGCGCCAGCGTGATGGGTACGACGCCCGGGCCGCGCCGGATCGGGCCGACCTCGCCCTCGAACCCCGTCTCCGCCCACAGCGAGAGCACCAGCTTGTCGCCGGCGCGGATCATCAGCACCTCGCCGGGCACGTAGAGCTCCGGGGACCACCCCAGTCCGTCGACGTAGAAGGTGTGGCTGCGCGCGACGTCGGCCACCGCGAGGGTGACGAAGCTGATCCGCTGCTGCATCAGCCGCAGACGGCGCCGTGCGCCGCCGACTGCACGACCTTGGCGTACTTGCCCAGGACGCCGGTCGTGTACTTCGGCTGCCGCGGGGCCCAGCCGTCCTTGCGGCTCTCCAGCTCGGCCGGGTCGATGGCCACGTCGAGCGTGCGGTTCGCGACGTCGAGGGTGATCTGGTCGCCGTCGCTGACGAAGGCGATCGGCCCAGCATCGACGGCCTCGGGAGCGATGTGGCCCACGCACAGGCCCGTCGTACCACCGGAGAAGCGGCCGTCGGTGATCAGCAGGACGTCCTTGCCGAGCCCGGCGCCCTTGATCGCGCCGGTGATGGCGAGCATCTCGCGCATGCCCGGGCCGCCCTTGGGGCCCTCGTAGCGGATGACGACGACGTCTCCGGCGACGATCTGCTGCGCCTCGAGAGCGTCCATCGCGGCGCGTTCGCCGTCGAAGACGCGTGCGGTGCCGGTGAACGTCGAGTCGTCGAAGCCGGCCGACTTCACGACCGCGCCCTCGGGTGCCAGCGAGCCCTTGAGGATCGTCAGTCCACCGGTGCGGTGGATCGGCCGGTCGAGCGGGCGGATCACCTCACCGTCGATGCCCGCGGGCGCCAGCGCCTCGAGGTTCTCGGCCATCGTCCTCCCGGTGACGGTGAGACAGTCGCCGTGCATCAGACCCGCGTCGAGCAGCGCCTTCATCACCACGGGGATGCCGCCGATCTTGTCGACGTCGTTCATCACGAACCGGCCGAACGGCTTGAGGTCGCCGAGGTGCGGGACCTTGTCGCCGACCCGGTTGAAGTCGTCGATGGTCAGCGGGACGTCGGCCTCGCGGGCGATGGCCAGCAGGTGCAGCACGGCGTTCGTCGAGCCACCGAGCGCCATCACGACCGCGATGGCGTTCTCGAAGGCCTCGAGGGTGAGGATCTGGCGGGCGGTGATCCCCTGGCGGAGCATCTCGACCACCGCCTCACCCGACCGGTGGGCGAACCCGTCGCGCCGACGGTCGACCGCCGGCGGAGCGGCCGAACCGGGCAGCGACATGCCGAGCGCCTCGGCGACGGCCGCCATCGTGTTGGCGGTGTACATGCCGCCACACGCGCCCTCGCCCGGGCAGATCGCCCGCTCGACGCGGTCGACCTCCTCGCGGGTGATCTTGCCGGCGAGGCAGGCGCCGACCGCCTCGAAGGCGTCGATGATCGTGACGTCCTGGCCGTCGACCTGGCCCGGCATGATCGACCCGGCGTACAGGAACACGCTGGCGAGGTCGAGGCGCGCGGCGGCCATCAGCATGCCGGGCAGCGACTTGTCGCAGCCCGCGAGCGTCACCGAGCCGTCGAGGCGCTCGGCCATCATCACCGTCTCCACGGAGTCGGCGATCACCTCGCGCGAGACCAGCGAGAAGTGCATCCCCTCGTGGCCCATCGAGATGCCGTCGGAGACCGAGATGGTGCCGAACTCGAGCGGGTAGCCGCCCGCCGCGTGCACGCCGTTCTTCACCGCCTGCGCGAGCCGCTGGAGCGACAGGTTGCACGGAGTGATCTCGTTCCAGCTCGAGGCCACGCCGATCTGCGGCTTGCCCCAGTCGTCGTCGCCCATGCCGACGGCACGCAGCATCCCGCGTGCCGCGGCCCTCTCGAGGCCGTCGGTGACGTCGCGCGAACGGGGCTTGATGTCGGGTGCGTCGGGCGTCGAGCTCATGCGCGTCAGCCTATTCCGGCAGGTCCGGCCCGGCCGGACCGGATGGTCGGGTCACCGGGGGCCCATCAGGTTTGATGCTCAACCAGCCGGGTAGGGGAACGTGACCGGAGTCACAGGTCCGTACCGCCCGGGAGGCACAGATGACGCTGAATCCGCAGGCACCGAGCACGTCACAACAGGCATCGCGACTGGCGCAGGTACGCCGGGCTGCCGTCGCGAGCACCATGGGGACCACGATCGAGTGGTACGACTTCTTCCTCTACAACACCGCCGCCGCACTCGTCTTTCCAGCGGTCTTCTTCCCCCAGTCCTCGTCGTACGCCGGCCAGCTCGAGTCGTTCGCGACGTACGCCGTCGGCTTCGCCGCCCGGCCGGTCGGGGCGTTCATCTTCGGCCACTGGGGCGACCGGATCGGCCGCAAGGCGACCCTGATCGTCACCCTCCTGATGATGGGGCTGGCCACGACGCTCGTCGGTGTGCTGCCCGGTGCCGACTCGATCGGCAAGGCCGCGCCGCTGCTTCTGGTCCTGCTGCGCCTGATCCAGGGCATCGCCGTCGGCGGGGAGTGGAGCGGTTCGGTCCTGCTCTCGATGGAGTGGGGCGACCAGAAGCGTCGCGGCTTCTGGGCGAGCATGCCGCAGCTCGGCGTCGCCTTCGGCCTGATCCTGGGCACCGGCCTGCTGTACCTCGTCAGCTCGGTGCTCAGCGACGACCAGTTCCGCACGTGGGGCTGGCGGATCCCGTTCCTGTTCAGCATCGTCCTGGTCGCGATCGGTCTCTACATCCGGCTGCGGATCCTGGAGACCCCGATGTTCGCCCAGCGGCTGCAGGAGAAGAAGGTCGCCAAGCTGCCCTCGATCGAGGTGTGGAAGCACCACTGGAAGCCGATCGTGCTGAGCGCCTTCGCGCGCATGTCGGAGCAGGCGCCGTTCTACGTGATCACCGCGTTCACGCTGACCTACCTGACCACGACGCAGGGCTACTCCACGACGTTCGCGCTGGCGGCGATCCTGTCCGCAGCAGGCGTGGAGCTGGTCGCCATACCTCTCTTCGGGCACCTCTCCGACACCCTCGGGCGCAAGAAGGTCTACCTCGCGGGCGCGGCCCTGACCGGCCTCTACGGCTTCGTGCTGTTCGCCGCGCTCGGCAGCGGGGTCGCGGTCATCGCGTTCCTGGCCATGCTGGTCGCGCTGATCCCGCACGCGATGCAGTACGGACCGCAGGCCTCGCTGATCGCCGAGTCCTTCCCGACCTCGCTGCGCTACGCCGGTGCCGGGCTCGGCTACCAGCTGGCGTCGGTGATCGCGGGTGGGCCGGCACCGCTCGTCGCGACCTGGCTGCTCAAGAACACCGGGTCGGTCTACTCGATCGCCTGGGCGGTGCTGGGCTGTGCCGTGATCACGATCATCGCGGTGTCGCTGATGGACGACCACAGCCACTCCGACATCGACGACGACGCCACCTTCGAGCGACGGCGCGAACCGGTGGATGCGTTCGCCTCCTAGCAGACCGAGGCCGGCCCGGGCCTAGACGGCTGCGGCGCGCACCACGACCACGTCGGGGATGTTCGCGACGACCTGCGTCCAGGACTCGCCGGTGTCGTTGCTGCCCCACACCGCGCCGTTGCGACCTCCGATGTAGAGGCCAGGGCTGTCGTGGTCGTCGACGCACATCGCATCGCGCATGACACCCACGAAGAAGGCGTCGGGCAGTCCGTCCCCGAGCTCCTCCCACGTCTCACCCGCATCGCGCGAGCGCCACACCCGGGCCTGGGCCTGGGGCGGGTAGCGCCGCTCGGCACCGTTCAGCGGGAAGACGAACACGGTGTCCGGCTCGTGAGGGTGCACGACGATCGGGAACCCGAAGTCGGCGGGCAGTCCGGCGGCGATCGAGGTCCACGACGCGCCCTCGTCGTCGGAGCGGTACACGCCGCCGTGGTTCTGCAGGAACATCCGCTCCGGGCGCGATGGATGGCGGGTGACCTTGTGCACGCACTGCCCGAACTCCGGGAACTGCTGGCCCTCGGGGAGGAACTCGCAGCGGATGCCGTGGTTGCGCGGCTCCCACGAGCCGCCACCGTCGCGGGTCTGGTAGACGCCACCGGTGGAGAGGGCGACGGTCACCGAGAGGGGGTCGGTGGGGTGGGGCAGGATCGTGTGGAAGGCCTGGCCGCCGAAGCCGGCGTTCCACTGCGGCCGGTGCGGGTGGTCCCACAGGGCACGCTCGAGGGCGAAGCTCGCGCCGCCGTCGTCGGAGCGCCAGACCGCGCCGGGCTCCGAGCCGGCGTACACCGTCGATGCTGCGACCCCCGGGGTGAGCTGCCAGATCCGCTCGACGCTGGCGTCGACGTCCTCGGGGAAGCGGATTCCGCCGTCGGGCGCCTCCGCCCAGGTCTCGCCGAGGTCGTCGGAGTGACGTACCCGCGGCCCGAGCCAGCTCGAGGACGCGCCGACCAGGACCCGAGGGTGGTCCCCGCGGGTGTCGAGCATGCAGGAGTACACCTCCTCCATGTCGAAGTGCGGGCCCGTCCACGACCAGTCGTGACGCGCCTGGTCGGACCGCCCGATCCACAGGCCCTTGCGGGTCCCCACCAGCAACACGGTTCCAGGCATGCGCTCCTCCTCATCAGGCCTGACCATGGTGACCCCGTGGTCGCCTCGAAGTCATCGGTCGGGCCCCGGCATTTTGTTCATGTGCCCGTCACACGAGCGTGACCGTCCCGACTCCCCTGCTCCCTAGCGTCGGGTGCAGCAAGGGAGTCGACCCAGGGAGTTCTCTCGATGACGCACCTCGTGACACAGCTGATGTGGCCCATGACCCGGCCCCTCTCCCGCTGGGCGGGCCAGAGCCAGCAGCACGCCTGTCACAACGCGATGGTCGCCTCGACCGCCATCTCGGCCACGCGCCGGGAGCGGGACGAGGTGCACGCGTACGTCGAGACCCTGATCGCTCGCCGGGCCGGCCGAGCCGGGGCCGCCATCTCCTCTCCCGCGGCGGCCCGGCTCGGCTGACACCCCGGTCCCGGCACACCCCGGTCCCGGGCACACCCCGGCCGGCCAATCGTGCAGGTCGGAGGGGTGATCGGGCACCATGGAGGCATGTCCGCCGCGCCCGAGCTGCACGTCGCACCGTCCGCCGACGAGGGCCTGGCCCTGCGCTGGTTCACCGTGACCGCCTCCGACGGCACCGAGCTGCAGGGCTGGACCAACGACGTCGACGGCCCCACGGTGCTGCTCTGCAACGGCCTGGGCACCAACCCCTACAGCTGGCCGGCCCTGCTCGACCCCGGCTGCGGGGTGCACGTCGTCTCCTGGAACCACCGCGGCACCGGCGGGTCGCAGCGCCCGGAGGACCCTGAGCGGGTCGACATCGAGGACTTCGCCGACGACGCGATCGCGGTGATGGACCACGAGGGCATCGAGGCCTGCGTGCTGATGGGCTGGTCGATGGGCGTGAACACGATGTTCGAGGTGGCCGTCACCCGTCCCGAGCGTGTCACCGGGCTGTTCGCGGTCGGTGGCGTGCCGGGCGACACGTTCGCCTCGATGCTGGCGCCGATCTTCGTCCCGCGGCGCGTCCGCAAGCCGATCGCGGTCAACCTCGCCCGGCTGATGCGGCTAGCCGGCAAGCCGCTGCACCTCGTCGGCTCGCACCTCCCCGTCGGACCGCTCACGATCGTGGTGATGACCCACTCCGGGTTCATGCTCCCGATGCCCGACCCCGAGCTGGCCCGACGGGCGATCCGGGAGTTCCTGACCACCCCCACCGACTGGTACATGCACCTGGCGCTGCACTCCTCGCTGCACCAGCGCGTCTCGCTGCGCTCGATCGAGGTGCCCACGAGCTTCGTTGCGGGCCGGTACGACCTACTCGCCTCGCACCACGACATGCGCACGGCCGCCGACCGCATCCCCGACTCGGCGTTCGTCGTGCTGCCGGCGACACACTTCATGTCGATGGAGCGCCCCGACGACGTGCACGAGGCCCTGCTCGACCTGCTGGACCGGGTGCCCGAGTAGCCCGTACGCCTACCCTCGGGACGTGGTGCGGCTCGTCGGCCTCCTGCTCGCGTCCTCGCTCCTGCTCGCGGGGTGCGGTGGCCGCGCCGAGCCCACCGCGCCCGGGTCCGCGGGTCAGCCGGGTCAGCCGGGTCAGCCACGCCGCCGGCGCACGGCGCCGCCCCCGAGGTGATCGGCACCATCGCCCAGGGTCTCGACGTGCCCTGGGGCATCGCCTTCCTGCCCGACGGGTCGGCGCTGGTGACCGAGCGCGACAACGGTCACGTCGACCGCGTCGCCGGCGGCAGGGCCACGCTCGTCGGCACCGTCTCGCCAGCGCGGGCGGACGGCGAGGCCGGCCTGCTCGGCGTCGCGGTGTCCCCGACCTTCGCCAGCGACCACCGGGTCTTCTTCTACGCGAGCACCACCATCGACAACCGGGTGCTCCGCACGACGTACGTCGGAGGCCACCTCGGGGCGCTGACCCCGATCCTCACCGGCATCCCCAACGCCAACCACCACGACGGCGGGCGGATGGTCTTCGGGCCGGACCGGATGCTCTACGTCTCCACCGGCGAGGCGGGCCATCCCGAGCTCGCGCAGGACAAGGGCTCGCTCGGCGGCAAGATCCTGCGGATCACCCAGGACGGCCAGCCGGCGCCGGGCAACCCGTTCGGGACGCCGGTGTGGTCCTACGGGCACCGCAACGTGCAGGGCCTGGCCTTCGTCGGCGACCAGCTGTGGGCCTCGGAGTTCGGCCAGGACACCTGGGACGAGCTGAACCGCATCACCAGGGGTGCGAACTACGGATGGCCCGAGCAGGAGGGCAAGGGCGGCGCACCGCGTTTCGTCGACCCCCAGGTGCAGTGGCACACCGACGAGGCGTCGCCGTCCGGCCTGGCCTACCTCGACGGCCACCTGTGGCTCGGTGCCCTCCGCGGCGAGCGGCTCTGGCGCGTGGAGGTGCACGGCGACGGGCCGGTGCCGACCAGGCGTTCTTCATCGGGAAGTACGGCCGCATGCGCACCGTCGTCGTGGCCCCGGACGGCAACCTGTGGGTGACGACGTCCAACCGCGACGGCCGCGGCGACCCCGGCCCCCACGACGACCGCATCCTCCTCGTCCGCCCGTGAGCCCAGGACGTCATACGTCCTGGCTGCTATGGCGACCAGCTCGTATGACGTCCGGGCCCTCAGCCGTGGGTGACGGTGGCGCGGCGTACGGCGCGGCGGAGGGTGGTCAGGACGGCGGGGCCGAGGACGACCAGGGCGATCGTGTTGGTGATCGCGCGACCGGTGTCCCAGCTGCCGGTGGACGTGAGCAGCGTGTAGACGGCGAACCGGTGCAGGTTCTCGACACGGGTCGCCGGGCACGAACGAGAGCCCTCCGCTGTGACCGGCCACCGCGATGCCGAGGGTGAACGGCCAGCTCGACATGTTCATGATCAGCCCGAAGGCGTAGGCGGCGACGATCCCGTAGACGACGAGCATCGCGATCTCCGCCTTGCCGGTGACGCGGCGCGGGAGGAGGCCGGCACCCATCCCGACCCAGGCCGACGCGAGCATCTGGTAGGGCAGCCATGGCCCCACGCCGGCGGTGAGCAGGGCGGAGGCGAACAGCGACGTGCAGCCGAGCACGAACCCGAACCCGGGGCCGAAGACCCGACCGCCGAGGATCAGCAGGAAGAAGACCAGCTCGACGCCGGCGAGACCGGCGGAGAGCCCCCGCATGACCGCGTTGATCGCGGTGAGCACGCCCAGCATCGCGAGCACCTTGGCGTCCATGCCCCCCTCGGTGAACTCCGCGAGGCAGACCACGATCACGACGGGCAGCAGCAGGATGAAGATGAACGGCGGCTGCAGGGTCGGCGCGTCGACGCGGACCCGCACGAGCAGCGGCCAGACGAACATCAGCAGTCCCGCGACGGAGGTCGCCACGAGCACGGCGGCCGAGCGCGGTCGCAGCGGGATCGCGACGTGGTGGGAGGACCGGACGGCGGCGCTCATCCCGCGGCCTCGCGCACCTGGTCGACGGTGAGCCAGCCGTCGCCGAGGATCTTGTGCACCTGCGGCGCGAAGGCCGGCGACTCGGCGACGACACGGCTCGTCGGGCCGCTGGAGACCACCTCGCCCTCGGCGAGGACGACCACCTCGTCGGCGACGTGCGCGACGAACTCGACGTCGTGCGTGGCCACCAGCACCGCCCGGCCCTCGGCCGCCAGGTCCGCGAGGATCGAGACGAGCGCGGCCTTGCCCGGGTAGTCCAGCCCGCGCGTCGGCTCGTCGAGCGCGACCACGCGCGGCTTGGCGACCAGGACGATGGCGAGCACGAGCGCCAGTCGCTGCCCCTCGGAGAGGTCGCGCGGGTGCCGGCCGCCGGGTACGCCGGGCGCGAGCCGCTCGAGCAGGGCGCGGGTCGACCCGCCGGCCACGCCCGCGTCCCGGTCGGCGGCGGCGCACTCCTCGTCGACGGTCTCGAGGTAGAGCAGGTCGGCGGCCGTCTGCGGCACCAGCCCGATCAGCGCCCGCCGCCCCGCCGCGTCGAGGGAGGCGGGGTCGTGGCCGTCCACGCGCACCGAGCCCGCCGTACGCCGGCGGCTGCCCTGCAGCGCCCAGATCAGCGTGGACTTGCCGGAGCCGTTGCGGCCCATCAGCGCGGTCACCTGCCCGGCGGCCAGGGTGAGGTCGACCCCGCGCAGGACCTGGCGCCGGCCGTAGGCGACGGCGACGCCCCGGGCGGTGAGCACCGCGGCACCACCCACCTGGTCGGAGCTCACGGCGGGCGGCACCAGGGCCAGCCGGCGCGCCTCGCGGCGGGCGTCGCGCACGGAGAGGGGCAACGGCGACCACCCGGCCCAGCGGCCGAGCTCGACGATGGGCGGTACGACGGGCGAGTGCTCGAGCATCGTGGCGGGCTCGCCGGCCCGGACGGTGCCGTCCTCCACGAGCACGACCCGGTCGGCGAACGGCACCACGCGCTCGAGCCGGTGCTCGGCGAGCACGACGGTCACGCCGAGGTCGTGCACCAGCCGGGTCAGCGTCGCCAGCACCTCCTCGGCCGCCGTCGGGTCGAGGGCCGAGGTCGGCTCGTCCAGCACCAGGACGCGCGGGTGCATGGTGAGCACGGAGCCGATGGCCACCCGTTGCTGCTGCCCCCCGGAGAGCGTGCGCAGGTCGCGGTTGCGCAGCTCGGCGATCCCGAGCAGGTCGAGCGTCTCCTCCACGCGGCGTCGCATCGTCGCGGGCTCGAGGCCGAGCTGCTCCATGCCGTAGGCGAGCTCCTCCTCGACGGTGTCGGTGACGAAGCCGGCGGTGGGGTCCTGGCCGACGTACCCCACGACGTGCACGCGCTCGCGCGGCGGCTGGTCCAGCACGCTGACCCCGTCGAGCAGCACGTCGCCGGACAGGTGGCCGCCGGTGAACGACGGCACCAGGCCGTTCAGGACGCCGAGGAGCGTCGACTTGCCGCTGCCGGTGCGCCCGGCCACGAGCACGAGCTCGGCGTCCTCGAGAGTCAGGTCGACCTGACGCAGGACGAGGACACCGCGGTCGTCGTAGGCGAAGTCGACGTCACGCAGCTCGAGCATCGTCCACCTCCAGGGGCACGACGGTGGCCTCGGCCAGCGCCGGCGGCGGTGAGACGAAGGCCGCGACGGCGCCCAGCAGCACGGCGACGAGGCACCCGACGGAGACCGTCGGCACCGCGTCGAGCGGCGGGTGCAGGACAAAGATCTGGTCGCGCAGCACCCCGACGAACGCGACCCCGACCGCGATGCCGCTCAGCGCGACGACCACCTCGGCGAGGTGCCAGTGGTCGGGCCGGTAGCGGCTGCGCTGCACCCGTCGCCCGGCCGACCAGAACCCGAGCGCGGCGAGGGCCACACCGCCGGCCAGCCCGGGCCAGACGAGCCACTGCGGCGCGGTCTGGTCGAGGAGCGCATAGGTGCCGACGCAGATCCCCACGAGGCCGGTGAGCATGAGGCCGCCGGTCGTACGCCGCTGGGCGGCATCGAGCCCGGCCGAGCGCCCGTAGCCGCGCGCGTCCATGCCCGCCGCGAGCGACATCGACCGCTCCAGCGCGTCCTCCATGACGGGTACGACGATGCCGCGGAGCCGGCCCACCCGGCCCCCCGGGGCGCCGCGCAGGGCCCGCGCGGCACGCACCCGGCGCAGGCTGTCGGCGAGCTGGGGCAGCAGCGCGACGGCGACGACGATGGCCGTCCCGATCTCGTAGAGCGCGGCGGGCATCGACTTGAGCAGGCGTTTGGGGTTGGCCAGCGAGTTCGCGGCACCGACGCAGATCACGATCGTCGCCAGCCGCATGCCGTCGTAGAGGCCGGCCAGGAACGACTCCAGGGTCAGCGGGCCGAGCAGCTGGATGCCGGCCACCCAGTGCGGCAACGGGATCGTCGGCAGGTGGACCAGCACGATCTCGCCGTACCCACCGCCGAACAGCACGCGGAAGAGCACCCGCACGAGCACGATGACCGCGCCGAAGACGAGGTACATCCGGAAGGACGACCACGGGTGCTCGGGCTGCCGCAGCGCGACGGTGAGCCCGGCGACCAGCACGATCATCACCAGCAGCACGGGGTTGGTCGTCATCGAGGCCGCGGCGGCCAGACCCATGGCCCACAGCCACCAGGCACCCGGGTGCAGGTCCCTGGCCGGCCTCGGACCGGAGCGGGCGTTCACGCCCCTGATCGTCTCCCACTGCGGCGCCACCACAGCACGCCCCCGGTGGCGGCACCGAGTGCGACCACGACGGCACCGGGCACCCACAGCGGCAGGCCGCCGGTGTCCGGCTCGGAGGAGGCCAGCTGGGTCGCGGTCGGGGTGGCGGCGTCCGGGCTCGCGCTGTCGCTCGCGGTCGGCGGCAGCACGCCGGCTGACGCCGAGCTGGGGCTCGCGGTGGACGAGGCCGAGGCGCTGGCCGTCGCAGACGCCGAGGCCTTGGTCTTGGCGGACGCCGCGACCGAGGAGCTCGGGGCGGCCGCCTTCGTCGCGGTCGCGGTCGCCGTGGCCTTCTTCGTCGGCTTGGCGGGCTTCGTCGTCGGGTGCGGCTTGGGGGTGGGCTTCGGCGACGGCTTCACGCCGACGGGCGAGGTGCCGGGCGGATCGTTGGGGCCGCCGTTCTGCCAGGACAACGCGACGAAGCCGCCGTCGGGCACCGAGACGCTACCGACACCGGAGGTCGCGTAGGTCCACGTGCCGGACTTGCCGTCGGACCAGTACAGGCCCCAGTAGGCGTTGGCGGGCGAGGTGTTCACGCAGGGGTCACTGGCCGGCTTGCCGTTGACGCGGCAGACGAACCCGGCCTGGCGCTGCGCATAGTCGAGCTTGTAGCCGGCCGCCGGGAACACCTTGTTCGCGGTCTTGCCGGCCCCGGACGTGTCGCAGCCCTTGAGCACGCCGCCGCCGAGCGCGTGGTAGTCGACGACCACGTTCACCCCGTGCCCGGAGCAGAGCGCGGCCGAGGCCGGCCCGCCCGAGAGGCCGACGAGCCCGGCTGCCGCGACGAGTGCCGCGACAGCCAGGCCGGCCAGGCGTGGGTGACCAGACGTCACCGCACCACCTTCAGCGTCGTGTAGCCCTTGCGGATGTCGCCGAACTGGCCGTAGCCACCCACGGTGCCCACGCCGAGCGTGCGCCCGGTCCAGATGCTGCGGGTGAAGTGGCCGTTCGAGTCGGCGGTGCCACTGGCCTTGAGCTCACCGCGGAACAGGATGCTCGCCCGCTCCCCCGCCGCCAGGCCGTAGATGGTCACCGAGGCGAAGCTCGACCGCTTGTTGACGTAGTGCGGCCGGGTCAGCACCAGCGTCTTCGTGCCGAGCTGCTTGACCTGGGCGGTGTCGCTGTGGCCGTCGCGGTCCCGGACGGCGAAGGTCCGCGTGCCGGTCAGGTCTGCGGTCCTCGCCGACTTCGTCCACGTGGTGCCCGCTCGCGGTGCCGCCGGCACCACCGGGGCCACCGGTGATGCAGAGCTGGTCGCCGGCGTGCACGCCGGTCACCGTGAAGGTGGCTGTACCGCCGCCCTTGACGTAGCCGCTGGGGCCGGTCAGCTGAGGAGCGGACGGCGTGGAGTCGGCGTCGAGGTACTGCAGGCCGGGCAGCGCCTGGGCGGTGGCACGACGGATCTGGTCCTGCGCCGCGGACTTCGGGTCGATCCCGTCCGAGACCGCGGCGCTGGTCAGGCCGGCGTCGTCGTAGACGACCCCGCCCACGTCGTTCTTCAGCTTGGTGCAGTAGTCGTAGTACGTCGCCTGGTGGTCGCGCAGCCACGCTGCTCCCCTCGCCGACTGCGACGTGTTGCCCAGCGCCCAGGCCGCGAGACCGGTGGCGTTGGAGTTCGCCGCGCTGCCGCCCGGGTCGCCGCCCCAGGCACCGGACGAGGTGCTGCTTGCCGATGAGGTAGTCGTCGGCGTTGGTGACTGCGGTGCTGGTGCCGGTGAGCCCACGCATCTCGATGAGCGCGACGGAGGTGACATCGATCTGCGCCGGCTGTTGTCGGTGCAGCTCTGGCCGGACGGCGGTCTTGTCGGCGTTGAAGGTGAGCCGGAAGCCCCCGTTGGGGCACTGCTGCTCGAGCAGGAAGCTCAGCACGGAGGACGCCTTGCTCGAGGACGCCGTGGCCAGGGCCCGGGCGGCGTAAGCCTGGCCGAGGACGTTGGCGTCGCCGAAGGTGTTGTTCTGGTCCTGGATGCGCCCGGCGATCGGCGCGGCGGACGCGACGGTGCCCTCGAGCATCGTCGTCAGGTCGTGCCCGCCGTAGCTGGTGGGGTCACCGCCGGCCTTCTGCACCAGCACCATCAGCTTCGCGACCTGGCCGGCGTACGTCGTGGTCACGCCGTGGTACGTGGAGGTCGTGTAGTTCGCGTTGGAGCCCGGCGCCAGCGCGTCCGCGATGTCGGAGACCTCGCTGGCGTGACCGCCGACGGCGTCGAGCCCGAGGGCCACGTCGATGGTCAGGCCGTAGTCAGCGAAGTTGAACTGGTTGTTGTGCACGATGCCGTGGGTCAGCTGCTTGGCCAGCCAGGCCGCGCCGGTGTTGACGCCGATCGGGTCCTTGGGAGCCACGGCCTGGGCCGACGGCGAGACCGTGACCAGACCGGCGACCGCGAGGGTGGAGGCGCCTACGACGGCGCCCAGTCGCGCGAAGCTGCGCATGAGTGGTTCCTTCCCGCTGCGCAGCGGGAGGTACGTCGCCGACCACCCGCTGTTTTCCACGACAGCGATGTGTGAAAGACGCTCCGCCACGGGTGCTCCGGCTCACCGCCCTGGTCGTGGATCGGCCCGGGCGGCCTACGGTTGCGGGTCAGCGCCGGATTCGGACCGGCTTCCCCCGACAGTGGGCGTGTCTTGATGTGGAGTTGGGCCCCGGCGGGGCTCGCCGAACAGTAGCACCGCAGACCGGTGGATCGGTCTGCCGTCCTCAGCGGATCGGGGCTCCCGAGATCGCCCGCGCGATGACCAGCCGCTGGATCTCCGAGGTGCCCTCGAAGATCGTGTAGATCTTGGCGTCGCGGGCCATCCGCTCGACCGGGTACTCACGCGTGTAGCCGTTGCCGCCGAGGATCTGCATCGCCTTCTCGGTGACCGACACGGCCGTCTCGCCGGCGAACAGCTTCGACATCGAGCCCTCGGCCGCCTCGAACTTCTCCCCCTGCCGGGCCATCCAGGCCGCGCGCCACACGAGCAGCCGCGAGGCGTCGATGGCGGTCTTCATGTCGGCCAGGGCGAACGCGATCGCCTGGTTCTCGATGATGGCCTTCCCGAACTGCTCGCGGGTCTTGGCGTAGTCGAGCGCCACCTCGTACGCCGCCCGCGCGATGCCGATCGCCTGCGCTCCCACGGCGGGGCGGGTGCGCTCGAAGGTGGCCATGCTGGCGTTGCTGGCCTTCGACGAGGAACCCTCCCGTGCGCGCGCGAGCCGGGCATCGAGCTTCTCCTTGCCGCCGAGCAGGCAGCTTCCGGGGATGCGGCAGTTCTCGAGCACGACCTCGGCGGTGTGCGAGGCGCGGATGCCGTGCTTGTGGAACTTCTGCCCCTGGCTGAGACCCGGCGTGCCCGGCGGCACCACGAAGCTGGCCTGGCCCCGGGTGCGCAGGTCGGGGTCGACCACCGCGGTGACCACGTGGACGTCGGCCAGCCCGCCGTTGGTGGCCCAGGTCTTGGTGCCGTTGAGCACCCACTCGCCGGTCGCCTCGTCGTACCTCGCCCGGGTGCGCATCGCCCCCACGTCCGAGCCCGCGTCGGGCTCGGAGGAGCAGAACGCCGCGAGGTGCAGGTCCCCCGGCGTGCCGAACATCTGCGGGATCCACTCCCCGACCTGCTCGTCGGTCCCGTTGGCGCGTACGGCGGCCGCGGCGAGCGTGGTGCCGACGATGGACAGGCCGATGCCGGCGTCGCCCCAGAACAGCTCCTCCATCGCGATCGGGATCCCGAGCCCGGTCTCGTCGAAGCTCTGGGTGGCGAAGAAGTCGAGGGAGTAGATGCCGACCTTCGCGGCCTCCTCGACCACCGGCCAGGGGAACTCCTCCTTCTCGTCCCACTCGGCCGCCGCCGGCCGGATCACCTCGTCGGCGAAGGTGTGCAGCCACTGGCGCAGCTCGACATGGTCCTGGTCGAGCGAGAAGGAAGGCGTCATGGAGCGAGCCTAGGACCACCGCTCAGGTGGCTCACGAGGTGTCCGACGACGTCGCGGGCGTCGTCCTCGATGCCGTGGATGAACGTGGACTTGCGCCGGCGCAGTACCGGGAGCCCGAGCGCGTAGAGGCCGGGGCTGCCGGTCACCACACCGCCGTCGTGCTCGAGGTGGCCCTTGCGGTCCACGACCGGCACGTCGAGCCAGTCGTAGACGGGCCGGTAGCCGGTCGCCCAGACCACGCTGCGGATCTCGCCGCTGGTCAGGTCGAGCCGCAGGCGCATGGGGCTCGGCACCCGGGTCGGCTCGTGCCGCTCGGGAGGGCCGACCTCGAGGTCGCGGGCTCTGCTGCTGCGGGCGGCCCACTCGTCGAAGGAGGAGAGCAGTCGTTGCTGCTTGAGGTCGGCGAGGGAGAAGACGGCGCGCAGCCCGCCGGAGAAGAGCCCGACACCGTCGCGCACCATCGCCCATCGGCCGACCAGCCCGACCCCGAGATCGGTCAGCGTGTTGAGGTCGAGCGTGGAGCGCTCGGGAGTGCCCACGAGCTGCGGGGAGGGCAGGTTGCGGGCCCGGGTGATGTCGTCGAGCTCGTCGTACCGCTCGTCCCAGAGGCCGGTCGCGTGCATCCACCAGAGGACGTCGCGACCGCGGTAGGTGCGCGGCAGGCGGGTGTGCTCGCCGACCGAGAGCGTGACCTGGCGCCCGGAGCGCTGCAGCTCGGCGGCCAGCTGCACCCCGGTCGCCGAGGCGCCGACGACGAGGACGCCGCCCTCCGGCAGCTGGTCGGGGTTGCGGTAGTCGAACGCGCTCAGCTGCTCGACCGACGACGGCACGCCGGACGCCAGCGCCGGCACGCTCGGCCGGTTGCAGGCGCCGCTGGCGATGACCACCGACCTCGCGAGGAGCTCGCCGTCGGAGGTGGTCACGGCGTACCCCGAGTCGCCGGCCCGACGGACGGAGGTGACCTCGGTGCGCGTGCGGACCGGCGCCTGCGTGCCCTTGGCGAAGCGCTCCACGAGGTCGACGACCTCGAGAGCACCCATGTAGCCGTCCGGATCGGGCCCGTCGTAGGGCTGTCCGGGCAGCCGGTTGAGCCAGTTGGGCGTCAGCAGGCGCAGGGAGTCCCAGCGTTCCTCGCGCCAGGAGTTGGCCACCTCCCCCCGCTCGAGGACCACGTGGTCGATCGAGCGGGAGGACAGGACGTGGCTGGCGGCCAGCCCCGCGTGACCGGCGCCGACGACGACGGTGGAGAAGGCCTCAGGCAACGGTGACGGTCACGTCCGTGGGGTTGGTGAGCGCGTCGAAGACGGCGGACCGCTTCTGCGACTGGGCCACCAGTGCCTCGATGTCCTCGGGCGAGGCGTCGGCGTCGATGCGGAAGGTCACCTTGACGTCGTTGAAGCCGTTGCGGACGTCGCTGTCGGCGCCGAGGATGCCGCGGATGTCGTGGTGACCCTCGACCTCGGCCTCGACCGAGCGCAGCTGGATGCCGCGGTTCTGCGCCACCGAGGCCACCCCGGCGCTCAGGCAGCTGACCAGGCCGACGAGGAGGTACTCGATCGGCGTGATGCCGTCGTCGGGAGCAGCGAACGTCTCGGGGTGGTCGGCCTCGAAGGTGCGCTCGGTCTTGTGCTGCTGGTCGGCGCCGAGGCCGAAGTAGTTCTGCACCTTCACGTCGGTGTGCACGCCGTGTCGCCACGTCGAGGTGGCCTTCCAGGTGAACTGCGCCGCCTCGGGGGCGCCCTTGAGCACATCGCGGGCCTCGAGCAGGGCCTGGACGTTGACCCCGTTGTCGGCCGTGCCCGTGTCTGTCGTCGTCATCTCGGTGCTGCCTCTCCTGGTGCTTTTGTCTAGTCCCTTACTAGGGATACCGCACAATACCTGACCGCGCTCGATAGCATCACGCCCATGGCGTCCGCCCCGACGATCGTCCCCGGCTCGGTCGGTGCTGTCGAGACCCAGTACGTCGACCTGCCCGACCCGGTGCCGCTCGACTGCGGTCGCGAGATCGGTCCGGTCCGGGTGGCCTACGAGACCTACGGGAACCTCTCCCCCGCCCGCGACAACGTGATCCTGGTCTGCCACGCGCTCAGCGGGGACGCCCACGCTGCGGGTCTGGCGGTCGGTGGTGCAACAGGGCCGAGCGACGCGAGCACCCGGGACGGGTTCGCCGCCGAGGATCGTGACGGCTCCGCCGGCAAGGCGCTCGGCTGGTGGGACGGGATGATCGGCCCGGGCAAGGCCTTCGACACCGACCACTACTACGTCGTCGCGCCCAACCTGCTCGGCGGCTGCCGCGGCACGACCGGCCCGTCGTCGACCGACCCGGCGACCGGGCGTCCCTACGGCTCCGACTTCCCGGTCATCACGGTGGCCGACATGGTCCGCACCGAGCGCGCCTTCCTCGACGTGCTCGGCATCGAGCGCCTCGCCGTCGTGGCGGGTGGCTCGCTCGGTGGCATGCAGGCACTGGAGTGGGCGGTGCAGCCACCCCGACGACGTCGACGCGATCGTGTGCATCGCCAGCACGCACGCCCTGCACCCGCAGGGCGTGGCCTGGAACGCCATCGCCCGCGAGGCGATCATGGGCGACCCCGCGTGGCAGGGCGGGCACTACCACGACAGCGGACGCAAGCCCGATGCCGGCATGGGCGTGGCCCGGATGGTCGGCCACGTCACCTACCTGTCGGCTCCGGCGCTCGAGGAGAAGTTCCACCGCCGCCTGCAGTTCGCCGACGACGTGCGCTACACGATCACCGAGCCGGAGTTCCAGGTCGAGAACTACCTGCGCCACCAGGCCGAGTCGTTCGTGAAGCGCTTCGACGCCAACACCTACCTCTACACCTCGCGCGCGCTGACCTACTTCGACCTCGCCCGCGAGCACGGCGGCGGCTCGCTGGCCGAAGCGGTGGCCGGCGTACGGGCGCGGACGCTGCTGATCGCGTTCAGCTCCGACTGGCTCTACCCGCCGCGCGCGTCGGAGGAGATCGAGTCCGCTCTGGTCGAGCAGGGCAAGCCGGTGGAGCTGCACGTCATCGACGCGCCGTACGGTCATGACTGCTTCCTGCTCGAGGAGGCACGGCAGACGCCGTTGATCCGTCAGTTCCTGTCCACCACTGCCTTGGGAGTCGACGAGTGACCCGACCTGACGAGGAGCACGACTTCGGGTTCGAGACCCGGCAGCTGCACGCCGGCCAGCGGCCCGACCCGAACACCGGCGCCCGCGCAGTGCCGATCTTCCAGACGACGAGCTACGTGTTCGAGGACCCCGAGTCGGCCGCGGCGTACTTCAACCTGCAGGAGTACGGCAACACCTACTCGCGGATCATGAACCCGACCACGGCCGTCTTCGAGGAGCGCGTGGCCAGCCTCGAGGGCGCCGCCGGCGGCGTCGGCTTCGCCAGTGGGCTCGCGGCCCAGATGGCCGCACTGTTCACGCTGCTCGAGCCCGGCGACCACGTGGTCTCCTCATCGGCGCTGTACGGCGGCACGGTCAACCAGCTCAAGCACGTGCTGCGCAAGCTCAACGTCGGGCTGAGCTGGGTCGACCCCGACGACCTCGACGCGTGGAAGGCAGCGGTGCAGCCGACCACGAAGGCGTTCTTCGCCGAGACGATCGGCAACCCCGGTGGCAACGTGCTCGACATCGAGTCGGTGGCGGCGATCGCCCACGAGCACGACCTGCCCCTCATCGTGGACAACACCTTCGCCACGCCGTACCTGTGCCGGCCGATCGAGTGGGGCGCCGACATCGTGGTGCACTCGGCGACCAAGTTCCTCGGCGGCCACGGCACCAGCATCGGCGGGGTGGTCGTCGAGTCCGGTCTCTTCAACTGGTCCAACGGGCGCTTCCCGGTCATCGCCGAGCCGTCGCCGGCGTACCACGGGCTGCAGTTCCACGAGACCTTCGGCACCTACGGCTACCTGATGAAGCTGCGCGCGGAGACGCTGCGCGACCTCGGTGGTGCGATGTCGCCGTTCAACGCGTTCCTGTTCCTCCAGGGGCTCGAGACGCTGTCGCTGCGGATGGAGCGCCACGTCGCCAACGCGGGCACGGTCGCCTCCTGGCTCGACGGGCACGAGCTGGTCTCGAACGTGACGTACGCCGGGCTGCCGGGCAGTCGCTACTCGGCGCTCGTCGAGAAGTACCTGCCGCTCGGCGCCGGCGCGATCTTCTCCGTCGACCTCGCCGGAGGGTCGGACGGGTGGGCTGGCGCTGATCGACGGGCTGAGCCTGTGGTCGCACCTCGCCAACGTCGGCGACGCCAAGAGCCTGGTCATCCACCCCGCCACCACCACGCACCGCCAGCTCAGCGACGACGAGCTGGCAGCGGCCGGCGTCGGGCCGGGCACGGTCCGGCTGTCGGTGGGCACCGAGTCGGTGGACGACCTGGTCTGGGATCTCGAGCAGGGCCTGGCGCGCGTCGAAGCAGGCGGTGGCGTGATGGACGTGGCGGCGTACCAGGACGCGCAGACCATCCAGCGCGTGCTCCACAACGCGACGACGATCGCCATCGTCGGCCTGTCCAGCAACGAGCTGAGGGCCAGCAACTTCGTCGGCTACTACCTCAAGCGGCACGGCTACCGGGTGATCCCGGTCAACCCTCGCGAGGAGGAGATCCTCGGCCTGCAGAGCTATCCGAGCCTGCGCGACATCCCCGAGGACGTCCACGTCGACGTGGTCGACGTGTTCCGCGCCCCCGACGCGCTCCCCGACATCGCGCGCGACGCCGTCGCGATCGGAGCCGAGGCGCTGTGGTGCCAGTTCGGCGTGATCAACGAGGAGGGCGTGCGCATCGCCGAGGAGGGCGGCCTCGACGTGGTCGTGGACCGTTGTCTGAAGATCGAGCACGCGAGGTACGTCGGCCGCATGCACTGGCTCGGCTTCAACACCCAGCGGATCACCTCGGTGCGCACCGGCCTCCAGTAGCCCACCGCGGCGATGGTTGCCACGAGTGCCTGGGAGAGCGCACCGTGTTGATCAGTTGCGAACGGCAAGGAGCTGGGCATGTCGAGTGTGAGCATCCGCTACATCGTGGACGACGTGGACGCAGCGATCGCGTTCTACTGCGACGGGCTGGGGTTCGATGAGGTGATGCACCCGGCGCCCTCGTTCGCGATGCTGTCGCGGGGCGACCTGAGGCTCGTGCTGAGCGCGCCGGGTGGGGGTCCCGGTGGCGGGCAGGCGATGCCGGACGGGACGCTCCCCTCGCCCGGTGGGTGGAACAGGTTCTCGGTCGAGGTGGACGACCTCGACGGGCAGGTGGAGCGGCTGCGCGCAGCCGGTGCCCGGTTCCGCAACGAGGTCGTCACCGGGGTCGGCGGCCGGCAGGTCCTGGTCGAGGACCCGTCGGGCAACCCGGTCGAGCTGTTCGAGCCGACCAGGGACGAGGCCCGGCTCGCCTCGTCGGCCGATGAGCAGTACGCCGTACGCCCCATCGGGCACGTGGAGTCCGTCCCTCACGGACGTCTCGGACGCGCCGCGGCAGGGACACCTCGGCGCCCCCTCGGCGTGGATCGTGCTCCAGCAAAGCCTGCAGGACGGGATCCGCGACCTCGAGGTCGGCGCGGAGCTCTTCGTGCTCACCTGGCTGCACCTCGGGCGGCGCGACGAGCTGGTCTGCCATCCGGGCGACGACCCGGACGGACCCGAGCGCGGGGTGTTCAGCACCCGCTCGCCGTCGCGACCCAACCCGATCGGGCTGCATCGGGTGACGGTCGTGGAGGTCGGACCCGGGCGACTCCTCGTGGAGCCGCTCGAGGCGGTCGACGGGACACCCGTCGTCGACCTCAAGCCGACGCTGCCGACCGACCGAGCCTGACCGGGAGTGACGCGTCGTCCGCTGATCGTGGCCCTCGGCACCTTGGGTGTCGTGGTCCTCGCCGGGTGCGCCAGGGCATGCCCCGCCGGCTCAGAAGCCCACGCCGAGCCGGCGGCCCACCTCGGTCGCCCAGTTCGACTGCGCCGACCACATCCCCGGCCAGGCCCCGCCTCGCTCCTACCGCGTGATCCTCGGAGCCGTGGCGCTCCCCGTCTGGCCCGCCGGCGGGATCCAGCAGACGGCGACGGACGGGGCGAACGGTGCGCCTCGGCTCTTCGCCAAGTCCGGCCTGCTGGTGCACACCGGGGTGGCCTCGACGATCACCGTCCAGGCGCCCCCACACCGGACGGCCCGGATCGGCTGGCGCAACAGCGCGTTCACCCCGACCCGAAGCATCCAGATCCCCGCCTGCCCCGCCAGCGGCGCCTCACGCTGGTTGGCCTTCCCGGGCGGCTATTGGGTCGACCACCCCACCTGCGTCCACCTGACCGTCCGCACCGCCACGGGCACCGACAGCCAGCGCGTCGCCGTGGGCACCCGTTGTCCGGCTTCCGGCGGCTGAGCAGCCGGAGCCGCAAGGCGCAGGCCTCCTCGGCCCCGGTGGTTGAGGTGCCGGAGCCGCTAGGCGGAGGCCTCGAAACCACGGACGAGGGACCGGCGGTCGGTCACCTGGACGCCGGGCCGCCTCAGCGCCAGCCGAGCTCGGGAGCGACGTGGCGGACGATGCTGTCGAGGACGTGGGTGTTGTAGTCGACGCCGAGCTGGTTGGGGACGGTGAGGAGGAGGGTGTCGGCGGCGGCGATCGGCCTCGTCCTCGGCGAGGTCCTCGACCAGCCGCTCGGGCTCGCCGGCGTAGGTCTTGCCGAAGCGGGCCAGACCGCCCTCCAGGTGGCCGACCTGGTCCTCGCTGCGGGTCTCGCCGCCGAAGTACGCGCGGTCGAGGTCGCTGACGATCGGGAAGATGCTGCGGCTGACCGAGACACGCGGCGTACGCGCGTGCCCGGCGGCGGTCCAGGCGTCGCGGAAGCGCTGGATCTGCTCGGCCTGGAGCTGGTGGAAGGGGACGCCGGTGTCCTCGGTGAGCAAGCGTGGAGCTCATCAGGTTCAGACCCTGCTCGGCCGTCCACTCGGCCGTGGCCCGGCTGCCGGCGCCCCACCAGATGCGCTCTCGGAGGCCGGGCGAGTGCGGCTCGAGGCCCAGCAGCCCGGGCGGGTTGGCGAACATCGGGCGCGGGTTCGGCTGCGCGAAGCCCTCGCCCCCGAGCGCGTCCAGGAAGACCCGGGTGTGCTCACGGGCCATGTCGGCGTGGTCGGTGCCTTCGGCCGGGACGTAGCCGAAGTAGCGGAAGCCGTCGACGACCTGCTCAGGTGAGCCACGGCTGATGCCGAGCTGGAGCCGCCCACCGGCGATCAGGTCGGCGGCGCCGGCGTCCTCGACCATGTACAACGGGTTCTCGTAGCGCATGTCGATGACGCCCGTGCCGATCTCGATCCGGCTGGTCCGGGCTCCGACGGCCGCGAGCAGCGGGAACGGCGAGGCCAGCTGGCGGGCGAAGTGGTGGACGCGGAAGTACGCGCCGTCCGCGCCGATCTCCTCCGCGGCGACGGCCAGGTCGATCGACTGCAGCAACGCGTCGGACGCCGTACGGGTGGCCGACTGCGGGGAGTCCGACCAGTGGCCGAAGGAGAGGAAACCGATCTTCTTCATGCGGCTTCAACCACGGCGCCCGGCCGGTGCTTCCCCGCAGGTCGGGTCAGGGAATGTCACGGTTCTGCAGGCGGCGGTAGAACAGCAGCCCGCCCGCGATGACCAGGAGCACTGCCAAGGGGGACGCCGTCAGCCACGGCGGCAGAGCTCGCGCGGCCGCGCCGGCGATCAGCGTCTGCGCGGCCAAGGTCGCTCGGTCCGACACCACCGGCAGCCGTTGCGGGACGGCTGGTGGCGTGCGCGTCGCGTACCGCGGGGTGGTGCTTCGACGGCGTCGCCGCACGAGGAGCCGACGACGGGCTGACGCCCTGGAACGAGACCAAGGGCGCCACCCCGTCGCGGGGCGCGACCAGAGAGCTCGCGGTCGTGCTCGGGTTCCCCTTCTTGGCGCCGTGGTGGTGCGCCTTCGCGTGCCCCGACCCCGCAGCAGAGGCAGCCACGTGGTGCTGGCTCGGCGCCGACGACGCCGAGGAGCCGGGGCTCGACGTCGTCGTCGGCGGATCGGCCGGCGCCGGGTCGGTCGGTGGTGGGTCCACCACCGGTGCCGGGTCCGCCGGGGGCGGGTCCACGGGAGCCGGGTCCACGGGGACCGGGTCGACCGGGCCCGGGTCGGGTGCCACCACCACGGGGCCCCCAGGATCGGGCGGCGGGTCGTCGGCCCGGGCGGGTGCGGACCCCAGGACTGCGAGCGTGACGACGCTGAGAGCCAGGGCGACGAGCAGGGGTCGCCGACGGGGCGTGGTGTCGCCCTCGGGCCGGTGGCGGATCGGTCGGCGCATGGTGCTTCCTCCGAGATCGACAGCGTTCGGGGGTCACTGCCGACACCACATGAAACGTCACGAGCCGACTTTCGTCACCGGGTGGCGCTGCCGAGTCCGCAGGTGCCCTAGACCATCTCGGCGAAATAGACGGGTCGGGGCTGCGGTTCACCGAGGACAGACCTCCCACATCGGACCCAAGGAGCGACATGGCACGCATCACCGTCCTCGGAGGCACCGGGTACGCCGGACGCGCAGTGGTGGCCGAGGCGGCCGCGCGCGGGCACCAGGTGACCTCGGTCAGCAGGCACGAGCCGGAGGAGCCGATCAAGGGCGTCGAGGACGTCGTGGGCTCGGTGCTGGACGCCGAGGTGCTCCGCTCCGTCGTCGAGGGTCGCGACGTGGTCGTCGAGGCGGTCTCACCGCGCGGCGACATGGCCGGCCAGGAGGAGGGACTGGTGGACCGGCTGGTCGAGCTGGTCGCCGGCACCCCCACCCGGCTCGGCGTGATCGGTGGCGCCTCGTCGCTGCTCGTGGAGGAGGGCGGTGCGCGGGTCTTCGACGTCGGCGAGCCGCCGCCGCCCGAGGTGCGGCCGGAGATCGAGACCGGGATCGCGCTGCTGGAGACCTTGCGCGGCACCTCCGAGGACGTCGACTGGTTCTACGTCAGCCCGCCGCTGGACTTCGGCGCCTGGGTGCCGGCACCCGACACGGGCAGCTACCGACTCAGCGAGGAGGTGCTGCTCAAGGACGACGACGGCAGGTCGACCATCTCGGCCGCCGACCTCGCTCGCGCCATCCTCGACGAGGTCGAGCAGCCGCAGTTCCGGCGTCGCCGGTTCCACGCGGCACACTGAGGCTCAGTACGACGGCAGGTTGAGCGTCTCGCCCTTGGTGCGGCGGTAGAACAGCGTGCCGACGGTCATGGTCAGGAAGATGACCAGGATCGCGCCCGGCACCCACAGGGGCAGTGCCCTCGACGAGACGGCCGCCACCGGCTGGGCCGCCGGGGCCGCCTGAGGAGCGATGAGCGCCTGCTGCGCGGTGCTCGACGCGTGCCTCGACGTGGGCGGGTGCTGGCGCGCCGCCGGCCGGGGCGCCGTCGATCCGGGCTGGTGCGCGGCGGACGGCGCGGAGACCGCTGACGGCGTCGTGTTGTCGCCGGCGGTGCTCGACGTACCCGCGGACGACGAGTGGGCGTGGTGCTTCGTCGCCGAGTGGGTGGCGCGGGGCTTGGACTGGGACGACGACTGGCGACGATGGGCGACTTCGACGGCGAGGGCGAGGCCTTCGGCGGCGCGCCCGTCGGCGTAGGCGTGGGCGGGGGCGAGAAGGTGGGCAACGGAAGCAACGGTCCCGGGCTCGGGCTGCTGTCGGCGAGGGCAGGTGCCACCCCCAGGACGGCGACCACGGCTGCAGTCACGGCCAGAGCGACGGCGGCCCCGAGTGCCGGGCGCACGGCACGACGATTCATGACGCTTTCCCTTCTCCCCCACCGGCAGACCGAGGACGGTCGGCCGCACCACGTCTACGTGAGGGAAACGAGGCTCCCGCGATCGCGTTACTGCAGGCGCTGGAGAATCAGCTCGCGCACCGTGCCCGCATCGGCCTGGCCGCGCATCTGCTTCATCACCGCGCCGATGAGTGCCCCGGCCGCGGCGACCTTGCCCTCGCGGATCTTCTGGGCGACCTCGGGGTTCTCGGCGATCGCCTGGTCGACGGCCTCGGTGAGGGCGCCCTCGTCGGAGACGATCGCCAGGCCGCGCGCCGTGACGACCTCGTCGGGGCCGCCCTCGCCGGCCAGCACCCCGTCGAAGACCTGCCGGGCCAGCTTGTCGTTGAGTGCGCCCTCGTCGACGAGCGCCTGGATCCGGGCCACGTCGGCCGGGGTGACCGCCAGCTCGGCGAGCTCCACGCCCGCCTCGTTGGCCCGCCGCGCCAGCTCGGAGAGCCACCACTTGCGGGCAGCCTGCGGAGAGGCACCCGCCGCGATCGTCGCCTCGACCAGCTCGAGCGCACCGGCACCGACCGTGTCGCGCATCTCCAGGTCGGAGTAGCCCCACGCCGCCTGCAGGCGGGCCCGGCGCTCGCGCGGCGGCTCGGGCAGGGTCGCGCGCAGCTCCTCGACCCAGGCACGGCTCGGCGCCACCGGCACCAGGTCGGGCTCGGGGAAGTAGCGGTAGTCCTCCGCGTCGGACTTCTCCCGGCCGGAGGTGGTGATCCCGGTGTCCTCGTGCCAGTGCCGCGTCTCCTGCAGCACGCTCCGCCCGTCGCCGAGCACGGCCGCCTGGCGACCGATCTCGTAGCGCGCCGCGCGCTCGACCGAGCGCAGCGAGTTCACGTTCTTGGTCTCGGTGCGGGTGCCGAGCGCGGCCGAACCGGCCGGCGAGAGCGACAGGTTGACGTCGCAGCGCAGCGATCCCTGCTCCATGCGTACGTCGGAGACGCCCAGGCCGAGCAGCAGCTCACGCAGCTGGGCGACGTACGCACGCATGACCGCGGGCGCCTGCTCGCGGGTGCCGGTGACAGGCCTGGTGACGATCTCGATGAGCGGGATGCCGGCGCGGTTGTAGTCGACCAGCGAGTAGTCGGCGCCGTGGATGCGGCCGGTGCTGCCGACGTGGGTCGACTTGCCGGTGTCCTCCTCCATGTGGGCACGCTCGATCTCGATGCGGAAGGTCTCGCTCCCGTTGTCCGTGGCGACCTCGACGTCGGTCCAGCCGTCGAAGGCGATCGGCTCGTCGTACTGCGAGGTCTGGAAGTTCTTCGGCATGTCCGGGTAGAAGTAGTTCTTCCGCGCGAACCGGCACCACTCCGCGATCTCGCAGTTCAGCGCGAGCCCGATCCGGATCGCCGACTCCACGGCCTTGGCGTTCACCGCCGGCATCGAACCGGGCAGGCCGAGGCAGGTCGGGCAGGTCTGGGTGTTCGGCTCGGCGCCGAAGCTCGCCGGGCAGCCGCAGAACATCTTCGTCGCGGTGTTCAGCTCGACGTGCACCTCGAGACCGAACGACGGGTCGAAGGACGCGAGTGCGTCGTCGAAGGACACCAGTACGTCGGTCATGACGTCACCGCCAGCCTCTCGGGGGTGAGGAACGGGCCGCCCGCGTGCTCGTTCAGCAGAGACTCCAGGGCGGCGCCGACGCGGTAGAGCCGGTCGTCGGCGAGTGCCGGTGCCAGCACCTGGACGCCGGTCGGCAGGCCGTCCTCGGGGGCGAGGCCGGAGGGCACGGAGATGCCGGGGACGCCGGCGAGGTTGGCCGGGATGGTGGCGATGTCGTTGAGGTACATCGCCAACGGGTCGTCGAGCTTCTCGCCCAGCCGGAAGGCGGTGGTCGGCGCGGTCGGCGAGACGAGGACGTCGGCCTGCTCGAAGGCGGCGGCGAAGTCGCGTCCGATGAGGGTGCGCACTTTCTGCGCCTGGCCGTAGTACGCGTCGTAGTAGCCGCTGGAGAGCGCGTAGGTGCCCAGGATGATGCGGCGCTTGACCTCGTCGCCGAAGCCGGCGTCGCGGGTCGCGCGCATCACGTCCTCGGCGCTGGGCGACTCCACACCCTCCGGCAGCACCCGCAGGCCGTAGCGCATCGCGTCGAAGCGGGCGAGGTTGGAGGACGCCTCAGCCGGGAGGATCAGGTAGTACGCCGCCAGGGCGTGCACGAAGTGCGGGCAGGAGACCTGCACGACGTCGGCGCCGGCCTTCACGAGGAGCTCGACGGCCTCGTCGAAGCGCTGCCGCACGCCAGCCTGGTAGCCCTCGCCGCCGAGCTCGGCGACCACCCCGACCCGGAGGCCGGTCAGGTCGCCGGTGGCGCCGGCACGGGCGGCCTCGACGAGCGCCGGCACGGGCTGGTCGATGCTCGTGGAGTCGAGAGGGTCGTGCCCGCCGATCACCTCGTGGAGCAGGGCGGCATCGACGACCGTGCGAGTGACGGGACCCGCCTGGTCGAGGGAGTTCGCGAGCGCGACGAGCCCGTACCGCGAGACCCCGCCGTAGGTCGGCTTGACCCCGACCGTGCCCGTGACGGCCCCGGGCTGCCGGATCGAGCCACCGGTGTCGGTGCCGACCGCGAGCGGGGCCATGAAGGCGGCGACGGCGGCGGCGGAACCACCGCCCGAGCCGCCGGGGATGCGGTCGAGGTCCCACGGGTTGTGGGTCGGGCCGTACGCCGAGTGCTCGGTCGAGGAGCCCATCGCGAACTCGTCCATGTTGGTCTTGCCGAGGATCGGCAGGCCGGCAGCGCGCAAGCGGCGCACGACGGTCGCGTCGTACGGCGGGATCCAGCCCTCGAGGATCCGCGACCCGCAGGTCGTGGCGAGCCCGGCGGTGGCCATCACGTCCTTGACCGCGATCGGCACCCCGTCGAGCGGCGAGGCGGGCTGACCCGAGGCACGACGCTCGTCGGAGGCCCGGGCGGCGGCCAGCGCCCCCTCGGCGTCGACCTGGAGGAAGGCGTGCACGTCGCCGTCGACCCGGCCGATCCGGTCGAGGTGCTCCTGCGTCACCTCGACACTGGTGACCTCGCCGGCGGCGAGGGCGGAGGCGATCTGCTCCGCGGTCAGCTCGACGCTCACTGCTCGTCCCCCAGGATGCGCGGCACGGCGAACTTCTGGTCCTCCACGGCCGGGGCGCCGGAGAGCGCCTGCTCGGGGGTCAGGCACGGCGCCGGCACGTCGTCGCGGAACACGTTGGTCAGCGGCAGCGGGTGCGAGGTCGGCTCGATGTCGTCGGCCGCGACCCCGTTGATGGCGGCGACCGACTCGAGGATCACCGAGAGCTGCGGCGCGAGGTGGTCCAGCTCCGCGTCGTCGAGGTCGATGCGGGCCAGGTCAGCGAGGTGACGCACCTCGTCGCGGCTGATACGCGGAGATCAGGCATGCGCGCAATCCTAGAGAGCGGGGCAGCGATGTATCCGGCCGGGCTCCTCGGACTCCTCAACCTGCAGCGTCCCCGAGGAGACCCCGATGTCCACGATGCTGCGTGCGTCCGTCACCCGTCTCTACCCGCCCGTCCTGCGCCACGCGCCAGCGTCCGACCGGCCCCGGCCGCGGCCCCGACCACCCCCTACCTCGAGCTCGACGTCACCAAGGCGGTGGGTCGCTTCCGGCGACTTGCCGCTGCGTTCCCCGAGTCGTCGGTCCACTACGCCGTCAAGGCCAACCCGCACCCCGCACTGCTCCGACGCGCTGGTCATGGCACACGCGCGGTTCGTCGTCGCCAGCCCGGCCGAGGTCCGCGCCGCGCTGGGGGCCGGAGCGCGGCCGGAGCACCTCGTGCACTCCAACCCGGTCTCGCGGCGCGACCACCTCGCGGAATCGTGGTCGCTCGGGGTACGGCAGTTCGCGGTCGACTCGCCGGGCGAGGTCCGCAAGCTCGCGGAGGTCGCCCCGGGCAGCGCCGTGCTCTGCCGCCTCGTCACCTCCGGCGAGGGGTCCGACTGGCCGCTGTCGAGCAAGTACGGGTGCTCGGTGCCGGAGGCCGTCGAGCTGCTCGCCCTGGCCGTCGACCTCGGCCTCGAGGCGGCGGGGATCAGCTTCCACGTGGGCTCCCAGCAGCGCGACCCCCAGGCCTGGGGCCTGCCGATCCACGCCGCCGCCACGGTGTTCGCCGACCTCCGACGACGCGGCATCGAGCTCGACGTGCTCGACCTCGGCGGCGGGTTCCCCGCGTTCCTCGACGACCACCTCGACGGCCCGGCCCGGCCACCCGCCATCACGACGTACGCCGAGGTCATCGGGCGCCACCTCCACGAGGCTTTCGAGGGCGATCCGCCCCGCACGATCGTCGAGCCCGGCCGCGGCATCGTCGGCGACGCGGGCACGGTGGTCACGTCCGTGGTCTCGGTGGTGCAGCGCGGCCCGGTGCGCTGGGTCTACCTGGACGCCGGCGTGTTCACCGGGCTGATGGAGACGCTCGGCGAGGCGATCCGCTACCGGCTCAGCACGCCGGCTCCAGGCCCGCTGGGCCCGTGCGTGCTGGCCGGGCCGACGTGCGACAGCGCCGACGTGCTCTACGAGGACCACCCGGTCCACCTCCCGTTGACCCTCGTCGAGGGTGACGAGGTCCGGCTGCACGCGGCGGGCGCGTACACCACCTGCTACTCCACCGTGGGCTTCAACGGATGCGCGCCCCTGCCCACCGTGGTGCAGGTGCGCTGATGCCGCGGTGGGCGCGGCCGAGGTCTGCCCGGCCGGTCGCTACCGTCGTGGTCAGCCGACGGGAGGACCATGGACCACAGCTCGACCCGTGTACGACGCGCCCTGCTGTTGCTCCTGCCGCTGCTGGTCGCGGTGTCGGCGTGCGCCGGGTCGCCGGCGAGCCCGGTGCCGCACGTCTCCGGGTCGGCGTCGAGCAGGCCGTTCCCGACGTACGTCGCGCTGGGTGACTCCTACTCCGCCGGGTCGCTGATCCCGGTGACCGACGTGGCCAACGGGTGCTTCCGCTCCGACCACAACTACCCCGCGCTCGTCGCCACGGGGCTGCACGCCAAGCTCGACGACCGCACCTGCAGCGGCGCGGACACCTCCATGCTGAACCGGTCGCAGTACCCCGACGTGCCACCCCAGGCGAACGCGCTGCGCGCCGACACCTCGCTGGTCACGGTCGGTCTCGGCGGCAACGACGGCCTGGTCTTCGGCTCGTTGACACAGGTCTGCCCCGCCCTGCGGGCGAGCGACCCGAACGGTGCACCCTGCCGGGCGCATTTCCAGGTCGGCGGCCACGACCAGCTGCTCACGCGTCTCGCCCACACACGCACGACGCTGACCGCCGCCCTGCGCCAGGTGCGCGAGCGGGCTCCGCGCGCCAAGGTGTTGGCCGTCGGCTACCCGCACATCGTCGACGCTCGACACCGGTGCTCGCGGCTGCCGCTGGCCACGGGCGACTACGCCTATGCCGAGAAGGTCAACCGGGCCCTCACCGAGACCGTCCGCGAGGCCGCGCAGGCCGCAGGTGTGACGTACGTCGACGTGTGGCGGGTCACTGACGGGCACGACATCTGCGCGGCCGACCCCTGGATCAACGGGTCGGTCAACGACTCGCACCGGGCGCCGCGCTTCCATCCCTTCGCCGCCGAGCACGCCGCCGTGGCGAGGCTGATCCTCACGATGCTGGGCCAGGGCGGCTGACCGATCGCCGGGCTCGACGAGGAGCAGGCCCGCCGGCGGCTGGTCCCGTCGCGCACCACGCCACTCGGCCTCGTCAAGCACCTCGCGTCCGTCGCGCGGCTGGTTCGGCCTCAGAGTCCTGAGGGCCCCTGCTCGAGCAGCACCTTGAAGGCCGCCTCGTCGAGGATCGGCACACCGAGCTGCTCGGCCTTCTCGGCCTTGGAGCCGGCGTTGGCCCCGACCACGACGTAGTCGGTGTTCTTCGACACCGAGCCAGCCGCCTTGCCTCCGCGGCTGATGATCGCCTCCTTGACCGAGTCGCGGGTGAAGTCCTCCAGGGACCCGGTGGCGACCACCGTGAGGCCCTCGAGGGTGCGCCCGACGCGACTCGTCGCGCTCGTCGGCCATCGTCACGCCCGCCGCGGCCCACTTCTCGACGATCACGTTGTGCCACCCGGCATCGGGCTCGTCGTCGAACCAGCGGCGCACCGAGGCGGCGATCGTCGGACCCACGCCGTCGGTGTCGGCGAGACGCTGCTCGTCGGCCGCCCGCACCGCCTGCATCGAGCCGAACTGGGTGGCCAGCGCCCGTGCGGCCGTGGGGCCGACGTGCCGGATGGAGAGCGCGACCAGCACCCGCCAGAACGGCACCTGCTTGCGCTCGCCGAGGTTGGCCAGGAGGTGCTCGCCGTTGGCGCTGAGCTGCGGGCCGTCCTCGCCCTTCTTCGGCGCGCGGGTGAACAGCTCGGTGCGCAGCAGCTTGTCGCGGTCGAGGTCGAAGACGTCGCCCTCGTCGTCGATCACGCCCGCCTCGAGGAAGGCGTACGCCGCCTCGGAGCCGAGCCCCTCGATGTCGAAGGCACCCCGGCCGGCGACGTGGAAGACCCGGTCGAGCAGCTGGGAGGGGCAGGTGTGGTGGTTGGGGCAGCGCAGGTCCTTGTCGCCCTCCTTCTCCTGCACCAGCGTCGTGTGGCAGGACGGGCACTCGGTGGGCATCACCCACTCGGCCAGCCCGTCGGGCCGCAGCGGCAGCACCGGCCCGAGGATCTCGGGGATCACGTCGCCCGCCTTGCGCAGGATCACCGTGTCGCCGGGACGCACGTCCTTGCGCTTGACCTCGTGGGCGTTGTGCAGCGTCGCCCGCTCGACGGTGGAGCCGGCCACCTTGGTCGGCTCCATCACGCCGAAGGGGGTCACCCGGCCGGTGCGGCCGGTGTTCACCTCGATGGAGAGCAGCTTGGCGTTGACCTCCTCGGGCGGGTACTTGAACGCGATCGCCCAGCGCGGCGCCCGGCTCGTCGAGCCCAGCTGACGCTGGAGGCTCGACGTCGTCGACCTTGACCACGACGCCGTCGATCTCGTGCTCGACGTCGTGGCGGTGCTCGCCGTAGAACTCGATGAACTCCTCGACGCCCTTGAGCCCGGCGACCACCTTCGCGCGGTCGCTGGTCGGCAGGCCCCAGGCCTTCAGGGCGGCGTACGCCTCGGACTGCGCGGCGGCCTCGAAGCCCTTGCGAAAGCCGATGCCGTGGCAGACCATGCCGAGCGCGCGGGTGGCGGTGACCTTGGGGTCCTTCTGCCGCAGCGAGCCGGCCGCCGCGTTGCGCGGGTTGGCGAACATCGGCTTGCCGGCGTCGACCATCGAGGCGTTGAGCCGCTCGAACGCCTCGACAGGGAGGAACACCTCGCCGCGCACCTCGATGCGCGCCGGTACCGGGAACTCCTTGCTCCGCGCGAGCCGATGGGGGATCGAGTCGATCGTCTTGACGTTGGGCGTGACGTCCTCGCCGGTGCGACCGTCACCGCGGGTCAGCGCACGGACCAGGCGGCCGTCCTCGTAGAGCAGGTTGATGGCCAGGCCGTCGACCTTGAGCTCGCAGAGGTAGGCCGGGTCGTCGACGCCGTCGCGGGCCAGCCGAGCGGCCCAGCTCTCGAGCTCGTCGTAGGAGAAGGCGTTGTCGAGGCTCTCCATCCGCTCGAGGTGGTCGACCGCGGTGAACTCCGTGGAGACCGCGCCCCCGACCTTCTGGGTCGGCGAGTCGGGGGTGCGCAGGTCGGGCACCTGCTCCTCGAGGGCCTCGAGCCGACGCATCCTCTGGTCGAAGTCGGCGTCGGACAGCGTCGGGTCGTCGAGCACGTAGTAGCGCCAGCGCGCGTCCTCGACCTCCTCGGCCAGCGCCCGGTGCTCCTGACGCAGCTCGGCCTGCGGGTCGACCTGTGGATCCTGCTCACGCTCGCTCACTCGGTCGCTCACTCGGTCGCTCACGGGCCCATCCTGCCCGCTGTGACCGACACCGCTCCATCCACGGCGTACGACGCCTCCGAACCACCGCCACGAACGGGTAGTCCGAGGTGGATGACGGGGTAACTGACCAGTAACCCCTGCAATCCGCCTCGGACTACCCGGAATTCGGTCAGTGAGGCACCCCGCGATTGGATGGACGCATGCCCGAGCCAGGACTTGTCCGCACCGACGCCCGCGGGACCGGCGCGCGGCGTCGTGCTGATGCTGCACGGGGGTGCGAAGCAGGCGAGGACGAGGTCGGGCGGCGCAGCGCGTCGTACTGGCGGATGGACGTGATGCGGCGGGTCCTCGAGCCGCGCATGCACGCGGCGGGGCTGGCGCTGTGGCTGCTGCGCTTCTCGGTGCGCGGCTGGAACCGCGACCTCGGGCCCGAGCCGTCGCCGGTTCCGGACGCCCGGTGGGCGCTCGAGGAGGTCCGCGCCGCCCACCCGGACCTGCCCGTCGTCCTGCTGGGCCACTCGATGGGGGCCCGGACGGCTGTGCACGTGGCCGACGACCCCGCGGTGGTCGGCGTGACCGCGCTGGCGCCGTGGCTCGAGCCCTCCGACCCGGTCGCTCCGCTGGCGGGCCGACACCTCGTCGCCGGCCACGGGAGCCGTGACCGGATCACCTCGCCCCGGATGACACGCGAGTTCGTCCGGCGGGCCTCGAGCGTGGCCGAGTCCGCGGAGTTCGTCGACGTGGGCCGGGTGGGGCACTACATGCTGGCGCGGCCGGCGCTGTGGAACCGGTTCGCGCTGCGAGGCACCCTGGAGGTGCTCGCGAGAGCCGGCGTGGGCGAGATCACCCCCGGGTAGGAAACCTTCCGTCGCGCCCCTTCGTCAGACTGGGGGTGCCCGGCGTACAGCCGCGCCCTGGCCTGACCCCGATCCGCGTCTGGACCATGACCGACAAAGACCCGCACGACCCGCCCCGCAGGCTCGAGCTCTCCCCTGCCCAGGTGGCCGGCAGCGCGCTGGCCGCCATCTCGGCCGCCTTCTTCGCCTCCTGGGCCGGTACGGCGGGCACGCTCATCGGCGCCGGCGTGGGCAGCATCCTCGCGACCGTGGGTGCGGCGACGTACACCTGGTGGCTGCGTCGCACCTCCGACGCCGTGCGCCGTACCGCCGCACAGGTGCGCGAGACCGGGATGGGCAGCACCGTCGTCGTCGCGGGGCTGCGCACTCGCAGGGCACCCGACGACGGGGCCAGCGACGACCGACCGGCGGCTGCCGACGCCGAGACCGCACCGGAGGACGACGAGGACCGCTGGGCCTTCCTGCGCGGCCGTCCCTGGGGAAAGGTCCTCCTGGTCTCGCTCGCGGTGATGGCGACGGCCATCGCCGGGATCACACTCGTCGAGGCGGTCACGGGCAAGCCGATCTCGGCGATCACGCGGGGCGACAGCGGCCAGGGCACCTCCGTCGGCCACCTCGTCGGCAACGACGGCACCTCGAAGCCGAAGAAGAAGACCACCCCGACACCGAGCCCGACGCCCACCCCGACGCCGAGCCGATCCTCCTCGCCGTCGCCCACCCCGACCACGGGCACCTCGCCCACCCCGACCCCGCAGCAGTCCGAGTCGCCGACGCCGTCGCCGAGTTCGTCGGCCTCGCCGAGCGCGACGCCCCAGGGCGCTCCTGCCTCCGGCGCCGGCAGCACTCCGGACGCCGGTCCCACGCCCACTCCCTGACGCTGTCCCGGGAGCTGGAACGGGAGCTGGAACGGGAACTGGGCCAGGAATTCCTGGACCACCGGGAATGCGATTCGTGCCGCACCGGTTGTCCGTCTTCGGTAGCGATGAAACGAAACGGTTTCGTTTCATCCGTCGATGCAGACCGGAGGCCCGATGTCACCCGCCGCAGCCCGGCCCCGCGTCGAGGGCGACCGTGAGGACGAGATCCTCGACGCCACGGTCGAGCTCCTCTTCGAGGTCGGCTACGACCGCCTGACGCTGGACTCCGTCGCGCGCAAGGCGCGAGCCAGCAAGGCCACCCTCTACCGCCGCTGGGACACCAAGGCCAGCCTCGTCGTCGACGCGGTCGTGCGCGCCAAGCGCGCCCCCACCGTCGAGGACCACGACACCGGGTCGCTGCGCGGCGACCTGATGTCCACCTTCTGCGGCGCGCACGGCATCGCCTCCAGCCACGCGGCCACGGCCCTCGGCTCGGTGATCACCGCGCTGATGACCGATCCCGACTTCAGCCAGCCGTTCCGCGAGCGGTTCATCGCCCCCAAGATGGCCGTCACCAGCGCCATCTACGCCCGCGCCGTCGAGCGCGGGGAGATCGACGACGACGTCGACCTCGAGATCATCGGCCCGGCCCTCGCCGGGATCCTGCTGCACCGGGCGTTCGTGCTGGGCCTCGAGCCCGACGACGAGATCGTCCGGCGCGTCGTCGACCACGTCATCCTGCCGGCCGTGGGCTTCCGCCCCGAGGCCGGCGTACCCACCCACCTCGTTGCACAGAAAGGCCGCACCTCATGACCGACACCGCCGACGCCCCCACCGTCGCCGATCTGGAGCCGAGCCCGCACAGCCGTCAGCCTCGCCTGGGCGCTGGTGCTGATCTGCGTCGCTCAGCTCATGGTCGTCCTCGACAGCACCATCGCGAACATCGCGCTGCCCTACATCCAGAAGGACCTCGGCATCGCCCAGGCCAACCTGCAGTGGGTGGTCACCGGGTACGCACTGGCCTTCGGTGGCCTGCTGCTGCTCGGCGGTCGCCTCGGTGACCTCTACGGTCGCCGCCGGGTCTTCATGGTCGGCGTGACGATCTTCGCGATCGCCTCCGGCCTCGGCGGCCTCGCCCAGAACGAGACTGATGCTGCTGGGCTCGCGTGGCCTGCAGGGCCTCGGCGCCGCCCTGGCCTCGCCCACGGCGCTGGCCCTGATCACCACGACCTTCCCGGCCGGCCCCCCGCGCAACCGCGCCTTCTCGGTGTACGCCGCGATGTCGGGTGTGGGTGCCGCGGTCGGACTGCTGCTCGGTGGCTGGCTGACCGGCCTGAACCCCGAGATCTTCGGCGTGAGCGTCGACGGCTGGCGGCTCACCTTCCTGATCAACGTGCCGATCGGCATCATCGCCGCGCTCCTGGCCCCGCGCCTGCTCGGCGAGTCCGAGTCGCACCCCGGCGAGCTCGACCTGCCCGGCGCCGTCACCGGCACCGCTGGCCTCGTCGCGATCGTCTTCGGCCTCTCGCGGGCCGGCAACCAGGCCTACGGCTGGGGTGACACCTGGACCATCACCTCGCTCGTCGCCGGCGTTCTGCTGCTCGCCCTCTTCGTGGTCGTCGAGCGCCGGGTGGAGCACCCGCTGCTGCCGTTCCGGATCCTGCTCCACCGGACCCGTGCCACGGCGTTCGTGACGATGATGATCGTCCCGGCCGCGATGTTCGCGATGTTCTACTTCCTCTCGCTCTACGTGCAGAACGTGATGGGCTACAGCCCGATCGAGGCCGGCGTCGCGTTCCTGCCGTTCTGCTTCGGCATGGTCATCGCGGCCACGGTCGGCTCGAAGCTGATGTCGCTGGTGGACCCGCGGTTCATCGCCGGCACCGGCACGATCCTGGCCGGGTTCTCGCTGTTCATGTTCTCCCGGCTCAGCGTCGACGACTCGGCGGCGAACCTCGCCCACACCGCGAGCAGCGGCACGGCGTACCTCGGCGACACGGTGAACTACTGGACCGACCTGTTCCCCTTCATCTTCACGATGTCGGTGGGCATGGGCCTGACCTTCGTGCCGATGACGCTGGCCGCCGTGCACGGCGTGGGCAAGCGCGACAGCGGCATCGGCTCCGGCGTGCTGAACACGATGCAGCAGGTCGGCGGCGCGCTCGGTCTCGCGACCCTCGCCACCGTGGCGGTGCACTTCAGCCAGGACAAGGCCCAGTCGATCGTGTCGTCGTTCCAGGCTGCGGGCGGCAGCTGCGCCGACCGGCGAGGCGGCCAAGGCCGTGCAGAACGTGGTCGGTCAGGCCGCGTTCGCCAACGGCGCCACGCACGCCTTCATCGTCGGCGCCTTCATGATGTGGGCCGCCTCGGTGATCGTCTGGAGCTTCCTCAACGTCAAGCACGAGGAGCTCGCCACCGACGAGCTCCCCGACGGGGTCGCCGTCGGCTGAGGCCGGCACGGTCCGGGCGGCGGTTTCACCCGGTCGACCGGGTGAAACCGAACGTCGGAGGGCTGAGAACATCACCCCTCCGACGATCGGTTTTGCCCATCAAGCTCTCCGGAATGTCCGACGGGCCGATCTCTCAGCCGACCAGGGCCTCGCTGATCGCGTCGACGAAGGCGGGTAGGTCGTCGGGGTTGCGGCTGGTGATCAGGTTGCCGTCGACGACGACCTCGTCGTCCATCCAGGTGGCGCCGGCGTTCTCGAGGTCGATCGCCAGGCTCGGGTAGCTGGTCAGGGTCCGGCCCTTCGCCACCCCGGCCGAGACCAGCAGCCACGGGCCGTGGCAGATCACCGCGGTCACCGTGTCGGTCTCGAGGGCCTCGCGGACAATTTGCTGGGCGTCCTCGTCGGTGCGGAGGTGGTCGGCGTTCACCGTGCCTCCGGGCACGACGAGCGCATCGACCGAGGCGACGTCCAGGTCACCGAAGGTGCCGTCGACGTCGATCTTCTGGGTCGGCTCGGTGTCGCCCTCCACGGCCTGGATCGGCTCGGTGTCGGTCGAGTAGATCTTCACCTCGGCTCCCGCTTTGGCGAGCTCGTCACGCGGCGTGACCAGCTCGGCCTCCTCGAAGTGGCTGGTGGCGATGATGGCGATCTTCTTGCCGGTCAGGTCAGGCATGGGTCTCCTCTCGAGGGTCACCTCCCCCGTACCCCCCGACCCGCCCGTCACGCGTCGAGCTCGGCGGCCGCCTCCCGCAGCGACGAGAGCGCCTGCCGGGCGTACGCCGGGGTGGCGCCGGCCAGCCCGCAGGCCGGGGTCAGCACCACCTGGTCGGCCACCTCGCCGGGGTCGTAGCCGAGCATGTCGAGCAGCCGCCGGGCCCGGTCCAGCGCGGCCCGGGTGGTCGGCGCATGCGCCCCGCTCGTGGGTACGACGCCGAGCCACGCCTGCCCACCCGTGTCGAGCACGGTCGCCAGCTCGTCGTACGCCCCGGCCGCGAGGACGCCGAGGTCGACCGACACGGCGTCGGCGCCCGCACCGCGCAGCAGCCCGACGGGCACGTCGGCGCGCACAGCAGTGCACCACCGTCGTCGCCTCGCCGGCGGCCTCGAGGACCCACTCGAGGGCCTGCGAGGCCCCCGGCAGGTCGACCGAGCGGTGCCGGTGGAAGCCCGAGGCCGTGGGGATCCGGCCGGCGAGCACGGCGGGCAGCGCCGGCTCGTCGACCTGCAGCACGAGCGATGCTCCGGGCACCCGCCGACGCACGTCGGCCAGGTGCTCCCCGATCCCGGCGGCGAGCGCCTGCGCGAGGTCACGACGGGCGCCGACGTCGGCCAGCACCTTGTCGCCGCGCGGCTTCTCGACCGTCGCCGCGAGCGTCCACGGCCCGGCGACCTGCACCTTGAACGTGCCCTCGTAGCCCTGCGTCAGCTCCTCCGCGACGTCGAGGTCCTGAGCCAGCAGCGAGCGGGCGCGGCGCTGGTCGACGCCGGCCGCGTCGGTGAGCCGCCACCCGGCCGGCTGCAGGTCGAAGCCGAGCTCGCCCACCAGCGCCACCGCCCGGCCGGTCATCCCGGCGATCGCCCCGCGCGCCGGCAGCTCGGGCAGGTGCGCGAGGTCGGGCAGCTCGCCGAGCACGACCCGCATCGCCTCCACGAGGTCCTCCCCCGGCATCGAGCCGAGGCCGGTGGCGCGTGCGCTCACGCCGACGCCGTACGACGGGTGGAGGCGATCGTGGCCGACCCGACGACGCGCGTGCCGTCGTAGACGACGACGGCCTGCCCGGGCGCCACACCGGCGGCGGGCTCGAGCAGCCGCACGTCGAGTCCGTCCGGCGCGACCCGGGCCACGGCGCGGTGCTCGGCCCCGTGGGCGCGGAGCTGGACGGTGCACTCGAGGTCTCCGGACAGGCACCGAGCTCCGCACCAGCGCGGGCGGATGCCGGTGAGCTCGTCGACCCGCAGCTCCTCGCGCGAGCCCACGGTGACCGTGCCGCTCACCGGCTCGATGTCGAGCACGTACCTGGGCTTCGCCGTCCGCGGCCGGCCGGCCGATCGCGCAGGCCGCGGCGCTGCCCGATCGTGTAGCGCCACGACCCCTCGTGCCGGCCCAGCTCCTCGCCGGCCGAGGAGACGATCGCGCCCTCGCGGTTGACGTCGGCGAGCTTCTCCGACAGCCACCCGCCGGTGTCGCCGTCGCTGATGAAGCAGATGTCGTGGCTGTCCGGCTTGGCGGCGACGGCCAGTCCGCGGCGCGCCGCCTCGTCGCGGACGGCGGTCTTGGGGCTGTCGCCCAGGGGGAACAGCGAGTGCGCGAGCTGGCCCTGGGTGAGCACGCCGAGCACGTAGGACTGGTCCTTGCCCATGTCCTCCGCCCGGTGCATCTCGATCAGCCCGTCGGGCCCGGTGCGCAGACGCGCGTAGTGCCCGGTGACGACGGCGTCGAAGTCCAGCGCGAGCGCGCGGTCGAGCACGGCCGCGAACTTGATCTTCTCGTTGCAGCGCAGGCACGGGTTGGGGGTGCGCCCCTCGGCGTACTCCTCGAGGAAGTCCTCGACGACGTCCTCGTGGAACCGGTCGCTGAGGTCCCAGACGTAGAAGGGGATGCCGATCACGTCGGCCGCACGCCGCGCGTCGTTGGCGTCCTCGATCGTGCAGCAACCACGGGCGCCGGTGCGGTAGGACTGCGGGTTGCGCGAGAGGGCGAGGTGCACGCCGGTCACCTCGTGACCCGCGTCGACCGCGCGAGCGGCGGCGACAGCCGAGTCCACGCCGCCCGACATCGCTGCCAGCACGCGCATCAGACGGCGGGGTCCGTCCTGCCGCGCACGCGGCTGGAGCGCGCGGCGTTGCGGGCCCGCTCGACGACAGGGCCGATGGCGGCGACGAGGGCGTCGACGTCGGCCTTGGTCGAGGTGTGGCCGAGGGAGAAGCGCAGCGACGAGCGCGCCGCCTCCTCGCTGCTGCCCATCGCCAGCAGGACGTGCGAGGCCTGGGGCACGCCCGCATCGCAGGCCGACCCGGTCGAGCACTCGATGCCACGCGCGTCGAGCAGCATCAGCAGCGAGTCGCCCTCACAGCCTGGGAACTCGAAGTGCGTGTTGCCCGGGAGGCGGTGCTCGGGCCCGGGCTCCGGGTCGCCGTTGAGCACCGCGTCGGGCACCTCGCGCAGCACGCCGGCGACGAGCGCGTCGCGAAGCCTGGTCAGGCCCTGCGCCAGCTCGGGCTGCCGCTCGACCGCCAGGCCGCACGCCGCGGCGAAGCCCGCGATCGCGGGCGGGTCGATGGTGCCGGACCTGATGTCGCGCTCCTGGCCGCCGCCGTGGAGGAGGGCCGTCAGCTGCAGCTCGCGGCGTACGACGAGCGCGCCGACGCCGTACGGGCCGCCGATCTTGTGGCCGGTGACCGTCATCGCGTCGACGCCGCTGCGCGCGAAGTCGAGCGGCAGCTGGCCCAGCGCCTGCACGGCGTCGGTGTGCACGGGGATGCCGTGGGCGTGCGCGATCTCCACGATCTCGGCGATCGGCTGGACGGTGCCGACCTCGTTGTTGGCCCACATGACGCTGACCAGCGCCACGCTCTCGGGGTCGGCCTCGACTGCGGCGCGGAAGGCGTCGAGGTCGAGGCGGCCCAGCCGGTCGACGTCGACGAGCTCGACCTTGGCGCCCTCGTCGACCCCGAGCCAGTGCAGCGGGTCGAGCACGGCGTGGTGCTCGACGGGCGTGCTCAGGATCCGCACGCGTCGCGGGTCCTCGGCGCGACGGGCCCAGAAGAGCCCCTTCACGGCGAGGTTGTCGGCCTCGGTGCCGCCGCTGGTGAACACCACCTCGCCCGGACGACAGCCCAGCGCACCGGCGATCTGCTCGCGGGACTCCTCCACCACCCGGCGCGCGTCGCGCCCGGAGGCGTGCAACGAGGACGCGTTGCCCACCCGGGTCAGCTGGGTGGTCATCGCCGCCGCGGCCTCGGGGAGCATCGGCGTCGTCGCCGCGTGGTCCAGGTACACGCTCATCGCGGATCAAGCGTACGGCGTGCCGGACAATGCGCCGCATGGTGCGTATCACCCTCGACCACGACTCCCCCGTCCCGCCGTACGAGCAGGTGCGCGAGCAGGTGCGCGCGCAGGTCGAGTCGGGCGAGCTGGCGGCCGGGACGAAGCTGCCGACCGTGCGTGGACTCGCCGCCGAGCTCGGGCTGGCGGCCAACACGGTCGCCCGGGCCTACCGCGAGCTCGAGACGCTCGGCCTGATCGAGACCCGCGGCCGAGCGGGCAGCGTGGTCAGCGGGCACGGGACGGAGCAGGCAGCCAGGCAGGCCGCGCACGACTTCGTCGAGCGGGTGCAGGCACTGGGCGTCGACGAGGCGCAGGCCCTCCAGCTGGTCCGCCGCGCCTTCGGCTGACTCAGGCGGCCTCCTCGACAGCACCCAGCGAGACGACGACGGCCTCCGGTCGCGGTCGGACCAGCGGGGTCAGGGCGGCGGTCAGCAGCAGGGCGGCGCAGCACATCCACCAGGTGGTCCGGAAGGCGGGAACGGCGGCCAGGCCGACCCGGTCGCCGACGAGGGCGAAGAGCAGGCTGGTGCCCAGCACGAACCCGAGCTGCCTGGCCATCGTCACCACGCCGCTCCCGGTCGCGCTCCAGGCCGCGGGGAGGTCGTGCGTGGCGGCCGACATCAGGTGCGGCAGCGCGAACCCCACGCCGGACTCATAGGCCCACCCCTCGGTGTAAGGTCGCCCGCAGGGCCTGCTCGCCGACCACATCTTCGAGGTCGTCGAGGGCGCGTGACCCCGGACGTCATACGCCCTGGTCGCTATGGCGACCGGGGCGTATGACGTTGCGGGGCGGCCGGCCTCCGGAGCAGCACGACCAGGAACCCACCGGCGAGCAGCAGGGCGAGGTCGAGCAGCAGCAGCCACAGGCTGATCGTCGTGCCGGTCATCGGCAGCGACACCTGGGGTCCCTGGGTGAGGGGCGCCTGCACAGCAGCCACGGCCTGGGCGACGGGATCGGTCTGACCCGTGCCGCCGGGTCCCCCGGCGCTCACCTGCGGTCCTGACACGTCGGTCACACCCTCCTGCGAGGACGCGACGAAGCGCAGGCCGAAGCTGATCGAGTCGGTCATGGTGTCGTTGGTGGCGGCGAACGGGAGCTCCAGGCCCAGCCGCAGCGGCCAGTCAGCGCCCGCCGGCATGGACTCACTCAGGGTGGCGCCGGCCTCGAGCTCGCCGAGCGAGCCGGTCCACAGGACCTGGTGCGAGGGATCGTCGCGGCTCACGCTGAACACGAGCCAGCCGCCGAGCTCGCCGCCGTCGGCGGCGCACCGCTCGGTGGGGACGCGACGCTCGGGGGGCTCGCAGGAGTTCTCGGCCTGAGCGACGTCGATCGCCTGCAGGTCGAGCCGGGTGACGTAGCTCGAGTCGTTGTGCACCTCGATGGTCCCCGGAGTCCCGGGTGCCCGGCGCCAGCCTGGAGATGTCGAGCGGAGCACCGGTCACCCGCAGCGAGCCGTCGTCGGCCTGTGCCGCGGCGCCGAGCATCGCGGGCAGCACCATCACCAGCGTGGTCAGCACGGCCACGGAGACGCTGCGGGCAGCGGAGCGACGCACGGAAACCCCCTTGTGCAGAGGGATCACTGTGCGGCGGGACGACGCCTTCGCACATCCCCAATTTTGGCGATGCCGGCGCGGTGCCGCCGTGACCGAGAGTCACACAACCAACGGCCGCGGCTCTCGTGGCGACACCCGAAGGGGAAGGGACCACCCATGAACAAGAAGATCCTGCGAGGCAGCCTGGCAGGCGTGGCCGTCGTCGCCCTGGTGGCGGGCGGCAGCACGTTCGCCAGCTTCAGCGACTTCGGCAACATCGCCGGACAACTCGGCGGGTGCCGGCTTCCTGAAGCTCGACCTCGGCACGAACGGCACCGGCTCGCGCGCCGTTCGACTTCCAGAAGCTGAAGCCGGGCGACTACACGAACCGCACGCTGTGGATCGCCAGCAACGACGGACAGTCGGTCCCCAAGGCCAACCTCTACGCTCACCCTGCACAACCTGCAGGACAACGCCGCGCCCTGCGCCACCAGCCTCGGCAAGGCTCAGGGGGAGACGGACTCCGGGGTCTCCGGGTGCTCGATCTCGGGCAACACCGCGACCGGTACGCCGCTCAGGGCAACCTCTCCCGCGTGCTCACCTTCCAGGGCTACTACTACCCCGGGATCACCGACCCGGCGGCCTGCGCGGCGCTGAACAACGGCAACGGCACCTACCCGTCGAACCGGACCTCGTTCTTCGCCGCCGCGACGTGGTGACATGACCGGGATCGCCAGCGGCGCCGGCACCAAGTACGAGCTGATGTCGTCGCGGCACCACCCCGCTCGTCCTGTCGCCCGGCCAGGCCGGCTGCATCGGGATCGGGGCAGGCTGGGTGAGCGGCTCCGACCCCGCCTCACCGTCGGCGGCGCACCCCTCGGACAACGCCGCGCAGGGCGACTCGATGACCTTCGACGCCCGGTTCGACCTCGTGCAGTCGGACGGCTGAGCGAGACCGGCGTGACCAGCGGGAGGCGGCCGGGACCACCCGGCCGCCTCCCATCCACGAGACGAGAGGCGAGCAGGGATGACCGAGAACAACGTCCGAGCAGCCGGGCAGCCGCACCCGCGGACCCTGCTCAGGTGGGCCGGTCGCCTGCTCGCCCTCGCCTTCGCGGCCCTGGTGATCGGCGCCCTCGCCGTCCTGGTGGTCATCCCGCGCGCGGTGCACGGGCAGGCGATGACCGTGCTCACCGGCAGCATGACCCCGACGATCCCCGTCGGCTCGACCGTCCTCGTCCGGCCCGTCGACCCCGGGACGCTGCACGTCGGCGACATCGCGACGTACCAGAAGACGCCCGGCAAGGCCGTCTACATCACGCACCGCATCGTCAAGATCGACACCCGCACGACCCCGACCCGGTTCACCTTCAAGGGCGACGCCAACCGCGGGCCCGACATCGACCCGGTCCTGGCCCAGCAGATCCGCGGGCAGGTCTGGTTCCACGTGCCCTACCTCGGAGCGATCCGCGACGGACTCCACGGCAAGGGAGGTCCCACCCTGCTGGTCGCTCTGCTGCTGGCCGGCTACGCCATCTCGCAGGTCGGCGCGGGCCTGCGCGAGCGGCGTGAAGGTGCCAGTCCGCCGGCGACGCCCAGGTGCACCCTGACTCGCTCACGCCTCCGCCCGGAGGTCTCGCCCCGTGGCCGTCCGAGATGCTCGCAGGACCTCGCGGCGCCGCGACGTCGTCGTCATCGAGCTCCACGCCGGCGTGCTCGCCGGGACGGCGTCGCGACCGGGGCACCCGGGCATCCGTCCCGGACGGCGCACGTGTCGAGGCGTAGGCGCCTCCTCACCGCGTGCAGCGGCCTCGCGGCCCTGGTGCTCGGCGGCGCGCTCGTGAGCGGCACCGCGTCGACGTACGCCGGTTCACCGACGTCGCCACGACCCACGCCCGGGCCGAGGCCGGGGTCTGGACGCCGGATCCACCCCCGGAGTGCGGCCCGGTGAGCAGCTACCCCGGCGGCATCGTGTGGGGCACGCCCGGGGACGACGTCCTGCACGGCGGCAACCGGCCGCAGATCATCATGGGGCTGGACGGGAACGACACGATCTACGGGGGCAACAGCGGCGACTGCCTCGTCGGTGGCGCCGGCGACGACCGGCTCATCGGCGGCAACGGCAAGGACATCCTGATCGGCGGCCCCGGGAACGACTACCTGTCCGGTGGCAACGCCAAGGACGTCCTCGACGGCGGCCCGGACACCGACGTCTGCGACGGCGGGAACGGCACGGACACCCTGGTCGGCTGCGAGTCGACGGGCCGAACGGACCCTTGGTGACAGCCTCCGTGCTGCCCTCGATCCCGGCACCCAAGGCGACGACGTCCGGGACCAGCGCGGAGCAGGACACGGGGAAGGGTGCCCCGAGCGACACCACCCCGGCATCGCCGGCAGCGCCCTCGGCCGATCCGTCGACAGGCACCCCACCAGCCTCCTCGGACACGACAGGCGCACCAGCCCCGGCCACCACGCCAGCCACTGCGAACCCACCAGACACTCCCGCCCCAGCGAGCAGCACCGATCCGGGGACCGGGTAGTCCTTTCGAGTCATCGCGGACCCACCCGAGCCACCGGTGGTTCAGACCAGGGAGAGCCGATCTTCCCCAACGGTCCGACCTGTCCCGGAACGCTCCCTAACATGCGCCCATGGGGGATGCTCGGGTGGTTGCGTCGGCGCTGTCGACCAGGCTGATCGGGATGGTCGTCGCGACGGGGCTCGCTGCGGCCACGCTGCGGCTCACGCCGACCGCGTCCTTGCTCAGCCAGCACCAGCTCGGATCGCTACCGGCCGTGGACGTCGCCCTGGGCGCGACCCTCGCGGTGAGCCTGTGCGCTGTTCCTGACCGCGGGGGTCCTCCGACTGGTCCGGTGGCACATGAGCGGCGACACGCACGGTGCCCTGGCCGGCTCCGCCAGCATCCTGATGGGTGGCTTGTGCCTCCCTCTCGGCGCGGTCGCCCACCTGGGCGGGACCTCGATCCCGGCGAACGTGCTCGCCCCCGCGGTGCGCACGGTGGTCTGCCTCGTCTGCGCCGCCCTGGCGGTGCGCGCTCTGTCCACCACGACCATCACGAGTCGTGAGGCACCCAGCCGGCTGCTGCCCGTCACGACGGTCGGGATCGTCGGCCTGTTCGCGCTGCTGCTGTGCCTCGACGCGTTCCGCCCGGATCTCTTCGAGTCACGCCGGTCAGTTGTCGCCGCGCTCGCCGCCGTACGGTCACTGACCTGGATCTGCGTCGCGGCACTGGCCCTGTCACGGCCCCAAGCTGCCCCTGGGTGCGCCGCGCCGCCCCGCTCTTCCTCGGGCTGGGACTGGCCGAGGCGCTGAGGGGCTTCGACGGCGGGCGTGCGGGCACCTGGACGCTCGCCGCCCTCGTGCTGTGCGGCGTAGTCGCAGGACAGGCGACGTTGGCCGCGGCGGGCGACCTGGACCGGACGGTGCGCGACACCCGACGGCGACTGCGTGGCCTGCACGCCTCGCTCGACCAGTTCAGCGGCGAGGCCGAGGATCTCGGCGTGTGGCGTGAGCAGCTGGCCCACGACGGCCGCAACGCCTGCGCAGGGCTGCGGGCCGCGCTCGACCACCTTGGAGAGGTACGACGGGAGGGTCGATCCCGTCGTCGCCGAACGCCTGCGGCGAGCCGCTACTCACGAGGTCGGCCACCTCGAGCACCTGCTGACCAGGACGCCCACGACTCCGTGCGAGCGCTTCGACGTCCCCGCCGTCGTCGACGAGATCGCGGAGTCGGCCCGGACCCTGGGCGCCTGCGTGGACGTGGAGGCGTCCGGTGCGCGGGTCTGGGGACGAGGTCGCAGTCGCGACCTGGCCGCGGTCCTCAAGCAGCTCCTCTGCAACGCCGCGACCCACGCGCCCGGCAGCACGGTGAGCGTCCGCGTCACCACCGGAGCCGAGGTCGTCACCGTCACCTGCTCCGACGACGGGCCCGGGCTGGACCCGGGGCTCGGGTCGCGGGTCTTCGAGCGCGGAGTGCGCGCAGCCACGAGCCCGGGGTCCGGGCTCGGTCTCTATGCCGCGCGGCAGCTGATGCGCGAGCAGGACGGGGATCTCGCCCTCGGCGACGAGGGCCTCGGTGCGTGCTTCGTGATGACGCTGCCGGTGTCGGCCGCGGCCCCGGCTCCGGCTCCGGCTCCGGCTGCCCTCGTCCCCGCCGGGGCGACTCCGCGATGACGGTCGTCGCCGACAGCCCCATCCACGACCTGGACGGCTCTGAGGAGACGGAGCGACCACGCGTCCTGATCGTCGACGACCACCAGCTCCTGGCCCAGTCGCTCGCGCTCGCCCTGGACCTCGAGGGGATCGAGTGCACCCTGGCCGACCTGGGCGATCGCGACGAGCTGGTTCGCAGACGTCGCCGCCGACCCGTCGGTACTGGTCCTCCTCGACCTCGACCTGGGCGGGGCCATCGGTGACGGGTCCACCCTGGTCGGGCCCTTCGTCCGCTACGGGGCCCGTGTCCTCGTCGTCTCGGCCACGAACGATCCGGACCAGGTCGCCCACGCCCTGCAGCAGGGAGCGGTCGACGCCGTCGGCAAGGACGTCCCCTTCAGCCACCTGCTGGACGTCGTCCTCGCGGCCGCGCACGGCGTGCCGACCAGGGCGACCGCCGATCGTCGACGACTGCTGCGCGAGGCGCACGAACGCGGTGCCCGACGCGCCCGGGAGCTGGCCCCGTTCGCCCGGCTCTCCGACCGGGAGCAGGAGGTGCTCCGGGCCCTCGTCCAGGGCAGCAACGTCGCCAGGATCGCCGAAGCCAACGTCGTCTCCGAGGCCACCGTGCGCAGCCAGGTGCGCGCGATCCTGGTCAAGCTGGACGTCGGCTCACAGCTCGAGGCGGTCGCCCGCGCGCATCGCTGCGGCTGGCGTCTGAGGCACTCGCTCCGGCCACAGCGCCAGGACGTCATACGTCCTGGTCGCCATGGCGACCAGGACGTATGACGTTGCGGGCCGGGCTCAGCCCTTGCGCTTGGTGATCTCCTCGGTGGCGGCGGGGAGCACGGTGTGCAGGTCGCCGACGACACCGAAGTCGACGAGCTCGAAGATCGGCGCCTCGTCGTCCTTGTTGACCGCGACGATGGTCTTCGAGGTCTGCATGCCGGCGCGGTGCTGGATCGCGCCGGAGATGCCGTTGGCGACGTAGAGCTGCGGGCTAGACGACCTTGCCGGTCTGGCCGATCTGGAAGGCGTGCGGCTTCCAGCCGGAGTCGACCGCGGCGCGCGAGGCGCCGACGGCTGCGCCGAGCGAGTCGGCGAAGTCCTCGACCTCGGAGAAGTCGCCGCCGGTGCCACGGCCGCCTGAGACGACGATCGCCGCCTCGGTCAGCTCGGGGCGGCCGGAGGACTTGCGTGCCTGCGACGCGACGATCTTGGCCTTCTTGGCGGAGTCGGAGATGGTCGCCGAGAACTCCTCCTTGGCGCCCGCCCCCTCGCTCTCCTCCGGGGTCGCGGAGTTGGGCTTCACCGTGATGATCGGCGTGCCCTTGGTGACCTTGGCCTGCACGGTGTAGCCGCCGGCGAACACCGACTGGGTCGTGCGTGCCGTCCTCGGCCACGTCGACCGCGTCGGTGATCAGGCCGGAGTCGATCTTGACCGCGAGGCGGCCGCCGATCTCCTTGCCCTCGGCGTTCGAGGAGATCAGCACGGCGGCAGGCATCGGTCTTCTCGACCAGCTGCTGCAGCACCTCGGCCTTGGGGGCGACGAGGTAGCCCTTGATCTCCGCGTCGTCGACGACGTAGACCTTCTCCGCGCCGTACTTCTTGACCGACTCGACGGCGGCGTCGGCCTCGCTCGAGGGGCCGATGAAGACCGCGGAGGGCTCACCGAGGCGCTTGGCGATGGTGAGCAGCTCGTACGTCGGCTTGCGGACCTTGCCGTCGACGTGGTCGACGAGAACCAGAACTTCAGTCATGACTGTGAAAACTCCTGTGGTCGGAAGTCGAGTGGGTCAGATGAACTTCTTCGAGGCCAGGAACTCGACCAGCGCCGTGGCGCCCGAGCCGTCCTCGTCGGTGACGACCTCGCCCTGGGTGCGCGGCGGGCGCTCCTCGGTGGCCTCCACCTTCGTCCACGCCGCGTCGAGGCCCACCTCGCCGGCGTCCACGCCGATGTCGGAGAGCGACCAGGTCTCCAGCGGCTTCTTCTTCGCCGCCATGATCCCCTTGAACGACGGGTAGCGAGCCTCGCCGGACTGGTCGGTCACCGAGAGCACCAGCGGTGCGGTGGCGCCGATCACCTCGGTCGAGGTGTCGCCGTCACGCTTGATCCGGAACTCCTTGTCCTGGCGCTCGATCACCGAGCCCAGGGTCACCTGCGGCAGGTCGAGCCGCTCGGCCAGCATCGCGGGGATCACGCTGCCGGAGCCGTCGGTCGAGGCCATGCCGCACAGCACCACGTCGACGTCACCGATCTTGTCGATCGCGGCGGCGAGCACCTGCGAGGTGGCGAGGTAGTCGGAGCCGGCGATCGCGTCGTCGACCACGTGGACGCCCTTGTCGGCGCCCATCTGCAGCGCCTTCTTGATCGCCTCGGCTGCATCCTCGGGACCCACGGTCAGCGCAGTCACCTCGACCTCCTCGCCCCCGTCACGGCCTTCTCCTTGAGCTGGAGGGCCTGCTCGACGGCGTACTCGTCGAGCTCGGAGAGCAGGCCGGGCGTGCCGGACCGGTCCACGGTGTTGTCGGACTCGAAGTGCCGGTCAGCGGTCGCGTCGGGCACGTACTTCACACAGACGACAATGTTCATTGGTGATTCGGCCCTGGACGGGCCCCTCCTGCACTCACAGATGGACACGGAGACGGGGTCGCGAGAGCGGTGCCCCTCGGGGTGAGGCTACCGTCGGGTTAGGTGGTCATCTACCGCTACCTCGGGTGGGTTCAGTCACACGGGACCGACGGCTGCGCGACGGGGTCAGCCCTCGACGTGTGCCTTCAGGCCGTCGAGCATGCTCTGCCAGTTCGCGCTGAACTGCTCGGCCTGCTCCTCGCTGTCGCAGCCGTCCTGGGTGAGCTCGAGGTGGGTGCCGTCGCCTGATGGATGCTCAGCGCGTAGACGAGCGTGTGGTAGCTCTCCGGCACGTCGGGCTGGCCCATCAGCGGGCTGTAGTGCGTGACGGACAGCACCTCCGGCTCGTCGACGACCAGCACCTCGCCCTTGTCCTCGTAGGGGCGGCCGTCGTACTCCCCGGCCCAGGTGATCGGGGAGCCGACCTCCCAGGTGGTCTCGACCCGCGAGCCGCCCATGTACGCCGCGATCTGGTCAGGATCGGTGAGGGCCGCCCACACGCGTTGCGGCGTGGCCTCGACGTCGACGGCTGCGGTGGCGCTGAACCCGGTCATGCTCAGCGCGAGGCCTTCGACTTGGGCGCGACCAGGTTGGCCAGGACTCGTCCGATCACGAGGTACACGATCGCGGCGATGCCCCAGTTGAGCAAGGCGTTCTTGGCCACGGCGTTCTTGCCGGTGAAGTGGAAGATCCCGTTGGTGCGGCTGAACGGTCCGGAGATGTTCTCGGCGGTGTCGAGGATGAACTTCACGATGGAGTTGTCGAGGTTGATGTTGTCGTGGAGCACGATCAGCACGGCACCCAGCGCCAGGATGGCGGCGAAGATGCCGAAGATGATCCGGATGGCGCGGGCCGCCTGGGTGCGCACGGCGTACTGAGCGGACGACAGCTTCTGCTGACGGCTCTGGGATTCGTCGGTGGAGACCTTGGGCGACACGGGTTTCTACTCTCTGGTGGGGTGCGGGGTCAGTTCACCGGGCCGGCCACGGGACGTCAACGCCCGGTCATCTTCCCTCGAACTCGGCCTTGCCCGGTCCTTGCTCAACGAACGACCCCATGCCGATGGCACGGTCCTCGGTCGCGAAAAGCGCGGCGAACTGCTGGCGCTCGATCTCCAGCCCCGTGTCGAGGTCGACCTCCAGGCCCCGGTCGATGGCCTCCTTCGCCGCTCGCAGCGCGTACGTCGCAGCGTTCGCGAACCGGCCCGCCCAGGCGACGGCCTCGTCGTGGACGGCGTCGGCCGGCACCACCTTGTCGGCCAGCCCGATGGCCAGCGCCTCGTCGGCCTTGACGAAGCGGCCGGTGAAGATGATGTCCTTCGCGCGGCTCGGCCCGACCAGGCGGGTGAGCCGCTGGGTGCCCCCGGCTCCGGGAATGATGCCGAGCAGGATCTCGGGCTGGCCGAACGTCGCGTCGTCGGCCGCGATCCGGATGTCGGCGCACAGCGCGAGCTCGCACCCGCCGCCGAGCGCGTAGCCGGTGACCGCCGCGACGACGGGCTTGGGGATGCGGGCGACCGCGGTGAACGCGCTGGTCAGCCCGGTCGAGCGCTTGACCATGTCCGTGTAGGACATGGCGTTCATCTCCTTGACGTCAGCCCCGGCGGCGAACACCTTCGGCCCGCCGTACAGCACGACGGCCTTGACGTCGTCACGCTCGGTCGCCTCAGCCGCGGCCGCGCGGATCTCCTCCTGCATCGCGACGTTCAGCGCGTTCATCTTGGGCCGGTCGAGCCGGATCGTGCCGACTCCACCCTCCACCTCGAGACGGACGAACTCCCCCATGCTGCTCCTCCTGACGATGTCGCGCTGTGTGCCGGCCACCTGCCCGGCCAACCTAGTCGGTCCTCCGTACGACGGGCCGGACGGCCTGCGATCATTCCCGGGTGACTCCAGGAGAGTGGTCGACCGCTGACGAGAGCGTCGCGGTGTGGCCCGGTCGCAACTGGCCCCTGGGGGCCACCTGGAGCGAGGAGTCCACGAACTTCGCCGTCTACTCCCCCGAGGCCGACGCCGTGTGGCTGTGCCTCTTCGACGACGATGACGAGGAGACCCGCTACGAGCTCACCGAGCACAGCCTGGGCATCTGGCACGGCGCCCTGCCCGGTGTGCAGGCCGGCCAGCGCTACGGCTTCCGGGTCGACGGCCCGTGGGAGCCGAAGCAGGGGCTGCGGTTCAACAAGTTCAAGCTGCTGCTCGATCCGTACGCCCGCGCGGTGTGCGGGCGGTTCGAGACCGACCCGGCCGTCTTCGGGTTCGAGGCCGAGGCCGGCTTCGAGCCGACCACGTCACCCCCGCGGCTCGACACCCGCGACTCCGCGCCGTACGTCGGGCGCAGCGTGGTGGTCCACGACGAGTTCGACTGGGGCACGGACCGGAAGCTGGGGGCGCGGTGGCGCGACACCGCGGTCTACGAGCTGCACGTGAAGGGCTTCACCCAGCTGCACGACCGGATCCCGGAACAGCTGCGCGGGACCTACGCCGGGCTCGGTCACCGCGTCGTCACCGACTACCTGCACGACCTCGGCGTCACGGCCGTGGAGCTGCTCCCGATGCAGCAGTTCGTCTCCGAGCGCCACCTGAAGGCGTTGGGCCTTTCGAACTACTGGGGCTACAACACGATCGGCTTCTTCGCCCCGCACGCGGCGTACTCCTCGTCGGGCGACCGGGGCCAGCAGGTCACCGAGTTCAAGCAGATGGTGAAGAACTTCCACGCGGCGGGCATCGAGGTGCTGCTCGACGTCGTCTACAACCACACCGCGGAGGGCGACGCGCTCGGCCCGACCCTGTCCTTCCGCGGGTATGACGACCGCGGCACCTACCGGCGCGTGTCGTCGCGGCCCGACGACGCACGCGAGCCGGACACCTACTGGGACGTGACCGGCTGCGGCAACACGGTGAACGCCGAGAACCCGGCGATGCTGCGGCTGATTCTTGACTCGCTGCGCTACTGGGTGAGCGAGATGCACGTCGACGGGTTCCGGTTCGACCTGACCTCGGCGCTGGCCCGCACCGGCCACGAGATCGACATGGCCTGCCACCTGCTCACCTGCATCGCCCAGGACCCGGTGCTGCGGCACGTGAAGCTGATCGCGGAGCCGTGGGACCTCTCCGCCGAGGGCTACCGGCTCGGCGAGTTCCCGGCGCAGTGGGTGGAGTGGAACGACCAGTACCGCGACACGATGCGCGAGTTCTGGCGGGGGCGCAGCGACGGCGTGCGCAACGTGGCGACCCGGCTCGCGGGCTCCAGCGACCTCTACCTCGACGATGGCCGGTCGCCGTACGCCTCGATCAACTTCATCACCGCGCACGACGGCTTCACGCTGCGCGACCTCGTCTCGTACGACGCCAAGCACAACGAGGCCAACGGCGAGGACAACCGGGACGGCACCGACGACAACCGCTCGTGGAACTGCGGCGTCGAGGGGCAGACGTCCTCGCCGGAGGTCGCTCGCCCTGCGGCACCAGCAGGCTGCCAACCTGATCGCCAGCCTGTGCCTGTCCAACGGAGTGCCGATGATCACCGCCGGCGACGAGCGCGGGCGGACCCAGGGGGGCAACAACAACCCCTACTCGCAGGACAACGAGATCTCGTGGGTCGACTGGGGCGCCGAGGACGCGTGGCTCGACATCTACGAGATCACCCGGACGGCGCTGCGCCTGCGTCGCGAGCATCCCGCGCTGCGGCAGCGGCACTGGTTCGAGGGCCGCCCGGCGATCCGGGGAGGCCCCAAGGACCTGGCCTGGATCCACCCCGACGGACGCGAGATGACCGGCGACGACTGGCAGGACGGCGGCCTGCGGGTGATCGGGATGTTCGTCTCGGGCGACCCGATCCGCTCCCCCGGCCCGCGCGGCGAGCAGCTCCGCGACACCGGCTTCCTCGTCTGGCTCAACGCCTCGGCCGAGGACCGACCGGTGACGCTGCCCGTCAACGAGTGGGTGCAGCACGGCGACGTCGTCCTCTCCACGGACCCCGGCACCCCCCTCGACACGAAGGTCACCGCCGGCGACACCTTCACCCTCGGCGCGCGCAGCCTCGTGCTGCTGCAGCAGGCGTAGCGGCGGGCGTGCCCTTGTAACGCGGAGTTATTGACGCTGAACAAGCGGTACTCCGCGTGCGAAGCGTCAATAACACCGCGTTACAGCGGGGTTCGGCGGCGTACGGCGGCGTGCGGGGCCGCCTCAGTCGCGGGCCGTCAGCACGATCGGGCCGTTCGCGGTGATCGCGATCGTGTGCTCCATGTGGGCGCCGCGGGAGCCGTCGGCGCTGCGGATGGTCCAGCCGTCCTGGTCGGTGTAGATCTGGTCGGTGGTCTGCAGGAACCACGGCTCGATCGCGATCACGAGGCCCGGTCGCAGCGGGTAGCCGCGGCCGGCCCGCCCGTCGTTGGGCACGTGCGGGTCGCCGTGCATCGTGCGGCCGACGCCGTGCCCGCCGAAGCTGGTGTTGATCGAGAGCCCTTCGGGGCGGGCGACCGCCGGCGATCGCGGCCGAGATGTCGCCGAGCCTGTTGCCGGCCTGGGCGGCGCCGATCGCCGCGTCGAGGGCACGGGTGGCGGTGTCGATGAGGTCGAGGTCGCGCTGGTCCGGCGTACCGACGACGACGCTGATCGCGGAGTCCGCCACCCACCCGTCCACCGAGCAGGCGAAGTCGAGGCTGACGAGGTCGCCGTCGCGCAGCGCGTAGTCGTGGGGCAGGCCGTGCAGCACGGCGTCGTTGACCGAGGTGCAGAGCACCTTGCCGAAGGGCATCGCCCCGAAGGAGGGGTGGTAGTCGATGTAGCACGACTCGGCCCCGCGCTCGCGGATCATGTCGTGCGCGAGGGCGTCGAGCTCGAGCAGGTTGACGCCGACGTCGGCAGCCTCGCCCAGCTGGGTCAGCACCTCGGCCACGAAGCGCCCGGCGGGCCGCATCTCCTCGATCTCGGTCGGGGTGCGCAGCTCGATCACGGGGAGAGCCTACGGGCCATGCGAACACATATCGGACGGGGTGGAGGGGCGAAACTGTCGCTTGAGGGGTGAAGTTTCAGCCCTCAAGCACCAGTTTCCCCGGCTGACCGGTGAAACCGACACCCACTACGCCAGGGCCACCAGCCCGAGCTCAGCCGGGGAGGCGAGGGCGGGGTTGCAGGGCAGGATCCGGACGGTGTAGCCGAAGGCGCCGGCGCGGGTGAGCTCGAGGCGCCCGTCGAAGCGGTGCCGGCCGCCCTCGTAGGTCTCGGCGAGGCTCAGCGTGGTGACCTTGGTGTCGACGAGTCGGTCCTCGTCCTTGACCCGGCCGTGGACCACCTCGACCTCGACGTCGCCCGGCGTGAGGTCACCGAGGGAGACGAAGACGCGCAGGTCCATGTGGCTGCCGATCTCCGGGGCGTCGGAGAGGCCCTCGGTCTCGACGTGGTCGACGTGGACCGACGGCCAGCCGGAGACGACCCGCGCCTTCCACTGGGCGAGCTCGCTGGCACCCTCGAAGGAGTCGTTCATCGCCCTCGAGGAGACCGCCGACGGCGTGTAGAGGCGCTCGACGTACTCGCGGACCATTCGGGTCGAGAGCACCTTGGGGCCCAGCGACTTCAGCGTGTGGCGCACCATCTCGATCCACCGCACCGGGAGGCCGTCGCCGTCGAGGTCGTAGAACCGCGACGCGACCTCCTTCTCGATCAGGTCGTAGAGGGCGTGGGCCTCGATGTCGTCACGTGTGTCGGGGTCCTCGACGCCGTCGGCGGACGGGATCGCCCAGCCGTTGTCGCCGTCGTACCACTCGTCCCACCAGCCGTCGAGGATCGACAGGTTCAGCCCGCCGTTCAGCGCAGCCTTCATGCCCGAGGTGCCGCAGGCCTCGTAGGGCCGCAGGGGGTTGTTCAGCCACACGTCGCAGCCGGGGTAGAGCGGCTGGGCCATGGCGATGTCGTAGTTGGGCAGGAAGACGATCCGGTGGCGCACCTCCGGGTCGTCGGCGAAGCGCACGATCTCCTGGATCAGCCGCTTGCCGCCCTCGTCGGCGGGGTGCGACTTGCCGGCGATCACGAGCTGGACCGGCCGCTCCGGGTCGAGCAGGAGCCGCTTGAGCCGCTCGGGGTCGCGCAGCATCAGGGTCAGCCGCTTGTACGACGGGACGCGGCGCGCGAAGCCGATCGTGAGCACGTCGGGGTCGAGCGCGGAGTCGATCCAGCCGAGCTCGGCCGGTGCGGCGCCACGTTTGAGGCAGGACTTGCGCAGCCGCACCCGCGCGTCGTCGACGAGCACCTGGCGCAGCTGGCGCTTGGTCGCCCACAGATCCTTGGCCGGGATCTTGTCGACCACGGACCACACGTCGGGGTCGTCGGAGTCGACGTCGGCGCCGGCCTTCTCGGCCAGCGCGAAGACCTCGCGACCGACCCACGTGGGTGCGTGCACCCCGTTGGTGATCGAGGTGATCGGCACCTCGGCCTCGTCGAACGCGGGCCACAGGCCGTTGAACATCCCCCGGCTGACCTCACCGTGCAGCAGCGAGACGCCATTGGCGCGCTGGGAGAGGCGGAAGCCCATCACGGCCATGTTGAACACGCCCGAGTCGCCGCCCTTGTAGTCCTCGGCGCCCAGGGCGAGGATCCGTTCCACCGGTACGCCGGCGAGCGGGCTCTGCGAGCCGCCGAAGTACTGCTCGAGGAGGCCGGTCGGGAAGCGGTCGATGCCGGCCGGCACCGGCGTGTGCGTGGTGAAGACGGTGCCCGCCCGGGTGACCTCGAGCGCGGTGTCGAAGTCGACGCCCGGGCCGTCCTCGGCCACGGTGAGCTCGCGGATCCGCTCGAGGCCGAGGAAGCCGGCGTGGCCCTCGTTGGTGTGGAACACCTCGGGCAGCTCGGCGCCGGTGATCCGGGAGTGCGCGCGCAGGGCACGGACGCCGCCGACGCCGAGGAGCAGCTCCTGGAGGAACCGGTGCTCGGTGGTGCCGCCGTACAGCCGGTCGGTGACCTCGCGCAGCGGAGTCGGGTTGTCCTCGAGGTCGGTGTCGAGCAGCAGGAGCGGCACCCGCCCGACCTGGGCGACCCAGATCCGTGCGACGAGCTCGTTGTCCCCGGGGACCGCCAGTCGCACCTGCGCGGGAGTTCCGTCGCTCTCGCGAAGAAGTGCGATCGGCAGCCCGTCGGGGTCGAGCACCGGGTAGGTCTCCTGCTGCCAGCCCTCGCGCGAGAGCGACTGGCGGAAGTACCCGTGGCGGTACAGCAGGCCGACGCCGGTCAGCGGCACGCCCAGGTCGCTGGCCGTCTTGAGGTGGTCACCGGCCAGGATGCCGAGACCGCCGGAGTACTGCGGCAGCACCGAGGTGATGCCGAACTCGGGTGAGAAGTAGGCGATCGCCCGCGGGCGCCCCGGCCCCTGCCGCGCTCGACTCCCACTTCTGGAACCACCGCTCACCGGTGAGGTACTGCTCGAGGTCGGCCTGGGCCATGCCCGAGCATCCGGATGAACTTCTTGTCCGAGGCCAGCTCCCGCAGCCGCGAGGCCGGCACGGCCCCGAGCGTCTTGACCGGGTCGTGGCCGCTGCTGCGCCACAGCTCGGGGTCCAGCGCCGCGAAGACGTCCTGCGTCTCCGGGTGCCAGGACCACCTCAGGTTGGTGGCCAGGTCGCCGAGGGCGGCCAGCGGCTCGGGCAGGACGGGTCGGACGGTGAATCGACGGATCGCACGCACCGGAGCACGTTAACGCAGGATGGCTTGGATCGTTCCAACGACTCGGGCAAACAGGACTACGTGACTGGACCAGCGCGTGGGCGGGCAGGTGGCTGCGGAAGCGCGCTGATCAGGGGCGAAGTTTGCATAGGTCGGCCCGATTCGGAAATGTAACGGGCATGGTCGGCCGCATCCCTGTCCTCGACGTCGCTCCCGTCGTCAACCTGGGACGCAACCCTGCCAAGGCGACGGTCGGGGAGGAGTTCGAGGTCTCGGCGACGGTGTTCCGGGAGGGCCACGACCAGCTGGGGGCCGAGGTCGTGCTCACCGGTCCCGACGGCGTACGCCGCGACCCGGTGCGCATGCGTGAGGTGCCCGACCAGCTGCTCCGGATGACGGCCCGGGTGCGCACCGACGCCGAGGGCGCGTGGACCTACGAGATCCAGTCCTGGAGCGACACCGTCGGCACCTGGGTGCACGACGCCACGATCAAGATCCGAGCGGGCGTCGACGTCGAGCTGATGTTCACCGAGGGCGTCCTCGTGATGGAGCGGGTGCTGGCCCAGGACGGGCTCAGCACGGCCGAGCAGGCCGTCATCGCCGACGCCGTCAAGGCGTTCGCGGACACCACGCGGCCGGCCGAGGCGCGACTCGCACCGGCCGAGTCCGCAGAGCTCCAGCAGGTGGTCGAGGCCCACCCCCTGCGCGACCTGATGAGCGTCGAGGGCCCCTACCCGCTCTTCGTCGACCGGCAGAAGGCGCTCTTCTCCAGCTGGTATGAGTTCTTCCCGCGCTCCGAGGGCGCGTACGCCGACCCGAAGACCGGCAAGGTCGTCAGCGGCAACCTGACCACCGCGGCCAAGCGGCTCGAGGGGGTCGCGGCGATGGGCTTCGACGTCATCTACCTGCCGCCGATCCACCCGATCGGCGAGGTCAACCGCAAGGGCGCCAACAACACGCTCACCCCGACCCCCGACGACGTCGGGTCCCCCTGGGCGATCGGCAGCCGGTTCGGCGGGCACGACGCGATCCACCCCGACCTCGGCACGCTCGAGGACTTCGACGCGTTCGTCGCCGAGGCCGCGCGGCTGGGCATCGAGGTGGCCCTCGACTTCGCGCTCCAGGCCGCGCCCGACCACCCGTGGGCGACCGAGCACCCGGAGTGGTTCACCACCCGCGCCGACGGCACCATCGCCTACGCCGAGAACCCGCCGAAGAAGTACCAGGACATCTACCCGATCAACTTCGACAACGACCCCGAGGGGATCTACGCCGAGGCGAGCGACTGGTGCGCTTCTGGATGTCGCACGGCGTGCGGATCTTCCGCGTCGACAACCCGCACACCAAGCCGCTGGAGTTCTGGGAGTGGCTGCTCGGGCGCATCCGCGAGACCGACCCCGACGTCCTCTTCCTGGCCGAGGCGTTCACCCTGCCGCCGCGCATGCGGGCCCACGGGGCCATCGGCTACCACCAGAGCTACACGCACTTCACCTGGCGCACCGGCCGGTGGGAGCTCGAGCAGTACCTCCTCGAGATGTCGCACCAGACGAGCCACCTGATGCGGCCCAACTTCTTCGTCAACACCCCCGACATCCTCCACGCCTACCTGCAGTACGGCGGCCCGCCGGCGTTCAAGGTCCGCGCGGTGATCGCCGCGACGGGCTCGCCGAGCTGGGGCGTGTACGCCGGCTTCGAGCTCTTCGAGCACGTCGCCCTCAAGCCCGGCAGCGAGGAGTACCTCGACTCGGAGAAGTACCAGATCCGGGTCCGCGACTGGGACCGCGCCGACCGCACCGGGCTGACGCTGGCGCCGTACCTCGCCAACCTGAACCGGATCCGTCGCCGGCACCCCGCGCTCCAGCAGCTGCGCAACGTGCTGGTGCACAGCAGCGAGGACGACAACGTGCTGGTGTTCAGCAAGTCGCTGGAGACTGATGAGAACGGCGGCGACACGACATCGTCATCGTGGTGGTCAACGTGGATCCCCACGCCCCGCACACCACGACCGTGCACCTGAACATGCCCGCGCTCGGGATGGGCTGGGAGGACACCTTCGCCGTGACCGACGAGATCACCGGCCAGACCTGGCAGTGGGGCGAGCACAACTACGTGAACCTCGACCCCTACGACGAGCCGGCCCACGTCCTCGTCCGTGAGGAGGAACGCCCGATGACGGTCGCACTCGAGGACCAGTTCGCCCAGCCCGACTGGTTCAAGTCGGCGGTGTTCTACGAGGTGCTGGTCCGCTCGTTCAAGGACTCCGACGGCGACGGCGTCGGCGACTTCCGCGGGCTGACCGAGAAGCTCGACTACCTGCAGTGGCTGGGCGTCGACTGCCTCTGGGTGCCGCCGTTCTTCACCTCGCCCCTGCGCGACGGCGGCTACGACGTCGCCGACTACACCGACATCCAGGAGGAGGTCGGCACGGTCGAGGACTTCCACCACTTCCTCGACGAGGCCCACAAGCGCGACATCCGCGTGATCATCGACTTCGTCATGAACCACACGAGTGACGCCCATCCGTGGTTCCAGGCCAGCCGCGAGGACCCCGACGGTCCGTACGGCGACTTCTACGTCTGGTCCGACACCGACGAGCTCTACGACGAGGCCCGGATCATCTTCGTCGACACCGAGCCGTCCAACTGGACCTGGGACCCGGTGCGCCAGCAGTACTTCTGGCACCGGTTCTTCTCCCACCAGCCCGACCTCAACTTCGACAACCCGAAGGTGATGGAGGCGATGCTGGAGGCGATGTCGTTCTGGCTCGACATGGGCCTCGACGGGTTCCGTCTCGACGCCGTCCCCTACCTCTACGAACGGCCCGGCACCAACGGGGAGAACCTCAAGGAGACCCACGAGGCGCTCAAGACCGTCCGTCGTTTCGTCGACGACAACTACCCGGGTCGGGTGCTGCTCTGCGAGGCCAACCAGTGGCCCACCGACGTCGTCGAGTACTTCGGCGACCCCGAGACCGGTGGCGACGAGTGCCACATGGCCTTCCACTTCCCGGTGATGCCCCGCATCTTCATGGCCGTGCGTCGCGAGAACCGGTTCCCGATCTCGGAGATCCTCGAGCAGACCCCGGCCATCCCGGAGAACTGCCAGTGGGGCATCTTCCTGCGCAACCACGACGAGCTGACCCTCGAGATGGTCACCGACGAGGACCGCGACTACATGTGGGGCGAGTACGCCCAGGACCCGCGGATGAAGGCCAACATCGGCATCCGCCGCCGGCTCGCTCCCCTGCTCGACAACGACACCAACCGGATGGAGCTGTTCACGGCCCTCCTGCTGTCGCTGCCCGGCTCCCCCGTCCTGTACTACGGCGACGAGATCGGCATGGGCGACAACATCTGGCTGGGCGACCGCGACGGCGTCCGCACGCCGATGCAGTGGACGCCCGACCGCAACGCCGGGTTCTCGCGCGCCACTCCGGGCCGCCTGCACCTGCCCCCGGTCCAGGACCCGGTCTTCGGCTACCAGCGGGTCAACGTGGAGACCGAGCTCGACAACCAGTCCTCGCTGCTGCACTGGACCCGCCGGATGATCATGGCGCGCAAGCAGCACCCGTGCTTCGGGCTCGGGGAGTTCCACGACCTCGGCGGCTCCAACCCGTCGGTGCTCTCCTACGTGCGGTCGTGGACCGGAGAGGACGGACGCACCGACACGGTGCTCTGCGTGAACAACCTCAGCCGCTTCCCCCAGCCGGTCGAGCTCGACCTGCGCCGGTGGGAGGGCGTGGTGCCCGTGGAGCTGATCGGCGGCGTCCGCTTCCCGCAGGTCGGCGAGCTGCCGTACCTGTTGACGCTAGGTGGGTACGGGTTCTATTGGATCCGGCTGCCCGACCCCGAGCCGGCCGAGGAAGGCGGTGACGAGTCGTGACGCAGCATCCGCAGATGACGGCGTACCTCTCCGAGGCCCGCTGGTTCGCCGGCAAGGGCCGCACCTACGAGGTCGTGGACGTGCAGCGCGTCGGCACCCTGCCCGGGCCGCCGGCGGTCACGGTCGACGTCCTCACCGTCAAGTACGCCGCGACCGCGTCGGAGGACGGCGCGGTCGAGCACTACCAGATGCCGCTCTCGCACTACTCCGAGGAGCAGGGGCGGATCAACCACGCCTACCTCGGCCCTCACGAGGACGACGAGCTCGGTGCGGTGCACACCTACGACGCGGTCCACGACCGCGAGGCGATGCAGGTCTACCTCGACACCTTCGCCGCCACCGAGGCAGACGGTCAGCGTGCCTACGGCGGGCTGACCTTCCACCGGCTGGCCGGGCACGAGCTCGACACCGACGTGCACTCGACGCTGTTCAGCGGCGAGCAGAGCAACTCCTCGGTCGCCTTCGGCGACGACAGCCTGCTCAAGGTCTTCCGGCGGGTGACCCCCGGCCGCAACCCCGACATCGAGATCCACCGCGCGCTCACCGAGGCCGAGAGCACCGACATCGCCGCGCTCTACGGCTGGGTCGAGTTCGGCCACGGCGACGACGTCCTACGACCTCGGCATGCTCCAGCAGTTCCTGCGCACCGCCAGCGACGGCTGGGACCTCGCGCTCGCCAGCGCGCGCAACCTCTTCGCCGAGGCCGACCTGCACGCCGACGAGGTGGGCGGCGACTTCGCCGGCGAGGCCCACCGTCTCGGCGCCACCGTCAGCGAGGTCCACGAGCTGCTCCGGCGCCGCTTCGGCACCTCGCCGTACGACGCGAAGGCGACCGCGGAGGCCATGCGCGACCGGCTCGAGGCCGCGGTCGCGGCGGTGCCCGAGCTGGCGCCGCACGCCGCCTCGCTGGAGAAGCTGCTGACGACCGTCGCCGACGCGGGCGACGCCCCCGAGCTCGAACAGGGTGCGCAGCGCGTGCACGGCGACCTGCACCTCGGCCAGACCCTGCGCACCTCGCTCGGCTGGAAGCTCGTCGACTTCGAGGGCGAGCCGCTCAAGCCGCTCGAGCAGCGCCGGCTCCCCGACTCGCCCTGGCGCGACGTGGCCGGGATGCTGCGCTCCTTCGACTACGCCGCCAAGTCGGTGGTCAAGGACCTGCACTCGCAGGACGAGCCCGGCTCGCAGATCGTCTACCGGGCCCAGGAGTGGACCGAGCGCAACTGCGCCGCCTTCCTCGACGGCTACGTCGAGCACCGCACCCAGCTCGGAGGCGGGCCGCTGAGCGAGACCGAGCGGACGCTGCTCGACGCCTACGAGGCCGACAAGGCCGTCTACGAAGTGTTGTACGAAGCACGCAACCGGCCCACGTGGATCGACATCCCGATGGGCGCCATCGACCGGATCGGAGGCGTCCGATGACCAGCACGGATGCGAGTCAGGGCCCCACCATCGGCGAGATCGACCTGCACCTGATCAACGAGGGTCGTCACGAGCGCCTCTGGGAGGCGCTCGGCGCCCATGTCGTCGGCGACGGTGTGGCCTTCCGCGTCTGGGCGCCCGATGCCCTCGAGGTCCAGGTCCGCGGCGACTTCAACAGCTGGGACGGCAGCCGCAACGCGCTGGCGCAGGTCGGCGTCTCGGGCGTCTGGGAGACCGTCGTGCCCGGCATCGGCTCCGGCGAGTCCTACAAGTTCCACATCCGCGGCGCCGACGGCGTCTGGCGCGACAAGGCCGACCCGATGGCCTTCCACACCGAGGTGCCACCTGCCACCGCGTCCAAGGTCTTCCGCAGCACCCACACGTGGCAGGACGACGCGTGGATGGCCGAGCGCGCCGCGAGCAGCCGGCCGGACCAGCAGCCGATGTCGATCTACGAGGTGCACCTCGGCTCGTGGAGGCGCCACCCCGGCGCCGGGCCGTACTCCTACGACGACCTCGTCGAGCACCTCGTGCCCTACGTCGTCGAGATGGGGTTCACCCACATCGAGCTGCTGCCCGTGATGGAGCACCCCTTCGGCGGCTCGTGGGGCTACCAGGTCACGTCGTACTACGCACCGACGTCACGCTTCGGCGACCCCGACGGCTTCCGTCGACTCGTCGAGGCCCTGCACGCGTGGGCGTCGGCGTCATCGTCGACTGGGTGCCGGCGCACTTCCCCAAGGACGAGTTCGCGCTGGCCCGCTTCGACGGCACCGCGCTCTACGAGGACCCCAACCCGACCCGCGGCGAGCACCCCGACTGGGGCACCTACGTCTTCAACTTCGGGCGCAAGGAGGTCCGCAACTTCCTCGTCGCCAACGCGCTGTACTGGCTCACCGAGTTCCACATCGACGGCATCCGCGTCGACGCGGTGGCCTCGATGCTCTACCTGGACTACTCGCGCGAGGAGGGCGAGTGGCAGCCGAACGTCCACGGCGGCCGCGAGAACCTCGAGGCGGTGCAGTTCCTGCAGGAGATGAACGCCACCGTCTACAAGACCGTGCCAGGCGCCATCACCGTGGCCGAGGAGTCGACCTCGTGGCCCGGCGTGACCAGGTCGACGAACGCCGACGGGCTGGGCTTCGGCTTCAAGTGGAACATGGGCTGGATGCACGACAGCCTCAGCTACGTGCAGCGCGACCCGGTGCACCGCGCCTATCACCACAACCAGGTCACGTTCTCGATGGTCTACGCCTTCTCCGAGAACTTCGTGCTGCCGATCAGCCACGACGAGGTCGTGCACGGCAAGGGCTCGCTGCTGCGCAAGATGCCCGGTGACCGCTGGCAGCAGCTCGCCAACGTGCGCGCGTTCCTGTCCTGGCAGTGGGCACACCCCGGCAAGCAGCTGCTCTTCATGGGCCAGGAGTTCGCCCAGGACCACGAGTGGGCCGAGCAGCGCGAGCTGGACTGGTGGCTGCTCGCCAACCCGGTGCACGAGGGCGTGCGCGAGCTGGTCGCCGACCTCAACCACACCTACGTCGACCACCCGGCGCTGTGGTCGCAGGACTCCTCCCCCGAGGGCTTCCAGTGGATCGACGCCGACGACTCGGCGCGCAACCTGGTCTCCTTCGTCCGGTGGGGCTCCGACGGGTCGGCGGTCGTCTGCATCACCAACTTCTCCGGCGGACCGCACGAGAGCTACCAGGTCGGCCTCCCGTTCGCCGGCCAGTGGACCGAGCTGATCAACACCGATGCCGAGGTGTACGGCGGATCCGGGGTCGGCAACCTCGGCACGGTCACCGCCCACGACCGGCCGTTCCAGGGGATGCCCGCGTCGGCGAGCGTCCGGGTGCCCCCGCTCGGCACGCTCTGGCTCGGCTCCCCGCGGCGCTGACCACGACCCTCGCTAGTCTTCGGCGGTGACGTCGGGGCTCGCGGACATCGCCGACCGCGTCTGGCCGGTGCTGCTGTTCCTCGCACTGATCCAGGTCGTCGCCGACCTGTGCGACGAGGCCGGGCTCTTCGACGTCAGCGCCCACGTCGCCGCGCGGCTCGCCGGTGGCAGCCGGATGCGGCTGTTCCTGCTGTTCACCCTGCTCGCCACGGTGGCCACCTGGCTGCTGAGCATCGACACGACGGCGGTGCTGCTCGACGCCGATCGGACTCGCACTGGCCTCCGAGCTCGGGATCAGCGCGCTGCCGTTCGCGTTCGCGTCCGTGTGGCTGGCCAACAGCGCCTCGCTGCTGCTGCCCGTCTCCAACCTGACCAACCTGCTCGCCCAGCAACGCCTCGACCTCAGCGCCGCCGCGTTCATGAGCGCGACGTGGGTGCCGCAGCTCGCCGTGCTCGTCGTCGTCGGGGTGGTCCTCCTGCTCCGCCACCGGCGGGCGCTGGCCGGCTCACTACGCCGTGCCCGGCGACCTGCCCGTCCACGACCGGGTGCTGCTGTGGCTGTCGGCGGTGGTGGTCGTGCTCATCGGCCCCGGGATCATCCTGGGCGCTCCCGCCTGGTCGGTCGCCCTCGCGGCCTCCGTCGTGCTGGTCGCCGGTTTCGCCGTACGACGACCCGAGGCGGTGCACCCGCGACGGCTCGCGCGCTACGTCCCGTGGTCGGTGATCGTCCTCGCGATCGTGCTGTTCTCACTCGTCAACGTCGTCGTCGACCACGCCCATGACTTCCTGCAGACCGTCTTCGGCACCGGCGGGTCGCTGGCCGCCCTCGCCCAGCTCGGGCTGAGCACCGGCGTGCTGGCCAACGTGATCAACAACCTGCCGGCGTACCTCGTCGCCGAGCCGTTCGCCCACACCACCTCGCGACTGGTGACCGTGCTCGTCGGCGTCAACGTCGGGCCGATGGTGCTCGTGTGGGGCTCGCTGGCCAACCTGCTCTGGCTGCGCGCCTGCCGCACCCGCGGCGTCTCGGTCTCGGCCGTCCGCTTCGGCCTCGAGGGCCTCCTCGTCGTGCCCTTCGCCGTCGCCGCCGGCGTCCTCGCGGTCTGGCTCACCTGACTCCTGCCTGCCTCGCGGCACCCGGTTAGGGTCGGGCACGTGAGTGCGGAGCTGATCGACGTCGCGCCCGGGGTGGTGCGGGTGACGTGGAGCGTCGAGCTGCAGGAGCGCGGGCTGGGCGAGTCGGCGGCCGCGGTGCGCAACGCCGTCGAGCTGGCGTTCAAGGGCGGGTCGACGCGGGTGGAGACGCACGTCGACCCCGACGACCAGGTGGCCCAGCGGATCGCCACCTTCAGCGGCCTGCTGCGCGAGGGCATCGCCCGTGGCGTCGCGGAGGGCGAGGAGGGCCAGGAGGACCGGGTCGTCTACGCCCGGCTCGTCGACGACACCCCGCTGGAGGACCCGTCCGGGTTCCGCTCGCTCCTGAACTCCTTCCTGCCGCGCAAGCGCGCGATCAGCCAGATGCTGGTGCGCTCCCCCGAGGGCCGGGTGCTGCTGTGCCAGCTCACCTACAAGCGCGACTTCGACCTGCCCGGCGGCGTCGTCGAGGTCACCGAGTCGCCGCAGCTCGCCGTCGCCCGCGAGGTGACCGAGGAGCTCCAGCTCACCATCCCCGCCGGCCGCCTGCTGCTGACCGACTGGCTGCCCCCGTGGGGCGGCTGGGACGACGCCGTCTGCCTGGTCTTCGACGGCGGCGTCCACGACCCCGACGCGCTGCTCGAGTCGGTCGTGCGGCAGGAGCGCGAGATCCGGTCCGTCGGCTTCTACACGATCGCCGAGGTGCGCGAGCACTGCGCCGACTTCACCGCGCGCCGCATCGAGGCCGCCCTGCGCAACCTCGCCGACCCGCCCGGTCCGGCGTACACGGAGAGCGGACGCGGCTGAGAACCAGTCCGGGCCTCAGTCGTCGTCGGCCTCGGTGCTGGGGCCGACCTGGAGCGCCGACCAGCCGCGGCGCACGACCTTCTCGGCCACCTGGGCGTTGAGCCAGGCGGCTGCGCCCCAGACGGCCACCCAGACGAGGGCGACCACCCACGGGTAGTGAGCGGGGTCGTGCCCCACCGTGAACCCGACGGCCAGGCCGGCGTAGAAGGCGACCCACAGGGCCAGCAGGCTCAACGGAAGCGACAGGGCGATGAGCGCGAGGTACCACGTCGGCTGGTCGGCCACCGTGGTGATCGCCGCGACGACCACGACCATCGCGACGTAGGTCTGCCCGAGCACCGACAACCGAGGTCGGGTGGTGGCGGGCACGACGTCCATGCCTTCCATCATCGCCCACCGGCGCGACCGGGGCCCGCGTCCGTCGAAGGAGACTAGAACAGCGCGGAGGCGAGGTCGCGTCGCGCGCGCTGCACCCGGCTGTCGGCGTTGCCGACGGCGCCGAACAGGTCGATCAGGTGGGTGCGCGCGCGGTCGCGGTCGCTCTCGCTGGTACGCCGGACCAGGTCGATGAGCCGGTTGAACGCGTCGTCCACGTGGCCACCGAGCAGGTCGAGGTCGGCCACGAGTGTCTGGGCGTCCACGTCGTCGGGGTTCTCGGCCGCAGCGGCACGTGCCTGCTGGAGGTCGACGCCGTCGGTGCGCTGCAGCACCCTCGCCATCGCCAGGCCCGCCGCGGCCTCGGTGTCGGCCGGGTTGGCGTCAACGAGCTTCTGGTACTCCGCGACGGCGGCGTCGATGTCGCCGCGCTCGAGCGCGTCCTGCGCCGGTGCGTAGCGCGGGTCGAGCTGCTCCTCACCCGTCTCCTCGTCCACCACGGCGCTGCTGCGCGGCTGGTGGCGACCGGTGACGCCCTGGGCGGTCAGCTGCTGGAGCACCTGGGTGAGAGCGTCCCGGAGGTCTTCGATCGGGGCGCTGTCCTGGAACAGGGGCATCGGCCGGCCCTGGGCGACGAGCGCCACCAGGGGCACCGACGGGATCTGCATGGCCTGCGCGATCTGCGGGACGGCGTCGATGTCGACACGACCCAGCAGGAACCGGCCGTCGAACTCCCCGGACAGCGTCTGGAGGTCATCGGCCAGCGCGACGCTGGCCTCGGAGCGGCTCGGGCTCTCGAAGGCGAGCAGCACCGGCGCGGTCCGCGAGGCCTCGAGGAGCTCCTGGAAGGTCTGCTCCGTCACGGCCACGGCGTACGGGGAGGCACCCCCGGCGCCGCCGGGACCAGCGGGTCCGCCGCCGGGCGAAACCTGAAGACCGGACAAATCCACCGCTCCGGGACGGGAGAACGATTCCTGCGACATGCCGCCATTCTCTACAACACGTCGTGGACGTGCCCAAAGGGGTCGCAGAGCACCTGGGGGTCCGCCATACTGACCGGCGTGGGGGCGTCATACGCGCGTTCTACTCGGGCGCCCTCAGTCATGCGCCTGATCAGGTGGTCGCTGCTCTACTTCCTGCTGGTGATCTACGCCCGCAACCTCACTCTTCGGAGCGCGGGAGAGCTCCCGGTCTCCCTGATCTCGCCGTCGTCCGGCATCGGCCTGGTCTGGCTGGCCAGCGCCCGGTCGCGCGCGGAGCTGGCCCTGGACTCGGTGGCGGTGGTCCTGGTCACGGCCCTCGGACTGTGGTTCGCCGACGCCGTCGGCTGGACCGGCAGCGTGCCCGTCGCGATGTACCTCGTCCTCGTGGTCGCCCCGGTGATGTTCCTCGTGCCCGTGCTGCTGATGCGCCGCTGGGCGCCGCAGCAGTGGGGTGGCTGGAGGCCGGCGTGGCATGCGCACCGTCCCCGAGTTCGGCCTGGTGCTGCTCGCCATGGCCATCGGGGTGCTCGTCTACTCCGTCATCCGCACGACCCTCGGTGAGCTGTTCATCCCGCAGGAGACCTGGTCGATCGCACTCGGTCGCGGCACCCGGTCGATGTCCGCGATGGCCACCCTCGGCGTGCTCGGGCTGCTGATCGGCGGGTGGCTGACCGAGACCCACGACACCGGCCGTCCCCTCTTCACCAAGCCGACCGTGCCCGAGGCCGCGACGCTGGTCGGCGCGATCGCCGTCGCCGTCGCCGTGCTCGACTTCGACTTCTTCCTGACCCAGACGCAGGCGCCGTCCACCTTCCTGCTGATGCTGGTCGTCGCCTGGATCGCCCTGCGCTTCAGCCCACTCGTCACGGGCATCTTCTGCGTGCTGTGCGGCGCCGCGGTGATCACGCTCACCATCAGGGGACTCGGGCCGTTGGCGGTCGTCGACGACCCGGTGCTCCGCGCCGGCGCTCGCCCAGCTCCTGGTCGTGGTGCTGATGGTGCTGGGCATGGTGATCAGCCTGAGCCGGCGCCAGGTGCTCGACACCGTCGCCGACCTGCGCCGCTCCGAGGAGGCCAACGCCCGCCGCGCCAGCGAGCTCGACCTGGTGATGGCCAACCTCCACGACGCGGTCGCGATCATCGAGCACGGCGGCCGCATCGTGCACGCCAACAACTCCTTGCGCACGGCGTTCGGCACGCAGGAGGCGAGCCGAGGGGCTCGACCGGGTGCGCCCGGACTCCGAGGTTCCCGAGGAGGAGCGGCTGATCCGGGGCATCGACGGAGAGCTGTTCTCCGACGTGACCTCGCCGCTGCCTCGGGCGCTCGCCGGGGAGACCGTGCCACCGGAGGAGTGGCGCTCGCCCAAGCCCGACGGACCGATCCAGTGGGTCACCATCTCGGCCGTCCCGCTGCCGGAGGAGGACGGCGGCCCAGGTCGCGCCATGATCGTCCTGCGCGACATCACCGCCGAGAAGGCACACGCCCAGCAGCTCGAGACCCGGGCCGCCGAGCTCAACCTGGTCATCGACAACCTCAACGACGGCTTGGCGATCGTCGAGGAGGGCGGCACCTACACCCAGGCCAACGAGGCCCTGCGAATGATCTTCTGGGGCACTCCCGACGCCGTCGACGCTGAGGGCGAGATCCAGGGCCCCTCGGAGTACCACCTCTTCCACGCGGACGGTCGTCCGCTGGAGGACGGCGAGTACCCCTACCAGCGGGCGCTGCGCGGCATCTCCGTGCGCGACGAGGAGCAGCACCTGAGACGGCCCGACTCCCCGGTCCAGATCCTCAACGTGAGCGCCTTCCCGCTGCCCGAGGAGACCGGGCGCAAGCGCCGGGCCGTGGTCGTGGTGCGCGACGTCACCCTCGAGCGCTCCTACCAGGACGGCCTGGCCAGCTTCGCCGGCACCGTGGCCCACGACCTGAACAACCCGCTGAGCGTCATCGACGGCTGGGCCGAGGCGATCCAGGAGGACCTCGCCGAGAGCGAGGACCCGGTCGCGGCGAGCGCCGGCTCGATGGTGCAGCACATCCGCGGCGGGGTCGAGCAGATGCGTGGCTTCATCTCCGACCTGCTCGCCCACGCGGTGGCCCGTGACCAGACGCTGCGCTGCGAGCTGGTGTCGCTCGAGAACATGGTCAAGCACATCGCCACCCAGCGCGACCAGCCCGAGCTGCGCGACGGCGGCATCGAGCACGACAACCTGCCGGACGTCTGGGCCGACAAGCTGCTCGTGCGCCAGGTGCTGGACAACCTGATCGGCAACGCCACCAAGTACGTCGACGCTGGGGTCGCGCCCACGATCCGCGTGGAGGCCTCAGCCGGTCACGACGGATGGGTCGAGGTGCGCGTCATCGACAACGGCATCGGCATCGACCCGGCGCAGCGCGAGCGCGTCTTCGAGTCCTTCCACCGCGCCTCCAAGGAGGGGTACGCCGGCACCGGGCTGGGCCTGGCCATCTGCAAGCGGATCGTCGAGCGGCACGGAGGCCACATCGGCGTCGAGTCGAACCCCACGGGCGGCAGCACGTTCGTGTTCACGCTGCCCTCCACCGCCAGCGTCTTCGCCTCAGCCACGGCCGGCTGACCGCGTTCGCCGGGGGCGACGCGGATCAGAAGCGGGCCGGCTCCCGGTACTCGCCCCACTCCTCGCGCAGGGCGTTGCAGATCTCGCCGAGCGTGGCCTCCGCACGACACGCGTCGAGCATCGCGGGGATCATCGTGGTCTCCTCGCGCGCGGCGGTGAGCATCCGCTCGAGGGCCTCGGCGACGGCGGCCTCGTCGCGACCGGCCTTGCGCTCGGTGAGCTCGCGCACCTGGTCGCGCTCGACCTCGTGCGAGACGCGCAGGATCTCGAGCTGGCTGGTGACGGAGTCCTTGTGCACGTTGACGCCGACGACCTTCTTGTCGCCCTTCTCGAGGGCCTTCTGGTAGTCGAAGGCCGCCTCGGCGATCTCGGAGGTGAACCAGCCGTCCTCGATGCCGCGCAGCAGCCCCTGGGTCACCGGGTCCTCCCCCGCGGCCGCCGACTTCGCGAGGGCCTCGGTCTGGTCGTGCCGCAGGTCGGATCCGCCGATCTGGAGGATCTTGTCGAAGATCGCGTTGGCCTCGGTCTCGAGCTTGTCGGTCAGCGCCTCGACGTACCAGCTGCCACCGAGCGGGTCGGCGACGTTGACCACGCCCGTCTCCTCCATGATCACCTGCTGGGTGCGCAGCGCGATCTCCGCCGCCTGCTCGCTGGGCAGCGCCAGGGTCTCGTCGAGGGCGTTGGTGTGCAGCGAGTTGGTGCCGCCGAGCACCGCGGCGAGCGCCTCGATGCCGGTGCGGACGACGTTGTTGTAGGGCTGCTGGGCGGTCAGCGAGACGCCCGCGGTCTGGGTGTGGAACCGCATCCACTGCGCCTTCTCGGTGGTCGCGCCGTAGACGTCGCGCATCCAGCGCGCCCAGATGCGGCGCGCGGCGCGGAACTTGGCGATCTCCTCGAAGAAGTCGAGGTGGCTGTCGAAGAAGAAGCTCAGCCCGGGGGCGAAGGAGTCGATGTCGAGACCGCGGGACAGGCCGAGCTCGACGTAGCCGAACCCGTCGGCCAGCGTGAACGCGAGCTCCTGCGCGGCCGTCGAGCCGGCCTCACGGATGTGGTACCCGCTGACCGAGAGGGGCTTGTACGCCGGGATGCTCTCGGCGCAGTACTCCATCAGGTCGCCGATCAGCCTCAGGTGCGGCTCGGGCTCGAAGAGCCACTCCTTCTGCGCGATGTACTCCTTGAAGATGTCGGTCTGCAGGGTGCCGTTGAGCGCGCCGATGTCGGCGCCCTGACGCTCGGCGGCGACGAGGTACATGCAGAAGACGGGGACGGCCGGGCCGCTGATCGTCATGCTCGTCGTGACCTCGTCGAGCCGGATGCCGTCGAAGAGGACGTCCATGTCGGCGGCCGAGTCGATGGCCACCCCGCAGTGGCCCACCTCGCCGAGGCTGCGCGGGTCGTCGGAGTCGCGCCCCATCAGCGTGGGCATGTCGAAGGCGACCGAGAGCCCGCCCCCGCCGCGACCGAGGATCATCTTGTAGCGCTCGTTGGTCTGCTGGGCGTTGCCGAACCCGGCGAACTGGCGGATCGTCCACGTCCGCCCGCGGTAGCCGGTCGCGTAGAGCCCACGCGTGTACGGGTACTCGCCCGGCCACTCGCTGTCGTCGGCGCCGTACGCCGGCTCGACCTCGAGGCCCGAGAGCGTGGTGAAGTCGGCGTCCCGGACCCGTGACGCGTCGTACCGCTTCTGCCACCGCTCACGTGCGCTCCATGACCAAATAGTAGGACGTCCTAGTAAATTCTCCTAGTCTGGTCCCGTGCTCCCCTTCGACCCGATCGACGAGGCGGCCAGGCAGTGGGCCCGGCGTTGGGACGGCGTGCCACAGATGCACGCGGTGACCTCGCTGATGCGGGTCCAGCAGCTCGTGCTGGCCCGGCTCGACGCCGAGCTCAGGCCCCTCGGGCTGACCTTCGCCCGCTACGAGGCGCTGGTACTGCTCAGCTTCTCCTCGCGCGGCTCGCTGCCGCTGGGCAAGATGGGCGAGCGCCTCCAGGTCCACCCGACCTCGGTCACCTCGATCGTCGACCGGCTCCAGGTGGACCATCTCGTCGTACGCCGCAAGCACCCGGCGGACGGTCGTGCCGTCCTGGCCGAGATCACCGAGCGCGGCCGGGCGCTGGTGCAGGAGGCGACCTCGGCCCTCGTCGACGCCGACTTCGGGCTCGGCGCCCTGGACGATGAGTCACTGCGCGAGCTCTCCGAGCTGCTACGCCCGGTGCGACTGGCTGCCGGGGACTTCTGAGATACCCGAGACGAGCATGTCGGTGACCAGGCTGAGCAGGCGGTCGCGGTCGAGGTGCTCGGGCCGCTCGAGGGCGATGCGCAGGCAGGCGTTGAGGGTCATCCCCATCGCGAGGTAGAGCCGGGCGTCGAGCTCGTCGCGCGGCATCCGCGGCGCGTGGCGCAGGACGAAGAGCCTGGTGAACTCGGTGAGCTGCCGCTCGATCTCGGGCAGCGTGTTGGCCTGCGACCCGAGCGGCACCTCGTCGATCAGTGCATGCAGCACACCGCCGTGCCGCTCGAGGCCGTCGACCAGCGTGACCAGGACCTGCTCGACGCCGGTGCGGGCGTCGGCGTCGAGGGAGCCGAGGATCGCGTCGGTCAGGTCGGCGAGGACCTCCTCGTTCACCCGTGCCCGCAGGTGCTCGACGATCTCCCCCTTGTCGTTGAAGTACCGGTACAGCGAGCCGATGCTGACGCCGGCCTCCTCGGCGACCCGGTTGGTCGACATCGCGGCGTAGCCGTCGGCGGCCAGGACGCGAGCGGCCGCCTCGAGAATGCGGTCGACCATCGCTCGCGAGCGGCGCTGGACCGGCCGCCTGCGCTGGCCGATCGCCGTCACCGCACGTCTTTCACGGCGTCGCTGGAACGCGAGTAGAAGTCGAGCATTTGCTCATTTTATGGTCGGAGCCATGACCACGGCAACGCCGCGAGCACCTCTCGACCTCCCGCCTGGCCGGTTCGTCGACCGGCCGACGCCGACACGCTGGCGTGCCGACCCGGCGTGGTCCGAGCGGGTGGCCACGCCGCTCCGGCTGGTCGCCGGCCCGGGCGCGCGGCCGACGGCGGAGGAGGCCGAGCAACTGCGACGCGGGCTGCTGCAGCGGGACGCCCTCGCCGACGACCTCGTGCGGGCGGTGCGCGAGGACCACAGCGTGACGATGGCCGAGTTCCGCACCGCGCTGGAGCACGGCATCGAGTCGCTGCCCGACGCGCCCGCTCCCCTGCAGGCGCTGTTCGACGCCGTCCAGCCCCGCCCGGCGTGGGTCGACGACGACCTCCTCGACCGTGGCGCCCGCGCGTGCCGGCGGATCGGGTGGGACGGCTGGGACATCCTGGCCTTCGGCTCGCTGCTGGGCGGCTACCGCACCTCGGCCGCGCTCGAGCCGCTCGTGCGGTCGGGCCGGCTCTCCAGCGCCACCACGCTCAAGCGCATCGGCGAGACCGGCGACTGGTGGCTCGCCTGCACGACGGCCGGCGGCATGCGCCGCTGGGAGCCGGGCTGGAAGCTGACCCTGCACGTGCGGGTGATGCACGCCTTCGTCAACTACCAGCTCGAGCGGGCCGACGACTGGGACTGGGACCTGCGCGGCGTCCCGATCAACGCCTACGACCAGGCCAGCACCCTCGGCACCTTCTCGACCTCCTACCTGCTGCACGCCCGCATCCTCGGCATCCGCGTCCCCCGGCGCGACGCGGCGGCCGTGATGCACCTGTGGTCCTACGTCGGCTGGCTGCTCGGCGTACCGGAGGAGTGGCTGCCGCGCACCGAGCAGGCCGGACGGCGGGTGCTCTACCGGCTGCTGTCGTGCGACCCCGGGCCCGACGCCAGCAGCCAGGCCCTGGCGTCGGCGCTGATGTCGACCCACGAGCACTACCCCGGCCTGCGCGGCTGGCGGCTCACCTACGAGCGCGAGCGGGCGCTCAGCGCGGCGACGTACCTCGCGAGCCCGTCGGGGATGCGCGAGCTCGGGCTGCCGCGACGACCGCCCTGGTACCCGGCGTACCGGGTCCTCAGCAACGTGTTCTGGACCCAGCTCGTCGGCCGCCTGCCCGGAGGCCGGCGGCTGCTCGACCGGCGCGGCGCCAAGGCCCTCGAGCGGCGGATGCGGCTGCAGTACGGCGATCAACGACCGCCCATCGGCAGCGTCGACGCATCCTCATAGACTCCCGAAGGATCGCCCGACCCCGAGGAGTGCCGTGCCCACGAACGAGCACCGTGTGAAGCCGCTGCAGAAGGTCCTGGTCGCCAACCGCGGCGAGATCGCCGTGCGGGTGATCCGGGCCTGCAAGGACGCCGGCATCGGCAGCGTCGCGGTCTACGCGGAGCCCGACCGGGACGCGCTGTTCGTGCGCATCGCCGACGAGGCGCACTCGCTCGGGGGCGCCACGCCGGCCGACTCCTACCTCGACATCGAGAAGATCGTCGCCGCCGCCAAGGAGTCGGGCGCCGACTCGGTCCACCCCGGCTACGGCTTCCTGGCCGAGAACGCCGACTTCGCGCAGGCCGTCCTCGACGCGGGCCTCGTCTGGATCGGCCCGCCGCCCGCGGCGATCGACGCGCTCGGCGACAAGGCCAAGGCCAAGCACATCGCCGAGCGGGCCAACGCCCCGCTCGCCCCGGGCACCAAGGACGCCGTGAAGGACGCCGACGAGATCGTCGCCTTCGCCAAGGAGAACGGGCTCCCGGTCGCCATCAAGGCCGTCTACGGCGGCGGCGGCCGCGGCCTCAAGGTCGCCCGCACGATGGAGGAGATCCCCGACCAGTTCGAGGCGGCCACCCGCGAGGCCGTCGGCGCGTTCGGTCGCGGTGAGTGCCTCGTCGAGAAGTTCCTCGACAAGCCGCGCCACGTCGAGACCCAGTGCCTGGCCGACCAGCACGGCAACGTCGTCGTGGTCTCCACCCGCGACTGCTCGCTCCAGCGCCGCAACCAGAAGCTGGTCGAGGAGGCGCCCGCGCCGTTCCTCACCGACGACCAGGTGAGCCGCCTCTACGAGAGCTCCAAGGCGATCCTGCGCGAGGCCGAGTACGTCGGCGCCGGCACCTGCGAGTTCCTGGTCGCCCAGGACGGCACCATCTCCTTCCTCGAGGTCAACACCCGGCTCCAGGTCGAGCACTGCGTCTCCGAGGAGGTCACCGGCCTCGACCTGGTGCGCGAGATGTTCCGGATCGCCGCCGGCGAGGAGCTCGGGTACGACGACCCGCGCATCGAGGGTCACTCGATCGAGTTCCGGATCAACGCCGAGGACGGCGGGGCCAACTTCATGCCGGCCCCGGGCACGCTGACCAGGTGGCACCCGCCGAGCGGGCCGGGCGTGCGCCTCGACGGCGGCTACGAGGAGGGCGAGACCATCCCGGGCGCCTTCGACTCCCTCATCGCCAAGCTGATCGTCTCCGGTCGCGACCGCACGCAGGCGCTGGAGCGCTCGCGCCGCGCGCTCGACGAGTTCGTCGTCGACGGCATGCCGACGGTGATCCCCTTCCACGCAGCGGTCGTCGACGACGAGGCGTTCATCGGCGACGGCGAGTCGTTCAGCGTGTACACGCAGTGGATCGAGACCGACTTCGACAACCAGATCACGCCGTACGCCGGAGCATCGGCCGAGGCCCCCGAGCCCGAGGAGCGGCACAAGGTCACCGTCGAGGTCGGCGGTCGCCGCCTCGAGGTCGTCCTGCCCGGCGGCCTCGCCGCCGTGGGTGGCTCCGGCGGAGGTGGCGCGAAGAAGCCCAAGCGCGCGGCGTCGAAGAAGGCCGGCGCGACCGTCTCCGGTGACGCCGTGACCTCGCCCATGCAGGGCACGATCGTGAAGGTCTCGGTCTCCGAGGGCGACGAGGTCGCCGAGGGCGACACCATCGTCGTCCTCGAGGCGATGAAGATGGAGCAGCCGCTGAAGGCCCACAAGGCCGGCACCGTCTCCGGCCTCACCGCCGAGGTCGGCACCGGCGTCACCAACGGCGAGGTCATCTGCGAGATCACCGACGCCACGTAGCTCGCTACCTCAGGGCCGGGTGGCCCTTGGCGAGGATCGGGATGAGCAGCCGCTTGGGGGCCAGCGTGGAGAAGCCGGCGCCGACCTTGTTGCCGAGGCCCGGGATGACGACCAGGGTCCCCTTGTCCAACCCGGCGACCGCCTGCCGCGCCACCTCCTGCGAGGACAGCCAGAGGAACGACGGGAGGGCGTTCTCGGCGTCCTCCTTGGAGAAGCCGGCCGTCTCGCCGAATCCCGTGTGCACCGGCCCCGGGCACAGCGCCGTGACGCTGACGCCGGTGCCACGGAGCTCGCCGGAGAGGCTGCGCGTGTAGGAGAGCACGAACGCCTTGGCCGCGCCGTACGCCGCCTGGCCGGGCAGGGGTTGGAAGGCGGCGGTCGAGGCGACGTTGAGCATCGCACCGCGACCGCGCTGCACCAGCCCGGGAGGAACCTGCTGCTCAGGTCGACCACGGCCGCGACGTCCACCTCGACGAGCGCCGTCTCGCGCTCGGGGTCGCTGGCGTGCACCGGGCCGGTGGTGGAGAAGCCGGCGTTGTTGACCAGCACCTGCGGCACCAGCCCTCGCGACTCGAGCTCGTCGAGGAGGCCGGCACGGGCCGTGCGGTCCCCGAGGTCGAGAGGTACGACGTGGGCGGTGGTCGACAGCTCATCGGCCAGCGCCTGGAGCCGGTCGGCACTCCGGGCGACGAGCACCAGCTCGTGCCCGCGACGGGCCAGCTCGCGGGCGATGTCGGCCCCGATGCCGCTCGAGGCGCCGGTGACGACGGCGACGTGTCCGGGCTGGGGTGCAGGCAGGCTCATGAGGCGACCCTAGATCCGCATAGTCGAGGACGAATTCGTGGTCCAGGAACGCCGTCCCCCACGCGTCCGTCCTCGACTATCGGCTCGGGGGTCACCCGGGGCCGGAGGGTGGCGCCGATCGGGGGCTGCTCGGCGGTGTAGGGGGCGGCGGATCGGACATGCCACCCGTCGTGACGAGGGCCCCGTGGGACCCGCGACTCCCCATCCGAGGGGTCTACTGACGGGTACGGCAACATGTGATGAAAGCCTCTTGAAAAACACGAGGCTGATTTCATGTTCACGCGGAGAACATGATGTACTCGTCATATGACTCAGGTACCCCCGACCACGCTGACTCAGGACCACACGAGCCCCGAGCGCGGCCGCACCCTGGCGGACCGGCTGCAGGGCGGCGAGGAGTTCGCGGTCACCTTCGGAGGTCAGGGGACCGACTGGTTCGCCACGCTCGCGGAGCTCCTCGAGGAGGAGCCGGACACCGCGCGGTTGGCCGAGCTGGTCGAGGAGTCCAGCCGCCGGCTGCAGCCGGTGGCGCGCGAGATCGCCGCTGCGCTGCCGCAGCCGTTCGAGCCCCAGACGTGGCTCGCCGCCGACGAGCGTCCCGCCCTCGCCGAGCTCACCCACGCCGCCCTGGGCCTGCCCGGCGTGCTGCTCACCCAGCTGACCACGCTGGACCTGCTCGCGGCCGAGGGCCTCGACCTCACCCGCATCTCCCCCGTCTCCGCCGTCGGCCACTCCCAGGGCATCCTGGGCGTCGCCGCCTTCGCCGGGCGCCGCGAGCAGGCCGACCACGCGGACACCAGCGACGTCGAGCGCAGTGACGTCGAACTGCTTGCGATCGCGCGTCTGATCGGCGCCGCCGTCACCATCGCCGCCCGCCGCGCCCGCCTGGTGCCGCACGGCGAGGACTCCCCGATGCTCGCCGTCACCGGCGCCACCCCCACCGAGGTCGCCGCGCTGGCCGAGGCCGCCTCGCAGGGCGAGGACCTCGCGACCCTCGCCGTCGTCAACGGCCCGCGCCACACCGTGGTCAGCGGCTCCCCCGACGCCCTGCGCCGCTTCCGCACCGCCGTCGAGAAGCGCGCGGCAGCCGAGGCCGCCGAGATCGAGGCCAAGACCCGCGGCGGGCGCGCCTTCGACCCGACCGTCGAGCCGATCCCCGTCGCGGTCGGCTTCCACCACCCGGCGCTGGCCCCGGCCGTCGAGATGGTCCGCACCTGGGCCGAGGCCTGCGGCCTGGACGCCGGCCTCGCCGAGCACCTCGCCCACGCCATCTGCGTCGAGACCGTCGACTGGCCGCGCGAGCTCAACGACGCCGTCGGCGCCGAGACCCGCTTCATCGTCGACCTCGGCCCGGCCGAGCTCTCCGCCAACCTGACCGGTCGCGCCCTGCGTGGCCGTGGCATCACCGTCATCCCCGCGGCGACCGGGAAGGGGCGCGACGCGCTCTTCACCGCCGGCGCCGAGGTGCGTACGGCGGCCGACTGGTCGGCCTACGCCCCGCGCCTCATCGATCGCGGCGACGGCTCGCCCGTCGTCGACACCGCCTTCACCCGGCTGACCGGCAAGTCGCCGATCCTGCTCGCCGGCATGACGCCGACCACCGTCGACCCCGCGATCGTCGCGGCGGCCGCCAACGCCGGCCACTGGGCCGAGCTCGCGGGCGGCGGCCAGGTGACCGAGCAGATCTTCGCCGACAACGTCGCCAAGCTCGTCGAGCTGCTCGACGAGGGCCAGACGGCGCAGTTCAACACGCTCTTCCTCGACCCCTACCTGTGGCGCATGCACGTCGGCAGCCAGCGGCTGCTGCAGAAGGCCCGGCTCGCCGGGGCGCCCTTCGACGGTCTCGTGCTCAGCGCCGGCATCCCCGACACCGAGGACGCCCTCGACATCATCGAGGACCTGCACGCCGCCGGCATCAGCCACGTCGTGTTCAAGCCGGGCACGGTCAAGCAGATCCGCCAGGTGCTGGCCATCGCGCGTGAGGTCGAGACGCCGGTGATCGTCCACATCGAGGGCGGCGTGGCCGGGGGCCACCACTCGTGGGAGGACCTCGAGGAGCTCCTCCTCGCGACGTACGCCGACCTGCGCAATGCCGACAACGTGGTCGTCTGCGTCGGCGGCGGCATCGGTACGCCGGAGCGCGCCGTCGACTTCATCACCGGCCGCTGGGCCGAGGCGCACGGCGAGACCGCCATGCCCGTCGACGGGGTGCTGATCGGCACCGCCGCGATGGCGACCAAGGAGGCCACCACCACCGAAGCCGTCAAGCAGCTCCTCGTCGACACCCCGGGCGTCGCTCGCGACGTCAACGGTGGCTGGGTCGGTGCCGGCCGCAGCGGCGGCGGCGTCACCTCCGGGCGCAGCCAGCTGGGCGCCGACATCCACGAGTCCGACAACGCCGCCTCGCGCTGCGGTGCCCTGCTCGACCAGGTGGCCGGCGACGCCGAGGCCGCCGCAGTCCCGCAAGGACGAGCTGGTCGCGGCGATGGCCGGCACGGCCAAGCCCTACTTCGGCGACGTCGCCGAGATGACCTACGAGCAGCTGCTCCGCCGCTACCTCGAGCTCTCCGGCCCGCGCGTCTCGACGGCGCTCGACCAGCCCAACGCGTGGCTGGCCGACACCTTCCTCGAACGCTTCGAGGCCCTGCTCGACCGCGCCCTCGCCCGCGTGCACCCCGCGACGTCCGGCCCGATCGAGCGGCTCACCTTCGACGTCGAGGACCCCGCCGCTGCCTCCGCGGCGGTCGACCAGCTGGTCTCGACGTACCCCGAGGCCAGCAGCTGCCTGCTGCACCCGGCCGACGTGCACTTCTTCACCGAGGTGTGCCGCCGCCCGGGCAAGCCCGTGAACTTCGTCCCCGTGATCGACGCCGACGTACGCCGTTGGTGGAGGTCGGACTCGCTGTGGCAGGCCCACGACGAGTCCTACGGGGCCGACCAGGTGATCGCGATCCCCGGCCCGGTGTCGGTGGGCGGGATCACCATCAAGGATGAGCCGGTCGCCGACCTGCTCGACCGGTTCGAAGCGGCCATCGTCGAGACCCTCTCGGGGCTTGGCGTCTCCTCCCTCACCGCGACGAGCCGGAGCACCGTGGGTGCCGGCACCACGCTGCTCGACGCCGCGTCCGTCTCCCCGGACGTGGTGTGGGCCGGGCGGGTGGTGCCGAACCCATTGCACCGACTCCGGGGCGTGCCCCACGAGCTGGTGCCCGACGGTGACGACGCCGCGATGTTGCGGGTACCCCTCTCCCAGGGCTGCCTGAACCTGCGCGTCGACCTGTCCGGGGTCTCGAGCGGGCGGCTTCCGGTGATCAGCACCGACGCCGCCTCGACCGCCATGGGCGAGCTGCTCGCCCTGACCGGCGGCGGTCAGCTGCCCGAGGTCGTCGACGGCACCGCCGTCACGATCCGCCGCCTGGTCGCACGACCTCGTCGGCGACCACATCGGCGTCACCTCGCCCGCGCGCACCCGCCGCGGCGAGGCGGTGGCCGACCCGCAGGAGCAGGCCGTCCCCGACGCGCTCGTCGGGCTCGCCTGGCCGGCGGTGTTCGCGTGCATCGGCCCGGTCGAGGGACTCCTCGACCTGGTCCACCTCGACCACCGGATCACCATGGGCACGATGCCCTCGGGGACGACCGAGCTGAGCATCTCCGCCACCCGCGCCGGCGTCGTGGACACCACGGCCGGCCAGGTGATCAGCGTCGAGGTCCGCATCTGGAGCGAGGACGTCCTCGTCGCCCGGCTGCTCGAGCGCTTCATGGTCCGCGGCCGGACGGGGGCCGCGGAACTTCCCGACCCGGCCCCGCTGGCCAAGCAGGCCCAGGAGGCCACCCGCGCCCGGCTCGACCGGTTCACCGTGACGGCCCCGCACCACATGGCCGCGTTCGCCGCCGTGAGCGGCGACCACAACCCGCTGCACACCGACGTCCCGGCCGCGCGTCTCGCCGGCTTCGACGGCCCGATCGTGCACGGCATGTGGCTCTCCGCCGTCGCCCAGCGCGCCGCCGCCTCGGTCGGCGCGACGCACCACCCGCGTGGCATCCGCCGCTGGCTGACCCGGTGGGTCGCCCCGCTGCAGCCGGGCGCCGAGGTGGAGATCACCGTCGAGCGCACCGGCGTGCTCGACGGCGACCTGGTCGTCGAGGTCAGCTGCCGACTCTGCCGAGGGAGGCGGCGAGCTGGCCATGGTGGCCCAGGCCGTCGTGGCGGCTCCGCGGACGGCGTACGCCTTCCCGGGCCAGGGCATCCAGAGCCAGGGCATGGGCCTCGAGGCCCGCACCCGCTCCGCTGCCGCCCGCAAGGTCTGGGACCGCGCGGACACGCACACCCGCGACGCCCTCGGCTTCTCGATCCTCGCCGTGGTGCGCGACAACCCCACCGAGCTGTGGGCCGACGGTGAGCTGCACCGCCACCCCGACGGCGTGCTCTTCCTGACCCAGTTCACCCAGGTCGCGATGGCCACGCTGGCCGTCGCCCAGGTGGCCGAGATGCGCGAGGCCGGCGTCTTCGTCGAGGACGCGATCACGTGCGGTCACTCGGTCGGCGAGTACAACGCGCTCGCCGCCGTCACCGGCATCCTGCCGCTCGAGGCACTGCTCGAGATCGTCTTCCGGCGCGGCATGGCGATGCACCACCTGGTGCCGCGCGACGCCGAGGGCCGCAGCAACTACCGCCTCGCCGCGATCCGCCCCTCGCAGATCGACCTGGCCGACGACGACGTCGCCGACTTCGTCGCGGAGGTCTCGGAGCGTTCCGGCGAGTTCATCCAGATCGTCAACTACAACCTGCGTGGCTCGCAGTACGCCATCGCCGGCACCGTCGCCGGGCTGAAGGCCCTCGAGGCCGAGGTCGAGGAGCGGCGCGAGGCCGCCGGCGGCAAGCCGGCGTTCATCCTGGTGCCGGGCATCGATGTGCCCTTCCACTCCTCCGAGCTGCACGCGGGCGTCGAGGACTTCCGCGCGCGGCTGGACGACCTGCTGCCGGAGAAGATCGACCCTTCGGTCCTGGTCGGGCGCTACATCCCCAACCTGGTGCCTCGGCTGTTCTCCCTCGACCGCGAAGTTCGTCGAGGAGGTCGCCTCCTACGTCCACTCGCCGCTGCTCGGAGCCGGTCCTCAAGGACTGGTCCACCTGGGAGGCAGACCCGGCCCGCCTCGGCCGCACGCTGCTGATCGAGCTGCTCGCCTGGCAGTTCGCCAGCCCGGTGCGCTGGATCGAGACCCAGGACCTGATGTTCGGCGCCCCCGAGCAGGTGGGCTCGGCATCGAGCAGTTCGTCGAGGTCGGCGTGGCCAACGCGCCGACCCTGGCGAACCTGGCCTCGAACACCACCAAGCTGCCGTCGTACGACGGGGTCGCACCGACGATCGTGAACTCCTCCCGCGACGCCGCCGTCGTCTTCGCCACCGACACCCCGGCAGTGGACGACGACTTCGACGACGAGCCGTCCGACGAGGGCAACGAGACGCCGGCTGAGCCCGTCGACTCCGCGCAAGCAACTGCGGCCGGCCCCGACCAGGACGGCCGCCCCGGGCGCCGAGCGTCCCGCCGACCTGAGCTACACGGCGGCCGACGCGACGAAGACCCTGGCCGCCCTGCGGACCAAGGTGCGGCCCGACCAGATCGGCAGCGCCGACACGATCGAGGCGCTGTGCGACGGCGTCTCCTCGCGGCGCAACCAGCTGCTCGTCGACCTCGGGGCCGAGCTCTCGCTCGGTGCCATCGACGGTGCGGCCGAGGCCGACTGGAGCGCCCTGGCCGTCACGGTGACCAAGCTGGCGCGCACCTACAGCGCGTTCGGCCCGGTGCTCACCGAGGCGATCAGCGAGAGCCTGCGCAAGTTCGCCGGTGCGGCCGGCAGCAAGCCGGGCGCCATCGTCGACCGCGTCAAGGACACCTGGCAGCTCGGCCCGGGCTGGGTCAGCCACGTGCAGGCCGAGCTCGCCGCGGGCCTCCGCGACGGGTCCTCGACCCGCGGCGGCGACCTCGGCTTCGGCATCGACCTGAGCGACCTGAACTCCGTCGTCGACCACGCCGTCCAGGCGGTCGGCAAGGCGCAGGGCGTGCAGGTCGACCTGCCCGGCGACCGGTGGTGGCGACGGCGCGATGGTCGACTCCGCCGCGCTCGACGAGATCACCGCGTCGATCACCGGCAAGGACGGTGTGCTCGCCTCGACCGCGCGTCACCTGCTCGGCAAGCTCGGCCTGTCCGAGCCGGTCGCGGAGGAGTCCGACGACCTCGACGCCGAGCTCGTGCAGCTCGTCGAGTCCGAGCTGGGCTCCGACTGGGCCCGCAAGGTGGCGCCGTCCTTCGACGAGCGTCGCGCCGTACTCCTGGACGACCGGTGGGCCTCGGTCCGCGAGGACTTCGCCCGCGTCTGGATCGGTGACGAGGAGGCCCGCGAGCACAGCTTCGTCGGCCTCGACGCCGCCGCCAAGGCGCAGGCCGGCTGGTGGCTGGACCGCGCCAAGCGCGAGAAGCGCCAGGACCTGGTCTCCTTCTACGGCGATGCCCTGAAGTCGACGGGGGCCGCCGCTGCAGTGGCGCGACGAGGTGGCCGTGGTCACCGGCGCCGCTCCCGGCTCGATCGCCGGCGCCGTCGTCGCCGACCTGCTGCGTGGCGGTGCGACCGTCGTCGCGACCACGTCGCGTCTGGACAAGGAGCGGCTGGCGTTCTTCCGCGGCCTCTACCGCGACCACGCCTCGACCGGCGCCACCCTCTGGGTGCTGCCGGCCAACCTGGCCTCCTTCGCCGACGTCGACGCGCTCGTCGAGTGGGTCTCCTCCCCCGTCGTGGAGACGGCCGGCGGGCAGAAGACCGAGCTGCGTCCGGCGCTCGCGCCGACGCTGGTCTTCCCGTTCGCCGCTCCCGCGGTCCAGGGCTCGGCGGCCGACGCCGGCTCGCGGGCCGAGGTGGAGTTCCGCATCCTCGTCTGGGGTGTCGAGCGCCTGGTCACGGGCCTCGCGGCCCAGGGCGCCGACCACCGGATCGGGCGTCGCGTGCACGTCGTACTGCCGGGCTCGCCCAACCGCGGCCGCTTCGGCGGCGACGGTGCGTACGGCGAGGCCAAGGCCGCGTTCGACGCCTTCGTGACGCGCTGGCACGCCGAGAAGGACTGGGCGCAGCGGGTCTCGCTCGCCCACGCCCACATCGGCTGGGTCCGCGGCACCGGCCTGATGGGGCACAACGACCCGCTGGTCGACGCCGTCACCGAGGCCGGCGTCCGCACCTGGTCGCCGCAGGAGATGTCCGCCGAGCTGCTCGCGCTGTGCAGCCCGGAGTCGCGCACGGCAGCCGCCGAGGCACCGATCGTCACCGACCTCACCGGCGGGCTGGGCGAGGTCGACCTCGACCTCGCGGAGCTCGCACGCGAGGCCCGCGAAACTCAGCCCACGCCGGTCGAGCCTGTCGAGACCAAGGACGACGCCCTCCTCGCCCTGACCCACCCCGCCGGCTGGGGCACCACCCAGCCGACGATGGACTGGCCGTCGATCAAGGCGAAGCCCGAGGACCTGGTCGTCATCGTCGGTTCGGGTGAGGTCGGGCCGGTCGGCTCCGCGCGCACCCGCTTCGAGATGGAGGTCGAGGACCACCTGTCCCCGGCCGGCGTCCTCGAGCTCGCGTGGACCACCGGACTCATCGTCTGGGAGCAGCAGCCGGTCGCCGGCTGGCACGACGTCGCGTCGGGCGAGCCGCTGACCGAGGCCGAGGTCGTCGAGAAGTACGCCGAGCAGATCGAGGGCAACGTCGGCATCCGGCGCTACCGCGACGACGGCGCCATGCTCGACAACACCGCGCCCCTCGTCGTACCCGTCTTCCTCGAGGAGGACACGTCGTTCGTCGTCCGCACCAAGGACGAGGCCGACGCCTTCGCCGAGGCCGACCCGTCGAAGACGCGGATCGCCCCGACCGAGGACGGCGACTGGCTGGTCACCCGACTGGCCGGCAGCCAGATCCGGGTGCCGCGCCGGTTCAAGCTCTCGCGCTTCGTCGGCGCGCAGGTGCCCGACGGGTTCGACCCGAAGGTGTGGGGCCTGGGCTCGATGACCGAGTCGGTCGACCGTCTGGCCGCGTGGAACCTCGTCGCCACGGTGGACGCGTTCATCTCGAGCGGCTTCGAGCCGGCCGAGCTGCTGCGCTGGATCCACCCGACGAAGTTCGCCAACACCCAGGGCACCGGCATCGGCGGCATGCAGTCCACCCGGAAGATGTACGTCGACGCCCTTCTCGGGGAGACGCCGCCGAACGACGTCCTCCAGGAGGCGCTGCCCAACGTGATCGCGGCGCACACCGTGCAGGCCTACCTCGGTGGGTACGGCGCGATGGTGCACCCGGTCGCCGCGTGCGCCACGGCTGCGGTCAGCGTCGAGGAGGGCGTGGACAAGATCCGCCTCGACAAGGCCAGCGTGGTCGTGGCCGGCGGCTTCGACGACCTCGGCATCGAGGGCATCCTCGGCTTCGGCAACATGAGCGCCACCGCCGACACCGCCGAGATGCTCGCCAAGGGCATCGACGAGCGCCACGTGTGCCGGCCCAACGACCGCCGTCGCGGCGGGTTCGTCGAGGGCCAGGGCGGCGGCACCGTCGTCCTCGCCCGTGGTGACGTCGCCGTCGAGATGGGCCTGCCCGTGCTCGGTGTGATCGCCTATGCCGGCTCGTTCGCCGACGGCATCCACACCTCCATCCCCGCACCGGGGATGGGCGCGCTGGGCGCCGGCATCGGCGGCAAGCAGTCGCCGCTGGCCCGCGGGCTGGCCTCGGTCGGTCTCGGGGCCGACGACCTGGCCGTGGTGTCGAAGCACGACACCTCGACCGCGGCCAACGACCCCAACGAGTCGACGCTGCACGAGAAGCTCGCCGAGTCGCTCGGCCGTACCGCGGGCAACCCGCTGTACGTCGTGAGCCAGAAGTCGCTGACCGGTCACGCCAAGGGCGGCGCCGCCGCCTTCCAGCTGAACGGCATGTGCCAGATGCTGGCGACCGGGACGCTGCCGCCCAACCGCGGCCTGGACTGCGTCGACGAGGAGCTGACCGAGCACGAGCACCTGGTCTGGCTGCGGCAGTCCCTGCCCGTCGGCCCGATCAAGGCAGGCGTGCTGACCAGCCTCGGCTTCGGCCACGTCTCGGCCATGGTCGCGGTCGCCCACCCGGGCGCCTTCGTGGCCTCGCTGTCGACGTCGCAGCGTTCGGAGTGGTTGGCTCGTGCGACGGCCCGACTGGTCGCCGGAGAGACCCGCCGCCTCGACGCCATGACCGGCGGCGCCCCGCTCTTCGAGAAGGCCGAGAAGCGCCGCTTCGCCTCCTCCGACCAGGCGGACACCAAGGCCGACGAGACCGCCATGCTCGTCGACCCGGCAGCAAGGCTGGGTAAGGACGGCGTCTACGCCCGGGCGGCCAAATGACCGACACACGTCGAGTACCGGAGGAGATCGCGAACCGGGTCCCTGAAGAAGGTGCAGCCCGGGTCCCTGAGGAAGGACGAAGTCCAGTCTCGAAGGGCCCGGCCGGCACGTTCACCCCGGAGGAACTGCAGAACGCCGTAGGGGTCGGCATCGACGCAGCCGGCATCACCGCCTTCGCCGAACAGCTAGCCGAACCCGGCACCCGGTTCGCGCGGGCCTTCACCCCCGGTGAACGCCGCGCGGCCCGCTCCGGCGCCGGCAGCGAGGCCGCGAGCCTCGCTGCCCGCTGGGCCGCCAAGGAGGCAGTCATCAAGGCCTGGTCGAGCACCTGCTTCGGCCACCCCGAGGTCATCGACCCCGCCCACGTCGACCTCCGCGAGATCGAGGTCCGCACCGACGCCTGGGGCCGCCCAGCGATCCGACTCCACGGCGAGATCGCCGATTCGATGGCCGACTACACCGTCCTCGTCTCCCTCACCCACGATGACGCAGCCGACGTCGCGGCGGCGTTCGTCGTGCTCCAGGAAACGCAGGAGACCTGAGGCTTACCGCCCACTATGACGTGACAGTTACCTTCATGGAGCTAGACAACCTTCATGTCGAGGAGATCTGGATCAACGATCCGAGCCGGGCGTTCATCGCGCGCAACGGTCGTGACGAGCTGACCAACGTGATCCTCACCAGGGGCGAGGTCCCGGAGCTGGTCGAGCGGATACTCAAGTCCAGTGGGCGCCGCATTGCCCTGAGCCAGCCGTTCGTCGGGCTTTCATAGGACTGCCCCTCGAACCTAGGCAGCCTCCTTCGACGGGCAGCTCCCGCACTCCCCGAGCCCGAGGTCATCGCGGATCCACTTGTGGATCTCGTCGACGCTCGCCTCGTGGTCCGCGAGGTCGGTCGCCTTGTAGATGTGCCCGACGAGGTCGGACGGCATCGCGGGGACGCTGTTGTCCCGGAGGATGGCGCACCTGCGGCCGGTCATCAGCATCCCGCCGACCTCGATGAGCACGTTGCTGTTGAGAGCTTCCCCGGGCTTGTCGAGGAGGACGATGGCGTACTTGCAGGCCCACATGTAGGTCACCACGTTGGCCCAGAGCGTGTCTTCCTTCATGCCGTCGCTGGCGACCAGCAGCCGCAGCCCGTGTGCGGCGACCGCCTCGCGGAGCTTCGGGATGAGCTTCGAGAAGTGGTCCTCCGGGTCCTTCGGGAAGCGGGTGATCAGCATGACGTTCTGCTCGAAGGGGGAGTCGCCCAGCACCTGAGCGAGGCCCGGCGCCGCGCGCATGGGCCCGAGGAAGGGCGGGATCAGGTGCTGGCACAGCGACGAGACAAACAACGCCGGCTTCCTCACCGTCGCCCTGACGACCATCACCAAGGTCGAGCAGGCCGTCGACTCGCCACCCACGATCCGCGACATCGTCAACCCGTTCACCGCCAACGGTGGCCTGCAGCCTGGCTGGCACCTCGACACCAGCCAGATCCTCAGCTCCGCGTCCGGCACCGCCGTCGACTGCACCGGAGACGAAGGCTCGCCGTACGCCCTCGGAGCCGGAACCCACGCGTGCGGCTCCACCGCCGACTCGACAACCGCGTGCTGGACCTCGCCCACCTCGTCGCAACAGATCTGGTGCCTCGACAACGCCAACCCGGACAGCCACACACTGCGCGTCGTGACGCCCACCACGTCAACCCGAACACACCCGCCCACGGCGACCCCGTGCCGCTCCAGGTCGAGCTCTCCGACGGCAGCAGACTCACCTTCCACTACGGCGGCGCCTGGGGAGGCAGAGCAGATCAGATGTGGCCGGCCTACGGATGCCTGAACCACGTCGGCATCTGCGGCTTCCAGGGAAAGGCCCCCGGCTACGCCGAGTACAACGTGCTCGCCAACCCTCAGGAGGGCGACGTCATCGACAAGTCCAGGCCGACCTGGCGCGTCAAGGTGGGATTGACCGGCGACCCGCGAATCAACTACCCGGCGCCACGGGTCATGTCGGTGCGCAGGGTCTGGTTCATCGCCGGCCACCAGTAGCGGCCGGCTCATTCATTGGTCAACCTGGTCAGCCAGCCCAGTCAGCACCCGCACGGCCATTTTCAGTGATGTCCGGGTGACATGACGCGAGTCTGCCGGTGCGCCGGCCGGCACGTGTCTGCCTCGAGGTGCGCCTGGTGGTCGACAACTGGGAGAACAGGGAGTCGTCGGCGACGTCGCCGGGACCGACCAGGTCAGCTACCGGGTCCTGTGCCGCGAGCGATGGCGCCACCGCCAGGACGGCAACGCCTGACACCCTGCAACTGCTGGCCCCTCATGGACCGCGGCACCTACACTCCGGGTACCAGGGCTCAGAGGTGTCGACATGGGCATCATTTCTCGTGCAGACGCCGGCGTCGGCAAGGCCGAACGCCGAGCCCAACGGGCCGCCCAACGAGCCGCACTACGTGAACGCATGCGCACCGGGACCCAGACCCGTGAGGACCGCTTGCGACGCGGGCGCAATGCCTGGCTTTTCGAAGCATGTTGCTTTGCCTTCATCGCCGCTCTTCTGTTCTGGGACGGTGCGCAGGCTTGGGCCGTCTGGCTCTTCGGCGTCATCTCGCTCTTCTTTCTGCGAGGTGGGATCCGCCTGACGCGTCTGCTGGCGGCCGAACAGTCCAAGCGCCCCCAGGAAGCCCTTTCGGTGGGCGCGGTCCGCCCCGACGAACACCTCACGGACACGACCGGTCCAGCCGAGACCAGCCCAGCCGAGACCAGCCCAGCCGAGACCAGCCCAGCCGAGACCAGCCCAGCCGAGACCAGCCCAGCCGAGACCAGCCCAGCCGAGACCAGCCCAGCCGAGACCAGCGGTGAGGAGACCAGCCGCCCGGAATGTGCTGGCTTCGGTGTTGTGCTTGCGACCAGCCCCAAGGGACTCCCGGAAGCCTCCAGGCCTGCCATGTGGAACCCAACGACGGCGACCACCGCATCCTCGGCAGACCCTGCACGTGGCGGGGGACGCAGGTTGGGCCTGGTCGAGTGGTTCCTCATCGCGGCGGTCGTCGCCTTGGTCGCGATCAGCTGGTTCGGCTCTCGTGTTCCGCACCACGCCGCGCACGTCGCCGCCACGTCGGCTTCCCCGGCTGCGGAGATCGTGCAGACCGTGAACGTGGTCAGCCTGCAAGTGGGCGACTGTGTCCGCGACATGAGCACCGGCGACTCGACGGGCTACGTCGACGTCGTTCCGTGCACCGCGAAACATCTCGACGAGGTCTTTGCGATCTTCGACCTACCCCGCCAATTGCCCGGAGAAGGCACGGTCGAGTCGCTCGCCGAGCACGGATGCCAGACCCGTTTCGGGTCCTACGCCAGGCACTCATCCACCGCCGTCAACACGCAGATCGTGCCCTACCTCCCCACCCAGGACCACTGGGGCGGCGACGACAAGTCGGTGATGTGCGTGGCCAAGACCGCCGAGACCACAGGCTCACTGCGAGGCTAGCTCGATGCGGGGCTAGCGCGCTGGTAGAACGCTGCCTCGCGGAGGTCGAGGTGGCGAGGCGGTCTCCGGGCCACTCGAGCGGTCCGAGTCCCCATACCGTTCGCAGCAGGAGTCGGACGAATCGCCGGTGAAGGCGCAACCCGGAACTTGCTGGAACGTCTACGGACCCCAGACCCCGCACTCATCTGCCGAGATCCGGTCAGTCAGGCCGATTTACGGCGTCAACTCTGGTCGGGAGTCAGCCATCGTTGCAGTCGCGCTTCCGCCTTCTCTACGTATGTGGTCCCGGGCTCCGAACCTGTGCCCTCTTGTTCGACTAAGAACCTCTGCTCCGCCGCCAACCTGGCGAGCAGGTCGCTCGGACCGATCGCGTAGTCCGGCCACGCGACCGTGCCGTCCGGCTTCATGATCTCGGCAACGAAGTGTGTCCCCTCGGGACGCACCCAACACCAACGGCTCGAAGACGCGGGCGACCTCGTCCAGGAGTCCTGCTTCTCCGGGGGTCACGGTCATGCCCAGATCGTGCCGCTCACTGGATCGGCCATCAAGGATCAACGCACTCATCTGCCGCGACGGGGCCCGGTCACGCTGAGTCGAGTGGGCCTGAGGGCACTGCGGCCGGCGCGGCGACCCTGAGGTGCCTGGCAGTGCCGGGTGAGCTGGATCCCAGCCTCGGGGGGCGGAGGAGTAGCCAGCTTCGGTCATGGGAACTGTTCGTGAGACAAATGGGACACCCAGGCGGGATCATTCTCGGGTGCACGAGTCTCTCGGGCAGCGCTTCGGTACCGACCGCAACGCGCTCAACCTCATCCGGCTCGCGCTGGCCGTCGAGGCTGATCATGACGCCTCTACGCGCTGCTGGGCGACACGTGGCTCTCGCCGTCTGTGGAGCGGTTCGTCGGGACCTCGCGGTCGACGGGTTCTTCGCTGTCTCCGGGTTCCTGATCTGCCGCGCCTGGACGAGGCGCCCCCGAGCGAGCGTGTACCTGCGTGCGCGAGCGGCGAGGCTGCTGCCGGGACTCTGGGTCTGCCTCGCGCTGACGGCGCTGCTCCTCGTCCCAATGGTCGACGGCCCCGTCACCAGGGCGGGCCAGTGGTCCTACATGTGGCGCAGCGGAACCTTCCTGGCGAGCCAGTGGGCCATCGACGGCTCTCCCCACAGGGTGCTCTACCCGTCGTGGGACGGCTCGCTGTGGTCGTTGCGCTACGAAGTGCTCTGCTACCTCCTCGTCCTGGCCCTGGGTCTCACCCGGCTGTTGACTCGTGAGGTGCTCGTCGCGGTGGCCGGGTTCGCCTGGCTCAGCGCCCTGATGCTGCAGGTGGAGGGCCTCGATAGCTACACGGGCGCCTGGTTCTGGCTGGGGTCGCGGTGCCTGCTGATGTTCAGCCTGGGCGGCCTCTTGTGGTTCTTCGCCGACCGCATCCCCATGTCCGGGCGGTGGCTGGTCGCCGCAGCGTGCGTGCTGACAATCTCGGTGGGCCTGCCCGACTATCGCCTGCTGGGGGCTCCGGCGCTGGCGTACCTGTGTGTCGCGGGAAGTCTGTGGCTGGGACGGCTACCGATGCTGGTCCTGCATCACGACGTGTCCTACGGCCTCTACATCTATGCCTTCCCGGTGCAGCAGGCGCTCCTCGTGGCTGGACTCGGAGCCGTCGGCTGGGTCGGGTTCTCGGTGCTCTCGATCGCCTGCACGCTCCCGGGTCCGCGGCCCTGTCCTGGGTCCTGATCGAACGCCGGGCACTGGCGCTCGCGCGGGGCCCTCGCCGCGCCGAGCACGCCGAGTACGCTCTCAGCGTCTGATCGCCCCTTCGTAGGGGTAGAGGTCACGACTCTTCTTGAGGGTCGCGGTAGGGACTCCTAGAGCACTACGAACGTGCGATGCGGACTGCGCGACCGTGCACCCCACTATCCGTCGCCGTGGGCGGATTCCAGCGACGTCCGGACATGCCGCTGTCCGCGCACGCACATGCCGATGTGCGGTCGGTCAGTCGGAACCCGAGGGGGCGCCCACCCGCGGCTGCGAGTGCACCAGGGACCAGGTCCGCACCCTGCAGACTCTGGCAAGATCCGCCCTGTGCCGACAAAGCTCACCGATCTGGACTGGCCCTTGATGACCGAGCGGCTCTTGATCAGGCCCTGTCGCGTCGAGGATGCCGAGGCCCTCTTCGCACTCCGCACTCGACCTGAGGTGGCGATGTGGGCGCAGTCGGTGCCGGTCGACCTCGAAGGGTGGCGGGAGCGGTTCTGCGACCCGGCAATCGCGCCACACGTCCTCACTGTCGAGATGGACGGGCAGATCATCGGCGAGCTGCTGGCCCACGTCCACGACGGCGTCGCCCAGAAGGAGGTGAGCCACGACGCGGCCGCGACCGATGCCGAGCTGGGCTGGCTGATCGCACCTGGGCACCAGGGCCAGGGGTTGGCGACGGAAGCAGGACGGGCGTTAGTGACGCTGTGCTTCAGCCAACTAGGGGTGCGGCGAGTGGTGGCCGCAACGTTCGAGGCGAACCGGCCCTCCTGGCGTGTGATGGAGAAGATCGGAATGCGGCTGGAAACGCGCGGGTGTCGAGATGCGCTGCATCGGGATCTCGGCTGGATCGACGGACGCATCTATGCGCTCCTCGCCGATGAGTGAAAAGCCCTAGAGAGGGCTCAACGTGGCTTGACCCGGAGCCGCGGCCAGCGGACGACGACCGCGACGTTCACGTTTTACCGGACCTGTCGGATTCTGGGGTGCCTCAGTACCTGCGTCACTCCGGCTCCCTTCTGTTGTCAACCGGTCGGGCGTAGCGTCTTGCGCGCGGGTCCGGGAAGTGGCTGATCCGAAGTGTCGATGTGCGGGGGCAGGTCGACCGCGCTGGAATCAAGAGTCGCCCCGCAGTGCCCTCCCGGGCCCGTGCCACGCTGCCTGTGTCGGCGGCGTCGGGCGAGGAGCTGTCGGTAGATGGCGTCGGAGATCCTGCGCTTGAGACACCTGATGCGCTTCGAGGGGCTTCTTGCCCTCGGCTCGTTTGCGCCGGTAGTAGGCCCGGCCCTCGGTGTCGAGGCGGATCTGGCTGATCGCGGCGATGTGGATCATGTGGTTCATCCGTCGGTTCCCGGCGCGGGAGAGCCGGTGGCGGTTCTGCTCACCGGAGGAGGCGTCGAGTGGTGCGGTGCCGGTCCAGGAGGCGAACCGGTTGCGGTCGGCGAACCGGGTGACGTCGCCGACGTCGGCCAGGACCCGGGCGGCCACGACGGGTCCGACGCCGTGGAGGTCCATCAGGTGTGAGCCGCGGGCGATCACGATCGCCTTGAGCTCGGCGGTGGCCTTCTTGATCTTCGCCTCGACCGCGACCAGCTCGGCCAGCTCCTCGGCGGCGATGCGTCGGCGGGTCTTGCCGGCGATGTCACGCGGCCGCACCGAGGCCAGCATCGTCTTGGCCTGACCGGTGGTGATGTCGCGTTTCGCCTGCCCAGGAAGGAGTTCTGCGAGCAGCGCCTGCAGCCGGTCGACGGTCTGGACCCGACGCCGGGTCAGGGCTTCGCGGCGGTCGGTGAGCATCCGCAGCGCCTCGAGCTCGCCGTCGAGCTGCAGCACCCGCAGGGTCTTGGTGCGGACCGCGACCACCGCCACCGCGTGCGCGTCGTGGGCGTCGGTCTTGCGGTTGTGGCCGGTGTCGAACAGCCGCACCCGGGCAGCCAGCTTGGCGGGACGTCGACGACCTGCTCGCCGTCCTCGAGCAGCCGCTGCGCCAGCGGCCGGCCGGCTCCGTTGCTGCCCTCGACCGCCCAGACCCGATCGGGCCAGGCTTCGGCGTACTTGCGCATCGCTGCGTAGCCGGCCCGGTCGGTGGTGAACCGACCTGAGCCGAGCAGCTGCTCGCGCTCGTCGACGACCTCGATGGTGGCCGACAGCTTGTGGGGATCGACCCCGATGATGACGTGCTCCATGTGCTGCTCCCGCCTGTTCGCTCCGATGTGGACGGCGAGGTGGGCATTGCTACTACGAGCTGGGCAGTCCCTTCTTGAGCCACGCCTCGTCACGGTGACCGGCGGGACGCAGACCGATAGTGAGCCACACCTTCAGCGGGTGGGCAGCCGCATGGAGAGCTTCCCGCCGATCACCTGGACCGAGTCTGGCCAGACACCGGCCCTACGGAATCGTCTAGTAGCCGCGTCAGCGCTCGAAGTGATCTGACATGCGTGAGCGGACGCAGTCCCGGATCAGGTCGCGGTGATGTACGCGCGCCGGCTTCCCCGCTCCAGCCGAAACGGGGCTCAAGCGGGCCGCCGAAGCGGAGGTGAGTGGGTCGTGGTGTGAGTGGTCGCTCCGGACGCAGTTTGGGTGCTCGAAACTGGTCAAGCCCGTCGGCTGCGCACGGCACCCGAAGCGGCACGGGACGTCAGCGTGGCAAGCCTGCGTCGATTCGGGCCATGATCCGAGTGAGATCGGCGATGTCGCGATCATCGAGCACGTCGCCGAAGATGTGTTGCAGGAATGCGTGGTGGCGCTGGCGGGTCTTCCGCACTATCCCGCGGCCGTGCCTGGTGATGGCCGCGAACGTCGAGCGGGCATCGTCCGGATCGGGTTGTCGCTCGACGAGGCCCGACTCCTGCATGCGGTCGAGTAGCTTCGACAACCCAGACGGTGACAAGACCATGGCCTGAGCCAGATCGGTGAGCCGGAGCCGACCGCCTTCCATCTCCAGGAGCGTGAGAACGTCGTACGCGCCACGCTGAGCCCGCTGATACGGCGGACGTCGAGTTCAAGCTGGTCATACAGCCGTGCATGTGTACGCAGCAGGGCGAGGAAGGCCGGCATCCACCTCGCTGACCCATCGTCGCTGATGGCGCCCAGCCTATACCGGATACTCGACATGCCAGCGCTCGGCGCGCTGTTCTGTACTTGTCATGCCAAACG